>CAVQCX010000030.1:0-633505 GCA_963711095.1 uncultured Gammaproteobacteria bacterium | reverse complement strand
AGAGTCGGCCAGAATCTCGGCAAAGATGAGCTTCATGGGATCGTAGTGGCGGTCGTGTCCCTGGTGGATGGCGAGAACGTATTGCCCTTTCTGCCGCTCCATCTTGCTGAAATTCAGCAGCGGCCCATCGGCCTGCGGGGCCATCACTGTCGCCAGAGTACGGGCCAGACGTCCATTTCCCTCTCGGAACGGATGGATGAGGATGAATTCGACGTGACAGACTGCCAGCGCTTCTGCCAATTCATCCGTTTGCATTCCCTCGCACGGCGTGTATCGCTCCAGGCACTCGCGCTCATAGCTCTGCATGAGGTTCGGTATCAGATGAGCAGTGGCGAAGGGGGAAATCGCCCTTGGCCATGTTCACCCTGCGGTAGTTACCCGCCCAGTCGTAGACGCTTTGCAACGAAAGACCGTGCCACTCGCACAGATCGTTGCTGGATAGTCGCTGATCCATCTCGATCTCTTCGAATAGGCGTTCTTGCATGGCTGCCAGGAGATCGAACTCCAGCCGCTCCATCGTTTCCGTTTTGGTAATATCTCTCTTATTTCGCAAAACCTGTTCGTTAGATCCGGCTTGATACTGGCCCTCGGGGCTGTGCAATGCATCGTAGCGGTCAGTCATCGGCGATGCGCTCCAGTCCGAGACGGCTGTACCTGAATCGGGCGGCACCGAGGGCAAATTCGGTTGTGCCCTCGTTTGAGGCAGTAACGTGCGGAGGTGCATCCGGGTCCAGGCCTCTCGGCAATAGGTGATGGCGGACGGGTAGTTGGGTCAGGGGCTCGCCAAAGGGGCCCGCCAGCGGCGGCTCGAAAACGGCCAGCCTGTCCTCTGCGCCCAAACGGGTCGCGATTTTGTGGTCCGTTGGAAATGCCATGTTGGCGTCCTGGGCGAACGCCTTGTCAATCTCGAGTAGATGCAGATTGGCGACGGTTCGGTGTGCCCCTGTGTCGCCGACCGACTGTTGGCCAAGCCGCGCCCAATCCACGCCCATCGATGTCTCGACTTCGGTGAGTCGGTCCGGATGGGTCGCGCCTTCGACCAGCGCGCGATTGTCTTGAGGGATCTCGATCAGGGGACGTTGGGCGATCAGTCGACGGGTGGCCTCGACGATGCGTAGGTCAGGATAGACCCCGCCGCCGTCGCGGTGCCGTCCCAGTCCGTGAGCGGCCCGGGCCAGCATGGGGGACAGGTCATGCTTGGTTGGGGTCAGGATGCGGGCCTGCGGTGAGGCATACTCGGGCGGGCGCTCGCCTGTACCCCGCTGATGGCGATGCAATCGACCGATGCGTTGCAGCAGCACGTCCATCGGGCACAGATCGGTGATTAACAGATCGGCATCGATGTCGAGGCTCTGCTCCAGAGTCTGGGTACCGATGACGATGCAGGGACCGCTCCGGCGCTGTATGCCCAACGCGGTCTCGATGGCGGCATCGAGGAGGGGGCGGTCCTGGCGGCTGAAGCGGCTGTGGTGCAAGGTGGCCACACCGTTGACGGTGAAAGCTTGTCCTTGCCGCCCGGTTGGCTCTCGATCTCCCTCAGTACGGCGATGGCCGTAGGCACGGTGTTGCGCACCACCAGCACCTTTGCCCCGGTCGCGGCGGCCTCGATGGCCATGGCGGCGATGACGGCGGGATGGTCCATACAATCGTGCAGCGACCACTGAACGTGCTTGGCGTAACCGGTCCTGGCCATGGGACGCAAGCCGTTGCCATCGGAGAGGGCCGGATAGGCAGTGTTTCCGGCCTCGTCGAAGCTTGGCAAGGTCGCCGAAGCCACTGACCGACCCAGGGCCAGATAGCGGGTACGGGCGCTGCTGCCGAGGGTGGCGGAGAGCAGCAGGGCATGGCCGCCATTGCCCAGGTGGGCCTTGAGCAGGCGTTCGAGCAACGCGGTCATGTAGACGTCAGAGGCATGGACCTCGTCTACCACCAACAGGCTTCTCGCCAACAGCGCATAGCGCATATGGGCATGGCGCACCTTGAGGATGCCGAGCAGGGCCTGGTCGATGGTGCCGACGGCGATCGGCGCGGCAAGGAATCGTTTTGGGGTCTCGGCGGCCCAGCGCCGGTGGGCCTTTTCGTCGTCTGGGTTGTCGTTCCACTGCACCTCGAACTTGGGCAGAATCACCGGCTCTTCCCCGTCTGCGGCGGCATAGCCGGGCACGCCCGGAGCGTGAGGGGCGGATGATCGGCCATAGCCGCGCAATCGTCGCCCTTACCCGGTCATAGACCTGCTTGGCGGCGACCCGAGTGGGCAAGGCGAAGTAGAGGCTGTCCACCAGCCCGGCACGAAACAGGTGAACGAAGCGCCACAAGGCAGCCTCGGTCTTGCCGCTACCGGTCTCCGATTCGACGAGCACCAGTGGTCCGAGGTCATTCTGGTCCATGGCCGACTGAATGGGGTGCGGCGTGTCGATCCCGAAGGCTGTTTGAAAGGTGGGCGGGCTGGCCGATAAGCCCTCGCGCCAGGTCTGGGCGTCCAGGCCAAGGGCGAGAACGGCGTGCTCTGCATAGCCGCGCGCCGATCCGCGTCGGTTCTCGTCGACCCGGATTGGGAAATGGCGCGTATCGGAGCCGAGCCAGTCGGCAAACTGCACCAGACCCGCGAAGAGATGGCCGAAGGGCGGTGCGCTCGGCAGTGGTCGGCAAGCCTCTCGGAATGCAGGGGGGAACAGCGACCGGGCCCACCGCGTCATGTCTTGGATGATCGGCAGCGGGTCGTAGAGAATATTGCCGTCGGCATCCTTGACCGGCTTCCAGATCGTTTTGGATAGGCCGACCGCCAGGGCGGCCCCGTCGTCGATGATCGGTCGTCCGTGATGGCTGATGGTGGCCGCCAACAGGGGGATCACTGCCTCTTGTCCCCATGACAGCATTTCGTCGATGGGCAAGGCATCGACAAGGGGTGCGAAGGCGTCCTCGCTCAGGAGATACATGGCCTCTCGCCCATGGCCGGCGGGAAAGGGCCAATGGGCTGGGCGATCTTCAGGGCGCCAACGCTTGGACTGAAAGCCGCTGTTGGCCTTGCCCAGGTCATGCAGAAAGACAAGCACTGCCAGTCGGGCAATGTCCAGTCCATCCAGGCTTCGCCCTGCCGCTCGCTCGAGGGCTCGATGCACCGAAAGGCACTTGCACAGCCGCTCGAAGCACAGGGCTACGTCGGTCATGTGGTCGACCAGAGGCAACCATGCGATCACATGACCGGTTTTGTCGTCTCGTCGGAGCTTTCCGAAGGCGTCGCCATCTTTCATTGTGGTGTGCAGCTGCGTGTTCCTGTCAGGCAGTCAGATAGACGGCTGAGGGCAGCCGCTCCCACAGGCCGCCGCGGTCACTGAGGACGCTGATCCGGCCGTGCAGCCGCTCGGCGTGGTCCATCAGCTGGGCGGCGGCGGTGTTTTCCACCCGCGGCAGGTAGCCGAGCTTGCGCGCCTGCCAATAGACGGCCACCGCGCGCGGATCAAATGGGTTGGCGGGCTCGCGCTCCAGTGTCAGGGGGTCGCCGACGGCGAGGGCGGGCCAGACCCGGCTGCCGTCGTAATACTGGAAGCCGGCCAGGGGCGACTCATGGAGGAGTCGGGTGCGTGGCGTGCGTGCGCCGCTCACCGCGGTCGGGATGAGGGCCGAGCCGAGCAGTAACTTGAAAAAGGTGCGACGCAACATGGCTGACCTCCTTTTCGATTGGGGCTCCCTTTGTTTACCACGGGGGGTGGCTCAGGGAGTGAGCCTGTCCCCCACACTACCGGATCGGCGGCTCGTCCGGGGGGTCGGCGTTGTACAGGTCCACCGCCTGTCGTATCCGGTGCATCACAGCTGTGCGAAGCTCCGCCGGTGCGACCACCTCCACCTCGGGGCCGTACTTGAGGATGTCCATCATCAGCTCGCGCGGATCTGAGTAAGGGACCTGCAGCTCGTAGCGTGCCGCGACCCACTGTCCTACCTGGTCCGGGTGCCAGGTCTCGTCGGCCACCCAGCGGGAGGCATCGGGACTGAATCGCAATACGGCCCAGGCCGCTGCATTGCCCGAGAAGATCCCGAAGCTGGCGCCGAGAAAGCGGTCCAGCTCGTCCGGATCGCTGGCGTCGGCGGGGTCTACCAGGGCCTCGGCGTGGCGGATGCGGTCCAGGGAGAAGATGCGCAGCGCATCGGCCTGCTCACAATGGGCGGCGAGGTACCAGTTGTCCCGGTAGCGCAGCAGTCTCTGGGGGTGGACGGTGCGCTCGGTGATGCGGTCCTTCTCGCGTCCGTGGTATCGGATCAGGAGTCGGCGGCCTTCCAGGACGGCGCCGGCAACTTCGCCGAAACGCTCCGGGTGGCTGGGCCGCACCGCCATGGGCTGCAACAGGATGCGCTCGCTGACGGTGGCGGCTCGGTGGCCGCTTTGGGCCAACAGCTTTCGGATGCGAGAGCGGAGGGGCCCCACGTAAGGGGCGAGCAGGCCCGGCTGGATCTGATCGAGCAGCCGCTCGCTGGCGAGCAGGGCGTGCAGCTCGCTCTCGTTGAGCCAGAGTCCGGGCAGATCGAATCGGGGCTCGTTGGGTCGATAACGGTAGCCGTTGCTTGTGCGGTCCCAGTCGATCGGCGCGCCCATGAAGTCGCGCATGTAGGCGATATCGCGCACCACGGTGGCCCGCGATGCCTCCAGCTCTTGCTGCAGCCGGGCGAGGGGCTGGGGCTTGCCCTGAAGGAGAGCATGCAGGCGGTAGATGCGCTCGGCGCGATTCATCGGCCGGGATGAGTCATCCGAAGCCGATGCCGGGCTTCAATCGCTCAGGGGGGTACAGCCTTGTGGCGGGCCTCATGCCGACTAGATTAGTCCATCCCAGGCGTGGAATCGCCAGTCGCGGAGGCGGGCGAGATGCGATCTTAAGGGAAAGCTTGTGAGGACTAACGGCTGCGTTTCGAGAACACTCCAAAACGGAATGACCGGGGACTGTCACCTTGTTCCAAGGTTGTCCCCAGCGTTGGGGGCGAAGGTCTTCAGCGAGCCCAGGTTGCCACCAGAGATACCATGTGCCCTCAAGCCGACATAGCGGGGCGGTTTCCCCTTGGTGGCTGACACTGCGCTGACACGTAAAACCCGGTTGGCGAGCTTGCTATCGTATGTTGTTAATTTTATTGGTGGGCGATGCTGGGATCGAACCAGCGACCCCTGCCGTGTGAAGGCAGTGCTCTCCCGCTGAGCTAATCGCCCGACAGATGAGAAATTCTGTAACGGGAACAGGATGCTACAAGAAAGCAGGCGGCTCGGCAACAGGGTGCTCGAGCCGCATATCTCGGCGGCATCCCGCCGCGAGCCCGGACGAGCCTGTGTCGACCGGTTGGTACGCGGCGCGCGTGACTGACGCGTGCCTACAAAAATGCCAACGGGCTCCGTAGAATGGTGGCTGGGGAGCTTGCGGTCGGTCGTGGCAACGCTTAGCGGAGTCAAACGGGGCCGACGATGCCCCTCGCCGGGCGGCCCCGCCCCCGGCGGCTCTCCAGGGGTGCCGGCAGGGGGCGGAGTGGGGTTTCCCGGCCGTGTCGCGCTCGTGCGGGGTCCGCGAGTCCGCTTGTCGGCCAGGTGGGCATTCGGTAGCCAATAAGACAGACAGAGGAGCCATCATGCCATCGAATCGCTTTCCGTCACCGCCTACGGAGCCGGTCATTCAACAGCACGAGGTCGCCGACGCGGGTGCCGCCGGGCGCCTGATGAAGGCGATCCCCGACAAGCCTGAGCTGCTGAGCGTCCTGCGGGGCAGGCATGTCGCCTCGATCACGAGCTTCGATCCCCAGCTGCTGGCCCAGCTGTTTCGCCGGGCCGCGAGCTTCGAAGCGGATGGGCGGAAGGCGACCTCGACCCTGGCCTGCAAGGTACTGGGGGGAAACTTTCTCGACGGCGGCCGCCCGGAGGTCCGGCTGGCATTCCAGCGGGCCTGGCTGGGCCTCGGCGGCAGCTTCATCGATCTCTCGCAAGCGGTCCAGGACATCCTGCATCAAAAGCGCGATCCGTCGGATATCGCGGCGCTGAACAATAACTACAGCGACTTCGCCGTGGTCAGCACCACCCGCGCCGAGCTGTTGCCGGAGATGCTCAAGCACTCCGGGGTCCCGCTGATCAACGCGGGCAACGGCGAGGATGAGGCCCCCACCCAGGCGCTGGCCGACCTCTATACCCTCTTCAAGTGGTGCCCAGTGCTGATCCGGAAGGATCCCCCCGCGGAGCAGCGCCTGCGCATCGGCATCTTCGGCATGCCCGCCACCACCGGGACGCTTCGCAGCCTGCTTTCCGGATTGGCCCTGTTCCCGCAGATGGTGGAGGAGGTCATTCTGCTGGACCGCGTCGCCGTGCCGTTCAGCGAGGGCCAGCGGGAGGCTTTGCAGCAGGCGGGCCTGCGGATCAGCACGGTCTCCGAGCTCCATCCCCATGAGACTGTTATGGGTGGCTACGGCAAGGTGGTGCCGGGCCTCGACGTCATCTACAGCCATCTCAAGCAGCAGCAGAGCGTCAGCCGCATGGACATGCTGGAGTTCAAGAGCTATTTCAAGCCGAAGCTGTTGTTGATGAGTCCGCAGCGCCAGCTGCCCGAGTCGGGGGTGCTCATCAACGATTCGCCGCACAACGGTTTCTTCGCCCAGGCGAAGGGCAGCGTCTATGTCCAGATGGCGCTGATGCAGGCGGTGATGAGCTGATCGGGCGGGGGGAGCGGGTAGAGGGCAGACGGGGACGAAGGCGGTAGACCGTAGGCAGAAGACAGGCAAAACACGGCAGGCGAGTGAGGGCGCGCGGGCAGGCTGGGATGATCGTCGGCGCCAGACAGGTTTGATCGCTCAGAGGGCTGAGGCCTCCTACAGGGGCCGGGCCTCGGTTGTGGGAGGCGAGCCCCTCGGCGACCCTGGCCCCGGTGGCGGCCGCCTCTCAGAACCCGCTCTCGCGAATCAGCACGCCGGCGGTCGTTTCCCAGAGCCAGCGCAGCGGGCTGCGCGGTGCCGCCTCCAGCCGCAAGCTGCCGCGCTCGATCCGGTCTGGGGTGCTCCAAGGGCCCAGGATGGACAGGGACACGCGATACAGGCTCTGCTCAGGCAGCAGCCGGTGGGAGGCATCCTCGCGGACCGGTACCGGACCCGGGTAGAGCGACGCGAGATAGGGGCGGTCGAGGGCGCTCACGCCCGCCGGATCGATGCGCTCCAGCTGCACGGCCAGGGGCGCCAAGTCCGTGTTCTCCGGGTAGAAGCGCCCGCTGGACCCTGCCCTGAGGCGGTCCAGATCGCGCTCGCTGAGGAGTCCCTCGATACGCGCCGCCTGCCGTTCGACGATCAGCGCGAGCCGCTGGTCCTTGGGCAGCCATCGGCCCGGCTGGAGCCAGTCTTCCAGGTCGGTGAGGGTGCCAGTCGCGGGGGCCCGGATCTCCAGGCGGTCGAGGTCGTCCTGGGCGGCCTTGAGCGCCGCCCGGGCCTCTCCGAGCTGTTCCTCCAGCACCGGCCGGAAGTCCAGTAGCTCAGGCTGGGCACCGGCGCGCTCGATCTGCAACTGCAACACGTCGATCTGAGCGCGCGCCTGGCGCAGGCGGTGCTTCACGTCGGGGGAGGTCAGCCGAAACAGCGGATCGCCCTTGCGCACCCGGTCGCCGGTGGAGGCCAGGACCTCCCCCAGGCGGCCCGCCATCGGGGTATACACGCGGGCCTGGCTCTGGGGCAGCAGCAGCGCCGGCATCGCCACGTGCCGGTCCCATGGCAGCAGCAGCGCGAGCACAAGACCGCCCGAGGCCAGGATGCTCAACGCCAGATTGCGGTTCCAGCGGATCCGGCCGCGAAGCCCCCACCAGGTGCGCAGCTCTCGGGACACCGGCAGGGCGATGAACCAGCTGATCTCGGTGAGCATCAGCACGACGCCTGCGGCCTTGAAGAAGAAGTGGTACACGAGAACCGCGATGCCGAGAAACAGGGTGAGCCGATAAGTCCAGACGGCATAGGCGAAACCGATCAGGAAGCGCTGCCGGCGCGCGGGCAGGACCTCCGGACAGGGGGCTTGCAGACCCAGGAGCACTTGGCGCAGTTTCCATTTGCCCAGGCGGAACGAGCGCTCGTGCAGGTTCTCGATCCCGAGCAGGTCGGACAGCAGGTAGTAGCCGTCGAAGCGCATCATCGGGCTGAGGTTGATGAGCAGCGTCAGCACCCAGGTGGTGGTGGCGATCAGGAACACGGCGCCGCGCAGGGGACCCTCGGGCAGGAAGCTCCACAGCAGGGTGGCAAGGGCCGCCAGGCCGAGCTCCGCCGTCATGCCGGCGGCGGCGATGGCGATGCGTTGACGTCGATCCGGTAGCTTCCAGGCCTCCGAGGTGTCGGTATAGAGCACCGGCCAGAGCACCAGGAAGGCGAGGCCCATGGTGGGCACCCGCACCCCGTAGCGCTTAGCGGTGTAGGCGTGGCCGAGCTCATGCACGCCCTTGGACAGGAACAATGCCAGACCGAAGATCAGCGCCCCTTCGAAGGAAAACAGGTAGCTGAAGGTCTTCTCGAAGCTCTCCCATTGGCGGGATGCGAGGAACAGGCCGAGCAGCGCCGCCGCTGCCAGCGAGAGCGCGAAGCCCCGGGTGTAGACGAAGCGCAGGTAGGGCAGGGTGGCGCCGAGAAAACGGTCGGGCTTGACCAGGGGGATGCGCAGGAACAGGTAGTTGTGCAGCAGCCATTGCCCGAGCCGCATCCGGCTGGCGCGGCGGCGCGCCAACAGCTGCTCGCAGGCCCGTGGCCCGCTGGCCTCCAGCAGCTGGTTGGTGCCGAGGAACTGGAGCAGCTCGGCCATGCGATCGGCGGTCGCGCGCAGCGTCGTCGAGCGGTTGACCCGCTCGATCACGGCACCGACGGTGCCTGCGCTCCAGGCCGAGAGCAGCTGGAATTCCAGCCAGCCGATACGAAAGAAGAGGTTGCGGACCGGGTCATGCAGGGTCCATGTCGGGGAGCCGTCCGGGCGATGAGGGCCCCGATAGAGCCCGATGTCCTCGCGCAGGGGGCGCACGGCCATGTCCAGAAAATCGCTGTCGGGACGGGTGGGGACGGCGCTCATGCTCAGAGCCCGGCCCAGCGCCGCAGGACGGCCAGCGGTCGCCGCAGCAGGTAGTACAGCAGACTGACCCGCTGGCCGTAGACCTTGGCTGTGCCCTTGAGACCGATGCGCGGCGGCTCATCGCGCGTATCGAAGCTCGCCTTGAGCCGGAACGCCAGCACGCCCCCCGGGGTGGTTTGCGCCTCGTAGCTGGTGCGGCTGAGCCTGGCCGCCAGGGGCTCGGTGGGGCGGATATTTAGGAAGAACAGAACCTCGGCCCCGGGCTCCAGGTTGATCGCGTCCTCGACCGGGAGGTGGATCTCCAGCTCGGATCGTGCCGGATCGGCGATCAGCATGACGCGCTCGCCGACCACCACCGGCCGCCCGATCCAGTCGTTCGGATCGCTGAACACCGCGATGCCGTCGCGGCTGGCCCGCACTTGCGTTCGCGCCAGCAGATCCGCGGTGTAATCGGCCTCGGCCCGTTTTTCATCCACCTTGGCCTTGAGCAGCGCCAGCTCGCTCTTGCTCTTCGGATCGCTGAACGCCTTCTGGCTGCCCCGCAGGTAGTCCGCCTCGGCCACGGCGAGGGAGCGCTTGGCGATCTCATAGCGGTTGCGCACCTGGGTATCGTCCAGGTTGAACAAGATGTCGCCGCGGTGCACCTCGACGTTGGGCTTCACCTGGATACTGCGCACCACGCCCTCCACGGGAGAAGCTCGCCACCTCCGGGTCCACCGGCGTGACCTCCGCGGGGGCCAGGGCCGATTCGCGCACCGGCAGGGCCATGGCGAGCGCGATCAGAGCGAGCGCGATCAACCGGTTGCGGCGCCTGCGAGCGGCTACGCCCAGGCGCTCCCAGGCGCTGGGGCTGGTCCGCTCCAGCCCGTGCCAGGCATGTGCATAGGCGTCGGCCAGGCGTTCGATGAGCTTGATCTCGCCGGCCTGCCAGGGGTCCTTGCGGGTGAGCAGCAGGCCACCCAGCCAGCGGCCGCCCGGGGCGACCAGGGGGCACCAGAGGCCGGGTCCGGGCATCCACTCGCGCCAGCCCTCACGGAGCGTGTCGGCGATGTCCGCAAGTGCCAGCGGGCGGACGTCGGCACCCTGCTCTGATCTAGAGAAGTCTTTAATAAGAGATTCTATCCAATTGTAAAAAGGAGAATTTTTATCTGGATTCGCCAGCCCGGAAAAGGCCAGGATCTGGGGACTTCCCGAGGCCGTGCGCCGCCAGAGCACGGCCTGGTGATAACGGATGAGCTGGAGCGTGTCGTTGACGACGATGAAGCCGAGGTGCTCCAGCGTCTCGGCGTGGCGCGCCTCCTTCTCCAGCGACAGGAAAGTAGCGAGCCCACGCAGCTCGCGCTCGGAATCGCTTATGGACGGGGCTGGACGACTGGTCAAGCGGGCATCACCTGGCCCCTGGGAGGGCCGCAACGGTCCGCTCAGTCTAGCGGCTCGGGGGCTCGCTGGGCAGGCTCGGCGAACTCTGCCACGCCGCTCATGCCGGCGAGCAGATCCTGGTGAGGCCCCTCGATCTCGCCGGTGACCTTGATGGACTGGCTGGCCGGGTCGACGCGGGCGCCGATGTTCTTCACCCGGGCCGGGTAGCGCCGGCCGGTCTCGTCGACCAGCGCGGTGAACGGCGTGCCAGGCTTGAGCCAGGTGATCCAGCGGGATGGCACGATCAGCTCGGTCCTGAGGTGGCTGTCATCGAGAATACTGAGCAGGGGCTGAGCGAGCGCGACGGTTTCGTGGGCGTGCGCGAGCAGCTCTACGACGCGTCCGTCGAAGGGGGCGCGAATCTCGCATTGCTCCACCCGGGCGCGGGTGACGGCGGCTCGGCGCGCGCCTTGTCCAGTTGGGCCGCCGACAGGTCCACCTCCAGGGTGCTGATGGAGTGCATGGTCTGCAGCTTGACGTTGGAGGCGTGGGTCTTCTCGGCGGCGCCGACTTCCGCCTGGGCCTTGTGCAGCTCCGCCCGCTGGATCTCGCAGTCGAATACCACCAGCGCCTGGCCGCGGTGAAAGCGCTCGCTCTCCTGGAGGTTGATGCGCTCGATGCGCGCCGCCATCGGGCTGGAGAGCTTGGCCTCCTGGGCAGGCACCAACAGCAGACGCACGCTCTGGGCGCTCGTGCTGTCCGGCGCCGGTGCGCCCGCCGGGGCGTCGTTGGACAGGGCGAGGGCAAGCAGAGCGAGCGCCAGGGCTGGGCCAAAGCGGCTGTTGGGGGGTGGAATGGGCACGGCTACCGGGTGGTGCCGCCTTCGGCGGGAGGCGTGCCGAGCTTGGCGGCCTCGACGGGCGTGGGCATGTCGCTGGGCGGGCTGGCCAGGCCGGCAAGCCAGTCCGGGGGGACCTCGCGGATGGCATTGGCCAGTCCGGCGACATCGGTGGAGGCCACCTTGGTGGGCAACGGATCATAGCCCACTGAGCTTTGCAGGCGTCCGTAGGCGTTCTGCAGCTCCGCGAAGCTGGTGTCCCGGCGCATGCGGGCCACCAGCGCTTGGGACAGGGCACGTACCCGCTCCAGCTCATTGCCGGACTGTGCGGCTTTGGCGGCAGCGCTGTAGCGGCTGAGCTGGTCTTCCACATCGAGCAGGTCGCGGGCGACCCCAAAATCGCGCTTGGCCAGCGCCAGGCGCTGATAGGCGAGGCGCACCTGGGTCAGCACCGCCATGGAAAGGGCGAGGCGGCGAGCGTCGTCCACCCGCACCTTGGCCCGTGCCGCGGCCACCCGGGAGGGGCCGGCGAACACGTTGACCAGATTCCAGGACACCGCGGCGCTGGCCTCAACCCAGCCGTTGTTGAACAGGTACTTGTTGGAGTCGTGCTGCTGGCCGATGTTGAGCTCCAGGCCGGGCAGCATGCGCAGCAGCGCCTTGTGCACCTCGGTGGCGCTGATGCGCGCCTGGTACTGCTCCTCCGCGAGCTCCGGACGGTTGAGCAGCGCCAGCTGCTCGAGCCGATCTACGGGCAGTCCCGGATCAGCGTCGGCCAGGGTCGTGCCCGAGTCGCTGACGGCCAGCTCATAGGGGGTGCCCGGCGGCAGGTTCATCAGGGTGCCCAGCTCGGTGCGGGCGGTCGCCAGGTCCTGCCGCAGTGCCCACATCTGGCGGATGATCTCCAGCAGTGCTTTGCGGTAGTTGAGCGCCTGCTCGGTGGGGGTGAGTCCGAGCTTCTGCAGGTTCTCGACGCGGGCCAGGGCGGCGTTCGCCTGATCCAGAACCTTATCCATCTGGGGCAGTAGCTGATCGGCGCTGACGGCGCGCCAATAGGCTGCACGCACGTCCTGAAGGATGTTCTGCACCACCTTGCGCCGGCGCTCCTCGGCGATCAGCACCTGATCCGCCTGCTGCTTGGCGGCGGCATAGCTGACCCCGAAATCGAGCAGGTTCCAGGCGACAATGCCGTCGGCGGTGTGCCGGTTGCGCTCCTGGGAGGTGGAGGGCTCCAGGGACTGGGTGCCCGAGAGCAGCGAGACCGAGGAGGCGCCGTTGTCGTTGCTACGCCAGTGATAGCCGGCCTCGGTGGTGAGCTCGGGCAACAGGTCATAGCGCAGCGCCTTGAGCTGGCCGCGCGCCAGCGCCTGCTCCATGAGCTTGAGACGCTCATCGAGGTTGTACTTGACGGCCCGGGCCATGGCCTCGTACAGGTCGATCGGCCCGTCAACCGGCTCCTGGTAGGTGAACAGGCTCGCCAGATCCGCTTCGGCGAGCGCCGCCCGCTGCTCGACCGTCATCTCCTTGGGCTGGATTGCGCAGCCGCCCAGCGCTACCCCGATTGCCGCCCCCAGTATGAGGGCCCTTGTTGCTGCCATGGCCTGTGTTCCTGTCTGGTTTTGCGTTGCTCGTGCCCGACCCTCGCGGGCCATGCCATAGGGATCGCAGCGCCTCCCCTGGCGCGTTGTTGCGCTCCCCTCACCGCCGACCCTCTCCCGGGGGGAGAGGGGGCGTCATGCTGGGTTTATCTCTCAGTCCGGCGCTCGCCGAGCAGGGCGAAGCGGAGTGCACTCAAATACAGATCCCCTGCGCCTGCAGGCCCTTGAGGATGCGCTCGGCCTGCTCGCGCGTGAGCCCCAGATCGACGGCCTGGCGCAGCACCCGTTCGAGCACCTTGGGATCGGGATTCTCCATGCCGCGCATCACCGCCTCCAGCGCCAGATCCACGGCCACGCCGCCCTTGACGGCCGCCTTCAGGATCGCCGGGGTGTCCTGGGGATAGAGCATCGCCGAGGCGGTGAGCAGCGGACGGATACCGCTATCGTCGGTCCGAAAGCTGGCGGCAAAGCCTTCCACCGTGCCGGTGAGCGCGCCCAGGGCGTAGCCGGGCACCTGATCGACCAGGCCGATGACGAACATCGCCTCCTCGACCCCCAGCCCCTGGCTGAGCTCCCGAGCGATGGCGGCGGTGCTGGCCCGATCCGAGGCGACCAGACGCCGGGCCAGCACGCTGGGATCGTCCGGCGGACGGATGATCAGGATCGGCTTGGGCGCGACCGCGGGGTTGGCGAAGGTCAGGCTCTCGCCGGTCCCCACCCCAGGGCTGCCGCCGGCATTGGCGGCGTAGCCCTCGCCGAAATCGAAGGTGAGTATCCAGACGCCGTCGGCGCGCTGGCGCACCTCGATAGCGGTGCCGCGGATGCCGATGGTGGTATTGCCGGCTTTGTACTGGACCGCCTCGGGCTGACCCTTGCCTACCAGGCCGGTGATGCCGCGCATGCCGCCCTTGAGGATCTCGGTTACCTCCGAGCCCTCGCTGGGCTTGCCAGCCTCGAAGCGGAAGCGCTCGATCTTCACCCGGCTGTCGGCCTTGACATAGAGCATCGACCGGTCGGGGAACACCAGCTGGGCCAGCGCCTTGGGTCCGGTCTCGACGATCTCTCCGGGCTGCACGCGGCTGTCGCGCGCCAAAGCACGGCGGGTGCCGCTGGCCTCATCGAGCGCGGAGACTGCCCCCCGCAGGAAAGTCACGCGCGCGCTCTGTTGCTCGCTTGCGAGCACCCCTTCGGTGATCCCCAGCAGCGCCAGCAGCAGGATCAGCAGCGCACGCAGGCTCAGCATCGCCCGGGCTCACTCTGGTTGTTGTCTCTCATCCCCTTTTCGTTCCTGCATGCCTGCGAGAAATGTGCCCGGGAAAATCATCGGCCACCGGCCGGCCTCCACCCGGGCCGGGAGCCCTCGCTGTGAGACGCGAGTCCGCCCACGGCGCCCCTCGGATCGAGACCCGATCGGCTAGCTGGCCTCCTACCGGGGGCCGAAGCCCCGGTTGTGGGAGGCGAGCCCTGGCGATCCGGTCCCGCCGGCCCCCGGCCGCTGCATCCGGCTACCGGCCGCAGCGCAGGTACTGGGCCGCTTCCCTGAGGGTCTCCATAATCTGGGCGGCCTCGGCGCTGAGCTGGCCGGCCTCGCCCGAGAGCGAGTCGCTGAGCCCCGCCCCGCCCAGTGCAGCATTTTCTTGGCCGGGAATCCCGCCACCCTGGCCCCCAGTGCCGTTCGCCCCGGTCTGGTCCGTCGCGCCCGCGCCGAGGGCATGGTCGGCGTCGCCGAACAGGTCGCCCGCCGGCAGATTACCACCACCCCCGAACGCGCTGAGAATCTGTTCGGTGCCGTAGATCCCGTCGAGGCTCTGGTCGTTGATCACCGAGCTGATGTAGTCGGTGTCCTCGTAGTCCGGCGTGAAGGTCGCGGCGTCCTGGACCAGGCTGGACTCGGTCTGGCTCGGTCCGCCGCCGATGCCGGTGTTGCTCCCGGACGTCTCCGTGAGCTGGCTGGGTGGCGGATTGGAGCCGCCCGAGGTCTGCGGCGTGGTGGAGGCGCTCGGGGCGGTTGCGGTGAGCTGCACGCCGGTGGCGGTGTAGCTGATGGTCCACTGCAGCCCCTGGGCGGAGATGTCCGGCAGGTCCAGGGTCTGGAATTGGCCGGTCCGGGTCCCGTAGCTGACGATGGAGAAGCTGTCGCCGGCGGCGGGCACGTAGCCGCCGAGCAACACCACGTGCAGGGTGCCATCGAGCCCGGCGGTGCCGGTCACGGCCACCTGGTCGTAATCCACCCCGGCGGCGCCGGGCCCTGCCAGCTCGATCACTGTGGTGGAGCCGGAGCCCAGCGTCCAGCTGCCGGTGATCAGGATCTCGCCCGGTGAGAAGCCCGGCGTCAGGCTGGACCCGCCCTGGCTGAGGTCCCCGTCCACGCTACCGATACCGGCGAGCGCGCCGCCCTGCAGATCCACCGGACCGTCGCTGGTTGCCAGCGTCCCGCCGTTGAGCAGCGTGGTCATGCCCGTGCCGCCCTGGGTGAAGCCGCCGCCGAAGGCCAGGGTCCCGCCGTCGATGTTGAGTGACCCCTCCTGGTCGAAGGCCGGCGACACGCTGGTGGTGCTGGGGTCGGTCTTGTTCATGGTGCCCAGATTCACCACCTGCCCGTCGCCGAGCAGGCCGGCGCCGGTGCCGATGTCGAAGGTGGCACCCGCCTCGTTGGTGAACACTGCCGCATCGCTCACCGAGAAGTCGCCCGTGCCACCCCAGGTGACGGTGCCGAAGCTCGACCAGCTCGCCGCGTCGGCGAGCGCGGAGGCCGCGCTGGCACTCAAGGTGGTGGTGCTGCCGGCCTCGGTGACGAGCTGCACCTGGCCGCCGATCTGCCCGCCGTCGAAGCTGAAGGCCGCGCTGATGCTGACCTGTCCATCACCGTTAAGGTTGGCGTGACTGAGGCTCAGGTCGGCAACCGTCAGCGCTGCCCCGGGGGCCAGGGTCAGGGTCTGGCCGTCCAGGGACAGCTCGGCCAGCGACACATCGCCCGAGAAGGTGACATCCACCCCGCTGGGGATGATGACGCTATCCCCGTTCTCCGGCACGAAGCCCAGATCCCAGTTGCCCGGGTTGTTCCAGTTCCCGTCGCTGCCGGCATTGGTCCAGGTCAGGGTATCGGGCTGGGGGTTGACCACCACGCTGAAGCTGGACTCGACCCACTGTCCGTTGCTGTCGGTGGCGCGTACCGTGATGTCCGCGCTGCCGTAGGCATTGGGGGCGTAGTCGAGGGTCAGGGTGTCGGTGCCCAGGTCCACCGTGACGCCCGCGAACAGCGCGGGATTGCTGTCGGATTCGACGGTATAGGTCAGGCCGCTGGCGCCGTCCTCGGTATCGTTGAAGGCGCCGGCGAGATTGACCACCGTGTCGGGCGCGTCCTCGTCCACATGGACATCGGCGAGCCCGGTGGTGGTGGGCGGCTGGTCGAGGACCCCGGTCACCATCACGCTCACGGTCGCGGTGTCGGTACCGCCATGGCCGTCGCTCACCTCGTAGGTGAAGCTATCCACTGCCGTGGCGCCCGGGGCCAGATAGGCAAACGCGCCGTTGGGGTCATAGCGCAGGGAGCCGTCGGCACCCAGGGTGACCAGGGCGCCGGAGGGCAGGGTGGTCGGGGTGCCCACCGCGCCGGGCGAGCCGTTCAGCGCCGTGACCGTGAGCGCGTCGCCGTCCGGATCCGTGTCGTTGTTGAGCACACCGGCCGTGACCGTGCCGCCCTGGGCCACCACGATGGCGCTGCCGACGCTGGAGGGCAGGGCGAGCATCGCCGCCTGGTCACCGGATTGGGGAAACTCGAAGTAGGTCACGCCGTCGCCTGCGGAGAAGCCCGCCCGCGCGACCGTGCCGCCCAGGCCGCCGGTGCCGCCGCTGGCATCGCCCGTGGTCCACTGCACGTCCTCATAGCGGAGCTCGATGGTGAAGTCGCCATTGCCCTGGTCGTAGAGGCGCAGCTGGAAGGCGTTGGTCAGATCAGTGTGGCCGCCGTAATAGCCCACATCGTCCCAGGTGACGGTGAGCACACCCTGGCCGTTGGGTCCGCCGGTGGGGTCGAGGTCGTAGTAGACCAGGTTGGATCCCGTGGAGTTACCGCCGGGGCTGGGTGCCACCGGACCGCCGCTGGTGTCTACGTCCGCAAAGTAGGGGGCGATGATGGGGATGCCGGTGTCGCCGGTCAGGGCGAAGGGTGTGTAGGTGCCCAGCGGCCCGCCGAAGGTGACGTTACCGTTGTTGTTGACGTAGATCTCTGTATAGGTGGTGCCGAAGAAGTCGATGCCCCCCTCGAATACCGAGGTGATGTCGATCGCTGCGGTGCTGCCGTCGTCGTTGGCCGGCAGCACGCCCTCGCCGAAACCGGCCGGCCCGCCCAGCCCGTTGACCAGGTCGCCGCTGCCGCTGGAGGTAGCCCCGCCGCCGGAGCCGCTGGTGATGCCGTCGGTGAGGATCGCATCGGAGTTGACGGCATAGCTATCGTCGACGGCATGGGGCGGCTGGTTGACGGAGGGGCTGGTGACCTCCAGCACCACGGCAGTGCCGGTGGTGGTGACCTGCCAGCTCAGCCCGGAGGCGGAGAGATCGGGCAGGTCGAGCGACGCGAAATCACCGGTGAGTGGAGTCGTTGCGGTCAACAGAGTGAAGCTGTCACCGGTCTGGGGGACGAAGCCGTCCGTGAGGCTTACATGAAGGGTGCCGCCGAGGGCGGCGGAGCCGTTGACCGCAATGACATCATACTGGCCGGCGGCGGTGCCGCCGATCTCCATCGTAAGAGCGCTGCCCGGAAGCTCCACCAGAGTACCGGTGACGCCGAGCATGCCCGGAGAGGCCCCGGGCGAGAGCGTCGCCCCGAGGTTGGAGATAGTGCCGACCAGGGTCCCGTTGCCCTCCAGGGTCCCGCTCTCGAGCATGATGCTCGGGCCGACGAGCTCGGGCGCTGACCCCGCGGGGTTGGCCTGCAGGTCGATGATGCCGGCGGCGCCCAGGGTGAGCACAGCCGCCGAGCCCAGGTTGGCGTCGCTGGTGGCATCGACACCGTCGGTGATCTGGACGTTTCCGCCGATGACCAGGCTCACCGCATCCAGAGACCCGAAGGCCGCGAAGCTATCCGTGGCCCCCGGCGTCGGGCTTCCCAACAGCGTCAGGTCACCGCTGGTCTCGGCGGTGGCGAAGGTGGTGAGAGACAAGACGCCGTCGCCGCCGGCACTGGCCCAGGCGGTCGCCCCACTGCCGCCCTGCACCAGCACCGAGCCGGCCTCCCAGGTCGCGAGCCCGCCGCTGAAGATCTGGGCGGTGGTGCCGACGCCGCTGCCCCCGGAGACCTCGAGCCGGTCGCTCAGGGTCAGGGTCAAGGCGCCGTTGGTGGTGATCGCGGCGGACTCGCCGTCACCGGTGCCGCCGTGGATGCCGAGGTCGGCGGCGGAGATGCTGAGATTGCTGCTGCCCGCATCGATCAGGACGGGGCCCCCGGTGCCGCTGGGGTCCAGCAGCACGTCTCCGCTGCCACTGATCTGTGCGCCGTTGAACGTGAAGGTGCCGCTCTGGAAGAGCAGGGTGGCTCCCGTAGCTGTGGTGAAGCTGCCGGTGCTGGTGCCGCCGCCGGACAGTGTCAGCGTGCCGCTGTCGACCGACACGCTGTTGTTGCTGTTGTTGTCGAGGGGTGCGTGCACCGCGCTGGCGGCCGCAGAGGTGAGCGAGCCCTCGATGATCAGGGCGCCGGGACCGTCCACCGTGGCGCCGTCGAGGGAGAGGGTGCCGCCCGCGACGACCGTGCTGTCGGCCCCGAGGGCCAGGGTCCTGCCGCCGGTCAGGTCGTAGCTGCCGGCATCGAAGGTTACGCCGTTGTCCGCGAAGGTGGTGCCGGTGCCGGTCTCCGCCCCGCCGCTCCAGCTGAAGCTGGCGGTGAGGTTGACGTCCCCGGTCCCGGTGAGGGTGCCGCCGGTCTGGATGAAGGCGCCGTTGATCTCGGAAGTGTTGGCGATCTCCAGGGAGCCCCCTGCGAGGACCAGCACTTCGTCGCCCGTCACGGAGATGCTCGAAGACCTGATAGGAGCCGTCGTCGACGGTAATGGTCTGGGTGCCGTCGACGTCGATGATGACCTCCTGGCTGGCGTCCGGCACCACCCCCAGGCTCCAGTTGGTAGCGTCGCCCCAGCCGCCGGATGTGCCGACCCATTCGTTGTAGACGACGTCGACGGTCAGGGTCAGATCGGTGGCGCCGTAGCTCGCACCGACGTCGAAGGCGGGGTCCTGGCCGATTGCGCCGAAACTGCCGGTGGCGGCGCCTGTCCAGGTCAGGATTTGGAAGCTGTCGCCGAGCGAGGGCGTATAGCCATTGAAACCGCCGACATCCAGGGTCGCTCCGCCGAAGTCGACGTTGCCGCCGACGTCGATCACGTCATAGCTCGCTGCGCTCTCCAGCTGAGCAATGACCGTGGTATTGGCGGCGAGCGTCAGATCGCCGGTGATATCCAGGGCGCCGATGGAATTGCCCGCATAGAGTGTGCCGGGCGAGGCCCCGGTGAACGACAGGCCGCCCTGGATGGTCCCGCTGCCCCGCACGGTGCCGCCGTCGATGCTGAAGGTGCCGGCGCCGCCGTCGCTCGAAAGGGTCCCGCCATTGAGAACCAGACTGCCGCCGTCTTGGCTGAAGCTCCCCGCGGCGAAGTCGAGGGTGCCGCTGGTGGCGGTGACGGTGCCGTTGTTGATGAAGCTGGCGTTGATTGTGAGGGTGCCGGAAGAGTCGCGGATGACCGCGCCCTGATTCACGATGGTGCCGCCGCTCGCGACCGGGGATGCAGCACCGACGAAGAAGAGTATTGCGCTAGCCTCGTTGGTCAGGGTCGCGCCGCTGCCGTTGAATTCCAACTGGGCGGCGGTGTTGCCGAAGTTGTAGTCGACGATTCCGTAATTGTCCCAGTTGCGCTCGAGGCTCAGGTTGCCTGTGCCGTTGCCGGTGAGGTTGGTGGTAGTGGTAATGGTGGTAGTCAGGGTGCCGGTGCCGCCGATGGTGCTAGTCGCCCCGGTGTCGGCCACCCAGAAGAGGTTGCCGCTGACCGTCAGATCGCCGTCACCGTTGACCGTGGCGCCACCGGAGATGTGCAGGTTGACGGCGGTGTTGTCCGTCCCGCTGAGCGTCACCGTGCCGCCGCGGATCAGGGTGGTAACGCTGCCGTCGAAAGTGACGTCGGTCAGGCTGTGGGTGCCGCCGGCGAGCTCGACAGCACCGCCGTTGCTGGTGAAGGTGCCGCCGGTGCTGGCGCCTCCCCCGTCCAGCGACAGCATGCCGTTGTTAGCGATCACCGTGCCGTTGTTGTCGAAACTGGCCTGGATGATGATCTGACCGGCGGAGTCGCGGACGACCGTGCCGTCGTTGACGAAGGCCCCGCCGCCAAGCATGTCGGATTCGGAGCCGATAAAATAGAAAGTCGCCCCGGCCTCGTTGGTCAGGGTCGCTCCGCTGCTATTGAATTCAAATTGGGCGGAGATATTGTTGAAGTCGTAGTAGACCGTTCCGTAGTTGTCCCAGTCGCGCTCCAGGCTCAGGTTACCCGTGCCGCTGCCGGTCAGGTAGGTGGTGGCGGTGTCCGTGGTGGTCAGGGTGCCGGTGCCGCTGATGGTGTCCGTGGCACCGGTATCGGCGGTCCAGTCGAGGGTGCCGTTGACCGTAATGTTGCCGTTGCCGGTGAGGGTGGCGCCGCCGGAGATGTCCAGGGTGCTGGCCGCATCGAAGGTCGCCGCGCTGGCGATGCTCAGCATCGCGCCGCTCAGATCGACGGTCTCTCCGTTGACCTCCAAGGAGTTGATCGCCCAGGCGCCCGACGTGAGGTCCACCGGGAGCGCGCCGTTCACGTCGTTGATGACGACGTTGAGCGTCTCTTCCCCGGGGTCGTTGCCCGGGGCGTCGTCGCTGGACCAGTTCAGGTCGTCCGCCCAGCTGGTGCCGTCGCCGCCGGCGGTCCAGTAGACCGTGTTGGGGGGCAGGGTGACGTCTACGGTGAGGGTGGTGCTGTCGAAGTTGCCGTTTCCGTCGGTCACCGCGTAGGCGAAGGTCTGGGTGCCGACGAAATTGACTGCGGGCGTGTAGCTGATGGTGTTGTCGGCGTTGAGGGTGAGCTCCGGGGGCACACCGGCGGTCTGGTCGACGCCGGTCTGCTCGAAGACGAACTGCCAGGAGCCGTCTGGCTGGTCCGAGGGCAGCTCGGGCAGGGTCTGAGTCAGCACGGTGCCGTCGGAAAACTGGACGGTAATGGTTGCGTTCGCCGCCGTGCCGTTGCCGAAAAAGACCTGGCTAAAATCTTCGTAAGTGCTCTGGCCGTCCTGGTCCAGCGATACTTCGAAAACCAGGGATTCGCCCGGATCGAAGCCGGCGAACGCCAGGTCGACCTGGTCGCCGGGTGTCCCAGCCGGGGCATTCTCGGTGACCGAGTCGAGGCTCGCGGAATCAGTCACCGAGAGGCTGGAGAAGTCGCGGGTGGTGTCGCCGATGGTGATCGTGACCGAGTCGATCTGGGCCGTGGCGGACTGGTTGGTCAGGGTGATCTGGGGGTTGTCGAAGTTCGGTCCTTCGCCGATCGTCGGCACGATCTGCAGGCTGTAGCTCACCGGGACACCCACCGCGGACACACTGAGCGGGTCGCCGTTGCCGTTGGCGTCGTTGGCGAGCACGTCCACGGTGAGCGGATCGCCGAAGCTCGTGCTCGCGGAGTCGGCGGCAGCGTGCACGATGGGGACCGCTGTGAGGACGACCTGGTCGGCCTCGTAGCCGATCTGCCACTCCAGGCCATAGGCAGAGATGTCCTCGAGGTCTCCGGAGCCGAACTGCCCGGACACCGCGCCGGCGGCCGAGACGATGACGAAGCTGTCGCCGGCGCTGGGCACGAATCCATCGATCAGGCTGACCGAAAGCTGCCCGGCGAGCTCGGCGTCGCCGCTGACGGCGATCTGGTCGTACCCGCTGCCCGGCGTGGTGCCGCCGATCTCGACGGCGGTGGTGGACCCGTAATTGGCGATCCAGTTGCCGATGATGTCGATCTCCCCGGGGGAGAGGCCCGGGGAGATAATGCCCCCGCCGCTGTTGAAGTAGTCCGACATGACGTTGCCGGAGCCGGCGATGGTCCCGCCGGAGAGGTAGGTACCTCCCTCTGCGGCTCCGACTTGCAGGGTGCCGCCGTCGAGCTCGATGCGGCCGCCGCTCATATCGAGGCCGAAGGACCCGGTGGCCAGGCTCTGCCCCGGGCCGACCCGGATCACGCCGTCGGCCAGGTAGATCCCCTGGTAGGCCGCGGCGGAGTTACCCCCCAGGTCCAGGGTCCCGCTGAGCACGGCGATCCCCTGCAGGCCCGATAGATCCGCCGTGGAGGTGTTCAGAAACAGGCCCTGGCTCTCGGGCAGCGGGTCCCCGACGAAGGGCAGGGGTCCGACAAGCACGTAGGCGCCGAGCCCCGTGTTCGCGCCGTTGAGCTGGACCGTGCCGCTCCTGACGTAGGTCCCGCCGCCCTCTCCGCCGCCCGGTTGGAAGGTCCCGTTGACCACCGCGTCGCCGTCGAAGCTGACGTAGGTTGTGGTGATGCTCGAGCCCGGCTCGAAGACCGTGGTTGCGTCGTTCGCGGTGGCAAACTCGATGTATCCGGCGCCGTCGAAAGTGCCGTCTTGAGTCAGGGCGTCCGAGGTCTGGACGATGCGCAGGGTGCCTTGCTCGGACGTCACCGTGGCGCCGGCAGAGCTGATCAGGCCGGGGACTGTGGCCGTGCCGGTACCGGCCGTCTTGGTGACGCTGGCGCCGGCGAAGTTGCCGATGGTGCGTACGGTGCCGGTGTTGTCGATGAGGGTGAGGTCGCCGTTGATGTTGATCTGGCTGCCAGCGCCGTTGTAGATGGCGGACGCGGGGTCCATCACCAGGTCGCCGCTGTTCCACTCGATCGTGCCGCCGGCCAGGGACAGGGCGGCAGCTTCCAGGGTGACGTTGCCCGCGCCGGCATCGATCGTCAGCGTCGCCGTTTCCCGCAGGTTGACCTGGCCCAGCCCCGAGATGGTGCCGCCGTACCAGTTGAAGGCGCCGACGATTTCAACCGGGTAGGTGGGATAATCGGCAATCTGGAGGGCCCCGGCGTTCAGCGTCAGGGTGCTGCTGGCGTCGACCGTCATCTGAAAGGTCGAGTCCGGGGCGCCGCTGAGGTCGAGGGTGCCGCTGTTGATCGTCAGGCCCGCGCCGTTGATGACGTCGACGGCGTTGGCGGTGACATCGTTGCCGACCACCAGCGCTGCGCCATCGTTGAGGGACCCGTCGACGGTGATCGAATTGACGTGGATGGGGTCGGTGACGACCACGGCGATGGCGCTGGCGTCGCCGATGGGATCGTTGATGACAACGTCCAGGGTCTCTTCGCCGACCTCGTCACCGGGCACGTTGTCGGTGCTCCAGTTGAGCGGGTCGCTCCAGTGGACGCCGTCGCCGCCGCCGTCCCAGGTGACCACCGCGAGCGAGTATTCGTAGGAGGCGAGGGCGACGGGGTCGAACGGCTGGGGCGAGCTCAGGTTGCCGCTCGTCACCTCCAGGACCCAATCGCCGCCGGCGCCGGTGATGTCGTCGGAGGCCGCGATATCGGCTCCCGTCAGCTCGCCGAGGTGGTTGACGAAAGCAATCCCGGCATCGTCCGCGCCGACCTGGCAGCCGTAGAGCAGGATGTCGGCCCCGTCGCTCAGCGAGGCGTCCCATTGGGCCAGCTCGCCCGCGTAGGCATCCAGGCTCTGCGCGTCGAGCACCGTCGTGCCCAGGTAGACCTTGCCCACGCCACCGTGGGACAGGATCTGCAAGCTGCTGACGTTGTCGCTCTCGGCGAGTATCTCGCTGATCTGGCTGACGCCGTCGCGCGTCGGGTCCAGGACGTAGACCTGTACGCTGGGATCCAGGTCGGCGATGAGGGACTGGTAGTCCTGTACCCTGGGGTCGACGATGAGCAGCGTGGTGCCGCTGTCAGTCTCCGCAGGGGGCGTATCCGCGAGGTGCGAGAACAGCGCCCTGACGGATGAGGCTGAGTCGCGGTGATGGGCGTCGACCGTGGGGCTGTGCGGGTCGCTGTCGTGGACATGATCGACTGCAACGTGCAGAGCGGTCAGCACCCCCGCCGCATCGAAGAGATAGCGCGGTTCGAGCGCGATGAGCGTCGAAGCCGGTCCGAGGTGATGGTATCCGCCCCCAGCCCAGTCCTTCTTCATATTCTTGCTCCAGGCCCGCCCGAAGACGGTGCACCAGAATCCCCCCGACGAAGAGCCACCCGGTTGCGACGCAGTAACCAGCGCGGGACGGCGCGCAGCACGTTTCCCGATCGTGCCGAGCTAGTGCCGTCCGGCGATCCCCCCGAGCGGAGATCGCGACTGGCGAGACCGCCGATCCCAGCTTAACCCCCCCCTGGCTCACCCGCGAATCCCGCTTCGAGCTTCGCCGAGTATACGCAGCGCATTCCCGGCCGACAATCAGAGATCCTCGCGATGCCAATAACGAAAGTTTATGATCCCGGACTCGGCCCCAGCGACCGGCAATAGCAGCGTCCGAAGCCCATGAAGACCCGCCGCACGCGCCGGATTCTGGCCCCGACTTTGCTGGGACTGAGCCTGGTCGCCCTGGCGCTTGCGTTCCGGATCTCCGACAACGCAGGGCTCCGTCAGCTTCGCGAGCGCCTGGAGTGGGTCGCCTTCGACCTGCGCACCCGAGCCACCCTCGATCGGCATGCGGGCAAGGACCCTCGGGTGGTGATCGTCGACATCGACGAGCGCAGCCTGCGGGTCGAAGGCCACTGGCCCTGGCCGAGGGAAAAGATCGCCACCTTGCTCGATCGGCTGTTCGGCTATGGCGCCGTGGTCGTCGGGCTGGACATGGTGCTTTCCGAGGCGGAGCCCAACGCCGCGACGCGCGTGGCCGAGGAGCTGGCCAAGCGACCCGGGCTGGGCGAGGCGGCGCTGATCGAGCAGCTGCGGGTGCTCTCTGGTGCCCTCGATCCGGATGCCGCTCTCGCTCACGGCCTGGCCAAGCAGCCGGTGGTGCTCGGATACGTGCTGACGGACCGGGCGGACCGGTCCGTCGGAGAGCTGCCGCCGCCGCTGCTGAGCCTGGACACCCCGGCACTCGGAACCTTGGCTCTCTATGGTCCTCCCCAGTACGTCGCCAATCTACCCGCGCTGCAGCAAGCGGCAGCCGGCGGTGGGTTTTTCTCGGTGCATGCCGACGACGACGGAGTGGTGCGCCGGGTCCCTCTGATCGCACGCCATGGGGAAGCGGTGTACGGCTCGCTCGCCCTGGAGGTGGCCCGGAGCTATCTGGGCATGCCGCCTGCCGAGCTGCGGCTGGGCGAGATCGCCGGCAGGCCGGCGCTCGAGGCCGTGTCCTTGGCCGGCTTCGTCGACATGCCCACCGACGAGTTTGGCCAGGTTATCGTGCCTTATCGGGGGCCCAAGGGCAGCTTTCCCTACGTCTCGGCCACCGATGTGCTGCGCGGCGCGGCCAGTGCGCAGGTGCTGCGTGACGCCATCGTGCTGGTTGGCACCAGTGCGGAAGGACTCTACGACCAGCGCTCGACCCCGGTGGAGAGCGTATTCCCCGGGGTTGAGATACACGCCAATGTGATCGCCGGGATCCTGGACGGGCGCTTTCCCTTCGAGCCGTCCTGGGCGACAGGCGTGGACCTGAGCGTGCTGGCGGCATTGGGCCTGGTGCTTGCGCTGGTGTTCCCGCGCCTGAACGCCTTGGGGCTGGCGGCCGCCACCGCCGTCGGGATAGGCGCCTATGTGGCTGTCAACACCTGGGTCTGGGTGAAGCAGGGGCTGGTGATGACCGTCGCGGTGCCCGTGCTCATGGTGTTGCTGCTGGGCACCCTCAACATGACTTACGGGTTCCTGGCGGAGCGGCGCAACCGTGAGCGCCTGAAAGGGATGTTCGGACAGTACGTGCCGGCGGCGCTGGTCGAAGAGATGAATGCCAGACCCGAGGGCAGCTTCGGCTTCGAGGGGGAGAGTCGTGAGATGACGGTGCTGTTCTGCGATATCCGCGGCTTCACCAGCATCTCAGAGACGCTCCCGGCCAATGAGCTGAAGAAAATGCTCAACTTCTTTTTTACCCCCATGACCCAGATCATCTTCGAGCGGCGCGGTACCGTCGACAAGTACGTGGGCGACATGATCATGGCGTTCTGGGGCGCACCTCTGCGGGACCCGGAGCACCGCGGCCACGGCATCCAAGCCGCACTGGACATGCTGGCCAGCGTCGAGCGGCTGCGTCCCGAGCTACGCGAGCGCGGCTGGCCGGAGATCCGGATCGGCATAGGTCTGAACACCGGTCTGATGAACGTCGGCGACATGGGATCGAGCTTCCGGCGTGCCTACACGGTCATCGGCGATGCGGTAAACCTGGGCTCGCGGCTCGAGAGCCTGACCAAGTACTACGGGGTCAATCTGATCGTCAGCGAAGTGACCCGCCAGGGGCAGGAAGAGTTCCTGTTTCGCCCGCTGGACCGGGTGCGGGTCAAGGGCAAGGCCGAGCCGGTGGACATCTTCGAGCCGCTCTGCCGCCAGGAGGTGGCGGACGAGGCGCTGCGCGCCGAGCTGTACGAGTACGATATGGCCCTGGGCACCTACTATACGCAGCAATGGGAGGAGGCCGAGAGCCGCTTTGCGGCGCTGATCCAGCGTCACCCGGGGCGCAAGGTCTACCTGCTGTACAGCGAGCGGAGCAGGGAGCTGATGGCCCAGGGCGTCGGTTCCGACTGGGACGGCGTGTTCACCCACACCAGCAAATAGAGGATCGGGCCGGCGGCCCCGCCCGCCGTAGCAGGCTGGCCCCCTGGCCGATCGGGGTCCGCTCCGTCGTTCCCCGGGTGCGGTACCGGCACTGAGTTTGCTAGAATCCGCGCCTTCGCAGCGCCCGCCCGGCCTTGATCATGACCACCGTTCGAACCCGGTTTGCACCAAGCCCCACAGGCTATCTCCACGTGGGAGGGGCCAGGACCGCCCTGTACTCCTGGCTGCACGCCCGCAAGCACGGGGGGCGCTTTGTCCTGCGCATCGAGGACACCGACCTGGAGCGCTCGACCGCAGAGTCCGTGAACGCCATCCTCGAAGGTATGACCTGGCTGGGGCTCGACTACGACGAGGGTCCTTTCTACCAAACTGAGCGTTTCGACCGGTACAAGCAGGTCATCGACGGGCTGCTGGAGAAAGGTCTCGCCTACCGCTGCGATTGCTCCAAGGAGCGCCTGGAGGCGCTGCGTGAGGACCAGATGCAGCGCAAGGTCAAGCCGCGCTATGACGGGCATTGCCGATTCCGGCGGATCGACCCCGCCATGCCTCATGTAATCCGTTTCCTCAATCCGGCCGACGGCGCCGTGCTGGTGGACGACCTGGTGCGCGGGCGCATACTGGTTCAGAACAGCGAGCTCGATGACTTGATCATCCGGCGCAGCGACGGCTCGCCCACCTACAACCTGTCGGTGGTGGTCGACGACATCGACATGGGGATCACCCAGGTCATCCGCGGCGACGACCATATCAACAACACGCCCCGCCAGATCAATATCCTGCGTGCCCTGGGCTGCGAGCCGCCGCGATACGCCCATGTCCCGATGATCCTGGGCGACGACGGCGCGCGGCTCTCCAAGCGCCACGGCGCGGTGAGCGTGATGCAGTACCGCGACGACGGCTTTCTGCCAGAGGCCCTGCTCAATTACCTGGTGCGCCTGGGCTGGTCCCATGGCGATCAGGAGGTGTTCTCCATCGACGAGATGATCGAGCTGTTCGACATCTCCGCGGTCAATCGCGCACCTTCGGCGTTCAACACCGAGAAACTGCTCTGGCTCAACCAGCATTACATGAAGACCGATGATCCTGCGCGCGTCGCCCGGCTGCTGAGCCCTCACCTCGGGGACCTGGGGATCGACCCGTCTCTGGGCCCCGATCTGGTGGCGGTGGTCAGCGCCCAGCGCGAGCGGGCCCGGACCCTGGTGGAGCTGGCGCGCATCAGCGCCTTCTATTACCGGGACTTCGACGACTACGATCAGCCCTCGGCCAGGAAGGCGCTCAAGGCCGGCGCCATCGAGCCGCTACGGCTCGCCCGGGAGCATTTCGAACAGCTCCGCAGCTGGGAGCGCGTCGCCATCCATGGTGCCATGGAGGCGGTGGTGAGCGGGCTCGGCATCGGATTCGGTAAGCTCGGTATGCCGCTGCGTGCGGCGGTCACCGGCGGGGCGCCCGCTCCTGAGCTGGATATCACCCTGGAGCTGGTGGGCAGAGAGGCCACGTTGCGGCGCATCGACAAGGCCATCGATTACATCTGCGCGTTCGACGGCTGAGCTCCGCCTCCGCTATCGGTATCAGCGCGGCTGGCGCCCGGCCCGGGATATCAGAGATCACGCAAGCTTTCGGACAGCAGCCCATGAGCGAGCCAGAAACCCGAGTCCTTACCAATTTCATCCGCCAGATCATCGACCGGGATCTGGCCGCGGGAAAGCACCAGCACGTGCTGACGCGCTTCCCTCCCGAGCCCAACGGCTACCTGCACATCGGCCACGCCAAGTCGATCGTGCTCAATTTCGGCATCGCGCTGGACTACCGCGGTGCCTGCAACCTGCGCTTCGACGACACCAACCCCCACAAGGAGAACGTGGAGTTCGTCGAATCCATCAAGCAGGACGTGGCCTGGATGGGCTACCAGTGGAAGGGCCTGTACTTCGCCTCGGACTATTTCGAGCAGCTCTACCAGTTTGCCGAGGAGCTGATTCTCAAGGGCAAGGCCTTCGTCTGCGACCAGACCGCCGAGGAGATGCGCGAGTATCGCGGCACGCTCACCGCGCCCGGTCGTGAGAGCCCGTACCGCAATCGCCCGGTCGAGGCGAATCTGGATCTGTTTCGGCGCATGCGCGCCGGCGAGTTTCCCGACGGCAACCGCACCCTGCGGGCGAGGATCGACATGGGCTCGCCCAACGTGAATCTGCGCGATCCGGTGCTCTACCGTATCCGCCATGGCGTGATGCACCACCAGACGGGCACCGAATGGTGCCTGTACCCGATGTACGACTATACCCATCCGATCTCCGATGCGCTGGAAGGGATCACCCACTCGATCTGCACCCTGGAGTTCGAGGACCATCGTCCGCTCTACGACTGGGTGCTGGATCACATCTCCGTGCCCTGCCACCCCCGGCAGATCGAGTTCTCGCGGCTCAACCTGCAGTACACGGTGATGAGCAAGCGCCGTCTCACGCGCCTGGTGGACGAGGGCTTCGTCGAGGGCTGGGACGACCCGCGTATGCCCACCATCGCTGGGCTGCGTCGGCGCGGCTACACGCCCGAGGCGATACGGGAGCTCTGCGAGCGCATCGGTGTCACCAAGGCCGACAACACGGTCGAGATGAGCCTGCTCGAGGACTGCATCCGCGACGACCTCAACACCCGGGCGCCGCGGCGCATGGCCGTGCTGCACCCGCTCAAGCTGGTGATCGAGAATTTCCCCGAGGACCGGGTCGAGCAGCTCGCCGCACCCAGCCATCCCAAGGACAATGCCATGGGCTCTCGTCCCGTCCCCCTGACCCGCGAGATCTACATAGACCGCGACGACTTCCGGGAACAGGCCCCGCGCAAGTACAAGCGCCTGGTGCTGAACGGCGAGGTGCGCCTGCGCAACGCCTACGTGATCCGCTGCCACGAGGTTGTCAAGGGCGGGCAGGACGAGGTCGTGGAGCTGCGCTGTACCTACGACCCCGCCACCCTGGGGGCCAATCCCGAGGGACGCAAGGTCGCCGGGGTGATCCACTGGGTCTCGGCGTCGCACGCCGTGCCCGCGGAGGTACGGCTCTACGATCGGCTGTTCGTCCAGCCCGTTCCGGGGGCCGGCCGCGAAGGCGGGGAGTTTACCGAGGACATCAATTCCGACAGCCTGCGCACCCTGACCGGCTGCATGCTCGAGCCGAGCCTCGCCAGCGCCCAGCCCGGGGAGAGTTTCCAGTTCGAGCGCGAAGGCTACTTCTGCGTCGACCAGGATTCCACGCCGGAGCACCCGGTATTCAACCGCACCGTCACCCTGCGCGACACCTGGGCCAAGATCGAGCAGCGGGATTAGAATCCGGTCGCGGAGGGTTCGGACCGAACGGGGTGCGGCGGGCAGGGACGCGGCGGCATCGGAACAGCCGGGTCGCTTCGTGCCCCGAGCTACGCGAGTCCAGGGATGGACCGCCGATGCGGTCGGGGGGGTACTTCGCAACCAGCTGACAGTGGCCCTGACGGGCCCTCTTGCCGGGCACGCGCCAGGCACGTCCCGACCTGGGGTAGAGGGGCGAGCTCCAGCTCACGAACGCGAGAACGCGCGGCGACGGGCAGAGATCGCGACCGGGCGGTCGCTCCTACGGGGCTCGATCCGTTGGGGGGAAGGTGCCCGTTGCGCCTGGGACGACGTCTACGGCCCGATGGGGCACAGCAAGCGGGCATCGTAGGTCAGGTTGGCGCTTCGCGCCTACCTGACAATCTTCTGCCGAACGCCGCTTCGCCGTGGCGTCACCTGGCCTTGACCGAACGGGCCTGGACCCTGCGCCGGGCTCCCAACAATCGGTTTCGACACCACTTTTCCGGATGCCTGCCTGTAGACAAGCCGGGGTGATTTGCCTATCATTGCCGCTCTTCCGACGGGGGGCCATAGCTCAGCTGGGAGAGCGCAACACTGGCAGTGTTGAGGTCGGCGGTTCGATCCCGCCTGGCTCCACCAAACGATGAGGGCACGGGTAGGGCAGAGGCCTCATCCGTCCCTGGAGCGGCGGTCCAGCCGCGCCCTGCATGGCGCGGCGTTCGCCGAGCTGCGAATGTCCACGGACATTCGTCTCGGCTCACCCCGCCTGGCTCCACCAAACGGATGAGGGGGCGGGTCGACCATGGGTCTGATCCGTCCCTGGAGCGGCGGTCCGGCCGCGCCTGCCCTGGCGCGGCGATCGTCGGACTCGACCAAACGGAAAGACGGACCCCCAGGGTTCCCCGACAAGGTTCCGTCCCCTTCGTCTAGAGGCCTAGGACACCGCCCTTTCACGGCGGCGACAGGGGTTCGACTCCCCTAGGGGACGCCAATAAAAGCAAGCGGTTACGAGAGTGCGCCTCGCAAGGCGGTAACCGCCTCTAGATTTTCTCTAGAAAAGCCTCGCCAGATTGGCGGGGCTTTTTTCTGTGACCATCCCCGGGTTTGTCCGCGCCTGATGCACGCGCGGCTGCACTTTGGCCTACCTCCCCCCTCGGAGGTGGCTTGCCCGTCGCCGTGTACCGACCAGGTTTGCCTCGGGCGTGAGGCTGACCCTATGCGACGGGACCGCACCCGCAGTAATGAGCAGGGCAGCGCGCTCGATTAGGCCGCCCACAAGGGCGATCAACTCTGCTGTCGCGCCGCCCTCGTGGTTGCGACCCCAACCTGTGACACCGTCGGAGCGGCCCTGCGAAACGCAGCCCGCATCAATCCTGCTAGCTCGCTCAACCTAGGCGCCCCGTGGGCTGTCACTGGGATGTGTCTACGCATCGGGCCTGCGGTGTCGGCACATGGCAGTACAATCCAGGACATGTCAGCGAGGTTGCTGAGAAACCCGTGCAGCGGGTCTCTTCTGTCGATTCTTTCCCCGCGTGGTCTCCGGGCGCTGCCTTTCGGGGCTCGGTGTTGTCGGCGTTGGAGTGCAGGTGCTCTTGCGGGACGGCGCGCAGGATATCATTTGGGCGTCGGATGGGGCACTCCTCCAATAAGAAGGCCGGAGAGGCCGTGCCCCGGCAATTGCGCGAGACGCCGGTTTTAGAGACGAGGATTCCATGCGATGGCGTTGCACCCGGATTTCCCCGTGTCTCCCTACGAGACTCTGCTCCCCGACCAGCGTTGGTTTCCGGCCGCCGAAGAGTTGCGCAGCACGGCAGCCGCTCGACCACGACGTTGTCCCGCCAGCTGCCTTGCCGCCCATGCGGATGGCGGCGACTGGTGTTGGGCTTGTGGTAGAGCGCCTCGAGGCCCATGTGGCGCATCAGCGTGGCCACATGTCGGTGTTCGACCTCAATCCCGTCCTGGTCCAGCAAGTCGCGCAGCATGCGGCTGCCGGCGAACGGACGCTCCAAGTGCAGTCGGTCGATGTGGATTTTCTGGTCGAGCTACCCCGCGGTTACGATCTCTTCGCACAACGCCTGCCGCTGGCCGAGCGTCTGGCCGATCTGCTGGGACGCCGGGTAGCGCCGGTGCCGAAGGACGAGCTCAATCGACATAACCGTGGCCGCGTCCTGAAGGAAGCGGCGGAGTCATGAGCAAGGACTGGCGGGCCTACGCGCGGCATGTCCTGGATGCTATCGAGCGGATACGGCTTAATCGAGATCCGGGAGGTCTGAGGAGGACGTCGTCCTTTACGATGCCGCCCTGCGCAATCTTCAGACCCTGTCCGAATCGACACAAAGGCTGCGCTCGGAGCTGAAGAATGCGTATCCCGAGATTCCTTGGGCCGCGATCAGCGGTTTCCGCAATATCCTGGTCCACAACTCGCTCCACGGTGTTCACTACCGGGGCACGATCGGGCGAGATCAGGCGGTATCGGAGAACAGTGACCTTACAACGGCCCTCCGAGCTTCTGCCACGGTATTCGCTGGTGGACGCACCGGCGGACAACGTCGCGCACCGGCAACGCCAGGGCCCTGGCTTACAGGCGTGGGTGCTCTGCCGCTGCCAGGTTGGGGTATGGCCGCTCTTGACCCCGAGCCAGTCATCCGCATAGAGGGAAGGCCCGGTTTTCCGAGACCGCCTGCGAGGTTGACCTGAGTCTCGATCGGCCTAGAATCGGCAGAAATGCAGGGAGCCGTCGCCGGCAAGGGCACAGGGACCCGAGGACAGCGCGGTGCCGCCGACACCGGGAAGGACTCGGGGTGATGTCGTGCCATCGGGGTCACGTCAAACAGCCTGCGCCGCGCACCGGCCTCGTCTCAGCCTATGGCGGCGGGAAGCATCCCTTTCCCTCCAGGATGCAACGATCGGGATTCTCCGTGGTAGCCCCAACCAGCACCGGCGATACGGCGCCAAGGGCGCTCGAGGACAGCGGGCCAACCTCCGCCAATCGGCGCGGCTGCGTGTTTTTCACCTATGGTGGGCAGTACTCCCTCCGCCTTCTCGTCGCCGTCCACTCCCTGCGCCGATTCTACGACGGCCCGATTACGACCTACCTGGCCCGCCGCAGCGCGCCCGCCGCCCTGCGAGCCCCCTTGGAGCGCCTCGGCAGCGACGTCGTCCTGGTTGACGAGCTCGCGGCGTGCCCGGATCGGTGCCGGCTATTCCGGGACAGCCCCTACGCCACTACTCTCATGTTCGACAGCGACCTGATCTTTCGCGCGCCGATCGACGAGCTGTGGGAGCCGCTGGAGCGCGAAGGGGTGTTGGTCACGCGTTTCTACCCCGCCCCATACGGCATCGACGGCACCGCCGATCGGCGAGGCTGGGCAGATCGGGTGGCGCTGCTCGAAGGCATCCGCAGCCTGGTCGATCCGCAGGCCTATGCTGTCGCGCTCGGTCGATTGGTCAACGAGCGCCTCGACGTCAACATCGGCGTGATGGGGATCGCCCGGCCGAGGGGTAACGCCTTTCTCGCCGAATGGGCCCAGGCGCTGGCCCGCGACCCTGTCCGCAGGGCCCTGCTGCTGGACGAGATGACGGTCGTCGCCATCCTGCCGAAGCACCGCCATTTCCTGGCCGAGGAGATCTGGAACTGCCCGGCCGACGAGTTCTTCCGCCGCACCAACCTGGCCGATGCGCGGGTGATTCACTATTTTGCCGACGGCCGCCAGGTCGACGGCATACGCCTGGGCCGCAACCCGGACACCTGGGCCGGCAAGAAATGGTACGAGGCCTACCGCCAGGCCGCCCGGCAGCTCGATCTCCGGGCCTGGGAGCGCACCGACCCGACCTTTACCCCTCGGCTGCTGCGGCGGCTGCTCGCCCATGGTCCGATGCGTGCGGCCGGTGTGGCGCTGCGCGAGGCGCGCTATTTCGGCCGCCGGCTCAGTGACCGGATCGCCGGCCGCCTGCAGCGCAGCACCTACTTTCCGGTCCGGCAGGCCGTGCTGAACGGGCTCGGGCGCTGGGGTTACCGACTGCAGCTGGGCCTCCCGGCCAAGGCGACGGTGATCGTGCTCAGCTACAAACGGATGGACAACATCCCCGTAATCGTCCGCAATGCGTTGCTGTGCGGATTCGTGGAACGGGTGGTCGTCTCCAACAACAATCCGGACGTTGACCTGACGCCGTATCTGCGGCTGACCGATCCACGGGTCGAGCTCGTGCAGCAACCCCAACGTCGCTGGCCGTCCTATCGCTACGACCTGGCGCGCGCGTACCCGAGCGAGTACTACCTGTGCATCGATGACGACATCTTCCCGACGCCCTGGCAGCTGCGCCGTCTGCTCGCCGCGCTGGTCGCCGGACCGGAGGCGCCGCGTGGCTCGGGCGGGCAGACTTACGATCCGGTCAGCGGCGAATTCGACTATTACTCGTTCCCACTGTGGTCGCGACGCGATCGCGGCCAGCCGGTCGACATCATCCTCCATGCCTATGCGTTTACCCGGCGGCATCTGGAGCGCTACTTCGAGCTGCTTGCCGCCATCGGCATCCGCAACGACGCTGTAGACAACTCGGAGGACGTGATCATCAGCTTTGCCGGAACGCGACCCGCCGTCGTCGAGGATGTCGGCCGCATGTACGAGTGCGCTACCTTCAGAGACCCGGCGGTGGCGACCCACCGGCAGAGCGGTTTCGATGACTTCCGCAAGGATCTTTTCCTGCGCCTGAGCGAGGTCGGCTAGATGGCCACGAGCCGACCAGAGATCGAAGTGGTGATCCCCACCATCCGCTCCCTGCACAACCTGGTCCACTGGCGGGAGGCGTTGGATGGGGTGCACGTCATCGTGATTCAGGACGGCGACCCGTCGGTCAAGCTGAGCATTCCCTCGAACATCGACGCTACGGTCTGGGCCCGGCCCCAGATAGAGGACCTGCTCGGTGAGCGCAGCTGGGTCATCTCCCGGCACGATTCCGCCTGCCGCTGCTTCGGCTTTCTCGTCTCCCGTGCCCGTTATGTCTACACCTTCGACGACGACTGCATGCCGCCGCCCAACCGGGCGAGCCGGGCCGCCAATCCGCTGCGGGACCACCTCGCCAACCTGCGCTCGCCGTCGCATCCGGACTACTTCAACACGCTCTACGACATCGAGTTCGTGCGCGGCTATCCGCACGCGCTGCGCGAGGGCAAACCGACTGCAATCTCGCACGGCCTGTGGCTCGAGCACCCTGACCTCGACGCCCTCACCCAACGCGCCCACCCGGACCTGCGCATCCGCGACGAGGTCCCCATCGTCCAGACCGTTCCGCGCGGTGCGCAGTACTCGATGTGCGGCATGAACCTTGCCTTCGATCGCGAGCTGATCGGCGCGGCGATGTACTTCGGGCTGATGGGGGCCGGACAGCCGTGGGGCCGCTACGACGATCTCTGGGCCGGGTGGTGCTCCAAGGCGGTCTGCGACCATCTCGGTTACGGCGCCAAGACCGGCCGCCCCTACATCATCCATCAGAAGGCTAGCAACTGGCGCACCAACCTGGAGCGCGAGGCCAAGGGTATCCGCTGGGCCAGCGACCTGCACGCCTTTTTCCACGGCGTGCGCTTCGATCACCGCCAGACTACGGTCACCCAGTGCTACATCGCGCTTGCCGATCAGGTCGAAACCGGCCTCGGCGTCCTCGACCCCTACTTTGTCCGCCTCGCCGAGGCGATGCGGGGATGGATCGAATTGTGGGAGGAGCTCGCCGTTGACGCCGAGCCTGGCACGGTCCCAGAGTCCGCCGCGAGTCGATCGGGTTGACGCGAGATAATCTGCCATTGCTCGGCGGCGAGCAGAGGTCCGCACTTGGCGGGCAACAGACCTGCAGGCCTTTCTAACATAAGCCGTTCCTAAAGGACGGTGTCGACCCTAAGCGGTCAAGGATCTTGTTTGCCCGGCGAGGGCGACCGGCGCGGTCGTCTTCGTGTTCCGCTGTATTGCGCGGCACGCCTCCCGACCCGCACACCCTCTCCATCTCCCGACGCGCACCCGCCATCGGCTCGTTCCCAAGGCCGTTCGGACGCAGCGCGCAGGGAGGCTTCGAGATTCTACTTTGCGTGGACCTTGGCCAGGCTGCTTGCAGCTTCGGTGTCCTCAATCACAGGCGTGATCTGAAGTTCCAATAGATCTCCCCACACCGTCTTGAGGCTCTGCTACCCCCGCTGCATCTCCGTCAACCACGTGCCAACCATACGTTGAGCCCGGTGCATGCCAGCGCCCGACCGTCGTTATTCCGGGGGGATTGGGGGCGCCGGTGGTTAAGAATCGCTCCACCGCCATCTTGTAACAGCCAGGCGGAATATTCCAAGCAATCATGAACTTCATTCCGTCTCCTCCTATGGCCTAAGGCCGCTCTGAAAGGGCGCATTTGCTGAATGCCTGTCCTTGGCGCACGCTGCCCGGGACAACTCGCGCTCAGCAAGCATAGTCCGCCTCGCTCGACCGCAGGGCCGGGTGTTCGTCCGATCTAGCCGGATTAGCCATGGAGTGTAAATGGTCTTTCCGCTGTGGGCTCTAGGGGTGGCTGTCCGATGTACCGATTGCCTGTAGGCGCGAGATTCCGCCGCATCGGGCGGGTAGGAGACACGGAGGCTTCTCAAATGTTAGCCGTTCCAAAAGGACCGCTTACGACCCGGAGCGGACATCCGGCCGCCCTCTGGTCTCCGAGGGGCTGCCCCTGGAGTGGCGGGAAAGCCGAAAGAACTCCATGTATCGGCGGCGAACCCTTGACCCTGGTCATGTCTCCGGGCATTGACGACGGGTCGTTGGAGCGGTACAAAATCTGCTGGATCTTCCACCCTCGACGATGAATTCCTGGTAATGGACTACCGCCCAGCTTCCTTTCTTCAGCGCCGTCGCCGAGTCCGGCGCAGTCGTGGTAATCACGCTGGTATAGGCTCGCGTCGCCCAGGCTACGCTCGGCACCGGCACGCGCTAATCGGCGCCCCGCGTCGTTCTCCCCGTAGTCCGAAAGCGGCGGGGAGCGGCACACCTTGGTTTCTGCGCGTCGATCCATTCGGCTTCTATCGAGGGGTCCAGTGATGGCACTGACTTCGGATATATGGTCTTCCCGCTTTTTCGTCATCATCACCGCCGCCCTGGCCATGACCGGCTGCTCCCAGGCGCACCCGCCGCCGACGCCGCCCGCGATGAGTCCGCTCCCGCTCAATGACAGCGGCATCACCAGTTGCTCGGACAACGCCACCAACGGCCTGGCCTGCGACAGCGTACCGGCGTTTCCCGGCCAGGACGGCCAGTTCGGGCGTGACGTCACCGCCAACGACGACAGCGACGGCCACGCGGGCTTTCACTTCACCAAGCTCGGGGCGGACGGCCAGCCGCTGGCGATCCAGAATGGGGCGTGGGATGACGGAGGCTCGGAAGCGGCGGGAACTAAGTGGTCATGCGTGCGGGACGAAGTTACGGGATTGACCTGGGAAATCAAGAACAACGATCCCATGAGTGTTCACTACAAGGATCACACGTACACTTGGTACAACCCTGATTCCAGCACGAACGGCGGCAGCGTAGGCACCTCCGGCGGTGGTTCATGTAACGGAACCCTCCCCGTGTCAGATGATTTCACCGGCTGTGATACGTATACGCTCCCAAAGTACGTCAACGACAACGGCGGCCTGTGCGGCTATGCCGACTGGCGTGTGCCCAGTCTCGCGGAGCTACGCTCTATCGTGGACTATGGCGTGCCTTACCCGGGCCTGACCATCGATACGGGCTATTTCCCTAACACCGGCGGCGGGTTCTGGTCGGCTTCGCCCTATGCCTACCACGCCGGCTTCGCGTGGCTCGTCAGCTTCGTCGGCCACTGGTCTGGCGATGGCCAATACTACAGCGAGTACGACACCTCCCCGGTGCGTCTTGTGCGCGGAGGACAGTGATCTTTGGCCCCTGCCATGAGAGACATAGGTGTGGCCGCCGATCCAGGAGTGCCGCCATGGGGTCTTTGCGCCGTGCCGATCTGTCACGATGCGTTACTCCTCACGGTGTTGCTGGAGGGGGCGGTGCGCAGCTTTCCCTGTTACAAAAAGTACCTGCTGGGCACGGATCTGCGCCGGGAGGGCCATGTGCGTGGCGCGCCTGGTTGGCCGTGCCCACCATGCCCGCGGAGCACGTGCCCCGGTGGCGGCACAGCCGGTCGAGGCGATGGACGATCTCAATGCTGACGAGAATACATAGATGAATAAGCGACATGGACTGATGCTGTCAGGCCTTCTGGCGATTGGGGCGGCGCAGGGGCAGACTTGCCGCACGGACATCTCGGAGAGCACACCGGCGGACCGTTTTCAGATCCGTAACGGGGGCGCGACGGCGCTGGACACCAAGACGGGGCTGGAGTGGAAGCGCTGCCCGGAGGGTTATGTGTTCTCCGACAATGCTACGTCCAGCGAGTATGGCGACGACAGCTGCACCGACGGAGGGCCCTCGGCCTTCAACTGGCAGCAGGCCCTGCAGAAAGCGGAGGCGGTGGACACGCCCCGGGGCCAGACCTCGCCCAACGGGCTGCCGGGGGAAGGTGGCTTTGCGGGCGCCAGCGACTGGCGGGTGCCCAATATCAAGGAGCTGGACTCCATCGCTGAGCGCGCCTGCTTCGACCCGGGGATCAACTTGCGGGTGTTTCCGGGCACGCCCTCGGAGTTGTTCTGGTCGGCTTCTCCGTATGCTAACTACACCGACATCGCGTGGCTCGTCAGCTTCGACATCGGATTCGACGGTACCAACGTCAAGGACTACCCCTCCAGGGTGCGTCTTGTGCGCGGCGGACAATGACGAACTACTGATCACCCCAACAACCAAGTCCGGAATTGGCCGGGAGCAGACTTGAAAAATTCAAGATGGGCAACCCTGAAGATGCCGGCTTCGAGCATATCGACAGATTGCCGCCTTAGAACGCTATTTTCAGGCGCGAAAATGGACTTCTAAGTAGCCAAAATGGCCAATTTTCGAAACAATCTATTGACTTTTTCGTAAGTTATCTTGGTCCGACCCGTCGCCGTGCCCTGGGTCGCCCCTTCGGGGGCGTCGCCTCACACCTGCGTCATCGCACGGTCCCCACCGCCGATGACCGCCGAGCTCGAGCCGGAGCGGACATCATCCCGGCGGAGCGGAACAGTGTCCTCACCGACATCTCTGTCTCGGTTCCCTACCTGACGCTACTCGCCGAAGTGTTCGAGGACCACGCTCTTCGCCTGGCGGGCGGCGTGCTCGACCGTTTCGAAGGTGAGGCTGCTGCCTACGAAGTAGGTCCCTCGCTGTCCCTGCATGCGGTCGATCACGTCATAGAAGCCGAGATCAAGGGCTTGCGGCCCGACATGAGGGAAATAATTCGGCCATTCCTTCTGGCCAAGGCCGAGAAGATACCGGCCTCCGGCCGACCGCATGTCTTCCGCCAGAACGGTCTGGATCTCCCGCGGAGAACGTTTCCGCTCTACCACCTGATACGCATTGCCCAGCGTAATATCCCCGAAATCGTACGGCGCGACCAACGCCCCGACATGGTTGATCCGACTGGGATTCGCGTTCTCGCGGAAATAGAGGATCTCCTCTTTGACACCCCGGGCCGCGAACAGGGTGACGAAATAGCGGACCGATTGCATCCGGGTGAACAACCGTTCTTCGAAAGGCGTCACGTCGAGAAATCGGGGAACAATGTTGAGCGGGGTCGCGATCACGACGGCATCGAACCAATCCTGTTTCACGCCGTTTACCGTGATCCGCACCTGGCAGGATCGACAACCGGACCGGGGCCGCTCGATGCGGGTGACTTCGGAATCGAGTCGCACGTCCAAGGTGGCGGCGAGGGCATCGAATACGGACTGAAAACCGCCCGGAAAGATACGACCCGACCCCGCCTCAAACCCCGAGGGTCCGAGTTTCACCAGAAACGGCAAGAACTTGACGTAGTAGGCCGCCGGCACGGTTTCGGAATAACCGTATCCGAATCCGGTCAGCAGGGCTTTCATCCAGTCCTCCACCAAGCCGATCCCATAGCGCTCTGCGAATTCGGAAAAGGGTAGACTCAGGTCGTCCGGAACCGAGACCAGCCCCGGTGCATCGATGAACGCTGCAAATCGATCCAGCACAGCCGCGTAATTTTTCTCGGCCGCGGCAATTTCTGTCGCGCTGTAGCGGGTTTGCAGGAAATCCTGCAATGCGATCCTGTTGCCCGATTCGTCGAGGAGCGTAAAGCCGACCGGCGTCGGGACGCTGGAAATCCCGAATCTCTCAGCATAGCCGAAGGTGATGGGATAATCGTCTTCGGTGACCAGCACCGCGCCAAATTCAAGGGCGATATCGCCAACAGGGATGGAGAACACCTTGCCGCCGACACGCTTCTCCTTTTCGAATACGACGACCTCATGCCCCAGCGCGGTCAACTCATCGGCGGCGGTCAGTCCGGCGGGGCCCGCGCCGACCACCGCTACGCGGAGCGGTCGCTGCGGGGCCGCCCACAAGGGTGACGCGCCCAGCAACAAGCTGAGGGCATAAAGAATCGCGATTCGGCCCACTGTGGCCATGACGATAGGCTTCATCTGCAAGCGCCTTTCGGTGCATTCGCACGCACTCATATGATACCGACGGCGGCTCCCTATAGGGGATCGGGTGACATGACTCCCAATTCTACACCCCAGGTGGGCACCGTCAGGTTGAGGGGCTCAGAGTCGGTATGCTCTTCGAGCCGCGGGCGCCGGGTGTCCCGGGATCTTCTCGACCGCCGCTGGCTTCTAGATCACCGCCAGAATTCGCACCTGCGCCCGGCTGTAAGGACAGCTGCGCGGGTCGGGATCACACATCTCTGGTTGGGCAATTCTCGAAGTCGCTAACACGACTGGCGCAACGGGTTTGCGACTCGCGTATCCGAGTTTGGCCGAGCTCGGTCACCCGGCAGGTCGAGCTCTGTCCTCCGGGTGTCGGATCGCCGTGATTCACTGGCTCGGTCTATGTTGAGGAACGGCACGACCCGCCCCACCCGACTGGTCGGCGGACGAAAAGCACCAGATGCGCCGTCATAGCCTCCCGCAGCCTTGCGACAGGCGTCTACGGCGTAGCAAGGAAGCTCGATGATGGCTACACAATGATCTCGCGCAACCGAGATCGCGTATCGTCGCTCAGCTCCGAGAGCTCTACCCCAATCTCCCAGCGATCGACGCCCGCCAGTTGCTCCGCCCAAACGACTCTTCCGATGGCGCGGATCCGAGCTGCCGCGCTGCCGATATCGATGTTGAGCAGCAGCCGCGATTTCACTGGAAAGAGGTATGGCGACGAGAGCCTCATGCCATCCTCGCTGATGTCCTCCGCCAGCAGTCGCCACCGGTGCTGCGGTGATGGTGCCGGAACGGGCTCGACCGAAGCTGGAGCTTCGAAAGGGACACGAGCTCCGTTACGTTTTTCCCGATCAGGACTCGATATCATGTCGTCGGCCTCTGCACTGACGGACAACGGGAGCCTAACCAAGTTCAACGGCGCCTAGCCGGTGGCAATCCCTGGCCCAGATCGCCCGGGCAAAGTTGTCCGGGCGCGTGCCGTCAACAATCGAGCGGGGCCTCCATGCCGGAATGGGAAAGCGGTCTCCCGGTGTCGCCAACATCGGTTAGGTCCTGACGCTACAACAGACCAACCATCTGGGCGCGTAGCCCTCTATCACGCACGCAATGCACAATGGCTTTAGCCCCCACCTGCGTCGGATCAAAGTTGATGACCGCGAGGTGCCGGGCACTTTCGTGGACATAGGCGTCATGGACACCCGGATGCTGTCCGAGATCCCGTTCAAGGGCATGGCGCGCTTCGTCATCCAATAGCTCGCCAAGGTGAATAACGATATTGCTCAAACGCATATTGCCCTCTCCTGTTCGTCGCCGAGTGAAACGCCGAGCTGCGCCCGTAAGCAGAAGGGTAGACGCCGTCCCTAAAGCGATATTGCGAAATTCGTCAAGGTTGCGTCAGGGCCGTTTATGACCCGGTTAGCATATTTCAGTGATGGCTTGGCTCACGCCGCTTCGGAGTCCCGGAACGCTCTCCCGATGTCGTGGAGGGTTGATCGCTTGGGGTTGAAGCGGCCTGTTGGTGGCTCCTCTTGACCGGCAGCGGTCGTGCGGATGGCAGGGGACACCGGTGCCCGATATCGCCGGTCGGTTTCTCGGGACACTCCATCGGCCTACAATCGGCGAAAGCCAGGGAATCGTGGTCGGGGCGACCATCGAGGCCCGCAGACAGCGCGGCCGTGCCGACAAGGGGAGGGAATCAGGGTGATTGCGTGCAATCGGGGCTATGTCAAAGCGCCTCATCCCGGCCGCACCGGCGCGCCGGCCGCTTCTCAGCCCGTAGCGGCTGAAAACAGATTCCTGTCCGTCAGTTGATGCGAGCAGTAACGGTGCGACGTCTGTCGGTCGTGGTGATCGTGATGGTGGCCTTGGCCGGGTGCACGTCGGCGTGGGCTCCGAGCCACGGCGCGGTCACGGTCGACCCGGCGAAGGCCGAGGTGGCGCGGGGCCTGGTCGAGACCGCCATGGAGCAGCTCCACCTGCGATCGGCGATCGTGCGGGTCAGCGACGATGGGCGGAACCTGCTCAGCGACGCCTGGGGCGTGTCCCTTTCGGGCCAGGCGGCCACGACGGACATGCACTTGCGCAACGGCGCGGTCGCCATCTCCTACATGTCGACCCTGCTGCTCCGGCTGTGCGAGCAGGGGAAGGTCGCCCTCGACGACCGCCTCTCGACCTGGCTCCCGAACTTCGCCCACGCCGATGAGGTCACCCTCGGCGAGCTGGCCTCCATGACCTCCGGGTACCACGACTACGTCCTCGACCCCGACTTCATCGAGGCCGTCTACGCCGACCCGTTCCGCGCCTGGACCCCGGAGCAGCTCCTCGCCTTCGTCGACGCCGAGCCGCTCTGGTACAAGCCGGGCAGCAACTGGAGCTACGCACACACCAACTACGTCCTGCTCGGCCTGGCCCTCGAGAAGGCGACCGGTCGCTCGATCCCCGACCTGTTGCAGGAGAACGTGCTCGGCCCTCTCGGCCTGGAGAACACCGCAGATCCGGGCAGCCCGGCGCTGCCCGAGCCGGTGCTGCACGCTTACACGGGCGAGCGACACCTCGACCTCGGCGTGCCGGCAGGCACCGCGTTCTACGAGGAGAGCACCTTCTGGAGCCCGTCCTGGACGCTGACCCGCGGGGCCATCCAGTACACCGACATCTACGACATGGATCGCTCGGCCATCGCCATCGGCACCGGCGAGCTGCTCTCACCGGAGTCGTACCAGACGATGGTCTCGACCCGACAGCGCGACTTCGGCGGGCCGGTCCAGGGGTGCGACAGCTGCCGCCGGGGCAACCTGCAGTACACCTACGGCATGGGTATAGTGATCAAGGGGGACTGGCTCCTCCAGAACCAGATGTTCAGCGGCTACGCCGCCGTGATGTCCTAAGCGAAGGGCTGCCCGAGCAGGTCGACCCCGAGTTGTCGCGCACAGCACTCACGGCCAGCGGGACTCGGCTGATCTGCAACCCCCACTTACCCAGCCAGACCCCATCCGAGGAGACCACTGGCCTGTCATCGGCCAGATCCCCCGCCCACAATCGCCTGATCCCAAGCCTTGACGTGAAGCTCGATCGGATTATTTCCAGATAAGCGACATGGTAATGGCGCACAGAGCCCTCCGGCGGGGCAAATCCGGCTCGACCTTGCCTCATCCACCGGGGAGCGGACATGGCTTCAAACGTGGCTTCCTACGTGGCGGAGGGGCGCAGGGCGCCGTTTCCGACCTGCTGGCTTTCTGTCTGCTTTCGACGGCTCAAAGCAACTTCCTATCCCTTATCCCTTGTTTGCCTTCCTCTTGACGGGGCATCCGCAAGATCTAGGCTGAAACATAGAGATGCCGACGCGGGAAAGGGGGGAGGGTCATGGGCTATTCCGCAAAACTTATCCGATCATTCGTTGTTCTCGTGTTTCTGGCAGGGTGTGCCAGTCCAGATACGCTCGGGCCTGCGCCAACGGGCGGAACCGCTCCTGTTTCCGGTGTCACGGCCTATCAAGCGCAGACGAAGCTGTCCTCGCACATGGGCCCCAAGAAGCGAATTGCCGTTGCCAAATTCGATGCGGCAGGGGCGTTTGTCGCCCAGTATGGAGGGTGGGATATCGGGGGCGGTCTGGCGGCTGAGCTCACCACCGCCTTGGTCAATTCCGGGCGTTTCGTCGTTGTGGAGCGGGCGGAGGCTCGCAAGCGTCCTGAGGGAACAGGAAATGGCGCTTCAAAAGATCGTATCGAAAGAGACCGCCGCAAAGGTAGGTCGGGTCCTGGGCGCCCAGGTCCTGGTCCGAGGGTCGGTCACCGAGTTTGATCAGAAGGCAGGAGGCACAGGGTTAAGATTGGGCGTTGCGTCCGGGATGTTCGGCGGTGCCCTCGGCGGCCAGAGCACCCAAGGCGTGGTGGGCATAGACGTACGGCTCATCGATACCACCACGGGTCAGGTCATCCAGTCCCACCGCAGCGAGGCGAAGGTTTCGGCGAGCGGGCTATCGGCGGACGTCATGGTGAAGCAGTTCAGCTTCGGCGGTGAGCAGTTTCAAAAGACGGTCCTGGGGCAGGCGACCCGGGAGGCGATCGAAAAGTCAGTCGGCTTCATCATCGAAGCCATGGAGCCGGTGCAGTGGACCGGCAGCGTGGTTCAGGTCGACGGCGATCAGGTCTACATCAATGCCGGAAGCAATTCCGGTGTGAGGGGAGGAGATATCTTCGTTGTCAGCAAAGTGGTGAGGGAGCTGACCGATCCCAGCAGCGGTGAGCTCCTCGGGATCGATGAGATGAGGCTCGGGGAGGTCGAGGTGGCCAAGGTTGAGGAGAAGTTCAGCATTGCCAGGATGCGTACCCCGTTCACGGCCGACCGTGGTGATCTCGTGAAGTATGCGGGAGAGTAGTTTGGTCGCCTTCAAGGGGAGTGCCGAGGGAGGTGATTTCAATGACACCAGAGGAATCTGCAGTCCCGAGCCTAATCGGTTTACTCCTCATCATGTTGCTCGGAGGATCTGCCGAGGCAAGGCAGGCGCCCGGGGTTGCTGACTGCCCGGGATGCTCCAAGCCAGGTCTCCGGGAAGCCGTGGCCCAGACCGGTCGCGACCTCACCCCTCCACGAGCCATCCAGGTTGCCCGAGCCGAAAGCTGTTGTACCCATTTGGGGAGCAGCGTCGCGTGTCCCCAGGGCTTGCCGCCGGGCAGCACGAGCCTGGAATTCGCGCCAGGGGGCACCGAATGGGGCACACCCACAGGAGGGACGGTGTTCGTGCCGCAGACCAGGTTCTCCCCTTGCTCTTCGACCCCGCCAACCGCGACTCGACCTCCCGAAACCGCACCCGAAACGCCACGTGTGTCGCGGCCTCCGGGACTTAAGTGGCCCCAGGGCCTGGAGCGTCCTCCGGGGCTTGAACGGCCGCCCGGGCTTCAACGGCCTCCGGGTCTTGAGCGCCCCCCACGCCTTGCTCGGCCCCCGGGCCTTGAGCGGCCCCCGGGCCTTGAGCGGCCTCCGGGCCGCGAGCGGCCTCCAGGCCTTAAGTGGCCCCCGGGCGTTGAGCGGCCCCCGATCGGCTCTTATCCCTCGCAAGAGCAGAGGACTAAAGAGTCCAGGCCGCCTGTTCGTCCAGGTGACCTAGGTAAAGAGGCACAGGGTCGTGCCCGGCGGCTCATCGAGGGGCAGCCTTCTGCCCCTGCCTGGCCTTTACCCATGGGGTCGTCCCAAGAAGGCAAGGACGTGGACACCCACATTCGCAGCCTCGGCGATCTGATCAGGCAACAGGAGGCCGTGTCCCCGGAGCCCACTCGGCCGGTGATCGCCCCACCACCGGGACCAATCGCCACAACACCGCCGCCTCCGAGCCCCAAACCCCGTACGCAAACCAAGCACCGGCAGGCTTCGCAGCCTGTTCCAGAGAAGCCGCTGTTCAACGGACCCTTGACATTCAACCTGCCCATTGAAAATGCCACAAAGCCGGCTTGTGGCTGCTCGGGTGAGGCGACGTACAACCAGGGGATCGCCATTGCCGCACAGAGCTCGTGCCCCAAGTGCCAAACGGTCGGGGAATATCCGGGGATTGTTCAGGATTCCGGGCCGGGAACCGTCTTCCTGCACAACGGAGAGTTTTCCCACCACTCGGTCGATCTGGAAATCCCCGGCAGAGGGATAAACTGGAAGTTCGAGCGCAAGTACCGAAGCGGGGTCATCTTTGATGGTCCGCTGGGTCACAACTGGGAGCTCAACTACAACAGGCGGCTATTTGTGGAAACGACCGGCAGCGTGACCCGGATGGATGGTATGGGCCGGGCTGATCGTTATGCGCTCTCAGCCGGCCGATACAGCGCCCCCGCCGGCTTCTATACGCGGTTGCGAAGGGACCGGGACGGGACATTCGTCGAGCGCGACAAGCGCGGAACGAAGGTGATCTATGGACGCCCCGACCGGAACGGAATTGCCCGGATGACGGAGCTTCGGGACGGTAACGGGAACAGAATGCGGTTCGAGCACAACCGCCGAGGCCAGCTCATTCGCGTGATCGACACGCTCGGGCGGGCCATCGTGTATCGTTACAACGAGAAAGCCCGGCTGGTCGAGGTAGAGGATTTTGCCGGCCGAAAGATCCGGTTTGACTACGACCGAAACGGCGACCTGGTGGCGGTCACGTCGCCGTCCGTGACAGGCACTCCGAACGGAAACGATTTCCCTGATGGCACGACTACCCGTTATGTCTACAGCTCAGGTGTTGCGGACGAAAGGCTCAATCACAACTTGATTCAGATCATTGCCCCCAATGAGGTGGCTTCTGGCGGACCCGCCCGCGTGAGGATCGAATATGAGACGAACCCTGCGTCGCCCAACGCCGACCGGGTGCTCCGTCAGACAATCGGAGGAGTGAACGCGAGCGGGGTGCCTGCCGGCGGAGCCATCGCCTACGAGTATCGAGCTCTGGGCACCGCGGCCCCCGGCGATCTTGTGACGCCCGTCTTCCAAAACAGCGTGACCGACCGGAATGGCAACCGGACGGAGTATCGGTTCAACCGGGCGGGCAACATCGTGCGGATCCGCGAGCTCTCGAACCGCCGACTGAGGCCGGGAGACCCGCAGTTTTTCGAGACCCGCTACGAATACAACAAAGATGGCGAAATGGTCCGCATGACCTTCCCCGAGGGCAATTCGGTGGAGTATGTGTATGACGAGCAGAGCCCGAGACGCTTGCAGCAGGGCAACCTCCTGCGAGTCATCCGCCGCCCGGACGCCAAGCGGGGAGCCGATCAGACGGTCATAGCCACCAGCTACACGTACGAGCCCATATACAACCAGATTCGCAGCGTCACCGAAGAACGGGGAAACGATGCCAGCTATGTTCCACAAAACGGCGGAGCCAACAGTCCGGAACGCTACACCACCGTTTATCTTTTCGATTACCAGGAGGGCGACAACCTCGCCCCTTTGGCCGAGCAGCTCGGCACCGATCTGAGCGCTGTCCGGTCTTTGCTGAAACATGCGGGCGTCCGCACTGGTCTCGGCGATCTGAACGGGGACCGTGCGACCAATCAGATCAGTGGCAATACGGTGAAAATCGCCCACCCAACGGTGAATCTTCCCCCTGGCTCTAACATGGCGCAGATTGAGGGAGGTAACCAGCAACCTATCGTGGAGCTGCTTAGTTACAATCGGTTTGGGCAAATAACGAGCCGGGTGGATCCAGAAGGCAACGTCGACGTGTACAAATACTACCCGGAGAATGACCCCGACGGCGACGGCCGGGATCTAACGCCGGATGTGAGCGCGAGCCCCTTCGGATATCTCCACCGAGTCACCCGCGACACCATGAGCGAAGGGGGCCGCAACTCCAAGACCAATCCAGCTCCCACCAACATCCGTCGCCTGTTTCGCTACGACCGCGTGGGCAATGTCATCCGCGAGGTGGATGGGAGGGGGATCGCCACGGATTACGCGGTGAACCAGTTGAGCCAGGTGGTTCAGGTCGCGCGTGCCGCAGCGACCGATGTTTTTGCCCCGGATCCGCCGGAGCCTCGGCCGCTCGCGGGCTTCCGTTATCTGGAGCGTAAGTTCTACGACTTCAACGGGAATCTGGTCCGAAACCAGGTCGAAGACCGTGGCAACACCAGTGGTGTGGGCGCCGATAACGGCGGCAGTGGCACCGCTTTTGTGGATTACGAGCACCGCTACGACATACTCGATACGCTTATCGAGACCCGGCAAGAAGTGAATGACAACGACACCTTGGTCACTCGTTACCGCTATGATGCCAACGGCAACCAGGTGCTGGTGATCGAGCCGGAAGGAAACGCCTATGCCTCGGCCTATGACGAGCGCGATCTGCTCTTTCAACAATCGCGTGGTGCCACGGTACCTCCGCCTTTTGCGCTGTCGGCCGTGAGCGACCCCACTCGCTATGACGTGCGTGGGGGGAAGCCCTCGACCCAGACCTACCAATATGACCGCAATCGAAACCTGACAGTTCAACTGAACGGCCGCCAGCACCCCATCCGCTACATCTACGACGGCTTCGACCGACGAGCGAGTGTCGTTGATGCCGCGGGCAACCAAACTGTCATGCAGTACGATCCCGCGGCGAATGTGGTGCGGGTGAGTCGTTTTGGTCCGGTTGGCGGTCGAAGCCCAACTTCGGCCGGGATCTCGCCGTTAGCCGGAGCGGTTTCGTCTGGCGGCGTTATTCAAGCTACGAATCTGGTGAATCAGAATCTGCTGGAGGCGACCGAGAGCGGCTACGATGAGTTGGGCCGGGTTTTCCAGACGGATCGTGTATTGTTCGTAAATACTGTCCCGACGCTTCGTCCTCCAGATCTGCGAGACGGGGCTGCCGACATAGGCAAGGACAATCTGACCCCGGGGGACGATCAACCGATTCCGGGGATCAGTGGCATCGACATCATAGGGCGAGTAACCGACCGCTTGGAATACGACCGCAATTCGCGGCCAATGTTCGGAATAGAAGACGATGGCGACACGGCGCGAGTGTACTACGACGGAGCGGACCGTGTGATTCGTGCGGAAGACGCGGAGGGGAACACCGTCGAGACAGCCTACGACGATGACAATAACACCGTCGAGACCAAGGAGATAGACGTTTCACAAGTGGCCGGCGTGCCAAACGAAACATTTCTTACGACTTTCTTTTACGATAGCCTAAATCGTATCCAGCAGCGGGTTGACAACATTGGACAGACCGTAGACTACCGCTATGATTCCCGCGACAACCTGGTGGCCATGGCCGATGCTGAGGGCCCTTCGGGACCGACGATAACGCGCCGCGCGTTCGCGGGGGGTACGCGTACCATCAACGCAACGAATCGATTCGGCAATGTTACGCTCTACTCTTACGACGGCATCGATCGTAAGCTACGGGAGGATATTGTTCTCACTGCGTCGGGGCAGGGGGACGGGTCTCATATGGGCGCTGACATCTTCGGTGTTCGGGAAAAGATGCCCGCGCCCGATCGGTCCCAGGGCGGTGGTGATGGTTTGATGAGCGTGCGCTACGAGTATGACCGTAACTCGTTACTGAAGGGCTTCACAGACGACAACGGCAATCAGACGCGCTACAGTTTTGACAACCTGAATCGTCGGTCGGCGGAAACCGACGGAAACTGCCTAGTGCCGGGCAAGGCGGGCCGCTGCGATTCGCCGACGACCACCACGTACGAGTATGACGCGGATGACAACATCGTACGCAAGACAGACGAGAACGGGTCTATTGTGGCCTCCGAATTCGATGTCCTCGATCGGCGCATCGCTGAAACAATAACACGAGCTCCGGGTGTCGCCGGAACGACGGCGACAGCGTGTGAGTATGATGGACTTTCTCGCCTGACCCGAGCTACGGACAACAACGATCCAGGTGACGTGGATGATGACTCAACAGTCACCTTTGCCTACGATAGTCTCAGTCGAGTGCTCGAAGAGACGCAACAGATCGGCTCCTTGCCGGTCAAGGCCATTTCATCAGGCCGGCGGTCTGAAAACCTGCGCTCCGGACTTACCTACCCCAGTGGCCGGCGCGTGACCTTCACGTATGATCGGATCGACCGTATAAACACCGTCCGAGATGACGGAGCAGAACAACCTATTGCTGATTATGACTATATTGGTAGAGCGCGGGTCGCCCAGCGGCGGTATCCCCTCAACAAAACGCGGATGACGTTTCTGAATGATGCAGGCAACACCGACGCTGGCTACGACGGCATTCGCCGGCCGGTTCAACTGCGACATCTTCGAGAAGACAATTCATTACTCATTGGATTTGCCCAATCCTACGACCGTACGAACAATAAGCTGGTCGAGGAGAAACTGCACGCCAAGCGTGAGAGCGAGCTGTACCATTATGATTCCGCGGATCGCCTTATTGAATTTCAGCGGGGATCTCTGAGTCAAACCAAGGATGCGATCAGTGTGCCGAGCGCCGATAGACCTCTGCAGAGTGCGTGGACGCTGGACGGCGTAGGCAACTGGGAGCGGATAGATGGCGAAACGCGCCAGCACTCTTCCTTGAATGAAATAGTGCAGCGTGACGCGAATGGGGTCATGACGCCGCTGCACGACAGCAACGGGAATATAACCGACGACGGCACATTCGTATTTCTTTGGGATCACCTGAATCGGCTCCGCAGAGTCATTCAAAAGGAAGGCAACGCGGTAGTGGCCGTCTACTCGTACGATGCCGTGGGGCGACGCATCCGCAAAGTGGTAGCGAATTCCGATCCAATTAACGGCTCGACAGACTTCTATTTGAGTGGCTGGCGTGAGCTTGAGGAGCGGAACGACTCGGATCGCGTCGTAAAGCAGTACGTCTACGGCAATGAGGTTGATGAGCCGCTGGTAGTGGACGGGCATGCCGGCGGTGGCGAGATGGCTGCAGGCGTCGGGGACCAACGGCTTTTCTATCAACAAGATACCTTAGGCTCTGTGGTGGGGCTCACGGATATGGTTGGCGCGCTCTCCGAGAGCTACGAGTATGAAGCCTATGGTCGAGAGAAGATATTTCAACGGCAAGGAGAGGCGAGCGTCGGGGACCGTGATGGCAGTGCGGGCGCGCGTGCAAGCCTGCACCCGATGGGAAACCCTTACTTGTTCACCGGGCGACGGTTGGACGGGGAAACCGGGCTTTATTACTACCGACTGCGGTACATGGACCCCGATTTGGGAAGGTTTATGAGCAGAGATCCTAAGGGATATTCTGGCCGCGGTCTTAATCTGTATGAATATGCGTATAGCAATCCAGCTGGCGTTGTGGACAGCTTTGGGACCGATGGTACTGAGACGGCAACTGGGGGAAGTGGTGAAGGTAATTCTGCGAGCGGGAATGGTCAAGCTTGTGGCCCGAAATGTGGACCCAACGTCACAGGGGCACTGCATACAGTATTGGTGAAGATGGCGAGCGACTGGCTTTGGGCGCCAGCGCCACAGAAGGATGATTTGAGGCTTGCCCTTTATACCGATATCTCTTTTGGATGGGATATCAATCAGCTGTTTACGCCCAGTATGGTGTTATCTCCACAGACAAGGACTGCAGGTTGTGCTCAGTCCTATCCATGCCGGGATACTGTAGACGTCTGCGGCACATGCTGGACGGCAGGTGTAGTCAATTACTTGATGTGGGGGTTGACGAATCGGTTGTCGGGAACAGATTTGGCACAAGAGCTTGCGCATGTCGCGTATTCCAATCCTGTGCTTAGCGCCAAGGTGGTGGCGAATCTTGCCATGTGGACCAGCTGGCAATGGGACCGCGCTTGGGGGAAGCCGACCGGCCCTCGCCCCACTCTCGGAAGCGAGAATTTTATGGATGAAGCAAGAATGGCCGCGTGTGGCCGGACATTTGTTATTATGCAGGGTCCCTGTCAAAATTGCGCTCACGGGCATTTTATGCTGCAGAGCTTCGGACCGTTTTGTCGGTGTGTGAGGCGGCAGGACGCGAACAGTAGTCGGCTACAGAAGGGTTGCCAGCAGTGTCCGGTCAGTTATCGGGGCACATTTACCTATAAGTGGGGATCGAAAAGAGGGTGATGGGCAGTTCTCCAAGCATGAAAGGGTGGGTGTCCACTTGCTTCGGGTGCGTGGTCGGCTGAGCGGTACGCGACAGTGGCAACGGCCTACAAGCATAGGTATTTGTGACATATGACACCGGGCTCCAGTGTTCGCAAATCTACGCGGAGCTGCGGATGCGCTCAGAGCCGGCCAAGCAACTCGGCTTTCTTGGCCGCGAATTCCTCTTCTGTGAGCACGCCTTTCGCCTTGAGGTCGCCCAGCCGCTCGATGGCGGCGAGGATGTCGTCACTGCGGCCCGGCGGCGCCCCCCGCGCACTCGCCGTGACGGGTTCTGTTGAGGTCTGGCCAGGCGCGGGCGTCACCGGCTGGCCGTTGCGAGAGACGAGCGGCAGGGTCGCGAGACTGACGGTGCCATGTTGGCTGCTGAAGATAATCGAGCTTCCCATCCCCTGCTGCTGGGAGAAGCCACCGATCTGATGGTCCAGGGTGTCGTACACCCACACCTCACTAGCGGTCTTGACGGCCAAGCGGTGGCTGTTGGCGAAATAGGCGTAGCGCACGTTGTTCTGGGCGCCGGTGGCGCTGGGGGAACCGAGCTCCCGCGGCCACCAGTTGTCTTCAGGGTCAGGAATGAACAGGCTCGACGCCCCCATGGAGGCACCGCTGGCCTGGTGCTGATAGCCGCCACCGCCCTGGCTCTGGGACTGGAAGCTGCCTGAGCGCAACAGTCCGGGCTGGCTGGCGAGGATGCCGGATAGGTCCTGGCAGAGGGCGTCGACCCGGCCTTTCAGGTAATTGTTGAACATGTCGCCTAGCATGATCATTCCGCCCGCCATCCACTGGCCCGAGCCGGCAAATTCGCTGTGATTGAATTGCGCCATGCGGCCGTTGCCGTTGAGCACAGCGTAGAGCATGTGGGTGACGGCGTCAGTGCTGAAGCCGTGCCTCGTTGCCAGGTTGTTGACGACCCGCTGACCTTCGGAAGTAAGTTGTTGCATGGTTGATCCCATATATGATGAGCGGCGCCCGGAGCCTAGCGCCATCGCGGAATGGACAGACCGCCCGCGAGACTCCGCTTTGGCCTTTGTTAGCGCATGCGCGCCCGCGCTTCAGTCCGCGGTTGCGTCGCCGCCGCTCAGTCTTAGGATACCACGTTGGGCCGGGTGCTGGCCTGTCATAGTGACATCTCACCGAGGATGCGCGAAAAGCTGTTGATCAGGATCGTGAAAGGCTCCGGCGCCACGGGCTCTTGCCTATCCCTCCGGAGTAAGACGTGGTACGGGCACTGCCACCCCGTGCGGCGCCCCTCGCGCATATTTGCAATTCCACAGCTACCTGCAAACCAAGGAGACCGACGATGGATCCAACCGCTAGCGCACCGATCGAGAGCGAGATCGTCCTGAGCCGCATCTTCCGCGCACCCCGGGAGCTGGTCTGGCGGGCCATGACCGACCCGGTCCAGGTGGTGCACTGGTGGGGACCGAACGGCTTTTCGACCACCATCGAGACGATGGACTTCCGGATCGGAGGGGTCTGGAAGCACGTCATGCACAGCCCCGACGGCGCCGATTATCCCAACAGCAGCGTGTTCCGCGAGATCGTCGAGCACGAGCGGGTTGTCTACAGTCACGGAGGCGGTAGGGAAGGGGGTTCGGGCGCCCATTTCACGGCCTCCTGGACCTTCGAGGCCCTGGACGAAAGCACCACCCGATTGACAGTACGCATGGTCTTCGATACGCCTGAGCAACGCGCCCTGGTGGTACGTGAGTACGGCGCCATCGAGGGCGGCAGGCAGACCCTGGCGCGTCTGGGCGGTTTTCTGCCCGCTCCGACGCCGCTCCCTTTCACCATCTCGCGTTTGCTCGATGCGCCCAGGGAGCGGGTCTGGGCGGCCTGGACCGAAGAGCAGCACCTGCAGAGCTGGTTCGGGCCCAAAGGCGTCACCATCCCGGTCTGCCGCCTGGACCTGCGCCCGGGCGGCCGATTTCACTACTGCATGCAGATGCCGAACGGCAGCGAAATGTGGGGCCGCTGGACCTTCCTGGAGATCGAGGCGCCCGAGCGGTTGGTCTTGATCAGCGCTTTCTCGGACGCGAAGGGGGGCCTGACCCGCCATCCCATGAGCGCCAGCTGGCCCCTGGAGACGCTGTCCATGACCCACTTCGCCGAGCAGGACGGCGGCACCCTGCTGACCATCGAATGGTCCCCGTATCGTGCCACGGACGAGGAGCGCCGCACCTTCGATGCCGCCCATGGGGGCATGCAGCAGGGCTGGACGGGCACCTTCGAGCAGCTCCAGGCCTACCTGGCCGCGTCGTCCGATTAGGAGCCGAGCCATGCAGCCCATCACCCCCTGTCTGTGGCTCGATCACCGGGCCGAAGAGGCCGCCCGATGCTACGTTTCGGTCTTCCCGAATTCCCGCATCGATGCCATCACAAGGACGCCGAGTCGATCATCACCCGCACCTTCGACGCCCCGCGGGAGCTGATCCGACGCGCCTGATCCTCGACAGCGAGGCCGACGAATCCCTGCGGGGCGGGGCTGACTCAGTTCAACCCTGCCGGGTCACAGATTTCGTCGTGGAGCGCTGCAGGGGCTCGTAAATACGGGTCCCTACGCGTCCGGGGTTGATTCCCGGCTCCCGGCACGATGGCCCCGCATGTAAGGATTGACTGGCAGAGTTTTGTGCAACGCTTCACATCGAGACCTCGACGCGTCGACGAGCTTGTTCATCGAACGCCCGAGCTCTGTTTGTCCTGCAAGCACCATTTTCAACACATCGGCTATTTTATTCCGCTCGGTGTAGCCCTCGTATCATAGTCTGCGATAGTAGAGCCCTTGCCGACATCAGATGCTGATTTTTGCGATAGCGATCACAAGTCGGGCCCTGTGCAAAGAAATCAAGCCCCGGCATGACAGGATGATTTGAGTCCCCTCATCTGCTGTCTCTTGTGCCGGGTTGGCGGATGTGGGCTTTGGGCCGCGCCTGTCGGAAATTTTCTGTTTGCCATCTATGCATGGGACCGTAAGGGCAAGGGACAAGCGCAATGAAGAATATGGTTCCCGGCATTCTTGTGAACTGCATGGCAAACCTGACACACCGGACATGCGTATAACTGCGGGCCTGTGATTTTGCGCACAATCGGTTTCTCCTGTTGGCTTATTGTTGTGTCGGCACATCTAGTTGCGTCGGCACATCTAACCGACCCGCACTTTGGAGGAGACCATGATCAAGCCTGTATCATTCAACAACATCCAGCGCCAGGGGGGCTTCACAATGGTGGAGCTGGCCATCGTGCTGGTCATCGTCGGCATCATCCTCGCCGCAGTGCTCAAGGGCACTGACATGATCAATAAGGCCAAGATCGAGCGGATGACTGCCGACCTGAGGGGTTTGCAGGTCATGATATTGGAGGATGAAAAGCGCACCGGTTACCTGCCTGGTGACTGCGATCACAACGGCATCATCGGATACGCGGGGTTCCCGGCGAGTATAGCCGACAACAACGTCGGCCTCGCCTACAGCAACGACCCCGATCCGGACACGGCGGGCGACTGTTTGACAGGGTCTGGCAACGAGACTACTGACGCCAACCTCGCTTGGGGCGACATGAGAAAGGCCAACCTCGTCGATCCGACCCGCGGCACCATCGAGCTGGCCAGGCACACATTGAGCGACTATTACTCCGTCGGGTCCTTTACGGCCCCCGATGGTGCCCAATACAACATGATCGTAGCTTATGGTGTGCCGCTATGGCTCGCCAAGGGCCTCGATGTGGCTCTCGATGGGCCCCAGAACCTACAAGCAGACTTGCTGAAAGGCGGTGGGCGCGGCCGTCTTCGTCTTTACTTCTCCGCTGGGGGCGGCTTAACCGCCAATGGTGGGCCTTGGCCTAACGACGAATCGCTAAATGGTGATTACCAGCTCGTGGCCGTCAGCTACCAGTTCGATACCCGAATGTCCCAGCCGGCTCTTTGACGACCGTGGGGTGATGATCCAGGGGATGTGCGGATGACGGCGAAACTGATTCTCCTGATCCGCCGCATCCCCTGGAGGGCGCTGATCACCATTGTCGCCGGCGCGGTGGTTGTCAAGGGCGCGTGGCTGTTGTCCCTGGGACTGCCGGCGGATTCCGAGGCGCTGGTACCGGCAGTCAGACAAGGCATGGGAATGGTGGTTGTAGGCGGTGTGGTGTTGATCGGCGTGGTCATAAGTTGATGACCGGACAGCGCGCGCTGCCCGGTGAACGAGGGGATGAAACGAGATGATCAAGACTCGGCTGTCGGCTAAGGACCTGTTGCTGGCCGTGGTGCCCGGCGAGAACGGGGAGCCCGTGCTGCGCTATGCCAGGCTGGACGGGCGGCGCATCCTGAGCACCGGCGAGGGGGCCCCAGCCCAGCTTGCCGGGCCGATGCGGGCCTCAGTGTTCTCGCCGGCCAGTTATTTCGAGCAGCTGGATCTGGGGGCGGACTCTCCCAAGATGTTGCGCCTGGTGGCTCGCCGCCACCTGGACGCGGAGCTGGTCTTCGACGGGGCCTACCGCCTGCGCGCACGCACGCGGGCCAAACGGGAGCGCACCATCGCTGCCGACATCGCGGCCCTGCCCGAGCAGGATCTGGATGTCGCCGTCGCGCTGCTGCCCGTGCAGCAGCGACCCTGCCTGCAGCTGGTGCCGCTGGAGCTGGCCATTGCCGCCCTGGTGCGCAGGGCCACGGCCGAGCCGGTCATCGTCTTCTGGGAAAAGGGGGGCGTGCTCCTCTCCCTGCTGGTTGCCGAAGGCATGGTGCAGGCCCGCACGAGGGAGGCGGTCAGCGACGAGAATCGGCAGGTGGTTATCGCCCGGGCCGAAGCCAGCCTGCGGACCAGTGCCGGCTACCGGGGCGAAAAGCGCGAGGTTTTTCTTACGTTGTACACGGGCGACTTGTGCGGCCGCGGGCTGCGAGCCCAGGAAAAAGCGGCCCAGGTCTTCGAAAGCCGGCTGGCCAAGTTGTATCGGGCTCGCAAGGGCACGCCCGAGAATGCGGTGTTGCGCGATCCCGAGCTGTATGGTCTGCCCTTCGTGGATGAGGCATGGAATTTCCAGGAAAAAGACTATCGCGACCAGGTGCGGGCCTGGCGCTACGCCAAGCCGGCAGCCGCTGCGGCGGGGTTGGTGGGTGTCGTGTTTGGCCTGTACGGAGGCTTCCACCACCTGCAGGCACTCGGCGCCGCGTCCGAGTTCGATGCCCGGCAGGCCAAGCTTCGTGGAACCCTGGCCGAGATCGATCGCATCCTTCCCAGCGAGGAGGCGATGGCGACCGTGCGTAAGGGCTTGCAGGTGCAGAGGGACAGTCTCAGCGAGGTGCGCCTGGACCGCCTGCTGGGCTGGCTGACCCAGCTGGTGCCGAAGGAGGTTCGTATTCGCTCCCTCCAGGTGGAGCCGGAGCCGGCACCCCGGGGCAGGCCTGGACCTCCTGTCAATCAACCGCCGGGTCAGAAGCCCTTCCTGGTCAATCTGGAGATCATGCTGGCCGAAACCGAGTTCGATGCGGCGGAGGCTAGCTCGGCGGCGCTGATCAAGAGCCTGAGCCAACGGCTGCAGATGGTGGATAGCCGGCTCGACGTGCCCGCCCCGGAGCCCGGTGTACAGCGCAACGTGGTGCTGGTGGTCAATGCCCAGGCCCGAGCGGTGGACTTCTAGCCATGGACATGGAAGCCGACACCTCCAAGACCATCGGGCAGCTCCTGCTGCAGGCCGGCGTCGTCGACGAGGCCATGCTGGCCTATGCGATGAAGGTGCAACAGGTTTCCCGCGAGCGCCTGGGCGATACCATGCTGCGCCTGCGTTTCGTGACCGATCGGGATATCGCCCGGGTGGTGGCCCAACAGGCGGGTCTGGACTTCCACCCCATGCTGGTGGTCACCGCTTCCGCGGAAGCCTTGGCCCAGATTCCGTCCACCTTCGCCCAGAAGCACGGGCTGCTCCCCCTGGACATCGAGAAAGACCAGCTGGTGGTGGCCTGCGTCGATCCTTATGCGCGTAACGCTCTGGAACGGTTGAAGCGCTTTACGTCCTATCCGCTGCGCCTGATGGTGGCGCCGGAGGCGCGCCTGCGCTGGGAGGTGCAGCGTCAGTACCATCTGGTGGAAAGGCACATCGAGCAGGAGATCGAGCGCATCGCCCACGCGGCGGTAACCGGCCGGGAGATCGTCGCCGAGCGTCTGATGGAGCTGTTGGTCAGCTCGGCCATCGAAGACGCCGCCACGGATCTGCACATCAATCCCACCGAGCTGGCCACCCTGGTCTCCTTCCGCCTGGACGGCGTCCTGCAGCTGCGCTATACGCTGCCCGCCTCGACCCATGCCCGGCTGATCACGGTGTTCAAGGTGGCGGCCGGCATGGACATCGCCGAAGCCCACCGGCCCCATGACGGGCACCTGGCCTTTACCTATCTGCAAGAGTCCTACGACCTGCGCATCTCCATCGTCCCTTCGGTCAACGGCGAGAACATGGTGATCCGGGTGCTGTCGGGCTCCCACGAGTTCCTGTCGCTGAAGGACCTCGGTCTCGACTCCGTGCAGATCGAGCTTCTCGGCGCGATGTCCCGCTCCCCTTACGGCATAGTGCTGGTCTCCGGCCCCACCGGCTCGGGCAAGACGACGACCCTGTACGCGGTCATGCGCACCATCAACGCCCGGGAGAAGAATATCCTCACCATCGAGGACCCGGTGGAATACACCATGCCTCTGGTCCATCAGGTGCAGGTCAACGAGAAGGCCGGCATCGGTTTTGCCAGCAGCATTCGCAGCTTCCTGCGCCAGGACCCGGACATCATGCTGATCGGCGAGATCCGCGACGAGGAGACCGCGGTCCTGGCCATGCGGGCCGCCCTGACCGGCCACCTGGTCTTCTCCACGGTGCACACCAACGATGCGGTGGGTGCGGTGGTGCGTCTGCGCGACCTGGGGGTAGAGGACTACATCGTCGGCTCGACCATGCGCGGTGTGGTTTCCCAGCGCCTGCTGCGCCTGCTCTGCCCCCATTGCAAGCGGCCCGCCAAGCGTCAGGAGGCCTGGAACGGGGTCGAGCCGGAGCGGATTTTCGAGCACGCGGGCTGTTCGCTGTGCCGCCAGACGGGCTATATCGGACGCACGGCCGTTGCCGAGGTGCTGCAGATGGACCGGGAGCTGCTCGCCCTGGTCGGCGCGGGCGGCACCATCGCCGACATCGAGCAGGCCGCCAGGGCGCGCGGCATGCGAACCCTGAGCGATGCGGGGATCAGCCTGGTCGTCCCGCGGCATTACCGACATCGCCGAATTCGAGCGGGTGCTCTGATGGCATACATACTGTCTTCCGCTCTCAACCGCGGCGGCCAGCGCGTCCGGCGCCTCGGACAGTATGGCGGCCTGGACGAGCTGGACAAGGAGCTCTCCCAGCACGGCGAGCAGCTGGTGGGTTACCACCTGCTCCCTGACGGGGTGGGCCGGACCCTGGAGTTTCTGCGCGGCAAGCCGAAGCCCCTGGAGATCGCCGAGCTCTGCACGACCCTGTCCTATTACGTCTCCGGCGGCATCGACCTGCAGGGGGCGCTCGCCGATGCGGCGGAATCCACCGCCAGCCCCGTCATGCGCGCTGCCATCATCGATATCCACCGGCACCTGCAGAGCGGCTACCCGCTGTCCGAGAGCATGCGCATGTCCGGGCGCTTCCCGGATGTGGTGATCAGCATGGCCCGCATCGGTGAGGAGTCGGGCGGCCTCGATCGGATGCTGAGGGATGCTGCCCGCCACCTCGAGCGGGTGGTGGCCATCCGCAGTGCCGTCAAGCGTGCCTTGGTCTATCCCGCCTTCACCTTCCTGGTGATTGTCGCCGCCGGCGCCTTCTGGATGATTGTGGTGGTGCCCAAGATCGTGGAGCTGTTCAAGGCCATGGACGTGAAGCTGGAGGCCCCCACCTTGGCGCTCATCGCCATCAGCGACTTCATCGGTGCTTACTGGCCGTGGATGCTGGCCACCATTGTGGCCATTCCGATCGTCTGGGTGATCGCCCGCCGTAACGAGCGCTTTCGCCTTGCCAGCGATCATGGCCTGTGGCGACTGCCTTTGTTCGGGCGCATGGTGCGGAGCGGCCAGATGGCCTTCTATTATCAGTACCTGGCCCTCATGTACCGGGCCGGCGTGGTCATCACCTCGGCCCTGGATACACTGCAGAGGACGGTCAGCAACAAGTATTTCGCCTCCCGGGTGAGCAGCCTGCTGGGCAACCTGCGCTCCGGATTGATGCTGGCGGTGGCGTTCAAGCAGTGCGATGTGTTTCCCGTGATGGATCAGCGCATGGTGTCCATCGGCGAGCAGACCGGCAATCTGGACGAGCAGTTGCAGAGACTGGCCGACACGCACTTCGAGCGGGTGCAGGCGCTCGTGGACGTGCTGCCGAAGTTCGTCGAGCCGGCCATGTTGATCCTGATGGGCGGTGCCTTTGCGTTCTTCATCATGGCCTTGCTCGGACCGCTATACGACATGGTCAGCAAGTTGGGAGCTGCCCAATGAGATGCGCATCTCGCCGCGACTCCGGCTTCACCATCCTCGAGATCGCCTTGGTGCTGACCGTCGTGGGCATCCTCGCCGCGGTATTCGTGCCCATGGCCCAGGTGGTGCACGAAAACACCATGAACGAGCGTGACCAGAACAGCCTGGAGGTCGCCAGGGACGCACTGATGGGTTACATCCGGGTCAACCAGGCGGCGCCCTGTGTGAATGCCGCGGGCACCCAGATAATCCCCGACTACAGCCCCACCCCCACTTCCGTCACCGCGCAGGTCTGCGATCCAACAGCCACCCTGAACCTGCTGGGCGTGCGCACGACGGACGCCCGGAACATGACCTTCGCCTATGACGTGAACCCCAGGCTCACGGCAGCCGCAATCAACGCCCCCGGTGGAGACTCCCTGTGTACCGCACTGGCCAATATCATCAGTCCGCCGCCGCTGCCAGCCCCGCCCACGCCGCTCGATCCGCAGGTGTGCGCCAGCACCAATGCCAATACCGGCAGCACCGCCTGCACGCCAACCCACCCCATGGCCTTCGTGTTGGTCGGGCGCGGCAGCGACCGCTGCCTCAACCTGGAGAACAGCCACTTCAGCGCGGCCAACGACCCGGTCTGTCACCCGGCGGTGGCTGACAACCGCACCTTCGAGAACCCGGTGCGCATCCACTCCGGTACCGCGGATGCCGGCTATTACGACGACCTGGTCTACACCCGCACCCCTGCCGAGCTGGCCGAGGCCATGGGCTGCCCGGCCGGGGGGGGCGGCAGCGGAGGCTTCACCTACTGTTCCTCCGGGCAAAACCTTGTGTCAATTATCGATGGCGACAACCAAAACAAAGCGCTCGTGGTTGGGGCGAACTGTTACCTCATCGACGCCCGTTCGAGTGGGGGAATTGGTTGTCAGCCAACAAGCTCGTTCATACAGGTTCGTGACGCGAGTTGCGCTGGTACGGTCCTGCTAACCGGTACGGTGGGAAGCCTGGATGGGTCTCCTACCGACGGTCGTACCGACATCCGGTGTAGTTCTATCCCGGGTAGTTGCACATCCAACTGAGACAAATCCATGTCCTCCTTCACCAACACCACCGCCCAAGTCCTGGTTGCCGGGGCGCTCGTCCTGGGGGCCGGGATCTATTACCAGAGCTATGCCTCCCAGCGTCTGGAGGATGCCCGCGCGGCCCTGCGCAGCGTCGATGCTGCGCAGGCCAAGGCTCAGACGACCAAGCGGCGGGCCGAGGAGTACGTCAGGCTGATCGCCACTATGGCGGACAGGAAGATAGAGCGGCAGCAACCCTTTGCCGTGACTAGCGAATTCTCTCCCCAGGAAATCAGCCAGGTAGGCGAATTGCTGGGCACCCTGTACCAGCGGGGCGGGTATTTCTTCCTGAAGCACTTCCAGGTGGCCTGGAAGGACGCCGATGCAAAGCTCGGCCTTCTACCCCGGGTGGCGGTGGATCTGCAGGGCCGCAAGGTTCTGATGTTCTCCGATGAGCTGGCTGCCGCTTCGTCTGTTGCTTCTGTCAAACGCTGAGGATCGCCATGCAACCCTATGCTCCCTTCGCGGCCCTGCCCGTCGCGGTGATTGCCGCCTGGCTCGCCGCTCCCAACGCGTCGGTCAGCGCCCCGGGTCGTTACCAGATTCCACCGGTGAAGCAGATCGAAGACCCGTCTGCGCCGATGGCGGTCCGCTCCCAGTCGGCCGACCAGCCGGACATCCGCCTCCAGGCCTTCCTGCCCCATGTGCCGCCGCGGCCGGCTGTGCCCGTGCCCACCCTCATCCTGAATAGCGTGATGACCAGCAAATATGTGCGCGTGGCCAGCATCAACGGCAGGACCGTCAAGGAAGGCGGTCGGGTGGCAGGTTATGAGGTGCGGCGTATCGCTGCCGATGGCGTGCTATTGGCGCGTGGCCACGAGATTCGGCGTCTGCCGATGCGCCCCCTGTACGAGCTACCCCCTCCGGCCCGGCCGGGCGCGGCTGCGGTACACAAAGCCGCCGTCGCCCAGCGCGGCAAAGCCGATCTCACCCAGGATTTCTGGAAGGTCTTCGATTCGCTGAAACCCTAACCGTACAGGAAACTGGCATGGCCACTTTGCGCACCGCTCTCCTTGTTGCCCTGGCTACCGTCTTCGCTGCCGGGTGCGCCACAACTGACAAAAAACCCATGCAGGTTTCGTCCGGTGATCTGGACTACCGGCCTGCACCTGCCCCACCTCCCGGACTCGGCGTGAAAGACCGCATGCCCAAGTTTGCGGCGCCGTCCACTGCGGCTGGTACCAAACTGTACAGTTTCCGGGCGACGGGGCAGCCGGTGCGCCTGGCCCTGTCCCAGCTGGCCAGTGGTTATAAGCTGAACATCGTGGTGGACCAGGACGTGGAAGGATCGGTGACCGTTGATCTGCACAACCTGCCCCTGCAGGAGGTGGTCCAGGCGATCCTCCAGCCCCTCGGCCTGGGCTGGAAGTGGGAGGACGGGCTGCTGCATGTCAGTCGCCTGGAGACCCGGACCTTCAACGTCAACTATCTGCGTCTGGTCCGCTCGGGAAACGGCAGCAGTACTACCACCACTTCACTCGCCAGCGGGGGCACTGGCGGTGGCGGCGGCGGGGGTGGGAGTGGCTCCTCGGGTAACAGCTCGTCAACCATCAACCAGAGCGACAAGATTGATTTCTGGAAAGAATTGGAAGATCAGCTCCAGGGCATCCTCGAGCGCAGCGATCAAGACTATGAGGGCGGCCAGAGGCCCATGGAAACCACTGTTCAGACGGATCGCAAGACCGACATCACCACCACCCTGACCCGCCCGGTGAAGGAGTCGGCCGGCCGTCTGGTCATCGATCGGCTGTCGGGCACCATCCAGGTCACCACCTCCCACGCGCGCATGCAGAACGTGGTGGCATTCCTCAGCCGGGTCGAGGACGGTATCAAGCGCCAGGTGTACATCCAGGTCAAAGTGGTCGAGGTCTCCCTCAATGACGACCACTCCCTGGGTATAGACTGGAACAAGGTCGACTTCGGCTCCCTGGTGCTCAACAGTGACGTCGTCATCGCCAATCCGGCCGATGGCAATAACCCCCTCTCGCCTACCGTGAGCGGTGCCTATATCCGCACGTTCAACCCCAGCAGCTTTGTCAAGAGCATAGACGCGGCCGTGAATGCCCTGAAGGAGCAAGGGCAGGTGCAGGTGGTATCACAACCCCGCATACGCACCCTCAACAACCAGTCGGCCATCGTCCGGGTGGGCACTGAGCGGACCTTCTTTACCACCAGCACAAACATCGTGGCCACCAACAATAACCCTATCCAGACCGTGACCCAAACCCCGAACACCATCACCGAAGGGCTGGTCCTGACGGTAACGCCACAGATCTCCGCAGACGGGGTGATCACCATGGATGTCAACCCGATAGTCACCCGTATCGTGGGTACAGACGTTTCCCCGGATGGATTGAGCAATGCGCCCAGGCTGGACATCAAGCAAAGCTCCACCCTGGTGCGCGTGCGTGATGGCCAGACCATCGTGGTGGGCGGTCTGATCCAGGACACGCAGAGCAATACCAAGCGCGCTGTGCCCGTCTTCGGCGACATACCCGTGGTGGGAACGCTGTTCAGCGGCACCTATGACCGAAATGTGCGCACGGAGCTGGTGGTGTTCCTCACCCCTTATGTCATCGCAGGATGAACGCGGTTACCGATAACGGGGGGAGAATGTACCGGGATGCGGATGCCTGTTATGGAGCGCTGGGGTTCTCCACTGCCCCCTTCAGCATCACGCCGGACACGGACTTCCTCGTGCCTCACAATCAATATCTGGAGGCCATCGGCCATCTGCGCTTCGGCCTGATGACCGGTGGCTTTACCCTCCTGACCGGTGAAGTCGGCCTCGGCAAGACCATGCTGTGCCGCTATCTGATGCGGCACACACAGCTCAATGCCCGGACGGCCTATGTGTTCAATCCACGGCAGAGTTATGCCGAGTTGTTGGGCGCCATCCTCCACGACCTGGGGGAAGGGCTACCCGACCCGGGCGCCAGCAGCGCCCAGTTGCACGACCAGCTGTTCGGGGTGTTGGCGAATTTTACGGCACGCGGCACGCGGGTGGCCCTGCTCATCGACGAGGCCCATGGCATGAAGCCGGAGCTGCTGGAGGGGCTGCGCCTGTTGTCCAACCTGGAGACGGAGAAGCGCAAACTGCTGTCCCTCCTGCTGGTTGGGCAGACTGAGCTGGAGCAGACCCTGCAGTTGCCCGGCATGCGCGCCCTGCGTCAACGCATCAGCGCTTGGCATCGCCTGCGCCCGTTGACCTGGCGCGAGAGCGCGGACTATATCCGCCACCGTCTGCAGGTGGCAAGCAGCTCGGGTGGCTTCGAAATCACCGGGTCCGCCTGCCTGGTGGCTCACCGTTATGCCCGGGGCGTGCCGCGCCGCCTCAACCAGATCTGCGACCGAGCGTTGCTGGCCGCGTTCGCCTCTGATCGCAAACGCGTGGATGCCAGGCTCATGGGCCGCGCAGCCCTCGAGGTAGTCAGCCTGGACGCTATCTGAGCGCAGTTGATCAGAATCCCTACCCATGAGCATCATCACCGAAACCCTGAACCGTCTCGAAGCGGGCCGCCCCGTCCCGGCAGGTAATCTGTATAGGACCAGCTTGCCGCGTCCCGCCAGCAAGTCCATGGGGTTGCCGGTGAAGGTGCTGGCGACGGCCATGCTCGTGGTGTTTGCCGGAACCGGCCTGATGGTCTGGCATTGGGGTAATCGGTTGGGCGGCTCCACTGAGCTGCCGCTGGCCGAGGCGGGCAGCCAGACGCTACCCGGCGGACAACCTGACCTTCAGCTGTTGCCGCTGCCCGCCGCGGAGCAGATATCCCTAGAACCGCCAACGGCTCTGCAGTATCGCGAAGCGGCAACATCCGCGGACTGGCCTTTCGTGCCCGCGGTGCCAAATCTGGAAGAGGTGGTCTCAGAAACCGGCACGCAGCAGGCAATGGGGAATGGAAGCCCACTTCAGGCCCAGTCTGGCGAAAAGCCCTTGGCTGTGGCCAACGTGAAGCCCGGTATCGTCAAAACCCGGAGTGCAAAGTCCAAGTCTGCGCCGGCCGTGTCCAGCAAACACCAACAGACCACCGCGGGCCGGCTTGCCGTCCGCTCGGTGCCACGGGCGGCAGAGGCGGCGTCGGAAGCCCGCAAGCCGCACGTACGGGCAAAGGGAAGCTCAGGTCCCGCCCGGTCGGGCGACAAGCCTATGGCTGTGGCCAACGTGAAGCTGGGTGCGGTCAAAGCCCCGGCTGCAAAGTCCAAGTCTGCGCCGGCCGCATCGAACAAACGGCAACAGACAGCGGCGGTTGTTTCCTTGGGCGATCCCGCTCAGCCCAGCGCGGTCGACGAGGCGGTGGAAAGGGCGCAGCTTGCCCTGTCCCGGGGGCAGTACCAGCAGGCCTTGGCTGCTTTGGACACGCTCTCGCCCGTGCCCGAGCGCCGCGCGGACTTCTGGCTGTTGAAGGGCAGTGCCCATCTGGGCCTGGGCCAGCTCGATCCAGCCGGGAAGGCGTTCGCGTCAGCGCAGCTGCTGGCACCCGACAACGCGCAAATCGCCGTGCAATGGGCCATCCTTGAGCAGGAGAAAGGCGATCATGCGAGTGCACTGCGGATTCTGGAAGATGCCGCTACCCGCCACTCGGACGTGCCCGAGATCTTCCTGAACGAGGGATACTCTCAGCAGGAGCTCGGCGTTATGCAGGATGCCGCGCGCAGCTACCGCGCTTTCCTGAGGATGACGGAAGGGCGTTCCCTGTATGCAGAACAGAGAAAGACGGTTAACCAATGGTTGGCGCAATTTTCTTCCACCTCGGACTAGGGCGGAGCCGCGTCGCGTCCATTGGGCTGCTGGCCGGCATGGCAGTGTGCGGATCGGGGCAGGCAGGTCAGACCGATTGCGTTCAACTGTCGGCTGACAGATACGGTTTGCCCGTCTCGGTTATCCAGGCCCTCCTCAAGGTGGAAGGAGGGCGCGTGGGCCAGGCCGTGCGCAACGACAATGGCACCGAGGATCTGGGTCCCATGCAGATCAACACCGTCTGGCTGCCTCACCTTGCCCCCTACGGCGTCACTCGCCAACAGCTCCAGAACGACCGTTGCGTCAACATCCTGGTGGGATCGTGGATACTGGCAGGCCAGCTGAAGCTCGCGAAGAACATGGAGGGACCGGTTCAGCGGCGGGTCTGGTGGGGGATCGGCGCCTACCATTCACGAACGCCAGAGCACAACGTGGACTACGCTCTCAAGGTCTGGCGGGCACTGCGTGCGACACCACCATCGAGTCGCTGAGGTCAAAAGGGCTCTGACCCCTGACGGAGCCGACCCCTTGACGGAGCCGGGAACCGCGCTGATGCATGAAGAGCGTCGCCGCCACGAGAGAATCGAGGTTTCCGTGGAAGCCGTGCTGCTCAGGGGGGCGAAGCGCCCTCGTGGTTGCAGGGTGCGAGATCTCAGTCCGGATGGAATGCAGCTTAAATGGGGGCGCGACGGGTGGAGATCCGATTTCGCCGAGGGCGACACCGTGCGCGTGCATTTCGCCGTTCGACATTCCGACCGACGGGAAATGCTGGCGATACCGGCCATCGTCAAGCGGGCCGGCGAGCGGTGCGTCGGTGTGGAGTTCCATCAGTCGCGGCCGATGCTGCCCAGACTGTTGGAGGGCTACCGGGTCGCCCCGGGTGGCTCTGATGGCTCTGATGGCTCTCTCACGCACGAGCGAGACAGTGGCGGCGCGGGGAATGACCCTAGCGAGATGCCGCGGCCAAATTCGATCTCGTTGCCAGGGGCCACCGGCGATGATCTGTCCGCGAATCAGGCGGGGACGCGAGCGACGGACATCATCTCCGGCGGTCGCGTTCCCGATGCTGCCAAAGCCCGGTGGGGGAAGGGCTTGCTCCCTGTCGCGCTGGTCTCGCTCCTGGTCGTCCTGCCGGTCGCCGTGGGTGTGCTCTTGCTTAACCAGCGTGTCCACCGAGAGCTGAATGAGGTGAGGTCCACTCTGGTCAGGCTCTCCGATCAGCTCGATGCATCGGAGCGGCGGTCCGCCAGGGTTGCGGAGCTTGAGAGCACCCTGTCTCATCTCATAGCCCGCACGGACGGACTGCAGAAGGCGATCGTAGACCTGACAATCCCGTCAAGCGCCCCGGCGGACGTCGGCGAGGAGTCGCCTGAGACGCCGAGCGGGGGCGAGAAGCCGATTCCCGCCGTACCGGAAAGCGCAGGCGCCCGGCATGTGGGCGGCCCGGACGAAGCCACCGTCTTGCAATCCGCACGCGCTCCGGAGCCCGAGCCCCCCGCCGAGCAGCCAGCACCCGAATCTGCACCAGCGGCGCCTGTGGGCCCTTCCTGGCATATGGTCCTTATATCGTTGCGAAACGAAAGGTCCGCTGACCGGCTGCTCGCAAAGGCCCACTCCCTGCACATCCCTGCGGAGAAGTACCGCACAGAGCCTGGAGCGAAGGGTTTGTGGAGGCTGCAGGTCTCCGGCTTTGCCAGCCGGGAGGCGGCGAGGACCTATGCCGAACAGATAAAGCCGAAGCTCGGTTTGAACGATGTTTGGATTGTCCGGCACTAAGCAGGCGTCATAGCCGCCATGGCCCGGCAAACGACCTATGCGCCTTCTTTATATGAGCACCCACTAAAGGACCTTTATCGACCCCGAGCGGACACCCATTATCCCTAGACCCGGATTTGTCGATAGCCGCGCATGGTGATCCCCGAGATCGGCCGGTGCTCCCATTTCGTGAACCGCCTGGGCCTAAAATAAGCGAGATATAGTTTCGCTGGCCCACTCTGGCGCTTTAGTTTCTATACACACCAAATTTCCTCAAAATTTTTCATTTTTCTGAGTCTCCGCGATGAAAATTATACGTAAAATAGAGAACCCTACTGTATACATATACAGCTTCCCTGCAAATTCAAACAAAACGCCTCGAAGCGCTTGCGCAGGTCATCGGGTGTGGCGGGCGAGCCGCCCAGCAAGAGCGCATGCTTGATGTCGTCGCTGGTCACAACGATCTTCTCGAGACCAGACAGGGCCTCCTGCACGGCACTGACAAAGCTCGGTGTCACGGGGTCCGGCAGGCTCCTCGATGCAAGGAACGCTTGGATCAGGCCGCGGGCCTGTGGCTTCAGGAGATCGAAATTGGCCTGGATGATCGGATCCTCCAGGTTGTCCAACAGGGTTTGTTGCCAGGCGGCGAGCATGCCGTCCAGCTCCTCGTCGAGCTGGGTGAGCAGGGGGGTCAGATTCCTTTTGGCATTCTCCGTGGTTAACGGCTCTGACCCCTATACCTATCATTCATCAAAGGGCGCGGCAGGGGGCGGGGATGGCGTAGCCATTGCCGCATGGTATGGAAAGTGGTATAAGGAATGCCATGGTCTTACGGATCGACAAGTCAGGACGCATCGTCCTGCCCAAGCCGCTACGCGAGCGGCTCGGGCTCAAGCCCGAGATGGAGCTGGACGTGCAAGAGCGTGCCGACGGTTTGCTGCTGCGTCCCGTGGAGCAGCGCCCGTCCATGCGCGAGATCGATGGCCTCTGGATTCATCAAGGGGCGGCCGATGCCGGCGCCGACTGGGCGCGCGTGCTTAGGGACCTGCGCGATGAGCGCCTCGATGGCGTGCTGAAAGCCTGAGCGGTGCAGGTCTTCTTCGACACCAGCGTTCTCGTCGCCGCTTCGGAACACAGCCATCCGCACCACGCCCAGGCATGGCCCGCCTTGCGCCGCGTCGCCGCCGGCGACGATGAGGGCTTCATCAGCGTCCACTCGATTGCCGAGACCTACGCCGCGCTGACCCGCCTGCCGGTCAGCCCGCGCATCCACCCGAGCGAGGCGGCCCGCATCGTCACCGACAACATCGTGCGGCACTTCGCGCTCGCGCCGGCCGGCGAGGCCGAATATCTGCAGGCCTTGGCCTGGGTGCGGGATGGCGGCTGGAGCGGCGCCAAGATCTACGACGCGCTCCTTCTCGCCTGCGCAGCGCAATGTCCGGTGAAGCGCATCTATACGTTCAATCTGAGCGACTTTCAGCTCCTCGCCCCCGCAACGCTGCGGGAGAAAATCTGCGCGCCATGACGACCAATGGCCGTTTTGATGGGTATCCCGTGAGCCTCTACCTCGATGAAGGCGGCGATTGGCTGGCGCACGTTGTCGAGCTGCCCGGCGCCTCGGCATTCGCCGAAACACCCGAGGCCGCCTTGAACGAGCTGGCCGTGGCATGGGCTGGCATCAGGGCGAGTTACCGCAAGCGCGGCGAGACCGTGCCGGTCGCGCCGGCGAAGAAGAACTATAGCGGCCAGTTCAATATACGCATCGACAAGCGCGTGCATCGCGCTTTGGCGATCGAGGCGGCGCGGGCGGGTGTTTCGCTCAACGCCAACATCGCCCAAAAGCAGCAGGGGTCAGATTCCTTTTGGGGTTCTCCGTGGTTAATGGCTCTGACCCCTATACCCCGTAGTCATCGCGCCTTCGGCGTTCCGCAGCGATTCTCCCCGCCGTCAACGACCCCATCTCCTCCGACGGCTCGACCCGGAGTCGGACGACCCGGAGTCGGACGCGTCCTGCAGGCACACCCAGATGGACAGCTTCCCCTGGACGAACGAGGGCACGTACCCGTTGTGCAGCTCGCCGGTGACAGCCCGGATGTCCACGGCGCTGTCGATCGACGGTGGCATCGGGTTGATGGGCGAGAACGCCAGCGTCTCGGGCAGATTCACGTGCGGCGCGGTGTCGATGCAGCCGAACGGGACGTAGACATAATATGGGTAATCGGGGGCCTGGGGCGGGACATAAAGGTAGTGGTAGAACATGCAGAAGCTGCCATTGTTGCCGACCCCGCCGGGAAAGCGGTGCAGGTATTGCCACTCCCCGCCCACACAGGCCACGTCGCAAGTGTAGGTGGGGGCGCCAGCGCCTACGGGAGTGTCTCCTTGCGTGCAAGCCTCATCCGTCGCATCGGTCACGATCGCATTGGGTGCGGGGCAGGCGGGTAGATCCCCCACTTGGTATTCGCTGAACCCTCCCGGGGCGAATTGCCATGACCCATTGACGCAGGTCACCTCGCAGGTGTTCTCAGCGTTGGCGGTGCCGGTGCCGACCGGGGTATTGCCAGGGGTGCAGGTCGGGTCCGTGGCGTCCGTGACGACTGCATTGGGCGAGGGGCAGGCGGGCAGCGCCGATGTCAGGTACGTGGCAGGCCCGACGAGTCCGCCCTTGTACATCACCGAGGAGACGTACTGGCCGGCCGGCAAGCTCAGGTGCGCACTGGTCTCCAGCCGGCCCCGCTCGTTGATGACGAGGCTGGAGCCGGTGACGTCTCCGAGCTTGACCAGCTGGCCGTTGGTGCAGCCTTCCGCCGGACTCGACACCCAGGTGCGGGGATTGTTCGGGGCAGTCCAGGCCCAGGTGCCGTACTCGGTCTGGACTCGGGCTGAGTACGGGGGCGCAGGTGCATTCAGGCATGTGTCCGTGCCCGGAATATAGTAAAAGCCGTAACCGTACAGAGAGCAGATCTTGACGTATTCGACCGCCGCTGCTGCGCCCGATGGCCCGAGCATGAGGGCAGCGGCAATCGCCGCTGCGGCCGTCAACGGTCCTGCCGGCGCCAAGGCTCTTCGCATTGTCTCTTTCATCTGTGCCTTCCTCTTCGGCGCAGTCAAGCAATTCGGCTCAGCGCGCCATGGCACCGAGCCGGCATTTTTCGCCAAGCGCCTGCTGGGTTGCGCTCGGCCCGGGTGCTCGACGTACTGTAGGAGCGCCGCCCTCGGCGCGATTCAAGCCCGCGGCCGGTCGCTCGCCTTGCGTCCACGGGCACCTCGGGCGCCTCGCGGCGAGCCCGGGTGAGCAATGCGGCGGGCTGGTGCGCCCTTCTCTGGGCCCTATGTTTCGCCCGCTACGGCTGTGGGCGGTCACCCGAGGTTCAGCCCGGCGGTGCCGGATCAGCCGCGTGGGGTAGCGCGCAAGCACAGCCATATGGAGAGCCTGCCGTGAATATCCGAATTGGACAGGGTGCTGGCGATGTCGCCGCTGGCACCGAGAATGTCGACCTGGCGCCAGGGGACCGGAGGCTCCGGCTCGTCGGGCACGAACGCCAGTGCCTGAGGCAGACTCGCCTGGGGCGCGGTGTCGATACAGCCCAACGGGGCGTAGACGTAGTCGCTGCGACCGGGATCGTAGTAGTGGTAGAACAGGCAGAAGTTGCCCTTGCGCGCGATGCCGCCGAAGCTGCGGGGCTGAAATTCCCAGCCGTCGCCTCGGCAGGCGACATCGCAGGCGTTCGCGTCGCCGCCGACCGGCGCATCGCCCGGTGTGCAATCGGCATCGGTGGCGTCGGTGACCACCGCGTTGGGCGCGGGGCAGGCGGGCAGGTCGTCCACCGTGTACCGGGGCGGCCCCGAGGCGAATGCCCAGGCACCATTGGCGCAGGCCACCTCGCACTGTGCGCCGCCGCCCCCGGCCGGGGCGTTGCCCGCCGTGCAGCTCGCGTCCGTCGCGTCCGTGACCACCGCATTGGCCGAGGGGCAGGCGGGTAGCTCCGAGGTCAGGTGCTGGCTGAGTCCGGTGAGGCCGCCCTGGTAGATCACTGCGGCGATGTACTGTCCTTTGCCGAAGCTCAGCTGCTTATTGGTCTCGAACCGCCACTGATCATTGGAGTGGAGGCTGGTCCCGGTGATGTCGGCGAACTTGAAGAGCTGGCCGTTGGGGCAGGCGTCCGCCGGACGCGATGTCCAGGTCCAGGGATTGTTGGGTGCACGCCAGCGCCAGATGCCGCCGTTCACGGACTCCCGGACGTCGTTCCTGGACTCGTCATAGCAATAATCGCTGCCCGGGATATAGGAGTAGCCGACGCCGAAGAGATCGCAAATCTTGGTATATTCCACGGTGGCCGCCGGGGCCCCCGGCACGGCCATCGCGCAAGCCGTGATCAGGGCGATGCGCGCCAGAGGTCTTGCGCGGCTGCAGGCTTTCGGAATCGGCGCTTTCATCTGTGTCCCTCCCCGGGATCATGCGGCGGCCATCGCGCCTTTGACGTTCTGCAGCTGCGCCCCGTTCGTCAGCGCCGCCGTCTGTGGCCACCGCTGGACCCGGTACCGGGGTTATCGCGCAGGCACAGCCAGATCGACAGGGTGCCCCGGATATCCGAGGTGAACAAAGCGCCGCCGAGGCTGCCGCCGGCACCCAGAATGTCGACGCCGCTCGGCGGGACCGGCGGAACGGACTTGTCCGGAGAGAACACCCGCGTCGCGGGCACAACCACCTGCGTAGCCGTACTGCACCCGAGCGGGACGTAGGCGTACTGGCCGGAGGCGAGGTCGTGATAATGGTAGTACATGCAGAAATCGCCGTACTGCGAGACGCCGCCGGACCCAAGAGGTGCAAAGTACCATTGGTTGTCGTCCTTGCTGCAAGCCACAACGCAGCTGGTCGAGCCGGTGCCCGCCGGAGCGTCTCCGTTGTTGCAGTTGACATCTGTCGCGTCGGTCACTACTGCGCGGGGCGCCGGACAGGCGGGCAGGCTGTCCACGGTGTATCGGGGAGCTTGCTGGGGGGCGAATACCCAGGCCCCGTTGTCGCAGGTCACCTCGCACTGCATGGAGCCGCCGCCCACCGGGGTGTTGCCGGGCGTGCAGTTCGTATCGGTGGCGTCGAAGACCGCCGCATTGGGCGAGGGACAGGCGGGCAGATAGTCTACCGGGGATTCGCCGAGTCCGGTAAGACCGCCCTGGTACATCACCGAGGAGACGTACTGCCCCGCCGGAACGCTCAGGTGCGTGGTGGTTTCGAGCCTGTCGTATGCATTGTAAATGAGGTCGGCGCCTGTGATGTCTCCGAACTTGACGAGGTGCCCGCCGCTGCAGGCCTGCGCCGGACTCGCCACCCAGGTCACGGGATTGTTCGGCATGCGCCAGGACCAGACACCGCCGGCGGTCATGACTCGCGCCTCGTGCGTGGACGGGCTGTAGCAGGTGTCCGTTCCCGGATAATAGAAAAAGCCCGGCCCGAACGACGGGCAGGTTTTGACGTATTGGACGGGGGCGGGGGACGGCGTCGGGAAGGCGGCGGCAGCGGCCGCTAGCATTGCCGCCGCGACCCGCGAGCGCCTTGCGTGTGCAAGGGTTCTTCTCGTCCAAGCTCTCATGGGGCCCCTCTCCCGATCGCGACTTCGACGTCCGCATGCTTCGCTAATCTATAGCATAGGGGCGGGACAGCGGACAACGAGCGCCAACCTTGGATTCCGTGCCGGTTCTCAATCTGGCTCCTGCCAGCGCCCCGCTTGGCGGGGGTTTCCTCCGATGGTCTCCACACTGCGTCGCGCGGGGTGCGGCTCAAAACTCGATCTGCATGCCCAGCTCCATGGAGCGCTCGGGACGCAGCTGGAACAGATCGGCGGCGCTCAGCGCGTTGCGGGCCATCAGCGTGAACAGCCGCTTGCGCACGTAGGCCATGCCTCCCAGGTCACGGACGGGCACCAGGGTGGCCCGCGACAGATAGTAGGCGATGTTGTTGGGATCGATGCTTTCGATCAGGTTGAAGTCCAGCCGGATCGCCACCGGAATGTTGGGCGTCTGCATGAACCCGTAATGGAGGAACAGGCGGTGAAATCCGTACCCGCGATGATCCACCCGTAAGCGGTGCGCGGTCGGTACCCGCGGCTCTTCCACCGTCACCAGGGTGACCAGGATCACCGTCTGGTGCAGGAAGCACAGGGGTCAGAGCCCTTTGAGTGCGTCGGTGTCGTTCGAGCCGATGCGCAGGTTCTTGATATTGCTTTCTATACGCTTAGTATGTCGGCTCCCCCGAACTTCAACCCGCCGTTTGTGGGTGCGATGGGTAATGCAAAGGCATCTGCCTTTGTTCGGGTAACTCTTGCTAAATCCTCCCGAAAACCCCACTGCTCGTTCTATGCACCCTTGGGCAATTCATGACCCCGAAAGAATAGACAATGTTGGGCAGGGCCACCCAGCACGATCGTGTGCGCCCGCGGGGCCACACGACTGGCCTTGGCCCGGACCCAGCTTCATCCGCTCCCAATATAAGCCGGAGCTAAAGGACTCCTCTTGGCCGACAAGAGACCAGCAGGTTTCTCTAATATAAGCCGGCCCTAAAGGACTGCTGTCGGCCCCGAAGAGACATCGAGAGCAATTTGCGCTCTGGAAACAGGGAGCAGGTCTCCTGCTGGGAGCACGGGCACAGAAGCTCGACCTGAGCCACGATGGGGAAATGGCTGCCGCTACGGGATCGCTACCATCTGCGATCGGCTCCCATCAGCTCGCAGCTCAAGACTGGGGCTCGTGGAGACCACGAAGGCCAGCGGCTGGTCCAGGCTAAAGGGGTAGAGTACGGCCGATGATTGGAGCGTAGCCACGGACATGGCCTTGCCGGTGTAACGGATCGCGGCCTCGACGAGCCAGGCCGTAAGCCCTTCGTGGGGAATGGTCATGGGCGGTCTTCGGACGACGCGGCGGCCCTTGTCGATGCGTTCCAGGGCGCCCCAACCAGCCTGGGTCTGTATGACTCGGTTGGCCGCGCGGTGGGCCGTTTCGCGCTCTCCATAGGTCTCGGACATGCGGCGATGTACCTCCGCGGAAGCGCAGTCGCCTTGGATGGACGTGAGGCGCCCGATCAGCTCGGCGACCTTCCCAAAGAATGGGTAGCCCGCGATCGCCATCCCCCAACAAAGGGCCGGTATGGCCGACTCCTTGGCTTCCCCTAGGATTCCCGCGCCACGATCCGCGAAGGAAACCAGATCGGCCCTGGGCTCCAGCCACAAGCCTTTGAGGACGCTCCGGGTCTTCTTTCTCGAAGCCTCGCCTGGCTCTGCCTCACCGATCAGAGCTTCGAGCGTCCCCGGGCCTTCGACACCAGCGCGAATGCTAAGCGCGCAGGCGGCCCAATCGAGCGGGATGAATCGGTCGAAACCGATGTGGGGCGCAGCGGTCTTGTTACTCGTCAACTCAGGCGACTCACTTTCACGAAGGGGACGATCAGCTCCTCGACCGAGATGCCGCCATGGGCGACCAGCTCCTCGCCCTTGTTGACGAAGGCCGTCCGCTTGCCGGCGAACAAGGGCAGAAAGTCCGGTGGTAGTGCCGGCGTGGGAAGCTCGATGGTCCCCGGGATCTGTTCGGCCGACTGCGACCGCAGCAGGTTTGTGCGATAGATGCGCACCCGCTCGCCGCGGGACTCTGCGATCACGCCCTGGTTTGGGCGACCGGCGCCAATCGCCTCGACGTTGCCATGGTCCGAGGTCAGGTAGACGTGGAAGCCTTGATCCAGTAGCAGCGCAAAAAGCCGTTCCACAAAGCCCGACTCGCACCAACTCCCGATCTGGCTCGCGATCCCCCGCTTGCCCAGCACTGCGCCGTGGACGACCTCGTCAATGGTATCGACGACGAGGCCCGCGACCTTGACCGAGGGATTGGAAAGGTTTGTCGCCAGCTCTTCGAGTTGATCGACGCGGCGAATGCCTTTGCGATACAGGATCTCACTGGTGCGTAGCCCTTGGTCTTGCCAGAAGCGCGACCAAAGTGACGGCTCGGCGCTGGTGGCCGTGATCGAATCCGCGAATTCGCGCGGCTTGAGTCCGGAGAACAGGGCTTGGCGGGAGACGGCCGTCAGTGTCGGCAGCCACGCGAAGCAGGCTCCCTCCGCGAAGACGAGCTTCGGTGCGTTCTGGGTGACGTGCTCACGGATCTGAACCCATTGGTCAATGGCGAGCCCGTCGAAAACGAGCAACGCAACCTTCGCCTCGCCGGCCCCTCTTCGTACGGCCAGGAAGCGCGGGACCTGGTGCAGCATGACGGGGGCTGCCGCGATGGGAAGGGATGGCAGGTCCGAGTAGTGCTTTCCGACCCAGGAGACCAACCGCTCGTCCGAGAGACGCTGGACCTCTCGTAGGGTGTCGCCGAGGCTGTGGGCGCGGGCCGGCTCCAAGGCGTGAAAGCGGGAGAGGATCTCCCCCTGGCTCTTCGCGAAGGGTGCGGGCCGAGGTGGAAGATGTGGGTGAGGATGAAATCCTTCGTTGCCGCTTCGCCGAGGGACTGGGATGCATGCTTGGCGTGCGCCTTGAACAGGGCATCCCTGTACTCGGCACCGAGTCGGCGGACCACACCGTAGCTGAGAAGCGGAAACAGATTCGCCAAGCTGAGGTGGACCGTGCGGGCCTGGCGGAGGTAATCCCAGGGCAGATTGCCCGGCTCCGTGGACTTGAGATGCAGCACCAGGGCCTTGGCTGGCCCCTGCTCGCCGCTGTCCCAAGCCTGCCGCCAGCGCTCCTCGTAATCGGCGCGGAAGGCAATCGAGTCCTCGAAGGGCAGGACCTCGAACCCACGATCGCGCAGCTCGGACAGGATGTGCTCGTCGAGCAAGACGTCATCGGGGTCCGCGGCAACCCAAAGCCTCGCGAGATCGGACGGAAACTCCCCGAGGATGCGGTCGGTCCACAGGCTCATGGCGTGTCCCCGATCTGCCCGGGCGCGGCAACCGATCCGGCACCTACGCGAAGCATCATGATCGCGTTGAGGTCGGGGAGGCTCGCCTCTGCGGCATCGAGCGAGGCCATGCGCTCATTGTGCTCCTGCTCAAGGCGCTTGCGGCGATAGGTCCGCACGGCCGGCAGGCCGATCCGACCGATCGCCTGATAGCGGGCATCGAAAGCGTAGCGGGCCCGTTCCCGGGCCTCTTGCAGCCGCCGTCGGTGCAGCTCCAGCAGCTCTTGGATGTGCTGCTCGCCTTGGGACTTCGCGGCGGCCAGGGACAGCTCCCAGTGACGGGTGTCGGCTGAGGCCATAGCGTCCGACATTTCAATTCGCTCGGTCAGCAAGAGATCCCAGACGCGCCTGGCGGTGGGGACGAAGGCCCGCCCGTCCTCGTTGACGAAGACTGGAAGGAAGCGCTTGCGGCTAAACGCCTCGGCAGACAGGGAGACCTCCCACAGGGACCAGACACCGGTGACGGTATCCGGCAGACCGGTGACCCGAACCTGGGGTATGGGCTGGCCGGCAACGCAGCGCGGCAGCTCGCGGATGAGGGCGCGGGCGCGGGAGTCTTCCAGGGTGATCCATTCCAGGTCCGGGCGCTCTTCCGCGGTGCGGGCATCGAAGCAGGCCCCCGCCGACTTGCTCCCGTCCGGCCAGCGGATACGCCAGGACGCTCCCTCCTGGACAGCTTCGCCACCACGGGCTGGGAGTCCGGTCGTGATTGCGCGCTCCAGCCAGAACTGCGCCGGATGATCTCGCCACCGGCGGGCATCCTCCGCCGAGAACCTCTGTCCCTCGGACGGTCCACCGGCGAGCAGCTCGCGGTCCTTCCGGGATTCCGCGACCTTTTCCCGGACCTGCAACAGCACTGCGTCGCACTGCTGCTCGATCGACGCCGGGTCGGTGAGCCCATGCACAAACAGCTCGTCGAACCAGGGCTCCGCTTCCACCGAGTCAATCACGTCCGCAGCCTTGTCGACACCGAATTCCTTGGCGATGACCGTGAGCTTCTCCTCCAGGACCTCACGCACGCGGTATTCCACTGTTTCTTCCAGCACGAAGTTGGTCGCGCGCACCACATGCCGCTGACCGATACGATCCACGCGGCCGATGCGCTGCTCCAGACGCATCGGGTTCCAGGGCATGTCGAAGTTCACGACGACATGGCAGAACTGGAGGTTCAGGCCTTCGCCGCCGGCATCGGTGGAGATCAGGATTTGCGCGTCCTGCGAGAACGCGTACTGGGCGTGGGTCCGCGCGTCGAGATCCATGGCGCCGTTGAGGAGCGCCACCGTGAAGCCGCGTTCCTCCAGATAGTCCGCCAGCATGCGCTGCGTCGCCACGAACTCGGTGAAGACCAGCACCTTGAGTGTTGGGTCAGACTCCTCTTGCTGGAGCCTGTAGATCAGCTCCAGCAGCGCCTCGGCCTTGGCATCGGTGCCGGAGGCATCCGTTTCGCGGGCCAGGTCGAGCAGCATGGCGACCTCGGACTTCTCGCGCGCCAGCCCGTCCAGGGTCTCGGCGGCCGTCTGCACAACGATGTCGGCCTGGGACTGGCCGTCCAGCTCCGCCCATTCGGCCCATTCGGCCCATTGTTCGGGGACGCCCTGGCCGTCGAACGGCGATGCTTGGGTCTGCGGTGTATCCAGCACGGCGAGACGCTTTTCCAGCGTCGCACGAATCGCGGCCGTGCTCGATGTGACCAAGCGCTGCATCAGGATCATCAGGAATCCGATGTGGCGCTGCTGTGCCGCCATGGCCCGGTTGTACCCATGCCGCACATAGTCGGTCACCGCCTCGTACAGGCGTCGCTGGGCCTGGTGTCGCGGCTGCCAAGTCACCGCCTGAAGCCGCGTCATCCGCGGCTTGAACAGGGGCTGACCCTCGGCGTCGATGGCTTCTCGCTTCTCGGTGCGGATCACGAATGGCCGCACGCGCTCCCGGGTGACGCTACCTTCGTCCGGAAACGATTCCCGGTCGAGGAGCTGGATCAGCCGCAGAAACTGGTCGGTCTTGCCCTGATGGGGTGTGGCGGAAAGCAGCAGCAGATAGGGTGCCGCCTCGGCCAACGCCGCACCGAGCTTGTAGCGCGCAACCTGCTCCGTGCTGCCGCCCAGCCGATGGGCCTCGTCCACGATCACCAGGTCCCATGACGCCGAGACCAGGTCCTCGAACCGCTCCCGGTTGTAGGTCGCCAACTGCTCCAGGCTCCAACCCCGCCGACCGTCCAGCGGCTTGACCGAATCGATCGAGCAGATGACCTGATCATGCAGCAGCCACAGGTTGTCGTCGTTCTCCCTCGCCCCTGGCCCGTCTCCCTGGATGGTCGGGGAGACGAAGGATCGAAAGGCGGCGAGCTCGGACGGCTCGATCAATCGGAACGACTCGCCGAAGTGCAGGCGCATCTCGGCCTGCCATTGACGCACCAGGCTCTTGGGCGCCACCACCAGGACACGCCGGACCATTCCGCGCAGCTTCAGCTCCCGCAGGATCAGTCCGGCCTCGATGGTCTTGCCCAGGCCGACCTCGTCCGCCAGCAGGTAACGGATGCGCTCTCCGGTCATCGCCCGGTTCAACGCGTGAAGCTGGTGGGGAAGGGGAACGACGCTCGACTGGATCGGGGCGAGCAGCAGGTTGTCTTCCAGCGCATCGAGCAGCTTGGCCGCTGCCGCCGTGTGTAGGATCTCGTCTGTGGTCGGTTGGAGGCTGGACAGGGGCGCCAGGTCCGTCTCCCGGGCGCGGACGACCGCATCCTTGGTCGGCAGCCAGACCCGGAAGACCGTCTCGCCCCAGATCGCTTGGCGGTCGACGATCCGGCAAGGTGTCGTGTGCCGAGCGTGTCGGCACCAGTCCCCGACGTTGAATCCCGCGGTCATGGTCCTGCCGCAACGACCAGTTCCCGCATTCAAGCTGCCCGCAGCGGTGCAATGTCCTCGTCCGTAACCGCTGGCGCATGGAGATCGGCGAGAACGCGGTTTAGGTCCGCGATGCTGACTCTGGCTGGCGAGGTGATCTCGATTCCGATTGGCTTGTCATCGGCCGTGTAGTCCACGAGGAGCCCCGAGCCAACCTGCTCGACGTGGTGACTCTTGTCCCCCGACGCGCGCGGGAGGTAAAGATAGGCCGCCAATGGGCGACCGTGGCGGAAGGTCACTTCGAGATAAGACGATTTCATTGGTTCACCTCGTGATGGGATAGGCGGTGACGACGACGAGCAAGTGCTCAATCTCGTCCGGCTCGACGATGATTTCCCAACGGCGGCGGTTGTGTGGGGCTTCGATGACCCAGCGCCCCTCGACGGCGTCCGGGCGATAGGCCAGCGCGTGCTCGAGCATCGCACGCAGGTCGAGCTCGTTGAAATTCCGATCATCCATACGCTTCAACACTTGTGGCGTGAGCTCAAGCTCCCAGACCCACCACTGCGGCCATACGCGCTCTTCCGGCACTGTTCTACTCCTTTTCGCACTCTCGCATCGATGGCTCCACGCTCTTCAGACGCAGCGCGCCATCTCTCTCGAGCACTGGTCCAGAAAAACGCGCGGCCTTGCCCATCGGGCTAGTCGCCCCAGGCATCGCGATTGGCCGCGATCTCACGCTCCATGCGCTCCGGGTCTCCAGGCTTCGCCGCGACGAAATCCGCGCTGTCGAGGATGTCCACCAGGGCCTTGCCAGACCCCCGCTCGGGCGAGGGCTCGTCGATGGGCGAAAGGATGGTGACCACGGCGCGCGCCCGGTGCGCCAGATGCACCGGCTCTAGCAGCGTCACCTGCCCGTCCGGACTGATTTCGGCTTCGATGGCTTGTAGCATGTTGCCTCCGTCGTGCGATTTACCCGCCCGCCTCGGTAAGTGTGAGCGCCTGGTCATACCACAGCAGCAGCTTTTCGTCTTCTTGCAGGGCATCCTCGGGGATCTTCCCTGCGACCTTGATGATCGTCTGAAGGTCCTTCTGCGACCACGCCGCCTTGAAGCCGGCGCGCAGGACCTCCAGGCGGAATTCCTTGAGCCGACGGCCCGTGAAGGCGCGGTAGGTCTCGAACTCCTTCAGCAGCGCCTTCTCCCGCCGCTTCTCGAGGTCCGCCGCCTTGGTGGGGTCCGGCACGTACCAGCGCTCCTTGGCCTTCGCCACGAGTCGTGGGTCGTCCTTGTCCAAGCCGCGATAGTCGTGGAAGTGCTTCGACAGGTAGTTGCTGATCTGGGTGGGCACAGGTCCGGTGCCCTCGTAGCGCAGGAAGTTGTCCTCCAGCAGGGCCGTGAGCTCCGGCTTCTGCTCGTGCTTGCGCCAGCCGGCGCCGAGCTGGGTGATGAATTCTGGGTGGACCTCCTGGTAGGTCGATGGACGCCTTTTCAGGAATTCCGCCAGCCAGTCGATCGCGCTGCGCTCGTCGGAGACGAACAGCTCCATCTGCGGTGCGTGGTCCGCCTGGGCGCGCTGCTTGTCGTACTCGCCGACCTGCTTGGGCAGGAAGACCATCCCGTCCCGCTCAGGAAAATCGCGCTGCTGCAACCCTTCAAGGAGCTCGTTGCTGGACAGCGGGACGGGGTGCTCGTGGCGTACGAACCAGGCGACCATACGGTCGTAGACGCGCCGCGGGTCCCGCTCGACGATCAGCTCCAGCTCCCCGTCTCGGTGCTTGGTCACCGGTAGTTGCCGCAGATGGGTCTCGACGAAGTCCCAGGCGGACTCAGGAACGGCGCCCCGTTCGGCGAGGCGCTGCTCCAGGCCGCCATTGGGCTTGTAGACCGAGATCACCAGGTCTTGTTTGACCGCGGTGGTGGAGGTGACCTGCCGATAGCTGCCTTGTTGCTTGTCCAGGGCCGAGACCTCGGCGACCACGAAGCCCGCCTGTTGCAGGGCCACCTGGATGGCGTTCCAGACGCTCGCCCGGCTGTTGGAGAAGACCACCGTCATCCAGCGGCCGGGCTTCAGCACGCGGTGATACTCTGCGAAGCAGCGCTGCATCAGGTGCTGGTACTCGGGCAGCGCCTTCTTCTTGAAGCGGTCGATGATCGCCTCGGGTCCTGGGCGTCCGTGGTCACCCCGTGCCAGGACTCGACCAGGAAGTTCAGGTCCGCGTAGTAGATGTTCTCGCCGAAGGGCGGGTCGGTGAAGATGTAGTCAACGCAATTCTTGGGTAGTCCTAGCCATCCAGCCGTGCCCGTGGCAATCGCCGCATTGTTAATGCGGGATCGAAAGTTCGAAAAGATCTTAGCGAGACGTTTGCCGCGCGCTTCTATGGCATACCAAGGCGAAAGTTCGCAGCTATGTGATGGTACGTAGTAAACGCCTGGTAGGTACTTGTTGACCTGCTTGAAACTCTTGCGGCTGAAATCGATTCAATACCGACTTGTCCAGATGGCCTGTTCAACGAAAACAGCAACACTGGCGCGTTCGAGGATCGGGCCTGGTCTTTGGCCTTTGCCCAAAGCAGCCCAACGCCTGCGCGGCACGAGGCAGGAAGAAATGATGGATATTGGTGAAGCCCTCGGAGTCCATCCGCGCACGTTCGTGGGTCATGTCATCGGAGGGATTTCTAAGGTCGGTAGCGCGCCGGGTAAAGCCAACCATCGATCCGGTTGAGCAGGGTGTGGTTTCCATGCTGGACGTTTCTAGCCGTTCTTGATAAACAAAGCTGCGAAAATCGCGGCAAACAATGATGCAGCGCCTGCACTTCATGGGGGTCAGTTTCCGACAGCACTATATTAGAAAAGCAGATGAAGACCGTAAGTACTTGTTATTTATGATAAAGATAATCAGATCAGCCGAAGTTGGTCAGTATGAAAACCACACCCGTTGAGCACGGAAAGGTCGTTGCCGTCTGGCTTTTTTTCGTAACGGGTCTTGCCTACGGCGTAAGAGATCAGCGACGGCGCTCGCTTGGGCATCTGGATCGTTTTCCCGGAAGCGATGTCGAGCTTGCTCACGTAGAGTCGGTCCATGCGTTGCTTGGTCAGCTCTGCACCGCAATGGGGGCATGGGAAGGCGTCCCTGACGCGCTTGGTTTCCGCATCAATGCCTCGGCGACGAAATTGATCTCGCCAGCGCACTCCGGGCAGCTGATAGATCTCGCTCCATACGGTGTACTCGATCCGCCCCTTGGTCTTGCCATCGGTGTGCAGGGTCTCGTACATCCAACCGATCTCCTGCTCGATCTGCTTGAGCAGTTTCTTGCCGGCCTTGGCGAAGGCATCGACATCGAACGGCAGGTTGTAGTTGGCGGCGATGAAGGTGGCGGCCGGGGACAGGTCGTTGAGGATGACCCGGCGCGCCCCCCACTTGGGCGCCGGCTTGCCCTGCTGCTTCCATTCCAGCTCCAGCCCATGGCGGTAGACCGCCGGGGCCGATCCGCACCACTGCGCCGCCACACCGGTCATGCCGGAGCCCGCAAAGCCGTCCAGCACGATGTCACCCGGCTCGGTGTAGTGCAGGATCGACGGAACTATGGCCAGGTGCGGCACCTTGGTGTGGTAGGCGTGGGCCTTGTAGAGCGGGTCGGTCTTGCCCACCGACACATCGATCGCCAGCGGCTCCCGGCCGTAGCTCGCGGCCGGGTCATAGGGCTTGCCGTAGCACTCGACGAAGTCGCCGAGCCAGGGATTTGGGCAGGCCGTGTAGTAGGGCGGATCGGACATCGCGAGGATCGCCTCGTCCGTCCCCTGTCGGGAACCCATCCTGCTTCCGGAATTCCGGGTCCGCGAGCTTCTCAGCCAGTAGTGCCAGGAAGTGCTCGCGGCGGGCTTCGTCGCTCGGGAATGTCTTGCCCAGACACTCTACGGGGCCGGTCCGATGGTCGGCGGCGATTAAGCCCATCATGCCCCCATTTTCTTCTTCAGCTCAGACACGAAGCGCCGCGCCCATGGCGAAGCGGCCGTCACCTTTGCCGGGTCGATCTTGCCGAGCAACTTGAAGGAATGCTCGCCCTTGCCGTATTGCGCCTTGGTCTTGCAGTCCTTCGTGGCGTTGGCCAGGGCGCTGTAGACCTGCGCTTTGGCTACTGACTCGACAGAATTCGTCGTCGCTGGGAGCTGGTTTTCCCGAAAGCCTTGGCCGAAAAAGACCTTCAGCGTGACGGGGTCGGCAATGAGCCAGCTTTCCATGCACTGCACCATCAGATGGCAATCGGTATCCGACGCTCCGTCCGGCTTCTCCCATCCGTCACCGGGTCGCTGTTTGACATGCTGCCAAGGCTTCCATTCTGCGCTGTCGCCCTGTTGATGCTGGTGGGCGACCGGTTCCTCGCTATCGACGAGAAGAACGGCGTCCTCGCCGTTGGCGATCGCGGTGTAATAGGAGTCGTACGCATCCTTGCGGCTGCCACAGGCGACGACGCGTGGCCTGTGCCCGATTCCCGCCTCCGTGATAAACTGCGTGAAGCCCTGACGGCAAGCGGTTTTCAAGGCAGCAGAGTCGCCACCGCCTTCCACGTAGAGCTTTACCACCGTGTCCCCCCGATCTCGCCACGCGTCCAAAGTTGACCAAGCCGATACTTTTCGAGCCAAGGCTCGAGCTTCTCGGCATCGAGCCGGGTCAGTGTGGTCCCGGTGGCTGATCGTTCCGCGACGAGGACCGCTTCCGGTTGGTCGGTCAAGGCATCAACCAAGACATCGGAGTGAGTGGTGACGACGATCTGACTGCGCTCGGATGCCTCTTTGAGCAGCTCGGCGAGGGTTGGCAGCACATCGGGATGCAGACCCAACTCGGGCTCTTCGATGCACACTAAGGGCGGCGGATTCGGATGGCAGAGGATGGTCAGCAGGCACAGATAACGCAGCGTGCCGTCGGAGAGCCTCGTTGCCGGAATGGCGAAACGGCCTTCGTGGAAGAACACCTGGACCGTTCCACCCTCGATCTTGACGTGGAATCCATCGATTCCGTCGTAGAGAGCCTGTAGCGACTCGAGGATCTTCTTCTTCACGACAGGGTCGGCTTCCAGTTTGTTCAGGACCAACCCGAGATTGCTTGCGTCGGGCTCCAACATGTCGTTCGGGAGGTCGGCCTTCTGTGGAGCCCGCGGCTTGGTGTAGCGCCCGAAGCTCCATTCCCTGTAGAGACGAAGTAGACCAAAGCTCCTCCCTAGATAAGTGCAGCTCCGGGTACTGATCGGGATCCTTGCGCTGGGAAAGGATGGAGGCCGACGGGTCAATGTCTTCACGTTGAAGTCGGCGGTTCTTGCCCTTGACGTTGAGTACGGGCTTGCCGTTTTGAAAGCTGTAGTAAAGGTAAGCCTTCTTGTGCCCAGCGTCGGGCTCGGGAGCTCTCGATTCGTTCGTCGACGATCTCGAACCGCTGTCCAACCTCTGTGAAGCTGAGCAGATAGCGCAGGTCCGTCGGCCCTTTTGGATAGTCGAAAACCGCGTCGATGGTTGCGACTGGCTTTTTTGCCGCTCCTTTCCACAACCATTCCTGAACACCGCCGCCATCGCGAATGGGGGCGAGCAGATCTTTGGGTGCACCGTGGATCAGCTCCAGGGCTTCGATGAGATTGGATTTTCCAGATCCGTTGGGACCGATGACGACATTCAGCGGCCGGAGAGATATCGATCTCCCCGCTTCGCCGTAGCTCAAGAAGTTGGTGAGGGTGATGGATTTCAGCAGCATGGTTGTCACCCGTTATTCCACGACGAAACGCAGCTTGGTCGTGTCCTTCCCCTTGCAGCGCTCAGTGAGGAATGCCTCGAAACGCTTGCGCAGCTCCTCGGGCGCAGCCGGAGACCCGCCGGCGAGCAGCGCCTGCTTGATGTCGTCTGCGCTGACGCTGATCTTTTCGAGACCGGAGAGCGCCTCCTGCACGGCACCGATGAACCCGGGTGTGACCGCAGTCCGGAAGCTTCCGCTGGGCCAGGAAGCCCTGAATCAGGTCTCGCTGGCCCCCCTTCAGCAGGTCGAAATTGGCCTGGGTGATCGGGTCGTCCAGGTTGTCCAGGAGGGTCTGCTGCCAGCCTTCCAGCAGGCGGTCCAGCTCGTCATCCAGGGCCTTCAGCACATTGGCGGCCGGCAGCATGTCTGCTTGCTCGTTGGCGGGCCGATAGTTGCAGTGAGGGCACACGGGGCTCACGGCCAGCTCGGACTCGACCAGCGCGGCGCAGCTCTTGAGCTTGTCCAGCTTGTCCTCGAAGGCGGTGAGCTGGCCGGTCGGCATCAGGGAGATCGCTGCCAGGGCGCGCAGGGTCACCAGGCGCGGGTCCTTGCGCAGGGCGGACTTGGTCTTGTCTTCGGAGACGCCTAGCCGCGCCTTGGCATGGCTCGTCACGTAGGCGGTGACGTAGTCCCTCTTGAGCGCGGCGAGCCGCTGGCGGTACTCCGCGGCGTTCTGCGCCGTGCGGTCCTGTGCCAACTTGTCGAGGATCTCCTTGCGGGCGGCTTGTGCCTTCTGCGGCCAGGGGTGAGCGCTGTCGAGCACCATCTCGGCCTGGGACAGATAGGCGGCGGTGGTGCCCAGGTCTGCGACCAGGTCGCGAAGACGCTCGACTTGGGTGAGGCTCTCCAGGTTCTTCCTGTGCGTCTCGATGTCCGCCTCGGTCACGCGCAGGTTCTTGAGCTTGCCGACCGTGTTATACGGCGTGAGACCCTCCAGAAAGGTCTTGAGCGCTGCGAGCCGCTGATGCCGATCGCGGAGCTCGTCATCCCGCAGCAAGGGTTGGCTCCAGAAGCTGAGCCGATTCTGTAGGTCGGTACCGGCGATGAGCACCCGGTTGACCAGCTTGGCGACGGCGCTATGCAACTCCTTGACGGACTCTTCCTTGCCCTGGGTCGCCATCTGCGCGAGGCCGCTGGGCAAGTCCAGCAGCTCGAACAGCGCACGCAGCACGGAGACGTTGATCTCCTTTGGCGCCTCGACATGCTTGAAGGCCGTCAGCTCTGGGAGTGGCCGCTCGACAAGGAGAGTGAGCTTGCCGGAGTCGATCTTGTCGCCGGTGATCGCGAGCACGATGTCGCCGGAATAGACGAGACCGCCGAGCACGGCCACGAGCAGGTCCGGCTCGAGCCGGAACCGCACGGGCGCGAAGTATTCGATATCGGTGGAGCCGCTGAGGAGCTCGCCGCGGTTGATGACCTGGCCGTGGCCCTTGGCCTTGAGACGATTCAGGACCTCTTGGGCGTATCGGGATCGCGTCGGCTCGATACGCTCCCCGTCCAGCATCTCCAGGGCATCCAGCACGGCGACCGCGTCTTTGGTCCGGGGGCCGCCGGCCAGCCACCGAAGCGCGCTGGTGACCAGCTGCTTGCGGTTGGCCTCGGTCAACAGGACGGAGAACGCCGGGTATTCCGGGGCCAGGTCGGAGAAGTGTTGCCCGAGGGCGATCCCGGAGACCACGTTGACCACATCCCGGAAGTTGATGCGCTCCTCCGCGCCCAGTCGGGCCTTGTCTCTCATGGAGACACCGCGTACCCAATCTTGCAGGGGCTTGGTCTTGCCGCCGTAGGTTACCTCCAGGGCGGTCATCTGCTTCTCCTGCAGCCACTTGCTCATGGCACGCAGGGCATCCTGTGCCTTGGAGAGGTAGATCGCCTTGGCGTTGCCGCTGGCCGTGGAGGCGAGATCCAGCGCGGCGGCGTAGCCACTGAGATGGCGCTTGATGTCGTCGTCGAGCCCCTTCAGCCGGAAGAAGACCTCGTCATCGAGGTGCTCGTTTCGAAAGCGCGGTGGCTCGAAGGGCTGGATGAAATAGATGTAGAAATCCCGCGGCGGCTGGGCCGTGGGGCGGTCGTTGGGTGCGCCGAAGAAGAGGTAGCCAATGCGCTCGACGCGGCGCTCCTGCCACTCGATCTGGTACTGCCAGATCTGGAAACCCGAGACGTAGGTGGTCTCGTCGGTGCGCTCCATGAGCTGGCGGATGGCGCTGAAGTAGGCGCGGTCCAGCGCGTCGTCGGAGAGGGCATCGGCGCGCGTGTCGATCTGGGCGTCGTAGTCGATGTCCTTCTTGAGATCGAGGTAATACTGGTCGGTCCCCGGGGCCTTGGAGATGAACTGTCCGTTGACGGTTTTCAGGACCTCGCGAAGGCAAGTCACGACCAGCCCGAGGAGATCGGTCGCCGGCTCACCGCCCATGTCCTCGATGCCGGGGTGAAACAGGCACAAGGCGTCGCGCAGCTCCTCGGCCGTCGGCCCGATGGGGACATAGATGTCGCCGCCGGTGGTGAGTCGATGCACCGACAAGGCAGAGATCAGGCGCAGCGCCATGGGCCGGTACGCGGGGCGCGTGAAGGCTTGCTTGACCCTTCCGGACAGGACTTCGGAGACCTTGATCACCGGTCCGATCGCGGGGTCGGAGCGCAGCACAGAGTTTCCGGTGACGGTCTCCCAGAAGCTGTCGTAGGCGATCAGCCCCGGACGGTCATCGGGGACCTCCGTGTCGAGGAGCCCATGAATCTGATCCCGGATCGTGACCAGGGCACCGCGCTTTTCGGTGAAGACCAGGCGCTCGAAGGTGCCGATGTAGTCGGGGTGCACAGGGAACAGGCGGACATACTCATCCATCCGCTCGTTCATGTTGCCGTAGAAGCGGGCAAACGGGGTCAGATAGGTGCGGATCTTGTGGTGCTGGTCGGCGGACTTTTTGAGCAGCCGCTCGGCCACCACGAAGCTCACGTCCGCTCGGGCCAGCAGCACTTGGGTGAAGCGGTCCTTGACCCGTCGCAGGCTGTCCGCGACATGCTCGAAGCGGCTGCTGTCGAAGACCGCCTCCTGCACGCCGGCGACGAAGCGAAACCGTAGATGCTTGCAGACCTCGCCGATCTCGCGCAGGAAGGAGAGATCGAGTACCAACGCATGATCCTTCCGGGAGCGCAGGTAGTCGAGAAGCTCGTCGACCACCAGCAAGACGCCGTGGTCCGGGTAGACCTCCTCAAAGGCGCCCATCATCTCCTCGAAGGCGGCCTTGTTGTTGACGACCTGGTCCGCCGGCGGAAAGGCGTAGTCCACCCCGAGCTTGTCGAGGAAGAGCATCAGCTCGCCGGTCACGATTGCACGTAGCGACATCTCGCTGGAGATCTCTACGCGATGGACCTTGAACTTGCCGGCGATGCTCTCGACCGCCTTCGCCACCTTGGGATGGCGGAGCATGGGCTGGTAGGCGGCGTCTTCCGCGACCAACGAGAGCACCGACATCAGGTGCGATTTGCCGGTGCCGTAGTTGCCGACCACCAGGACGCCCTTGTGATCGACAGCGACGTCGAACGAGAGCTGCGGGATCATGATCTTGGCCAGGCGCTCTGCCATCTCGTCGGAGATGACGTAGGTCGAGACGAGCTTTTTCCCTTCGTCCGGACGGTTGGCGTCGAGCAATTGGATGACCGATTCGATCGGCTCGAACTGGATGAGATCTCCGTAGCGCATGCGTTCCTCGCCTTCCTCTGGTACTGAGCTTCAAGCCTGAATGTGAAAAGGGACGACCCCGTCGAGGGCGTAATCTCTGTACTCCGGATGGCCGGTCTCGGCATAGGTAAGACGCGGCCCGCTGCCACCCTGCCGATGCTCCCCAGGCCAGACCGCGACGACGCGGCGAACGTGGGCCTGGTGCTTGAGCAGATCGAGAGGGTTGAGCGCAAGCGAGGCGTCAAACAGAACCTCGATATTGTCGATCAGCAGCAGGTCGCTGCTGGCATGCTGGTCTGCGATCTCGCGCAGGACGCTGCCGGCCTGGAGTTGGCGCTGCTTCTGCGGGAGCTTGGCCAGCCGTTTGCTCAGCTCCAGGCCGAGATTCATCACCGATGCGCTGGCTTGCTCGGCGAGCCTCAGGAGCAGGGCGGTCTTCCCGCAGCCGGGCGGCCCGGTCAGCAGGATCAGCTTGCTGTGCAGGGGGACGACCTCGTCGACCAGTTGCTTCAAGCGCGAGAGCATGGCGAATGGCTCCTTAACCCGCCTTTTTGGCGGAGCCGCCGGGTTGATCGTCGCCTTGGGGGCCGCCAAGGGGCTCGGCGCTCTGGCGCCTGATCCACTCTTCGATGTCCGCGCGAGAGAAACGCCAGGTCCCGCCCACCTTGAAGGCGGGGATCTTCTTGGCGCCGGCGAGGCGGTAGATGGTGCGATCGGTCACCTTCAGGTACTCCGCGACCTCCTTGATGGTGAGGATCTTGCTTTCAGTGGGGGCTGTTGGCATACAGGGAAGCCAAGAGAGAGCAGTTCGCGACAGGATAGCGCAAAATTTTCATGGCCAACCCTGGCAGCCGTGCAGGTGACCTCGGACGGCCGTGTACGAGGCCGGCCGGCTGAGCTAGGAAAGCGTCGGACACAGCATGCACCTTGGCGCAGTGGCTGATCTGCGGGCGAATCCAAGCCGCCTCGGCATGGCGGCCGGGCTCGATCAAGGAGAATGGGCTCGGTTCCCGGCGATGGTCCGCTCGCGGCTCGGGACGGACCTGGGTGAGCTTGAGGGCGAGAACCGTCCGTGAGCGCGCCGCCATTGGTGCCAAGTGGGCGTCCGTGCGAGATCCTGGCAACCATCGGCCGGGCCTATTCCCACCTGCGGCCTGCCGTGGAGCACTGGCGCGCGATGCGGGCGCGGATCTCCCGGAGCGCATGAATCGGACATACCACGGTTTCCGGGCGACACGGCGTGTCCGGAACTGGCCGAACCGAGCCATCATCTGGGAACAGCCGCCCCGCGCGGACGCCCCCGCACAACTGCGGAGCTCCGCAACCGCGTCAGAGATCACATCAACGTAAAAACCGCAGTTGGAACCGCCAAGGCGCCGAGGACACAGAGGCAGATACTCACTGCAAGTGAAAGAGCCTGCTTCACCCAAAGGGTGACGCCCGTTTCCAGGAAATTGCTTTGAAAACCTTGGCGATCTTGGCGCCTTGGCGGTTCAAATGCTCTTTCTAGGATCAACGATTGACCTGGCGAGGCCGGGGGATCCAGGTGTGCGCAATTCCTGGACCGCGCCCCGGTTGTTCTGCCAGATCTGGGCCGGTGGAGCGACAATTGAAGTACGATCGTCGGGTAGCGGCGCAACCCCTGTCTCGGATGCTCGCTGTCGCAGATCGAGGCGGGGCTGCGTCGGGCCGTCGGTCGCTGCGCTTGACAGGCTCTGCGACGAGATCTACGTACGATTCTCTACTAGAATAGACGGACCGGTCTGTTTTGTGAAAGCGCCTTCCCCAAAGGCCCTGGCAACCCGCGAGAAGATCCTGCGGCCTGTTCTACCTCCATGGCTACAACGCCACGGGCGTGGACCGCATCATTGCGGACGCCGGGGTCACCAAGGACAGCTTCTTCTACCACTTCAAGAGCAAGGAGGAATTGCCGACCGCCGTGCTGGACTGGCACCAGGACCTGGCGTTCGAGGAGATCGGGTTGGAGCGGATACTGGCCGAGCCGTCGCCCCGGACCGCCTTGTTCAAGCTGATACGGGGCATGTCGAGCCGCATGACCGTCGACAGCGCGGCCTGTCATGTGCGCGGCTGCTTCTTCGGCAATTTCGCCCCGGAGCTTCTCCGCTGGCAGCGAGGCAGTGCGTCTCAAGGTCAAGCCGGGTCAGACTCCTTTTGGGGTTCTCCGTGGTTAACGGCTCTGACCTCCCCTGACCCCTATACCTCTTTCGAGCCGCCGCCATAGTCGCTGCGTGCTACAATACGAGAACTGACCCGAGCTTTTCGTTCGGGGGTCGGTGACAAATGCAAATCGCTTGAATTCTCCTTTGTCACCGACCTCTTAACGCTGCTTGCAGTCCCGTCTCGTACGACTCAAGCTCTGGTATTCTTTCATCGTGAGCTCCGTAAATCTTGGCAGAGCTCGGAAAATTCACGCCGACCGTCGTATAGGTCAAACCTCGGTGAGTCCCCCGGCAGAGCCGGGGGCTTCCCTCACTGAGTTATCGCCTATCGCACCCTGCGCGGGTTGATGGATCGGATGATCTTGAAATACCCGACCAAGCGGTTGGCCGGGGACTCGAGAACCAACCAGGGACGAGCAGAAATGGACAGGCCATGACGACAGTTCAGATTACCTTACCTGACCAGCTCGCCCAGGAAGCCCAGCGCGCGGGGCTGCTGGCACCGGAGAGCATCGAGCGCATACTACGCGAGCAGTTGCGCGCCGAGCGCATCGCGCGGCTGAAGGGGGCGCGGCAGCGGCTTGCGGCCGAGCCCATCGAGCCAATGACCGCCGAGGAGATCCAGGCGGAGATCGAAGCGTATCGCACCGAGCAGCAGCGTGCGGCTGGTGCTTGATACGAATACGGCGCTGTCCGGGCTGCTGTGGGGCGGCACGCCAGGGCGCCTGATCGATGCGGCCCAAGCCAGGGCGATCGATTTGGCCAGCAGCGTGGGGCTACTGGCGGAGTTGCAAGGGGTACTCGGGCGAGAGAAGTTCGCCAACCCACTGGCCCGACTCGGGATCTCGGCAGGCGACCTGTTCGACGGGTATGCGGCCTTGGTAACCATCGTCGCCCCAGCGACCATAGCGCCCGTCATCACCCAGGATCCAGCCGATGACCAGGTGCTCGCCACCGCTCTGGCCGCCCACGCCGAATTGATCGTCTCCGGCGACCGGCATTTGCTCGATCTCGGGAACAACTACCAAGGCATTCCCATTGTCTCGCCGGCCCAGGCGGTCGCGATCATCGTTAAAGGCCACCGCTAAAAGGGGACACGATTAATTGAACCGTTCCACCACCCCCCCGAGCGTGGCGAGAAACCTGTCCCGATCCTCCTCATCGTCGTCGTAGACCGCCTCGCCCCGATCACCCCGGGACGTGACGTGATAGAGCGCCCCGCCAAACTCAATTCGTAGCGGCCTGGCCATGGGCAAATGGTAAGATAAACTGCTACGGAGTTTTTTAAATAATGTTTTTTGTTGAGCAGCTCGCAAACAGCATGGAAACAGTGACAGGGGTCAGACCCCTTTACTGGAGCTGTCGGCCCTCGGGCGGCCACGGCTCGCCTGCCCCACTTTGACCTTCAACGCCCGCTCGATATCTTCGCGGAACCGATCATTGCCCAGTGGCGTGCCGGTCTGCAGGCAAGCCCGGATCTCGTCGATGTGTTGCTCTTCGACATGACCCCGAAACCACTGCCGGTATGCCGCTCTTCGTGTCTGCGCATCCTTGCCCAGTCCAAGATACACCTCATGAGGAGATACCGCAGGGTCCGCAGCTCCCTGCGCGTTGGCGCGGTTGCGCGACCACCGATAAACCCGCGGCGAATCAACCATTCCGGCCTTTACCGGATTCAATTCGATATATCGGGAGCACCTGAGCAGATACTCCGAGGCATCGATAACGCTCGCCTTGAATCTCCCCTCCCACAAGGTCCCCGTCCGCCCGTACCTGTGGTTGACATACGGCACGTACCTTCGCCCCACGTACTGCAGCAGCCGGCTGATCGAGTCCCTGTCGCGCGGCGTCAGCAACAGGTGAACGTGATTGGTCATCAGCACATAGGCGTGAATCGCGCACCCATAGCGCTGCGCACCTTCTACAAGCCATCCCAGGTAGGCTCGGTAATCCGAGTCATCGTAAAAGACCGCCTGGCGGTCGTTGCCCCTTTGCACCAGGTGCGCGGGTACCCCCGCCAGGAAGAGCCTCTGCTTTCTCGGCATCGTTGCCCCTTCTGTGACCCGACAAGCCGCAATACTCTGAATATAGCACAAAAAGGGGTCCGGCCCCTTTTCCCCCGGAATGTAGCGCAGAAAGGGCTCCGACAGGGAAGGTCAAATTGCGGACTGGCGAACCTGCTACGCGGCGCAGTGACGTACCACAGGACAGCTTCTTCATAGAGTTCCATAGAGTTCTGGGTTTCGGAATCGCCTCCGCCGGCAAGAATCTCGCGGAACAGTTCAAATGAGTGGATGGCGCCTGTGGAGAAACACGGAACATGTCGGTCTATCGGGCGGCGCGACGCCCATTTGGCCGAGAACCGCGCCGGTGGAAAGGGCGACCATGTCCACTCTCCGGCCCGGCGTTTCTATTGGGTCCTGGCGGGAGCAGCAATACGCAGTAGCAAAGCCGCGGCGACGACGGGTTGCCAAAAGGAACGGATGACCAACCGGCTCGGGCGCCCGTCGGGGATGTCGAGGGAGCGTAGGCGGGTCCGGCCCCAGGCGATTGGTCTCGTCCACGCGCGAGCCTTCTGGCCTCGACGATTCGTGAACTATCGCAGGGCGCCGCGGCCGGCGTCAAGACACGGGATTGGACCAGTATCCGGTTCCGGATGGCTGCTCTAGGCGTCGTCGCCCCAATGTTCGGAGTCCGCCGGAACCGACGTTTGGCAGCCTCCAATATAAGCAGGCCCTGAAGGACTCCTCCTGGCCGAACCGAGCCATCCTCTGGGCGCTGCCGCCCCGCGCGGAAGCCCCCGCACAACTCCGGAGCCTCCGCAACCGAGTCAGAGATCACATCAACGATTGACCTGGCGAGGCCGGGGGATCCAGGTGTGCGCAATTCCTGGACCGCGCCCCGGCTGTTCTGCCAGATCTGGGCCGGTGGAGCGACAATTGAAGTACGATCGTCGGGTAGCGGCGCAACGCCTGTCTCGGATGCTCGCTGTCGCAGATCGAGGCGGGGCTGCGTCGGGCCGTTTGTCTGTGTGCTTGACAGGCTCTGCGACGAGATCTACGATTCTCTCTCAAAAAAACGGACCGGTCAGTTTTGTGAAAGCGCCTTCCCCAAAGGCCCTGGCAACCCGCGAGAAGATCCTGCGGGCGGCCAACGACCTGTTCTACCTCCATGGCTACAACGCCACGGGCGTGGACCGCATCATTGCGGAGGCGGGGGGCACCAAGGGCAGCTTCTTCTACCACTTCAAGAGCAAGGAAGAATTGGCGACCGCCGTGCTGGACTGGCACCGCGACCTGGCGTTCGAGGAGATTGGGTTGGAGGGGATACTGGCCGAGCCGTCGCCCCGGACCGCCTTGTTCAAGCTGATACGGGGCATGTCTGGACGCATGACCGTCGACAGCGCGGCCTGTCATGTGCGCGGCTGCTTCTTCGGCAATTTCGCCCTGGAGCTTCTCCGCCGGCAGCGAGGCAGTGCGTCTCAAGGTCAAGCAGGTCTTTGACGGGATCCGCGGGCTGATGCGGGATCTGCTGGAGAAGGCCCAGTCGGCGGGCGAGGTGCGCGCCGATCTGGACGCCGCGGACACCGCCGGCATGATGCTCGGGCTCATGGAAGGCGCGGTGCTGTTGGACAAGACCAGTCAGAGGCGCGAGGAGGTGACCCGTGCCATCGACTTCCTGGATGGATACCTGAGGCCCTGAATTTTTTTGGCCTCTTCACAACAGACCGGTCTGTTTATCTGACCGGAAGGAGCGACCATGAGTCAGATAGCCGAATCCCGTAGGCAAGCGCCTGGGCCCGAAGACCCGCATGTCCGAGCGCCGGCACCCGCGGATCTGGGCGCCCTGCGGGCGGAGCTGGATGAGCGCCTCGCGTCGGTGGAGGAGCTGCGCGACATGGCCCAGGAGATGGGCACCCGTATGATCGGCTGCACCATGGCCATCGACGTAATGGGGGTGGACGCGGCGGAATTCGTGGATGGTATCGAGCTGGGCGGGGTGGCCACCTTCATGGAGGAGGCGCTCAGGTCCCGTTTCACCCTGTTCATCTGAGGGACCGGCCATGCAGACGGTCATGGTCACGGGAGCGAACGGGTTCGTCGGCAGGCACGTGCTCGCCGCCCTGGCGGACACCGGTGCGCGCATCATCGCCGTGGTGCGCGATCCGACCCGCCTGCCTCCGGGATTCGGGGGGGAGGTTCGCCGGGGGGACATGCGGGATGCGACCTTCCTCGAGCAAGCCCTGCGGGGGGTGGACGCGGTCTGCCACTGCGCGGCCTGGACCTCGGCCTGGGCCCATGCCGAGGAGTCGCGCCGTTACTACCTGGAGCCGACCCTGGCATTGTTCGATTTGGCCGTCCGGGCCGGCGTGGAACGGCTGGTGCTGCCCAGCAGCACCACGGCCCGGGTGCTGCGCGCCTTGCCCGACACCGCGCTCAGGGGCGACGCCGACAGCCTCTGGCCCCACATGGCGAACGTCGTGCGGATGGAGCGTCGTATGGAATCGCTGGCCGAGCGGGGCGGGGCCATGCTGGCCGTGCGCCTGGGCCTGTTTGTGGGCCGCAGCTATGGGCTGGGCATGCTGCCCCTGCTGCTGCCGCGGCTGAGGACGCACCTGGTGCCCTGGGTGGGCCGGGGCCGAACGACCCTGCCGCTGATCGCCGGCGCGGACGTCGGCCGTGCCATGGCCCTGGCGGCCACCCGGGAAGGTCTGCGGGGCTTCCACTGCCCTGATGTGGTAGGGCCCGAGACACCCACGGTCCGGGAGGTGATCCGCTTCTTCCACCACGCCTACGGATACCCGCAGCCCCACTTCGGCGTGTCCTTCCCGCAGGCCTACGCCTTCGCCCGGCTGATGGAAGGCATCGCGCGGCTCGTCGGGACCGAGCCCTTCATCACCCGCAGCATCGTCCTGCTCCTGGAGGAAACGGCTGCGGACAACGCCGAGGCCGAGCGCCTGCTGGGCTACCGGCCCCGGGTGCACTGGAAGGACGCGGTCCGGGCGCAGCTCGCCGAGATGCAGCGCGATCGGGTCAAGGGCCTGTCAATGGCCCGGCCCCTGCCAGGCCCCCTGGCCCGGGTCGACTCATGAGGTAACCGGGACCGGGCATGCCGGCGCCGGATTTTGAGCTGGAGGACATGGAGGGGACCCGAGTGCGCCTGTCCGATCACCGCGGACGCCCCCTGATGCTGTCCTTCTACCGTTGCGTCTGAACAGAAGGAGACGTTCATGCAAGACCTTGCCGAAGCGACACGGATCAGCCTCACCCCGCCGCCGGATGAAGCCGGGCGGGTGAGCGAGCTGATCGCCCCCTATGCCCGCATGCTGGGCCGCGCCCCCGGGGGGGTGCCGGGGCGCTGCCGAGCGGTGAGGGAACCGGCTATCAGGCCGGCCCACCGGCGTTGCCGCGCAGCTCCTTCAGGATGCCGACGCCCTTGGTGCGCTGGGCATAGATCACCCGCAGCTTGGCATCGATCTCGGCGCGTTTCGCCGGATCGTCCTCGTCTTCGAGCTTGTCCTTCAGGGCCCGCTCTTTCTTCTTAAGTTTGTTTAGTATCTCTTTGATACATCTTTTATTTTCAATCTGTGCTCGGCGGTCGGCGTCGAGGAAATCAGCCAGCCTGGACAGGAGCTTCTTGGTCTTCATTGCTGTCTTCCCGTGCCCGTTCGAGTCGATCGATGTACGCCCTAACGCCGGGCGCTGATGACCTTTTCGATGTCTGCCTCGTCGAGTGCGAGCTGCTGCTCGGCGTCCTTGAGCCTGCGCTCGCGCACCGCAAACAACGTCTGGGCCATGTCGACGAGATGCTTGCCGATCGCGTATGCGTAACCGCAGTCGTTCATGAGAGAGGTGGCCATGTACGCGGTGATGCGCTGGTCGCGAATCAGGCGCGTCAGCGCGAGGTTGATTCGATGGTCGGTCTCTTTCAGTCGGACCTTAGCCCCGTCCAGTGACAGAACCGTGTCAGCGTCGCCGACCCCGGAGGCGAGCTCGCCGATCTCCCGCAGTATGGTCGCAAGCTCCACGCGCAGGCTGTCGTACTGTTGGCGTATATCCGAGTGGCGCGAGGCGGCGAAGCGCTTCAGGTTCTTGTGCATGTGCTTGGTGTCTTTGACAGCCTCGACGATGCCGCGGCTCGCCTCGCGCAGGGCATTGAGATCATGGGCCCAGCGCTCGGGCAGCTCTCTGGCCTGCACCCGGCTGATGAATTCCACGATGGCGCTGTGCAGCCCTTTGACGCGCTGCTCGTAGAGCTCCTCGATGTCGATCGGCTCGATGCGTGTGGTGGCGGCGACGGCCCGTGTCAGATCCTGGGTCGAATCGATGGTCTCGGGGCGCAATGCCAGGCCGCGGGCGATGATCTCGAACGCGTTCTGGTAAAGGTGGCGAATCTCCTTGCGGGTCGCCTCGATGGCTGCCGCAGGTACCTCCAGGACGGATTCGTTGATGTAGCGGGGGGCGTCGATCGCTCCCTCCTCCACCTTCACGAATCGCTGCAGCAGCCAGACGAGCTGGCGGATGAACGGGATCATGAGGCTGATCCCGAGCAGGTTGAACAGGGTATGAAAGAGTGCGAGCTTGAGGGTGTAATCCTCGGGCGCGATCCCAATGTGCGCGCTCACGAAGTCCACGCTCCAGCGCAGCTGCTGCAGCAGCACGATAGCGGCCATGCCCGTGGTGACGTTGAACAACAGGTGGGCCATCGCGAGGCGCTTTCCGTCGATGTTCGCCCCCATGGACCCGATGATGGCCGTGATCGTGGTGCCTACGTTCGCACCTATCGCCAGCGCCAGGGCGTTCTCGTAGGTGACTTGGTGGGAGGCGAGCGCCGTGATCGTGATCAGCAGGGTGGCGTGGCTCGACTGCATGATCACCGTGGCCGCGATGCCGATCAGGGCGAACAGCAGCAGTCCGCGCATCCCGGGCACTGCGTAGGCCGCCAGATCGAAGCTGCCCCCGAAGGCTTCAAAGCCCTCTTTCATGTAGTGGATGCCGAGGAATAGGAACCCCAGGCCGGTCAGGCTGTAGCCTAGGCCCTTCAGGAGCGTCGGGCGCTGGAACACCAGAATGACGCCGAAGACCAGCATGGGCATTGCGTAGGCGGCGATTTTGACCTTGAGGCCGAAGCCGGCGATCAGCCAGGCTCCGGTCGTGGTGCCGAGATTGGCCCCGAAGATGACGCCTATACCCGCAGTCAGTCCGATGAGTCCGGCACTCAGGAAGGAGATGGTGATCACCGCCACCAGGCCGCTCGACTGCATCAGGGTCGTGGTGACGATGCCGAAGCTGATGCTCTTCCACAGCCGGTCGGTGGTCTTGCGCAGGAGCTCTTCCAGGACACCGCCCGTGAACGTCTTGAAGCCCTCCTCCAGGGCCAGCATGCCGAACAGAAAGACGGCGACGCCCGCGGCGATCTGCTGGAAGTCCGGGCTCAGCCAGAATCCGTAGGCGAGCACCACGAAGGCGACCGGCAGCAGAATCCTCCGGCTCACGGGTCGCCCCGGATCGGTCGGCGTCGCGCGCCAGCGCCCCGCGGGATGTCCGGGGAGCGGGTCATGGCAGCAGCATGCCGCGGATGGTGAAGTAGAGGACGGCGCCCAGCAGCGCCGACACCGGCACGGTGATGACCCAGGCCGCAATGATTCTCAACAGAATGGAGCGTTTCACCAGCTCGCGCCGATACATGCGGCGCAGGGACTTGCGCTCCTGCTTGGTGATCACGGGCACGGCACTGCGCTTTTTCAGGTCCTTCAGCAGTCGGCCCTTGTCACTGACCGGGGCCTGATCGAATCGCTGCAGGAAGGCATCGACGTTGGCGCGGCTTTCGTCGGCGTGATGGGCCCGGATCTCCTCGATCATGCTGGCGTAGCTGGTCTTGAGATACTCGCGCAGGAATCCGACGCCGAATACCGCGCCTACGGCGATATGGGTGGAGCTCACCGGCAGACCGAGCTGGCTGGCGATGATCACGGTGACGGCCGCCGCCATCGCGATGCAGAAGGCGCGGCTCTGGTCAAGCTCGGTGATCTCCGAGCCCACGGTGCGGATCAGCTTGGGGCCGTAGAGTGCCAGGCCGAGTGTGATGCCCAGGGCCCCCACCATCATCACCCAGAGCGGGATCTGGGCCTTTGCCGCGATACCCCCCCTGAGGATGGCGTCGTTGATGGCGGCCAGGGGACCGACGGCATTGGCGACGTCGTTGGCGCCGTGAGCGAAGCTCAGCAGAGCGGCTGCAAAGATCAGGGGGAGGGTGAACAGGCGGTTGACGCTGGCCTTGTCCGGGCCCATAGGTGCCACCGCCCGGCCGATGGCGGCACGCACTGCAAAATACACCGCAAGGGCCAGCAGTGCGCTCCACAGGGCGGCGCTGAAGAAGCTCGGCTTCCAGATGTGCTTGAGCCCCTTGATGATCAGATAGGTGCTGAAGGCCCACGCCATGAGTGCGACCAGGGCGGGCACCATCCTCCGGGCCGCCGCGGCCATGTCCGGCTGGTAGGTGATGCTGCGCTTGATCAGGTAGAGCAGGGCGGCGGCGATCAGCCCACCGCAGACCGGTGAGATCACCCAGCTCGCCACGATGGCCCCCATCTGGCTCCAGTCGGCGATACCCCATCCGCCGGCGGCGATGCCGGCGCCGAGCACGCCGCCGACGATCGAGTGGGTGGTGGAGACCGGCGCGCCCAGGGCAGTCGCCAGGTTGAGCCAGAGTGCGCCGGCCAGCAGGGCCGCGATCATCAGCCAGACAAACGTATCGCGGCTGGCAAGGAGGGCTGGATCGATGATCCCGCTCTTGATGGTGCTCACTACGTCGCCCCCGGCAACCAGCGCACCCGTGGCCTCGAATACCGCGGCGATGGCGATGGCGCCGAGCAGGGTCAGGGCGCGGGAGCCGACCGCGGGGCCGACGTTGTTGGCCACGTCGTTGGCGCCGATGTTCATCGCCATGTAGGCGCCGATCACTGCAGCACTGACCAGCATGCCCTTGCCGGGCACGTCCCGGATATTGATGCCCGCATACAGCATGATGGCGACGATGAACAACAGGCCGGTGCCTAGCCGCAACAGCTCGGCGTGGCCTGATCGCGTCGCCCGCGCTAGCCGATAGATATTCTCAAGCCCCATCTTTAATCCTTTATGTTCATTATGAATTCTAGCGGGACCGCAAGGGCCTCGACGCACCTTCGGCGCCGGGCGGTGCGGCCCGGTGGGCGCGCGGGTCTGTGGTCACGAAAGCGTCATGAAATCTATTATCACCCGGTCTCCCCCCGGCAAGCGCGGCTCTGAGCGCGGTCTCCTGCGTCGGCCAGCGACCGGGCTCCTGCCCTGAGCGGTGCCCACCACCGTCGAGGCGGGCCCATCGGCTGCTCGCGGATCCCTGTGGCGCTGCGGGCGTGGATCTCATAGGATGGCGAGGCAGTTTTCGAGCCGGGTGGTGACCTAAGCGGCCGGCGCCCGGAGTCCTGGATCGATGGAGAGCGCAACCTATGCGGTGCATTCGGCGAAGCGTGTGGATCGGCCTGGCGTTGTCGATCGTCTTTGGTGCGGCCGGTGGTGCGGAGGAGTCCGGGATCCTTCCCCAGCGAGGGCAGTCCCCGGAGCAGATGGAGCGGGACAAGGCCGAGTGTCTGGCCGCGGCGTTGGCCGCGACAGCGGTCACTCCGGCCGAGGCTTTGCCCCCGGCTGCGGAGCAAGCGCCTGCCGCCGAGCCGCCGGCCCCGTCCTCGGAATCGTCGCCCCCCGCTGCCAGCCAGGTCCCCGCGGTGAAGGCGCAGGGCGCTTCCGCCAAACGTCCGGGGCTTTTCGGTGGTCTGCGCCGCGCCGACGATGCACCGGGTACGGACGAAGAGCCGCCCACTGACGCGTCGGCCGCGACCGAGCAAGATCAAACGGCGTTCGATCTGGCCTATACCGAGTGCCTGAAGGCCCGCGGTTATACAGTGAACTGACCACTCGAGGAGAGAGATGTGACACGTTTGAACACCCTGGCTCTGGCCATGACTCTGACCCTGGCCGGAGCGCTGCCGGCGGTCGCCGCGGACGACCCGTTCTCCAACCACGACGCGCTGCTGTGCGCCGTGTCCTCGGCGTCCCAGTGTGACCCCGATGGCGGCTGCGAGGCGACCACGCCGGATGAGATCAATTTCGCCCGCTTCGCGCGGGTGGATATCAAGAATCGGCAAATGAAATCCATCTGGCCCAAGGAGCTCGATACCTCGACGCCCATCGAGCAGCTGGTCGAGTCTTCGGGGCTGATCGTGATGCAGGGGATGGACGAGGGCGTGGCCTGGAGTCTGACCATCGAGAAGCCCTCGGGAAGCTTTGTCGCGGCGGCTACCGGACAGTCGGTGGTGTTCGTGCTGAGCGGGACCTGCATGCCGGAGCTGCCACAATAGTCACCTGAGATCGCAACGGGGCCGGCCGGCGCTGGAAGGTTGCGGCAGGAATTCCTGTCCTACGAATAGGCCTCCCCGGAGGTAGGAGCGGCCAGCCTGTCGCGACAGGCTGGCCTCAGGGCAGATCGCTGCGCCGGAACAGGTGGAAGCCCAGCGCGGCGCACAGGGTGCCGAGCAGGCTGGGATAGGCGAGGGCATAGGCCATGTAGCCCGCCTGGCCGAAATGATCCAGGATCAGGTAGGCGGTGGGTCCGAGCATGACCAGCTGCGAATCGAACAGCATCATGGTAGCGGTGCGGAATACCTGCAGCGGATTCGCCAGGGCGATCGCTACCGCGGTCTCCGGCGGCAGGGATTGCCGGACCATGGCGCCGAGCAGGATCAGGTCCAGAAACAGCAGCAGGGCGAGCCAGACCACGAAGGCCGCTCCCTGGGCGACATCGGCGGAGCGCGTCAGCGTGGAGATCAGCATGCCGATGCCGAGGAAGCACCAGGCGAGCACCATCACCAGGCCGGTATAGTAGCCGAACAGCTCCCAGGGGACGGACGCGCCCCTCAGCGCGCCCCAGACCACGGCCAGGGCCATGGCGAGCACCACCGGCAGAAACACTGTCACGAAGCGTCCGACCATCTTGCCCCAGTACCAGGCGCCCAGCCCGATCGGCAGCGACAGCAGGTACTCGAAAACCCCCGCTTCGCGGTCGCCCGCCACCGAGCGTACGGTGGAGACCAGAACGAACACCGGCAGGATCGCCATGGCGAGCTGTATGTAGGTCACCATCAGCCGCGACAGTCCGGTGAACCCCATGACCCGGGACTCGGTGACGCCGAAGGCGAACAGCAGCACCACCAGGCCGCCGAACACCAGCGCATACACCAGAAACCAGCGGGCCCGCAGGGATTCGAGGATGTCGGTATAGGCGGCGAGCCAGAGATGGCGCATGGCGATGGCTCCGGGCTATGGCTTCTGGATCGATTCGAGATAGGCGCCGATCTCGATGATGGTGCCGATCTCCAGGTTGTCGCTGAACACCGGCATCTTGCGCTCGCCTGCACTGACCTGGTGGCGTCCGTCCACGGCCTTGAGCACGCGGTCGGTGACGCTCTGGCCGGCGCCGGTCTTGGAGAGCGTCCTCAGGTCACTGGGGGTCACCTTCAGCAGCTCGACCAGCGGTCCCTTGCCGTCGGCGTTGACACCGTGGCAGTTGGCGCAAAACAGCAGATAGTGGGCCTGGCCGCGCTCGACGGAGCGGGCGAGGTTTTCCGCCGCCGGGGCGGGTGCACAGCTCAGCGCGGCCACAAGGCTCGCGCAAGCGATCAAGGATTGCATCTTCATCATCTTGCCCTCGTTCGACATGCGGGGCCGGCGACACCGAGGTGCTCCGATCCGCGGTTGGTCCTGCAGTGACTGGTGGCCTGCCGAGGCCCCAATCGGCCAGGGGGCTGGTCTCCTACGGCGGTCCGAGCCTGCCCCTGGGCGGGGTGGCGCGTCACCGCTGTGCCTCGGGAGAGGGGTGCCCTTGGTGGCCGCCGTGGCCTTTCGCGCGTTGCTCGACCTGGAAGATGTGTGCCTTGGCCTGCGCGAAGCTTAGCGCATCGGCGCGAGGATCGGACTGGGCCCCCAGGCCGTACTGCATGGGCGTGACCTGGCCCGGCAGATAGTAGGCCTTGCGGGCGTCGATCCAATGTCCGTTGCGCCAGTCCGCCACCCAGATCTCGGTATCGGAGGCATCTCGAAACGGCTTGTCCTCAAGCCACACCAGCGCGCAGCCGATGTCATCGAAGAAGTGCATCTGGGAGCGCCGGCCGGGGCTCTTGACGCGGATCTGGACCGCGTGCTCCGGGTCGGAGATCACCATGCGGCAGTGCTCGCAGGTATAGCGGTCCCATTTCACGTCCACCGGGCCGGTTCCGGGATCGCCCGAGCAGCCGAGCATGCCCTGGAGCACCAGGGCCATGGCGGCGAGCCATTGCCGACTGTGCCCGCCCGGTCTACGCATGTCCCAGCGCTCCCGAGACCCTGCGCACCGCACCGGCAGGCTGGGCCTCGTCCATGCGCACATGGGCCAGCAAGGCGGCGTAGCGCGAGAGCACGCCCAGGAAGCGCAGCCGATCCGGCCCCGCCACGGTACCGCTCCAGGTCAGTCCCCGGTCGTCGCTGGAGAAGCTCCACTCGGCAATCGCGTGGGCGAAGGCTTCGTCGGGGCGCACCAGCCCGACCGAGCAGCCGAGCCGGCTGGCCAGATCCACCAGGTCGGCGACCCGGTCGTCCAGCACCACGCGGCCCTGGTCCAGCTCGATGACCCGGTTGACCAGCGCGGCCACCTCATCCAGACGGTGGCTGGAGATCAGCATCGCGGCGCTGAGCTGTTTTTCGGCCAGCAGCTGGAAGAAGATCCGGCGCGCCGCCGGGTCCAGATTCGCCGCCGGCTCGTCCAGGACCAGCAGGTCGCTGTCACGGCCCAAGGCGATGGCGATCAGCAGCTTCTGCTTCTGTCCGCCCGAGAGCTTGACGAAGGGTTGATGGAGAAACCGTTCCGCCTCCAGCCCCAGGCGGTTGGCCACCTCTACGATACGGCGGGGCTCGGCGCTGCAGACGCTGGCGGCGAAGCGGATCAGCTGGCCTACCGGCATCTTCAGGGGGGGCGGCAGCTGGGGCACGAAGCCGACCCGGGCGAGCACCTCGGAGCGATGGGCGCGGGGGTTGAGGTCGTCCACCAGGATCCGCCCGCCACAGGTGTACTCCCCGAGCAGACAGCGGATCAGGGTAGTCTTGCCGGCGCCGTTGGAGCCCACCAGGGCGACCCGCTGACCGCGCTCGATCACCAGGTCCAGCGCCTTGAGGACATCCTGGCGACCGAAGCGTTTGACGACTTTCTCGAAGACGATCATGGGGCCTCGCGGATGGCTGCCGGGTGCGCCTAGAGCAGGCGCTCCAGGCCCTTGACCCGGTAATTCAGGGAGCCCGTCGGGCAGACATCGACGCAGAGTCCGCAACGGGTGCAGTCCGCCGCGACGTCCACCCGGGCGTCACGCGCCCGCCCCTTGATGGTGATGTCGAGCACGTGCGGCACCAGGCAGACCTTGCGGCACTCGCCTTCATGATGGCAGCTCTCGACGTTGTACTGGACCCGCACCGGAGAGAACAGACCGACCACGCCGTAGGTCATGCCGATCGGACAGACATAGCGGCACCAGGCGCGCCGCGACACGAAGACCTCGAACAGCAGCAGCGCCAGCACCCAGAGCATGGCGAGTCCCGGACCGTAGATCAGCGCGCGGCTGACGATGCCGGTGGGCGAGATGGTCTCGAACACCGTGTAGCCGGTGGCGGCGGTCAGTGCCACGAAGATGACGTAACAAACCGTCCTCACCCCGCGGTGGAACTTCACGTCCTTGACCCACTTGCGCTCCGCCAGCTTCAGGTGGATGGCCTCGGCCCATTCGGCGATCAGATGGTAGGGGCAGGCCCAGGAGCAGAAGCTGCGCCCGCCGAGCAGCCACCAGAGCACCAGCACCGTGGCGGTCCCGATCAGCAGGTTCAGCACCACGTGCTTGTACGCGAGCATCACCTGCAGGGCCGAGTTTAGGTCGGCGAAATGAAAGCCCACCACCCGGGAGGCCGTCATGGCCCCTTCGACGAGCTGCACGTCGAAACGGTAGGAGACGACAAACAGCAGGTTGACGATGATCAGCGTCAGCCAGCGGCGGCGACGCCAGGTGTGACGCCTGCGGGTCCCTGCGTGAGCGGCCTCGATGGCCTCGAACCTTTCCTTCGTCAGAGGCTTCTTGCTCTTGTCGAGATAGATCGCCTGGACCCGCGGCGACTGCTGCTCGGGCGTCGGGCGCTCGGGCTTGAAGCCGACGAGCAGCCTGAAGGAGTCGGTGATATAGCTCATGCCGGCTGCTCGGATGCGCTGTCGATGTCAACGACAATGGCCCTGGGCTCGACCGGGCAGATCATCTCGCACACCCCGCAGCCGACGCAGCCTTCCTTGACCACGGGCCGCATGCCAGGGCCGTCGCCCCGGGGCTCCAGGACGATTGCATGACGCGGCGGACACTGGTTTGGATCGCCCGAAGGGGGCTCGCCCGCGACGCACTGGGCAATGCGGATCTCGATGGGACACTGGCGTACACACAGGTCGCAGAGCTCCAGGTCATAGGGATGCTCGGCCACCGGGATGGGGCTCCACCGGTCTACCTCTGCATAGCGCAGCTGGCCGGTGAATGCCGCGCCCCGGGCAGGACCCTTGAAGCCCTTGCCCTGCATGGCGAGGCAGGCGTCCGGGCGGTCCAGCCGGGCGAGGCCCATGCGGGCCTGGGCCGGATAGTTGATCTCGTGGGTCAGCGCGCCGGTGGGGCAGGCCAGCACGCATTGCAGGCCGTCGCAGGAGAAATCGCATGCCTGGAGACGGGCCTCGATATGGGGGGTCCCGACACCGACGCCATCGGCCAGATCGGAGAGCTTGATGGCCTCCACGGGACAGACCTGCACGCACTGGCCGCACTTGATGCAGGAGGCGAGAAATTCCTGCTCGTCCAGCAGATGCTTCACCGCGCCGGGCGGTCTCAATCGTGCATTGGCTCCCCCTATCACGGGCACCAGGCCGAGCAGCGATGCGGTGACGACGCCGGCGGTGAGTGCCGCGGTGCGCAGGAATTGGCGCCGACTCTGCTCCCGGCGCGCCGCGCTGGTGGGCCTCTTGCCAGGCTTGGGGGTCGTGGGCTGGGTCATGTCATCGTCATCGCGGTGTGCGTCGCATACCCGGGTCGGTCACTCGCGGCCGAGGGACTTGCGCAGGGTCTCCAGGGCGTCGAGCCCGGCGGCGCCGGGAGCGCGCGGGCGGCTCGCGGCTGCCGGCGGGCTCGTCGCGGTGCTAGAAGCGGCGCGGGCATCGGCCGTCATCAGCGGGCGCTCGTCGCGCACCAGCAGGCTCGGGTCGCTGAAGGGGGCCAGCCGTTCGAGAAAATCCAGCACCTCCAGCATCGGGGTGCCCTTGAAGAACTGGACGGGCGGCACGTCCATCCAGATGCGGTCGGCATAGCCGTAAAGCTGGTAGGGTGTGTCGCCGATGCCGTCGTGGTTGCGGTCGAATCCTTCGTAGTCCTCCCAATAGTTGCCGGACCAGTGGTTGCGGTTGGCGGTCTTGCCGCCTTCGACCGCCACCTGGGTCAGGTTGCCCTTGAAGCGGTTGCCCTCGAACAGGTTGCCCTGCCAGTCATTCAGGAACCGCACCCCGATGCCGTTGTAGGCGACCAGATTGTCCCGAATGCGGTTGGTGGTATCCGGCTGGTAAGGGGAGACGTCCAGATACAGACCGACCGCGTTGTGCAGCAGCTGATTGCCCTCGACGGTGACATCCGAGGTCTCCTTGAACCCGATGCCGATGCCGGTCGGGCCGACCGCCTTGGCGATGTAGTTGCGCTTGATGATCACGCCGTCGCTGTACATCAGGAAGATGCCCACGGAATTGTCTTCGTAGTGGTTGTCCAGCACCTCGTTATGCTGGGCGTACATGAAATGCAGGGAATAGCGCCCGCGGCGCGCGTCGTTGTGGGCGATCAGATTGTCCCGGGAATACCAGACCACGGTGTCCCGCGAGTCGCGGATGACGTTGTCGGTGACCTGGTTGCGAAAGCTGTACCAGAGACGGATGGCATCGCCGCGGATCCCCAGGCTCACCGGCTTGGAGGAGATGCGGTTGTGCCTGACGATATTGTCCTCGGACTGCTGCAGATCGATGCCGAACAGGCAGTTGTCGATGACGTTGTCCTTGAGGGTGTTGAAATTGCCGCGTACCTGGATGCCGGCGTCGATATCGTTGTGGTGGTCCCCCGAATTGGTCAGGTGCAGCCCCTTGAGCGTGGCGCCGCTGGTGTGCAGCAGAATGACGGAGCCTTTGCCGCCGGCATCAATCGTGACCTGCCCGCCGCCGTCGATGGTGAGCGGCTTGTCCAGGGTCACGGGGCCGGCATAGGTGCCGGGCGGCGGGGTCAGCACCGCCCCGGGCTTGGCGGCGTCGACCAAAGCCTGCAGTGCGGGATAAGCGTGGCCGGGCAGGGGCAGGGTCAGGCAGCCGGCGAGCAACGCCATGGCCAGGCGCCGTGGGAGGCGCACGGCCACCGGCGAGGGGAAAACGCTTGGATGCTCGCGCGTGCCCATGCTCGGACCCGGATCACTCAGTGCCCTTTCCAGTCCTTGCGCCGCAGCAGGGCCGCCAGGGCAAGCAGCGCGGACATGGCGAGCATCAAGCCGAACCCGATGTACGGATAGGAGTGGGTGGCGAACTGCGCCACCTTGCCGTCGCCGAACACCGTGGGCATGAACGGCTTCACCGTGAAGGCCCCCATATCATTCAGGCGGTGTCCGTACCACCAGAGCCAGGCTGAATAGTCGACGACGAAGAATGCCGGCAGGGCCAGGGGCACCAGCACCAGCAGCCAGTACAGCGGGCCACCGTTCTTGCGGGCACCCCAGACCAGCAGTGCCATGGCGCCGAGCAGCGCCCAGAACACGCCGTGGGCGAAGCCGCTCATTTTGGCCACCATGGGGCGGATCTCCTGGGGGTTGTTGAAATAACGCCCCAGGCTCTTGCCATAGTGCCAGGCGAGGATCTGGCTGCCGCTGCCGATCCAGGGCTGATGGGTCCCTCGATGCTCCTGGTCTTTCTCGAAGGTCACCTTCAAGTTGTCGATGTAGCGCTGCTTCTCGGAGGATACCGGCTGGGTAGCCGCGGGGGCACCCGCGCGCTCCTTTGCCATGCTCTCGGCGAGCTCCCGCTTGAGTCGGGCAATCAGGGCCTGCCCCGGGGTGAGCTCCTGGGCCTCCTCCTCGCCGGCGGACTGGTCCAGGGAGGTCACCAGCGCGTCCAGATAGCCCTGGTTCTGGTACTTGATGCCGCCCGAGCCGTAGTAGTACAGAGACATCCAGGCCGCCAGGATCGTGAAGGCCGCCGCCATCACACCCATGCGCAGGCGCGGCGTCGGGATCATGAATCCTGCTAGCATGACTCCGAGCATGGAGACCAGGAACGGCGAGAACGCCCGCTCGATCACGCCTCCGGCGGCGATGGGATACATCCCGACATAATGGTTGATGGTGTCCATCTCGTGGACGCAGTCGAGCGTTTCCTCCTCTCGTATCTCGCGCTTTTCCACCTTGGTGCAGCCGTTGAAGACGCCGTTCATCTGGAATTCGATGCGGACCCCGTTGGGAAAGGCCTCTGGCGGGTAGTTGGGCGCCGTGAGAGAGACCCACCAGATCGGCGAATAATAGATGGCCGCCAGCAGACCGATCCCCGCGGCGACGAGCAGGTAGACCAGTGGATTGGCTTTGGCGGTGACTGCGTTCATGACGGGCCTATGGCGAATCGGTTGGGAGTCCGTTCGAGACGGCAGCTCTTCCGAATGCCTGAGCTTGCCCGGTGGGCCTGTGGGGTGCCCCGGGGTCGGCGCTTGGCTCAGTTCGCGGCGCGTCCATCCCGGGGCCCCTGGGCGGCTCCGATCACTGGAAGTCCGGATTCTTCCAGTCGGCCGACTTGGCCAACATGCTCGCCGGCGGCTTGATGCGCGAGGCATAGTCGCAGACTGCCAGCAGGTCGCGCTCGGAGAAGCCGTGCACCTGCTTGACCATGTCCGGGTTGGCATTCTTGCGCAAGCCGCCCTTGATCTCGCGGAACTGGCGCAGGATGTACTGGTAGTGCTGGCCCTGGATACGGGGATAAAACTTCTCTTCGTTACCCTCGCCCTGCTCGCCGTGGCACTTCACGCAGTTCTCCTTGAACAGCTTCTGGCCGAGCTCCAGATCCGTGCCGGGTCCGACACCGTTGTCGGGCGTCATCGGCAGCTTCTCGATATAGGCGACCACATCCGCCAGTGCCTGGGGGCCGCCGATCTGACTCGGCAAGGCGAACGGGTACATGGTGGGATTGTTGCGGTTCAACGCACGGATATCGGCGAGCTGCTTGATGATGACGCTGGCATGCTGGCCCGCGAGCTGGGGAAAGGTCCCGTCCTTGGTGCCCCAGCCTTCCGGCAGGTGGCAGGCGGAGCAGACCTCGAAGACGTCACGGCCACGCTCGGCGTCGCCTTTCAAATGCAGGGCCTCATCCTTCTCGCCTCCCGCCTCGTTCCAGGCAAGCGCCGCACCGGCGAACACCACGCCCAGCGCGATCGCAATGCCCTTGATGATCGGATGTTTACGCATAGCAGATCTCCACTCGCTTAATTTCCGGCCGCACCCGGCGGACCCCGGGCGATGCTGTTTCAGTCGACTCAGTCTCCGAGGCGGATCGACGTTTCCCGCCTCCTTGGTCGACTACTTTAGGGGCTTTGGGCGCAGGCACCTTGATCCTAGTCAAACGGTGAAATACGCCATTGCCGCCTCGCCTATTTCTGGGTTGCGAGCCAGTCCGCGATGGTGCGCATCTCTTCCTCGGACACCAGGGGCATCACACCCTTCATGGCTGCGGTCTGGCCGTTGCTGCGGGCACCGCTCTTGATGTCTTTCATCTGGTTGAACAGGTAATCGGCGTTCTGCCCAGCCAGTTTGGGATAGATGGGCATGATCGGGGTCTTGGCATCCTTGCCGTGACAGGCGATGCAGGTCTTGGTCTTGAACAGCTCGGCGCCATCCATCGCCCGAGCGGGCGTGACCACCGCCAAAGCCAACAGGCAGGTCGCTGGGAGAAGGGCATTCAGTTTCATGACATAACCTCACCTAAAGAAGGGGCTTGCTGGCCCCAGACTGGGAGGGGGGCTTGCGCCCCCCTCGTTCTACGGTTGACGACGATGCAGGACGGCTACTGGAGCAATTTCGCGTCGTTCTGCTCCAGGTACGTCTTGGCGCGCAGACCGAGGTCCGCGGTCTTCACCTGATACTGCCACCACTGGTTTGCCCAGAGCATGGCGTTTTGCCAGTCTGCCTTGGCGGCAGCGGCCTCGGCCTTCTCTTTCGCCCCCTTGGCAAAGCCGAGCTGGTCGGTGGCGTCATCCACCAGGCCCACGACGGTGGGGAAGTCCTTGAAGTTGTGGCTGGTGATGAAGCCCACGACCTGATCGATTACCGCCTGGGTCTCCAGGTTGGTCGCGACCTGCTTTTCGTAGTCGGCCTTGCTGTAGATGGTGCCTTCCGTCATGGCCACCTTCTCGGCCTTGTAGCCCTTGGGCCGGACCAGCAGGTAGCCCTGCATCTCCAGGTGCAGCGCAGAGCAGAACTCCGTGCAGTAGTATGGATAGACCCCCGCCTTGTCGGCCACGAAGGTGGTGGACGAGGTCTTGCCGGGCTCGATGGACAGCTGCACGTTGTGGCCGTACATGGCGAAACCGTGCGTCTCATCCTCCGCCCGCTCCATGTTGGTCAGGTGGATGCTGACCGTATCCCCCGCCTCGGCCTCGATGATCTCGGGATTGATATGGGAGCGGATGACGGTGCCGTTGACTACGACCGTGCAATGGCCAGTGGCATCGCAGGTCCGCTCGGTCGTCTCGCGGCCGGCGCGGGTCGCATAGGGCGACTTCTCGTCGGTGCGGCTGTTCCATCCGGACTTGTAGCGTATTTCGGGCCGGAGCTTGTCCACGGCTATGGCCACCACGTAGTGCGGCTCACCCAGGGGCAGCGGCATGTCGTACACCAGCTCCATCTTGTCGCCACTGATGTCGATGAGCTGGTGGTTCTGCGGGTGCAGCGGCCCCACCGGGTCGAAGCGGTCGATGGCCAGCTTGTTCAGTGCCACCAGGTAATGGCCCTTGGGGCTGACCGTGTCGCCTTCCATCGTCGCCAGGTGGCCGATGTTGTATTGGATGGCGATCTTGTCCAGGACCTTGCCGGTGCAGTAGTTCCACTTCGCTACCATGGAGTCCACGTAGAGCGAGGTGTAGGCCACGCAGGGCCTGGAGTCGAACTGGGTGTGCAGGGGGCCGAGACCCAGCTCCGCCTGGGTGTGCAGGGCGTCCTTCATGGCGATGATCGGGATGCCGTAGGGGTCCTTGCCCTCGAACTTGCCCGCGGCAATCGCCTTCTGGATCTTGTCGAAGCTGTAAACCGAGGCATGGCTGTCGAGCTTGCCGGAGACGACGATGAGCTTGCCGTCGGGGGACACGTCCACGCCGTGGGGGCTCTTGGGCTCCGGCACCAGGTACAGGAGACCGTTGGCAACGGCTTGCTCCATGCTGATCAGGTACATTCCGTTGCGCTTCTCGACCTTGCCGGACTTGACCAGCTCTTCGGCCTTCTTCCAGTTGGTGACGTGCAGGAAGTCGGTATCCTTAGAGGAGCAGCCGGCTTCGAAGGGCGGGCGTCCGCGCTCGATCCCGCCGACATAACGCTCGGTGCAGAAGGAGTTGGTGAAGCCCCAGCCGTAGCTGTCTTTCTTGCCCGCGTCGGACAGGTCCTGGCTGTAGGGCGGGAGCCTCGAAGGTGAAGGAGTTGTCCAGGTCGAGACGACCCTTCGCCCTGTCGAATTTCCAGTAGGTCAGGCCGCCGCGGTACTTGTCGTTGAACTGCTCGAGGGGCACGAAGCCGACGTCCTTGTAGGGCGCGGCATACTGGGTGCCCTCCATCACGTACTCGGTGCTGGGGGTCGCGAAGGCGCCGCCGTGCTCGGAGCGGAACAGCGGGTTGACCACGATCTGCTTGGTCTCGAAGTCCCGCAGGTCAATCACCGCAATGCGCGGATTGGCCTTGTCGTTGATGAACAGGTACTGGCCGTCATACTCGCCGTTGGTCTCGGACAGGGCCGGGTGGTGGGTGTCCCCGTAGGTGATGTCCTTGCCCTCGACGCGCCCTTCGGCCAGCACCGCCTTCGACTCGTCGTCGAAGCCGTAGCCCTGCCAGGGCTCCGGTGTGAACACGCCGATGTACTTGAGGATGCGCATGGACGGTATGCCGTACACGATCACCTGCCCGCTCTGGCCGCCCGAGCTGAAGGCAAGGAACTCGTCGCGTCCGCCGCTCGGGGTGTAGGTCTTGGCCGCCGCCAGTATGTCTTTCTGCGTCAGGTTGCGGCGTTTCATGACGTCGTCCAGGGATTCGGACGACCAGGCGCTGGCGGTTGATACCAGCCCGACTCCGATCCCCAACAGCAGGGATAGCATTCTCCTTCGGGTGTTCATCGATTCGGACCCTCTCGGTTCTCTTTATGCCAGGCGGAGGGCCGCTCCTCGGCGACGAGCAGTGCAGTCGAGCCTCCGCTACCGGGCTCGGAGTTTGTAGCTGGACGGTGGGCGCCTCCTTGATTTTGGTCAAATCCCACCCTGCGCTGGGGGATATCTCACGCGTCTGACGATGCGGGGGCTGTCGGCCGGGAATGACCCCAGCGACTGCCGGGGCCCGGGTCGGGCCAAATGCCCAGGCCAGGAGGGGGCAGGCCCGTGGCCTCAGCAACGTCGGCGTCCTGGAGGCGCGCGGCGCGCAGGCTAGCAGCCTGTCGGAGATTTCGGACCTGATCAAGATCAAGGGCAGGGTGCCACCGCTTGCCAATAATCGCGGGATCTGGTCGGAGGGCGAGCGATGAAGCGATTTGCGGCTTGGGGTTGTCGGTTGCTGGCCGCCGGCCTGGTGCTGGTGACCGGCCTCCCTGTGGCGCGGGCGTCCGGAAGCGACATCGGGGTCGAGCTGGACATGGACTACGCGGACGAGATCAACGAGACCTGCGCTGGCTGCCACGGTGCGCTCGGCAAAGGGTCGCCGGACGGCGAATATCCGAGACTGGCCGGCCAGAGCGCCAAGTACATCGCGAGCCAGCTGCGGGCCTTCAAGGCGCGGCAGCGTATCAACATCCCGATGTTTCCTTACACCACCGAGCGCGAGCTGCCGGAAGAGGACGTGGTGCAGATCGCTGCCTATCTGTCGCGGATCGACCTGCCGACCAAGCTTGCCGGACTTGCCCCAACAAAGGGCTTCAACGCGCTCGACCGGTTGCTGGAAGCGGATAAGGTCATCAACATTCCGCGCTATCCCGGCGACGTGGCGGCAGGTGAGCGGCTGTATGTGCGCGAGTGCCGCAGCTGCCACGGGGGGGAGGGGCGACGTGAGAGCGAGCGCGGCATGCCGTTGCTGGCCGGGCAGCACAGCCTCTATCTGAAGCGCCAGATCCAGCACTATCGCGAAGGCAAGCGCCTGCACGACGCTGATCCGGACGACGCCGCACTGTTTCGCCGGATCCCCGACCGAGAGGTGGAGAACCTGCTCGCCTACCTCTCGGTGCTCGATGACCGCTGAGCGCCGATCGACAGGTCCGGGAGGGATCGGCGACCAGCACGACCAAAGCTGGCCGGGAGCGGATGGTCTTTGTCCTTCCAGGGGCCGATCGGGACACCCGGGAGAGATAACCTGGGCAAGAGGCCATTGCTAGGCTGCGGCGGGGCGCTTATGTTAGCCGGGTGTGCGGGCCGGGCGTCGCCGGACCCGCTGCAGGCTACAGTTTCCTCCACCGGGCGCTTCGATCCGGCGCCACAGCCCATAAGGACCATCCGTATGAACAATTCTCCGCTCAAGTGGTGCGCAGCAGCGCTGCTATCGGCCGTCGTCTCGTCGGTCTTCGCCGGGGCGTCCCACAGTGGCGTGGTGCTCGAGACCATGAACAGCGGCGGGTACACCTACGCCAAGATCGACGAGGGGGCCGAGCCGTTCTGGATCGCCGGGCCTCCGACGTCCATCAGCAAGGGGGATAAGGTCAACTTCGCCGAGCAGATGTGGATGAAGGACTTCTCCAGCAGCACGCTGCACCGCACCTTCGACCGCATCCTGTTCGTCGGGGCCATAGGCTCGGGCACCGGTGCCGCCGCACCCGCTACGGGTCAGCCGGCGGTTGGGCAACCGCCCGCTGCCGGTCATCCGGTCGCCAGCCAGGCGCCTGCCGTGCCGGTGGAGCCGGTGGAGAAGGCCGAGGGTGGCTACACGGTAGCGGAGCTCTACGCGCGCAAGAGCGAGCTCAATGGCCAGACCGTGAAGGTGCACGGGCGGGTCGTGAAGGTCTTGAAGCAGATCATGAGCGCGAACTGGGTGCACATCCAGGACGGCACGGGTGATGCGAAGACCCGCGATATCATCTTCCGCTGCACGGGGGAGGTCCCGGCCGTGGGCGATGTAGTGCTCGCCGAGGGCAAGCTGGTGGCCGACAAGGACCTGGGCTTCGGGATGGTCTACCCGGTGCTGGTGGAGGAGTCGCACTTCACCAAGTGATCTGCGGCAGCAGACGACGGGCCGGCCGGATTCCCGCGGGCGGCCTCTGGTCGCAGGGCGGTGTCGGCCGGCCCGGTCCGGGGCGGGTGTCTTCCCCGACGGACGGCAGCGCTCAGGTCCCGCCGGCCGGCGCGGCCCCGGCGTCGCTCGGCTCATCGTCCACGGCCGGGCCGAGGCGTGTGACCTTTATCAGCAGGCCCATGGCGGGATGGTCGATATAGTGCAGCTCGCCGACGCGCATGCGTCGGTCGGCCTGGAGTCGGTAGGTCTGCATCCCAGCGGCTCCGTTCTCTTTGGATGCCCCGGGCCGTCGCAGCAGCAGATCCACGTGGGCATGCAGGAAGCGGCTGCGGCTCAGGGTGATGGTGCCCTCCATCCGAGCGGTAGCGCCGATGTCCCGGCCCGCGCCGGCCGCCTCGTCGGTATCGACCGAGCCCGAGCTGCGCAGATAGACGGCGCTTGCCGCGCGCGCGGGCCCAATCGGCTGGACCCAGGCGCGGTGGATCAGCGGGCGCACCCCGCTACGGGCGCGCGAGAGGGACCAGAGATGCGGTCCCAGCTCATCGTCCTTCCGCGCCAGGCGCTCGAACGGGATCGGCTCACCACTGGTGTTGGGCTGCAACGCCACGGCGTTGTGCCAGTCGGGCTGTTCGGGATCCGTGGGCCAGACTTCGCCGCCCGCGGACGGGCCGTCCAGTCGCTCGAAAGCGATGAGCTCGACCTTGTACCAGTGGTCCGCGGGATCGGCTCGGGCCACCGACCACAGGGGCAGCAGACCGGCGAGACACAGTAGAAGCGCGATACGTATATGAAGCATGAGCCTGTTCCGGACGGGAGTGCGCCATTCTAACCTGGGACCCTTCCTTGTCCGGGAGAGGGCTTGCATCGGGAGCGATCCCCGTTACCCTCTGCTTCGCCTAGCCCCTAGCCCCTAGCCCCTAGCCCCTAGCCCCTAGCCCCTAGCCCCTAGCCCCTAGCCCCTAGCCCCTAGCCCCTAGCATCCGCTCCGCCCAGCCTATCGAGCACCTCCTCCACGCGACCGAGGCGGTCTTCCGGGGCGGGCATGGCCGCAACGAGCTTGAGGGTTGTCGGCCCGTCGAGGCGAAACTCCTTGGGGCGAGACTGGATCAGGTGGATCAGACGGGCGGGATCGATGTTGGCCTGCTCCTCGAACAGCAGGCGTCCGCCCTGGGGACCCGCCTCGATCTTGCGTACGCCCATGGGGGTGGCCTTGAGCTTGATCCCGGTGATCGTGAACAAGCTCCTGGCCGGCTCCGGGAGCAGCCCGAAGCGGTCGATCATCTCAACCTGCAGCTCGCGCAGCTCCTCCTCGTCGGCAGCGCTGGCGATACGCTTGTACATCACCAGCCGGGTGTGCACGTCGGGCAGGTAGTCCGCCGGCAGCAGGGCGGGGATCTGCACGTCGATCTCGGTCCCGTGGTCCAGAGGTCGATCGAGCTCGGGCTGCCGGCCGGCCTTGATCGCCCGCACGGCTCGCTCCAGCAGCTCGCTGTAGAGCGTGAAGCCCACCTCCTGGATCTGGCCGCTCTGCTCGTCGCCGAGCAGCTCACCCGCCCCACGGATCTCCAGGTCGTGGGTGGCCAGGGTGAAGCCCGCGCCCAGCTCCTCCAGCGCCTCGATCGCCTCCAGACGCTTGGCCGCATCCGGGGTCATGGCCTTGGGCGGCGGCGTGAGCAGATAGGCATAGGCGCGGTGATGGGAGCGCCCGACCCGGCCGCGTAGCTGATGCAGCTGGGCGAGACCGAGCTTGTCCGCGCGGTTGATGATGATGGTGTTGGCGGTAGGCACGTCGATGCCGCTCTCGACGATGGTCGTGCACACCAGCAGGTTCGCCCTTTGGTGATAGAAGTCGCGCATCACCTGCTCGAGCTCGCGCTCGCGCATCTGGCCGTGGGCCACGGCGATCCTGGCCTGGGGCAGCAGCATCTCCAGGCTGGCCGCCATCCTGGCGATGCTCTCCACCTCGTTGTGCAGGAAATAGATCTGGCCGCCGCGCTTGATCTCGCGCTGACAGGCCTCGGTGATCAGCGCATCGCTCCACTGGCCGACGAAGGTCTTGATGGGGTGGCGCGAGGCCGGAGGGGTGGCAATCACCGAGAGGTCGCGAAGGCCCGACATCGCCATGTTGAGCGTGCGCGGGATCGGGGTGGCGGTCAGGGTCAGCACGTCGACCTCGCTGCGCAGGGCCTTGAGCCGCTCCTTGTGGCGCACGCCAAAACGGTGCTCCTCATCGACGATCGCAAGGCCCAGATTCTTGAAGCGGATGCTCGCCTGCAACAGCTTGTGGGTGCCGATGACGATATCGACGCTGCCGTTGCCGAGCCCGTCGATGACCTTCTTCTGATCCTTGGCCGAGCGGAACCGCGACAGGCTCTCCACACACACCGGCGAGTCGGCAAACCGGTCGGAGAAGTTGCGATAGTGCTGCTCCGCCAGCAAGGTGGTGGGTACCAGTACCGCCACCTGGCGCCCCGCGTGCACTGCCAGGAAGGCCGCGCGCATCGCGACCTCGGTCTTGCCGAAGCCGACGTCGCCGCACACCACCCGGTCCATGGGGCGGGGCGATTCCATGTCCTCCAGGGTCGCCTCTATGGCCTGAAGCTGGTCGGGGGTCTCCTCGAACGGGAAGGCCGCCGCGAAGGCCGCATAGTCGGCGTCCGGAGCCGGGCAGGCCATGCCCTCGCGCGCCGCGCGCCGGGCGTAGATCTCCAGCAGCTCCGCAGCCACGTCGCGGGCCTGCTGGGCGGCCTTGCGCTTGATCCGGTCCCATTGCTCGCCGCCGAGACGGTGCAGTGGCGCGCTCTCGGGGGAAACCCCGGTATAGCGGCTGATCAGGTGCAGCGAGGCGACCGGAACATAGAGCTTGTCGCCCTGGGCGTACTCGATGGTCAGGAATTCGGTTTGGGCACCGCCCACCTCGAGGGACAGCAAACCCCGATAGCGGCCCACGCCGTGGTTCTCGTGGACCACCGGGGCGCCGATGCTGAGCTCGGTGAGGTTGCGCACCACCTGGTCCGGGTCGCGCGCACTCGTTCGGCGCCGGCGGGTCTGGCGCACGCGCTCCCCGAGCAGCTGGGTCTCGGTGATGAGCGCCAGGCCGTCATGGTCCGTCCAGATCCCTTCCTCGAGCGGCCCGACAGTGATCGCCGCCCGCGCCTCGCCGGCCAGGAAGGCCGCCCAGCCCTCGGCCGGGGCAGGGCGGATGTCATAGCCACGCAGGGTGCTGAGCAGCAGCTCCCGGCGCCCGGCGCTCTCGGCGAGAAACAACAGCCGCCCGTGGTGCTGGGCCATGAAGTCCTCGAGCAGGCCCGCGGGTCTGGCGGCCCGGGCCTGCAGACCCAGCGGCGGCGGCAGCCGGGTCGCGAAGTTCACCGCCTGGGCGTAGCCCTTGGGACGCTCGCCGATCTCCTCGCGCTCGATGCGCACAGTGGGCACCGCTTTGAGCCGGGCGGACAGCTCGGTGGCGTCCAGATACAAGGCCTCGGGCGGTAGCAAGGGGCGCTCGATGTCGTGGCGGCGGCTCTCGTAGCGCTCCCGCACGCCGGCCATGAAGCCCTGCGCATCCTCGGCCAAGCTGCCGAAATGGGCAGCGAGCAGCTCGGCAGGCAGGTAGTCGAGCAGACTGGCGGTCTCGGAGAAAAACAGCGGCAGGTAATACTCGATGCCGCCCGGGGACTGCCGGCGCTCACCCCCCGGTAGATCAGGCTGCGCTGGGGATCGCCCTGGAAACGGGTGCGGTAGGATTGGCGGAAGCGGCTGATGCCATCCTCGTCGAGCGGGATCTCGCGCGCCGGCAGCAGGTGGACCTGCTCGACCTTTGCCAGGGAGCGCTGGGTCTCGGGGTCGAAGGTGCGGATCGAGTCGATCTCCTCGTCCAAGAGATCGATGCGCAGGGGGGCCTCGCTGCCCATGGGGAAGACATCCAGCAGGGAGCCGCGGACCGCAAACTCCCCATGGCTCATCACCTGGGAGACGCAGCTGTAGCCGGCCCGTTCCAGGCGCAGCCGGGTCTGCTCGATGTCAAGGCTGTCCCCCACGTCGAGCACGAAGCTGTGGGCGTCCAGATAGGCCCGCGGCGGCAGGCGCTGTGCCAGGGTGCCGACCGGCACGATCAGTACCCCCTTGCGGACGGACGCCAGCCGATGCAGGGTCAGCAACCGCTGCGAGACCAGCTCAGGCAGCGGCGAGAAGACGTCATACGGCAGGGTCTCCCAGTCGGGAAACTGCAGCACCGGGATTGCCTCACCGGCCAGAAAGAAGCCGAGGTCTCTCTCCAGGCTGGTGGCCCGCTGGACATCTGGGGCGATCAGCAGCAGTAGCCCCTGGTGGCGCCTCGCCGCGGCGGCAATGGCGAGCGAGGCACCGGCACCGTGCAGCCGTCCCCATTGCATGCGCTCGCCCGGTCGCCGCGGCAGCGGGGGGGCGTCGAGGGGGCTCAGAGGTTCTTCGGACAAGGGTTGTGCTGGGGCTGTCATGGGCATGGCGCGGGCCGCGTGCTCGGGAGAGTGTAGCGAATCCGAAGGTACTCGCCCGCCAACCGGGTCCCGGGGCTCGAGGGCCCCCAGGGGCTCAGGCGGGCAGGCCGGAGGGGACGCCGCGCAGGGCGTCCGGCGACGCACGGCGGCTCAGTCCTGTAGATCAGGCTGGCGTTGTCTGCCTGCCTGCCATCGGTGGACACAGCCCCCTGCTATGTCAAGTCGCTTCGCAACCTGACTTACCCGGCGCGTCGGTTACAGCTTCGCCGCGTTCTTCTGGTGAGCCGTTTCCAGGGCCTTGGCCACCTCGGGCGGCATGTAGTTCTCATCATGCTTGGCCAGCACCTCATCGGCCACGAACTCTCCGCCGGGCCCCATCTTGCCCTGGGCGATCATGCCCTGGCCCTCCCGGAACAGATCTGGAAGTATGCCGGTGTAGGCCACCTGGATGCTCTTGGCTGTGTCGGTGACGGTGAAGTGCACTGTCAGGCCATCCCCCTCGCGCTTCAGGCTGCCCTTCTCGACCAGTCCGCCGAGGCGGAACACGTGGTTCGGCGGTGCCTTGCCCTCCGCCACCTCGGTGGGGGAGAAGAAGTAGGAGATGCTGCCCTTCATGGCGTTGAGCACCAGGGCAGCTACCAGACCCAGGCCGACCAACCCGGCCAGGATCACTGCGAATCGTTTGTGTCTAGGCTTCATCGCTTGCTCGATGCCTCCGCACGCGCCATGCGGGCCAGGCGCTGATACACGGCCCGCCGGCGGCTTCTCACCAGGATGGGCTCAACGGCCATCAGCAGCGCGGTCACACCGAAGGAGCCCCAGACGTAGAGGGCGTAGCCGCCCATGTAGAAGAATTCAGACAGCCCTTTCATCGCTCCTCCTTGATCAGCTCGGCCACCCAAGTGGCGTTGCGCTCGCGCTCCAGGATGATGCAGCGCACCCGGGACAGGACCACCGCGATGGAATACATCCAGAAGCCCAGGGCCATGATCAGCATGGTCCACAGCATGGTCACGGCCATGGTGGATTCCTGGCCGATACGGATGCTCGCGCCCTGGTGCAGGGTGTTCCACCACTTCACGGAGAAATAGATGATGGGGATGTTCACCACCCCCACCAGCGCCAGAATGGCGCCGGCCCGGTCCGCCCGTCGGGGGTCTTCGATCGAGGCCTGCAGGGCCATGAATCCGATATAGAGGAACAGCAGGATCAGCTCGGAGGTCAGGCGCGCGTCCCACACCCACCAAGTGCCCCACATGGGCTTGCCCCAGAAGGAGCCGGTCCAGAGGGCGAGAAAGGTGAACATGGCGCCGGTAGGGGCCAGGGCCTGGGCCATCATGCTGGACATCCGGGTGTTGAATATCAATCCGACCGCTGCCCAGCCAGCCATGACCACGTAGATGAACATGGACATCCAGGCCGCCGGCACGTGGACGAAGATGATCCGGTAGCCCTCGCCCTGCTTGTAATCGGTGGGGGCCACGCCGAAGCTCATGTAAAGCCCGACGGCGATCAGGACCACAGCCAGCCCCGTAAACCAGGGCACCAGGCGCCCGGCCAGGGGATAGAAGGTAGCAGGCGACGAGAACTTGAACCAGCTAATGCTGCGGGAGCTCATGCAGTCGAGTTGCTCAGCGTTGACGATCCGCGGAAGGGTACCCTAAGAAGACTCCCTTCCGCAAAGGCGGTTCCCTGAACCACTGATCGCTTCTCTCCATCAGAAGCCTGTCGGCTCCGGAAACGTCTCGAAGCCGGTCACTCGGCCGACACCCGCAGGGCCGCCGCGGTAGCGAGCGGGGCCAGCACCAGGGCAAGCACCAGGATGGCCCCGAGCATCGACATGTGGCTCTGCTCGCCCAGCCCGGAAATGTTGGCCTCCACCGCGCCCGCCCCGAAGATTAGCACCGGGACGTACAGGGGCAATACCAACAGCGACACCAGCGCTCCCCCGCCGCGGACTCCCAGGGTCAGGGCGGCGCCAATGGCCCCGATCAGGCTGAGCGCCGGGGTGCCTACCAGCAGGGAGGCGATGAGCACGCCGAGTGCCTGCCAGGACAGGTCGTACTGCAGACCCAGCAGGGGCGCCATGAGCGCCAGCGGCAGACCCGTGACCAGCCAATGGGCGATGACCTTTGCCAGGACCAGCAACGCAACCGGCTGGGGCGTTAGCAGCATCTGCTCCAGGGTGCCGTCGGCGTGGTCGGCGGCGAACAGTCGCTCCAGCGACAGCATTGAGGCCAGCAGGGCCGCCACCCAGACCACACCCGGAGCGATCTTCCTCAACGTGTCGAGCTCCGGCCCGATGGCGAGCGGAAAGAGGCTGACCACGATCACGAAGAAGAAGAGCGCGGTGGCGACGTCGGAGCGCCGACGCATGCTCAGGATCAGGTCGCGTCTCACGACCCAGAGAAACACCTTCAGCATGGGCTCAATCCCTCCAGCCCAGCTTGAGCCGGCGAGCGCGGCCGGATGTCAAGGGCACCTCCTGATGGGTGGTCAGCACCACCAGCCCGCCTTTGTCCAGGTGTGCGCCGATTACCGACTGCAGCAGCGCTACTGCGCCCTTGTCCAGGGCGGTGAAGGGCTCGTCCATGACCCAGAGCTTGGCCTGGTTGACCAGCAGCCTGGCCAGAGCGACCCGCCGCTTCTGCCCTTGGGACAGCACCTTGGTCGGCAGGTCCTCATGGCCGTCCAGCCCTATGTCCTCCAGTGCTTTCCAGGCGTCCGACTCGGCCAGCTCGAAGCCGTCCAAGATGGAGGAGATCCTCAGGTTCTCCAGTCCGGTGAGGTCGCCCTTGATGCCGTTCTTGTGGCCGAGATAGAGGACGTCCTTGGTGTACTCCTCGCGCAGACCGCGGACATTTGCCCCGTTCCAGCGCACTTCTCCCTCTTCCGGCAGCATTAGCCCGCACAGCATGCGTAGCAGGGTGGTCTTGCCGCTGCCGTTGTGACCGTGCACGTAGAGCAGCTCGCCGCTCTCCAGGGAGAAATTCAGCTCCTTGAACAGACAGCGGTCACCGCGCACGCAGGACAAGTTTTCGACGGAAAGCATGAGGCAGCAGCCGCGCCTGGCGGGAGAAGTGCGCGATTGTAGCGGAAAACCCGCCGGGGAGCGGGTGCTAGCCCGCGTTTCTCACCAGGGCTCGTCGCGAGGCGTCCGAGATGCGTGTGGATACAAGGCGCGCGACCGACCGGGCGCGCAGGCGTACTTGACAGTACGTCGAGCACGCGGGCCGCGCGCAACGCCGTAGACGCGCGCAGGTCGGGCGCCGCAGCAGGAGGTTGGTGAGAAATGCGGGCTCGGGCTATCGGATCTCCTCGACGCTGTACTTCTTCTCCAGCACCTGGGGAGTGATGAGCGCGTAGCCCTTGGATTGCCAGTGGGCCAGCTCCGTCAGGGCCGAGGGTACCACCTGCACGAAGTCCGGGAAGTCGTCCAGGGTGTAGCCATAGTCGTGGGCGGCCAGCGCGCAGACCTTGAACGACACCCCCATCTCGGCGTAATAGCGCATGCGCTCCACGGTGTCCTTGTATTTCTGGTAGTTACGCGTGGCGAGGGTGACGATCTCGGTGCCATGGATCACCACGACGATGCTCAGGGCCTCGGGGGGCAGATCATAAGGCGCTGCCATCAGGGGATTGATGAGCGAGCGCAGCCAGTACAGGGCGGTGTCGATCTTTGCCGGCTCGTCGAAATAGAAGTCGAAGACTGCCTTCTGGGCCTCATAGGGGGTCTGCACGAAGGTGGCTCGGGCATGGGCGGAGGCGGAGAGTGTGAGCGCCAGCGCAAGCAGCAGCATGCGGATCATGGGAAACCTCGCAGGGCGGTGCGACCGGGGGCCCCGGCACGCCAAGCATAGTGGCTGGACTGGCCGGGATACACAAGTTTTCATCGAGTAATTAAGTACTTAATAATCTACCCTGCTTGACAGAGGGGGCGGGCTGGCAGAAAGTCAGAGTGACACTCAAACAAGAACAACAGGGCCCGCCCGAGGAGCTTATCGTGAGCCGCAAACCGTCCGAGCCGTCCTGCCAGCAGGTCATCAACAGCTTCCCGGAGCCCTTCGTTGTCATCGACCGCGACTACAGGATTCTGGTCGCCAACAATCGCTACGGCGAGCACTACGGCTTCAGCGAGCAGGACATCGTCGGCCGGCTTTGTCATGAGGTCTCGCACCGCTCCTCGGAGCCTTGCAGCGCCCACGGCGAGCATTGCCCGGTGGAGGAGGTGCTGAGGACCGGGCAGGCGGTGCAGGTCATGCATCTGCACTACGACCAGGCCGGACACGAGGAGCGCGTGCAGATCACAGCCACGCCACTGCTCGATGCCCGGGGCAGGATCGAGTTCATCGGCGAGTCGCTGTGCCCGGTGCGCAGCGTGACCGAGGAATCGCTGCTGATCGGGCGCTCGCGCAACATGCTGCGGGTAGTGAGTCTGCTGCAGCGGGTGGCGCCGACCCAGACTACCGTGTTGCTGCTGGGCGAGAGCGGGGTCGGCAAGGAGTGCGCTGCCCAGTACCTGCACCGCTACTCCACCCGTGCCGACGGTCCCTTCGTGGTCGTGGATTGCGGCACGCTCGGGGAGAACCTGATCGAGAGCGAGCTGTTCGGCCATGAGCGAGGGTCTTTCACGGGCGCCGGGACGACCAAGGACGGCCTGTTCGAGGCGGCCAACGGGGGCACCCTGTTCATCGACGAGGTCTGCGAGCTGCCCTTGGAGCTGCAGACCAAGCTGTTGCGCGTGCTGGAGACGGGCACCATCCGCCGCATTGGCGGGACCGCCTACCGCAAGGTTGACGTGCGCGTGGTGGCGGCGACCAACCGGGACCCCCAGGCGATGGTGAAGGACAATCGGCTGCGCGAGGACCTTTACTACCGGCTCTCGGCATTTCCCATCCTGATCCCGCCGCTGCGCGATCGAAAGGACGATATCCCGACGCTCGCCGAGCATCTGCTGGGGCGCATGGCGCATGGCGAGATGCACCTGCCCCTGGCCCCGAACATCATTGAGGCCCTGCTCGAGCACGACTACCCTGGCAATGTGCGCGAGCTACGCAATGTCCTGGAGCGGGCGGTGATCCTGGCCGACGGCGAGATGCTGACGGCCCAGTATCTGGTGCTGAGCGACCACCCCGAATCGGGGAGCCGCTACGAGCTGGGCAACGCCCGGCCTGGCGCCGCACCACCTTGGGCCGCACGCGCGGCCGTGCTCGCGCCCGAGCGCCTGATCTCGCGCAAGGGCGCGGCACCCGATGAGCGCGAGGTACTGGACGCCCTGAGGAGCACCCAGGGCCACCGGGCCCGGGCCGCGGCCATGCTCGGCATCTCCGAGAGAACCCTGTACCGGCACCTGCGAGGGCTACGGCGGCTCAACGCCGGGGCCCGGGATAGCGCCGGCTGAATCCGGACGGAGCAAAAAAAAGGGCGACCCAAGGTCGCCCAAACGTCGCACGAGGATGCGATCATGCCGAGGCCGCAGGGTCCGCAGACCGCGTGCCTCCCAATCCTGTGGGGTCTTGTCCTGTCGGCCGGGGCGCACGGGGTCCGCTCAGCGAGCTGCGGCGGCGTCGCCAATCCACCGCATGCCGCCCCCGATGGGAGCTATCGGTGCGCCGAGGGGCAGGCACACTTCCTTGATCGACCATGCCGCGCAGCCATGCTGGATGTAGGCCTGGGGGTCGTCCGGGGTTTGTAGTGCGAAAGCCATGCCAAGTGTCGCAGGGGGCCAAAGCGACGGCGAAATGACCTGTTCGGCGCCCGGTCAGGGGCCACCGGGGCGGGATGTTTACGGATTTGCCGCCGGAGCCTCGACTGGGCCGCCATCCGGCCGCCGGTCTGTCATGACAGATCTGTCACCGCTGGCGTATGCGGCAGCCGTGTCATGTTCAGGCAGGTGGCCTGGACGCCGCCGCGGCGTGGCTCAGCTGGGGTCGACCCAGATCTTGCCGTGGGCCAGCTTGACCGGGTAGGTGCGGATGGGCTCGCAGGCCGGCTCGTCGGTGGGCTCGCCGCTCGCCAGATCGAAATAGCTGCCGTGCAGGGAGCATTTGATCCGTCGGCCCTTGATGCAGCCGAGCGCCAGGGAATAGTCCTCATGGCTGCACATCTCGTCGACGGCGTAGTAGCTGCCCTCGGCGTTGGCCAGCAGGATACGGCGCCCGCCAAGCTGGAGTGTCTTCATCTGCCCGGGAGCGAGCTCGCCGAGCTCGGCCACGGGGACGAAACCGTTCTCGGTCATAGCCAATCCTCAGCGGACGCGCTCGGCCGCCTGGCCCGAGTCGAGCACGGCGCGCACCCGATCGGCGCCGGCGGCGAGCGAAGGCACGCGCCCGAGGTGCTGCAGGATCAGCGCTCCGGAGTACACCAAGGCATCGTAGGTCGGCCCGCGCCGGCCGCGTAGCGCCTGCATCCCGGTCTGGGCGGCGGCGCGCGCGGTGGCCTCGATATCAACGGCCACCGCGATCTCGTCGCCGGGTCGGTTGGCCTTGGGCAGGTCATCGGGCAGGGGCACGGCGCGCACCGGCTGGTCGATCCCGATGGTGGTCGGATCCACATCCACGCCTTGCTCTTCGGCGCGGTCCTGGTAATAGACGTAGCGCCCGGCTTGGCGCAGGGAGGGGGTTATGCCGCCCTCGACGCCGCGGATCAGCAGCGCTGAATCGTAGCCCACGTGGCGGGCCAGCATGGCATAGACCGGCGGGTAGGGCTTGTGCACGTAACCGGTGATCAGGTGCGTCTTCTTGCGCCCGGCGATGGGCTTGGCAAGCACCTCCACCGTGGTCAGTACCGGGCGCTTGACGATCTTGGTGCGCAGTCCCACCAGGTTGTGTAGCTTGGGGCAGAAGGCGCTCTGGTCCAGGTAGGCCCAGCGGAGGCCGGGGTCGGCCAGCCGCCGGGCGGCCTGCTCGGGGGAGAGGTCCACGTCCACGCCCACGGCACGCAGCACATGACGGTGGGTGACGCCGTACTTGGGCCCGACTGCCTCCAGACCGTGGGTGACGGTGGGCACCCCGCACTCGGCGAGCAGGGCCGGCAGGAAGGGCGCCGGGGGCAGGGTGCGGTTGTATCCGTCGTAGGGGTCGGCGATGTCCACCACCTCGTCGACCTCGGCGGTAATGGTGAGGGTGGCGGCGCGGATCGCGTCGAGCACCCCGCGGTTCTCCTCCGGGGTCTCGCGCTTCATGCGCAGGGCGATAAAAAAGATCGCGGCCTGTACCTCGTCGACCTCGCCGTCGAGGATCGCCTTCATGGCCAGGCGGGCCTCCTCCTGGGAGATGTCCTTGCTGAGCTCCGGTCCGGTGGCAATGCGCTGGATGATCGAGCGCATGGCGAGATGGACGTCGGTGTGCATCGCTTCTGCGGGCTTGCTCATGGACAACTCCTGCTCAGGGTTGCGGCGAGTATTAAGAACTGGGGCTCGTTTATCAACAGGCCATCCTCGGGGCAATGGGTCGCGCGACTCAGTCGTCGTAGCGCCTGAGCAGCGACTGGTAGGCGTCGATGCGGCGGTCGCGCAGGAACGGCCAGACGCGCCGTACCGCCTCACTGCGCCCGCGCTCGATGTCGGCGACCAGCACCTGGGCGGCATCCCCGGCCTGGGCCAGGATCTCGCCCTGGGGGCCGCAGATGAAGGATGAGCCCCAGAACAGGGCCCCGCCGGTCCGCCCGGTCGGGTCCGGCTCCGGCCCGACGCGGTTGGCCGCCATCAGCGGCAGGCCGTTCGCTACCGCATGCCCCCGCTGGACGGTGATCCAGGCGTCGCGCTGGCGCTCGCGCTCAGGCGCTGTGTCGGCCGGGTCCCAGCCGATGGCCGTGGGGTAGAGCAGCAGCTCGGCACCGGCCAGAGCCATCAGTCGGGCGGCCTCGGGGAACCACTGATCCCAGCAGACCAGTACGCCCAGCCGGCCCAGCGAGGTATCCACCGGCCGAAAGCCGATGTCTCCCGGGGTGAAGTAGAATTTCTCGTAATAGCCGGGATCGTCCGGGATATGCATCTTGCGGTAGCGCCCGGCGATGCTGCCGTCGGCCTCGAGCACCACGGCGGTGTTGTGATAGAGGCCCGGGGCACGTCGCTCGAACAGGGAGCTGACGATGACCAGGCGGAGCTCGGCTGCCAGCTCGCCGAAGAACCGGCTGCCCGCGCCCGGGATCGGCTCGGCCAGATTGAACAGGTGCGCGTCCTCGCTCTGGCAGAAGTACAGGCTGGAATGCAGCTCCTGAAGCAGCACCAGTTGCGCCCCTGCGGCAGCTGCCTGCCGGATGCCCTGTGCAGAGGCGGCCCGGTTGCGCTCGGCATCGCTGCTGCAGCTGTGCTGGACCAGGCCGACTCGGAGGGGCGTATCGGAAGCGGACATGGGACCGCGGTGCTCGGAGAACCGATCTCCAGTCTACCACCCCCGGAAACGGCGGTTGACCGCGTAGTGCGATGTTCAGGTCAAGGATGCAAAGGATGCACATGAAGCAGCAGGCCATTTCACCTGTCAGCTCCTGGGTAAGCCACCGTTTGCGAGCTCACCTGGGGTGGCCGCCGATCGCAGCGCCAGGGCGGCCGGCAGCTGCATGGTCACGCAATGCAGGCTGCCGTTCTGGCGGATCAGGGCCCGGCAGTCGATGGGCAGGGCCCGGCGTCCCGGGAAGCAGGCACCGATGAGCTCTACGGCGGCGCGGTCGGCGGGGTCTCCGTAGACCGGCACCAGGACCGCACCGTCGATGATCAGGAAGTTGGCGTAGCTGGCGGCGAGGCGCCGCCCATCACTATCCCGATGCTCGCCCGGGGCGGGCAGGGCCAGCAGGCGGTAGGGACGACCCTCGGCGGTGCGGAAACGCCGCAGCTCGCGGGTCATCGCCTGGATCTCGGCGTGGTCCGGGTCCTGAGGGGAGCAGCTGACATGGAGGATGGTCTGCGGGTCGGCGAAGCGGGCGAGGGTATCGATATGGCCGTCGGTGTCGTCGCCGCTCAGGCTGCCGTGATGCAGCCAGAGGAAGCGCTCCAGACCCAGCAGCTCGCGCAGGCGCGCCTCGATCGCCTCGGTTGCGAGTCCGGGATTGCGCGTCTCGGTGACGATCGAGGCGCGCGTGGCGAGCAGGGTGCCCTGACCGTCGGTCTCGACGGCGCCGCCTTCGAGGACCAGCCCGACGGACTGCAGCTCGGCCCCACTCAGGGCACACTGGGCGTGCAAGCGGGCGGTAATCTGATCGTCGAGCCGGGCGTCGAACTTGCCGCCCCAACCGTTGAAGCGGAAGTCCAGGAGACGTGCATGCCCGGCGGCATCCAGCACCGTGAGCGGGCCGTGGTCGCGCGCCCAGGTATCGTCGGAGGGACTGATCGCCCACACCACCCGCGTGCCTGGGACCGCGGCGGCGTCCAGGCGGGCCTGGACATGGACGCGGTGGGCCGGGCCCCCGCAAACGATCAACACCTGTTCATGGAGCGCGACCGCTGCGGCGATCTCGACATAGACCCGCTCGACCGCGTCCAGGTCGCTCGCCCAGTCCGTGCCCGGGTGCGGCCAGGTGAGCATCACGCCCGATTGAGCCGCCCATTCGGCTGGAAGGAGAAAGCGCGGACCAGACATCGCGCAATAGCGGACTGCGAGCGGCGGCGAGGCCGCCGGATCAGCGCTTGACGACGGAGGTGATTACCCGGTCACGCTCGAAATAGACGATGAAGGCGTCGTACTCCCAACGGCCGATCGGCGGCTTGCCCACCGGGGCGATGCGCTGCTTGGGCTCGCCGAAGCGCGCCAGCACCTCGTCGGCGCTCGCCCCGTTGGCCGGACGTGGGAGGCCTGCGGGCGCATTGGGCGGCTCCTGGGCCAGGGCGTCGATGAGCAGGACATCGGCGCCGGCGGGTAGGGCGGTGCTGGCCAGGCTCAGCGTGAGAACAGCAAAGGCAGACGGTTTCATGAAAGCTCCACTCCTCATAGCCCGGTCTGATCCCGTGTGATCGCCGTTGCCTGCCCGGGACGGCGCCCGTGTTGCCCGGCCGATCCGGCGGGGGGAATTGTGGTTTAATGGTCCGCCATGTACAAGCCCGTCGAGCTGTTCGTCGGCCTGCGCTACACCCGGGCCACGAGACGCAACCACTTCATCTCATTCATCTCCCTGACCTCCATGCTGGGCATCACCCTGGGGGTCACGGCGCTGATCACGGTGCTGTCCGTTATGAACGGCTTCCACAAGGAAGTCCGTGAGCGCATTCTCGGAATGGCCTCCCACGCCACGATCTCCGCCTGGGGCAATGGCGTTACCGACTGGCAGGAACTGGTCAGGCAGGTGTCTTCCCATCCCCGTGTGGTCGGAGCCGCACCGTTCGTCGAGGTCCAGGCGATGCTGGTCAACGGCGAGAACGTCAGCGGCGCCCTGATTCGCGGCATCCTTCCGGAGCGCGAGCGGGCGGTCTCCAACGTGCTCGATCACCTGATCGAGGGCAAGCAGACGCCCCTGGAGCCGGGGGCATACCGGATTATCCTTGGTCGCGAGCTGGCCAATGTCCTCGGGGCCGGTCCGGGCGACAAGATCACCGTAGTGACGCCCCAGACGGTGGTCACCCCCACCGGCAGCATGCCCCGGCTCAAGCGCTTCACCGTGACCGGGGTCTTCGAGGTGGGCATGGGCGAGTACGACCGCGGCGTGGCCTTGGTGCACATGGCCGATGCGGCCAAGCTGCTGCGCCTCGATGACCGGGTGAGCGGCGTGCGGCTCAAGCTGGATGACCTTTACCAGGCGCCCCAGGTGATCCGCGAGCTCGCCCAGGAGCTGCCGCCGATCTACCGGCTCAGCGACTGGACCATGGAGCACCGCAACTTCTTCAGTGCGTTGCACATCGAGAAGCGGATGATGGGCATCATCCTGTTCCTGATCGTGGCAGTCGCCGCCTTCAACATTGTCTCCACCCTGGTGATGGTGGTGACCGACAAGCGCAGCGACATTGCCATCCTGCGCGCCCTGGGCGCGTCCGCCGGTACCGTGATGCGGGTGTTCATCGTTCAGGGTGCCACTATCGGCGTGGTGGGGACCCTGCTCGGGGTGGTCGGCGGGGTGCTGCTGGCCTTGAACGTCGAGACCATCGTCGGCCTCATCGAGACCACCTTCGGGGTGCACTTTCTCGACCCCAACATCTATTACATCAGCGCTCTGCCCTCGGACCTGCACTGGGACGACGTGGGGCTGATCGGCGGCAGCGCCTTTCTCATCAGTCTGCTCGCCACCCTGTATCCGGCGCGCCGCGCCGCGCGCACCCAGCCCGCCGAGGCGCTGCGCTATGAGTGATCCGGCGGTCCTGGAGTGCCGGGGCCTGGCGCGCACTTTTGCCCAAGGACCGCTGCGCGTGGAGGTCCTCAAGGCGGTCGATCTGGCCATCGGTGCGGGCGAGCAGGTGGCCGTGCTCGGCGCTTCGGGCTCGGGCAAGAGCACGCTGCTGCACTGCCTGGGGGGGCTGGATTATCCCACGGCCGGGGAGGTCAGGCTGGACGGGCGGGACCTGTTTGCACTGAGCGAGCGCGAGCGCGGGACGGTGCGCAATCGCACCCTGGGGTTCGTCTATCAGTTTCACCATCTGCTGCCCGAGTTCACGGCGCTGGAGAATGTCGCGCTGCCGCTGCTGATCGGAGGTCAGCAGGTGGCCGCGGCGCGGCGGCGCGCTAGCGGGATGCTGGAGCGGGTGGGTCTCGGACATCGCCTGGCCCATAAGCCCTCGGAGCTCTCCGGCGGCGAGCGCCAGCGTGCCGCGGTGGCCCGGGCACTGGTGAACCGGCCACGCTGCGTGCTCGCCGACGAGCCCACGGGCAATCTCGATCGGCGCACCGCCGAGCAGGTCTACGCCCTGATGCTGGAGCTCAACCGCGAGGAGGGCACGAGCTTCGTGGTCGTCACCCACGATATCGAGCTGGCGCGGCGCATGGACCGCTTGCTCTACCTGGCCGACGGCGTGCTGGGGCCGAACGGCCCCTGAGCGTCCGGCGCCTCAGGCAGATCCGCTCAGGGCCTTCTTTGCGAGTGCGGCCTCACGCCGGCGCCGGCGGCGCTTGCGCTGCTGGATGACGTGCCAGCGCCAGAGCAGCCGCACCGAGGCGTAGCCGATCGCACCGAGCACCAGTCCGCACACCAGGCTGCCCAACAGCAGCGGTTGCCAGATGCTCTCCAGATTGGCCAGGATGGCGTCCAGGGTCAGGGTGAAATGCAGCGTCCCGGGATGGCGACCGAGCAGCAAAGTGCCGACCCGATAGGTGAAATAGAAGGCGGGGGGCATGGTGATCGGATTGGTGAGCCAGACCAGTGCCACCGAGATCGGCAGGTTGACCCGCAGCAGCATCGCGGCGGCGGCCGCCGCGACCATCTGGAAGGGCATGGGCTGAAAGGCCCAGAACAGCCCGACAAAGAAGGACCCGGATACCGAGCGCCGGTTCAGGTGCCACAGATTCGGGTCGTGGAGCATCGATCCGAAGATCCGCAATTGCTTGTGGTTGCGGATCTTCTCGTGATCGGGACAGTAGCGCTTGATGAATCGCCGCGGCATGGCTGCGCTGCTCTAGGAGCCTCCCAGGGCGGCTCGACGAGATCTGCCCGGTATTGAAGCACGCCCATTGCTCATTGGCTACTCTGTAGTCTGGACTGCCGGCAGCGACCTTTGTCGGCAGATGGTCAAGCCAAGGAGGGCCGATGCTCGCCATCGTCGCCGTCTGCTTCGCCTCCGGCGTCGCCTTGCTGCAGTTCCAGCCGGTGCTGCCCCCGAGCGCGATGGTGGGCGCTCTGGCGGCGCCCCTGCTGCTGGTCCTGGTCTGCCGAAAGCCCCCCTGTGCCGGCGCTGCAGCGCTGGCTGCGGGCTTCCTGTACGCCCTGCTACGAGCCTACCTGGCAGGCGCCGCGTCGCCCTGGCCGGCCCAGATCGACGGTCAAGATCTGCTGGTCGAGGGCGTCGTTGCCTCGCTCCCGGATGTAACGCAGCAGCGCACCCGGCTCGATCTTCGCATCGAGCGCATCGGCGAGCCCTTCGCGGACGTCGATCTGACGGGGCGCGTCCGTCTGAGCTGGTATCGGGCGCCACGGTCGCCCCGAGCGGGCGAGCGTTGGCAGCTGCGGGTGCGCCTCAAGCGCCCGCACGGCCTGATGAGCCCCGGCGGACTCGACTACGAGGGCTGGCTGTTCCGGCAGGGCATAGGCGCCACCGGGTATGTGCGCAATTGCGACTGCAACCGACGGCTGGCCGATGCGCGCTCGCTGTTTGCGCCGGATGTCTGGCGTCAACGCGTGCGGGATGGCCTGGCGCGCCGGCTGCCGGCGGGGCCGGCACTGGGTCTGATCTCCGCCTTGAGCATCGGCGATCGCAGCCGCATACCACGCCCACTCTGGCGGGTCCTGCAGCGTACCGGCACCAGCCATCTGGTGGCCATCTCCGGGCTGCACGTCGGACTGGTCGCCGGTCTGGCCTTGTTCCTGGTCCGGGCGCTGTGGTGCAGACTCGGCTCGTTGGCGCTGCGTCTGCCGGCGCCTGCGGCGGGCGCGCTTGCGGCGATCGCTTGGGCCTTGGTCTATGCGGCGCTGGCCGGCTTTTCGGTGCCGACCCAACGGGCGCTGGTCATGGTCACAGTCGGGCTGGGGGCGCTGCTGCTGCGCCGGCGTACCCAGCCGTTTCGGGCGCTGAGCACCGCCCTGCTCGCAGTGGTGCTGCTCGACCCTTTCTGCGTGCTTGCGGCGGGCTTCTGGCTGTCCTTCGGCGCGGTCGGCTTGCTCGTCTATACCCTGGCGTACCGGACGATACCGAGCCCGGCCTGGCTGCGTTGGAGCCGCGTCCAGCTGTATATCGCCGTTGGCCTGGCGCCCCTGGTCATCGGCTGGTTCCAGCAGGCCTCTCTAGTCTCTCCCCTGGTCAACCTCGTCGCCGTGCCCTGGCTCACGCTGGTGCTGGTGCCCCTGTCGCTGGTCTGCGCGCTGCTGCTGCTCGCCGGGGCGGGCGCGCTGGCGGCGCCGTTGCTGGCTGTGGCCCAGATCCTGGCACAGGCCACCGCCGACGCCCTCGCATGGGTCTCCGCCGTTCCGCTGGCCGCAGTGCAGGTGGGCGGTGCCCCGGTCTGGGTGCTGCTCGCGGCTACCTGTGGAGCGCTGGTGCTGCTGGTTCCGGCGGGTCTGCCGAGCCGATGGCTGGGCGTCGTGTTCTTCCTGCCGCTGGCCGGCTTTCGTCCGGCTCAACTGCCGGCCGGTGCCTACGAGCTGACCCTGCTCGACGTGGGCCAGGGGCTGGCGACCGTGGTGCGCACCCGCAGCCACACCCTGGTCTACGATACGGGGCCCGCCTACTCGGCGAGCTTCGACGCCGGCAGCGCCGTGCTGGTGCCCTATCTGCGCCGGCTCGGCGTCGGGCATGTCGACGTGCTGGTTCTGAGCCATGCCGCCAATGATCATGCGGGAGGAGCCCTCTCTTTGCGCCAGGCCTTCCCGGTGTACCGACTGCTGAGTGGAGAGCCGGCGGCCATCACCTGGGCCGCCGCCGAGCCCTGTCTGAGCGGGCAGCGCTGGCGCTGGGACGGGGTGGCGTTCGAGATGCTATCGCCACCGCCCGACAGCGGCTGGCGCGACAACAATGCCTCCTGCGTGCTGCGCGTCGCCAACCCCGGGGCGGTCGCGTTGCTGACCGGCGACATTGAGAAAGAGGCCGAGCGCTCGCTGATCGATCGCGTCGGCGCGAAGCTCAACGTCGATCTGGTGCAAGTGCCCCATCACGGCAGCCACACCTCCTCCACGGCGGCTTTCGTGGAGCGCACCAGCCCCGCTTATGCGCTGGTCTCGTCCGGTTACCACAACCGCTTCGGATTTCCCCGTCCGGAGGTCACCGAGCGCTGGCGGGCATCGGGCGCCCGGGTGCTGGATACCGTCGATAGCGGTGCAATCCGCTTTCTGGTGCCCGCGGGTGCGGGGGCACTCATCCCGGACCGCTATCGGATCAGCGCCCGGCGCTATTGGCATCAAGGCGGCTGAGGAAAACGCGGCGCTGTTCAATCCGTTCGGAAGACGCCAGCAGCGGTACACAGCGAGCCAAGGTGCGCCGCGGCTCTACGGCGTGGACCCTCAGTGATGCTAAGGAATCCAGTCAACAGCGACTGCGTGTCACAAGAAGGCCCCGGCGCGCCAATCTGTGACCGTCGTCAGGAATCCGTTAAGCGGGTCTCGGCATCTCTATCGTCGCGCTCCTCTACAGCGCAGCGCGGTCACCGTCGTGCTGCTCAATCTGATCCAGAAGCGAGAGGAGCGGATGCGGTCTTGTTAGTTGCGGCGCCGTCCCGGCGCGGTCTGCCGATTGGCGAGCCTGTCGAGATCCGCGCCGGGATTCTCCGGTGTGTGCAGTGTCCCTAGGAAGGCAAGGACCGCCTCTTGCTCATCCGGGGCGAGCGCCTTGTATCTGTCCACCGCCGGTGCCGCTTCACTGCCTTGAGCACCGTGCATGATGATGGCGTCGGTCAGCGTGAAGGCCCTTCCGTCGTGCAAATAAGGCGCCGTATCGGCCACGCCCCAGAGGCGCGCGGTGGTGAACATGGCATCGCCGTTGAACTCGGCGAGGGCGGGGCCCATGTCGTGGCGCTTCAGGTCCGCGAACAGCGGTACCTCCACACCCCCCTGGGAATTCACGGAAAACCTCATGGGAGGCCGAGTCAGATCGATTCGATAGTAGACATTGGCGTCCGGATCCCGCGCGACCTGAGGGAAGCTCAGGGTCAGATAAGGGCTCTCGCGTCTGCAGTGCCGGGCGGTGGCAGTCTGCGCAGCCGATGTCCTCGAACAGGGTCGCCCCGCGGCGCGCCTGGCGGCGCTCGACCGGGTCCGACGGCATCCGCTGCTGCGGCCGATCCATCGTGGCCAGAAAGACGCTGAGCGCGGACAGCTCGCCGACGCGGATCTCGTCGGTTACCCCGTCACCGTCGTCGTCCGAGCCCGCGCCGACCACTTCCACGGGCTGCATCCCCAGGTGAAACTGAAAGGCGGCGACGTCGAAGGCGCGCGTCGTGTCCGCCTCACCTTTCCGGCCGAACGGCTGCACCACGAGGAAGGTTGGTGAGTGCGGATCGGCGTCGATCCCCACCACACCCAGCGCCTTGCCTTCGGCGCTCGTGAGCACCTCGCCCTGTGCATCGGTGCTCAGGGTCCCGAAGCGCACGCCCTTGGTCAGGAGATCGACGGTCGTATTCGGGTGGCCCAGGGCGGCGCTGCGCAGCGCCTCAAGGTCCCGGGTCATCTCCTTGGCCAGCAGCTCCACACCCCCGGCGCCGAAGACGAAGGGAGGGTTGATGACGCGGCCGTTGATGTTTCTGCGCCCGGTGGTGTCCAGGCCGTCGGGATCGGTCACCTGCAGCGGGTCATCGTCCGCATTGACGAATGACGCCCCCAGGAAGCCGATCGCCACATTGTTGACGCTGCCCACGCCACCGACACCGAAGGCGAACGGGCGGGTGGCGGCGCTGACAATGCTGTGGCACTCCAGGCAGGTCTGGGCGTCGAGGCCATTGATGCGCAGGAAGGCGCCGTTGGCCTGAAGGGTGGTGCGGTGGCCCAGCTGGCGGCGCTGCGCCGGGGTTTGACCCGGAGGACCATCGCCGTATCCGTCGAGCTTGTTGAAGGGGGTGATGAACATGAGCCGCCCCGCCAGACGGATCTCGTCGCGCGACAGGGTCCCGCTGCTGATCTCGTCTTGGGTGATCCGGTCCGCCCCCAGGGCCGGGCCTTGCGGCGGCGCCGCAGAAACGCTCGGACAGACGACAGTGAGCGCGCAGGCCGCTCGTATACCCAGCCTCCTCACCTAGGAGCCCTCCCTATCTTGCGGCAGACCGATGCCGTTTGTATCGACCTTGGGGGTCTTGATGTCGCCACTGGCGGCCGCCTGTCAGGCTCTCTTCCCGGCCCAAAGACCCAGCCATGCCAGTCCGCGCGGAGCCATTATGCACCAAGCAGCACCCGCTGGCCCGCGGAGCGGCATGACCCGAGCGCCCGATTGCCGCGGGGCGAAGACGGATGCTGGAGCTCGCACACAGGCGTCGCCGCAACAGCCCTCAGCGCTCGGCCGGCCGCTCCCGCTCCGCTGTGGGCTGCCTCTCCACGCGGCGGACCGCCTCGTCGCTGTTGCGCTGCAGCTCGAGTCCGGCGAAGGCCTTGGTGTCGGGAAGGAGCATCTCCAATTGCGCGACATCTTCAAGCTCGATGCGCCCGGTCCCGGTGGTCAAGGCGAGCACGTGCCCTCCGCGGCTGTGGTCATCGGAGAGAAAATGGAAGTGGTAGCCCGGCACGTTGAGCCCGCCCATGAACGCCGGCGTGAAGAAACCGACCAGCGTTCCGGAGATATCCGCATAGTCGAACACCGCCTGTGCGGCGACGATCTCGGTGAGGGGCCGGTAGGGAGGGCTCTGAGCCGGGACGCTGCGCACCTTCATGCCGGGGAAGGTCCCGTGGATGCGGATCGCATGGAAATGGTTAGGGTTGGTGATCAGCGCGTCGAGGTCCTGTTCCAGACCGTTCAGGGAGCGTGCGCCGGGCAGGGGCGCGCTCCGGCTGGCCCTGAAGAACGTCGCCACGGCAAACGGCGTGCGCGTGGTGGGGGCGAGCGGGTAGACCCGGCCGTCCGTGCGCGCCTGGTAGAAGGTGCCGTCGAGCTCGATCAGCTCGCCATCGAGGCCATTGACGGTGCCGATGGCGAAATCGCCGTGGCGGGCCAGGTCGGCAAGCGACAGGTCGCCGTCGTAGCAGCCCTGCAGCAGGGCCGCGATGGTCGAGTATTGGAACAGTACGGCAGGCCCCGGGGCCTCGGCGTGGGCACCCAGGGCCGGCAGCAGCCAGAGCAGGGCGAGTGCCGGGAGCAGGGTGCGCAAGCGCAGGGCTTGTCCGCCGTGCCCGGGGTGCGCCCGACGTTGCCAGCGGGTCAGGGACGGATTCATGGGGTTGTCCTTTGCATGCCAAGGGATAGAGGATCGATGGCTGGGCCTCTGCAGCGCCGCATTGTAGCCGCCACCGGCCTTGATGCGTGCAAGCGCCGCGGCGAGGGAGAACGGTCAAACTCCGGAACCGGTTCACTTTCGAGCCCCGGCCCACATCCAGTATGATACCGGCCCAACATGGCACCCTGCTCAGACCAGGGTGCGCGTGGCCACTGCCGGGCCGCGCGATCCGCGATTCGATCTGCTCTCACCGGGAAGGAACAGCTTAGTGTTCGAGATCCTCAAGGCCGGCGGTTGGGTGATGGTGCCGATCATCGCCTGCTCCATCGCCGCCATGGGCATAGTGATCGAGCGGCTGTGGATGCTGCGCAGCCGCCGGGTCGTGCCCGCCAACCTGGTCGCCCAGGTCTGGCAGCTGCACAAGAAGGGCAAGCTCACGCCGGGCCACATCGCGACCATCCGCGACGGCTCGCCGCTCGGGCGCATCCTGGCCGCGGGGCTGGTCAACCGCTTGCATACCCGCGAGGTGATGAAGGAGGCGATCGAGGAGACCGGCCGGCAGGTGGTCCACGAGCTGGAGCGCTATCTCAACACCCTGGGCACCATCGCAGCGATCAGCCCGTTGCTCGGGCTGCTAGGCACAGTGTTCGGGATGATCAAGGTGTTCGCCGCCATTACCACCCAGGGCGTAGGCAACCCGACGGTCCTGGCCCACGGTATCGCCGAGGCATTGATCACCACCGCGGCGGGCCTGACGGTGGCGATCCCGGCCCTGGTGCTCTCACGCTATTTCAACGGGCGGGTGGAGCAGCTGGTGATCGCCATGGAGGAAGAGGCGCTGAAGATGGTCGAGGTCATGCACGGCGAGCGCGAGCAGGAGAAAGCCGAGCAGTGAACCTGCGACCCAAGCGCAAAGACCCTCCGGAGATCAACGTCACCTCCCTGGTCGACGTGGTGTTTCTCCTGCTGATCTTCTTCATGGTGTCCACGACCTTCGAGCGGGAGACCCGGATCAAGGTCGAGCTGCCGGCGGCCAGCCCCCAAGCGGCCGAGGAAGACAAGACCCGTCCTATCGATGTCACCGTGGACGCCCAGGGCAACTTCTATGTGGACCAGCGCGAGGTGGTCAACACCCGGATGGAGACTCTCAAGCGGGCGCTGGCGAAGGTGCTGCAGGCTCACGGACCGCAGCCGACGCTGCTGATCACGGCCGATGGCCGCTCTCCCCACCAGTCGGTGATCACGGTCATGGACGCGGCCAGCCAGCTGGGCATCTTCGACATGAGCTTCGCCGCCAGGCAGTCCAAGCCCGAGTGAGCCTCGGCGAGGCCTGCGCTGCAGCCGCATTCTGAGACCATGGCGCTCTGGTGGCGGTCCCGCGGCTTGCTGGCCCTGGCCTTGTCCCCCCTGGCGGCGCTGTTCTGCGCGCTGGCGAGCCTGCGCCGGCTCGCCTATCGGCGCGGCTGGCTGCGCTCGCAGCGGCTACCCGTCCCGGTCATCGTGGTCGGCAACATCACGGTGGGCGGGACCGGCAAGACGCCCCTGGTGGTGCACTTGGTGGAGCTGCTGCGGGCCATGGGACACAGACCGGGCGTGGTGTCGCGGGGCTACGGAGGCCGGCCGTCCCCGGACCCGCGCCCGGTGACGGCGGCGGGCGACCCCCGAGAGCTGGGCGACGAGCCGGTGCTGATCGCGCGGCGCACCGGTTGCCCGGTTTGGGTCGCTCCGCGCCGGACACGGGCCGCCCGGGCCCTGCTGCAGCACAACGACTGCGATGTGCTGGTCTGCGACGACGGCCTGCAGCACTATGCCCTGCAGCGCGACCTGGAGATCGCGCTGGTCGACGGCCGGGGGCTCGGCAATGGGCTCTGCCTGCCGGCCGGGCCCTTGCGCGAGCGCCCCGCGCGGCTCGGGTGCGTCGATGCCGTGGTGGCCAACGGAGCGGATCGGCCCGGGGCCTGGCGTATGGACCTGCAGCCCGACGGCCTGCTCAGTGTCGCCGCGCCCGAGCGGGCGCGGCCGCTGCAGGCGCTCGCCGGGCAGCGCGTGCACGCCCTCGCGGGCATCGGAAGCCCCGCCCGGTTCTTCGAGACCTTGCGCCGGGCCGGGCTTCGACCGCTGGAGCACGGGTTCACCGACCACCATCGCTTCCTGCCCGGCGAGATTCGCTTCGATGATGATCTGCCGGTACTCATGACCGAGAAGGATGCCGTAAAATGCAGCTCGTTTGCCGGCCCGCAGCACTGGTACCTGCGGGTCAGCGCCCGGCTCGACACGGCCGCCGAGCGCCGCCTGCGTGAGCTGCTGCGAGGACTGAGATATGGACAAGCGACTGCTCAAGATTCTGGTCTGCCCCCTGTGCAAGGGTAAGCTGCATTACGACAAGGCGGCCCAGGAGCTGATCTGCCGGGCCGACCGGCTGGCCTTCCCGGTGCGCGACGGTATCCCGGTGATGCTGGAGCAGGAGGCCCGGGCGCTCGCCGCGGACGAGGAGGTCGCGCCCGGCTGAGGCGGATATCGGAACTTGGATTTCACTGTCGTCATCCCCGCCCGTTACGCGTCGTCGCGCTTTCCGGGCAAGCCGCTCGCGGCGATCCTCGGCAGACCCATGGTGCAGCATGTCTACGAGCGCGCCAGCGCCAGCGGGGCCGCAGAGGTGGTGGTGGCGACTGACGATAGGCGGATCGCCGCCGCCGTGGAGGCGTTCGGAGGCCAGGTGTGCATGACCCGCCCGACCCATCACAGCGGCACGGATAGAATCGCCGAGGTGGCCGAGATCCGCGGCTGGCCGGCGGATCTGGTGGTGGTCAACCTGCAGGGTGACGAGCCGACCATGCCTGCGGCCCTGGTGGCCCAGGTCGCCGAGGATCTGGAGTGTCACTCGGAAGCGGGTATGAGCACCCTGAGCACGGCGATCACGGAGCGGGCCGAGCTGTTTGATCCGCACGTGGTCAAGGTGGTCACGGATCTGGCGGGCTATGCGCTCTATTTCAGCCGCGCGCCTGTCCCCTGGCACCGAGACGAGTTTGTCGCGGGCGACCACGCCTTGCCCGACGGCGTGGCCTTCCGGCGCCACATCGGCCTTTATGCGTATCGGGTCGGCTTCCTGCGACGCTTCGTCGCCTGGAGTCCGGCGCCCATCGAGCAAGCGGAGGCACTGGAGCAGCTGCGGGTGCTCTGGCATGGTGGTGCCATCCATGTGAGCCGCGCCGGCGAGCCGCCGGGCCCAGGGGTGGACACCCCTGCGGATCTGCGCAAAGCGGAGGTGCTGCTGGGCTGAGCTGCGGGCTTAATCCCGGACCTTGCCGCTCAACAGATCGGCCAGCTCCGGGGCCAACTCGTCCCCCGGGCCGAAGACCGGTACCAGCAGGGTCTCGTCCGCGCGCCGGTTCGCCCGGCCGTATTGGTCGACCTGGATGGCGGCGGCGCTGCCGCGGCGGAGCACCAGCAGACCCTCGTCGGTCAGGATCTCCACCAGGGTCCAGCGCGCACCGAGATAGTCGAAGCGGCCGCCGATCAGGGCGCGCATGCGCCCGAGCATCTCGTCGCTCATCGGATCGCTGCTCCGAGACTGGCGGGATTCGAGTGCCAGGGATGGGTAAACGCACCTAGCCTGACGCGCTTGGTGCTGGCGGAGGTGAAAGCATAGATGGTCAGTGTGCTGTTCGTTTGCATGGGCAACATCTGCCGTTCCCCCACGGCCCACGGGATATTCCGGGGGCTGGTCAGCGAGGCAGGGTTGGCCGATCGTGTGCTGATCGATTCGGCAGGCACCCACGCCTACCACGAGGGCCACCCGCCGGACCTGCGCGCCCAGGAGACGGCACAGCGCCGAGGGCTGGATCTGAGCGACCTGCGCGCCCGCGTGGCCACCCAAAGGGATCTGCAGCGCTTCGACTACATCCTGGTCATGGACCGGGAGAACCTTCGCGACCTGCTGGCGGTCTGTCCGCCTCGGCTCGGGCCCAAGATCCGCCTGCTGATGGACTTCGCCCCCGATCTGCGGGTGCGGGACGTGCCGGACCCGTACTATGGCGGGCCTAGCGGCTTCGAGCGGGTCTTCGATATGGTCGAGACTGCCGCCGCCGGCCTGCTCGAGCACATCCGGCGGACTCACTTCTGAGGGCGGGGCCTGCCCGCCCTCAGAGGGAGTGGCTCATTCCGAGTCTGCCGGAGTCTTGACGGGCGGCGGCGCCGGCTCGGCGGGTGTCGCGGGTGGCTGGCTCGGGGTCCGCTCAGGGGCCTGGGCCACAGGGGTAGGCGCCTGTGGCGCTTCTGCGGGCTGGGGCCGCGCCGGGGGCTCGCTCGGCGCGGGCGTTACCGGCCTGGGAGGCTCCTGAGTCCCAGCGTCCGGTTTCGCCTCCCGTACCGGCGGGTGTGCTTCGGCGGTTGGCGGCGGCTCCGGGCGGGCAACCGGGACAGCGTTTTCGGGCGCTTCCGGGGTCGGCTGGTCCGGCCCCTGCTGGGGGCGCCGGCGTCTTCGATCCCCCGATTGGCTAGGGCTCGGTCCGCCGGTCGCGGTCTGGGACTCAGTCCCGGGGCTCGATGCGCTGCCCGGCTCGCCGGGTGACCTGGGCTCGGGCGTCGCAGCGGGCTGCATCGCCTCCGCGCCGGCGTCCGCGGAAGACTCTATCCCATTCGGTCCTTGCTCGGAGCGTGCCCCGGAGCGCCGGCGCCGACCGCCCCTGCGACCCCGCCGAGCGCTGCTGGATTTCTTGACCGCCTGCTCGGTCTCTTCCGTAGTCGGGGCTTCCCCCAGGGTCTCGGTGGGCGGCGTCGCCGTGGGCGCGGACTCGGCCGGTTTGGGAGCAGCAGGCTTGGACGTGGCAGGGGTGGGCGCTGTCTGCGGTGCCGGCCGGGGCGCTTCGGTGCGGCCCTCCGGGCGCGACGGACGGCGCGCGGGCTCCCCGCGCCGCTCTTCGGGGCGGCTGCGCTGGGGGCGGCGCTCCGGACCACGGCCTGTTGCGCGGCCTTGTCCCGGCTCCTGCCTCCGGGGGGTGGCCGGGGGGCGCTCCTCGGATGCCTGGGTCAGCCGGGGCTCCTCCCCCACCGGGTGGCGCTGAGCAAACAGGCTGGACCACAGCCGCCGCATCAGCCCGGGCTCCTCACTGGGCGCCGGCGGCGTGGCCGGCTCGGGCTCTTCAGGGTGGCCGGGCGGGGCCGGGGTCGCACGGACTATGCCCCGCACAGCGGGCTCTGCAGCGGCAGAGCGCGCCGCCGGGCCGCGACCGGCGGACGGGACATTCTTCTCCGGCTCCGCCACCATCTTGTAGCTGGCGCGCGCTTCCTGACCCTGGGGCATCTCATGCACGCGCAGCCGCTGGATCTCGTAGTTGGGCGTATCGAGGAGACGGTTGGGCACCAGCACCACCGCCACAGACTGGCGCTGCTCGATCTCTGCGATGGCGGAGCGCTTTTCGTTGAGCAGGAAGGTGGCCACCTCCACCGGCAGCTGGGCGACCAGCTGGCCGGTGTTCTCCTTCATCGCCTGCTCCTCGACGATGCGCAGGATGGCGAGGGCGAGCGACTCCACGCTGCGGATGGTGCCATGACCATTGCAGCGCGGGCAGACGCTCTCGGTGGCCTCGCCCAGGGACGGTCGCAGCCGTTGGCGCGACATCTCCAGAAGTCCGAATCGCGAGATGCGGCCCACCTGCACCCGAGCACGATCCTCTTTCAAGGCGTCGCGCAGACGATTCTCCACCTCCCGCTGGTTCTTGGGCGGGGTCATGTCGATAAAATCGAGGACGAACAGCCCGCCCAGGTCGCGCAGGCGCAGCTGGCGAGCGATCTCGTCGGCGGCCTCCAGGTTGGTGTTGAGCGCGGTCTCCTCGATGTCGGCGCCCTTCGTGGCCCGGGACGAGTTGACGTCGACGGCGGTGAGCGCCTCGCCATGATCGATGACGATGGAGCCGCCCGCGGGCAGACGCACCTCGCGCTGGAAGGCCGACTCGATCTGGGTCTCGATCTGGTAGCGGGTAAAGAGCGGGACTTCCTCTTCGTAGAGCCGGACCTTCTTGCCATAGGTCGGCATGACGTGGGCGATGAACTCCCGGGCCTCCTCGTACACCGCCCGGCTGTCGATAACGATCTCGCCGATGTCGGCCCGCAGGTAGTCGCGAATCGAGCGGATGATGACGTTGCTTTCCTGATAGATCAGGAAGGGGGCCGATCGCTCCTGGGCGGAGACCTCGATGGCGTGCCAGAGCTGGATCAGGTAGTCGAGGTCCCACTGCAGCTCCTCGGGACTCTTGCCCATACCGGCGGTGCGCACGATCAGGCCCATCCCCTCGGGGATCTCCAGGGTGCTCATGGCCTCGCGCAGCTCCCCGCGCTCGGGTCCCTCGATGCGGCGCGAGACGCCGCCCGCGCGAGGATTGTTCGGCATCAGCACCAGGTAACGCCCGGCCAGCGAGACGAACGTGGTCAGGGCGGCACCCTTGGTGCCGCGCTCTTCCTTCTCGATCTGGACGACGATCTCCTGGCCCTCGCGGATGGCCTCCTTGATCTCGGCCCGGCCGCCGGCCTTGAGCGCCTCTTCGGAGAAGTAGCTGCGCGCAATCTCCTTCAGCGGCAGAAAACCGTGGCGATCCGCGCCGTACTCGACGAACGCCGCTTCGAGGCTGGGCTCGACCCGGGTCACGCGGCCTTTGTAGATGTTGGCCTTCTTCTGCTCGCGCCCCGGAGTTTCAATGTCGAGGTTGTAGAGCTTCTGGCCATCGACGATGGCCACCCGCAACTCCTCTTGCTGAGTTGCGTTGATCAGCATTCTTTTCATGTTGTACTTCGTCTCTGGGCGCGTTCCGGCGTCGGCCCTGTCCAGGGTGCAATCGCCTGGAGCCGAGGGACCGCCGCCCGGCCTTGCCCGGGGAGCTGCGCCGGACGATGCCGCCGGCTCTCACCCGGGGCGTCGCGTCGACAGGCAGCTGCCTGGGGCGCGGGTCCGAGGGACGCGCGTGTTTATTGTGAAGCCGCCCGGGGCGGACCGATCAACGACTGCTGGCGGCCGTTTCCGCTTCGGCGATCAACGGGAAATACAACGGGCGATGGGCTGGTGGCTCCCGCCGCTGAGAAGGTCGCCGGGGCGTTGGCGCCGCAGTCGAACGGGGCAGTCCGTCATGGGACCGCCGTCGAAACCTATGGCCGGCGGCCCCAGTAACGGCTGCGGCGATCGACCATCGACGGAATATAACAGTGCACGGCACCGGCTTCAACAGGGGGGTGAGCTGGTATCATCCGAGCAACCGTTGAGCGTTGTGCTCAATGCCCGAGTCAAGGTGGCGTTTGAAACCACGAGCCAATCCGCAGCCCAGCCTCCGGGCCAGTCGCAAGATGCCGCAAGGCACGCCCCTTCGGGTGTCCGGCGGTGTTGCGAGTGCTCGCAATAGATCGGCTACTGCTCCGCATTGCGCCTTGCCGGCCGAGCAACACGACGCGCTCTGCAGCAAGCTCAGCTGCCGATTCTAGGATCGTGGGCGGATGGCCGAGCAGGGTAATGAGCTCCATGGAGCGCGGCTCCACGAGGTCGGCGAGCGCGACGACGGCCAGCGGATAGACAACTTTCTGGTGCGCTTCTTGAAGGGCGTGCCGCGCAGCCGCATCTACCGCATGGTGCGCAAGGGCGAGGTGAGGGTCAACGGCGGGCGGGTCGCCGCGAGCTACCGGCTGCGCCTGGGCGACGGCGTGCGCCTGCCCCCGGTGCGGACCGCCGAGCGGCCGGCGGCCCCTTCCCCCGGCACCCGGACCTTGGAGCGGCTCGAGCGGGCGATCCTGTATGAAGACGAGCGGATGATCGTCCTGAACAAGCCGACGGGGGTCGCGGTGCACGGCGGCAGCGGGCTCGACTACGGCGTAATCGAGGCCCTGCGCGTGTTGCGGCCTCGGCAAGACGGACTCGAGCTGGTGCACCGCCTGGATCGCGATACCTCGGGCTGTCTGGTGCTCGCCAAGCGTCGCAGCGCCCTGCGCACCCTGCATGAGCTGTTCCGGGAGGGGCAGGTCGATAAGCGCTACCTGGCGCTGCTCGCGGGGCGGCTGGAGCTCGAGCGCACGCAAGTCGCGCTGGCCCTGCGCAAGAACACCCTGCGCAGCGGCGAGCGGTTGGTGCGCGCGGACGCCGCCGGCAAGCCGGCGCTGACCCGTTTCGCGGTACGTCGCCGCTATCCGCGGGCCACCCTGGTGGAGGCCAAGCTGGAGACCGGGCGCACCCATCAGATCCGCGTGCACGCGGCCGCGATCGGCCTGCCGATCCTCGGCGACGACAAGTATGGCGATGCCGAGATGAACCGGGCGGCGCGCCAGGGCGGGCTGAAACGGCTGTTTCTCCATGCGGCCTCCCTGAGATTCCGCTGGCCGGGGGAGGAACGCAGCCTGGCGTTCGAGGCCGGGCTGGACCCGGATCTGCAACAATTTCTCGACAGGCTGGAGCGGTCTTGATGAGCTTTCGACTGCTGGTGTTCGACTGGGACGGCACGCTGATGGACTCCGCGGCGCGGATTGTGGCCTGCATGCAGGGGGCAGCCCGGGACCTGGGAAGGGCGGTGCCTGGCGACGCGGCGGTGCGCAACGTTATCGGCCTGGGACTGCACGAGGCGATGGGCGCGTTGTTTCCCGGTGTCGACGTGCCCGAGCTGGGTGCACTCGCGGAGCGCTATCGCCACCATTTCCTTGGCGCCGAGCCCACGCCCGAGGGGCTGTTTCCCGGCGCCGGCGAGACCATCCGCGAGCTCGAGCGCAAGGGCTACCTGCTGGCCGTGGCCACCGGCAAGGGTCGCCGCGGGCTCGACCGGGCACTCCAGGCCACCGGCCTCGCCGACTTGTTTCATGCTACGCGGTGCGCGGACGAGACCTGCTCCAAGCCCAATCCCACCATGCTGCTGCAGCTCATGAGCGAGCTTGGCGCCGAGCCCCGGGAGACCTTGATGATCGGCGACACCGAATATGACCTGGCGATGGCGGCCAATGCCGGGACTGCGGCCCTGGCCGTCGGCTACGGGGTCCATGAGCCGCATAGGTTGGCGCGACATGCGCCGCTGGCCTGCCTGGATGCGATCACCGAGCTGGGCGCCTGGCTGGAGGCCGCCGGGTCGGCGACGTCGCTGGCCATGACCGCCGTGAGGAGCAGGGCATGACCGAGTCCGATAGAGCGCCGGGCCTGTCCGGCGCCGAGCCGACAGCCCGAGGCGGGGCGCCCGAGCCCTGGGAGCGCGAGCTGGTTCGCAAGCTGGCCAGCGGCGCCCTCGCCGAGCAGCGCCGCGCGCGCCGCTGGGGCATCTTCTTCAAGCTGCTGACCTTCGTTTATGTGACGGCGGTGATCCTGCTGTGGCTTCCGCAAGACCTCTCCGATGCCGTCACCCAGGGAAAGCACACGGCACTGGTGGACGTCGACGGCGTGATCGCGTCGGGCCGACCGGCCAGCGCGGACAATGTCATCGAGGGACTGCGCGACGCCTTCAAGGACAAGCACACCAAAGGCGTGATCCTGCGTATCAACAGCCCCGGTGGCAGCCCCGTCCAGGCCGGCTACATCTATGACGAGATCCGCCGGCTCAAGGCCAAGCACAAAGGGATTCCGGTCTACGCGGTGGTCTCCGACATCTGCGCCTCCGGCGCCTATTACGTGGCGGCCGCGACCGACCGGATCTACGTGAGCAAGGCGAGTCTGGTCGGCTCGATCGGGGTGCTGATCAACGGCTTCGGTTTCTCCGGGGCGATGGGCAAGCTGGGCATCGACCGTCGGCTGCTGACCGCCGGCGAGCACAAGGGCCTGTTCGATCCCTTCTCGCCGCTGCAAGAGCAGGATGCCGATTACCTGCAGGGCGTGCTCAAGGAGCTGCATGCCCAGTTCATCGCTGACGTGAAGCAGGGTAGGGGGGCGCGGCTGAAGGACAACCCGGAGCTGTTCAGCGGCCTGATCTGGAGTGGGGAGCGCGGTGTCGAGCTGGGGCTGGCCGACGGCTTCGGCAGCAGCGACTATGTTGCGAGAGAGCTGATCGGGGCCGAGAAGACGGTCGACTTTACGGTCAAGGAGGATCTGTTCCGGCGCCTGGCCGCGCGCGTCGGCACCTCGATGGGCCAGGCGATCGGCGCCTGGGCCAGCGCCCAGACCCTGCCTAGTCTGAGGTAGCCCGGGTGCCCGGCCAGCCTGGTGTCGGACGGAGCGCCGAGCGAGCATTCATATGATAGTTTACTTCATTTAACTTCTATAACATATTGTTATAGAACAACTAACATATTCTCGGCAACGGCTCATCCTCCAGCTCTTCGAGCACCCGTTGGCCGCCCAGCTCGGTTTCGAGCACCAGCAACGGCCGCCCATTCTCGACCCGTCCGATGAGCGCGGCCTGCTCGCCACCGGGCAGCGCGCGCCAGCGGCCGAGTGCCTCGGGCGCCTCCTGCTCGGCGATCACGGCCACCACGCGCCCTTCGCAGGCGAGCAGCAGCGGGTCATAGCCGAGCATCTGGCACACGGACACGACCGGATCTCGCACCGGGATGGCCTGGTCGATCAGGGCGACCCTCACCCGGGCGCCGCGACAGATCTCGTGGCAGACCGTGGCGAGCCCGCCGCGCGTCGGATCACGCATGAAGCGCAGCCCTTGGAGGTCCGCGAGAGCGCGGGTGAAGGGCAGCACGCTGGCCGCGTCCGAGCGCAGCTCGCCGCGCATGCCGAACTGCTCCCGGGCAAGCATCACTGCGATGCCGTGGTCACCCACCGAACCGCTGACCAGGATCTGATCGCCGGATTGGATCCGGTCCATGCCCAGGCGCACCAGGCTGTGGCGTATCCCGATACCGGTGGTCGCCAGGTAAAGCCCGCCGCCTTCGCCGCGGCGTACCACCTTGGTGTCACCCGCCACGACCCTGACGCCGGCCTCGGCGGCGGCCCGGGCGGCGCTGGCCACGATCCGGTCGAGCAGGGCGATCTCCAGGCCCTCCTCGATGAACGCGTTGAGCGTGAGATACAGGGGCAGGGCTCCTGAGACGGCCAGATCATTCACCGTCCCATGGACGCACAGCGAGCCGATGTCGCCGCCGGGGAACTCCAGCGGCTGCACCGTGAACCCGTCCGTGGTCACCAGGATCTCGACGCCGCCCAGCTCGACCCGGGCGGCATCCACCTGCACGTCCAGGCAGGGATTGGCCAGGTGGCGCGCGAAGATCTCGTCGATCAGCTCGCGCATATAGCGGCCGCCGTTGCCGTGGGCGAGGCCGATGTGGGTGTCGTCCATCAGTGTGCTCTCCGGTGTAACGGCTCTGGCTGCGGTCAGAGTCTGGCAGGAGCTGCGCTTGCCGCGCCACCCTGGGGGCCCCGGCCCGGGCGGTGCCATGTCATGTTATTGTCATAGCCTCTCGGTGTAATCTGCCCACGTGAACTGCCCTACTGTGACGATTCGAAGCACATAGCCGTGTCAGCCCCCAGTATCCTGGTCGTCGAGGACGAGGACCCGATCCGCGAGATGCTCAGGGTGACCCTGGAAGGCGCGGGGTACGAGGTTTTTGAAGCGCCCGACGCCCAGCAGGCGGAGCGGCTGCTGGGCGATCAGCGCCCGACCCTGGTCCTGATGGACTGGATGCTGCCCGGCTCGAGCGGGGTGGAGCTCACGCGCCGCATGAGGAAGGATCCCGCCCTGCGCGAGATTCCGATCATTATGCTCACCGCCCGCGGCGAGGAGGGCAGCAAGGTCACCGGCCTGGAGGCCGGCGTCGACGACTACGTGACCAAGCCCTTCTCCACCCGCGAGCTGGTGGCCCGGATCAAGGCGGTGACGCGCCGCGTTCACGGCGCCCGGGACGAGACCATCGTCGCTGGCGAGGGACTGAAGCTGGACCTGGCCCAGCACCGGGTGACGGCGGACAACCAGACGCTGGACATGGGACCCACGGAGTTTCGCCTGCTGCATTTCTTCATGACGCACGCCGAGCGGGTATACTCGCGGGGCCAGCTGCTCGATCAGGTGTGGGGGCCCAGCGTGTACATCGAGGAGCGCACCGTGGACGTGCATATCCGGCGCCTGCGCAAGGCACTGGAGGACTCCGGCTACGACCGGCTGGTGCAGACCGTACGGGGGGTGGGCTACAGGTTCTCGACGCAAGGCTGAATCCGGCGTGAAGATGGCGGCCAAGTGGTCGAAAGAGGCCTGGCGCTTCCTTGGAAGCGCCTTTTTGCTTCTGATCATCGGCCTGGTGACCGACCATTTGCTGCTCGCGCTGCTGGCGGGCAGCCTCTGCTATTCGGTCAGCCATCTCTGGCACCTGTACCGGCTGCAGCGCTGGCTGGGCACGGCCACCGCCCTGCATCCACCTGAGGCGCGGGGCATCTGGGAAGATGTCTACACCCGGGTCTACGAGATCCAGCGGCGCAATCAGCATCAGAAACGCCGCCTCGGATCGCTTCTCAACAAGTTCCAGACGGCAACCGAGGCTATGCCCGATGCCATCGTGGTGCTTGGCGCCGACGACGAGATCCAATGGATGAACCGCACGGCGCTGCGGTTGCTCGATCTGCGTCCCAGGGACCTCGGGCAGCCCATCGTCCATCTGATTCGCAGCCCCCGCTTTGCGCAGTATCTGCAGCATGGGCGCTACGAGATCCCGCTGCAGTATGCGCCCCCGCTGGAGGGGGATCTGCGACTGTCGCTGCGTATCATCCCGTATGGAGAGGAGCAGCGTCTGCTGGTCGCCCAGGATGTGACCGCCCTGCACCGGCTGGAGCGGGTGCGCAGCGACTTTGTCGCCAACGTCTCTCATGAGCTGCAGGACCCCGCTCACCGTGCTCGCGGGCTACATCGAGCATCTCCAGCAGGACGAGAGCGGCTGCGCCGAGCGCTGGGCCCGACCGCTCCAGCTGATGGACCAGCAGTCCACTCGAATGCGCCGGATCGTCAACGATCTGCTGCTGTTGGCGCGCCTGGAAGCGACCGAGAATCCCGAAGATATCGAGATGGTGGATATCCCCGGGCTGCTCAGGTCGATCCGGGAGGATGCCCGGGCGCCGGACCCGGCCGCGCTGGCCCGTATCGAGATCGATCGGGCGGAGCCGGTCAGCCTCAGCGGCAATGCCCAGGAGCTGCGCAGCGCCTTCTCCAACCTGGTGTTCAACGCCGTGCAGTACACCCCGCCCGAGGGCCGGATCAACCTTCGCGTCTATGCCGGCGCCGAGGGCGCCTGTGTCGAGGTCGAGGACAACGGCGAAGGGATTGCCGCCGACCACATCCCGCGACTCACCGAGCGATTCTACCGAGCCGACGTGGGTCGATCCCGGCGCAGTGGCGGCACCGGGCTGGGCCTTGCCATCGTCAAGCATGTGATGCAACACCACAAAGGGCGCCTGGAGATCGAGAGCCAGCTTGGACAGGGGAGTCTGTTCCGCTGCGTCTTCCCTCGGGAGCGCGTAGCGCTCTATGATCCCGGGGACGACTCGGAGCGCGCCGCGGAGGGGACCGGCGCGGGCGCCCCTCCAGGATGAGCTGCCTCGATCCGACACGCGAGCCACTGTCACCAACGGAGCCGTAATCATGGACCAATCCGACCTCTATCACCACATCTCGCATCGGTTCAATCAGGAGCTGGAGCGGGTGCGCACCCAGGTGCTCGGCATGGGGGGGCTGGTCGAGCAGCAGCTCACCGAGGCGACCCGGGCCCTGCTGAATGGCGACGCGCGGCTGGCTCAGGACGTGGTGGCCAACGACTACAAGGTGAACAGCATGGACGTCGCCATCGACGAGCTGTGCACCCACATCCTGGTGCGCCGACAGCCCACCGCCAGTGACCTGCGCATGGTGCTCACGGTGATCAAGACGACCGCCGACCTGGAGCGGATCGGCGACGAGGCCAAGCGCGTAGCGCGCATGGCGATCAGTCTGTCGAGCAACGGCTGCGCGCGCTCACTGCTGGTGGGCATAGAGCATCTGGCCGAGCTGGTTCAGCGCATGCTGCACGATGCGCTCGACGCCCTGGCCCGCATGGACGTGGATGCGGCGCTGTCCACCGCCGCCGAGGACCGGCGGGTGGACTCGGAGTACGAGAACATCATGCGCCAGGCGATGACCCATATGATGGAGGACCCCCGCTCGATTCCGAGGATCCTCGATGTGATCTGGTCGGCCCGGGCGCTGGAGCGTATCGGCGACCGCTGCTGCAACATCTCCGAATACGTCATCTATTTCGTGGAGGGCAAGGATGTGCGCCACACCAGCCTCGAGACCATGGTCTCCGGCGCCCGGCCCAAGCAGGGCTGAGCGGCGCGGGCCGGATCAGGACGCCTCGGCCACGCGCACGCCGCCGGCCCACCAGATGCGGCAGGCCCCTTCGTCGGAGACCATGCAGGGCCCGATGGGGTTGCGGGGAGTGCAGGCCTTGCCGTAAAGGCGGCATTCGTTCGGATAGATCTTGCCGAGCACGACCCGGGCACAATCGCATCCGGGGGGCATCTCGCCGATGCGTCGCTGCCCTTCTCTGGAGGCGGGCGGGAAGCGCTTGCGGGTATCCTGGGCCGCCAGCTCGGGCTTGAGACGATAGCCCGAGCTCGGTATCACGCCCACCCCGCGCCAGTTGGCGTCGACCACATCCATCACCTGCTCCAGCTGTGCGCGGGCGCTTGGGTTGCCCCCGGGTCGCACCAGCTCCGGATAACAGTTGTCCAGGAATGCCCGGCCGTCCAGAAGCTGGCGCAGCGCGGAGTAGGTCGCAGCGAGCAGGCTCTCCGGGGTGAATCCGGCCACCGCGGCAGGGATCCCGCGGTCCCGGGGCACGAATTCCCACTCCTCCGGGCCCATCACGGTGGCGACATGACCAGGGGCCACCAGCGCATCGAATCCGGGGGCTTCGGCGTCCAGCAGCATGGCCACCGCCGGCCAGGTGCGCCGGCCCGAGAGCAGGATCGAGAGGTTGTCCGGAACGCCCTGGGCGAGCAGCGCGGCCACCGGGGCGGTGGTGGTCTCGAAGCCCGCGGCGAAGAACACCACCTCGCGCCCGGGCTGGGCCCGGGCGATGGCCAGCGCCTCCAGGGGCGATGCGATGGGACGTACGTCGGCGCCCGCGGCCTGAGCCTGGGTGAGGGTGCGGACCTCGCCCTTGGGCACGTTCACCGGTACCCGCAACATATCGCCGAAGGCCACCAGCGTGACATCCGCGTGCAGGCCGAGCTGAATGGCCTCGTAGATGTCTTCCTCCGGGCAGATACAGACCGGGCAGCCGGGCCCGGGTATCAGCTCGATCTGGTGGGGCAGCGCCGCACGCAGGCCGGCCATGGTGATCGAGCGCTCGTGCCCGCCGCAGACATTCATGATGCGCAGCCGCTCCGGCAGATCGAGACCCCGGATCAGCTCCAGCCAGTCCCGTGCGGTGCGTGCCATGGCGGGAGCCGCTTCAGCCGTGGCTATGCAGCCACTGACCGTCCGGCTGCAGTCGGGGTCGGGCGGTGGCGCCGCCGGCGCGGCGCCGCGCCTGCGCCTGGACCTCGCTGCGCAGCCAGTCCAGCCAGCTATCCAGTCCGTCGCGGGTCTTTGCCGAGAGCTCGAGCATGGGCGCAGGGCTGGCCAGTGCGCGCAGGGCCGTCCGGGCACGGCCCGGGTCGAACTCCTCAATATAGGGCAGCAGGTCGCACTTGGTCAGGACGACCAGGTCGGCGGCGCGGAACATCACCGGATACTTGGCCGGCTTGTCGTCGCCCTCGGTCACCGAGAGCAGGGTCAGATTGCGGTGCTGGCCCAGATCGAAGCTCGCCGGGCAGACCAGATTGCCCACGTTCTCGATGAACAGCAGATCGAGACCGGCCAGGGGCATCTGGTGCAGCGCATGGTGGATCATGTGGGCATCGAGATGGCAGGCGGTGCCGGTGGTGATCTGCAGCGCCTCCACGCCCTGGGCCCGGATTCTGCGCGCGTCGTTCTCGGTCTCCAGGTCTCCCTCGATCACCGCCATGCGAAGCTCGTCGTGCAGCGCCGCGATGGTCGCTTCCAGCAGACTGGTTTTGCCGCTGCCGGGCGATGACATGAGATTCAGCACCAGCACGCCGTAGGCATCGAAATGCTCGCGGTTGTGCGCCGCGGCGCGGTCGTTCGCGTCCAGCAGGCCCTTGAGGACGCTCAGCGTCTCCCCACCCCCGGCGGTATGGGCCAGCTCGCCGTCGCCTTCCAGGAGATGTTGGTTGGCCGCCGTGACGTTGCAGCCGCAGGTTTCGCACATGACGCGTCGCTTCCGGACAGTCGATTAGAGGTATCTCAGCCGACAGCCGCACCCGTGCGGCGGGACAGCTCCACGCTCGCCAGCAGCAGCTCGTCGCCGGCGACCAGCCGAGTGCGGAAATCGCCGCAGGCCCCGCACAGCAGGCAGCCCGGCGTGGCCGGGGTCTCGGCTCCGCAGCGCGTACAACGCACCCGCACCCCGGCTGGCTCGGTCAGCAGCTCGGCGCCCTCGGCCAGCGTGCCGGCCGCGGCGAACGGGAAGGCATGCGCCAGCAGCTCCGGGACCACGCCGGACAGCGGGCCGATGCGCAGCCGCACGCAGCTGATCCTTTCCGCCCCCTCGCGCGTGCCAATCTCGATCAGCTGATCGACCAGGGATTGGCAGATCGACAGCTCATGCATGGCCCCCCCCGGGGTCCGCCGCCAGCATCTGGTCATAGATCTCCCAGGCCGAGCGGGCCTCCTGCGGTGTGACCTTCTGGATTGCATAGCCCACATGCACGACCACATAGTCCCCGGGCCCGACTGCCTCGTGCTGCAGCATGAACAGGCTGACCTCACGCTCTACACCGCGCGCTTCGCAACGCGCCATGAAGCCGTCTATCTCTCTGACCTGCATGGGGATTCCGAGACACATCGAGCGGGCCCGCTGGCTGTGGATTTAGTAGCAACGCCGAGGATCATTGTTCGCGCAAAAACCCTCACCTTCGCTATAGTTTAGCCATTAGCGGCCAGGAGCAGCGACTTGTCAATCGGACATACCCTTGTGCTCGGCATAGGTAATCGCCTGCTCTCGGATGAAGGGGTAGGGGTGCACGCCGTCGAGCTGCTGGCGCGCGAGCACCCGGATCTCGCAGACATCACCTGCGTCGACGGCGGCACCCTGAGCTTTACCCTGGCCGAGGCGATTGCCACGCACGATAACCTTATCGTGGTCGATGCCGCCCGCTTCGGCGGCCCCCCCGGGGCTGTACGGTGCTTTGAGGGGGGGGCGATGAGCGCATACCTGAGTGGGACGCGCAAGAGCGCTCACGAGGTGGGATTGGTCGATCTGCTGGATATCGCCCGCCTCTCGGACACGCTGCCTCGGCGCCTGGCGCTGGTCGGCGTAGAGCCCGGGGACCTGGGCTGGGGGGAGCGCCCGAGCGGTCCGGTCAGCCTGGCGCTGCCGGGCGTGGTCCGGGAGGTGCTGCTGATCCTGGGACGCTGGGCCGGTGAGAGCGATGCGCCAGGCTCGGGCGGCGCATGATCGAGATCAGCAACCTGACGCGCACATGCGGCTAAGCTGATGAGAGTGTTGGGCACGCACCGAAGATCCACACCATGAGCGCGTTGGACGGCCTGGGCATCCGCGTCGAAGGAGCAGCTGCATCTCCCGCCGGCAGCTGGGGCAACGCCGTGCCCATCCTACATGAGGTGCTGCACGCCCTGCGGCGCCTGACCGAGTTGGGGGAGTCGACGACCATCGATGTGAAATCGCTGCCTTTCGGGCCCGGCGACGAGGCGCAACTGCTCGAGGCGCTGGGCAGCGGTGAGGTCCGCGCGACTGTGGATGCCCTGGGGGAGACCCGCGTCTGGGAGTCGCGCTATCCCGGGGCCTGGCTGGTCGATCATTACAACGTCGAAGGCGAGCGCATTGCCTTCCATATCGAGATCGCCGAAGTACCGCAGATCCTGCGCTCCCAGCCCGAGGACGTCGCCACGGGCGTGTGCAGACTGGAGACCGACCTCATCAGCGGCCGGTCCGACCAAAACGACGCCTAGTCCTTTGAGGAGGAGCCATGGCCCAGTCGAAAACCCTCGGAGAGCGCTTGCGGAGCCAGGGTGTGTCCAGGCGGGGATTTCTCAAGTTTTGCGCCGCGACCGCATCCATGATGGCCCTCCCTCCCAGCATGATCCCCGCGATTGCCGCGGCCTTGGAGAAAGCGAAGCGACCTTCGGTGATCTGGCTGTCGTTCCAGGAGTGCACCGGTTGCACCGAATCGCTTACGCGCAGCTTCTCGCCCACCGTCGAGGGACTGATCTTCGACCAGATCTCTCTGGACTATCACCACACGCTCCAGGCGGCCGCCGGGCAGGCGGCCGAGGCGGCCCGCAAGGCCGCCATGCGGGAGAACGAAGGGAAATACCTGGTGGTGGTCGATGGCTCGATCCCGCTGGGAGACCCCGGTTACTCCACCATCGCCGGGGTCAGCAATGCCGAGATGCTGGCCGAAGCGGTAGCCGGCGCCTTCGCAGTGATCGCGGTGGGCACCTGCGCTTCGTTCGGAGGCATACCCCACGCCCACCCGAACCCCACGGGGGCGGTCTCGGTGTCTGATCTGGTCAAGGACAAGCCGATCGTCAACGTCTCCGGCTGCCCCCCGGTGCCGGTGGTGATCACCGGTGTTCTCTCTCAGTTCCTGACCTTCGGCACCCTTCCGGAGCTTGACCAATACAAAAGGCCGGTCACGTTTTTCGGCCAGAGCATCCACGACCGATGTTACCGACGACCCTTCTACGACAAGGGGCTGTTCGCCCGCAGCTTCGATGACGAAGGTGCCCGCAAGGGCTGGTGCCTGTATCGGCTGGGGTGCAAGGGACCCATGACCTACAACGCCTGTGCGACGGCGAAGTGGAACCAGGGCACCAGCTGGCCGGTCGAGTCCGGCCACGGCTGCCTGGGCTGCTCGCAGCCCGATTTCTGGGATGCGGGCAGCTTCTACAAGGCGCTGTCCATCCCCACCGGCAACGTAGCCAGGACGGGCGTCTACGCGGCGGCCGCGGGCGCGGCCCTCGGGGTCGGCGCAGGTGCCCTGAACCGGGCCAAGCGCTCCGCTGCGATCAAGCGCCACGAGCAGGTGAGCGTCGACGATCTGGGCGAAGAACAAGACTGAGAGGTTACGCCGATGGATTTGCTAGGTTGGGTACGAGGGCCGGCTTTTGACGTGGCCGTGGCGATCTTCGTCATCGGCATCATCTGGCGCGTCGTGGAGCTGCTGATGCTGGGGCGGCAGGTCAGCCTGGCCGAGCCGCGCGCCTCGGGGGTTGCGGCCGGATTCCGCACCATCGTCGCTCGCTCCTGGCCGGATACTGGGACGTTCAAACGCAGCGGCACGATCCTGATGGGGGGCTACATCTTCCACATCGGATTCTTCATCACCGTGCTGTTGTTCGTTCCGCACATCGAGGTGATCCATGCCACGCTCGGTCTGCGCTGGCCGGGGCTGCCGACGCCTGTGGTCGATGCCGCCGCGGTGGTGTCGATCGTGACCATGATAGCCGTACTGATTCATCGGTTCAGCCATCCGGTGATCAGGTTCCTGTCGACCTCCCAGGATTATCTCGTCTGGGCAGTGACCTTCCTGCCCCTGCTCACCGGGTATCTGGCGTTTCACCGGATCATCAATCCCTATCCGCTCGCCCTGAGCATTCACATCCTGAGCATCGAGCTGCTGATGGTGGTGTTTCCGTTCACCAAGCTGATGCATGCGATTACCTTGTTCTTCGCCCGTTGGTACAACGGCGCCATCGCCGGACGCAGGGGGGTGCAGTCATGAGCAAGCCGAGTCTGGAGCGCGGCGTCAACGCCTTCAAGGCGCAGATCGATGCCGCTACGGCTATCTTCTTCCAAAGCTGTGTCCATTGCGGGATGTGCGCCGACGCTTGCCTGTTCTATACGGAGACGCGGGACCCGAAGTTCACGCCCATCCACAAGCTAGAGCCGATGAAGCGGGTCTGGGAGCAGGAGTACACCCTGTGGGGCAAGGTCAAGCGGGCCGTGGGCCTGTCCAACCCGGTGACCGACGACGAGCTCGACGAGTGGGAGGAGCTGGTTTACGACAGCTGCACCATGTGCGGGCGCTGCTCCATGGTCTGCCCGGTCGGCAACGACATCGCCTATATGATCCGGCGCATGCGCGAGGGTATGGTCGCATCCGGCCATGCGCCCCCGGGGCTGATCGGCGCCAGCACGCGTGCCATCAAGGTGGGCAGCCCCATGGGGGTGAAGTACCCCGCGCTGCATGCGCAGATCCAGCATATCGAGGCCGATACCGGCCTGAAGATCCCGGTCGACGTGCAGGGCGCCGATTATATGGCGCTGCTGTCTTCCATGGAGATCATGAATTTTCCCGAGTATATCGAGTCGCTGGCGCGCATCTTCAAGCATGCGGGCGTGTCCTGGACGGTCTGCTCGGAGGCGTTCGAGGCGACCAACAGCGGTGTACAGATCGGCTCCAGCGACATCGCCCGGGAGCTGGTGCAGAGAGTGGTCTCCGGGGCCGAGAAGCTCAAGGTCAAATACGTGATCAGTCCGGAGTGCGGGCACGCCTATTTTGCGATCCGCTGGGAAGGGCCCGACCTGATCGGTCGCAAGTATCCGTTCAAGGTTGTGCACATCCTGGAGCTGCTCGATGAGCTGCGGGCGAGCGGCCGGCTCAGGACGAGCGGCGCGGAGAAGGATCGCCTGACCTTCCACGACCCCTGCCAGATCGTGCGTCGTGGCGGCGTGGTCGAGCCCCAGCGTAACCTACTCAAGATGGTGGCGACGAATTTCGTGGAGATGACCGAGCATGGCACGATGAACTGGTGCTGTGGGGGCGGGGGCGGGGTGAGCTCCAACGAGCGCGCCGACGAGCTGCGCCTCAAGGCGTTCTCCCGCAAGAAGGCCCAGCTCGATGAGCTCAGGGTCGAGCGCCTGGTCACCGCCTGCGCAAATTGCCGACTGATGCTGGAGGACGGGATCGAAGAGCACAACATGGACATGCCGGTCGTCGGACTCACAGAGGTGATCGCGGAACATCTGGTCGAGGATGGCTCGAAATCCGCGACCGTCAAATAACCAGTAGCGGGCCTGTCGCCGCGTCGGCCGACCCACAGGTGGAGATCAGGCAATGAGTGAGCGCGTCGTCGTCGACCCGATTACCCGCATCGAAGGCCATCTGCGCATCGAGGCGCAGATGGATGGCAGCAAGATTGCCAAGGCCTATTCTTCGGGCACCATGGTGCGCGGGATCGAGATCATCCTGCGGGGTCGAGATCCGCGCGATGCCTGGGCGTTTGCCCAGCGTATCTGCGGCGTATGCACGTTGGTCCACGGGATCGCCTCGGTACGCGCGGTGGAGAATGCGCTCAATTACCAGATCCCACACAACGCCGAGCTGATCCGGAACCTGATGATCGGGGCGCAGTACATCCACGATCACGTGATGCATTTCTACCACCTGCATGCCCTCGACTGGGTGGACGTGGTCTCAGCCCTCAACGCCGATCCCAAGGCGACCTCGCAGCTGGCCCAATCGCTCAGCAAATGGTCCAAGTCGTCGCCGGGCTACTTCTCGGACATGAAGAAGAAGCTTCAGACCTTTGTGGAGGGCGGGCAGCTGGGCATATTCGCAAACGCGTACTGGGGCCACCCGGCATACAAGCTACCGCCGGAGGCCAACCTGATGGCCGTCGCGCACTATCTGGAAGCCCTGGCCTGGCAGCGGGACGTCGCCAAGCTCCATACCATCTTCGGCGGCAAGAATCCCCACCCGAACGTCCTGGTCGGCGGGGTACCTTGCCCCATCGACCTAAACTCGGACTCGGCGCTCAACGCCAAGCGCCTGTCCCAGGTGCAGGACATCATCAACCAGATGCGCCAGTTCGTCGATCAGGTCTACCTGCCCGACACCCTGGCCATCGCCTCCTTCTATAAGGATTGGGCGAGCAGGGGAGAAGGTCTGGGCAACTTCATGTGCTACGGGGATCTGCCGGCCAAGAGCATGAGCGATCCCAGCAGCTACTTCCTGCCGGCCGGGGTGATCCTGGGCCGCGACCTGTCCAGGGTCCATGACATCGACGTGCACGACAAGGCGCAGATCCGGGAATTCGTCAGCCACTCCTGGTATGACTACAGCGGCGGCAAGGACCAGGCGCTGCACCCCTACGAGGGCGAGACCAAGCTCAACTACACCGGGCCGAAGCCGCCGTACGAGCAGCTCGACGTGGACCAGTCGTACTCCTGGCTCAAGTCCCCGCGCTGGAACGGCAAGTCCATGGAGGTCGGCCCCCTGGCCCGGATACTGGTGCTCTACGCCAAGGGCCACGAGCCTACCCGCGAGCTCGCGGGCATGGTGTTGAAGAAGCTGGATGTGCCGATCCAGGCACTGTTCTCCACCCTGGGGCGCACCGCCGCCCGCACCCTGGAGACCAAGATCATCGCCGATGCCATGCAAGGCTGGTATGACCAGCTGATCGCGAACATCAAGGCGGGGAACACCAGAACCTTCAACGAGGTCCTGTGGGAGCCCTCGAGCTGGCCCAGCCGGGCCCAGGGTGCGGGCCACATGGAGGCGCCCCGTGGCGCGCTCGGACACTGGGTGGTGATCGAGGACGGCAAGATCGCCAACTATCAGGCGGTAGTCCCCTCGACCTGGAACGCCGGTCCGCGCGACGCCCAGGGCCAGGCTGGGGCGTACGAAGCGGCCCTGCAGGACAATCACGAGCTTTACGATCCGAAGCAGCCCGTGGAGATCCTGCGCACCATACACAGCTTCGACCCCTGCATTGCCTGCGCCGTGCATGTCACCGACGAGCATGGCGAGGAGATGCTCGAGATCAAGGCACGATAGCCCGGCCCGACGCGGCCACTGGACCCGCTTGGCAGGTTGTGATCCGGGCGGCGGGTCGGCCGGCGCAGGCGGTTGCCGAGGGAGGATCTGGACGCCGGGCTCTCAGAGAACCTCTACGCCCTCCCGGGCCAGCATCTCGACCAAGCGGATCAGCGGCAGTCCGATCAAAGCGCTCGGGTCGTCGCCGGTCATTTTCGCGAACAGGGCGATGCCCAGGCCCTCGGATTTGAAGCTGCCGGCACAATTGAACGGACGCTCCCTATCCACGTAGTGGGCGATCTGCCGGTCGCTCAGCTGGCGGAGCTGGACATGGAAGGGCTCACACACCCGCTGGGCCCGGTCGTCGGCGCTGTTGTAGAGACAGAGCCCGGTGAGGAAGGCGACCCGCTGTCCGGACAGGTGGGTAAGCTGCTCGATCGCCCGGTCGCGATCGCCCGGCTTGCCCAGGACCAGACCGCCGACGCAGGCGACCTGATCGGAGCCGATGACGAGAGCGCCCGAACATTGGGCAGCTACCGCCCTGGCCTTGGCCTCGGCCAGGCGAAGTACCAACTGCTCGGGGGGCTCCCCGGGCCGGCGGGTCTCATCGACCTCGGGGGCCTGGGTCTCGAAGGGCACGCCGAGGCGCTCAAGCAGCGCCTTGCGAAACGGCGAGGTGGAACCGAGAACGACCTTGAGGGGCGGCATCGGGTGCTCCTGAGCAGCGGCTTGGGCGGCCCGGGATCGGTGTCGCGATGGCCAGGGCGTATTGAGCCTAACAGAGCACGGCCGCCGAGGCTCGCGGGCTGCGGTGCACTCCGGCCAGGCGCGCTATTTGCCGCTAAGATCCTAGCCTAGCTGGGTTTTTGACAGGCGCCGCGCTCCGGATTATTATTCCGCGCTTATGTCGCCGCACCTGCCAGAGCTGATCGATCCGTGGCACTGGGCCGAGCTCGGAAAACGGATCTCGGGACGGATCGAGACGACAAGGCTCAAGCGGTTGGCGGACCTGATCGGCGGGGCGGCGCCGGAAGCCGAGGTCGAGCTCGCGCTCGGGCGCGACGATCAGGGGCGCGTCATCGTCAGCGGCCGGGTCGGCGTGGAGCTGATGCTTCAGTGCCAGCGGTGCCTGGAGCTGATGCCGTACCCGCTGGATGTCCGATTTCGGCTGGCTGTGGTCGAGAGTCCGGGTGAGGCCGAGCGCCTGCCAGAGTCGCTCGATCCATTGCTGATCGACGAAGGCGAGCTTCGGGTGCTTGACGTGATCGAGGACGAGCTGTTGCTGTCGCTGCCTCTGGTGCCCAGGCATGCGTCGGAACAGTGCTTGCTCTATCGCGAGGACTCTGCCGCGCCGCAGGAGGCGCCAGCTGCCGCCGGGCCTTTCTCGATGCTGGGCGCGCTCAAGCAGCGGCAGGGTTCCGATACCTAACCAGGTGTTTACTCAGGAGAATTAGGCCCATGGCCGTTCAGCAGAACAGAAAGACTTCGTCCAAGCGCGGCATGCGCCGCTCGCACGACGCGCTGCGTGAGCGGGCGCTGTCTATCGACACCACCTCCGGTGAGACCCATCTACGGCACCACGTTACCGCAGATGGCTTCTACCGCGGTCGCAAGGTGGTCGGGCCCAGCGGCACCTGAGCCAGCCGGGCTCGCTTGGCACCCAGCGGCTCGGCTGCACCGCCTTGTCCTGCCCCGGATAAGCTCGCGCGATGGCTGAGTCCATCACCATAGCGCTCGATGCCATGGGCGGCGACCACGGCCCAGGGGTGATCGTGCCCGCCGCGCTGGACTTCCTCACGGGCGATCCCGACACGCGCCTGGTGCTCGTCGGCCAGGAGGCGGCGTTGTCGACGTACCTCGCCGGCAAGGATTTCGGCGAGCGGCTGAGGATCCACCCCGCCAGCCAGGTGGTCGGGATGGACGAGCCCCCATCCAAGGCGCTGCGCGGGAAGAAGGATTCGTCGATGCGGGTGTCCATCGACCTGGTGAAGGGCGGGATCGCCGATGCGGTGGTCAGTGCCGGAAACACCGGGGCGCTGATGGCGACCGCCCGGTTCGTGCTCAAGATGCTCCCGAACGTGGACCGCCCTGCCATCATCACCGCCATCCCCACCGTGCACGGCCACACCTGGGTGCTCGATCTGGGAGCCAACGTGGACTGCACTGCCGAGCATCTGTTTCAGTTCGCGGTGATGGGCAGCGAGCTGGTCAGCGCCGTCGATGGGGTGCAGCGCCCGCGGGTCGGTCTGCTGAACATCGGCCAGGAGGAGATCAAGGGCAACGAGCAGGTCAAACAGGCGCATGACCTGATCTCGGCCAGCCAGCTCAATTATGCCGGATATGTCGAAGCCGACGAGCTCTATCTGGGGGACCTGGATGTAGTCGTCTGCGATGGCTTCGTCGGCAATGTCGCGCTGAAGTCCAGCGAGGGTGTGGCGAAGATGGTCCGGCACAACCTGGATCTGGAGCTGCGCCGGAATCTTTACACCAAGATCGCAGCCGTCTTGGCAATGCCGGCGCTGCGCCGTTTCGCACGGACCATGGACCCCCGTCGCTACAACGGCGCCAGCCTGCTCGGTTTGAAGGGCATAGTGGTGAAGAGCCACGGCGGAGCCGACATCCTCGCCTTCGAGAATGCAATCCGCATCGCAAAACAGGAGGTCCGCGCTGACGTACCCAACCGGATCTCGCACCAGGTGACCGGGCACCTGCAAAAAGGGACCGGGGCGTGACCTTTGCCCGCATTACAGGCACCGGCGGCTATCTGCCCGAGAAGGTGTTGACCAACCAGGATCTGGAGCAGATGGTCGACACCACAGATCAGTGGATCAGGGAGCGCACGGGCATCGTCAAGCGCCACGTCGTGAACGGCGAGACCACCTGTGACCTCGCCGAGCGCGCCGCCCGATTGGCCATGCAGGCGGCCGGCAAGGGGCCCGAGGACATTGACCTGATCATCGTGGCCACAACCACGCCCGATCAGGTGTTCCCGAGCACGGCCTGCCTGCTGCAGGGTCGGCTCGACGTGCACGGCTGCGCCGCTTTTGATGTGCAGGCGGTGTGCACCGGGTTCATCTATGCGGTAGGCGTGGCCGACAGCTTCATCCGGGTGGGCAACGCCCGCTGTGCCCTGGTGGTTGGTGCGGAGACGCTCTCGCGCATCATCGACTGGCGCGATCGCGCCACCTGCGTTCTGTTCGGCGACGGCGCCGGTGCGGTGGTGCTGGAGGCGAGCGAGGAGCCTGGGATTTTGTCCACCCATCTGCATGCCGACGGGGCCTACGAGCATCTGCTGCGGGTGCCCGCCGGGGTGTCCAAGGGCTACCAGCAGGTGCAGGCGGGCGAGGCGTTCATCGAGATGCGGGGCAACGAGGTGTTCAAGATGGCCGTGCTTACCCTGGGCCGGATCGTCGATGAGACCCTCGAGAAGAACGGCCTGGACAAATCGGATGTGGACTGGCTGATACCGCATCAGGCCAACATCCGGATCATCAACGCGACCGCTCGCAAGCTGCGCATTTCCATGGACCGCGTGGTGGTAACGGTGGACACGCATGGCAACACCTCCGCCGCGTCAGTGCCCTTGGCGCTGGATGCGGCAGTGCGCGACGGGCGGATCCGCCGCGGCGAAACGCTGCTGATGGAGGCTTTCGGCGGTGGATTCACCTGGGGCTCGGTGCTGCTCAGGTACTGAGCAGCGATCGAGCATCCATTCCGGCCCCCAACTGGACTGTAAAAGGCGGCGTATCAGCGCAATGACGGCGAGCTTCGCTTTCGTTTTTCCCGGACAGGGCTCCCAGTCGGTGGGCATGTTGTCGGCGCTGGGCGAGCGGCATCCGGTTCTGGCTCGGACCTTCGAAGAGGCGTCCGACAGATTGGGATTCGATCTCTGGGCCCTGACCCAGAACGGGCCCGCCGAGCGGCTCAACCTGACCGAGAACACCCAGCCGGCGATGCTGGCTGCCGGTGTCGGGGTATGGCGGATCTGGCGGGAGCGCGGCGGGCCGGCGCCGGCCTGGATGGCGGGGCACAGTCTAGGCGAGTACACGGCCCTGGTATGCGCCGGGGCGATCGCGCTTGGTGACGCCGTTGCACTGGTGGCGCAGCGCAGCCGCCTGATGCAGGAGGCGGTGCCCGAGGGCCAGGGTGCCATGGCTGCCATCCTCGGACTGCCAGAAGGGCGGATCGAATCGGTCTGCCGAGCGGCGGCGCTGGACCAGGTGGTGGAAGCAGTGAATTTCAACTCACCGGGTCAGGTGGTGATTGCCGGCCACCGGGGCGCGGTAGAGCGCGCCATGGTGCAGGCCAAGGTCGCGGGGGCAAAACGGGCCCTTGCGATCCCGGTGAGCGTGCCATCCCACTGTGCGCTCATGAAGCCGGCAGCACAGAGGCTCGCCGAGCACCTGGCCCGGACGCATATCGAGGTGCCGCAGATCCCGGTGATCCACAATGCCAGCGTCAGCGTCAGCAGCGGGCCCGATGAGATCCGCGAGCTGCTGCAGCGTCAGCTCTACAGCCCAGTGCGCTGGGTCGAGACCGTCCGACTGATGGCGACCCAGGGCGCATCGACCCTCATCGAGGGCGGCCCGGGTCGGGTGCTCACCGGGCTCGTGAAGCGCATCGACCGCAACCTTTCCGGGCTGTGTATCCAAGATCCCGACAGCCTGAGCGCCGCTTTGGAGACCCTGCATGCCGCTTGAGAATGCCATTGCGCTGGTTACGGGAGCCAGTCGGGGAATCGGCGAGGCCATCGCCCGGGTGCTGGCGGCCCAGGGTGCGACCGTGGTGGGGACTGCAACCACGTCCTCCGGGGCCCAGGCGATCACCGATCGCCTGACCCTGGCAGGGGTCAAGGGGCAGGGCATGGTGCTGGACGTCACCGATCCGGCCGCGGTGGATGCCGTGGTAGAAGCGGTGGCCGAGACTTACGGGGCGCCCACGATCCTAGTGAATAATGCCGGGGTCACGCGTGACAACCTGCTGATGCGTATGAAGGAGCAGGACTGGCAATCGATCATCGATACCAACCTCAGCTCGGTGTTCCGCATGAGCCGAGCCTGCCTGCGCGCCATGATGAAGGCTCGCAAGGGCCGCATCATCAACATCGCCTCGGTGGTGGCGGCGACCGGCAACGCCGGGCAGACCAATTACGCGGCCGCCAAGGCGGGAATGCTGGGGTTCACCAAGTCCCTGGCCCGCGAAGTGGGCTCGCGCGGCATCACGGTCAATGCCGTCGCCCCGGGCTTCATCGACACCGACATGACTCGCGCCCTGGGCCAGGAGCAGCGTGAGGCGCTGCTGGCATCGATCCCGCTGGCGCGGCTCGGCAGCGCCGAAGAGATCGGGCACGCGGTCGCATTTCTTGCCTCGGATGCGGCGGGCTATATCACAGGCGAGACGCTCCATGTGAACGGCGGGATGTTCATGGCCTAGCGCAATCGATATGACGTCAGTTGACAAGAGTTATTCATAACCCCGTGTTTATCAGCCAAAATTACCCGCAGTATCGCGCCGCTTGTGGACATAGACTCGCCTTTTCTCGCGAGAGGTTTATGTCTAAAATAGCGCAGCGGTGTAACCTTGCGCCCGATCATCCGATCCGGAGGACATAAGAAATCATGAGCAGCGTCGAAGAAAGAGTTCGCAAGATTGTCGTCGAGCAGTTGGGCGTCAAAGAGGAAGAGGTCAGCCTCGAGTCTTCCTTCGTTGATGATCTGGGCGCGGATTCTCTCGATACCGTCGAGCTGGTGATGGCCCTCGAAGAGGAGTTCGAGACGGAGATTCCGGATGAGGACGCGGAGAAGATTACAACCGTTCAACAGGCCATCGACTACGTCAACGCCCATAGCTGACCGCCGATCGGAAAGATGACCCAGCTGGGCCGCAGTGTTCCGCGGAAGGCGGGCGGCGGCCTTTTGTTTTGCCAGAGGGGAGTCTCGGAATGTCTCGCGCAAGAAGGGTAGTGGTAACCGGCCTGGGCCTCGTCTCGCCCGTCGGCCAGGATGTGTCCAGCGCCTGGGAGAACATCCTGGCCGGGAACAGCGGCATCCAGCCCATCACCCATTTCGACATCGCGCCGTTCAGCACTCGCTTTGGTGGTCCGATCTACGGCTTCGACATTACCGAATACGTGTCCAAGAAAGAGGCCCGAAAGATGGATGCCTTCATCCACTACGGGATCGCCGCTGGGTGCCAGGCCCTCACCGACAGCGGGCTCGAGGTCACTGAACAGATGGCCGCTCGGATCGGTGTGGCCGTGGGCTCCGGGATCGGCGGGGTTACGGGCATAGAGAACGGCTACGGCTCCTATCTCGGCGGCGGTCCGCGCAAGATCTCTCCGTTCTTCGTGCCCGCCAACATCATCAATATGGTGGCGGGCAATCTCTCGATCATGCACGGACTGAAGGGACCGAACATCTCGATCGTCTCGGCCTGCGCTACCGGCACGCACAACATTGGCGAGGCGGCCCGCATGATCGAGCGGGGAGACGCCGACGTGATGCTTGCCGGAGGCGCCGAGATGGCCACCTCGCCCACCGGTCTGGGTGGGTTCGCTGCGGCGCGGGCGCTGTCCACGCGCAACGATGATCCGCAGGGGGCGAGCCGGCCCTGGGACCGCGACCGCGACGGCTTCGTGCTGAGCGACGGCGCGGCCGTGATCGTGCTAGAAGAGCTGCAGCATGCGCTGAGCCGGAGCGCGCACATCTACGCCGAGCTGGTAGGCTTTGGCATGAACGCCGATGCCTTCCACATGACCGCGCCGGCCGAGAACGGCGAGGGTGCCCGCGACTGCATGCTGCTGGCGCTGCGAGATGCCGGGCTGGGGCCCGAAGCGGTCGACTACGTGAATGCCCACGGCACCTCGACGCCGGCCGGGGATGTCGCCGAGACCCGGGCGGTGAAGGGCGCGTTCGCGGACCATGCCTACAAGGTGGCCATCAGCAGCACCAAGTCCATGACCGGGCATATGCTCGGTGCGGCAGGGGGCGCGGAAGCGGTGTTCTCCATCCTCGCCATCCAGGATCAGGTAGCGCCGCCCACGATCAATCTCGACAATCCTGATCCGGAATGCGATCTGGATTACGTTCCCCACACCGCCCGGGCAATGAAGATCGAGGTGGCGATGTCCAACTCCTTCGGATTCGGCGGCACCAATGGGACCTTGGTGTTCAAAAAGTTCTCTGGATGATCGGCCCGGCGTTTGGCTCGGCGCGCGCGACTTGGAAGCCGCTCCCGGGGTCATCGCTGCTACCCATCTCTGCTGGACTCTCGTGGCTGACCGTGGAGGGAGCCATGCTTTTGCCCCGCCGCAATGGCGCCAAGGCATTACGGGGTCTTGGCGAGGCGTCGTTTGAAGCAGGCGGCTGCCCGATCTCGTTGCTCAGCGTCAGCCCAGCCTCCCTTGCGTTGTTCGCGGTGCTGCGAGCCTTTGGGCCAGGCCGGGGCGTTGCCAAGCGCTGATGCCTTAGACCGCGCTCAACTGTCTCGGGGACTCTCATGCCAGACGAAACGTCGGGAGGTGGGATTGCTCATAGACGGTGAGCCGCGGGATCTGATCTCAGCCAGGGACAGGGGGCTTCAGTACGGCGACGGACTGTTCGAGACGATCGCCGTGCGTGAAGGGCGCCCCTGTCTCTGGACTCGGCACCTGGCGCGGCTCGAAGCGGGCTGTCACAGGCTGGGGATGCCGATGCCGGACCCCGATCGCCTGGCGACCGAGGCGGCCGCCGAGATCGGCGGTGCTGCCCAGGCGACGCTCAAGCTGATCCTGACCCGTGGTCAGGGCCCACGGGGCTACCGGGCCCCCAGGCCGGCCACCCCCGTGCGCCTGCTGGAATGCACCGCGCCGCCCGCTTTCCCCGACGCCTGGTCGTCCAAAGGAATCCGAGTGCGCTGGTGCGAGACCCGGCTGTCGCGCAATCCCCGCACCGCCGGCCTCAAGCATCTCAATCGACTGGAGCAGGTGCTCGCCCGCAGCGAATGGTCCGATCCGAGGATCGCCGAGGGCCTGATGCTGGACACCGAAGGTAGGGTCGTGGAGGGGACCATGAGCAATCTGTTCATGGTCGCCCAGGGCCGCTTGTTCACGCCTGAGCTATCCGAATCCGGGGTTGCCGGTGTGATGCGGGCGCTGGTGATCGACACGGCCCGCGACCTCGGGCTACCCCTGAGTGTAGAGAAGCTGATGCCGGTCGACCTCAAGGGCGCCGACGCCCTGTTCATGACCAATGCGTTGGTGGGGATCTGGCCGGTGTGCGAGCTGCAGGGAGAGCCGCTGGATGCCGGTGCAGCCCCACCGGAGCTGCTGGGCATCGTGCGCGCGCGCGCGGCGCTGAGCTGACTGCCCGCATGCGCAAACTGGTCGGACGCATCCTGGTCCTTTTGGTGGTGCTGGCGGTCATCGCCGCGGGCGCCATCGGCTGGGGCATGAGCCAGTACCGGCGGTTCGTACAGACACCCATGGCGCTGCCGCACGAAGGGGCCGTGCTCGCCGTGGAGCCAGGGATGTCAGTGCGCTCCATCAGCGCTGAGCTCGAGCGCCTCGGCTATCTCTCCGACGCCATCTACCTGCGGCTCCTGGCGCGCTGGAACGGGCAGGCCGCCAAGCTCAAGGCGGGAGAGTACTGGCTGGCCCCGGGCACCACGCCCCCGCAATTTCTCGACCAATTGGTGGCGGGGCGGGTCAAAGTCTACAGCCTCACCATCGTCGAGGGCTGGACCTTCCGACAGATGCTGCGCGCCATCCACGTCCACGACGCGGTCCGCCAGACGCTCACTGGCCTGGGCGACGATGAGATCATGGCCCGGTTGCAGCGGCCGGGGGAGCATCCGGAGGGGCATTTTCTACCGGAGACCTACCGGTTTCCCCGCGGGACGACGGACCTGAAAGTACTGCGATGGGCCTACGCAGGGATGGATAGGGTGCTGGCCGACGCCTGGTCCGGGCGGGCCGAGGGGCTGCCCTTGGGCTCCCCGTACCAGGCACTGATCCTGGCCTCGCTGGTCGAAAAGGAGACCGCTCTGCCGGCAGAACGGCCGGTCATTGCCGGTGTGTTCCTGCGCCGTCTCGCCGCCGGCATGAAGCTGCAAACCGATCCCACAGTGATCTACGGGCTGGGTGAGGCGTTTGACGGCAACATCCGGCGCGCCGACCTGATCAGAGATACGCCCTACAATACCTATACACGCGACGGTCTGCCGCCGACCCCGATCTGTCTGCCGGGTCGGGCTTCCATCCAGGCCGCCGTGAATCCTGCGGCCGGCGACAGCTTGTACTTCGTGGCCCGCGGCGATGGCAGCCACCAGTTCTCCCGGACCCTCGCGGAGCACAATGCAGCCGTGCGACGCTACCAGCTGGGCAAATGAGTGCGACGCGGCACCGCGGCGTCGTCGGGGCGGAGCTATCGCCAGGAGACAATCTGTGCAAAACCGGGCAGGGCGATCAGCGGTGCCGGGACAGCTCGGCGCCGATACGCTCTGGCGCGGGCATGGGCCCATTTGACATGGCAGCGGACTCCGGACAACAGCCATGAGCGATAAGGAGCGGAGACGCCCGCCCGGGCGATTCATCACCGTTGAGGGTATAGAGGGCGCGGGCAAGACCAGCAATCTCGATTTCATTCGACAGCGACTGCTGGCTGCGGGCAAGGAGCTGCTGGTCACCCGGGAGCCCGGCGGGACGCCGCTGGGCGAGGAGATCCGATCCCTGTTGCTGGCCCATCGCGAGGATGGGATGTGCGCGGATGCCGAGCTGCTGCTCATGTTCGCTGCCAGGGCTGAGCACATCGAGCGCAAGATCCGGCCCGCCATTGCGGCCGGTCGCTGGGTACTGTGCGACCGATTCACCGATGCGACCTTTGCCTATCAGGGCGGGGGACGCGCCATCGCCTCGGCGCGCATCCGGCAGATCAGGGATTGGGTCCAGGGTCCCCTGGACCCGGACCTCACCATCATTCTCGATGTGCCGGCCGAGGTCGGACTGCGGCGGGCCGGGAAACGCTCGCGCCCCGACCGATTCGAGCGCGAGGCGGCGGCGTTCTTCGAGCGTGTCCGGGCGGTCTACCTGGAGATCGCGCGGGCGGAGCCGGGCCGGATCAGGCTGATCGACGCCTGCGGCGAGCTGCGCGGCGTCCAGGCGCAGATCACGCAGGTCATCGACCGATTGCTGGAGGCCCGATGAGCGAGCGGACATCGTCCCAGCGCTCCGAATCCTGGGAGCCTCTACCCTGGCACGACTGGGTCTGGGCGAGGCTGTCGGGCGCCCGTCGAGCCGGGCGGCTGCCTCATGCGCTGCTGCTCGAAGGGGCCGTCGGGCTTGGCAAGCGGCGGCTTGCTTGGCGGCTGGCAGCGTCTGTGCTCTGCGCCGCGCCCGGCGACGACCTCAGACCCTGCGGGACTTGCCGCTCCTGCCATCTGCTGGGTGCGGGTACCCATCCGGCCTTGCGGCTGATCGAGCCGGAGGAGGGCGGTGGGCAGATTCGGGTGGACGCGATCCGCGAGTGTGTGGCACGGGACGGGCTCACCTCCCAGGCCGGCGGCTACAAGGTGACGCTGATTCAGCCCGCCGAGGCCATGAATACGGCCGCGGCCAATGCCTTTCTGAAAACCCTGGAGGAGCCGGCACCCTGGACGCTGATGCTGTTGATCAGCGAGCAGCCGAGCCGTCTTCCAGCGACCATCCGAAGTCGCTGTCAGCACATTGGACTCGCCGCTCCTCCCGAGTCCCTGGCCGTGCAATGGCTGTCCGAGCGCGTAACGGGGGTCGATCCGGCCCTGCTGGTTGCCCTGGGCGCCGGCGCTCCGCTCAGGGCAGAGCGGCTTGCGTCGGACGGAGCCCTGGCGCTTCGCGAGTGCCGCTTCGAGGAATTCATGGGCGTGGTGCAGGGGCGACGAGATGCGGTCGAGACCGCCCAGGGCTGGCAGGGCGTGGACCTCGGATTGACCCTGGAGTGGCTGAGCGGCTGGGCACTCGATCTGGCCCGTCTGCAAGTCGCGCAGACGCCTCCCAGCGTCTTCAACCGCGACCGGGTTGCGCAGCTCCAGCCGCTCGCCGCAGGACTTCCGGGCAGGCGTCTGCATGAGCTTCTGCTCAAGACCCTGGAGACGCGGAGGGCGCTGGCGACCCCGCTCAATCCGCACTTGCTGTTGGAAGACCTGCTGCTAGAATGGTCCGAAGGGACAGCGGGTGCCCGTCGCTCAGAGCGGGGCAAAGGCGACAGCGGGGCCAGGTGCGGCCACTCGCCGCATCGCTGAGAGAACCGCTTGCGTCATGGAAAGGCGAGGGTCACCCAGGTCCCGACAATCGTGAGGCATGGCGCAGGACGGTCTTAGTCAGCATCATGGCAGCCCCCAGCGTAACAGCGCCCCGGCAAGGCATACTCTCCCTGACGATCAAGGACAAGAATGCCCTGTATGCGGCATACATGCAGTTCGTGAAGAACGGCGGCCTGTTCATCCCGACCACCAAGAAATATCACCTTGGAGACGAAGTCTTCATGCTCCTGACTCTCATGGACGAGACCGAGCGTATCCCTGTCGCCGGCAAGGTGATCTGGGTCACGCCGGTGGGCGCCGAAGGTAACCGGGCCGCCGGTATCGGCGTGCAGTTCAGCGACCAGGACGGGGGCATGGCGCAGAGCAAGATCGAAACCTATCTGGCCGGCGCACTCAAGGCGGAGCGTCCCACCCACACCATGTAACGGGCCTTCGGCGCGGCCCCGGCGTGCGCTTCATGCTGGTCGATTCCCACTGCCATCTCGATCGCCTGGACCTGGCCCCCTACGGCGGGGATTTCCCGGCACTGATGAGGGCGACGCGTGAGGCGGGCGTCACGCACATGCTATGCGTATGCATCGATCTGGAGCACTACCCGGCAATGCTGGCGCTCGTCGAACCGGAGCAGGACGTCTCGGTGTCCGTCGGCGTCCATCCCAACGAGCAAACGCGCCGCGAGCCCGATCCGGGCGAGTTGATCGAGCTCGCCCGGCACCCGAAGAACGTGGCGATCGGCGAGACCGGACTGGATTACTTTCACAGCGCCGGCGACCTGCAATGGCAGCGCAATCGCTTCCGCTCCCACATCGAGGCCGCCAGGGCCTGCGCGAAGCCGCTCGTCATCCACAGCCGGAACGCCCGGGAGGACACCCTGCGGCTGATGCGCGAGGCCGGGGCGGACGCCGTCGGCGGGGTGATGCACTGCTTTACCGAGAGCTGGGAGATGGCAAAGCAGGCGCTGGATATGGGCTTCTATATCTCGTTTTCCGGGATACTGACCTTCAAGAGCGCCGAGGATCTGCGCCAAGTGGCCAGGAAGGTGCCGCTGGATCGGATACTGATCGAGACCGACGCGCCCTATCTGGCGCCCGTACCCTATCGCGGCAAGCCCAACCGGCCTGCCTACGTCGCCCAGGTGGCCGGGCAGCTCGCGGCGCTGAGAGGTCTGGCGCCGGATGAGCTCGCGGAGCGTACGTGCGAGAACTTCTTCCGACTGTTCCCCGCCGCGGGCTCGCAGCTCTCACCAGGGTGTGTCGCCAGGGGGCCAGGCTGCCCGTGAGCACGAGCGCACCTGAGACCGGGCACCGCGGCTCATGGGCGCGAGCCGCCGCAGCCGCCGCCGAGTGGCCGAGCCGGCGACCGGATCACACGCCGGGGGCGAGCAACAGTCTCCCAAGGATTGGTCAGCAACGGCTCTTTGTCCGAAAGGGCAGGGTGAGCCCGAGATAAGTGACATCGCCCGCGAGGGTCACGCCCCGCATCATCAAGGCGCCCAGCATGGCTCCAGGCTCTCCGATCGAGGGGCCGAGCAGCTGGATCATGGCCAGCTCGCGGACCCCCAGTCCGCCCGCCGCCCCGGGCATGATGAAGCCTATCAGCCAGGCGACTGAGAATGTCCCAAGCGCTGACGTCCAGCCGATCGGGCCGGGTCCCGCCAGCTCCACGCAACGGCCGAACAGCCACCCGGAGGCCACGAAGAAGATCATCTGAGCGAGCAGCGCCGCTCCAAGCGAGCTGCTGCTGCCCCGAGGTTTGGACAGCGGGCCTGTCTTGCGCCAGGCCACTACGAGCAACGCCGCAAGCAACAGGGCCATCCCGGCGATCACCACCCCTCGCGCCGCACCCCGATCGAGAGCGGCCAGCGCGGGCCGGGACAGCAGCAGCAGGCCGATCGACACGCTGGCCGTGACCAGCCCCACGACCTCCAGCAGTGCGGCGGCCGCCAGCTCCTTGTGGCCTATCCCCAAGGCGCGTCCGGCGGCGTGTCTCCCCAGCAGATGAAACAGGTTTCCCGGCAGATACTTCGCGATCTGGGTCCCCCCGTAGATCCCGTGCAGCAGCTTATCGGGCGCTTGGGAGACCCCCAGGTATCGCAGGATGCGGATCCACGCAAAGGACAGCAGGAAGCAGTCCAGCGCGTAGCCGAGGGCGCACCCAAGCAGACCGGCCACCTGACCGCCCGACAACTGCCAGTCGCCAAGGGCGCGGTGTTGGTCCAGGATCTTCAATCCCACGACGACAAGCGCCGCAATGGTTACTGACCATCCGAGCCAGCGCAGCAGGGGATAGGGGAGGTTCATTGATCGGCCCAGCCGTGAGGCTTGCCGAGGACGATTGTCCACGGCAGCGGGCATCGGACATCGGTGACGTCAAGCGCTGGCCTGGCCAGCTCCAGCAGACCCTTGCGCGAAAAATGCTGAATGTGGCCCGGTGTGTTGCCTAACGCCGTGACGTAGCTCCCTCGCAGCAGGTTCAGGACCCTCCAGATGGGCTCCCGAGGGGTGCTCAGCAACACGAAGCGCCGGGCAATGCGCGTGATCTCCGCAAGCGCTGTCGGGGGCGCCTCCAGATGCTCCAATACCTCGCAGCAGATGACAAGATCATAGCTGCGGCTTGGCAGAGGCAGCCGGTAGGCCGATGCCTCGAAAAGACCTATCTTGCTGGGTAATCCGACGGCCAGACGGGACAGGCTCAGGTCGCATGCGTCGAACCTTTGCGGCGCTCGGCCGAGATCAAACAGGTGTTGGCTGAGTCTGCCTTCCCCGCAGCCGACCTCCAGCACTGACTCGGCCGCTGTCTTGAGATAGAGCTCGGACACGGATCGCAGAAATCCGGCCATGAGCCGGCGGGCGAGGGGGTTGTTGGTCCCGTACTTGTCGTACAGGTTGCCCACAGGCCCGGCTGAGCCCCAGACTTGACGCGGCACAGTCAAGCTTCTGCCGTCCACGGGGGGGCCCCGGTGCTGTCAATCCCGTCCAACCGGGCAGGTCGATCGGAACCCTGTGCGGCCTGATCGCCGTCCATGCGGCGCAGGCGTGCCAGTATCTCTTCGGTCAGCCGCCTGTTGGCTGCTATCAGATCACCGAGCAAGGCCATGAGCCCGACGACGAAGGCGAGGACCACAGCCCCGACCCCGATTTGAAGCGATTGAACATGGGAGCTGATGCCCGGATTCGCGAAATAATAGAGGAAAAATCGCCCAATCAAGACTGCCCCGACCACCAGGAATCCTGATGCCATGAGACCAAAGGTCCGGGCCGGACGGTACATGGCATAGGAGCGAAAGATGACCGGGCCATTGCGTCTCAGGTAGTCTGGAAGGCTTCGAAACAGCCGCGACGGACGCTCGACCATGCGCGCCTGCACGGGTACATTTTCCACCACCACTCCGAGATGACCGGCTTGAATGAGGCTTTCCAGCGTATAGCTGAAGCGGTTGTGGGTGAATAGTGCGTACATCGCCTTGCGGTTGAAGGCGCGAAAACCGCTGGTGGAATCTTTTACGTCTAGTCCCGACGCGCGGCGTACCAGTCCGGAGCCCCAGCGCTGGAGCCGTCTCTTGAGCAGCGAGAAATGGGCAAGGTCGTCGGTGCCCCGGTCCCCGACCACCATGTCGGCGCGCCCCGACAGTATCGGCTCCAGCAGCCGGGCGATGTCCGCTCCCGAGTACTGGTTGTCGGCGTCCGTGTTGACCATGATATCCGCGCCGAGGCGAAGGCAGGCGTCCTGCCCCGCAGAGAAGGCCGCCGCCAGTCCCAGGTTGACCTTTTGCCTGACGATGTGATGAGCACCCAGCGCTCGGGCAAGCACGCTGGTCGCGTCGCTGCTCCCGTCGTCGACGATCAGAACTTCAATCCGGTCGATGCCGGAAATGGAGCGCGGAAGGCTTGCGAAGGTCTCCGCGAGCTGTTCCTGCTCGTTGTAGCAAGGAATCTGTATGATGAGCTTCAAGCCAGCACTCCGGTGGGAATGGTGCCGATCGCCGTTTGACAAGGGATGATCCAGAGGCTCGGGGACTCAGGCAGCTCCCAGGATCACGGCTGGCGCTGATGAGGCAGACAATCAGCCCGAACGCGGGCCGCCGGAGCATCGCAGGTAGCCGGTGGCGCCGGCCTCGGCGCTTTCCAGGGACTTGCGGATCCCCTCGGTGACGGCCTTGAGAACGGCCACCCGCGCGTAACGCTTGTCGTTACCGGGGATGGTCAGCCAGGGAGCGTTCTCGGTGCTGGTGCGGATCACCATCTCGTTGACCGCCGGTTTGTAGTCTTCCCACTTTTCCCGGTTGCGCCAATCGTCGTTGGTGATCTTGTGCTGCTTGTAGGGCACCCGCTCGCGCTCCTTGAACCGCTCCAGCTGCTCCGCCTCGCTGATATGCATCCAGAATTTCAGCAGGACGATGCCGCTCTCCGTGAGCTGCTGCTCGAACTCGTTGATCTCGGCATAGGCCCGGCGCCATTCGGCCTCACCGGCGAAACCTTCGACCCGCTCCACCAGCACGCGGCCGTACCAGGATCGATCGTAGACCGTGATCCTTCCGGCGCGTGGGATATGCCGCCAGAAGCGCCATAGATAATGGTGGGCCTTCTCCTCATCGCTGGGCGCCGCTACCGGTATGGTGCGGTAGAGTCTTGAATCGATCGCGTTGGTGACCCGGCGGATCGCACCCCCCTTGCCTCCGGCATCGACCCCCTCGAACACCAGTACGGTGGAGCGGGTGCTGTTATAAGCCTGCCAGGCCAGCTCGTTGAGCTCCTGCTGTAGCTTGCGCAGATCGTCGCGATAGGCCGACGGCGAGAGCTCCCTGGATAGGTCCACCTGATCGAGCACTGTGATCTTGGCGGACTCGGAGATCGGCAGGCTGGGGGCGTGGGAGTGGGGCTCAACGAGGGCACGGGTCTCCGGCGCATCGATGCGGGCCCGCAGGGCATCGAGCAGGGTGCGCCCGACCGTCAGATCCCGATAGCGCCGATCCGTGGCCTCGATCAGATACCAGGGCGAGACGCCGGAGTCGGTTTGCCGGATCACCCGCTCGGCGATCTGCTCGAAGCGGTTGTAATGTAAAGAGAACTCCTTCTTCTTCGGGGGCAGCATCTTCCAGCGGCTGCGATCGTCCCGCGATAGCTCGTTCAGGCGACCTTTCTGATCGCGCTCAGACATGTGGAACCAGAACTTGACGACCAGGGCACCGTCGGCGATCAGCATGCGCTCAAAATCCGAGATCCGCGTCAGTTCCGCATCCAGCTGGGCGTCATCGCAATGGCCGGACACACGCCGTTCGATCGGCGCCTGGTACCAGGCGCCGAACAGTACGGCGATCTCTCCTCGCGGGGGCAGGGAGCGCCAGAAGCGCCAGTACCTCGGTCGCTGGCTCTCCTCGTCGGTCTCGTCCCAGAAGGCATGGGTCTGCACGCCCCGCGTGTCCAGCCAGGCGTTCAGGCGGTTGACCACTTCGCCCTTGCCGGCGCCCTCGACGCCGGCGACGATGACGACAACCGGAATCTGGGTCTGGCGCAGCCTGCGCTGCTCGCCCAGAAGGTCCGTGCGCAGTTCCGGCACCTGTGCCTTGAAATCGGCTTTCGGCACCTTCCTACCGAGCTTGCATCCTTCGAACATCTGCAGAGTCGCTCGCTGTGGTCATTGAAACAGGATGGCCCCGCGCCCCATCCGCGGCCCGTTAAGGTTACCTTCGGATGACGAAGTCTGTCGACTGACGCGCCCGTCAGCCCGCCGGGAGACGTGCCAGGCAGCCGGCTAGCGCGGCTGCGACGTCCGGCAGCGCGACAAAGCATCGAATGCGGCGTCGATCTCGCCGGGCTCGTTGTAGAAGTGCGGGGAGAAACGCAGGCCGCCGCCCCGGGCGGCACAGACCACGCCACAATCGAGCAGGGATCGGCGCAAGGTCTCCGGATCCGCGTCGCCGGGGCGCAGGGTCACTATGCCCGAGCGACGAGCCTCTGCCTGGGGCGAGATCAGCTCGACTTCCGGCCGGATCGATCTCGCTTTTTCCATTATATATCCGCTTATTGATACAACTTGTTCATGAATTTTCTGGATGCCGGTCTCCTCGATGAGCGACAGGCTCGCCTCCAGCGCATGGGCGGCGAGCAGGTTGGGGCTGCCGCATTCGAAGCGGGTCGCAGTCGCCGAAGGGCGCCACTGCCGGGCCTCGAAATCGCCCGGTCGATCGGTCATATGCCAGCCGATCTCATGCAGCTGGAGCCGCTCACGCAGCTCGGGTCGACACCAGAACAGCGCCAGCCCCTCCGGACCCAGCATCCATTTGTGTCCGTCGGCCGCTACGAAATCCGCGTCGCAGCCCTGCACATCGAATGACAGCGCGCCCAGGCTCTGGATCGCGTCGACGCAGAACAGGATTTTGCGACGCCTGCAGCCGTCGCCAATCGTCTGGAGGTCGGTCCGAAAGCCGGTCGCATATTGCACCGAGCTGACCGACACCAGCCGGGTGCGCTGGTCGCATCGGGCCAGCAGGTCTTCCTCGGGCTGGCCCTCGGTGCACAGCGGCACCTCTCGCAGCTCGACGCCATAGCGGCTCAGGGACTCCCAGACCATGCGGTTCGATGGAAACTCGCCCTGAAAGACGACCACGTTGTCCCCGGAACGCCAGTCCAGACCGTAGGCGATCATGGACAGGGCCTCGGAGGTGTTCTTCACCAGGGCGATGTCGTCTGTCGAGCGCGCGTTGATCAAACGCGCCAGACGCTGGCGCAGACGCATCTCGACCGCGAGCCACTGCGGATAGTCCGCGGCGCCGCGGCTTCCGCAGGTCTCCGCGAACTGCTGTACGGCCTCGACCGCCCGACGCGGCCAGGGGGCGACCGCCGCATGATTCAGATAGATGATGTCGGCGCTCAATGCGAGCTCGGAATCGCGCAGCGTTGCCATGATCGGTCGGTTACAAACTCTTTGTCGGGACGGTCAGCCTACAGACCGGCGTTTCAAGTTGCCAGCCGTCCCGGTGCCTGAGGTACAGGGCCAAGCCCTGGGGAGACATGCGCATAATGTATATTATGTTAAATCACAGGCATCGGCCGATCTGCACCAGCACCCCGTGGTAACGGGCACTGCCCTCAAGACGCGTTGCGATGAAGCTGCCGCGCCTCGCACCGGGTGCCGGAGCGCCTCCCGCTCAGCGCGTATGGCGTTGCGTACAGATCGGGTGGAATGGTGCTTGGTGCTCGGGCACCTGGCAGCATTCTGCGCTCGATGCGCGGCGCCGCAGGGTCGGCGGGAGCCGGCTAAAAGTGGCGAGGCGAAGGCGGTACAGGCGGCTCGGGTATCAGCTCGGGAGCGAACACCCGTTCTATCGCGCGCCGCTCGGCGGGCGGCGCCGGTGGTAGCAGTCTCGGCTCCGGAGGAGCCTCGGAAACCTGGGGCTCGGAGATGGCGGTGGGCACAGGCTCCGAGGACGTCGCTGCTCTGGTCTCCTCCTGCCCCTGGGTAGTGGTAGGAGTAGCGGATGCCTCGGCCGGAGCCGCCTCCTGGGGCATGGCTTCGGGCTCGCTGGCCCGGTTCGCGGCTTCATCGGCGGCGGCGGATGCCTCAGCGCCTTCGGTCTGGGGGGCGGTCGAAGGAATCTCGGCGGCCGCAGCTCCCGGGAGAGCCTCGGCAGACTCGCTTTCGGCAGCAGCGGCGGCGGCAGGTGTCGCGGCTAGAGCGGATTCTGAAGGCCCAGTCGCCGCGCCGGTCTCTCGACTGGACGTGCCCTCGCTCGCGGCGCCCGAGGTAGCCGCAGGCTCCTCTCCTGTCGTTTCCTGGGGGGGAGACGCCTCGGCCTTCGAGACCGCAGGAGCGACATGGGCGGCGGGCTCGCTGCCCAGGGAGGACGGAAGGGGCGCCCTGTGTGCCAAGGAGCGGATGTACATGAACACCGCAACCACGATGACGAGGAAGAAGATCACCTTCAAGGGAAATCCACTGCTCGGGGCGGCCTGGGACTCGGGTGCTTCTGACATGGTGCTCGGTTCCGACTCCTGAGGCAGCAGGCCGATGTCCGTGAGACGCTGCTTGGCCTCTTCGCTAGGTTTCCCGGCCGCGAGATCGTCACTGCCGGACTCAGTAGCCGAGCCTGTGGCGGGCTCCAGTGCTGCAGAGCCGACAGCCGGCTCGGCGGCTTCCGCAGGAAGCGCGGCCGATGCCGTCGCCTCGCCTGCGTCGGCGACTGCTTCCGCCGGTGCGAGCTCATCGGGTGATGCGCCCGGCGGCGTGCGCTGTTCGGAGGCTGCCTGATTCTTCGCCGTGGCCTTTTTGGCTGCCTTCTTTCTGGCGACCTTTTTCTTGGTAGTCTTGCCGGCGCTCGGCACGGTGGTGTCTGGTGCTGCTGTCGGATGATCCTCAGTGTCCGCCATCCTGTCGCTCCTCCAGTGCTGGTCTAATTTATGGCAAATACGATTTGACGCGGTACCTTAGGTCGCCTAAAGCCTAGCACAACTCGTTGGGATGGCCGGCGCAGGCAACGCCCTCCGGCACTGCTATTCGAGCAGTTTGTCGAGTATCCAAGCGGTCTCACCCTGGTCGCCGAGAACGATCTCGGTCCACCCCGATACGCTGCGCAGCGCACGAACCTGGTCGCCTGCCTTCAGCGTGGCGACGACCTTGTGCTCGGTATCCGGTCCGGCGCGTACATTGACGGTGCTCGCACTGACCTTACGGCGCGTTGTCAGCCAGTCGGCCTTGGTGAGCTCGACCATGTGGGACTCGACCGCCGCATCACGCTTGCTGACCATCTTGCGAATGATGTCGCGCGCATCGTCCTGTCCATTCTTGGCGGCGGCCAGATACCAGATCACCGCCTGGTCCATGTCGCGAGGGATGCCGTCGCCGGTCGTATAGGCAAGCCCCAGAGCGAGCTGTGCGTCCACATGCCCCTGTTTGGCGGCCTTGGTCCACCACTCCACGGCAGTCTTAACATTCACGGGCATACCGTGGCCGTTGGCATAGAACCAGCCGAGGCGATACTGGGCATCGGCATAGCCATGCTCCGCGATGGGGCGCCAGTAGCAATAGGCCTCGGCGTAATTGCTCTGCTCCAGGGCTTTGAGGCCCAGGGCAAAGCGCTGTTGCACGCTCGTCTGGCTGGGCTGGTGGCCGGACTGTCCGCAGGCGGCCAGGGGCAGCAGGATGAGCAACATCGCGCGCGATCGGAAGCTGGTCTGCATGGGTTGCCTGCTCCGATATCGGCCGCAGGGCGGCGCAGGTTCTGCTTGTTCTTGAGTGCCAGGGGCGCCGCCGCGCGGGCGACGCGCCCCATCAAAGCCCTGTGACGAGCTGGGCGAGCAATCTGCGCGCCCGATTCATGGTCCCGGAGAGGGTGCGGTCGATCTCCGCCATGGTGATCGGCCCCTCCCCTTTGCCGGCTGCCCAATTGGCGACCACAGCGCAGCATGCGTAACACAGTCCCAGCTCTCTGGCCAGGGCGGCTTCCGGCATGCCGGTCATGCCCACGAGGTCGCAGCCGTCGCGCTCCATGCGCACGATTTCCATGGCGGATTCGAGCCGCGGGCCCTGGGTGGCGCCATAGGTGCCCGCGCCCACGACCTCAACCTTGGCTTCCCGGGCCGCGTTGATCATGCGCGTCCGCAGCTCCGGGCAGTAAGGCTCTGTGAAATCGATATGCGTGACTTCGGTGAGATCCGTTTCGAAGAAGGTGTGATCGCGCCCGTAAGTGTAGTCGATGATCTGATCGGGGACGGCAATGCAGCCCGGCGCCATCGCCGCGGCGATACCGCCCACCGCCGCCATCGCCACCACGCGGCCGACACCCACCTGCCCCAGAGCCCAGACATTGGCCCGATAGTTGATCTTGTGCGGCGGGATGGTGTGGCCCGGTCCATGGCGCGGCAGGAACACGATCTCGCGCCCGTTCAGCACGCCGTGGGTCAGCGGAGCCGAGGTCTCGCCGAAGGGCGTGCGCAGCACTTCGCGGGTCGTAATCTCAAGACCCTCGAGGCGTGCGAAGCCCGATCCGCCGATAATCGCCAGGTCTGTCATCGCCACGGTGCCTCAAGAGTTAAATGACCCCCGGCAAAGCCGGGGGCTTATTGGGTGAGCGCCCCGAGGGCGCCATGAAACCTGGAGCCGCCCTTGGCGGCCGGGCGATTGCTCCAGCAACTGACTCCGCTCTCTCTAGCGATCCGGGGTGGGTCCGGCGGGACCGTGAGCCGCCTGGACGGCGGCTCCCGAGCCTCCAGGGATGGATTCACGGCGTGTCCCGACGGGACCATCCCGGACCGCGCTCCCGCAACGCTCTGCTTGGCACTCAGACCGTGTTTTCAGGCCGACCGCCGCAAAGGTCAAACCTCGTGAGTCCCCCGGCAAAGCCGGGGGTTTCCCCAAGTAAATGATTGCCGTCAAGCCCTGCGCGGGGCAGGCCACCGCCCTGCCCCGGCGCGCCCGGCTATTGCGCGTTGTCGCGCAGCGCCGCCACGCAGGCTTCGCCCTGGTGCCGCGGATCATTGACCCAGACGCCGACAGCGCGCCGCACCAGCAGCGTCTCCGGGGCGGGGATCAGCAGCCCCAGAGCCGTGCTCAGGTCTCCGCCCAGCCAGCCAGAAAAGCACTCCGGCTCCAGAATGACCGGCATGCGCTCATGCACCGGCGCGACCACCGAATTGGCCCTGGTTGTCAGGATTGTGCAGCTTGCCAGTCGCGACCCGTCCGGTGCGCGCCAGGTCTCCCAGAGTCCGGCGAATACACAGAGCCTGCTGTCCCCGCGTAGAAAATAAAAGGGTCGTTTGCCGGCCCCGCTGCTCCATTCGAAAAAGCCGTTCGCGGGCAGCAGGCAGCGGCGCTCGCGCACGGCCACGCGGAATGACGGCTTTTCTGCCACAGTCTCCGACCGGGCATTGATGAGTCTGGAGCCGATCTTCGGGTCCTTCGCCCAGGCCGGGATCAGGCCCCAGCGAAACGGCAGGCCTTGGCGCGCGCTGCCGGTCCAGCGTACCGCAAGAATCGGCTGGCCGGGCGCGATGTTGTAGCGCGGCGCCGGCGCTTCGGCGAGCTCGACGCCCAGCTCGGTCTCAATCTCGCTCTGCGAGGCATAGAGAGAGAATCTGCCGCACATGCCCGGATGATATCATCCGTTGGCGCCGTATTGGCCTGGCTCATCCAGCCACGGCGAAGATCCCCGGGGCGTTCCTGAGGTAGCCCTTGTAGTCCATGCCGTAGCCGAAGACATAGCGGTCTTCGACCTGCAGACCAACGAAATCGGCGGCCAGCCCGCAGCCCCGATCATGGAGCTTCACCGCCAGCACCGCCGTATAGACTTCGCGCGCTCCCTGTTGGCGGCATTCCGCGATCAGCGCTTCGAGCGTATATCCCTCGTCTAGGATGTCGTCGACGATCAGCACGCATCGCCCCTGCATCGGCTCGTTCTGGCGTTTGACCCAGCGCAGCTCGCCACCCTGGGTATTGCCGCGGTAGCGCGTGGCATGGATGTAGTCGAGCTGCATCGGGAAATCCAGGCGGCTGACCAGGCGCCCGAAGGGCACCAGGCCGCCGTTCATGACGCAGAGCACCAGGGGATTGCGCCCCTCCAGCTGGGGCCGGATATCGCCGGACATGCGATCGAGCGCCTGCTCGATCTGGTCCAAGTCGTAGAGGCGATCGGCCTGGCGATAGACCGCCAGCGCCTGTTCGGGGGAGATCGACATCATCCGCTCCTCAGCTCGGGGTGGGCGCGCGCTCAGAGATCAAGGGACATCGGCGGCGATTCGTCGTACGCACCGAGCAGCCGGATCGCCGCCTGCCAGCGCGCATCCAGATGCAGCTGCTCGCGTGCCATGCCAGCGCGGCCATGCATCCTCACCAGACGCGTCTGGGCCACTGGATCGGCATAATCGGCCAGCTCGTCGATCACCGATTCGGCACCGGAGCGCTCGTTGCACACCAGGATCATGTCGCAGCCTGCCTCCAGCGCCGCACGGGCCCGGCTGCGATAATCGCCGGCCTCCCCGGCGGCCGCCATGCCCAGGTCGTCGCTGAGCACCACGCCCTGGAATCCCAGGCGCCCTCTCAGAATCCGCTGCAGCCAGAAATGAGAGAAACCGGCCGGGCGGCTGTCGGCGCGCTCGTAGATGACGTGGGCTGGCATCACCGCCTCCAGGCCGAGGCCGACCATGTGCTCGAACGGCAGCAGGTCGTCCACCAGCAGGTCTTCCACGCGGCGGCGGTCCACCGGAAGCTCCAGGTGGGAGTCCTCCCCCACCCCGCCATGCCCCGGGAAATGTTTTCCCACGCAGGCCATGCCGGCCTCGTGCACGCCTGAGTGCCAGGCCTGTGCCAGCTCGGCCACCACCATGGGATCGGCGTGCAGGGCCCGGTCGCCGATCACGCTGCTGATCCCGCGGCCCAGGTCCAGGACCGGGGCGAAGCTGAAGTCGATGCCCACCGAGCGCAGCTCCGCCGCCATGAGCCAGCCCAGGTCGCGGGCCGCCTTGCGGGCCATGGCGGGGTTGCCGTCGTGCAGCCGCCCGAGCCAGGCGGCCGGCGGCAGGCGCGTGAAGCCGTCGCGGAAACGTTGTACGCGACCGCCTTCCTGATCCACGGCCACCAGCAGCGTCGGACGGCGCAGCGCATGGATCTCGCCGACCAGGTGAGCTACCTGTCCCGGATCCTGGTAGTTGCGCGCGAACAGAATGACGCCGCCGACCGCGGGATGGAGTAGCAGCTCGCGCTCTTCGGGCAGCAACTGCGCACCGGCGAGATCGAGCATCAGCGGACCGTGTGACATGCAGGCGAATGTCCACGCAAGGACGATGGCTCGCTATCTTAGCGCTTCCGGCGTGCCCGCGGGCTCCCGCAGCGGCGCGCTGACTCCGCCTCTTCCCGGGCGGACGGTGCGCTGATGATCTGGCAGAGCCGCGCCCTGCCGAGCGGGCCATCCATTCTCGACAGGCTGCTCAGCCCGGGCGCTCGAACGACTCCCTGATATCCACCAGTGTCCCGTTGCGGACCCGCTCGAACAGATCCAGCAGGTCGGTGTCCGCCATGCGTATGCAGCCATGGGAGCGGGGCACACCCATGGGCTGGGTATCCGGGCATCCATGGATGTAGATGTGACGTCTGAGGGTATCCACCTGGCCGCCGCGATTGCGGCCCGGCTCGATCCCGGTCAGCCAGAGGATCCGGGTCAGGATCCAGTCGCGCCCGGGATTTTGCTCGGCGAGCGCCGCGCAGTAGATCTCCCCGGTCAGGCGCCGGCCCACGAATACGCTGCCGGGCGCACAGCCTGCGCCGACCTTGATGCGTATGCGGTGCAGCCCGCGCGGCGTGCAGCCGCTGCCCATGGCCTCCCCGACGCCCTTGGCCGCCGAGGAGATCCCATAGCGGCGCTGCACCCGCCCGTCGGCGACCAGCCACAGCTGCTGGCGGGCGATGTCGATCTCCAGGCGCTCAGCCATGGCGGAGCCGCGGTCTGGTCGGCGCTCGGCCGCGTATCCGCAGGGTCCGCTCAGCGCCAGTCACGGAACGGGTGATGCACCAGGTTGACATTGAGATAACGCGGATCATGAGAGACCTCTTGCCCTGCCCAGTCCGGCAGCTCGAAAGGCTCGTCCTCGGACTGCAGCTCCACCTCGGCCACCACCAGGCCCGCATTGGCGCCGCCGAAGACATCCACCTCCCAGATGTGCGCACCCTGCCTGACCCGGTGGCGGACCTTGTCGATGCAGGGCTGCTCGGCCAGGCAGGCGAGCATCTCCTCGGCATCCTGGAGCGGGATCTCGTACTCAAACTCGTGTCGACGGATGCCCAGCTGGGCACTCTTGACGTTGAGGAAGGCCCGGCCGGCTCCGACGCGCACCCGCACCGAGGCATTGGGCTGGCTCGAGAGATAGCCCTGCCGGTAGCGGGTCGCGGACAGGGCCGCCTCACGCCAATGATCGCTGACCACCAGGAACTTGCGCTCGATCTCCGTGCCCATGGCCAGCGCTCGCGGTTGCTCAAGCCTTCTCGAGCACGGCGATGGATTCGACGTGCCCGGTGTGCGGGAACATGTCCATCACCCCGGCGGCGCTCAGCCGAAAGCCCTGCTCCCGGACCAGGGTGCCGGCATCGCGTGCCAGGGTGCCCGGGTAGCAGGAGATGTAGACCAGCCGCCCGGGCGAGAGCACGGGGATATAGCGCAGCACCTCGGCGGCGCCGCTGCGCGGCGGGTCCAGCAGCACTTTGTCAAAGCGCTGCTCCAGCCAGGGCGCCTGCTCCAGCGACTCGTAGAGATTCGCCGCGAAGAAGCGGACGTTGGCGACACCGTTGACCCGCGCGTTCTCCCGAGCCCGCTCCACCAGCCCGGCATCGCCCTCGATGCCCACCACCTCCGCCGCCCGGCGCGCCAGGGGCAGGGTGAAATTGCCCAGGCCGCAGAACAGGTCCAGCACCCGATCCTCCGGACCCGGGGCGAGCAGCTCGAGGGCGCGCTCGACCATCAGCCGATTCAGCTCCAGGTTCACCTGGGTGAAGTCCAGCGGCCGGAACTGCAGGCGCAGGTCGAAGGCGGGCAGCCGGTAGCTCAGCCGGACGCCGCGTCCGTCCAGCGGGCGCACGGTCTCGAGGCCACCCTCCTGCAGATAGAGCTGCACGCTGTGGCGCTGCGCGAAGGCCGCCAGGCGGGCGGTGTCGGCCTGGGAGAGCGGCGCCAGGACACGCAAGCACAGCACCGCGTGCTGGTCGTCCACGGCGACCTCGATCTGGGGGATGCGATCGCGCACCGAGAGATCTGCGATCAGCTCTGCGAGCGGTCCGATCAGACCGCCGACGGCCGGATGCAGCACTTCGCAGCGGGTCAGGTCGGTGATGAAGCCCGACCCCCGCTCCCGAAAGCCCACCAGCACCCTGCCCTTCTTCTCCACGAACTTGACGCCCAGGCGCGCCTTGCGCCGGTAACCCCAGTCGGAGGCAGCAGTCAGCGGTGGCAGGATCTGCTCGGGCGCAACCCCGCCGATGCGCTTGAGCGCGTCGAGCATTGCCTGCTGCTTGGCTGCCAGCTGGGCCGCGGGGGCCATGTGCTGCAGGCTGCAGCCGCCGCAGACACCGAAGTGCGGGCAGCGCGGCTCGACCCGGTCCGCGGAGCCCACCAGCACCTCGTCGACCCGGCCCTCATCGTAGCGGCGCTGTACCCGCGTATAGGCAAAGCGCACCTGCTCGCCCGGGAGGGCGCCCTGCACGAACACCGCCTTGCCTGCGACATGGGTGATGCCGCGCCCGTCGTGGCTCAGCGATTCGATGACCGCCTCCCGGGGCGCCGGGAGGGGCTTGTGACGCCTGGCGCCCATACTCAGAGGGCCGCCAGCGCTCGCGCCAGCTCGCCCAGGTGATCCTGGCCGGTCGCCGACAACCGCTCGTGCAGGCGCTGGACCTCGACGCCGTGGCGCTCCGGCGACAGGCGGCCGCGCACCAGCTCCAATCTGAGATAGACCAGATAGGTGGTCAAGGCGCCGACATCGCAGCTGCGTCGCACGACCGCCAGGTCGCCGGCGGAGAAGTGCTCCCACAGCTGCCCAGGCTCCAGCGAGGGCTGACCCGGCAGCCCGAGTGCAAGCGCAACCTCGTGCAGCGCGGCGTCATCGTCCCGGCGGCCGGCGAGGATCTCCTTCAGCTGCAAAGGCCCCTCCCGGGGCACCACCTCGTGACGGCCCTGGCGCCGGCCGGCCTCCGCCTCCACCCAGTCCCAGTACCTGGGGCAGGCGACCCCGTGGACCAGCGCCCGGTAGTGCAGCACCGGCAGATGCAGGGTGCCGCCGTCCCAGGAGACCAACGCCGGCATGCCCCGCTCCAGGTGATGGAAGAACGCCTGGAGCATGGTGCGCTCCTCATGCCGCGATGCGTCCAGGCTCTCGATCTCAACGCTGTCGCTGTGTCGCCTGACCACCGACAGGGCCGCCAGCCGCTGTTGGTGGGCGGGCAGGCTTCGCGCCTCGCCGTTCTGCTGACGGTGGCGGTGGTGCATCACCCGCACCACATCGGCGTCCTCCATATCTTCCAGGCCGTACAGACGCCGGCCGCACTCTGCGTCCGGCACGCTCGCAATGTCGAAGGTCATGAGGTTCATGGCGCGATCGCCTACTGCTGTTTCCAAGTACCCTTGCCCCCGCCCTCGAGACGCCCGGTAATCTTACCAAAGGCGAAACTACCGGTGGGTGTCTCGAAATCGAGGTCGTGTACCGCAACATGTCCGCTCAGTACCGGCCAGACCCCGAACGGGTCGCGCAGGCGCAGATCACTGAGCAACTTCCGCCCGTCGAGCGCGTCAACCCGAGCAGCAGGGCTGCCCGGCAGGCGGGCCTAGTCGGCCGGAAATACGCCGGTGGAGAGATAGCGGTCGCCACGGTCGCAGATGATGACCACGATCACCCCATCGCTGAGCTCCGCGGACAGGCGCAGCGCCGCCGCCACCGCCCCGCCCGAAGACACACCGGCGAAGATGCCTTCGCGGGCCGCCAGCTCGCGGGTAGTGCGCTCGGCCTCCGTCTGGGCGACGTCGATGATCCGGTCCACCCGCGCCGGGTCGTAGATCTTCGGCAGATAGGCCTGGGGCCAGCGCCGGATGCCCGGGATGCTCGAGCCCTCGGTAGGCTGCACGCCGATGATCTGGATCGCCCGGTTGACCTCCTTGAGGTAACGCGAGGTGCCCATAATGGTCCCCGTGGTGCCCATGGAGCTGACGAAATGGGTGATGCGCCCGCCAGTGTCGCGCCAGATCTCCGGACCGGTGCCCTCGGTGTGCGCCCGCGGGTTGTCCGGGTTGGAGAACTGGTCGAGGATCCGGCCCTCGCCCGCCGCCTCCATGGCGCGCGCGCGATCGATGGCGGCCTCCATGCTGCCTGCGCGCGGCGTGAGCACGATCTGCGCCCCGAACGCGCGCATCACTGCCCGGCGCTCCGCGCTCATGTGCTCGGGCATCACCAGGATCATGCGGTAGCCCTTGATGGCCGCCGCCATGGCCAGCGCGATGCCGGTGTTGCCGCTGGTCGCCTCGATCAGGGTGTCGCCCGGGCTGATCTCCCCGCGCGCCTCGGCGTGCCTGATCATCGACAGCGCAGGCCGATCCTTCACCGAGCCGGCGGGGTTGTTGCCCTCCAGCTTCACCAGGATCTGGTTACTGGTCTCCCCGGGCAGGCGCTGTAGCTGCACCAGCGGGGTGTGGCCCACGAAGTCCTCGATGGTCGGAAAATGATGTTGCATGGTCCGGTCTCTGGATCGAAGGGCGATCGACGCCCTCCCAGGGCGACTCGGCAACCGGGCGTGCCTGGACACCCGCGCCTTCGGTTGCGACGGTGTTCGACGATATACTTTTTTCTGTGTCCAAGGCAAAGCCCCAAACAGCAACCGCAACCGCCCGGTGCGAGGGATGAAGCTCAGAGCACTCGCCCTGGGAATTGTCCCGGCTACGGCGGCGACCGCGCTGTGCGCGTGGGGTGTCAAGTCTCCCTGGCCCCTGGTCGGTGCGCTGGCGGTGGGAGGCGGAGTCGCGCTGGCGCTCGCCTGGCCGCTGAGCCGCAGCCTGACGGCGATACAGGCGGTGCTCAAGCGGCTGGTCGCGGGTGAATGGTCGGCACGCGTGCCCCCGCGGCGCTTCGGCGATCCGGGCGGCATCGGCAGCAGCGTCAACGCCCTGGGCGCCGCCCTCGAGGCGACCGGTGCGCGCATGCGCGCCGAGATCGATGAGACCACCTCGGACCTGCGTGAGACCATGGAGGCGCTGGAGATCCGCAACGTCGAGCTGGATCTGGCCCGCAAGCGGGCCTTGGATGCGAGCCTGGCCAAGTCGGAGTTCCTGGCCAGCATGAGTCACGAGATCCGCACGCCGCTCAACGGTATCACCGGCTTCGCCAGCCTGCTCGCCAAGACCGAGCTCACGCCGGAGCAGCGCGACTACGCGGACACCATCTCGCGCTCCTCGCTGGATCTGCTTGACATCGTCAACGACATACTGGACTTCTCCAAGCTCGAGTCGGGCAAGCTCAGCATCGAGCGCGAGTTCTTCGACGTGCGCGAGGCGCTGGACGAGGCCATCGGCTTCATGGCGCCCCAGGCCCACGCCAAGGGACTGGAGCTGGTGCTCATGACCTACAATGACGTGCCCGATTTTCTGGTCGGCGATGCGAGCCGCATCCGTCAGATCCTGATGAATCTGGTAGGCAATGCCATCAAGTTCACGCGCCAGGGCGAGATCCTGGTGCGCGGCATGCTGCTGGAGGAGAGCGAGCACGCCTGCCGCCTGGAATTCAGTGTCAGCGACACCGGCATCGGCATCCCCCCGGAGCTGCAGGCCGATCTGTTCATGCCGTTCAACCAGAGCAACATCAGCACCAGCCGCATGTATGGAGGGACGGGGCTCGGACTGAGCATCTGCCGTAAGCTGGTCCAGTCCATGGGCGGCGTCATCACGGTGGAGAGCCGTGAAGGCGAGGGCTCGGTGTTTCGCTTCACCCTGCCCATGGAGAAGCCCGGCCCCGAGGATCTGCCCCGCGCCCAACTGTTCGGACAGGCCGGAGCCCGAGCGGCCATCTATGATGCCCACCGCCTCTCGGCCGCCTCCATCCGCGGGCGCCTGGAGCATGCCGGCCTTCAGGTCCGGGCGTTCACGCGCCTCGAAGAGCTGTTGACCGAGCCCCTGCCGGCGGGCGCACCGCTGGTGCTCGGCTTCTCCGCCGGCGAGCTGCGCTCCGGCGAGCTGGCCCTTACCCTGGCCGCGCTGCGCGCCCAGGGCCCGCGCCCGACCCTGGTATTGCTCGGAAGCTCGGATCGAGTCGAGCTCGATCGGGTGGTGACGCTTGGCGCCGACCGCTGCATCTCCAAGCCCGCCAGCCACAGCGCGCTGCTGGAGGTGCTCGAATCCTTGATCACGGCCAGCCGGGGCCGGCGGCGCCAGAAGGCCCAGGCCCGCTCGACCGCCCCGCCAAGCCTGCCCCACTGTCATTTCCTAGTGGCCGACGACAACCCGGTGAATCTCAAGCTGATCGCCGCCCTGCTCGGCAGCAGCGGCGCCCATGTCACCCGGGCGACCAACGGCCGGGAGGTCCTCGAGCTGCTCGACACAGTGCGCTTCGACCTGCTGCTGCTCGACATCCACATGCCGGAGATGGACGGGCTGGAGGCGACCGAGCGGATCCGGGCACGCGAGCGTAGCGCCCCCGGCAGGATACCCATCGTAGCGCTGACCGCCGATGCCGCGCCGGCCAACCAGGAGCGGGCGTTTCGCGCCGGTATGGATGACGTGCTGGTCAAGCCCGTCGACGAGGCGCGGCTGTGGGGCGTCGTCACCCGCCTCATCGGCGCCGAAGGGTTGGCGCCTGAGCTTCCGTCCCAGCCTTTGGTCGAGCCCGTCCCGGCCGAGCCCGGGGCCGAGCCGAGCCAGGCCTCGGCGGCCCCCGCCCGGGACGCTGCGGCCGCGCTGCGCATCGCCAGCGGCAACCGCGAGCTGGCCGAGGACATGTTCGCCATGCTGGTGGAGGGCCTTCCCGATGAGCTCCAGCAGCTGCGTCAGTATCTGCGCCAGCGCAACTGGGACGAGCTGTGCGCCGCGGCGCACCGTCTGCAAGGCTCCACAGCCGTATGCAGCGTCCCTGCCCTGCACGCATCCGTCGGCGGCCTGTTCCGGGCCAGCCGGCAACGCGCCTACGACCAGGCCCTGGCCTGGCTCGACCGCACCGACAGCGACGCCCGGGCGCTGCAAGGGCTGCTCCCCGAGAGAGCCGCCCCAGGGCCGGCGAGCGCCAGCGGGCCGACGCAGCCATAGCCATCCGGGCGTCCTGCGGCGTCGCAGACTCTGTTGTAGGAGGCGAGCCCCCTCGGCGACCTCCCGCGTTTCGGCTAGGTGCCGAGCAGCCAGAGGGCTGCCCTCCTACAAGGGTCGGAGCCCCGATTGTAGGAGGCGAGCCCCTCGGCGACCTTCCGGGTTTCGGCCAGGTGTCGATCGGCCAGAGGCCGGCCTCCTACAGAGGCCGGAGCCCCGATTGTAGGAGGCGAGCCCCCTCGGCGACCTTCCGGGTTTCGGCCCGAACGCCGATCGGCCAGAGGGCTGGCCTCCTACAGGGGTCGGAGCCCCGATTGTAGGAGGCGAGCCCTCTCGGCGACCTTCCGGGGTCTTCGGTCAAGCGCCGATCGGCCAGAGGGCTGGCCTCCTCCAGGGGCCGGAGCCCCGGTCGTAGGAGGCGAGCCCTCTCGGCGACCTTCCGGGTTTCGGTCGAGCGCCGATCGGCCAGAGGGCTGGCCTCCTACAGCTAGCCGAGCTCCCGATTGTAGGAGGCGAGCCCTCTCGGCGACCTTCCGGGTTTCGGCCAGGTGTCGATCGGCCAGAGGGCTGGCCTCCTACAGCTGCCAGAGCCCCGATTGTAGGAGGCGAGCCCCCTCGGCGACCTTCCGGGTTTCGGCCAGGTGTCGATCGGCCAGACGGCTGGCCTCCTACAGCGGCCAGAGCCCCGATTGTAGGAGGCGAGCCCTCTCGGCGACATTGGTTTCGGGGAGGATAGGGATGGCATCCATGCCGTTACACCTCAGACTCCGACAGCCCGCGGCCCGCACCTTCTATGCGGGCGTTCGCCGAGCTGCGATTGCCCGCTGGACAATCTGTCTCGGCTCACCCTCTCCGCGTTCCCGCTAAAGCCAGACAGCGTCCCAATGCGGGTAGTCGCCCAAGCGCCGCACCAAACCGGCACGCAAAGGGTTGGCAACCACATACCTGGCCACCGCCGCGAGATCTTCATCCTCTCGCAGGGCGTGGTCGTGGAAGCCGTCCTGCCACAGCGGCCCTCCCAGCCGGTGCGCGCACACCGCCTTGACGGAGCGCACCACCTCGGAGAGAGAACCGGCATCGCCCAGGCTCAACAACCAGTGCAAGTGGTCGGGCATGATGACGAATGCCAAGGTGTGAGCCCTGCAGAGATCCTGTTCCTGCTTCAGTGTGCGAGTCAGCACCCGCGCAGCCCAGAAATCCCGGAACACCGGCTCGCGATGCTGGGTGACGGTCGTGACAAGGTAGACCCGGCCCGGCTCCGACCATCGCCCTATACGCAGCTTCCGCGCCCTTGGTCCGTTGTCCATGGCTCCCTGCCCCGTTGCTGATGGTCCGTGCTACCAGTCCCCAGGCGGATTCGAGCGACTCTCAGCCCGATCGGCCAGCGGGCTGGCCTCCTACAGCGGGCCGAGCCCCGCGACATAGATCTCCCGCACACCCATCCGCTCGGCTAACCCCCTACAGCCGGCACAACCCCGATTGTAGGAGGCGAGCCCCCTCGGCGACCTTCCGGGGTCTTCGGTCGAGCGCCGATCGGCCAGAGGGCTGGCCTCCTAAAGCGGCCAGAGCCCCGATTGTAGGAGGCGAGCCCTCTCGGCGACCTTCCGGGTCTTCGGTCGAGCGCCGATCGGCCAGAGGGCTGGCCTCCTAAGCGGCCAGAGCCCCGATTGTAGGAGGCGAGCCCTCTCGGCGACTTTGGTTTCGACGGGAAATGAAGCAGGCGTCCTGCCGCAACTAAAGAGCCTTAATCCCCTTCCACTCGGGCCCCGATCTCAACATCGCCCGGGAGATACACCCCGGGCACCACAACCGGCACAACCCCAATTGTAGGAGGCGAGCCCTCTCGGCGACCTTCCGGGTTTCGGCCGGGTGTCGATCGGCCAGAGGGCTGGCCTCCTACAGGGGTCCGAGTTCCGATTGTAGGAGGCGAGCCCCCTCGGCGATCTTCTGGGGCTTCAGTCGAGCGCCGATCGGCCAGGGGGCTGGCCTCCTACGGGGATAAGCCCGGAGCCCCAATTGTAGGAGGCGAGCCCTCCTCGGCGACCTTGGTTTCGACGGGAAATGAAGCAGACGTCCTCGCCCCAACACTTTGCCACAGAGCCTTAATCCCCTTCCACTCGGGCCCCGATCTCAACATCGCCCGGGAGATACACCCCGGGCACCACAACCGGCACAACCCCAATTGTAGGAGGCGAGCCCTCTCGGCGACCTTCCGGGTTTCGGCCGGGTGTCGATTGGCCAGAGGGCTGGCCTCCTACAGGGGTCGGAGTTCCGATTGTGGGAGGCGAGCCCCCTCGGCGACCTTGGTTTCGACGGGAAATGAAGCAGGCGTCCTGCCGCAACTAAAGAGCTTCATCCCCCGGCGCTGAGAGGATATATAGCAATAAGATATATCACGCGCGGCCGAGTCTGGGAAAGACTCGGTCGCGCAAGCGCTCAGGCCCGGCGCTCCAGAGCCGCACTCGTGGTACGCGTCTTAATCCCCTTTCGTTCGGGTCTCTGTTTTCTACGCGCCGATGTAGCACTTATACCGGCGGCAACTCGGTCTTAATCCCCTTTCGTTCGGGTCTCTGTTTTCTACGGATGTATCGAGCAGCAATACGCCTGGATGCGGTCTTAATCCCCTTTCGTTCGGGTCTCTGTTTTCTACTGAGCCACAGCCATGACTGCCAACTGCGACTGTGTCTTAATCCCCTTTCGTTCGGGTCTCTGTTTTCTACCAGCCGACTGCAGCGAGCCAATGTCGACGGGCCGCAGTCTTAATCCCCTTTCGTTCGGGTCTCTGTTTTCTACCGCGTCCTACTAGCAATATGCGACAGTGTCCGCACGCGTCTTAATCCCCTTTCGTTCGGGTCTCTGTTTTCTACCAGCGACTTGATGCGAGCATGAGCGCACGACGTCGCGTCTTAATCCCCTTTCGTTCGGGTCTCTGTTTTCTACCGGTCACATTGCGAGGATGCTATGCCGCAATGCTGGGTCTTAATCCCCTTTCGTTCGGGTCTCTGTTTTCTACGAGCGGTCATGCGACATGCGCACGCAGCGTCCGCGGTCTTAATCCCCTTTCGTTCGGGTCTCTGTTTTCTACCGCTGCATCAAGAGATACTGCGCAGTGACTTGCGGTCTTAATCCCCTTTCGTTCGGGTCTCTGTTTTCTACGACGTCAGTTGACAACGGCGACTGTGCTGTATGAGTCTTAATCCCCTTTCGTTCGGGTCTCTGTTTTCTACACAGACCGTGACATGGCTACGGCGTTCGCAGGCCGGTCTTAATCCCCTTTCGTTCGGGTCTCTGTTTTCTACCTGGCACGACAAGCGAATACTGCGAGCGATCTGCGTCTTAATCCCCTTTCGTTCGGGTCTCTGTTTTCTACCGAAGTAACGCTAGCGTCTAGGATCGTGTCAGGCGAAATGCGTCTTAATCCCCTTTCGTTCGGGTCTCTGTTTTCTACGAATGGTCGGCGCGGTACTGTTGCCATATGTCTTAATCCCCTTTCGTTCGGGTCTCTGTTTTCTACGCTGGCGCGTTAGCTCAGTGACGCCGTGGTCTTAATCCCCTTTCGTTCGGGTCTCTGTTTTCTACGCCTACCGCGGTCGCGGCCGCGCGCAACAGGTCGGTCTTAATCCCCTTTCGTTCGGGTCTCTGTTTTCTACGCGGAGACGTGGCAGCTGCGCATCGACCTGCGCAGGTCTTAATCCCCTTTCGTTCGGGTCTCTGTTTTCTACTCCTCGACGCCAGAACCCCCGCTCTTTCAGCCACTTGGAGAGGGGCTTGGCGGAATTTCGCATAGCCGAAAAATTGGCACATTCAACGATCAGCGCAGATCGATCGACTTCTTCTATGAACGCCGCGGCTTCCCTATGGGAAAAGCCTGCAGCCCCGTGGCCAGCTGTCTGCCACATTCAGTCTAGCAGACAGGTGACACTCAGGCGACACCAGCCCCTGACAACCCGAGGGCCCTTCAGGCCGCCGATTCGAAGAGCTGCGGCGGGAATGCGGGGTCCACCAGAGCGATTCCGTCGGGAAACAGCTGGCGACCAAGATGGAGGTACTCCAAGCGAGAGGGTAGCGGATAGGCCCGCACATCATCGGCGCGGCGGTCGATCAGCCGCTCGATCTCTCCTAGAATCTCGACCAAGCCGTCTTTGGCCACGAAGAGTAGAAACACCGAGTACTGCAGCGGGACGGCCCGCTTGACCAGGCACCGGTGCACTTTCGCCAGTCGCCGGGGATCGGCGATGTCGTAGCACACGATGTGCAGCCGCGGCGCGAGATCGGCCATCCTTCTATCCCTCAGTCCAGGTCCACCAGCCAGCGGTGCAGCCTGTTGGTGAGCTCGCGCCCGAAAAGGGCAAGCTTCGAAGCGTGGCGCTGGTAGAGGTGATACCAGATCATGCCTCGCGATCTCGGATGGTACGCACGAGCGGCGCTGGGCCCAGTCGGCGCGCCGGCGCAGCCATCCGACCCGGATCGGCTCCCCGTACCAACGCAGCACTGCACTGAGGTCGGCCACCAGATCAGGCCGGCCGTCCTGCCCCAGCTCGGACTGCCCGCCCAACCCGAGTGTCTGCAGGTGATGGAGCATCCAAGCGAAGAGCTGCTCCTCCATCCAGCGCTGGCTGCGTGCGGCATCTTTTGGCCCGGCGAGCCGGACCGCTTGCTCACTAATCCAGCGCCCAGTTGAAATCGGGCTGGCGGATTGGAGCTCAATGCGCATGCGCCTCTGCACGCGCAGCACAGCCCGGCGTTCCTGGGCGTAGAGCCAGTTGCCGTACAGGTCCTTCCAGTCCGGCCGGTCGAGCAGATCGACGAGACGCTGGCGCAGTTCCTGGCGCTCCCCGGGGGCCCCGAGCAGCCGCCCCCGAACCTCGCCTTCAATATCGACGAACAGGATGCTGATACCGCGGTCCGCACAGCCCAGCAGCGCGGCCGTGCTGAGCCCGGTCCGCTCGTTGACCAGGATGCGGGAGATCCTCCGCAAGGGCATGAGCCGCTCGGCCTGCCCTTGCACCCGGATGCTGAGTGCAGGGCCTACAATGTCGACCTGGGTAGGCGCCTTGGGATCGAGGTACAACGGTCGGCGGTCGGCGACCGCCAGCCGCAGCAGCGTCTCGTGATGGGACTCGGCTACGCTCACCGGCCACCTCCTTCTGCGTAAGGCAGTAGTACGTTCGGCAGCGCGCGGGCAACCCTCACCGTAAAGCGCCGCAGAGCACGCCGGACGGGCCGCGCAGCCTCTTCGTACGCGGGATAGAACAATGCCCTTCCGGCCTTGTCGAGGAGACAGGAGTCCTCTCCCCGGGAAAAGTGCTCCGGCCTCAGCGTCTTGTCGCGGAACAGTCGCCACGCGAGGCGGTCGACGTGCGGGCGGACCGGCTCAACGAGATCGGCCGCGAGCGACTCGCGACCGTACTCCGGCTCGTGAAGAAACCCGAGGAGCGGATCGAGACCTCCCGCATAGCAACACTGCACAGCGTCGGCGTGCAGCAGCGTGTAGCCCAGGGAAAGCACCGCGTTGACCGGATCCCTCGGTGGCCGGCGGTTGCGCCCGTTGAAATCCAGCGACGGCGGGAACAGGGCGGAAAAAGCCGCGAAGTATGCCGCAGCCCCCGCTCCCTCGAGGCCCCGGACCACATCGAGGGTATCCCCAGGTCCCACTGAGGAGGCCAACCGACGCCTCAGACGGGTCAGCGTCTCGATTCCGCGCGTGAGCGCATACCGGCTATCGGGCCGCTCGCGCAGCCCCACGCCGAGGAGCCTTGACTGGGCCGCGAGCTTGTGGCGAACCAGACGCCGCGACCAGGCAAGGCGCCAGGCAGCATCGGCGAACAGCCGGTACTGAGCCAGCCGCCTCGTCACGTCGTTGTGGGGGCGTCCCACGAGCGTGGCCAGCTGCTGCCGGTTCCTGCCGCTCAAGATCAGCACAGCGACATCCTGGTCGGCGAGGAACCCGAGCACGCCGGAGTCCAGCTCGACGGTGCCGAGCAGCACGACCCTCTCCAGCAGCGCAACCGGCACGGTGGACCGGCGATGCCCGTCCTCGTACACGGCCAACGCCCTGCCCTCGCGCTTGAGCTGGCTACCGCTACGGTCCACGTACAGGGTGCCCATTCGATCTTCCTCAGCCCACGTAGTAGAAGGCCGGATCAGCCGGCTTTACGGCGATCCCGATGGTGCGGACCTTACTGCGCGGATCGAGCCTCACCAGAAAGAAACGGTCCTCGGTCAGATCCAGCACTTCTGTTACCTCCATCAACAGCGACCGCTTTTCCACGTCCGTCAGAAAGCACTCGAACACCGACTTCTGCCCCCCGGTCGCATAGTCACGCAGCACGTGCAGCGCCCGCTGAAGACGTTTCGGGTCGGAGACGTCGTAAGCGGCTAGATAGAGCTGACGCTGGCTCATCGGGAACGCTCCTCCACCGCCAATCAGCTCGCCAGCAGCGGCAGGCCGCCTTCGAGCGCACGCGGCAGCTCACCGAGGTGGTTGCGCAGCAGCGGAGCCAGGTTGCCGTTGACGTGTACGAACACCGGCACCAGCCCTCCGGTGGTTTCCACCACGACGACCGCGGTTTCCAGCCCGGCCAGAGTCGCGTGGACGACACCCGCCTGATACTCGCCATCGATCATGCCCTGAAGGGTGTCCAGGGCGTGCTGGAGCATGTCCTGCACGCGATCCTGTTCCTGCGTCCCGGCCTCGTCTTGCACTTGGATCGTGGAAACTGCGCTGCTCATCACTGCCTCTCTGGGATGGTCCGAGAGCAGTGTCGCGCAGCTCATGGATCAGGGCAGGTTCAGCAAGCTTGCCGTCGAGGCGATGGTGAGGGTCGGCGCCGCCCCCGGCGCGGAGGTCTGCCCGATCCGCCGGCCCGGTCGGAGCCTGTTCGGCGATTCAGCGCATAAATCGCCCGAGGTGATCCTTGAGGTGCCGCAGCTGTGCGCCGGCGCAGACCCAAATGCTGAGGTCGGCGGCACGGGTGCGATCATGATCGGGCAGATCGAGGAAGCTGAGCAGCATGGCGCGGGCCTGTAGCCCGCCCATGAGATCGCGCAAGCTGTCCAGCTTGTAGAGGGCCCCGGAGCCTTCGCTTTCGGCGACGGCGCCGCGAAAACGCTTGGTCTTGCACTCGATAATGTGCAGGCGATTGTCGCGCAGAAAGGCGACGTCGAGCTCATTGGGAACGCTCTTGTCTCGTTGCTCGCGCTCCACCTCCAGCGCATAGGCACAGTCCTGGATGCGCGGGTCTTCACGGCGCAGTTGCCGCACGGCATCGAACACGTGGGCCTCGATCCAGCCGCCGTTGACGAAGAACCGCTCCTGCTCGTCCGGAAAGCGAAGCCTGCCTTCCGTCCGGCGCAGGCTGCCGATGTTCTCGAACAGGTCGATCAACTCCGCCAACGGTCCTCTATCCTCCTTCACGGGCTCGGTCAACAGGCTGCGCTGGGCACTGGAGGCAAGGTAATTGAGCTGCGACAGCGCGTGCCCGAAATGGCCGATTCCAACAATGATTTCCTGCGCCAGCTCGAGCCGGATCGGCTCCGGCACGTTGCGCCGAGGCTCGCCCTGGACACGCGCGCCATGGGCTTGAAGGAACGACTCGAGCCGAAGGCGGTCCGCCAGCTCACGCGAAGGCCGACCCGTCGGACTGAGCCAGATCAGCCGGTCCTGCTCGGGGTGGACGTAGAAGATCGGAAGGCCGTCGTCCCGGAAGGCCTCGTAGGCGGCGATGCTCATGGGCTTGGTACCGCCGGTCGCATTCAGGGCGAGCGCGTCCCGAGTCCCCGCGAGCCGCTCCCGCTCGAGCAGCTCCAGCACCCGATAATAAACATGCTCGATGTCCCAGGGATCGTCGATGGGCCAGTCTTCGACGCGAATACCCCGTTCTCGCAGCACGCCCGCCAGCCAGGCGGCGCGTCGGCGCATGTCGGGACTGACCAGCAGGATCACGCGCCGGGGTGCCGTCTCGGGATCGAGCACCGGAGTGAGATTGGGCGTCGGCTGGGCGGACACCAGGCACAGGTGCGTGCTCACCGCAGTTCATCTCCGAGCAAGCGCAAGGAACCGAAATTCGCATAGCCCCCGGCTTGATGATGGCTAGCACCACGCGGCAGCCGTTTGCGAGCTACGCACCGACCAGGGCCGCTGCCACCGCCCGACCGGCATGGAAATGGTGCAGCGCCTCGGGCCCGCGCCTGCCAAACCCCTTGTGATCGAGCAACGGTATCAGCCATCCGCGCCATGCTCTCCGGCTACCGGGAATCGCGGCAACCCCGGCACGTCCTGGGGGTCCAGCTCCATGAAGTCCAGGCAGATGCCGAGCATTTTTTCGTAATCCTCGTCCTTGATGGGATTCCATCCATGTACCATCAGAGAGCTGTTTCGGGCCTTGAGCACCTTATCGAGGTCCGCCGACCGAGCACGGAACCGCACACCCAGTGGATCTTCCAAGGCGGCAAGCAGAGTGTAAGAGGGGCCCAGGCCAAAGTGGAGCAGGCCGCTATCGGGATCCAGGTACTTGCCTTGGTATTCCGCGCGGAGACTCGGCGGCAGTTGCTCCGGGGATGTTTTGCTGTTGTTGATGCCGTGCCGCCACAGACCGGCCTTGGCCAACTTCTCCAGGACGCTGTAGAGTCTGGCCACGCCGTCGTCCGGACGACGGGCGAGGCGTGTCACTCGCTCGGCATTGGCCAGCAGATCCAAGATGAGATTGCGGGCGTCTTCTGCAGCCGGTACCTGTCCCCGGGTATTCGCCTGAAAAGCGCGGGCGACGCCTTCGAGCCGCCGCAGATCGGCACGTACCTGACCCAGGAAATCGACCAGAGGCGCGTCGTCCGAGACCCCGGCGAGGGGCTCCAGGTTAGCTAGCGCCCGCGCCAGCGTCCGTACCGCCGTGCTGTAATCGAAGCGCTGCCAATCCTCGTAGGCGGTGCACAAATGCAGGAACCCGTCGTAGAGCGGCCGCAGGCCGTCGCCTACCCGGCCGGCGGCTTCCGCAGCGGTCCCTGCGGCTTCAGCGAACTGGCCCCGGTTGAATTGCCGGGCCAGCCGCCGATGCAGATCCATGGCCAGTACATCCCATGGGTTCGGACTGAAGACCATCGCCTCGGACCCGTCCAGTACGGTACCCAGCCCCTCCTTGGTTCGCACCTGGCCGCCTACGTAGCTATACTCCACGGGCCGGTAAATGGTCGCAAGCACGACCGCAGCGGACATGGTCTTGGTGCCCCCGGTGTAGTCCACCACCAGATCCTTCCAGTCCAGCCCCAGCAGATCCATACGGTTCGGGAGATCCCGCGAGAGCACCTCGATGCACTTCGTGAGGTCCTGGTGATCCGGGGAGGTAATGATCTCCTGGTCCGCCCAGCGATGACTGGTCAGCGGCCTCACCTTGGTCTCGACCTCGCCACGGCTGTCGCGGGAGGCGAAGAAGATGATCTTCGCCGGCTTGTGCCTGTCGATGCTGTAGGCGATCGGCTCGGCGGTGCCACCGACGTTGATCAGCAGAGCCTTTCCGGACACGCGTTTTCTCCATAGAGGACGAGCCCCAGCAGCAGCTTTCTTCGGCGGCCAACGGGGGTCTCGCAGAAGCCCTGGCCAACGGCCAGCGCGGAGGGCATGTCACTTGCCTTGCAGCCACCCCTTAACGAGCAGGGTATTCTGGTACGGCTTGTCCCTCTCCGGTTTCTTGGCTTGGCTGATCTCCTTCCACTCGCCCTTTGTCGCCTTCATCATCTGTTCCAGCCATCGGGCCGCGGCGATCTTCTCATCTCCCTGCCAGCGCCCCTGCTTGACCTCGCCGATAACGGCAGAGATCTCCGACTGGTTCTTGTCCGGACGCTGCTCGAGAAAATCGTGAATGGATCGCTCGACAGGGTCCATCTTCGCCCGGGCGGCCTCCCTCTCCGCCTCCAGGCGTTCGGCGGCCGCGCGCTCTGCCTGCTTTACGCGCCGGGCCTCCTCAGCCTGAACATCGCGCTCCATCGCCCCGTAGCCCACGGCCGTCTTGGCACCGAAGCCGAGCCATTGAAAGGCGTGCTCGAAGGCAACCCCGAGTAAGGCCTGCCAACGATGCTCATTCGCCAGAGCGGGGGCAAGGCGATTCAGGTGCGGGAGGTTGCACTGCACATGGAACAGGAACCCCGACAGCGGCGGCACAGTAAGGAAGTTGATCGGAATCGGTTGCCCAGATTCGTGCGGCGACTGGCCATCCTGATAGTAGTGTTTCTGATGAACCGTCATCACCTCGACCATCAGTGCGTCACCTTTGATCTGCGGAACGACGTCCCAAAAGGTAAGCGCGCCGCGCTGGTGATCCTTACCGTCTTTTGCCTCCTTCCCGAACAGGGCGTCGATGGCCTCGTCGGCGACGCCGGCAAGCTCCCGCGCCGCTTGGCGCAGCACGCCCTTGACCCCGCTGCCGGGGAGATAGGGGACGCCGTAGGGGTTCAGGAACGAGAAGCCGTTTTCCAATGGATGCTCATTGCCGAGGCCGGTGGTGAAGGGGGCGACCGATAGCGCATCGATCGCCAGCAACCGACCGGTTGCGGCCAAGGGTTGGGCAAGAGCGGATTGGCGGTCACGAAGCGCTTGAATACGCCTCTTGTCATCAGGGTGGAGGGCAACAACCTTTTTCCATGCCTCGCGGGCGGCAAAATCACTCTTATCCCAAAGACCTGGAAGAGGTCGCGTCCGCCGCTGGCAAAGACTGGCGATAACTGAGGCCATGCCTTGGCTCTCCAGCATCTCGGCGATTTCCCGGCCTTCGCGGCTATTGGCACCAGCGCGTTTGCGTATTTCCCGTTCTTGATCGGCTCGTTCGGTCCAAATCGGTAGATACATACCAAAGCAAAGAGCGGGGGAGATCCCGAAAGATCTTGTCGCAACAGGTAACGCGGAACCGCAGCAATCGGCATTTCAGATCTCCCTCAGACAGGCCGGGGCCATCTGACGCAGCCACTTTAGCCAGGAGAAGGCCTCGGCGGTAATGGCCTGGAATCGACGGGCGTCCTCCATTTCTACAAGGTGCTGCATGAAGCCTTCAAATTCACCCGGCGTCTCGCATTGTTCGTGCAACCAGTCGCGCAGGTGCTGCCCGAGCACGTCGTGCCGGCCACCCTTGCCGTGCAGGAAGGCCATCACCTGCATCAGCCCACTGTTCATGATCAGTGCCGGCAGGCCCTTCGCGTCGTTGACGTAGTCCTTTTTAAACTGGCTGACACCCGCCTGCGCCTTCTGCCAGGCGTGCTGCGCGCGCTTCTGCTCGGTGGTGATCTCCATCGTCTCAGCCTCCCACGACCTTTGCCAGGACCAATCCGCGCCCGGTGGTGGCGTCGCCGCCAATCTGGATCATGCGACCGTCGAGCACATTGCGCAGTTTTAGCATCACTTCCCCTGCCGGCATCTTGTCGTCCTTTCCACTGCGCGTCTGGCTAGCGAGCAGCGGCGCGATCAGTAACGACTCGGGAGGCAAGTTCTCGGTGTAGAACAGGCCGCCACTGTCCGCGGTCCCGGTTTCTTCGTTGATGCGCACATGCGGCTCGACCAGCGTGGCGTTCTCGCTGAAGTAGGCGAAGTCGGTGTCGGAGAGCACGACCAGATCGGTCTTGAGCTTTTCGCCGAAGAAGGCGCAGGCGGCATCCTCCGGCAGCGCCCTTGCAGCGAGGTCGGCGGAAATCGCCGGCAGCTCCTGCGAGACCCTGGCCGTGTACTCGAACGCCTCCAGATGCAGCTTGTCGCCGGACAACAGAGCCGGGTTGGCGAGCAGGCAGTGACCTTCGGTCACGGCCGGCAGTGCTGGCCAGTCCGCCCGTAGGCCGATCAGTGCGAGCAGCCGCTGCGCACGCGCAAGTGCCTGTGGGCAGGTGGCGTAGACGTAGCCGTTGCGCAGGCTGCGCACCGGAAAGGCGACGAGCTGGGCGTCGCCGAAGCTGACCGCACCGGCATGCAGGTCGCTTGCCCCCGACGCCGGTCCGAACAGCAGGTCGATGAGCGCCGAGTCGCGGCCCTGCTGGAGCTGCTCGAAGGCATGCCGCACCGCCCCCTTGATGCCTGAGCCCGCGAAGCTCGGGTGCTGAGTATGGCGTTCGCGCTGGATCGGGTTATCGATGACGCCGGTGGCGGTGCCGGCCCCCATGTGCACAGGGCTGACGGCATAGAGAAACACGGCTGCCTGTTTTTCGAACATCGTGCAATCCTTTCAGTTGGTCATCTACTTGGTCCGGCAAAGAACCATGAAGTCGGTCCGCTGCCGGTGTACGAGGAGGCCGTAGCGCAGCTGCTCAGACTGCCCGCCCTGCACAGCGATCCTTTCGACCGCATACTGATCTGCCAGGCGATCGCCGAAGGGCTCACGATCGTCACCCCCGACGAGGCGATCCGTCGTTATCCGGTGCGCACCTTCTGGTAGATGTCTTTTCACAACCATGCCCCCAATGCGCACCGGTTGAAGCCTTCTGCGCGTCTTGCGGCATCTTCGCAGGGATCGCCCCATAGGCCCGCCTCGACAAGCTTGCGAAGCTGCTCGGGCGTGGCCTCCAGGTCGTCGATCCAGTAGACGCTGCCCGGCGGCGCGACGCGCTGCGCAGGCTTGGGCCGACGCCTGGCCAGATCCCAGCCACTGACCACCTCGGCGCGCGCCGCGGACGCGCAGACCAGCCGGCCGGTCACGCCGTGCAAGCGGAACCGGTTTTCGGCATCAAGCCCGGGCAGGCGCCAGCCACCGGGGAAGATGCCCGGGCTGGTCAGCAAGAGGCGGCAGCGGCCGGCCTCGGTGATGGACCGGTAATCGGGCTCCGGCGCGCGATGCTCCACTTTGAGGACGGAGGCGGCTCGGCCGTCGCCGCCCAGGCGCAGCGTGCCGTCGGCAGGCGGCTCGGCTCCGTCTATGGCGGCGAGAAAGCCTGTGTCCTTTGCAAGCGCCACTGCCTGCACGGTGAACAGCTTCCCCTCGTCGGCACAGCGCCTTTGCGCATCGATTCCGACGCCGACCCGCGGGTCGAGCTTCCAGAGCGTCTTGGATTCGACCAGGGCATCGGCCCGCGGCAGATCACCATCGAGGTATTGCTGCCAGCCCGCCTGGGTCAGCCAGATGCCTGCTTCGGGCTTTGCGCGGGTATCGGCGGCGAGCACCGGCAGCATGGTCAGCGGCGCGCCGCTCTCTATCCCCTGGGCAGGCGCGGCCGGTCGTAGCCGATGGAGTCGCAGGCCAACCTCTTCGCGTGTGGCGATCAGGTCCGCGGGCAGCGGGTGCAAGGTCTCGACGCCGTTCCCCGCGCGGCGCGCGAGCAGAAAGGCGGCGATGGCAAAACGCCCGGGCCGCTCCGGGGTGCCGAGGCTCGGGATGATCGAGCCGGCCCGCCGCGAAGTCGGCGAGATCGACCGCCTCGGCGCAGAGCATCTGCGATCGGATCGCGCCGGCAGCGACCGACGGCCAGGGCGGCACCAGCGATTCGCCATAGCTGCCGGGATCGCCGAACAACTTGTTGCCGCGCAGGAATAGGACGTCCAGCGGTTCGAGAAAGCGATAAGCGGTCATCCTACGGCCTCCTCGTTCCGAGACGTTTGCAATACCGCCGGGCTGCGGGTCTCGCGGGCGAGGAACTCGGCGACCGACAGGAAATTCTCCAGCCACGCAAGGCGTTTGCCGCTCGGTACGTGCGCGATCGCCTGCACGACCAGGCCCGAAGCCAGGCCCTGCAGATCGTAGTGCTCACGGGTGGTCTTCTTGCCGGTCTGCCTCTGGAGTTGGTAACCGAGCATCGAGGCCACCATCGCACCGTCACCCGTCGGCTCCGGCAAGTCGGTGAGCCACAGGGCACTGTTGTAAACAGCCCGGCGCGAGACATCGGGCTCGGCGAGGAAGTCTCGCAGCCTCATCAACAGTCGCAGAGCCTCGCCCCACTTGGCGGTGAGCTGCAACGCGCCGCCCGAGCGCTTGACGACGGTGACGCTGAAGGCGTTGCGACCGCCTTCCTGCTTGGCGCGTTTTTCGGCGGCCCTGAGCTCGCGCAGTACTGCGGACAGCGGCGCCTGATGGTGGGCAATGACGGCACCGCAGGAGGCGGTAGCCTTCTCGCCCATCATGCGCATGAGTCGGCCGCGGAAACGCACGAAGCCATTAGCCTGGCGCTGGAATCCTGCCTCGGCGCCGGGCAAACCCGTAGCCGCCGGCTCGATGCCCGAATAAGCGGCACGCAGCATCCCCATCGCCGGCAGCAGATCGATGACCGGCAACATGGCCATCAGGTCGTCGCCACCGGCATAGAGCACGCGGCCGTGGTACTGACGCTCGACCACATCGGGGGCGACGGCGAGCGCGAAGTGGTTGAGCGCCTCTGAGATCGCCATATGCCGCGAGGGGCTTGGGGCTCGCAGTTCCCCGGCGTAGCACGTGAAGTTGGGGTCGTACCGGAAGTTTTGCAGGCTGTCGCGGATCTGCGGGTGAAAGCTATGGGCATGCGGCAGCGTGAGGCCACGGTCGGCCGAGAGCCATGCGCCCATGCGGTCGCCGTCCATCAGCAACAGGCCATAGTAGGCCTCCGGCTTGTCGCCGAGATAGTTCTTCAGGAGCCGGTCGACAGTACGCGTCTGGGACTCCTCCCCCGACTCCTTCATCGCCTCCAGCCAGCCGGGCAGGCGCGCGAGGGTTTCGCGGTCCGGGTGGCGCTGGAGATCGAGCGCCAGCTTGCGCGGCAGCGCCAGCACGATCCGCCCTGCTTGCGCGAACCGCATGGGCAAGGTCCGCCGGCAAAGCACGATTGTTCCTGATGGCCCGCGACAGTGAAGTGGCGAGCGCCATGGTGTGGGTGCTGACGACGAAGCGGCTGACGCCCGCTTCGAGCCGCTCACCAAGCTCGCGCACGAACAGAGTCGGCCAGAGACGCTTGATGGCATTCAGTGCCGAGAGGTGCTCGCCCTTTTTCGCCCAGGTCGGCCGCTTTTCGGCCACGCGGCCCCAGAGCGTGTCGCGGCGCTGGCCCGGCGGCAGGTCCAACTGGTCGCGGTCGGTGGTCAGCCACTCGGCCTCGCCATTGAGCGAATCGCGCCAGCCGCGCTGCTCGGTCTGCCCGAAAGGGCGCACCGACTTGGCGGCGGCGAGCACGCGCTCCAGCAACTCGTGCAGCGCCGGGTAGAGCGTGCCGGGGTTGGGTCGCCAGAACCATCCCTCCTCCAACTTGATGCCGCCGGAGAGCAGGCGCCAGGACTCGCTGCCGAGATACCCGGGCGGCGTGCTGGAAAAGAAAGGCTGCATCCCTTCGGCGAGCTGTGCGCTGGCCGGCGTCGACCTTGCCGTCTCGCGTCTCTACCAACGACCAGGGCACCGCCGCCCAGTGGACTTCGGGAAAACCGGCAAGCTGTTCGCGAAGTTGCGCGTAGCCGGGCAACGTCCGGCCGTCCGGGATGCCGGCGGTCTCCAACAGCAGGCGGTACGCCTCCTCGCCCCGCTGCAGGATCCAGTCACGCACCTGTGTGGTAATCCGCTCGGCCAGGACGCGGGCCCGGTTGGCGGGCACCAGCGCGGTGAAACGGTTGGGCAGCGCGGCGGCGAACAGCGGGTTGGCGTCGGTAGCGCCCCTGGTCCACTCGCAGCCGTCGAACAGCTCGGCCCGCAGGCGCAGGGCGGGTTCTTCACGATCACGAAGCCAGACATCGACTTGGGGCACGCCGCGCAGGCGCGGAAACAGAATCGCCTCCGGCCCGAGCTCCTCGCAGATCACACGCATCGCCTCCCAGGCGAGCCGTGACAGCAGGTGCGATCCGGCCCAGAGATCCGAGGTGGAGCGCGCGGAGGCGATGAATTCCTGCACCGGGCCAAGGCTCACGGCCAGCAGCGTCGGGCCTTGCTCCCGGTCGAGCGCGAAGCAGGTGGCCAGCGCGGCGGTGAGATCCAGGTGGTCGAAGATTGTGTGATCGGGCACCCGCGTGTCGGCCGGCAGCAGCGCCCAGAGGCTCTTGATCTCGTCGGCGTCGATCTCGGGCCCGAAGCGCCAGAAGGCGAGCGCGGTCCGCTGAAGATCGCCCTCGTGGATCAATTTGGTGAAGTGATCGAGGGCGAGCGCCTTGGCCGCGCCCGGATCGATGTCCGTGAGCTTGTCGAGCGCGAGCTCGGCTCCGGTCAGCGGGTGAATGATGACCGGGCGCTCGTGAAAGCGCACGTTCTGCCAGGCTGGATAGCGGCCGTCGGCGTTGCGGTTCGGAAAGGCCGCCCGATCGGCGGCCGAGGCCCAGTGATCGGCCTGCCTGACCGCTGCCGCGACGACTTCGGGCAGGGAGTGGAGGCCAAGTCGCTCGCGCAACGCCTGTGACGTGCCGCCCTCATGGCCTTCGGCGGTGCGCATGAGGATCAGCGCCTTCTCTACCGGATCGTGCAGGCGGGAGGCCAGCTTGGTTTCCCAGATTAGGTCGTTGGCTTCGGTCATTCCTTCTGCTCCAGTTCTGCTCCAGTTCTGCGCCGTTTCAGGCAGGCACCCGTTGCAGGCCTGATTGGTCGAGGTGGCTGTGCACCTGCTGCCAGACGCGCTCGATCGCGCCGGGATCGGGACGGAACAACGGGGGCGGGCGGCAAGGCACGTGAAAAATCACCCCTACCAGCTTACCGTCCGACGTCGGGCGGGCTTTGAATCGCAGGCTGTTGGGCAGACGTGCTTGTCTCCACGACGCGACGTTGTGGTTCGTGACCGGGTAGCTCAACCAGTGGCGCGCTTCCGGGGAAGCCGCGTTTTTGCCGGTCGTGAAAGGGAACTGAGTCCGCAGCGCGATCTTGATCACGGCCAGCTGGCTCATCAGCGCCTTCCAGCCGTCGCTGCTGGGCTCGGTCTGCCAAATCAGCGGCCCCCGCTCGTCCCTGCCGATCGCGTGCGGCCAGTCCAGATCGAGTGCGTCCTGCCAGGTACGCAGCGGCACCTCCCCCTGCAGTGCCGGCGTTCCCTCGCGCGGCGTGAGTGAGAACGATCCCCAGCCGTTACGGCTTCGGCCGCCTCCGGTGCCATAGTGGTCCATGAGGGTCAGCGCGGTGCCGATCAGGCGAACATGCTCACTGGGGAAGGCAAGACTGAGCGAGGCAGCCTCGCCGGCCTGGATGGCGGCGTTGGACTTGAGCGCTGGCTGATGTTGGCCTCTTGGCAGCACCACCGGGCCGAAGGCCAGATACAAACCGCTATCGACCGGGGCATTGACTTCCGGATGCACGACTTTGGGCAAAGACTCCCAGCGGCTCAGGGTTCCTTTGCTCCACCGGTCGAGCCGAATCCTGACCAAGCTGCGATTGCCACTCCCGTCCGCGGCAGAGCCGAACAGCAGACCCTCTGCATGCCGCATGGCCCTGGTATCTCTCGGGAACCCATGCTCAGCGGCATACGCGACCCGCCACCACTGTCTCAGTAGCGCCTTAAACGGGGGCGTCCTCCACTGCCCAGATTGCTCGGCGTTGCCGAGAAAGGCGGGCGTAGTGAAGCTGACCCTGTACTCGAGTTTCTGCATCATCGTTCGGTCCCCTGGCGGAGATTCTCGTTCCTCAGCTCTTTCAACCCACAACTTCGCAAGCTTGCCGGCTCCTCGTTCTCAATCATCACTCTGAGCGCAATCACCGTACCGCAGCTCGGACACTTGATCACCGCATCAGCCATGTCGCGCTCCCTGGCCCTTGCTGTTGGGCTTGCCCTTGGTCGCGGACGCGGCACCGAATCTAATCGAGCCCCCGGAAACCCTCAGCCCGTAGCGCTTGGGCCGCGTGCCGCCCCCGGCCACCAGGTACGGCGAAGCCGCCGGCCCGAGCCTGCGCGTGAGCCGCCGGTTCAACTTCGATTTGGTCTGCTCGAAGAAATCCTTGGGCATACCAGCATCGAGGCGCGCCCTCGTTCTCTCGTCGTCGCCCATCTCGCCGATGATCCCGCGGTACTCGGCAAGGTACGCCTCTGCGTAGGCCGGCTCCGGAGCCCCCTCCACGGGACAGGGCAGTCCCGGCTCGCCTGCAACCCGACGCCGCGCGAACCAGGCGAGGAACGCCAGCTCGAAAGGCGGCACGGTCAGCGTCTCACCGCTGGCCCGAACGGTCCTCGCCATCAGATCGATCACCAGCTCCGGAGGACCGAGGGCGCGGCGGGCTGCCGCCACCGTGCTCCCAAACGTAGCTTTCCCCTCCAGCAACGGCTCCGGAAGCCCGTGCCTGAGGCTGACGAACGGAATCTCCGCCAACGCCACTTCCGCCTCGGCGGTGTTCACGAGCTTGTTCTCCCGCGTCGTGATCACGCGGTTGTAAGGCGTGGGGTAAAAGAACTCCCAGCTCGACTCGAACGGCTCGGAGACCAGGACGTGGGACAGGCGGTCCTGGGGGCGGCCGAACAGGGACAAGGCGTAGCCGAGGTAGAAGCCCATGGTCTTGCGGCCCCCCGCGATCGACACGTGCAGGGCCGAGTCGGGATCCGATGTCAGCTCGCGAACCTGTTCGGTGATGAAATCGGCGGCACGCTCGTTGTCGGCCGGGGTGCGAATGTCTGTTAGCGGCAGGCCCTCGCTATCCTTGAGTATCAAGATGTGGCTCTCGTCGAACGCGATGGGGGGAAGCCCATAGTCGCCCAGGAAACGGGCGAACCAGCCAGGCTCCTCGGACAGCAACGCCAGCCTGGCACGCTCGGCACCTTCCGCGGTGGTGATGAGCCGGACTTCGGTCGGCACGAATCTCGCCTCGGTGACCTGGGTCAACGCGTAAAGCGTCTCGGTCACCACCTGGGGCGAAAGCCCAGTGACAGCGACCAGGATGCGGCGAGGATAACGGCCTTGGCTGTGGTGGCTTTCCATGATCTTTGTTCGATCCCGAGCCCAAGGATAGTCGAGACGGGGACGTCCTTGTCCACTCCCTGGGCCCCCTGGCCCTCGCCTCATTGCCAATTCTCCGGGAAGCCCCGCCCGCCGTCCGGCGCGGCAAGCTTGCGGGCTGGCGGCCCAATCGGTGCCGCCCCGGTCTCGAGCTGGCTCCCTCGCCCGGATGCAGCGAGGGGCCAAGGAACGGCTACGAGGAAACCCATCGTACGGGCTACGGTTGGACACTATGGGGACACCCACCCTACGATCACCCACCCTACGATCACCTGCGCCAACTCCGGCCATACGCCCGCGCCTAGGCGTACCGGGGACTACGCGCCTTTACTTCGCTCTCCATGGCGCGCAGCGTGGGTCCACGCCGCGAGCTCGGCGTGCCAGAGGGTGTGACGCATGGTTGGCCAATCCTTGCCGTCGAGCGGAATGAAGAGCGGGCAGCCGCGTTGTTCCGGACCCACCCCGACCCTACAATACACATCGGGAGGTGTATCCGATGCGCACGAATATTGTTCTCGATGATGAGTTGGTGGCCGCTGCCATGCAGGCTTCCGGGGCCAAAACGAAGCGCGAGGTGGTCGATGTCGCGCTGCGGGAGCTGATCGCGCGCCACCGGCAACGAAAGCTCAAGCGATTGGTCGGGCGCGACCTCATCGACCCTGCCTACGACGTGCGCCGGGTGCGGCGGGGCATGGGGCGTGATTCTGGTTGACACCACCGTCTGGATCGACTGGCTGCGCGCCACACCCACACCTGCTACCGGCAGGCTGGCCGCGCTGCTCGACGACGGCGAGGCGGCCCTGGCGCCGGTGATCCTGCAGGAGCTGTTGCAGGGTGCCGCCTCGCCGCGGGCGCTGCTTACGCTGCGCCGGCAGTTCGAAGCCCTGCCCATGCTCATGCCTCGAGCCGGTACGGCCACGTATGCCGAGGCCGGGACGCTGTACTCCCGCTGCCGATGGCAGGGAGTCACGCCGCACCGCCCCCTTGATGCCTGAGCCCGCGAAGCTCGCGTGCTGAGTATGGCGCTCGCGCTGGATCGGGTTATCGATGACGCCGGTGGCGGTGCCGGCGCCCATGTGCACAGGGCTGACGGCATAGAGAAACACGGCTGCCTGTTTTTCGAACATGGTGCATCCTTTCAGTTGGCCATCTACTTAGCCCTGTAAAGAACCATGAAGTCCGTGAACGTTCATGAAGCCAAGGCACACCTGTCCGAATATCTGGCGCAGGTCGAGGCGGGCGAGACCATCGTGATCTGCCGCCGGAACAATCCGGTCGCGGAGCTCAAGCCGATCGCGCCCCAGCACAAGGGGCGTCGGCCGATTGGGCTGGCGGAGGGCCGGGTGAGAGTGCTGCCCGAGCTCTTCAAGCCGCTGGACGAGGAATTGCTGGACCTGTTCGAGGGCAAGGGCGAATGAGGCTGCTGTTGGACAGTTGCGCGTTTCTCTGGCTCATCGGCCAGCGCGCTGCTTTGCCGGAGAGGGTGCGCGAAGCCCTCGCCAAATGCAGATAGCGCCCGCCGCGCGCGCATACTGCGGCGGCGAGGCGCACCGGCGGAGAGTCGATGATCACATCGCCCGGAGCGATCTGCTCCACGTCCAGATGGTCGACAATGACATCTACACCCAGGCCCTCCGCCTCCGCCCTGTCGCGGGCGCCCGCATGGCGCGTGACAAGATCGCTCGTCATCCTCCGTTTGCATCGTGCATGCCGGGGCGTTGCCCAGCCTCGGTATTTCTTGCACCCGTTGAGCCCCTGACGGAAATCCGCTCACACATGCCGTCATTGCTCGTAGACCGACTTTGCCTTCTTTGAGGGCTGTCGTCCGGTTTCATCCCACTTGGCCTGTAGCAGCTCTAGCGCCTTTTCTTTGATGCCTGGGTCGTCGATAACTGTCCACTTCTCAGCCAATGGCTTGCTGGCGTACGCCTCCTTGTCATCGCGAATGTTGTGTTGGTCCTTGACCTCAGCAACAGCGCACAACAGCCAGCTTTCCGCCGCCCGCACGGCTGGAGATTTCAGATGCTTCTGGATCTTCTTCCATAGCCCCGTAGCCCACCGCCGTCTTGGCGCCGAAGCCGAGCCAGTCGAAGGCATGTTGGAACGCGGCGCGCATCAGCGCTTGCCAGTCGGCGCGCAGCTCCTCAGGCAGGCGGGCGGTGTCGCAGGTGAGGTGGAAGCTGAATTCAGCTCCGGCGGGGACGACGAGAAAGACGTTGGGGACCGGCTGGCCGGAATCGTGAGGGGTGCTGACGCCCCGGTAGTAGTCGCCGTAGTGGGGGGTCAGGACGTCCATGGCCAGGCTGTTGCCGGCGGGCTTAGGCAGGGCGTCCCAGAAGGTGAGAGCGCCGCGGGTGTGCTGGTTCTGGTGGTCTTCGCTCTCCAGGCCCAACAGGGCGGTGATGGCATCCTCGGTCCAGCCCTCACCCCCCGCCTCTACCACCTCAGTGCATGGGAGCAGTTCCTCCGCCGCGCGGCGCAGCACGCCCTTGATGGAGCTGCCGGGCAAGTAAGGCAAGCCGTAGGGGTTGAGGAAGGCGAAGCCGTTTTCCAGCGGGTGCTCCAGGCCGAGACCCGTGGCGAAGGGGGCGGTGGAGCGCGCCTCGATGGTGAGACGCCCGACTTCGGGAAAGGCGTCGAGCACGATGGCCTGGCGTTGGCGCAGGGCATCGAGCGTTTCCTGCGCCTGGGGCGGGAGGCTCAAGGTCTGCTTGAGTGCCTCGCTCTTGCACTCCTTTTCCAGCGTCCAGTCGTCCCTCCAGACCGGGAAATAGAGGCTGAAGCGGTGCCCAGGCGGGCAGTCGTTGAAGCTGGCCCCCACGTAAGCGGGTACGGCGGCGCCCATGGTCAGTCCCCCCATCGCCTTGCGGGCGTCGGCGAACTGGCGGATCCAGCGCAGCAAGGCCAGGGTCTCGTCGGTGGCGCGCAGGTAGAGAGGGGATGGCGCGGCGTGCAGGGCAGCCATCACGGTGGCGAAATCGGCGGCCGGCTCCGGCGGGAAACGGTCGCGGTCCGTGACGGGCGTGCCGCCCAGGGTCCTGCCCAGCCAGTGGCAGAGGTGGCCGAGCAAGTCCAGGTGCTGGGGCTTGTTCTTGGCTCGGAGATAGGCCAGGGACTGCGTCAGGCCGCTGTTCATGATGAGGGCGGGCGCGCCTTTGGCCAGACTGGTGTAGTCCGCGATGATGCGATCCTGCGCCGCGCGCTGGACTTGTTCCCAGGCATATGCCGCGCGCTGCTGGTCGAGGGTTTGCGACATGGTCAGGCCCCCTGCCTTTCGGGCCCGAAGCGCAGCACGATCTGGCCGCGGCCGGTGGTGGCGTCCCCGCCTACCTGGACGAATGCGCCGTCGAGCCCCTTGCTCCCGTCGTAATCCGAGACCAGGGCCTCCATGACCTCGTCCGCCTTCATCAGCTCGCCGTTGCGGCCTTTCTTCGAAGTGCGTTCCACCGAGGCCAGCACCGGCGAGACCAGCAGGCTCTCGGGGGGCAGGTTCTCGGTGTAAAAAAGTCCAGTATCGGCGGCCGTGCCGGTATCATTGTCGATCTTCACATGCGCCTCCACCACCGTGGCGTTGCGCACGAAGTGGCTGAAAGCGTCGTCGGGCAGCAGCACCAGGTCCTTTTGAATCTTGTCGCGGAAGTGCCGGTGGGCCTCTCCGGCGGGCAACGCGTTGTCAGCCAACCAGCGCGCGATGGTCTTGAGCACGGGCGATTCCACGGCGCCGAAGTCGAAGGCCTCCAGCACCAGCCGTTCGGCGTTGAGTACGCCGACATCCGCCACCAGTGCCTGCTCGGCGGCCACCTCGGGCACCTCCCAGCCGGTCTACACTCTGGACAGGGCGGCCAGGCGCTTGAGCCGCGCCAGGGTCACCGGCGAGACGGCATAGACGAAAGCGCGCCTCAAGCTGCGAACCGGGAAGGCCACCAGCTGGGCATCGCCGAAGCTCACGCAGCCGGCGTAGTCGGAGGCGTTGGATTCCGGGCCGAACAGCCGCAGCACGGTGTCCTTGTCCCATTTCTTCTCCAGGTGATGCCGCAGCGCCCCCTTGAGGCCGGAGCCGGCCATCATGGGATGGTGGGTGTGGCGCTCGCGCTGTATGGGGTTGTCGATCACGCCGATGGCCTGGCCCGCACCCATGTGGACGGGGCTGACGGCGTAGAGGAACAGGAGGCGGGTTTGCTCGAACATGATGGAGGCTTCCTTATCGAGTTTCGTCGAATACGACCAAGGCGATGCGTCCAGCCGCAGCCCTGGCCAGCCTCATATCCCTGGTCCAGAGCTCGTCACAGCCGGAAAGGATGGCGGCGGCCAGATGCAGTGCGTCGGGGGTCTGGAGGCCGTGTTGCGCGCGCACTTCCGTGGCGAGGTCGAACACAGTCCCGCTCATGGGTGCATACCCGCAATCCGGCAGGCCGAAAAAGGCATCGTAGCGGGCAAGCAGTCGCTGGTCCTGTTGTCGCAGGGGCAAGACCCGGCATTCCATGCGCGTCAGGTCGGAGAACACGGGGACGGTGTTGTCCCCCGTGGCGTGAAACAGGGCGGCTTCCACGCGGGGGCACAGGGTCGGATGGCGCTCCACGTAGTAGATCGCCACACAGGCATCGAGATAGGCACGCCGCACGTTCAACCCCAGGAGGCCCGTTCGTCTTCGATCTGACGGTCCATCTCTTCCCTGCTGCGCTGGCTGGCGGGCTGCTGCTTGAGCCAGTCATCGAATTCACGCAGAGAGGCGAAGGCCCCGGGCTGGGCCGCCGCCTCCGGGAAAAGGACGATGACTTCCACATCCCCTTCCGGCATGTCGGGAGGCAAAGGCACGACTAGGGGCTGGTTGGGTGTGACATGGGCCTTGATTCGATGGGCGCGCATGGTTCATCTCCTTCAATTTTGCGGCCACGCCGCCAGCAATGCGTTGTTGTAACCTTCAGTGCGGCGGCTCAAGTGGCTCGAGTCGGGATTATGCGGCCACAGGCCGCCGGCAACCCACTCGGCAAGCTTGTCGGCGTCGCCTTCGAATCCTTCCGGAATCGATGGGGTCAGACTCGATTGAATCTCTCCATACGATTCCACCTCTCCGAAGACATCTTACGCAACTCGTGTGAGCACAGGAGTTTCAATCGAGTCCGAGCCAAATGGCACTGACTGAGCTCCAACTCTAGCCTTTACGCTGCCTTGTGTTTTGCAAGAAGTTCCCTCACCGCTGGCACAAGCTCGGTGGGACCTTCCATCATTGTCTGCCCATCCATTTCGAACGCAGAATGCGTGCAAACTGCGCTTTCTCCCGCAACGTCTTGCCGGTGGAGATCGTCGTCCTGCGGTATCCTTGGCGACAGGCGGTCCTGGCCGTGGCGATTCCCTTGGTCTCGTTCCTCGCCCGATGTTATCCGCGCGCTGACGGCCTGAGAAAGCCCGGGTGACTACCAATCCCGCACATAGGCTCGGGCCTCGTGTGTGGCGCTGCACCAGGGCCTTTCGGCCGGACGGGATCTGGGCTGGTGCCCCACCCCACCCTATGCGTCGCCAGGCGGGAGCTGAGGCCTTTGCCCTGAGGGACCCATCGGCCGTACCAGCGGGCGGGCCAGAGCGCGGCGAGACCGGGGCTGTGATTGCCGCGGCTGGCGCAGGTAGTCGTCGGATACGGGGGCGCTCTGATCCCTAAGGCGATCCCGGGGGAAGGCCTTGACCGAAAGTCGAGGAGGCGGTTGGCCCGCCCTCGCCCGTTTCGGCGCGGGGCACCGGTGTGGGAGGCGAGCCCTCTCGGCGAGTTTCGCAGGCATTGATCGGGGGTTGATCGGCCAGGGGGCTGGCCTCCTACAGCGGGCTTCGGTTCTCGGGGGCAGGGTTCTCGGCGACTTTGGCTCCTTGTAACGGTAGCTTCGGCGGTGATGCAGAAGGCATCCCTGCCGGCACTCTACTGGCTCCGATGACCCCCAGCCCCGCCATTCTGGGCGGGGCGTTCACCGAGCTGCGATTGTCCACCGGACAATCGGTCTCTGGCTCACCCAGGGGGCTGGCCTCCTACAGGGGCGGTATCGGGGCCGGGGCTCGGTTCGGGGAGGCGGGCCTCTTGGGGAGCTTCTGGGCTTCGATCGGGACCCGATCGGCCAGGGGGCTGGCCTCCTACAGGGGAGGCGGAGCCGCTGATTGTGGGAGGCGAGCCTTCTCGGCGATGGGATCCGGAACCGTCCCGCCCCGGGAGGCGGCACTAGGGACTGGGTGCCCCGGTCCTCGTCGATCGACGGGCCAGGATCTCAGCCGGCCGCCGCCTCCAGCCGATACGCCCCGAGCCCGAAGCTGGTCCCCTTGCCGAGGTGGACCCATTGGCCGTACCAGAGGGCGGGCCAGAAGACGGCGAGACCGGGGCCGTGCAGGCACAGCTCGCCGAGCAGCCCACCCATCTTCATCGTGTCTTTTTGACGTCCGGAATAGCGGCTCCAGTCGTACCAGTGCAGGTCGGGCGCCTTCTCGATGTCGACGGTCTGCGCTGCCTCGCGCAGGCGGCTCCAGTCGAATGCGCTGGGGTCGCCGCCGTAATGGGTCGCCAGCAGCCCGAGACGGGCGCATAGGTTGCGCAGCAGGTCGCGCGAGTCGATCTCTGCGGCGCCGACGAGGCGGCCATGGCGTTTCAGGCGCAAGGGTGTCTCCAGGCTGTATCCGCACCGCATCGGGCGGGGATGGCGGTGCGCGGCTTGTCCGTCGCGCCGGGCGGCAGGTATCGGCCTTGCTCGGCCTCGTACACGCGCAGCCAGTCCCCTCCCCCCAGGTTCCTTTCACGGTCGAGCGCCGCGACCGTGAACCGGCTGCGCGTTTGACCTGCCCCCTTCCGGCCGGCAAGCTGCATGGCATGGATCAGATAAGGCATCTGCTCGATCGCTTGTCCGATCAGGTTGATGCCCAGAGTCGTCGATTGTCCGGGTGGGATGTCACCCTCGGTGGCCGGTGAGATCTCCAGAACGAACGGATGCGGCAGCTCCTTGTAGCGCCGGGCTGCGGCGGGGTCGTGTGCGGGGCTTTCGAACAGTGTGGAGTAGACGCAGGCGTGGCGCAGGAGGCAGCCGTCGCAGACGGGTTGGTGCGTCAGGCAGGCGGTGCGCCGTAGCCCATTGCCGAGGAGTCCGCGCCAGACGGAGCCCGAATACGGCGGCAGCCGCAGCGGGTCGACGGCTTCGAGCCGAAAGCGAAAGCGCGCGACCCTGGGCAGCGGGGACGAACGGATGCGGTCGGCGGCGGTGGTTTCTTCCATTGGGGCACCTGGGGGCCAGCGGGGTCGATCCTGACGCGATGCTATGCATAGCAGGACGTTGGCGGGAAGCCAAGGGGGTGTGGTGCGGCGGGCTCGGCTCGGATCGGCCAGAGGGCTGGCCTCCTACAGGGGTAGGCCCGGCGCCTCGGTTGTAGGAGGCGAGCCCTCTCGGCGATCGTCTGGGGCTTTGGTCGGGCGCCGATCGGCCAGGGGGCTGGCCTCCTACAGGGATAGGGGCGGAGCCTCGGTTGTAGGAGGCGAGCCCTCTCGGCGATCTTCTGGGGCTTCGGTCGGGCGCCGATCGGCCAGGGGGCTGGCCTCCTACCGGGATAGGGGCGGCGCCTCGGTTGTAGGAGGCGAGCCCTCTCGGCGATCTTCTGGGGCATTGGTCGGGCGCCGATCGGCCAGGGGGCTGGCCTCCTACAGGGATAGGGGCGGGGCCTCGGTTGTAGGAGGCGAGCCCTCTCGGCGACCTTTTGGGGCTTTGGTCGGGCGCCGATCGGCCAGGGGGCTGGCCTCCTACAGGGATAGGCCCGGCGCCTTGGTTGTAGGAGGCGAGCCCTCTCGGCGACCTTTTGGGGCTTTGGTCGGGCGCCAATCGGCCAGGGGGCTGGCCTCCTACGGGGATAAGGCGCCGATCGGCCAGCGGCGGGGCATCGGTGGTGGGGAATGATGCCTTCGGCGACCGGGCACCGCTCTGTCTCGGATCTCCGATCTCCCGCGGCACTGCCCCCTGCCCTGCTATCGCTCTTGGCGCTGCTGCCTACGGATGGTCGCGAGGCGTCTGGTGACCTGCTCCGGGGTCATGGCGGCGACTCGCAGTAGAGCTTTGAGGGGGCCTCGCTGCAGGTTGAGCGCGCCGGGCTTGCTCTCCCAATTCGTGATGGTGGGGCCGCTGACGCCGACCAGGCGGGCGAGCTCGCTCTTTCTCAGGCCCAGGCGCTCGCGCAGATCGGCGACGGCGGGACCGGTGGGATTGAATGGCGCCTGGGTCGGCGGGCTCGGCGGGGTCTCGGCGGTGCCGCTCCGGCCGGGGCCGACCTTCTTCTTCACGGTGCGGGGGCGTCTGGGCGCCGGGGCCGGGTCGTCTTCTATCTCCACGCCGAACACGCTGGAGAGGTCTTCGCTCGCCAGCCTGCGGCCCTTGCCGGTGCCTGTGGCCAGGGTCGGGTCCAGCTCCGCGCTGATCAGCTCCTGGTGGTCGACGCCGCGCAGCTGGAACAGCAGCTCGGGCTGGCGGTCGAGACGCGCGCCGACCCCATAGAGCACGGCGGCCAGGTGCTTGCACAGGCCGGCCCAGTCCGGGCAGCTGCATTGCATGCGGATCTCGCCTGGGCTCGGGAAAAGCCCCTCGTCGCGATGGGTAACGATCTGCATCACCTGGTCGGAAAAGCGCCCCTGCAGCAGCTCGAGCAGCGAGCCGATCCGACCGGTGGACTGCTCGCGAAGACGCTTCCACTTGGCCGCGGCCAGCGGCTTGATCTCGATGACGATGCGATAGAGCTCGGAGCCGCTGACGATGGCTTGGATCTGCCCCTTGCCGATGGACAGATGGCAGACCGAGCCGTTGCGCACGTAGGTACGGCCCCGGGGCAGGCGGTTGGCATAGTCGCTGAAGCGCTCCAAATGGCTGCACCAAGCCTCGCCCCAGAAGGTACGGGCGATCTTGCGGCCGTCAATCACCACCGGCTCGATTGCCTGGCCCCGCTTGGCGAGCTTCTTCATCTCGCGCTCGGCCTGGGCGCGGCGCTTGGCGACGGGGACATAGGGTTTCCAATCGTAGTAGCTCATGGGGGTGACTCTCAATCGATCAGGGTCTTTTCAATGTCCAGGGAAACCAGCTGGAGCAAGGCCTGGTTGTCCATCTCGGTCAGGGGGATCTCGCCGCCGTCTTGCAGCAGGTCGTCGGCCAGGGCGGTTTTGTCGCGGATCAGCGCGTCGATCCGCTCCTCCACGGTGCCTCGGCAGATCAGCTTGTGCACTAGCACGTTCTTCTTCTGGCCGATGCGAAAGGCGCGGTCGGTGGCCTGATTCTCCACCGCCGGGTTCCACCAGCGGTCGAAGTGGACGACATGGGAGGCCTGGGTGAGGTTCAGCCCGGTGCCTCCGGCCTTGAGCGAGAGCACGAAGAACGGCGGCCCGTCCTCGCGCTGGAAGGCCTCGACCCGCTGGCGGCGCCGGGCCACCGGGGTGCCGCCGTGCAGCACCAGCCCGGGGCGGCCGAACAGCCCGGCCAGATACGCGGCCAGGGGCTCGGTGATCTCGCGAAACTGGGTGAACAGCAGCAGCTTCTCCTGGCGCGCGGCGATCTCCTCGCACAGCTCCGCCAGGCGCTGGAACTTGCCGCTCTTGGCCGGCTCGTAGCGCCCGTCGCCGAGCAGCTGGGAGGGGTGGTTGCAGATCTGTTTGAGCCGTTGCAGGGTGGCGAGCACCAGGCCCCGGCGCTGGATGCCGTCGAGGGTTGCCAGGGCGTTCTCGAGCTCCTCGACGCTGCGCTGGTAGTGGGCCGCCTGGAGCTTGCTCAGGCCGCACCAGGCCTCGACCTCGCTCTTGTCCGGAAGGTCGGCAATGATCCGCCGGTCGGTCTTGAGCCGGCGCAGGATATAGGGCCGGGTGAGCCGGCGCAGCGGGCCGTACTGGTCCTCGGTGCGCGCGCTGAGGGTCTTGGCGAAGGTCTTGAAGCGGGTCGCCGAGCCGAGGAGTCCGGGGTTGAGGAAATCGAACAGAGACCAGAGATCGGCGAGGCTGTTCTCCACCGGGGTGCCGGTCAGGGCGATGCGCGCCTCGGCGCGGAGCTGCTTGACGACCTTTGCCTGGCGACTGGCGGGGTTCTTGATCGCCTGGGCCTCGTCCAGCACCAGCAGGCGCCAGTCGCGCTGCTGCATCCATTCGCGCCGGGCCAGGGTGGCGTAGGTGGTGAGCACCAGGTCGCAGCCGGCGAGACCGGCCTCCGGGTCGCGCTCCAGGGCCTCGAGCTGCTGGGCATCGAGCAGGGAGCCGTGCACGAAGCGCGCCCGCAGGGACGGGGCGAAGCGCTCCAGCTCGGCCTGCCAGTTGGCCAGCAGCGAGGCCGGCAGCACCAGCAGCGAGGGCTTGGGGGCGGCTTTGCGGGGCTGGTGGCGCTTGAGCAGGAGCAGCAGCGCAATCACCTGGATGGTCTTGCCCAGGCCCATGTCGTCGGCCAGACAGGCGCCGAGCCCCAGCTGGGAGAGCAGCCACAGCCAGTTGACGCCCTGCTCCTGGTAGGGGCGCAGATGCGCCTTGAGGTCCTTCCCCGGGCGCGCGGCGGCGATGGTGTCCGGCGAGCGCAACTGATCGAGCAGTCGGGCCAGCCACTCGCCGGGCTGCAGCAGGGACCAGGCGCGTGCCTCGTCTCCGAGGTCGGAGCGCCGCAGCTCGGTGGGGGCCCCGGCCAGCAGGCGCATGCCCTCGGCGAAGCCCAGCCCCCCTGGGCGGCCTCGCGCTCGACCTGCTGCCAATGGGCCAGGGCTTCGCCCAGGCGCTGGGAGTCCACCTCGACCCACCGCCCCTTGAGCAGCACCAGACCGGCGTCGGCGTTGAGCAGCTCAGCGAGCTTCCCGCTCGCTCAGGCTCTCGTCCCCGAGCACTGCCTCGACCCGGAAATCCAGCAGCGCCTCGCGGCCGAAGCGCTCCTGGCGGCTGTCGCCGATGCGCACCGCCACCTGGGGACGGCTGCGCCGGCGCCACCAGTCGGGCAGGCGCACCACCAGCCCGCTCTGCTCGTACAGCGGCACCTCGCGCAGGAAGCCGTAGGCCTCCCGGGGAGTCCAGGCCAGGGGGTGGTAGATGTCGCCGCTGTCCACCAGCTCCTTGATCCGGGGGCTGAGCTCGGCGGCGCGCTGCACCGGCGAGAGAAGCCGGATCAGGGCCTGGCGGTCGCGCGCGCCGGCGTACTCCTGCAGGGCCCGCCCCAGGGGCTGATAGCGCACCTGACCCCCGCCCTGCTGCGCCGGCGCATAGGTGGCCAGGAAGGCAAAGGGGTAGTCGGGATCGCGCTTGTTCTCGGCCAGGTGGAAGCAGACCCGGCCCAGGGGGTGCCACTGGGAGGCCCGTTCGTTGAGCAGGGCAGCCAGGGAGCCTTGGGCGCGGATGGCCTGGCGCACCCAGGCGTCGAGCTGCTCCCAGATCGCCTGGATCACCTCCGCGTCCAGGTACTCCGCCCCGGGCATGGGCGGTGCGCACTGCACCCAGCGCTCGGCCGCCTCCGCCGTCAGCGGCGCTACCGGCGGCGCCGGATCGCCCCGGTCCGCGGCCTCGGCGGCCGCCCCCTCGAGAAGCAGACAGCGGGCGCTCAGATAATCGGCAGCGATCCCGTGCCAATAGTGCAGGCTGGGGCCGAGCCCCTGGGTCGACTTGTCGGCGGCCAGGGTGAACAGGCCCTCGGCAGCGTCCCGGTCGAAGGCCTCGCGCAGCGCCTGGGGGTCACGCGCCGGCGGAGCGACCTCGGCCTCGGGTGCGGCGAAGCTGTGGAGATGGCCGGAGGGCAGCAGGCCGAGCTCGAAGGACATGGCGTGGGCGCGAATCTTGTTGACGGGCCTATGGTCGGGAGTCGGGGCCCGCTGAGGCCGGGGCTGGCCAAATTTATCACGAAAACGCTGAAGGCCCCGGGGGGGATCAGTTGGCCCTGTGCCAGGGCCGATCGGCCAGGGGGCTGGCCTTCTACAGGGATGGGCACGGCGCCTCGGTTGTAGGAGGCGAGCCCTCTCGGCGATCTTCTGGGGCTTCGGTCGAGGGCCGATCGGCCAGGGGGCTGGCCTCCTACAGGGGGGGTGGCGCCTCGGTTGTGGGAGGCGAGCCCTCTCGGCGACTGGCTCGGGCTTGGATCGGGCTCTCATCGGCCAGGGGGCTGGCCTCCTACAGGGATAGGCACGGCGCCTCGGTTGTAGGAGGCGAGCCCTCTCGGCGATCTTCTGGGGCTTTGGTCGGGCGCCGATCGGCCAGGGGGCTGGCCTCCTACAGGGATAGGCCCGGCGCCTCGGTTGTAGGAGGCGAGCCCTCTCGGCGACCTTCTGGGGCTTTGGTCGGGCGCCGATCGGCCAGGGGGCTGGCCTCCTACAGGGATAGGCTCGGCGCCTCGGTTGTAGGAGGCGAGCCCTCTCGGGGAGCTGGCTCGGGCTTCGATCGGGCTCTGATCGGCCAGGGGGCTGGCCTCCTACAGGGACAGGCGCGGGGCGTCTGTTGTAGGAGGCGAGCCCTCTCGGCGACCTTTTGGGGCTTTGGTCGGGCGCCGATCGGCCAGGGGGCTGGCCTCCTACAGGGATAGGCCCGGCGCCTTGGTTGTAGGAGGCGAGCCCTCTCGGCGACCTTTTGGGGCTTTGGTCGGGCGCCGATCGGCCAGGGGGCTGGCCTCCTACAGGGATAGGCACGGCGCCTCGGTTGTAGGAGGCGAGCCCTCTCGGCGATCTTCTGGGGCTTTGGTCGGGCGCCGATCGGCCAGGGGGCTGGCCTCCTACAGGGATAGGCCCGGCGCCTTGGTTGTAGGAGGCGAGCCCTCTCGGCGATCTTCTCGGGCTTTGGTCGGGCGCCGATCGGCCAGGGGGCTGGCCTCCTACAGGGATAGGCTCGGCGCCTCGGTTGTGGGAGGCGAGCCCTCTCGGCGACCTTGGCTTCCGCGTGTGCGCGAAGCCTTGCTTCGCAAACGCTTGTCTCACCCATGGCGGGCGTTCGCCGAGCTGCGATCGTCCACCGGATGATCGGTCGCGTCTTCGGGAAGCATCGGACAGGCATCCCTGCCGCAACTTCTCAGGCTCCGATAACCCCCAGCCCGCACGTCGTGTGCGGGCGTTCGCCGAGCTGCGATCGTCCACCGGATGATCGGTCTCGGCTCACCCCTCCTGCATCAGGCGCTTCATCTCGCGTACCGCCCGCTCCAGTCCGTCGAACAGGGCGCGGGCGATGATGGCGTGGCCGATGTTGAGCTCGCGGATCCCGGCAATGGCCGCGATTGCCTTCACGTTGTGGTAATCCAGGCCGTGTCCGGCGTTGACCTGCAGGCCGAGGGCGAGGCCGTGGGCCACGGCCTCGCGAATCCGCTCCAGCTCTTCGGCCCGGGCTTGACGGGAAACGGCATCGGCGTAGCGCCCGGTGTGGATCTCCACCACCGGGGCGCCGGCCGCGGCCGCGGCGTCGAGCTGGCCTCGATCGGGGTCCACGAACAGCGAGACCTGCACGTCGCCATCGGCCAGCGCGGCGCAGACCTCGCGCATCCGGGACAGATTGCCGGCCACGTCCAGTCCCCCCTCGGTGGTGAGCTCCCGGCGGCGCTCGGGCACCAGGCAGCAGTCCTGCGGGCGGTGGCGCAGGGCGATGGCGAGCATCTCGTCGGTGGCGGCCATCTCCAGGTTCATGCGGGTCTGGAGCATACCGCGCAGGATCTCCACATCCCGATCCTGGATGTGGCGCCGATCCTCGCGCAGGTGCAGGGTGATGGCGTCGGCGCCGGCCTGCTCCGCGACCAGGGCGGCCTGTACCGGCTCCGGAAAGAGGGTGTGCCTGGCCTGGCGCAGGGTGGCGACGTGGTCGATGTTGACGCCCAGCAGGATCTCGCGATTGCGGCTCATCCGTGGATCTCGGTTGCGTTGTCGGCTTGCGTCTGTTCGGGCCGGTGCGGACCGAACAGCTCGCGGCTCTTCAGAGGCCGCTCGCCCAGGTAATGGCTGAGCACGCTACGCATCAGCGTGCGTGACTCGCGCAGCTCGGCCTCGCCCGCCGGGAGGCTGCCCGCCAGGGCCAGCAGGGTCCTGCCCGAATAGCCGCCCCCTGGCTGCTCGATGGCCCCGCGCTCGACCTCGTATCGGTAGCGCTTGTCGGGCTCGACTGGGGTGCCCGCGCCCGCCTCGAGCTGCAGTTGGAGTCCGTAGCCCAGCTCTTGGAGCAGACGCAGCTCGAAGCGGCGCAGCGCCTGCTCGGTCTCGCCGTCGGCGATGCCGGCGAGGGTCGCCCGGTAGCAATCGAAGACCCCGGGGTGAGCATCGCAACGGCCGAGCAGGCGCATGAGCAGCTCGTTCAGATAGAAGCCGCAATACAGGCCCCTGCCCCGCAGTGCGGGCGGGGCGCCCCCGGCGTCGAAGCTGGTCAGGGTGCGGACCTCGCCGCGACCCGCCCAGCCGACCAGCAGCGGGACGAAGGGCTGGAGCAGCCCGGCGCGCCCGCGCGGCCCCGCCCGGACACCGCGTGCCACGGCCGGCGCGCGGCCCGACTCGCGGGTGAACAGCTCCAGCAGCAGGCTGGTGTTCCTGTAGGGCCGATGATGGATCACGTAGGCCGCCTGCAACGGCGCCGCGGCGTTCATCCTAGAAGCGGCAGTTGGACGGCCGCCAGGGTGCGTGCCGCGTGGTGTCTGGCAAGGCATAACGAGGCGGAATAGTGGACCTATTCCAACGAGTTATAACGCAGCCAGGCGCCGCGCGGGGCGTGCCCTGGTGGTCGTAGCGGCCATCACCCGACGGGTGAGCATCAAGCTTGTACGGAACCAAGGCCAGATCAATCACTTGATGGCTACTCGAAGCGGTCAACTGCCGTTTCTAGGTTCATGGATGCACCACCCGCGCAGTCACTCCAGGTAGCCGAGCCGCACGAGCGCGCCCTGGTCGCTGGACCAGCTCTTCTTGAGCTTGATCCAGACCTCCAGATGCACCTTGCGCTCGAACAGCTTCTCCATCTGGAGCCGGGCCTCGCTCGCCGCCTCCTTGAGCGCGAGTCCCTTTTCTCCGAGCAGGATCTTCTTTTGTCCCTCGCGCTCCACCCAGACGATGGCGCCGATACGATAGAGCCGACCCAGCTCTTCGAAGCGCTCGATCTCCACCGTCACCACATAAGGAATCTCCGCCGCATAGCGGCGCGTGAGCTGCTCGCGCAGCAGCTCGGCCGCGAGAAAACGCTCCGAGCGGTCCGTGATCTGTTCCGCGGGATAGACGTTGGGCCCCTCCGGCAGCGCCTGGAGCACCCCGGTCTCGAGCCCCCCGAGATTGACACCGGTGCGGGCGGATATCGGCACCACCTCTCGGAAGGCGTAGGTCGCGGCAATCTGGGCGAGGAACGGCAGCAGCCGCTCCTTGTCCTTGACGCGGTCAACCTTGTTGACCGCCAGGATCACCGGCGCCTGGCTCCTGCTCAGGTCCTGGAGCACCAGCCGGTCCTCTGCCTCCCAGTGCAGCGCCTCGATCAGGAACAGCACGCAATCCACATCGGCGAGCACCGAGCGCGCCGCCCGATTGAGGTGCCGGCTCAGGGCATTGTCACCACGCCTGTGGATCCCGGGGGTGTCGACGTAAAGGATCTGGCCGCCGGAAAGGGTCTTGACGCCCAGGATGTTGTGGCGGGTGGTCTGGGGCTTATGGGAGGTGATTGCGAGCTTCTGGCCGATCAGGCGGTTGAGCAGCGTCGACTTGCCGACGTTGGGACGTCCGACGATCGCCGCGTAGCCGCAGCGGTTAGACATGGCGTCCCGCCTCCGCGAGCTGCTCGAGGGCCTGCGCCGCCGCGGCCTGCTCGGCAATGCGCCGGCTGGGCCCGCTGGCTTCGACCTCGATCTCCAGCTCGGCGACGCGGCAGCGCACCCGAAACGTCTGGCGGTGCTGCTCGCCCCGGGCTTCGATCAGCTCATAGACCGGCAGCGCGAGCCTGTACCCTTGCAGGTGCTCTTGCAGGCGGGTCTTGGGGTCCTTGCCCGGCAGCTGGGGGTCAAGGCCCGCAAGACGCTCACGGAAAAGCCTTAGGATCATGTCCCTGGCGGCGGCCCAGCCGGCATCCAGGTAGACGCCCGCAAACAACGCCTCCAGGCCGTCGGCGAGGATGGAGCTGCGTGCCTGGCCGCCGCTTCGCAGCTCGCCGGGACCCAGGGCCATGTAGCTGCCCAGGCGCAGCTCGCGCGCGATCTCGGCGAGCGACTCCTTCTTCACCAGGCTCGCGCGCAGGCGGCTGAGCTGCCCCTCGTCGGCCTCCGGAAAGGCCTCGAACAGCGCCTCGGCGATGACCAGCCCAAGCAGGGCATCACCGAGAAACTCCAGTCTTTCGTTGTGGTCCTTGCCGGCGCTGCGATGCCGAAGCGCCCGCTCTGCGAGCGCGGGGTCATGAAAGGAATGGCCGATGCTGTTGAACAGTCTCGCAGCCGGTTGCTTCAATGGGCCACCAACTCCAGCTTGTCGTCGAACGTCATGACCACGTCGACGTTGCCGGCGATCGGCTTGCGCACCTCGTAGCCGATCTCGACCCGCATGATCCCGGAGCTCTTTTCGATATGGATCGAGTCATCCTTCATGTCGTAGACGCTGTTGATCTTGAGCCGGCGGTGCAGGAGCTTGCGGATCTCCTGGGTGCTCTTCTGAGTGATCAGGGGCTCGTCGTTCAACGAGTAAAGCACGGTCTTGATCTCATAGTGCTCGATGTACGTGGGCACCAGCTTGACGATCAACAGGGCGAAGAACAGGATCAGCGCGATGACCGTGAGCCAGCCGAGCCCCGTCATGCCCCGTTGGGCTTGTGGCATGTTCTGATGGATCATCCTTCCCGCTCCGTTGTGCTTCAATGGATGCGGTCCCCGATCCGGTGCCAGTTCACCGGAAACCCGGACCGCCCGTAATCCCAGCTCATCCAGATGGCGAACGCCTTGCCGACCAGGTTCTTGTCCGGCACCAGCCCCCAGCAGCGACTGTCATTGCTGTTGTCGCGGTTGTCCCCCATCGCGAAATAGTGACCCGCGGGCACCGTGATCGGGCCTTCGGCGAGCACGTTGCATCCCGGACCGAAATCGGGCACCTGGGGCTTGATCAGCACCAGGTGCTCGACCTTGTCGATGCGCTCCCGGCCTTCGAACGAGCCGGTCTCGCGGGCCCCCGAGCCGGTACCCACGTAGCGGCCGACAGGCACTTGCGGAGCCGGCGCACCGTTGACGTAGAGCGTCTTGTTGCGGTAATCGATGCGATCCCCGGGCACCCCCACCACGCGCTTAATATAGTCCACGCTCTCGTCCTGCGGGTAGCGGAATACCACCACATCACCGCGCTGCGGGGAGCCGACCGGGACGATCTCCTTGTTCAACACCGGCAGCCGCAGCCCGTAGGCGAACTTGTTGACCAGGATGAAATCGCCCACCAGCAGGGTCGGCATCATCGAGCCTGAGGGGATACGGAAAGGCTCGACCAGAAATGAGCGCAGCAGCAGCACGATCAGGATCACGGGAAAGAACGAGCGTGCGTACTCGACCAGGATCGGCTGCTTGACCTGCGGGGGCTCGGCTCCAGACGTGCCGGCAGCCAGCTTGCGCCGGCGGGGGGCAAACAGCACGGCATCGATCAGCCAGATGCCGCCGGTGACGAAGGTCGCCAGGACAAGAATGGTAGGGAAATCGAAGTTCATGTCTGAGATGTCATCCTAGGCTGGGGCGCTGCGGGGCCGCCGCATGGCCGTCAATTATCTTTCCCGACCTTGAGCACCGCAAGAAAGGCATCCTGCGGAATCTCGACCCGGCCGACCTGCTTCATGCGCTTTTTTCCGGCCTTCTGCTTCTCCAGCAGCTTGCGCTTGCGGGTCACGTCACCGCCGTAGCACTTGGCCAGAACGTTCTTGCGCAGTGCCTTCACGGTAGAGCGCGCGATGATCTTGCTGCCGACGGCGGCCTGGATCGCCACCTCGTACATCTGGCGCGGGATCAGATCCTTCATCCGCTCGACGAGGTCACGCCCGCGCGTCTGGGACTGGGACTGGTGCACGATCAGCGAGAGTGCGTCCACCTTCTCGTTGTTGATCAGGATGTCGAGCTTGACCAGGGGCGCGGCCTCGAAGCGCCGCAGCTCGTAGTCGAAGGAGGCGAAGCCGCGGCTCACTGATTTGAGGCGGTCGAAGAAGTCCAGGACCACCTCGTTGAGCGGCAGCTCGTAGTGCAACTGCACCTGGCCGCCGACGTACTGCATGTTCTTCTGGGAGCCGCGCTTCTCGATGCACAGATTGATGACGTTGCCCAGATACTCCTGGGGCACCAGGATGTGCGCATCGATGATCGGCTCGCGGACCTCCTCGATCCGGCTCGGATCCGGCAGGGCCGCGGGATTGTCCACCATCACCACCTCGCCGTCGCGGGTCTGCACCTCGTAGGCCACGGTGGGCGCAGTGCTGATCAGCTCCAGATCGTATTCGCGCTCCAGCCGCTCCTGGACGATCTCCATGTGCAGCATGCCGAGGAAGCCGCAGCGGAAGCCGAATCCCAGCGCCTGGGAGGTCTCGGGCTCGTAGAACAGCGCGGCGTCATTGAGCCGCAGCTTCTGCAGCGCGTCGCGCAGGCCCTCGTAGGCGTCGGAGGATACCGGGTAGAGACCCGCGAACACCCGCGGCTGCACGGCGCGAAAACCGGGCAACGGGCCGGTGGCCTTGCGATCGGCATGGGTCACGGTGTCGCCGACCGGGGCGCCGTCGATCTCCTTGATGCCGGCGTTCAGGAACCCGACCTCGCCCGGACCCAGCAGCTCGCGCTCCGTGGGCTTGGGCGTGAACACGCCGAGCTTCTCGGCGGAGTAGCTGCGCCCGGTCGACATCACCAGGATCTTGTCGCGCCGGCGTATGACACCCTGCTTGACCCGGATCAGCGAGACCACACCGACGTAGGAGTCGAACCAGGAGTCGATGATCAGGGCCTGCAGCGGGGCCTGGGGATCGCCGCCGGGCGGCGGGATGCGCTTCACCAGGGTCTCGAGCAGCTCGGGAATGCCCTCCCCGGTCTTGGCGCTCACCCGCAGCGCGTCCCCGGCCTCGATGCCGATGATCTCCTCGATCTCCTTGATGACGCGCTGCGGCTCGGCCGACGGCAGGTCGATCTTGTTGAGCACCGGGACCACTTCGAGGTTCTGCTCGATGGCCGTGTAGCAGTTGGCGACGCTCTGGGCCTCGACGCCCTGAGCTGCGTCCACGACCAGCAGTGCGCCCTCGCACGCCGATAGCGAGCGCGACACCTCGTAGGAGAAGTCGACGTGGCCGGGTGTGTCGATGAAATTGAGCTGATAGGTCTCGCCGTCGCCGGCCCGGTAGTTAAGCGTGACGCTCTGGGCCTTGATCGTGATGCCGCGCTCGCGCTCCAGGTCCATGGAGTCGAGCACCTGGTCGCCCATTTCCCGCTCGCTGAGTCCACCGCACACCTGGATGAAGCGATCCGCGATCGTCGACTTGCCGTGGTCGATGTGGGCAATGATCGAAAAATTGCGTATGTGTCGGGTGTCGGTCATGGTCAGCCGGCTTCAGGAGACGCCGAGGCGCAGGGCAATATTCTCATGTGGAATATCATGAGTTTGCTATAACACATTGAAAAAGCGGGGCTCTCCTACCCGGAAAGCCCCGCTGCATGGTGCGGGGTACCGCGATTCTTGAACCCGCCATCATACCCCAACCGCGGGGGGTAACGCCTCAGCCGGCGCTTTGGGAATCGATCCAGCCCTTCAGCGCGACCTGGTCGAGAAAATAACGACAGATCTCCGCTTCACCATCGGCCAGGACGGGCACCAGCACCTGGTAGCGAGCGCGCAGCTCCGGCTCCCGATCCACGTCCACGACATCGACCGCGACGCCGAGCTCGTGCAGCTGCCCGAGCATGTCCTCACAGAGATGGCAGCCGTGCCGGTAATAGAGCCGCAGCCGGCGGGCAGCGTTGGTCACTCGGGAACCCGCAGCGCCACGAAGATCGGTCCGGTGCTGCGCTGGACCAGCACCGCCACGCTCTTGCCGGCGGGGAAGCTCGGCGACGATCTTGCGGAACTGCTCGGCGTTCTCCACCTTGCGGTTGTTGATCATCAGGATCACGTCTTGCTCGCGGACGCCGGCGACTCGCGCCGCGCCCTTCTCAACCTGGGAGACCAGCACGCCCTTGTTGGACTCCAGGCCCAGCGCCGACTGCTGCTCTTCGCTGATATCGGTGACCACGAGTCCCAGGCGATCGCTGTGCTTGGGCTCGATCTCCGGCCCGGTCACCCCGGCCATGGCCGCCCCGGCATTCTCGGGCAGCTCGCCGATCATTACCTGCAGCTCCTGGCGCTGCCCACCCCGAAGCAGCAGCAGCTTGGCCGGCTGGTCCACCGGGCTGGTGCCCACCAAGGGCGGCAGCGCCGCCGAGCTGGCAAGCTCGGTCCCGTTGAAGCTGAGGATCACGTCGCCGGGCTGAAGGCCCGCCTTCTGCGCCGGGCTGCCGGCCAGCACCTGGGACACCAGGGCGCCCCTGGGGCGGCTCATGCCGAAGGAATCGGCGAGATCACGTGTCACGTCCTGGATCAGCACACCCAGCCAGCCGCGCACCACCCGGCCCTTGGTGCGCAGCTGCTGGACCACGTTCATGGCCATATCGATGGGGATAGAGAACGAAAGCCCCATGAAGCCCCCAGTCCGGCTGTAGATCTGGGAGTTCACGCCGATCACCTCTCCGTCGAGGTTGAACAGCGGCCCCCCTGAGTTGCCCGGGTTGATGGCCACGTCCGTCTGGATGAAGGGGATATAGTTCTCGCTGGGCAGACTTCGTCCCTTGGCGCTCACGATCCCCGCGGTGGCGGAGTGATCGAAGCCAAAAGGCGAGCCGATGGCCAGCACCCACTCTCCGACATCGACCGGTTTGTCCGGCGGGGCGATCCGCACGGTCGGCAGATCCTTGGCGTCGATCTTGAGCAGGGCGATGTCGCTCTGCTGGTCGCTGCCGACGACTTCGGCGATGAGCTCGCGCCTATCCGAAAGGCGCACCACGATCTCGTCCGCCTTGTTGACCACGTGGTGGTTGGTGACGATGTAGCCGTCAGGGGAGATGATGAACCCCGAGCCGAGCGACTGGGTGTCCAGCTCGGGCAGGCCCTGGCGGCCTTCCTCGTCGAGAAAGCGGCGCAGAAAATCGTGGAAAGGACTGTCTTCGGGCAGGTCCGGCACGTTGAAGCCGTGAATCTGCCCGAGCGTCTTGACCCGCTGCTCGCTGCTGATATTCACCACGGCTGGGCTCACCTGCCGAACCAGGGCGGCGAAATCCGGCAGGCTCCCGGTCGTGCGCGCCTGGGCGAGGGCGCCGCCCGAGAGCGTGAGCAGCGCCGCCGCAAACAGCAGCCGCCTGTGCCAGTATTGAGCCAGGTCACGCATGAGATCACTCCTCAAGAAACGGCTGGGTTGGGACGACTCGGGGTATGGATGTGCACCCGGGTGGATCCGTCGGCGAGTCTGCGTATCACCACGGCCTGATAGCGACGGCTCTGCTGCGCGCGCAGCCCGAAGCGGCGTGCCCAGAGCAGACCGCCGATCAGCCCGAGTGACCCGGTGATGATGCTGGTGAGCTCGGCGTGGCCGCTGAGCCAGCGCTCGGCACCGGCCGTGCCCAGGGCGGCGCCGATCAGCAGTCCGAGCAGAGGGATCAGGTACAGGACCAGAGAGGCCCTGACCATGGCGGTCTCGTCGAGCCCGAGGACCACCTGCTCGCCGAGCCCCGCCCCGAGCGTATTGTCGGCCCGCACCCGGACGGTGCGGTTGCCGAGCGCCTGGGCGAGCAGCGCCGTGCCGCAGCCTTGCTCGGATTCGCAGCTACCACAGGCGCTGCGCCGCCGGGTCTCGACCCAGGCTGAGTCGCCCTCGAGGGCCACGATCAGGCCGTGCTCTTCGATCACGGGTCGGGGCTCTCGGTGCTGAATCGGATACCCTCCGCCACCCGCTGCGCCGTCGTCGCGGGGACTTCTCCGACGACCGTCACCTGGTGCCCGGCCACCTGCTGGCCATAGGCGTTGATCGCGCCGATAGTCGCCGGCCCGAGGAACTCATGGGCCTCCCCGGCATCCCCGGTCTCCTCGTCGCCATCTTGCCGCTCGATGTAAACGGAAATGCTCGCCAGACCATCACTCAGCACGAAGTGCTCCAGGGCGGAGCCGTCGGCCTCTTTCCTCAGATCATGAATGCTGGGGCGGAACCCCGCCGGAAGATCGCCGAACACCCAGTGACCGGCGCCGTGCTGCACCGGTCTGATGGCGGGCGCAGGGGGATGGCGCTGGGTGAAGCCCGTGGAATTGAAGCGGGGCGCCGACGCCGAATGCGCCAGCGCCGGATCGATCTGCACCTGGGTGTACATGATTTGGGCGACCAGGTCGCCGCTGGCGCTGAGGGTATCGGTCTTGAGGGGCAAACCGCTTTTCTGATCCAGGTGCATCCTGTAACCGTACCGGAAGACGTCGCGCGGTGTTATGGAAATGACCTGGGTGACACGGCCGGCCACCCGGGCCGGGGTCTCCATATGAAAGTTATAATAGCCGCCCAGCTCGTCGAAGCGACCCGGCAGCAGACTCGGCAGACCGAGCCGGGCGGGTCGCTTGTCCACCGAGATGAGCTTGGCGTGCGGCGACACACAGGTGATACTGTCGCTGTCGAGGACGACCTCGCGGGGCTCGCCGTTGAGCGAGGTCAGCCGTTCTCTCTCCTGACTGCCCTGCACGGTATGCACGACCTGCATGGTCTCGAGCTGGCTGCCATGCAAATAGACGATGGTGCCCTGGTAGCTGAGCTTATGGACCGCCTCGCTCATCTTCTCGAGCCAGCCGACCACGGCCTGCTGCTCGCCGTCGGCGCGAAGCTCGGCCGGCGCGGCCAGGGCGATGAGGGCAATCAGCAGGGGAGCCGCAACCACCATCGCGATCACCGCCCCGCTTCGTAGCTCACGAAGCTCGCATAGGGCAGCACTCTCGGCACCGACCCTGGCGTCACGTACTCGCCATGATCGATCAGCAACCGGTTGAGCTTCGCCTCCACCGCGGGATCGAGGTGTCGCCAGCGGCTGCCGCTGTCGCCACCCATCTGCACCGGCGCCAGGTGTAACGCCATCGAAGTCCCCATCGGCTGATCGATCGCCAGAAAACGCGGCGCGGCCAGCACCGCCAGGATCGCGATGCCGGCGGCGATGGCGCCACCGGCAGCAGGCCAGGCCCAGCGCGCGGTCTTGAGCCTGGACAAGCGCTCGGGCACCAGCACCGTGGGCTCCGCGGCCAAACGGCGTGCCACCTCCTCGGCGACACTGCGCCGGGCCAGGCGCAGTGCCTCGCCTCTGATGGCATCCCCGATCAGGTGGTAGCGCTCCCAGGCGGCGCGCAGCGCGCGGTCCTCCGAAAGCGCCATGATGGTCTGGTGAGTCTCCGTCTCAGACAGGTCGCCATCCGCCAGTGCCGAGACCTTCTGCTTCTTGTAGTCCGCACTCATCGCACCTGCTCCTAGTCATTGCTCAACAGCGGTTGCAGCTTGGCGTCGATGGCCTCGCGCGCCCGGAAAATGCGCGAGCGCACGGTACCGATCGGACAGGACATCGCGGTGGCGATCTCCTCGTAGCTCAGCCCTTCGAGCTCTCTCAGGGTGATGGCCGTGCGCAAGTCCTCGGGCAGCTCGTCCAGGGCCTGCTGGACCGCGACGGCAATCTCGCGCTCGTACAGGTGACTCTCGGGTGTGGCATGCTCCTTCAGCCGCACTCCCACGTCGAGCTGCTCGGCCACCTCCGAGTCCAGATCGGAATCCGGTGGACGCCGGTTCTGGGCGACGAGCAGGTTCTTCGCCGTATTGATCGCGATCCGATAGAGCCATGTGTAGAAGGCGCTGTCGCCGCGAAAGTTGTCGAGTGCGCGGTAGGCCTTGATGAACGCCTCCTGGGTCACGTCCAGCGCCTCGCTGGGGTCCCGTACATAACGCGATACCAGGTTCGTCACCTTGTGCTGGTACTTGAGTACCAGCAAGTCAAAGGCCCTCTTGTCTCCGCGCTTGGCACGCGCGACCAGCTCCTGATCTACGATCCGATCGCCCATCGAGACTCCTTACGGATGGGCGGTCGCGGAATGTGCCGATACCGCTCTGGGTGAATGGACAAGCTGAGGCGGGAATAGTTCGGCCAATCGCCGCCTGATCGACGGGCAGCCGCCTGGTTCTCGGTCTGGAGGATTTGAGTTAGGATTCGAGTGCGTTCGCATCAGGCTCAGTCTCTGCGACGCAACGAATCGGCGCCGATTTCGAGCGAGATTATGACCACAAAGCCTCAGGGCAGCAAATCGGCGGGGTCGGTGTCCGGGGGTCTGGACCACGATGTCCTGATCCTCGGCAGCGGCGCCGCCGGCCTGAGCCTGGCGCTGCGCCTGCCGGCGGATCTGCGCGTCGCCATCGTTTCCAAGCGCGAGCTTACCGAGGGCAACACCCTCTACGCCCAAGGCGGCATCTCGGCGGTCCTGCACGAGACCGACTCGATCGCCTCGCACATCCAGGACACCCTGGATTCGGGCGCGGGACTGTGTGACCCCCAGGTGGTCAAGCTCGTGGTCGAGCGCGGTCCCGAGAACGTGCGCTGGCTGCTCGAGCAGGGCGTGCAGTTCACCCGGGACAAGCAGGCGAGCGGCGGGCTGGGCTATCATCTCACACGCGAGGGCGGGCATTCCCACCGCCGCGTGGTGCACGCCGCCGACGCGACCGGACGAGCAGTCGAGACAACCCTTGGGGATGTCGTGCGGGCCCGCCCCAACGTAGACATCCTCGAAAACCATATCGCGATCGATCTGATCACCGCCGCCAAGCTCGGCGCTCCCGAAAATCGCTGTCTCGGCGCTTACCTGCTGGACCGGACCAGCCACCGGGTCAGGGCCTGCCGGGCGCGCTTCGTGGTCCTGGCGACCGGCGGGGCGAGCAAGGTCTACCTGTTCACCACCAATCCCGATGTCTCCACCGGCGACGGCATCGCCATGGCCTGGCGATCCGGCTGCCGGGTGGGCAACATGGAGTTCATACAGTTCCACCCGACCTGCCTCTACCACCCCCACGCGAAGTCCTTCCTGATCACCGAGGCGCTGCGTGGCGAGGGCGCGCGGCTGCTGCTGCCCGACGGCAGCCGCTTCATGCCGAGGTTCGACGAGCGCGCCGAGCTCGCGCCGCGCGACATCGTCGCGCGGGCCATCGACCACGAGATGAAGCGACTCGGAGCCGAATGCGTCTACCTGGACATCAGCCACCGCTCGCCGGAGTTCATCGGGGAGCACTTCCCCACCATCTACGCGCGCTGCCTGGACTTCGGGATCGATATCACCCGCCAGCCTATTCCGGTGGTGCCGGCCGCCCACTACACCTGCGGCGGGGTGCTCTGCGACCTCAACGCCCAGACCGACGTGCCCGGACTCTATGCCGTCGGCGAGACAGCCTACACCGGCCTGCATGGCGCCAACCGAATGGCCAGCAATTCGCTGCTGGAATGCCTGGTGTTCGCGGAGCTGGCGGCCGCCCATATCGGGCAGATGGCCGCGCGCGTCCCTGCCCCTCCGGCGGCCGCACCCTGGGACGAGAGCCGGGTCACCGACTCGGACGAGGAGGTGGTGGTCGCCCACAACTGGGACGAGCTGCGCCGCTTCATGTGGGACTACGTCGGCATTGTGCGCAGCAACAAGCGCCTGGAGCGGGCCAAGCGCCGGGGCGACCTGCTGCGCTACGAGATCCGCGAATATTACAGCAGCTTTCGCGTGACCAACGACCTGCTGGAGCTGCGCAACCTGGTCGAGGTGGCCGACCTGATCATCCGCTCCGCCCAGCATCGGCGCGAGAGCCGGGGCCTGCATTACAACATCGACTTTCCCAAGTGCGACGACGCCGTGCAGCGCAGCCCCACGGTGCTGATCCCCGACAACTATTCCCCGCGCCCGGACTGACCGGCACCCCAGTGGGCCTCGCCGCTGCGCAGCAGCAGGGCGCGCAGGTGCCGGTGGCTGTCGGCGCCGACCGCGTCGGCCGGGACGATCAGCGTGCGTCGGCGCCAGCGCCCGAGTGTGAAGCGCAGCACCACCAGCCTGGGCAGCACCAGGCAGGCGGGTGCCAGACGTGCCTCGCAGGTCTCGCCATTACCGAGCACCAGCTCCCAGTCTCCGCCACCCAGCCAGCGTGCCGAGCGCACGGCTGTCTGACCGCGATGCAGCACATGCGCTCGCAGCGCATCGAACAGCCCCAGGAGGACAAGTCCGCCCAGCAGCATCTTGCCACCGGCTCCCAGGGGCGCCAGCATGGCGACTGCCAGGGCCGCGCTGTGCGCGATGACCAGAGCGGCGACCAGGGCCCGCGAGGGGCCGGGCTCAACGGCGAGAAAGCTGCTGCCTGACCAGGGCGACGACATGACTGAGGTCCTTGTCCTTGGGGCTGCCCTGCCCCATCAGCCAATCCAGCAGGATCGGGTCCGGGGTCTGCAGCAGCCGCACGAAGGCCTGCCGCTGCTCGGGCGCGAGCTCCGCATAACCGTGATCGACGAACGCCTCCAGGATCAGGTCGAGCTCCAGCAGGCCGCGTCGGCACTGCCAGCGCAGGCGCTCGGGCGTCGGCGCCCTGGAGTCGGCGAGCGATGCCGAGCTGCGCTCCTGCTCGGCGGGGATGGGCGCGGCGGCTCCGGGACCCGCCTCGCTGAGCTCGCGCAGATAGCGAAACAGCTTGCGGGCCGCCGCCGGCGGTTTGGCCAGGGCCTGCTCGCGCTGGGCCGCCCGGGTAAGCTGTCGGACCTGCTGCAGGTCGGCCTGGGGATACTCGCCGGCCAGCTCGCCCAGCGCCGCGTCGCCCTCCGCGAGCAGGCGCTCGCGCCAACGCTCCAGTCCCTTGAAGCGGGACTTCTCGGCGGCGCTCTGGCTGTCTCCATCACCGATCAGGGTCTCGATCGACCGCAGGCTGTCGGGATGGTCCCGCAGCAGACCCGCGAGCCGCCGCAGATGGCGCCGTTGGGCCGGTCGGCCCCTGACCCTCGCATACTCCTCGATCGCCGCGCGCAGGCCTGGGTCCAGCTGCAACCGGGCGACGGCGCCGTGCGGGAGACTGACCAGGCGCTCGGCCGTGTGCTGCACCGCCAACAGGTCCCGCTTGACCTGCGACTTACTCGGTCGGAGATCGGTCTCGAAGGCGGAGTTTTCCCTCATGGGCCGATGGTAAGGCCTGGGCGGGCAAGGCGCCAACCGGGGACTTGGCTCCGGCGCTCAACTCGAAGGCGCTGGACCGCCCGCCTCCAGGTGCTCCACCACCAGCTGCGGCGTCTCCACGCCGCGGTAGCTGTTGATCCCCAAACGGAAGGCGGCCCGGATACGACCGGCATCCAGCTGCAGCTCGCCCAGCCGGTCGGCCTGTCGGAAGGCGATCGCATCCAGCGGGCGCTCCGCCTCGGGCAGGCGTACGCTGAGCTTCAGGTGATCCTCTCCCACCAGGCGCCATGCGGTCACCACCAGCTCGTTGTCGAACAACGGCTCGGGAAAGGCCTGACCCCAGGGTCCCGCGTTACGCAGCTGGCGCGCCAGCCCCAGCGAGAAGTCCTCGGGCCCCAGCGGACCGTCGGAGTGCAGGACCCCTTCCAGGTCCTGGGCCCGGAGGCCCGAGCGGACCTCGCCGTCGAAGGCGCCTCGGAACACCTCCAGATCGCCCTCCCGCAGGGTTAGACCGGCGGCTCGGGCATGTCCGCCGAAGCGCTGGATCAGCCCTGGATTCCGGCTGTCCACGGCGGCCAGCGCATCGCGGATGTTCAAGGACTCTATGGAGCGCGCAGAGCCCCGCAGCAGGCCACCTCCGGCGGGCGCGAAGGCGATCGTCGGCCGGTGGAAGCGCTCGCGAATGCGCGCCGCGAGTATTCCGATCACCCCCTGGTGCCAACCCGGCTCGTATAGGCACAGGCCGAACGGCAGGCCGTCGCCATCCTCTAGCCGTACCTGCTCCAGCGAGGCCTCGGCCTCGGCGCGCATCTGCGCCTCGATGCTGCGCCTTTCCTGGTTGAGCGCATCGAGCCGCAGGGCGAGATCGCGCGCCCGGGCCCCATCCTCGGCCAGCAGGCACTCGATACCCAGGGACATGTCCTCCAGGCGCCCGGCGGCATTCAGCCGCGGACCGGCCGCGAACCCCAGGTCTGCGGCCGTCACCGCGGCGGGGTCGCGTCGCCCGATCTCGAGTAGGGCAATCACCCCGGGGCGCGCCCGCCCTGCCCGGATCCGTCTCAGCCCCTGCTCGATGAGGATGCGGTTGTTGGCATCGAGCGCGACCAGATCCGCCACCGAGCCCAGCGCCACCAGGTCGAGCAGGTCCGTGAGCGTCGGCCCCGTCCCGTCGGGCCGGCCGGCCTCGCGCAGCCGCGCCCGCAGCGCCGCCATGACATAGAAGATCACCCCGACCCCGGCGAGATGCTTGCTCGCGAAGCCATTACCGGGCAGGCTCGGGTTGACGATCGCCGCTGCTGCGGGCAGCTGCGCGCCCGGCAGATGGTGGTCGGTGACGATCACCGGGACGCCGGCTGCCTGTGCAGCGGCGACCCCGGCGACACTGGCAATGCCGTTGTCGACGGTGACGATGAGATCCGGGGCGTACCGCAGGGCCTCCCCGACCAGCTCCGGCGTCAGCCCGTAGCCATGGCGGAAGCGGTCGGGGACCAGATAGCGGGGGTCGCGGGCGCCCATGGCCCGCAACGCCAGAATACCCACGGCGCAGCTGGTCGCACCGTCGGCGTCGAAATCCCCGACCAGCAGGATGCACCCGCCCCGCTCGATCTCCCGGTGCAGCAGCTCGGCCGCCTCCGCTGCGCCGTCCAACGAGGACACCGGCAGCAGATCCGGCAGCTCCAGGCGCAACTGCTCGGCCAAGCGCACCCCGCGCGCCGCATAGACCCTGCGCAGAACCGGATGCAGCGTCGCAGGCAGGGCATTGCCCTCGACCGCGCAACGACGCAGGATGCGCCTCCTGGGGTGTTGTGTCGTCGCGCCCACCCTGTGCCCCGATCCTCGCTATTGTTATCTGGACGGCCCTGATTTGGGCCCAGCGTTCGGGCCCGGCCCGAGCAACCGGGGCGTTTACAGCCGAGTAATTATTCAGCACCCCGATAGATCGACGGTCCTTCCGGCATGGAAACCGGAGAAGTACCGCATGGACGTGCTGTTTACGGAGCTAAGGGCGCAGAAGTAGCACAATTCAGACTGTACCAGAATAGCGCCATGACAGCTGGCCCCCGATTCGCCTTCGCGGGGCCCAGCTCCGGAAAGCGCACGAGGCTGTTAGCATGGCCTGCCTGTGCACGGGCATCCTCTTTCCATGGCGTCTTCGCTCAACTGGTCACCCCCGCCCCTGGGGCCATCCATCGACCCTGGCGAGGTCCACCTCTGGTGGATCGATGCCCGCTCGCCGGGGCTGGAGTGCGCCGCCTGGCTTGCACCCGACGAGTGGGCACGCGCGCAGCGCCTTCGCGATGCGTCCCGGTTCATCCGTTTTCGCTGCGGCTTGCGCGCCGCACTCGCGGCCTACCTGCAAGCCGACCCGGCAGCGCTTCGCTTCGGGTATGGGGGACAGGGCAAGCCGCAGCTGCTCCATTCGGACACCCCGCTTGCCTTCAACCTCGCCCATTGCGGCGACCAGGGGCTGCTGGCGGTGCGGCTCGGGGCCGACCTCGGGGTCGACCTGGAGCGCGTGAGGCCCTTCCCGAATGCCCTGGCGATCGCTCGCCGCCAGCTAGGGGAAACGTCTGCCGATGCCCTCTCGCGTTTGCTAGAGCCGGCCCGCACCGAGCATTTCTTCGAGCAGTGGGCGTGCATGGAGGCCCGGATCAAGACGCGGGGTGGCAGCGTCTTCGGCGCTGTCGACACCGAGCTGGACTGCGCGGGCTTTATCCCCCGCGCCGGGTGGCGGGCCGCCCTGGCATCGCCCCTGCCCTTGCCGCCGCCAGCCGCCTGGCGCGGCTATGCCATCGCCGACCTCGCCTGGCGCGAGGGCCCGCACCGGCCGACATCCCGCCAGCCCCTGGGTTAGCGAGACAAGCGCCGCGTCCGCCGTTATCATCCGGGCCCAATCTTCTCCCCTGCCCCGATCCGCCATGCCCGCAGCCAACAGTTTTCTCGGCGGCGCCGCCTACGCCACCCGCGGCTTGCGGCTGATTCTGAGTCCGGGTCTGCGCCGCTTTGTCTGGGTGCCTCTGGGCGTGAACGTGCTGGTCTTCTCGCTGCTGATCTGGCTGGGCGTCTCCCAGTTCGAGGCCCTGCTCGATTGGCTGCTGCCCACAACCAGCTGGCTTGCTTATCTGCGCTGGCTGGTCTGGCCGCTGTTCGTCGTCGCGCTGGTGCTCGTCGTGTTCTACTCCTTCACGCTGATCGCCAACCTGATGGCTGCGCCGTTCAACAGCCTGCTTGCCGAGCGGGTGGAGTTTCTGCTGACCGGCCAGATCCCCGGCGGTGCCTTCGACTCCTTGTGGCGGCAGATCCTGCCCAGCTTGGCCTCGGAGCTGCGCAAGGCGACCTACATGCTGCTGCGCGCCTTGCCCCTGTTGCTGCTGTTCCTGATCCCGGGCGTCAACCTGTTGGCACCGTTTCTCTGGCTGCTGCTCGGCGCCTGGTTCCTCGCCATCGAATACGCCGACTACCCGATGGGCAACCACGCCATGCACTTCGACGAGCAGCACCGGCGGCTCAAGGCCGCCCGTCCCGCCGCTCTAGGCTTCGGCCTGGGGGTGAGCCTGCTGATGGTGGTGCCTGGACTGAGCTTTCTGGCAATGCCCGCGGCGGTCGCCGGCGCCACCGCCTGGTGGTGCGAGGGACTGAGCCGCACGGCGGTCAGCAGCTCGCCCGCTCACCGCTGACCGCCGATCGCTGCGCCTCAGCCGCCCGCCGACAGGAACCGGCGGATGCGCTCTACGCCTACCTCAAGCCGGGGCATCGTCGTCGTGTAAGCGAAGCGCAGGTGCCGCTCCGGGGCGTTGCTGCCGAAATCCAGGCCCGGGGTGACGGCTACCCCTGCCTGATCGAGCAGCGTCTCTGCAAGCTCGAAGCTGTCAGGGGCCAGGGCGGAGACATCCCCATAGAGGTAGAACGCGCCCTCGGGCTCGCACGCGAACCGCACACCGAGCTCGCGCAGGGCCGGCAGCAGGAAGTCGCGGCGGGCCTGGAAGGCCTCACGCCGCTCCTCGAGAATGGCCCAGGTCTGCACCGAGAACGCGGCCAGCGCGGCATGCTGGGAGACCGTCGGCGCGGCCAGGAAGATGTTCTGGGCCAGTCGGTCCAGGGGCTCGACGTACTCGGCAGGCGCCACCACCCAGCCGAGGCGCCAGCCGGTCATGCCGAAATACTTGGAGAAGCTGTTTACCACGAAGCTGTCCTCGGCCACCTCCAGGACGCTCTTCGGCCGGCCCGCGTAGACCAGCCCCTGATAGATCTCGTCGACGATCAACAGACCGCCGTGGTGCGAGCGCACCGCGTCGATGGCGGCGAGTGCCTCCAGGGATAGGGCCGTGCCGGTGGGATTGGAGGGGGTCGCAACCATCACGGCCCGGGTCGCGGGGGTCCAGGCAGCCTCCACCGCGGCGGCATCGAGCTGATAGCCGCTCTCGGGCCCGACCGGAACCACCACCGGCATGCCCTCGGCGAGTCGCACGAAATGGCGGTTGCACGGGTAGCCGGGATCGGCCATGAGCACCCCGTCGCCGGGACCGATAAGCGCCCCGACGAGCAGCTGTAGGGCCCCCGAGGCACCGGGCGTGACCAGCACCCGCGTCGGACTCACTGATGCCCCAAACGCCTGGCCGTAATGCTCGGCAATGGCCGCGCGCAGCTCGGCCAGACCGCTGGCCGGCGTATAGTGGGTGGCCCCGGCATCCAGGGCCCGGTGGGCCGCCTCGACGATCGGCTGGGGGGTCGGAAAGTCGGGCTCGCCGATCTCCATGTGGATGATCGAGCGGCCCCGGGCCTCGAGCTCGCGGGCCCGCGCGAGCAGCTTCATCACATGGAACGGCTGGATCTGCGCCATGCGCGGCGCCAGCCTGGCCGCCAGGGTCCTAGCCATGCGCGGCGCCGATGCGGTGCAGCTCGCGCAGCACCGGCACGTCGATAGGGCCGACCTCATCGAGCACGCCGCCCAGCACCTGCGGCGGCGCGCCAGGCTCGCCGAGCGTATCGACCACCAGGGTGGCATCCGTGAAGTCCTCGGCGCGGGTGTAGTCGTTCACCGTCACCACCACTGAGGGGATGCCGGCGCCCCGCGCCGATCGGACCCCGTTGTGCGAGTCCTCCAGGGCGAGGCACTGACCAGGACTCAGCCCCATCCGCTGCATCACCCAGACGTAGATGTCCGGGGCCGGCTTCTTGCGCGGGACGATGTCTCCGGCGGCGATCAGCTCGAAGCTGTCGCGCGCATCCGCACCCAGGGTGCTGTCGAGCAGCGCGGTCACATTCTCCGGGGTCGTCGTGGTCGCGATCGCCAGGCGCAGCCCGGCCGCCCTGGCGTCGGCGAGCAGCCGTCTCACCCCCGGCCGCAGAGGGATCGCCCCTTCGCCCAGCATCGCGGTGTAATAGCGGGTCTTCGCCTGGTGTAGCTCGGCCACGAGCCCGGGCAGGTCATCAGGACGCGGAAAATCCGGCCGGAACCGCTCAAGATAATAGAGGATGCGCTCCTTGCCTCCGGTCACGGCGAGCAGCTGGCCGTAGAGCGCCACCCCCCAATCCCAGTCGAGTCCCCGCTCGCGGAATGCGCGATTGAACGCGACCCGGTGACCCTCGCCCTCGGTGTCGGCCAAGGTTCCGTCCACGTCGAACAACAGTGCCTGCAGCTGGTCCACGGAGCCCCCTGAGATTTGGCGCCGATAGCTTAACGGAAGCCCCCACCCGTTGCACTCCGCGGGGCCGACCCGCCTTGCCCTCCCCGCGCCGAATCTGGTATAGATACCCGGCTTTAAGACGGCGACGCCGGTATTCAGGAGTTTTTGCATGCCCTCGGACACGAAACCCGACCGCGGCCTGTCCCCCTTCGGCTTCCAGCCCTATCAGGCGGAAGAAGGAGAGGACTACATGAGCGAGAAGCAGGAGACGCATTTTCGTGCGATCCTGATGGCTTGGAAGACCGAGCTGATGGAAGAGGTCGACCGCACCGTCCACCACATGCAGGACGAAGCCGCCAACTTCCCGGACCCAAACGATCGTGCCTCCCAGGAGTCCGAGTTCAGCCTTGAGCTGCGTGCGCGGGACCGCGAGCGCAAGCTGATCAAGAAGATCGACGAGGCGCTCGGGCGGATCGACACCGGCGAGTACGGTTTCTGCGAGTCCTGCGGGGTGGAGATCGGCGTCCGCCGACTCGAGGCAAGGCCGACGGCAACCCTGTGCATCGACTGCAAGACCCTCGACGAGATCCGCGAAAAGCAGATGGGCTGAGCCAGCCCTATCCCTCGGATCGACCCGCTACGAGCCGACCGCCGCCGACTCTCCGCTATTCAGTTGCGCCCCGATGAGCTATCGAGGCCGCTTCGCCCCCTCGCCCACTGGAGACCTGCACTTCGGCTCGCTGGTGGCCGCCGTGGCAAGCTTTCTCGATGCCCGCCATCACCAGGGGCAATGGCTGGTCCGGATCGAGGATCTGGACCCCCCACGGGAGATTCCGGGCTCGGCAGACAGGATACTGCGGACCCTGGAGGCATTCGGATTCGAGTGGGACGGCGGGGTGCTGCGCCAGAGCCATCGCGGCGAGGCCTATCGCGACTGCCTCGATCGGCTGGTCGCGCAAGGCCTCTGCTATCGCTGCGGGTGCACGCGCAGCGAGGTGCTGGAGGCGGGACTGCCTGGCGTCGAGGGCCCCCGATACCCCGGCACCTGTCGGACGCGCCCCCCCGAGCCCGGTCGCCCCCATGCCTATCGGCTGCGCACCGCCGGTGCGTACGCTGGATTCCTGGATCGGCTCCAAGGGCCACAGGGTCAGCACCTGGAGAGCCAGATCGGCGACTTCGTGGTGCGCCGCTCGGATGGCCTGTATGCCTATCAGCTGGCGGTGGTGGTGGATGACGCCCATCAGGGAATCACTCAAGTAGTGCGCGGTGCCGACCTGCTGCGATCGACACCGCGGCAGATCTACCTGCAGGGACTCTGCGGCTTGCCACAGCCCCAATACGCGCACGTCCCGCTCGCCATCGGGCCGGACGGACGAAAGCTCAGCAAGCAGATTGGATCGGTTCCGGTCGACCCGGCCCGCCCATCGCCGACGCTCAAAGCGGCACTCGCGTTTCTCGGCCAAGCCCTGCCCGAGGAGCGCGAGCTGAGTGCGCGGGAGCTTTGGCGCTGGGCTAGTGCGCACTGGGACCTCGCACGGGTCCCGCAGGTCGAGGCCCTGCCTATCGGCCAGGGATCGGCCGTGGCGGGCGATCGAGGCCCCAACGATCGCGCGCCGCTCGAACAGATGGCCCGCGCCCCCACCCAGGAGTCCTGACCCGTGGAACACCAGAAAACCCCCTACGAGCTGATCGGCGGCGAGTCCGCGGTGCGCGCGCTCGTCGACCGATTTTACGACTACATGGACCGGCTCCCGGAGGCGCAGGCCATCCGCGCGCTGCACGCGCGCAGCTTGCGGGCCTCCCGGGACAAGCTGTTCCTGTTTCTCTCCGGCTGGCTGGGCGGACCCGACCTGTATGTCGAGCGCTATGGCCACCCGAGGCTGAGGCAGCGCCACCTGCCCTTTCCGATCGGGCGCAGCGAGCGCGACCAGTGGATGGGCTGCATGCAACGGGCACTCGCCGATATGGATATGCCCGCCGACTTCCACGACCAGCTGGTGGCGGCCTTCTTCCGGACTGCGGACCACATGCGCAACCGCCCAGAGCCGGGGGACGCGCGCACCAGCCTGGCGGTGTTGGCGCCCACAGGAAACGCTCCTCAGGGCTGATCCGGTCCGAGCTTGGCACCGAAAAGCTGCGCCGCCCCTATCATTGCCGAGGCCTTGTCCAGGGTCTCGCGGTACTCCCCGTCCAGCGACGAATCCGCGACGATCCCCCCGCCCGCCCAGAAGCGCAGCACGCCGCCGGAGAGCACCATCGTGCGAATCGCGATGTTGGTGTCCATGTCGCCGTTGCTGCCGATGTAGCCGATGCTGCCGCAGTAGATGCCTCTCCGGTGAGGCTCCAGCTCTTCGATGATCTGCATCGCCCGCAGCTTGGGTGCACCGGTCACCGAGCCACCCGGGAAGCAGGCCCGGAGCAGGTCCAGGGCGTCCTTGCCTGGCGCCAGGCGACCGCTTACGGTGCTCACCAGATGGTGGACATTGGAATAGCTCTCGAGCTCGAAGAGCTGCGGCACTTCGATGCTGCCGATGGCGCAGACCTTTCCGAGGTCGTTGCGCAGCAGATCCACGATCATCAGGTTCTCGGCGCGGTCCTTGGCGCTGCGTCCGAGCGCCAGGGCGGCCTCCCGGTCGCGGTCCGGATTGGGGTCGCGCGCCCGGGTGCCCTTGATCGGCCGGGTCTGCACGGCGCCGCCCTGCAGGTGCAGAAACCGCTCGGGCGACGAGCACAGGATCTGGGCGCGCCCGGTGTTCAGGTAGGCGCCGAACGGGGCCGGTGCGAGCCGGCGCAAGGCCAGGTGGAGCGACCAGGGCGAGCCCGTAGCCGGCGCTGCGAAACGCTGGGCAAAGTTGACCTGATAGCAGTCGCCATCGCGGATGTAGCGCTGGATACGCCGAAAGCGCCCGGCATAGCCCGCGTGGCTGAGATTGGACTCCAGAAGGCCGGCAATCGCGATTCCGGGCGGGTCTTGTACCCGGGGTGCGCCGAGCAGGCGCTGCAGCGCGGGCCAGTGCCGCCTGGTCTGCTCACGGGGGGCCGCGCTGACCAGCCAGCTGCGCCGGTGCTCATGGTCCACGCACAGCGCCCAGTCGTAGAGGCCGACCGACATCTCCGGGAGGGCCTCGTCGTCGTTCGCAAGCTCAGGCAGAGACTGCAGACGCCGCGCGAGATCATAGCCGAAATAGCCGATGGCCCCGCCGGCGAAGGGCAGCGCTTCCGGTAGCGCGGCGAGCCCCGGCGTCAGCGCCGAGCGCAGCGCTTCAAGGGGGTCTTCCCGGGTCCGCTCGGACAGATTACCGCCGCGCCGGCAGGTCCAGCCGGCGTCGCTCTCGATGGTCAGCCAGGGATCGCAGGCCAGCACATCAAAGCGCCCCTGGCGCGCTTCGGGCGGACCGCTGTCCAGGAGCACTGCGCCGGGGAGACCGGCAATGGCCGCAAAGACCTCTGCCGAGTCGGCGCGATAGGGCAGCTCAGAGATCAGTGATCGGCGTGCGCTCACGGCGGGACCTGGAGGGGGCGACGCCGGGGCGCCGGGTCGATCAGAGATCGTCGGCCCCGGAAGTTCGAGAGAGGGTCGATAGCCGTGGCTGCCACCGCATTACAGCCGCGGAGCCGGTACTGACGCCGGTCTCCGTTTGGGCGAGGCTGAGTCTACCCACATTCCAACCCGCATCTATGGGATGCCAGAGGCGGCGCAAGCGGCCATTGTGGCGCAGCTCGGCGACGGCATAAAGCCTCGACATCGCCCGCGGCACACCCCTGTCCGCAGCGCCGCCGCCGAACATCTGGTGGCAAGACAAGACGGAGGTTCCGACTCCAGTGACAACGTAGACCTGCAGGCCTTTCTCATATACGCCTTTCGCAAAAGACCGTTGTCGACCCTGCGCAGTGCTGATGACTCGCGCGCGAGTCGCGTGCAGCCGGCCAGGGTGTACGGTTGTTAATCACCCGGTCAAGGGGATTCTCAAGGGGCCGGGCACCCATGACGAGGCCGTCCCGGTGGGGGCTCGGGAGGGGGTTATACTGACTTGCACAATCAGAAAATCAGGGGGAGGGGCTGGGAATATGGGAGGGGACCAAGGCACAGCCGGGAAACCCGGAGCTTTTCCGATTGTCGGGATCGGGGCGTCGGCCGGAGGCCTTGGGGCGTTCGAGAAGTTCTTCTCGGCCATGCCCGCGGACAGCGGCATGGCCTTCGTTTTGGTCCAGCATCTGGACCCGACCCACGAGAGCCTGACAGCGCACTTGCTGTCGCGCTACACGACGATGCGGGTGATCGAGGCGGAAGACAGGATGCCGGTCGAGCCGAACAGGCTGTATATCATCCCGCCGAACGCCTATCTCACGATCAGCGAAGGCGCGCTGCACCTGAGCGAGCCCGTTCTGCACCGCGGCATGCGCATGCCGATCGATTTCTTCCTGCGCTCGCTGGCGGAAGCGCAGCGAGAGAAGGCGGTAGCCGTCATCCTCTCGGGTACCGGATCCGATGGGACCCTGGGCATACGCGCCATCAAGGGCGACGGAGGGATCGCGCTGGCGCAGGCGCCCGAGACGGCCGAGTACGACGGCATGCCGCGCAGCGCCATTGCGACAGGACTGGTGGACTATGTGGGGCCGATCGAGTCGATGCCCGAGGTGCTCATCCGCTACAACGCCCACGCGCTCGCCGGCAAGGCTGCGGAGCCGACCGCCCTGGCCGGAGAGGAGCCCGATGCCCTGCGCTCGATCCTCTCGGTCCTGCAGGCCCGCACCAAATACGACTTCCGCTGTTACAAGAAGGGCACCATGCTGCGGCGCATCACGCGGCGCATGGGGCTCCGTGAGATCGAGGGGCTCGGCGCCTATTTGGCGTTCCTGCGGGAGCATCCGGACGAGGCGACGCAGCTCTTCAACGACCTGCTGATCGGGGTGACCGGTTTCTTCCGCGACCCGCAGGCCTTCGAGGCGCTCGGCGAGGCCATCGAGAGGATCATCGAGGCCAAGGGCCCGGACCAGCCCGTCCGTATCTGGGTGCCCGCGTGCTCATCCGGGGAAGAGGCGTACAGCATCGCCATACTCGTCGCAGAACGCCTGCAGGTCGCCAAGAGGAATTGCCCGATACAGATCTATGCCACGGATATCGACGACGGGGCGCTCGGCAATGCCCGGGCGGGGCTCTATCCGGCGAACATTACTGCGGATGTGTCCGAGGAGCGCCTGCAGCGGTTCTTCACTCGCGAGGGGCATGCCTTTCGGGTGAGCAAGCAGATTCGCGACGCCGTGGTGTTCGCCGTGCAGAACCTCATCATGGACCCGCCGTTTTCCAAGCTGGACGTGGTGAGCTGCCGCAATCTGCTCATCTACCTCGAGCCGGAAGTGCAGAGGACGGTGATCGGCCTGTTCCACTTCGCCCTCAACGACGGCGGCTATCTGCTGCTCGGAAGCGCGGAGACCATCGGCTCCGAGAACGCGCTGTTCGAGCCGGTAGCCAAGAAGTGGAGGCTCTACCAGCGCCTGGGGGCGGCGCACCGCAACCCGGTCGAGCTCCCGATCTTTCCGGCCACGCACGGACCCGGCCCCGCCCAGACTCTACAGCGTCCCCTGCTGAACGATCCGGTCCGCCTGGGTGAGCTGACCCGCGACGCTCTCCTCGAGACCTTCGCACCGGCGGCCGTATTGGTCACCCGCAGGCACCAGATCGTCTACTACCACGGTCCGACCAGCCGTTACTTCGATCAGCCACCGGGCCCGCCCAGCGAGGACCTGATGCGCAAGGTTCGGGAGGGGCTACGCATCAAGGTGCGGGGGCTGCTTCACCAAGCCGCCCAGCATGGCGGGGTGCAGGCATCCGGGACTGTCGATCTGCGGGACGCTGACTCGCCCCGCCGCGTGCGGATCACCGCCACCCCGCTGGTGTGGCCCCGCGAGGTCGAAGGCCTGCTGCTGGTCAGTTTTCAGGACGAGCCCGCGCTGGCCCGCTCAGTCCCGGAGGGCGAGTCCGCAGGCACAGGGGAAGCGGTGATACAGCAGCTCGAGCGCGAGCTGACATCGACCCGCGACGACCTGCAGAGCAGCATCGAGGAGATGGAATCCTCCAACGAGGAGCTCAGGGCGGCGAACGAAGAGGTCATGTCGGTCAACGAGGAGCTACAGTCCACCAACGAGGAGCTGGAGACCTCCAAGGAGGAGCTCCAGTCGCTCAACGAGGAGCTCTCGACCGTCAACAGCCAGCTCGAGGAAAAGGTCCGCGAGCTGGAGGCGACCAACGATGACCTCGACAACCTGTTGAGCAGCACGGATATCGCGACGATCTTTCTCGACCGCGAGCTGCACATCCAGCGCTTCACCCCACCCGCGACCCGGCTGTTCAATCTCATCGGGACCGATCGCGGCCGGCCGGTCGACGACATCTCGCGCAAGTTCGACGACCCCAACCTGCTGGACGATGCCCGCGAGGTCCTGGAGCGCCTGGTGCCGATCGACAAGGATGTCGTGATGGCGGATGGCCGGCGCTGGTACACGCGGCGCATCCTGCCCTATCGAACCGGGGATGACCGCATTCACGGCGTTGTGATCACCTTCGTGGACGTCACCGAGCGCAAACGCGCCCTCGAGCGCTTCCGTCTCATGGTCGAGGCCGCGCCGAACGCGGTGGTGGTGGTCGACAAGGAGGGTCAGATCGAATTCGTCAACGCCCAGACCCAGCAGTTCTTCGGCTACCAGAGCAAGGAGCTGATCGGAAAGCCGGTGGAACAGCTGATCCCAGAGCGCTACCGGGAGCGACATCCCGGCTTGCGCGATGCGTTTCTTGCCAATCGGCAACCCAGACCCTTGGGTCAGGGGCTGGAGCTGATCGGGCGGCGGAAGGACGGCAGCGAATTTCCGGCGGAGATCGGTCTCAGTACGGTCGAGACGGGCTGGGGCACCTACGTCCTAGCCACGATCGTCGACACCACGGAGCGCCGCAAGGCGGCGGAGGAGCTGCGTGCGGCGAAGGACAAGGCGGAGCTGGCGAGCCGGGCGAAAAGCCAGTTCCTGGCCAGTGCCAGTCACGACCTACGCCAACCGTTGCAGACGCTCACCCTGCTCAACGGCGTACTGGCGCGCAAAATCAAGGATGCGGGCCTCCTCAAATCGGTGAAGATGCAGGGCGAGGCCCTGGTGTCCATGAATCGCCTGCTGCACATGTTCCTGGATCTGGGCCGCATCGATGCCGGGATACTCACCGCTCGGATCACCGCCTTACCGGTAGCGGATCTGCTCCACAGGATCGAGTCGGAATTCCAGCAGCGGGCGGCCGCGCGCGGTCTGAAGCTGTGCGTCCTGCCCTGCTCGGCGACGATTCGCAGTGACGAAGACTTGCTGCACCAGATTTTGCAGAACCTCGTCTCCAATGCGATCAAGCATACCGACGCAGGGCGAGTCCTCGTGGGCTGCCGTCGGCGCGGCTCGATGTTGCGGATCGAGGTGTGGGACACGGGCTCGGGGATACCCGGGGAGCATCTCGACAGCATATTCGACGCGTTCGTCCAGCTGAATAATCCCGCCCGCCAGCCCGACAAGGGCTACGGGGTCGGCTTGTCCGTCGTGAGGAGTCTGGCCTTGGCCCTCGAGCATCGTCTGGATGTTCGCTCCACCCCCGGCAAAGGCTCCATGTTCGCAGTGGAGGTTGAGACCGCGAGCCCAGTTAGCTCGCCGCGGCGCGGCCGCAAAGACGTGCAGGAGGTGCCGTACCGAGGCAAAGCCGGCGCGGTCGTCATGCTGGTGGAAGACGATGCGGGCGTGCGGGCTGCCACACAGTTTTTGCTCGAGGGCTTCGGCCTAGCGGTGATGGCGGTCCCCGGGTGTGTCCAGGCGCTTGCGCTGATAAGGGCCGGCGCGCAGCCCGATCTGATCATCGCCGACTATCGCCTCGCGCAAGGTGCCTCTGGGGCCGTGGCCATCCGGCGCATAGTCGAAGAGATCGGCCGCAAGCTGCCCGCGCTGCTGGTCAGTGGGGACGTCGTGCCCGATTCGGAGGGCGACCCGCGGGCCGGCGGTTTTCTGGTGCTGCAGAAACCGGTCGATGTCGACCGGCTGGTGGCGCACATGAACAGGCTGCTCGAGGCATGATCGGTGTCGAGCCCCCCTGAGCCCGACTGCCCGGGTCGGCCGGACCGGAGTGTGAAGCCGGAGATGGGGCGAGGCGACACTGTATCCGTGGTGGATAATGAGGCGGCGAGGCCGCCGGGGGAGCCGGAAATCCCGGGCACCGTTGCGGAAACGACATCGCAGCAACATCGATAAAGGATCATCGTTGGCCGGCTACCGAACAAGATCGAAGGGTTCCTCTGTCGGCGTGAATGAATCAATTCTTTCCTAACTGTTCAATGGGCGACCTTGTCGTTGCTGACACCCGCCCTCAGAAGAAGCGGTGAAAGTAGTCCCGCGCGGGCTTATGAAGCCAAGCGCCATTCATTTGTCCAATTCGGCCCCAGTTCCAACTTCTCGCGTCTCCATGCAAATACAAAAAAGTGATAATATCATTACTGTTTAGGCCCAGTTCTTCGAAACTCTTCGTGAATTCGTTTTTCTCCGAAGACGTGACGCCTTCTTTCCAACAGACGTCCTTAGCTCGAAGCATCAAATTGCTCCATGAGGCACCGTCAGCTCCGTCGCCGTGCGTATAGACATGGATGTCAACGACTCGGACCAGGGCGACAAACGACGGAACAGATGGCGCCGCGTCAATGATGATCTCATGGTCGCTAATCGTCCCCTTCGCATCAAGTACGTTTCCCACTAAATCCGCCGATGTAATGTGCCACCCGCAATCTGTCGGTTTGCCCCTACCCGACCAGAGACTATGAAGCGCACCGAATCCCGCCAGTGGTACCTGGTGACGTCGTGTCAGGTAAGGCTTTCCGCTCTTGACAGACCTTTGATATAGAAACGCCGGCATACGCGCCTCCGCAACGTGCGTCTAACTGTTCAAATGGCAGGAAATAGACGCTTTTGGATACCGACTATATTAGTCTATCCCGCTAAGCGCTTGGAGCCTCGCTGGAGCGATTTGCGAGGGCGTAGAGGCCAATAGCTCGACCGGGACCACGTCCCGCGGCCAGGCTAGCGGGCTCGACGGAATGGGTGGCATGCAGCGACCGCCCGGATTGCCCAGCGATGGCCGCTGTTGGCCGCTATGTATAGCTCTACATAGCCACTCCTATTTATTATAGCTCCGCCCATGTCAGCGCAATCAGTGCCACAACTATACATAGCCCGGAACTGTACATAGTGGCCGAAAACCGACCTCCAAGCCTTCCTAATATAAGCCCTTCCTGATGGGCCGCTACCGACCCTAACCTTTCCTTTAGCCTGCGCTTATATTAACAACCGCTGAACTGGCAAAACGACCCATTCGAGCCGTTCGACGGAATTGATTTAGTGTGGATCAGTAGCTGCCAGCCTGTCTAACGAAGGTTTCTCACGGGGCAGCCCAAGAATGGGGGAGCTGGTTGGCTAGAAGATCCCTGCCTTCGGGATCTCTTTGACAGCAGCAAGGCCGTCGTGTACTAGACTTGGGTTGATCAGCGTCTTTATAGAGAGACCACCAGCGCCAACGGCTCGATAGTAACAAAGCATACCTTTCGCATTGGAGGAAAAGCCGACATGATTGATAAAGTGATTTTGAAGCGAGTGATCGTTGTCGCCCTCAGCACTGCCATGTTTACAGATACCGGAATCGCCTACGCGTTTGACATGTGCAAAAACGTGTTCGACATGATGAATCAATCGAAGTCGCAACAGCCAGAATGGAGGGGCAACTATAGAGACCGTGACGATTACTATGGAGATCCCGAGGTTGGCTCGGGCTATGGCTACGGTCCGCAGGGTTACGGTTATGGGGCTCCCCCAGCCCTTGGTTACGGATACACCGTGCCAGCATATGCCGCGCCGCAACCCGGAAACGATGCCTTACAGGCCGAGATTTACCAACTCAAACTGCGGATCAGAAACTTGGAAAAAGCTCTGATCCATGAATCATCCCACCAGCAAAGTGCGCCGACCGACCCAGGCACGAGCTAGGGTTTTGGTAGCATGTAATAGAGCTAGGCGCCGCCGGGCCCCGGCCTGCCTGGACAAGCCCCCCTTCGGGAACGCGACCAGCGCCGCGCCGTCTTTCCAATCCGTCCGATCATCCATGCGCGGTTCTCCTTGGGGCAGCGGCCATATGGGGTCAGCGGTCGGTCTGGGCCCCGGGGCCCAGGCCGAGGTGCTCGGCGCAGGCGGCCAGCAGTCGGTCCAGGGCGTCGGCGAGCTTCGAGGGCCAGCGCCGGGGCTTGTGGGTCGGCGGCGCGGACCGCCTGCTGGGTCCGTTAGGCCAGATCCTCGGCCTCCTGGGCCAGGAGGTTGCCGGCCGCCCCCTTGAGGCTGTGAGCGGCCTTGCCGATCTCGACCAGATTACCCTCGGCGGCCCACTGGCGGAGCTGCCCCGGGATCTCGGCGGTACTGTCCAGGGCGATTCGCGCCAGGCGGTCGATGAACGCGGGCTTGCCCGAGTAACGCCGGGCGAGCCCGGCCCAGTCGATGACCGGAGCGCGCGGCCGGGGGCACCGGCGGCGGGGTCGGGTCGCGCCTGGGCCGGCCCAGGATGGCGGCCACCAAGTCTTCGTGGGAGATGGGCTTGGAGACCTGACCCACCATCCCGGCGGCCAGGCACTTGGCGCGCTCCTCCTCCAGGGCATGGGCGGTCTGGCCGATGATGGGCAGGTCAGGGGCCAGCCCGTGGATGTGCCGGGTCGCCTCCAACCCGTCCATCTCAGGCATCTGCACGTCCATCAGGACCGCGTCCCAGGCGTCCGGGTCCGCCGTCACGGCCTCGACGGCCAGGCGCCCGTTGCCGACCAGGGTGACGCGGGCCCCCTCGGCCGTCAGCATGTCCTCGATCACCAGGCGATTGATCTCGTTGTCTTCGGCCACCAGGAGGCGCAGCCCGGCCAGGCGTGGCCCCACTGCCACCCGCGGGGGCAGGGTCGCGCCGACCTCCGCCAGCTCGCCCGTCGCCTCGATATAGGGCAGGCGGACCTCGAAGGCCGACCCCTTCCCCAGGGCGCTGACGACGTCGATCTCGCCCTCCATCAGCTCCACCAGGCGGCGGGTGATGGCAAGCCCCAGCCCGGTCCCGCCGAACTTGCGGGTGGTCCCGGAATCGGCCTGCTCGAAGGCCGCGAAGAGGCGCCCCAACTGGTCCGCGCTCATGCCGATGCCAGTGTCCGCGATGCGAAAGACCAGGCGGTCCCCCTCGCGCTCGACACCCACGCCGACCCGCCCCCCGGGGCTGAACTTGACGGCATTGCTCACCAGGTTGAACAGGATCTGGGCCAGACGCACCGGGTCGCCCAGGCAGTGCCCGGGGTCCCCGAGACCCGGCGTCGTCTCCAGGACGGTACCGCGCTCCTGGGCCCGCCCGCGCATAGCCTCGACGACCTGGTCCAGTATCCGTGAAGGGGCGATGGGGACCTGTTCGATCTGGAGCTTGCCGGCCGCGATCTTGGAGAAGTCGAGGATGTCGTTGATGACCCCCAACAGGACCTTGCCCGATTCGAGTATCCCGGCGAAGTCCTCGCGCAGCCTGGGTTGCCCCTCGCTGTGGCGGTAGCCGATCTGGGCCAGGCCCAGGACCCCGTTGAGCGGCGTGCGGATCTCGTGGCTCATGTTGGCGAGGAAGTCGCCCTTGATCCGGGCCAGGCGCTCCGCCTCGGTCTTGGCCCCCTCCAGGGCCAGCTCGGTTGCGTGCCTCAGGCTGGCGTCGCTGAAGGCGACGACGGCCCCGACGACCGCCTCGCCCTCGAGCATGGGTCGGACCGCGTAGCTGACCGCGAAGCGGGTCCCGTCGGCGCGGCTGAAGACGTCATGATCGGAGCGCTCGGTGTGCCCGTCGCGCAGCGTCGCGAGGATGGGGCAGTCGCCGGCCGTGTCTGGGGATCCGTCCGTCGGCGTGGCTGTGCTGGATGGTGGCGTGCAGTTCCCGGCCCAGCAGGCCCCCAGTGGGCCAGCCGAGCATCGCCTCGGCCGCGGGGTTGGCGAAGCTCACCAGCCCCTCGGAATCCATGCCGATCAGCCCGTCGGCGCTCGACTCCAGGATCAGGCGCAGGCGCGCCTCGCTCGCCTGGAGGTCGGCGGTGCGGGCAGCGACCTGTCCCTCCAGGTCGTCGCGGCTGCGCTCCAGGGCCGCGCGGCGAGGTCCAGGGCGGTGATGTCACGGGCGATCCCCAACACCCCCAGGACCTGCCCGGCAGGGTCGTAGAGGGGGGTCTTGGTGGTCAAGTGCAGGGCCCGATGGCCGTCGGCGGCGAAGTCGAGCCACTCCTGGTTGATGCTCGGGCCACCCGCGGCCATGGCCTTGCGGTCGTGGTTGCGGAAGGCGTCGGCCACCTCCCGCGGGACGAAGTCGTAGTCGCTGCGGCCCAGGATGTCCCGCTCCGGGGCCCCATAGAGGCGCTCGAAGGCTGGGTTGCAGAGCTAGGTAGACCCCGTCCGGGTCCTTGAGCCAGACCGGGTCCGGGATGGTGTCGACGAGGGTGCGCAGGCGCAGGCGCTCGGAGGCAAGGTCCTCGCTCGCCTGGCGGCTGGCCGTGACGTCCACCGCGTTTCCGCCCACATAGCGACGCCCGGCGGCGTCCGTGAAGGGGATCCTGAAGCCGCGCCAGAGCCGGCGGCTGCCGTCCGGGTCGCGGGTCTCCTCGTCCACCTCGATGGGGGCCCCCGCGGCCAGGGCCGCCTGGTCGCTGGCGCGGAACTTAGCCGCGAGCTCCGCTGACCAAAGCTCGGCGTCGTGTCTTGCCCTCGCAGTCGGCGAGGCGGACCCCGAAGGCGGTCTCGAAGGTCCCGCTGACCCAGACCATGCGCCCCTCGGCGTCCTTGATCCAGGAGACCGCCGGGCTGTGGTCCATGAACAGGCGGAAGCGTTGCTCGGCCTCGCGCTGCTGGGCCTCGGCCCTGGCCAGTTCGGAGATGTCGGCGAAGGTGACCAGGGCCCCGATGCGATTCCCCGTCGGGTCCATGTGGGGGACGACCTGCATCAGGTACTGCCGGTCCTGGTCGCCGACCCGCTCCACCAGCGGTGGGCCACCGGCGATCACGGCCTCCACCTTCGGGCGCAGGTCCGGCAGGGGCAGGGTGCGGGGCACCCCAGCCAGGCTCTGGCCCAGGTCTTCCGGCATCAGGCCGAAGATGCGCCCGGCCAGGGGATTGAAGCGGCGGACGCGGTACTGGCGGTCGACCACCATCAGGCCGAGCTGGATGGAGTCCTGGATGCCGCTGAGAATGTCGTTGACGGTGGCCAGCTCGCCGGACTTGGACTGCAGCTCGTCGTTGAGGGTGGAGAGCTCCTCGTTGCTCGCCTGGAGCTCCTCGGAGGCGACCTGCAGCTCCTCGTTGAGGGACTGGAGCTCCGCGTTGGACGACTCCAGCTCGCCGATGATCGCGTGGAGGTGGCCGCGGGTCGCCTGCAACTCCTGAAGCAGGTCGTCGGTCGCGGCCGACCCGGCCTCCCCGGCCGATTGGGTCTCCGCGCCGAGGGCAGGAGTCTCCTGGAAGCTCAGGACCAGGGCCGCCTCGCTCGAGGGAGGCGCCTGGTCCCGCCCGGCGGGCCACGACCTGGACCCGGACCGTCTCGCCGTCGATCTCCACCGGGATGGCGTGCCCGCGGACCTCTGTCTGGGCCTGGTGGAGGACCAGGTGCGCGGCGCTGCGCACCTCGCTGCGCAGCGCCGCTGCGCAGAGTGCCAGCAGGGAGAAGTCCGCCGGCCCCTTGGGCAGGGTCAGATACCGCTCCACGGGGCCGTGGAAGTGTAAGGGCCTGAGTCGGTCGTCGACCAGGACGCTGGCCGGAGCATATCTGCTCCAGCAAGAGATCGCGCATCGCCCGCTCGGCGTCCCGGGCCGGTTGGTCCGGCGGCCAGGACCGGCTGGGCGGGGGGGCGGTCGTCTCCCATCGGGTCTGGTTTGGCATGGGCGTCGGCAGGTCCCGTCGCCGATAGATCCGGCTCGCGCCGTCCAGGGGCTCGAAGAGGCGCTGGACCGACTCGCTGCACTCGGACTTGCCGAGCAACAGGAGTCCACCCGGGGCCAGGGCGTAGTGGAATCGGGCAAGGACCTCCTGCTGGACCTGCGGATCGAAATAGATCAGGACGTTGCGGCAGCTCACCAGGTCCATGTGGGTAAAGCTCGGGTGGCGCAGCAGGTCGTGCTCGGCGAAGACGCACAGCTCGCGCAGAGCCTTGACCACCCGCACGGTGTCCCGCCCGGCGGTGAAGAAGCGCTCCCGCAGGTGCGGGTCCATGCTGTCCAGGGCCGCCCTGGGGTAGACCCCGGCGCGGGCGATACGGATCGCCTCCGCGTCGAGGTCGGTGGCAAAGATCTGGGCCTCGCCCCCGACGAGGCCCTTGCCCCCGTCAGGGTCCAGGCGCTCGGCGATGAGGGCGGCGATGGAGTAGGCCTCCTCCCCGGTAGCGCAGCCCGGGACCCAGACCCGGATCGGCTCCTCGGGCTGGCGCCCGGCGATCAGCTCGTCCAGGGCCTTGCCCAGGGCGGCGAACACCTCGGAATCGCGGAAAAAGGCGCTCACCGAGATCATGAACGCCTGGCGGAGGCTCTGGGCCTCCTGCGGGTCGCTCCGCAGCAGGCGCAGGTAGTCCTGCATGTCCGTCAGGCCCAGGGCGGCCATGCGGCGCAGGGTCTGGCGGCGCAGGGTCGGCTCCCGGTAGTGGCCGAAGTCCGTGTCGGTCGCGTCGTGGACCAGGCCCAGTACCTCGCGCAGGGTGCCGTCGTCGATGCCGCCGACGGCGGGGCCTCTGGGCGGTCGAGGCCCCTCTCCCAGGGCGTTGAGTCGGGCGGCGAGATCCTCGGGGCACAGGGCCTCGTCCACGATCCCCGCCGCAAGGGCCGACTCCACCATGGCGTCCTGGCCCGCACTGGCCGGCAGCTGCACCAGGACCCGCCCCCCGGCGCCGCGGATGGCCTGAGCGCCGCGGGTCCCATCGTGGCCGGTCCCGGACAGCAGCACGCCCACGGCGCGGTCGCGGTAGCCCTGGGCCAGGGAGGCGAACAGGGTGTCGATGGAGGGGACGACGCCGCCCTCCGCGGTCGGCTCGCCCAGGGTCAGGCGGCCGTCGCGGACCTCCAGGTGGTGCCCCGGCGGCGCCACGTAGACCCGGTCGGGGCCCGGCTTCTCGCCACCCGCGATCAGGGCGACGGGGAGCTGGCATTCGCGGGCCAGAATCTCGGTGAGGGCTTCGGGGGCGGTGGCGGAGCGGTGCTGGGCGATCAGGTAGGCAACCCGCCCGGTCGCCCGCAGCCCGCGCAGCAAGGGGCGCATCGCCTCCAGACCGCCGGCGGAGGCGCCAATGGCGACTATCCAGTCGGGACCCGGATGCTCGGTGCCCGACGGAATGGGGGGTACGGCCTGCGGAGCTTCGACGTCCATGGAGAATCGCAGGGGTGGGACGGCTATTGCTTAAGCAAGCGTAGCATACGGCGCGATCCAGTAATCGGGCTCCGTCCGGGCGGCGACGGATGAGGACTGGCTGTGTCGCCCGATGCGTGACTCGGCGGGCACCCCCGCGTCGCTGGACTTCGGACGGGAGAAAGGCTTGTACGAGCGGATCGGGGCGGCCCTGTGGCTTCGACGCCGATGGGGCGCTGTTCCGGCTGGGGTCCGAGGCCCACCCCATCCGCCTGGCGCACCTCTTCGACCCGGGGCTGGCAGTGCACACCTCCCTGGTCGAGCCCCTGCCGCACCAGATTATGGCGATCTACGAGGAGATGCTGCCGCGCCAGCCGCTGCGCTTCCTGTTGGCCGATGACCCCGGTGCGGGCAAGACCATCATGGCCGGCCTGTTCATCAAGGAGCTGGTGGGCCGTGGCGACCTCAACCGCTGCCTGGTGGTCTGCCCCGGCAGCCTCGCCGAGCAGTGGCAGGACGAGCTATACCGGCGCTTCAGCCTGCCGTTCGAGATCCTAACCAACGACAAGCTCGAGGCGGCACGCACCGGCAACTGGTTCCTCGAGAACAACCTGGTCATCACCCGGCTGGACAAGCTCTCCCGCAACGAGGACGTACAGGCCAAGCTCAAGGCCCCTGACTGCGGCTGGGATCTGGTGATCTGCGACGAGGCCCATAAGCTCGCCGCGACCTTCTTCAGCGGCGAGATCAAGTACACCAAGCGCTACAAGCCCGGAGTGTCGCCGTGCTCGGGATACATTTTGGGACATCCAAATCCCCAAAATGGCTGCGCTCGGCGACAGCCTTTGGGCCCCGGCCGCCCTGCGTCCGTGGCGCTACGCCGACATCATCGCAAGCTCGATGCCGGCTTCGCACCACTCCCTCAAATGGCTTGACGGCGTGAGGGCGTGGTGCCAGTGGTGCTGGGCGCGCTGGTGGTGGTGCCGCTGGGCCTGATCGGGCAGATGGCGCGGCAGGGATCGCCCTGCGGCCTCACCATCGCCGCCTACCACCCGGACCTTGGCGTCCTCTGCACTGCTTCTGTCGTCCAGGTAGCCTTGCATCAGCCGTCGCATCAGCTCCATCCCGCCCTTCCAGATCCGGTCTTCCGCCTCGCCATGGCTGCACCGGTGCGCCCCGGGGGCTCTCAGCTCGCCGATCAAGGTCTCCATCTGCTCATATGCGCCGTCATAGTGACTGTCGTGTTGCGGCTCGGCTATGCGGTAGCATGTCATCGAAGGGGTCTCCTCGGGGTGTGCTTTTTGCTGACACTCAAAGTTCACACCCCCCTGTGAGGCCCGTTCACTCACGCGGCTCCGGCCAAAATGCTCGTAACCCATTGTTTTTGCGATATCCGGCGTCGTTGCAGAAGAGCCGTACCCAATTACTTTGATGAGATTCGGAACCCGATCAGCTAACCCACTTCGCAGACAACAGATGCCCGGCCTTGTACGAGCATTTACTATTGGTTGAAAGACTGTCGGATTAATTATACCTAAGCAATGTCTTAATCAGCTCCGGTTCGTCGCTCAACCTAGCGGCCAACCAACCAAATCCAGAAAGAAAGGGTTTTCTCTTAAGAAACAGGAAGCCTCGTCGACCAATAAACACAGGCGCCCTGATTATCTGTTGTGACATGGCCATCACTATCAAATCCACCAAGCAATGAATATTGGTTTCCCACCGGGGGAGCGAGGTGTTACTGTGCAGGTTGCCAGTCACATCAGGCAAATCATTGTATGTAAGGACATTGAATGAGCGGAGAGCCGCTTTTCCATAATCTTGAACTACCTTTCGGTCGCAACTTAAGTAAACGTTACTGACGGACGATCCCAGATCTAGCTGCTCAAAAAAGGCTTGATAATCACACTTCAGGTGCTTATCACTGCTTCTCACATGTATTGAGATGTACGACTCGGGCAGTTCACCTAATGTCTTGCGAAGAATAGCCGCTACATTCTCCGTAAGCCGCAGACTCCTGAGCGCGTCTATGCTCTGCTTACAACCGCCGCAGGAATCATGCACCAGCACACTTTCATTGTGATCCACCCGAAAATAGAAACTTACCGGCGCGTCTGATTCCACCTCAGCAAGGACGCCATACATTCCTTGCCTTCGCCACTTCCGCCGTTGAGAAGTCTTGTACCGCGCCTTGTAGGTATCTAGCCTGTTGCTCAGCCGACACGGCTGAACCGACAACGAATTCAACATGAGGTAATCATCAGCACTCACGCTCAGCCTTCCGATCGAGCTCTCTGTGAATTCGAAGTATTTCGAAAGGTCATCAACGAAGCCGGACCCAACCCCATCGACATAAAGAAACCGGTCGTACACACGACAATAATCAATGCACTTACGTATTTGGCAAAGCATATCATTCAAACCGCCTTTCGGCTTACACAATACATAGCGCATATCAAAAACTCTATCTGAGCACATTACAGATCACAACAGCATTGAGTTTCATGGGCCGAATTCGACGAGTCATTGGTTTTCTTAGTGAATCTGTGTGACTAATGGCTTTCTTTTGACCGTACCCGCGTAATCCGATCCATGCGGGATGTGGGATTTCCTGGTACGTTGACCGCGACGAGGTCGCCATATGAGGCGCAAGTGTTACAGCGAAAAGCAGATTATTTCGATCCTGAAGGAGCATTAAGCCGATGCCTCGGTGCCGGCGCTTGCCCGCCGCCACGGCGTGGTGGAAATAACGATCTACCATTGGAAATTCAAGTACGGCGGCATGGAGATCTCGGAGGTAAAGCGCCTGAGGCGGCAATCCTGTGGCCCGCGCCATAGACTTGAAGAGTTCCTTGTGAGAGCCTAATTTGACGAAGCCAGCATCAGCTCGCTGTTTAGCGATCAACGCTTTCAGTTGTTCCAAAAGGCTCATCTTGATGCCCAACAGGTGATTATCCGGCAACCTTTGATATTGGAATATCAAGCATGCAGTGATATCGGCATATCGAAGCAACGCTCCGGGTCGCCCCACCATATGAGCCAGGTACGGCATCGGAGGGCAGGGATGTTCGATAGGGCGCGCGCGGGATACCGTGCCACCTGCCACTGGCGCGCCGGTGCGCTCGTCGGCTACGACTGGCTTCCGGGTCGCGCTGCCTCTATGCGCAATAAAGACCGCCCTAATGATAGTCCCGAATTGGGAGGTATCCCATGGCGGGTAACCGGGGTAGGACCGCCCTAAGCTACTGATTAATCGCAGGATTTGCGTCAGAAAGGGCGGTTGTTGGCTCTTAGACGGGCCATTTCGCGGTCCAAATTGCAGTTGCAAGCTCGACGGGGCGGTCTTGTGTAGATGGTGGTGAAAACCCGCGCATAGATGGCGAATAACGCAGGACATCGCCGGCGAGGGTGGCGCGCACCGGGGACCCGGTGATGAGCTGCGGGATCAGCTGTGACTCTTGCGGGGGGTGGCTTGCTGCCATTGTTTCGGTTCCCCTTTACCCGCGGGGATAGGCCCCTGCCCGGCCAGTGCCTCCAGACGCCTCATGCGGGCCGGCGCAACCCGTTCGCCCTGGGACGTCACACCTCAAGATCCGGCCCGTCGCCATCGGGGGCCCGCTATAGGGTCGCGCGCGGCTTGGTGTTCGGGATCTCCTGGTCCGTAAGCATGGCGGGCCTGGTGCGGGTAGATTTCCCGTCGTCCCGGGGGACGGGACCGATCTACGCTGCTTAAAACGAGCAGTCGCCACCAACTGCTTGAACAATCAAGGCGTTACGGACTGCTCTGGAGGGGTCAATGGTGCCCGGGGCCGGACTTGAACCGGCACAGCCTGAACGGCCGGCGGATTTTAAGTCCGCTGCGTCTACCGATTCCGCCACCCGGGCCGGGGTCGAATTGGCTTGCGGGAGCAAGGTGGAGGCTGAGCCCGGAATCGAACCGAGGTACACGGCTTTGCAGGCCGCTGCATGACCACTCTGCCACTCAGCCTTCGAACTTGGAATTTGCGGCGCTCTGTCGCAAAAAACCCCGCCTTTTGGGAGCGGGGCTCATGGCAAACTGGAGCGGGAAACGAGACTCGAACTCGCGACCCCAACCTTGGCAAGGTTGTGCTCTACCAACTGAGCTATTCCCGCCTTCCTGAACGGACAGTATTGTAATCGCTGCTCCCCCACTGTCAAGCTAGGACCGACCCTGCCAGGTGTCGGCGCTGAGCGTGGGCCAGGCGCCTCGTACATACATGAACATGGACCATAGCGTGAGGATCACGGCGACGTAGAGCAGAACGTAGCCGATGGTGTACGAGGGCGCGCCGAGCAGCGGATCATGGTAGATCATCAGGAAGATGGCCACCATCTGCGCGGCGGTCTTGAACTTGCCCACTGCCGAGACGGCTACCCGCGCGCGCTCCCCGACCTCGGCCATCCATTCGCGCAGAGCCGAGATGGTGATCTCCCGACCGATGATGACCAGCGCGGGAATGGCCAGCAGTGGGCTGGGATCCCGCTCCACCAGCAGCACCAGGGCCGCGGCGACCATCAGCTTGTCGGCCACCGGATCGAGAAACGCGCCGAAGGGCGAGATCTGCCGGAGCCGGCGCGCCAGATAGCCATCGAGCCAATCGGTCACTGCGGCGGCCGCGAACACATAGGCACAGGCCTGGGCCGACCAGCTGACCGGCAGATAGAACAGGCCGAGGAACACCGGCACCAGCAGGATCCGCAGCAGGGTCAGAAGATTGGGGATGCTCAGGATCATCGCGACGCTCAGGCTTCGCCGTGAAAAGCCTCGTAGATCTGCTCGGCGAGCCGAGGGCTGATACCTTCCACCCGAGCCAGATCCTCTTTGCCGGCGCGGGCAATCCCCTGGAGCCCACCGAACTGCTGGAGCAGACGCTGACGTCGCTTGGGTCCGACGCCGGACAGCCCCTCGAGCGGCGAAGTCTTGCGGCTGCGGGCGCGGCGCTGGCGATGGCCGGTGATCGCGAATCGGTGCGCCTCGTCGCGGATCTGCTGGATCAGGTGCAGTCCGAGCGAGTCAGGTGCCAGTATAATGGGCGCCTCGCGGCCCAACAAGAACAGTCGCTCCATCCCGGGCCTGCGCGCCGAGCCCTTGGCCACACCCACCAGACCCACGCCGTTCACGCCGAGCTCCGCGAGCACCCCTGCCGCCGCCTTGAGCTGGCCCCTGCCGCCGTCGATCAGGAGCAGGTCGGGCATACGCGCCTCCCCCGCCACCAGACGCCGATAGCGGCGCGTCACGGCCTGCTCCATGGCGCCGTAGTCGTCCCCGGGCACAACCCCATCGATGTTGAACCGCCGGTAGTCGGCCTTGGCGGGGCCTTCGGTATCGAACACCACGCAGGAGGCCACTGTGAGCCTCGCCGGCCGTGTGGCTGATATCGAAACACTCCAGCCGCGATGGCGGCTCATCCAGGTCCAGGGCGGCCTGCAGCGCTTCGAGGCGCTCGCGCATCCCCGAGCGGTTAGCCAACCGCCCTTCGAGCGCGAGCTCCGCGTTCTGCCGGGCCATTGCCACCCAGCGGGCCCGCTCGCCGCGGACCCGGGAGCTGATCCGCACCCGGTGGCCCGCCTGCTGACCGAGCACGGACTCGAGCACCGCCGCATCCTCCGGAGGCTGGCTGACCAGGATCTCCGCGGGCACCTGAGCCCCGAGATAATGCTGGGCGATGAATGCCGAGATCACCGCCCCGGGATCGGTGCCCTCGGGGGCGCGCGGAAAGAACGCCTTGTTGCCCAGATTACGGCCGGCGCGCACGAAGAACACCTGGATGCAGGCCAGACCGCCCTGCACGACACAGGCCAGGATGTCCAGGTCTCCGCGCTCGCCGCTCACGTACTGGCGCTCCTGTACGCGCTGCAGGGTGGCGATCTGGTCGCGCAGGCGGGCGGCCTGCTCGAAGGCGAGCTGCGCTGCGGCGGCCTCCATGCGCTCGACCATGCCTGCGATCACCTGGTTCGTCCTGCCTTCGAGAAACAGCACCGTATCGGCCACGTCCGCCCCATAGTCGACCGGGGTGACCAGCCCGACGCAGGGCGCGGTGCAGCGTTTGATCTGGTGCTGCAGGCAAGGTCGCGAGCGGTTCTGAAAGAAGCTGTCCTCGCACTGGCGTACGGGGAAGAGCTTCTGCAGCAGATGCAGTGTCTGGCGCACTGCGCCGGCGCTCGGATAAGGTCCGAAGTAGCGTCCCGCTGCACGGCGGCTGCCGCGGTGGAAGGCGAGCCTGGGAAAGGGGCCCGCCGAGAGAAAGATATACGGGTAGCTCTTGTCGTCACGCAACAGTACATTGTAGCGCGGCTTGAGGGACTTGATCAGGTTGTTCTCGAGGATCAGCGCCTCGGCCTCGGTCTGCGTCACCGCCACCTGAATGTCGCGGATCTGCGCCGTCATGCTCTGCAGGCGGGTATTCAGGGATCGCGAGAAATAGCTGCTCACCCTGCGCCTGAGGTCTTTGGCCTTGCCGACGTAGAGCACCTGCCCGCTCGCATCGATCATGCGATAGACCCCGGGACGCCCGGGCAGGTGCCTGAGCAGGGGCTGGTGATCGAACGGCTCGTCGGCAGCGGTTACGGGCATGGGACCAGTATAGGTTTTCGCCGCGGGGCCTCACCAGCCGACCAGCGCGCGTCGCCGGTGTGGTTGTCAGGGCGGGTAACGCAAGCGGGGGCGAGCGGGCGAGACCGCCCCAAAGCAGATGGATCGATCGGCAGCCGAGCACGGGGGAGGCCCGGCATGCCGGGTCGAGCCTGGCTGCGCGCGCATCGGGCGGTCAGTGCTCGAGGTAGGTGGTGCAGAAGCGCTGATCGGCGGACGGGCTCTCCGGCCACCAGCGGGCAGCCCGCTTCAGCCGGCTCTCAGGGGCTGCTCTTCGACGGAGGCGAGACCGTGGCGTATGGCCAGGTGGGTGAGCTCCACGTCGTTCTCGACGCCGAGCTTCTCGTACAGGCGCTGTCGGTAGGTGCTGATGGTCTTCGGGCTCAGACAGAGCGCGTCCGCTATGTCCTGGTTCCGGTTGCCCTTGACGATCATCATCATCACCTGGAGCTCGCGCGCGGAGAGCACCTGCAAAGGCTCCCCGGGCGGCCGCCCCTGGAGATTGGCCAGCGTCAGCCGGCGCGCCACGTCGGCCGATATGAACGGCTTGCCGCGTGCGACGCACCGGATCGCTTCCAGCATTTCTTCGGCATTGCAGCCCTTGGTGAGGTAGCCCAGGGCACCGGCCTCGTGCAGCCGGCTCGGAAAAGGGTCGTCGGTGTGAACCGTGACTGCGATGACCTGGATCCCAGAGTGAAAGCGGCGGATGCGCCGCGTGGCCTCGATGCCGCCGATGCCCGGCATGCTCAGATCCATAAGGACCAGATCCGGAAGGCACTTGCCGACTTTCTCCAGCGCCTCTTCACCGCTCGCGGCCTCCCCCACCACGCACACATCGGTTGCGGATTCAAGGATACGGCGGAAGCCGGTCCGAACCAGCTCGTGATCGTCGACCAGCAAGACTTTGATCATTGGCTGTCAAATGGTGGCTCGGTCACAGCTCGGCGATGCCAACATGGAGCAGCGCCCCCTCGGGGATGTCCACTCCCTGATATGGCCCCTGCACCGGCCGGCGGGACTCCCGGTGCCCGAATCTTTTCCGGCATGACGGGCAGCGAAGATCGGATTCGAGCCCGCGGAGGGATGCCCCTCCAGGGCTGCCAAGCACTCCCCTCGCGCATCCGACCGCCACGGTGCGCGCCCAAGTGACTTCTGACTCAGTCCGTTCTAGATCCCAGCGACGCGGGGCCTTGGAGACAATCGAGCCGGGTGGCGTGCCGATCTTGCCCCGAAATCGAGCCGACCGTCGAAGCATATCCCACGGACGCGAAAGAGCAAACCCCGCACTTTCGTAGGGCATAGCGCTTGTCGCGGTAATCTACCCACCCCGCCCACCGCGTTTACGCAGATAATCGGCTGACGATCAACATGACCATGGGAGGCCAGGATGTACCGCGCTGTTGCCGCCGTTGCCGCCGCGCTCCTCGGGTACACATCCGCGAGCCTGGGGAGCGACCAGCCACCGGTGGACGGCCGAGAAGGGCTCAACGCGACGCTCTGGATGCAGACCGCCCATGAGTATGCCTACTCCACGGCACAGGTCTACAAAGCGGCGGACGCGGCATTGTCGACGGCAAGATCCCGGCCGAGCGCGCTCGCCGACCCCGGGGTCCCGGTCACGCCCGAGGATGCGCAAGCCGCTATTGTCCTGGACCTCGACGAGACCGTTCTCGACAACTCCCGGTACCAGGCCGACCTGGTAAAGAAACTGGGATGGTTTGGAAGACAGACGTGGAACAGCTGGGTCGACGCCGGAGAAGCCGGTCTGGTGGCGGGCGCCCTGGACTTTCTGCAAGACGCCGCCGCCGCGGGCTACCGCATCTTCTATGTGACCAACCGGGCCTGTCCTGACACCGATCGGCCCGAGCGCTACCCGCACCCCTCGTGTCCCCAGCGGGTCGCAACCATTGCGCTGGCCAAGCGCCTGGGCTTGCCCTATGCCGATGATCCCAAGGCCTTCTTGTTTCGCAATGACCAGACCGCCTGGGAGAGCGCAGACAAGTCGGCGCGACGCCGCTTCATCGCCGAACAGTACAAAGTCAAGGTAGTGATGCTGCTCGGCGATGATCTCGGAGACTTTCTCACCGGGGACCAGGTGCAGGCGCTGCGCGACAGCCGTTCGGTCGATGTCCCAGTGAGCGATGCGCCCCAGGCAGCCGCGGACCCGTGGCGGGGAAGGTTTGGCTCCCAGTGGTTCCTGCTCCCGAACCCCGTTTATGGGTCCTGGGAGCGCGCTCTGGCGGGATGTTCGGAGACCGACAAGGAAAGCCCGCGCTGTTACCAGGAACGTGACACGGCCAAGTACGAAAAGCTGATCACGGCCCGATTACAGCCCGTCAAGTCCATCAGGATCGCCTCATGGAACATGGACTGGCTGATCAGGCCGGAAGACTTCGCGGTCATGGCGCCGAGCTGCAGCGCTGAGCAGCCGCCATCCGATGTCCGGGGCATCCCATGCAACGTCAGGAAACGCTCGGAGACGGATCTCCGGCAGCTGCGTCGTTACGCCGATCGGGTCCTGAAGGCCGACGTGGTCGCCTTGCAGGAGGTCGACGGTCCCGCGCCGGCTGCCGAGGTGTTCCCGGATTACAATTTCTGCTTCATAGACCGGGCGCATCCCCAGAAAACCGGGTTCGCGCTGCGCCAGGGCATCCCCTTTCGGTGCGGCCCCCATCTCACGGCCTTGGACGTGAACGGGCAATCCCGAGCCGGCGCCGTGGTGACGCTCTTTCCGGACACACCGAACGAAATGCGCCTGCTCTCGGTGCACCTCAAATCCGGGTGCTTCACCAAGCCGCTCGACGCGGACGACCCGGTCTGCAAGACCCTGCGCCAACAGGTCGGCATACTGGAGCGTTGGCTGGACGCCCAGGAAGCCGCGCGCGAGCCCGTGGTCATCCTCGGGGACTTCAATCGCCACTTCAACGCCACCGCCGAGAGCAGACCGGGTGGGCCGGATGATGCCCCCGGCGCGCTTTTCAACGCACTCTCGGACAACAATCCCGCCGGCGCCGTCTTGCATACCGCCGCCCTTAAGCGCCAGGGAGGCCTGGACTATGTGAAGTGCCGGTGCAGCGAGTCCTACACCGACTATATCGACGCCGTCGTCTTGGATGAGCAGGCTTGGCAGCGCACCTCCCTGCGCGCCTTCGAACGGCCGGCGTATCGACAGGCGCCTTTCAGCCACGAGACGCTCTCGGATCACTGTCCGGTCGTTCAGACGCTGGAGCTGGAGTAGCCGCGCCCCAAGCCTGGGCCGATCCTATTCGCGGGTCAGGACCCGCCTCGGGGGCGGTGCCACAGCGCTCCAGCAGCTCGCAGGGGCTTATCCCGACCTTGCACACCAGCGCCGGCCGGGCGACCACTGAACCTAGAAGCGGCAGTTGGACGGTCGCCAGGGTGCGTGCCCCGTGGTGTCTGGCAAGGCATAACGAGGCGGAATAGTGGACCTATTCCAACGAGTTATAACGCAGCCAGGCGCCGCGCGGTGCGTGCCCTGGTGGTCGTAGCGGCTATCACCCGGCGGGTGAGCATCAAGCTTGTCCGGAACCATGGTCAGATCAAACACTTGATCGCTACTCGAAGCGGTCAACTGCCGTTTCTAGGCTGAAGGCTCTGGCCTCGGGCCGATGGTGCCGACCTCCGCCAGGATCAGCAGCCGGTCAGCCGCCGGCCTCGGGGCGATCCAGCATCAGCCAAGGGCCGCCTGCGCAAGCGCTACCGCTACCGCTATGCCGACATGATGACCCCCTACGACATGCTCAAATCCCTGCCCAACCCCGCGCAATACCTCAAGCCCGGGCTCACCTTCCAGCAGTTCGATGCAATCGCCTTCGCCCTCAGCGATAATGAGGCCGCTCGACAGCTCAACCAGGCCCGGGCAGAGCTGTTCCGTTCCATCAACACCGCCCAACAACCGACCGCCTGAACAGGCCCACTCACCCCTTCGTTCAGGCTCATCTGTGAATTGGAAAGGACTCCCCGCTCGTCAAAGCTCCCCGACCGGCCGCTAAGCCGCGCTGGGCCTGGAGAGCCCTGGTGGACATGCGGCTGGGGGTCGGTGACGGGCGGGGCGCCAACCTGCTGACTGAGCCCGAGCGGCTGCCGATCGGCTGGCTGGTGCGACAGCTGGGGAGGTTATCTGGGTGACCGGCAACGAGCGGCTTCTGGCGCCCGGTTTTGCAGCACAATTCATGCCTACGAATCGCCGCTCTTGCGTTCGAAGGTACCCATTAGGACATATTGCGCACTACAGTGCATGCTCTTGTCTATGGTCTCAAGAGGGAGCACACATCACGAACAAGACACTTTCGACAGGATGCTTACCAGGAGGGCGCATGACAAAGCCAGCCCAGAAGCCGGCTTTCTGTGATTTGACGATCAACGTCCTTGGATATCGCGAAGACGAAGAATGGGTCGCGCTCGCGATGGAGATGGACCTCCGGGGCTACGGGAAAACCTTCGCCAAAGCCGTGACGGATCTGGCCGAACAGGTCGCCATACAGATCGGGTTCTCTGAGTACAAAGGGCATCCCGACATGGTGCTCCACCCGGCAGCGCCGGAGCTCTGGCAGCTATTCACCCAGGTTCGCCAGGACAAGCTGCGGGCTGCGATCGCCTACAAGTCCGTGGCAAAGAACGCCGAAGCCGAGTACCAGGTTGGCGGCTTGCCATTGCCATCCGCAGGCGTGATCGAAGCGTCCAGGAAGGCGTTTGCCTTGGCCAATGCCTAAGTCGTATACGTACCGGGAGCTGATTAAGGTCATCTAAAGAGCACGACGACCGGTTCGAAGTCTACAAGAACCGGGGCACGGGAAGCGAGCGGATGATCTATCACCCCGATGTGAATGGCCGAGCCGAATCGTATCCGATCAAATGCCACGGGGAAGGCGACGAGATCCGCAAAGGCCACATCGCTGCAATCATCCGCCGCTTCAGTCTCCCTCGCGATCTGCTTTGAGTGTACCCCCGGGGTGGCTACCGCCATGACTTTATCGTTCCGAAGGGTGGCTCGACGGTCTGGCCGCGAAGGCAGATTCTCATCATGCTCATCGTTGCCTTTCGTTAATCGGTCTCTTTCAACCGCTTGGGTGCCGGCATAGGACCGAAGCTTTCCAGGGGCAGGCGCTCCGGCCAGCCTTCGGGACCGGGCCGGACCCAGGCGAGCCAGCGCCAGGCGTCGCCGTTCGCCTCGATCAGCCGGTTGTCCCGGGGGTCCCAGACCGCATGGCCCTTGTAGCCTGTCCCCGAGACGGCATGGATGCGCAACAATCCGCCGCTCTCGGCATCCCACAGGCGCAGGGTGCCGTCCTCCCCCCCGGAGAGCAGCCGCCGGCCGTCGGGGGCGAAGGCGCAGGGTGACCGGGGAGCTCAGCTTTTCGACCGGCGTCTGCGCATCGACCCGTTGCCCGGCATGGGGCGCACGGGCCCAGGCCACCAGGGTCAGCAGGGCTCGGATCAGGGCCCTTGCCTCCGGCACGAGCCGGGTGCTCAGGGTGCGGTGGATCTTGTCCGCGATCTCATCCACCGTAACCGGGGCCTGGGTGGCCGTGCGCAGCAGGGATTGAAACAGCAGGTGCTTCTTCAGCTCCTCGCCGAGGCGTACCCGCCCCAGGGGCGTGTCGATGCCGGCCTGCAGCTCTGCCAGGACATCCGGGTCCATGAAGAAGGCCGGCAGAACCTGCGCCACGGCCTCCTGGGGCCGCGCGTAGGTCCGCTGGCGGATAGCCCGCAACACCGTCTCGTCGTCGGCTATCAGATGCTCGACCACCCGGTCGCCGATGAAGGCATCGAATCCCTGGCGGCGCTCGGTGATCACCGAGTCCTCGTCGAAAACCGTCGCGAAAACCTGGCCGGCATACTCCCGCAGCGGCCCGGTATCGCTGGCGTCCCCCAGGGTGGCGGAGGTGCCGATGCAGATCAGTCGTTGCACGTCGCTTTGCAGGCGATGGCGCAGGCGGCGGATCAGCATCGCAAGGTCCGTGCCCTGGGCGCCGTCGAAGGTGTGCAGCTCGTCCACCACCAGGTAGTGCAGGGTGTCCGGCCCGTTGCGGCGCCACAGGGCCTGGTCCCTGGGCCGGATTAGCAGGAAATCCAGCATCTTGTAGTTGGTCAGCAGGATGTCGGGCGGGTTGTCCCGCAGCACATCCTTGTCGGTGATGATGTGGTCGGGCCCCATATCCACCGAATCCTGCTCCGGGTCTTTGCCCGCCTTCTTAGGCTGGTACTTGGTCTTGCCCGAGCCTACGAACAGCCCGGCGCGGATGCCGGCAAAGGCGGGCGTGGTCTGCACCAGCTCGGCGATGCGCTTGGCCTGGTCGTCGGCCAGGGCGTTCATCGGATAGATGATGATGGCCTTGATGCCCGGCGCGTCCTTCTGCCGCTCCTGGGCCGCATGCTCCAGGATCGGGTAGAGAAAGCACTCGGTCTTGCCCGAGCCGGTGCCGGTGGCCACCAGGGTGGAGCTGTGCCGCACACCGCAACGTAGCCAGGCTTGTTCCTGATGGAGAAAGGCCGGGTGCTCGGTCTCGAAGTCGGAGAAGAAGCCCTTGCCCTTGGTGCCGGAGACAAACGGCATGCCGAGCTGCACATAGGGCCCCTTGATCCAGCTCGGGTTCTCGATCAGGCGGCGGACCCCGTCCCGGAACAGCTCGGTGGAGGGCTCGAACTGGGTACGCAGGGTCTCGGCGACGCCGCGGCGGACCTCGTCGACCACCAGGGACGGCAGCATGGTCAGTGATCCTTGACGCCGAAACGCCGCATCAGGGCTCTAATCTCCCGCATCGGCCTCCCCCGCATCGCTATGGTGTGAGCCGCGCATCTCCTCCGACCGGGCAAGACAGCCCAGTCCCGCGCATTTCAAGTCCGGCGCATACAAGTTGGATGGACGGCAAGCCACCACGCCTCGACGGGGCGACGGCGCCTCAGCAAAGGCGCCGGTCGCTCGCACCGCTGGCGCGGTGCGACGACACTCCCACGCGGGAGCGTGGGAGCGAGAAGAGATTTCGCCGGCAAGGGTAAGCATCGGCTTCTCCATGAGTAGCGACAAGCAGTTCAGACGGCTGATGTCCTTCCTGCGGTCAATCCGTCTCGTCGGCCAGGCGCAAGACCTCCCGCACCAGCGCATCCGAGAGTCGATAGCCCTGTTGTGCCAGCTCCACCAGCACCGGTTCCACTGACGCCAACAGACCGTGACGCTTCGCCGCAAGCAGCACGCCAGCCGAGCCGACGACAGGGATTCCGCGCCTTCGGGCGATCGTTCGCCCGCGCCGCTCGTCGATGAGCAAGAAACGACAGGGTGTCTCCTGCGCCAGCAGGATGGCTGCCGACTCTCCGGCGTCGAGCACCAGGCTCAGACGGGCCAAGTCCGCCTTGCAGTGCTCGGGTAGAGCACGCGCCTGGATGACACCCCCGGCAAGGGAATCCGACAACACCCGCGCCCCGGGCCGGTCGGAATCCAACCGCAACTCGAGGAGGACGGTCTCCGGGACCACCACGGAACCGTAGAGTGTATTCAGAAGCGACAGACGCTCGATTCGCGCCAAGGCGATCAATGGTCCGGCATCCGCGACGACGATCCTGTCCATCTCGACCCGCGCTCAGACTGGCATCACAAGGCGGCGTCCAACTCGTCGGCGAGCTCCTCGCTTGGATAATCCACGGCAGCCAGGCCGAGCGGTTCCAGCAGGTCCATGAACCCGTCCAGGGAAAGCCCCGCCACCTTGGCGGCCTGTGCAAGGGTGAGCCGACGTTGCTCGAACAGCGTCAGCGCCAGGGCGCGATGAACGCCTTGATCGAGCAACCTCCGGTCGAACGGCACGGCAAGAATGGCCGGGCGGCCATGTTTGGTGATGATTGCCAGCTGCCCGAGCTCGGCGTCCTTGAGCAGGTCGCTCGACCGGGTGCGGAGATCGCGAACGGAAAAGACGTCGAGTGTTTCCATCAGGTGCCCCGAAAGAATGTGCCCACAAAGCGTAGCACAAACAACAGTCACCCTTCCGGTCCGGCCTGGTGCCACCCCTGTTGGCAGGGTCAGCGCGCCACGCCTCCGGGTCGTCCGACCGGTGGCCGTGGCTGCGGATCGATCTTCGGTCCCGGCCACTCCTGCTCGGTTTTCAGCAGGTCCTCGGCAATCGCCTGCAGGTCGTTATGGAAGCGAGCGGCATGCGCCTCGCGCAAGCGATGCAGCTCTTCAACGATGGGGTCAGTCCACATGGTGGTCTCCGAGCAGCTCTTCAGGGGTGCAAATGACTTGCTGGTGCGCCGCAACGATCAGGTCCCGGCTCGGACGCGCGGCCAGATAGCTGATCACCGAAGTCTCGATGTAGACGCGGGATTTCACGCGGCGGCGTCCTCGTCATGCTGCTGTTGGAAGAAGGCCCAGGCTACCCGGTAGTCCTGCTCCCTGTCGGGCCGGACGAAGGGGGCCTGGTACTCGATGGTGCGCTGCACCGGGCCGCCGGGCAGGGTGTCGTCGGGGAAGGTCTTGGTGACGGTGCAGCCGGCTGGCAGGTCGCGCACGTCCTCCCAGCCGAGGGCGATGCCCTGCTCCTGGCGCACCCCGGCCTGGTTCATGACCTGGATCTCGAGCTGGCCCCAGTCGCCGAGCTGCTCATCGTACAGCGCCGAGGGGTAGCCGCAGAGGATCACCTTGCAGGGCAAGCCCTTGAGCAGCGCCAGCAGCTCGAGATGATCTTGCTCCTGGTAGTCGAAGCGGTAACGTCGCTCCGAGCTGCGGGTATGATGCAGGTAAGGGGGGTCGCAGTAGACGAGCTCGCGGCCCTGATAGTCGTACTCGCGCAGAAACCGGTGAGCGCAGCCGTGGATCATCTGCACGGGGTAGTCGCACCGAAACCGAGCCAGCGCCCGCGCATTCAGATCGATGCCGATGCTGCGCAGCGCGGGCGGCTTGCGCTTCATGATCGCCCCGCCGCCCAGATGGGTCTCGATGTAGGTATCGTGTGGCGGCATCAGGGCGATAATCGCCTGGCACAGCCCGGAGGTCGCCTTCGATCCGAAATATGCGCCCATCTTGGTTGATCCGCGTCGAGGTCTCGGATCAAAACCATAGTGTGTAGGCGCTATGATGTCAAGCGCTTTGTTCTATCTGATCGTATTAAAGAATGGGAAAACCCGAGAGACCCCGTGGGAGGGGGTGAGTAGTTACCACGCTGGAGCCTCCGCCGACCTTATCGCCACTGCGCGTGACTCTGCAGGTCGGCGACCAGGCGGTCCGCAGTATGCCTTTGCAGCTACGCCTGGAGATGCCGTTGGATAACGCCCGTTGCGTGCTCCAGATCGTGACCCCAGCCCATGCCGAGGTCCCGGGCGGGCTTAAGTCCGGTACCCTGATCGACTTGGAGACCCTGGCGGAGCCCCCCGGGCTGTCCTGGCCCGTCGTTCGACAGGGGCTGGAGGACCTTCACGCAGCGTCCAAGCGCATGTTCTTTGAGCAGATTCTGACCCAGGACGCCATCGGCCGCATGGGACCGGAGTATTGACATGGCGCGAAGCTATGTTGGCGACCGCCCCGAGGTGCCGGCTGCGACCATCACCGGCATCGTCGCCGCCCTTTCGCTCGCAACGACTCCCCCCATGACCCAGGCGCCTCCTGCTCCCGTCAGCTACCTCTATCCCGGCTATCGCCCCATTAATGCAGGAACCTTGATCTGGGTGGGTCTCCGTCCCCAGACCAACGATCCCGTATCGGCCAACTACAAGCCGCGGACGGCACTCGGGCGCCGACTGCTGGATCTGCGGCGGGCCTTTATTGCGGATGGCGGCCGGCTGTTGAGCTGGGAGGAGATCGACGCGGAGGTCCGCGAGCGACGCGGGGGCCTGGCGGATGACTAGGACCCGCACCTATATCGATGCAAGTGTGCTCATTGCCGCCTGGCGAGGCGAAGGCGATGCCGGGCAGGAGGCCATGGAGATCCTCGACGACCCCGGGCGCGAGCTGGTCCTTAGCGACGCGGTCTGGCTGGAGGTCATGCCCAAGCCGACGTATCACGGCCAGCATGACGAAGTGCAGTTCTATGAGGAGATATTCGCCGCTGCGGATCGCCAGGGTTGGGATATCGGGGTCCTATCCATGGCCCATGACCTGGCGGTCCGGTACGGTATCGCCGCCTGGGCTAGTGCCTGGGGGCCCCGCTCGGCGAATTCCAGGAAATGCTTCAGGTCGCGCACGCCTTCGGCGCTGCTGCGGGACAGGTCGATCTGCTCCGGCCTGAGGCTGGAGAACACCCGCAGCTCCCGACGGGCGCGGGTGACCGCGACGTTCCTGCCCGGGTCTCGGCACGCGGCCCGGGTGTTCGGCGCCGCCCCTCAGATCAGCGATTGTGTAACGTCAGCTTCGGTTCGGCCAGCACGCGGCGGCCGGGGTCAATCGGGTGGTGGCGATACGCGGCCCACAAGGTGTCTGGTGCAAGCGAGCAGGACAAATCAGCGAGCGAGGTCACCAAGTGAGCCCAGGCGGGCCCTGGAACGCCTCGCCACGGATGGCGAAGCCGGGGCTCGGCTCGAGCGCCGCGGTCGCGCCAGGGGTGAGCCGGGACCCTCGGTCCAGTCGACCGAGGAAGGCCGGCGAACGCCTCGCCATGGATGGCGAGGCTGGCGTCCAATCCAGGCGACGCAGCTGCGCCAAGGCTGGCTATTCCGCGGCGGGCACATCGAGCAACGGGTGGGATTGCCGGGCCCATCCCTGGGCCCGGCCCTTCGGGCTCGCTGCGCTCGCGGCCGATCGCTCCAGGCGATCGCCTCGAGCCCACGTGGGTTCTCACCCACCCTCTCAACATGCCGAAGGCCCCACGCGGGGGCCTTCGGCATGTTGGCGGAGAGGGTGGGATTCGAACCCACGGAGGGTCGCCCCTCAACGGTTTTCAAGACCGCCGCATTCGGCCGCTCTGCCACCTCTCCGGCGGTCGTGTCCCTGGGGCGCCCGGCACCCGCGATCCCGGGGCAGAATAACTGACCGGGGGGTGAAAAAACCAGCATCGGCCCCACATTAAGGTCTTAACCCGCCTTAACGTTTTGTTGACGTTTCCGGGTGGTCGGGTATCCTCTCGGAACCCGCTCCCCTAACGGGGGTCTGAAGAGACGACTTCGCAATCTCAAGGAGCTGCTTAGCCAATGAACCGCTTAGATTACTCGGTCATGCGCCCCATCGAGGGCGCCGTCTCGGGCAACAAGCTCATCAAGAACACCTACCTGCTGCTGTCCGCGAGCCTGATCTGGAGCGCGCTGATGGCGGTGGCCTCGGTGGCCATGGCGCCACCCCCGGGGGTGGCGATGCTGGCCTCCCTGGGCGCGCTGGGGCTGCTGTGGCTGGTGCTGCCTCGCACCGCCAACTCCTCTGCCGGCCTGTGGGTGGTGTTCGGTGTCACCGGCCTGCTGGGCTTCGGCCTGGGCCCGATGCTGACCTACTACGCAAGCCTTTCCAACGGCCCACAGATCATCGCCACGGCCTTCGGCGGCACCGGGGTCATCTTTCTCGGGCTGTCGGGCTATGCGTTGACCACCAAGCGCGACTTCAGCTTCATGGGCGGCTTCATATTCGCCGGCATGCTGGTGATGATGGTCGCCGGTCTGGCCAACATCTTCCTTGGGATGCCGGCCTTGCAGCTGGCCATCTCCGCCGGCGTGATGCTGCTGATGTCGGGCTACATCCTGTTTCAGACCAGCGCCATGGTCAACGGTGGCGAGACCAACTATATAGTGGCCACAGTCGGCCTCTACTTGGCGATCCTGAACATCTTCGTCAGTCTGCTCCAACTGCTCGGAGCCTTCAGCGGCGACGACTGAGCGCCGCCCAGGCCCGATCGCCTCATCCACCCCGGCGCGTCCGGGGTTTTTCTTGCCGAGAGGAAGTGCGATGGACAGCATGTGGGTCAAGATCCTGTCTGCAGTCGTTATGCTGGCGTGGATTATCTACCTGTGGCCGCGCGCTAAATACTGGATGAAGAACAGCCCGGCGCCCAAGGAGGGCGACTGGAGGGCGGCACTGCTGCCACTGGGTGCCATGGTGGCCTTCGTGATCCTGCTGATCCTGCTGGTGCGCTGAGCATCCGGGCGTCCGCGTTGCCAGGAGCCCCAGGCCTGGGCAGCCCTCGGCTGTCCCGCGCGCTCCCCGCCTCAGCCCTGGAAGCCGATATCGATGTGCGAGCCGTCGCAGAACGGTTTGTTCTTTGACTGCCCGCAGCGGCACAGAGCGTAGGTCGCGCCGGTCTCCAGCTCACCCTCCGTGGTCCAGGTCAGGGCCTCGTTGCGCTCGGAGCGGATGGTGCGCTTGTGCAGCAGCGTCTTGCTGAGACGCGGACGCCGACACCGGCCTGCGCCTGGATGCAGATTATCTGCCCTTCAACCGAGCACCTGGAGCCCGCCCAGGTACGAGCGCAGCGCCTCCGGGACGCGGATGCTGCCGTCGGCCTGCTGGTAGTTCTCCATCACCGCGACCAGCGTACGGCCCACCGCCAGACCCGAGCCGTTGAGCGTGTGCAGGAGCTCCGGTTTGCCGGTCTCGGGATTGCGCCAGCGCGCCTGCAGGCGCCGGGCCTGGAAATCCTCGAAGTTGCTGCACGAGGAGATCTCCCGATACCTGCCCTGCCCCGGCAGCCAGACCTCGATGTCGTAGGTCTTGGCCGCGGAGAAGCCCAGATCGCCGGTGCACAGGGTGACCACCCGATAGGCCAGCCCGAGCTTGCGCAGGATCGCCTCGGCGTGGCCGGTCAGCTGCTCCAGCGCAGCATAGGAATCCGCCGGCCGCACCGCCTGCACCAGCTCGACCTTTTCGAACTGATGCTGGCGGATCATGCCGCGGGTGTCCTTGCCGTAGGAGCCCGCCTCGCTGCGAAAGCAGGGCGTGTGGGCGACCCAGCGGCGGGGCATGTCCTGATCCTCGACGATCAGGTCACGCACCAGGTTGGTGACCGGTACCTCGGCGGTGGGGATCAGATAGATGGCGCGCCGACGCGTCCTCGGCCCCGGATGTGATCTCGCGCGGGACCTTGAACAGCTCGGCCTCGAACTTGGGCAGCTGACCGGTCCCCTGGAGGCTCTCGGCGTTGACCAGATAGGGGACGTAGGTCTCGGTGTAGCCGTGCTCGCCGGTGTGGGTATCGAGCATCAGCTGGATCAGGGCCCGGTGCATCCGGGCCAGGGGGCCGCTCAGCACGGTGAAACGGGCACCGCTGATCTTGGCTGCGGCGTCGAAGTCCATCCAGCCACTCGCCGTGCCCAGGTCCACGTGATCCTTCGGCCCGAACGCGAGATGCGGGGGCTCGCCCCAGCGCCGCTCCTCGCGGTTGTCCGCCTCGTCACGGCCCGTGGGGACCGAGGCATGAGGGATGTTGGGGAGGCCCAGACTGATCCCGCGCAGCTCCTCCTGCACGCGGCCGAGCTTCCACTTCGGCGGTCTTGAGGCGCTCGCCCAGATCCGCCACCTCGGCCAGCAGGGGGGCCAGATCCTGGCCGGCGGCCTTCGCCTTGCCGATCCCCTTGGAGCGCGCGTTACGCTCGCCCTGAAGCTCCTGGGTCGCAATCTGCAGGGCCTTGCGCCGCTCTTCCAGCGCGCTCAGGGTCTGCACGTCGAGCCTCAGACCGCGCCGGGCGAGGCCTTCGGCGACGCGCCCGGGATCTGTCCTCAATAGCCGTGGATCCAGCATGATTCACTCGCCTTGGCTGCAGGCGCCCCGGTTGACCTGGGCCGACCAGCTGAGCAGATGACCCGGCGGCACCAGCTGGTCCAGGCGCCCGAGGACGCGCTCCACCTTGTCCGGCTCGTCGAAGAATTCCAGCACCAGGGGCAGGTCCAGCGACACATCCAGCAGGGTCGAGGAATGCATCCTGCCGGAGCGTCCGAAGCCGGCGATCCCCCGGAAGGCGGTGACGCCGCAGACCCGCTCTTCGTCATGGAGGATCCCCATCAGCCGCTGGAACTGGTGCTGTCCCTCGGTGAGATAGATACGTACGACGGTGACCTCGCACACATTCATAACGATCTCCCCGCTAGCAAGCCGAACCACGTGGCCGGGATGCAGATCAGCACGCTCAGCACCACATTGAGACCCGCCTTGAGATAATCGGCCTGTTCGATCAGCTTCACCGTTTCGAACGAAAAGGTCGAGAAAGTCGTAAAGGCACCGAGCAGACCGATCAGCAGCGCGGCCCGCACCTCCGGCCCGACACTCATGCGGTCGTGCAACACCACCTACAGGAATCCGATCGCCAAGCAACCGAGCGCATTGACGCTCAGTGTCCCATAAGGGAAGCCCTGGCCGAGCAAGGCGTGAGACGCCCCTTGAGACCAAGAACCGCAACAGGGCGCCCACAGCACCGCCCGCGGCAATCGCAATCATCTGTAGCACTGGGGCTCCCCTACGGGACGGTCCGCGAATTGTACACGCACGCGCCGGGCCGGCGAACCCATTGGCGCCTCAACCCTTGGCCTTGCGCGCACGCTCATCCAGCCCGCGCAAAAAGGCGAGCCGCTCGGCGATCCGGGCCTCCAAACCGCGCTCCACCGGCGCGTAGTAGCGGCGCGGCCCCAGCCCCTCGGGAAAGTAATCCTCCCCCGCCGCGTAGCCTTCCGGCTCGTCGTGGGCGTAGCGGTAATCCCGCCCATAGCCGAGCGACTTCATGAGCCGCGTCGGGGCGTTGCGCAGGTGCAGCGGGACCTCCAGGGAGCCCGAGCTCCGCGCATCCTCCATGGCGGCGCTGAACGCCCGATATACGGCATTGCTCTTTGGGGCGCAGGCGGCATAGACGACCGCTTGCGCCAGCGCAAGCTCGCCTTCCGGACTGCCCAGGCGCTCCAGGGCGTCCCAGGCGTCCAGGGCAAGCTGCAGGCCGCGCGGATCGGCGTTGCCCAGATCCTCGGAGGTCATACGCACCACCCGTCGGGCGACGTAGACCGGGTCGCAGCCGCCATCGAGCATGCGGGCGAGCCAATACAGGGCCGCGTCCGGGCTGGATCCACGCACCGCCTTGTGCAGCGCCGAGATCTGATCGTAGAAGACCTCGCCGCCCTTGTCGAAGCGCCGCAGCCCGCCGCTTGCGACCTCGGCGACCGTCTGCTCCGAGATATCGCCCGTCTCGGTCAGGTCCGCGGCCAGCTCCAGCAGTCCCAGGGCGCGGCGCGCATCGCCGTCCGCGGCCTCGGCGAGCCGCCGGTGCAGCACCTCCGCCAGGCGCAGCCCGCGCCCGCCGAGCCCCCGCTCCGGGTCTGCGAGCGCCTGGGCGATCACCCGCTCCAGCTCCGCAACCGAGAGGGCCTTGAGCACATACACGCGTGCCCGGGACAACAGTGCGTTGTTGAGCTCGAAGGACGGATTCTCGGTGGTAGCCCCCACGAACACCAGGGTGCCATCCTCCAGGTGCGGGAGAAAGGCATCCTGTTGGGCCTTGTTGAAGCGGTGCACCTCGTCGATGAAAAGCAGGGTGCGCCGCTGCTCGATCCGGCGTGCCTCGCGCGCCCGCTCGACCGCGGCCCGGATGTCCTTGACCCCGGCGAGCACCGCCGAGAGGCTGAGAAACAGGGCGCCGGAATGGCTGGCTATGATACGGGCCAGGGTGGTCTTGCCGGTCCCCGGGGGGCCCCAGAAGACCATCGAGTGGAGCCGGTCGGCCTCGATAGCGGCCCTCAGGGGCTTGCCGGGTCCCAGCAGATGCGCCTGTCCGATGAGCTCGGCGAGGGTCCGCGGGCGCATCCGATCCGCCAGCGGCCGTACGCTCGCGGGCACCGGCTCTTCGAACAGATCTTCACTGGGACCCACCGCGCGACTCTATTGACTGAGCACGTCCACGCCCGGTGGAGGCTGGAAGCGGAACAGGTCGGCGGCCAGCTTGGGATTGCGCTCGACGCCGGAGAAGCTCGATGCGGGTGTGCTGACCGAGCTTGTCGCCCATCTTGAGCACGCGCAGGCCGTGCTTGTCCAGACCCAGGGCGATATGATCGAATTGGCTGTCCGGGCTCCGGGGCTGCAGATCGACCCAGTCCAGGTCCCCGTCCTGACCCGCATCGACGATCCGGAAGCTCTCCGACAGCGGGCGGGTCCCGCTCAGCACCTGGGCCGGACTGCCGGCCAGCGCCCGCGTCTCGCTCTGCCGCGTGACCTGCTCCAGGTCGGGATCGTACATCCAGATGGTCTCGCCGTCGGCCATGACCAGCTGCTTGTAGGGCTCGCGATAGTCCCAACGGAAACAGCCTGGGCGCCGGATCGCCAGGGTGCCGCTGGAGTGGCGCGCCTGGCCGCCCTTTCCGTCATCCACGGTCTGCTGGAACTCCGCCTGCAGGGTCTGCATGTCGTCCAGAAATGCCTGGAGCCGTTGCGGCCCGGAAACGCCCGCAGCCGCCGCGGCTTGTGTGAGCACAAGCCAGGCGAGCAGCGCCAGGGCGCGGGCCGGAAAGGACAGGAAAGGCTGCATCTCAATCATCCGGAGGCGCTGGCGCGAGCACCTCTCTGTTGCCGTTGTGCTCAGGGGGGGTGACGATCCCGGTGCGCTCCATTTCCTCGATCAGCCGCGCCGCGCGGTTGTAGCCGATCTTGAGGCGGCGTTGCACCCCCGAGATGGAGGCGCGGCGTGTCTCGGTCACGATCCGCACGGCCTCGTCGTAGAGCGGATCGTCGTCTTCGATGTCCTCGCCCTGTCCCCCGTTGAGACCCCCCGTCGCTTCGGTCGGTTCCTGCAGGACCTCGTCGATATACTCCGGCTCTCCGGTGGTCTTGAGATACTCGACCACCCGGTGCACCTCGTTGTCGTCGACAAATGCCCCGTGGATGCGCTGCGGGATGCTCCCACCCGGGGCCAGATAGAGCATGTCGCCGTGGCCGAGCAGATGCTCGGCGCCCATCTGATCGAGGATGGTGCGTGAGTCGACCCGCGCGGAGACCTGGAAGGCGATACGCGTGGGGATGTTGGCCTTGATCAGCCCGGTGATCACATCCACGGAGGGACGCTGGGTGGCGAGCAGCAGGTGGACCCCCGAGGCCCGCGCCTTCTGAGCCAGACGCGCGATCAGCTCCTCCACCTTCTTGCCGACCACCATCATCATGTCCGCCAGCTCATCGACGATCACGACGACATAAGGCAGTGGCACCAGGGGCGGAGCTGCCACCGGAGCTTCGGCCAGCGGGCTGGGCTCGTACAGCGGGTCGATGATCGGCGCGCCGGCCTTCTCCGCGTCGATCACCTTGCGGTTGAAGCCGGCGATGTTGCGCACCCCCAGCGCCGCCATCAACCGATAGCGCCGCTCCATCTCCGCGACGCACCAGCGCAGGGCGTTGGCGGCCTCCTTCATGTCCGTGACCACCGGGGTGAGCAGATGCGGTATGCCCTCGTAGACCGAGAGCTCGAGCATCTTCGGGTCGATCATGATCAGGCGCACCTCGTCGGGCCTGGCCTTGTAGAGCAGGCTGAGCACCATGGCATTGATCGCTACCGACTTGCCCGAGCCGGTGGTGCCGGCGATCAGGCCGTGGGGCATGCGCCCGAGGTCGGCCACCACTGGGCTCCCGGAGATGTCCTTGCCGAGCGCCAGGGTGAGCGGCGAGCGCGCCTTGTCGTAGACCTCGGATCTCAGCACCTCGCTGAGATAGACGATCTCGCGCTTCTCGTTGGGAATCTCCAGCCCGATCGTCGACTTGCCCGGGATCACCTCGACCACCCGCACGCTGATGGTCGACAACGCCCGGGCCAGGTCCTTGGCCAGGTTGGTCACGCGGCTCGCCTTGGTGCCCGGGGCCAGGTGCAGCTCGAACAGCGTGATCACCGGGCCCGGATGCACCTCCACGACCTCTGCCTCGATGCCGAAATCCTTGAGCTTCATCTCCACCTGGCGCGACAGGGCCTGCAGTGCCTCGGGGGAATAACCGGCGTCGCGCGGGCCAGGCTCGGTGAGCAGCGACAGCGCGGGCAGCCCACCCTCGCCCGCCGCCGGCTCGAACAGCGGCACCTGGCGCTCCCGCTCCACCCGGGGGCTGGGCTTGACCGCGGTAATCAGGGGCTCGATCTTGGGGGGGGTCCGCTTGGCGGCCTTTTTCTTTTCCACTCTGACCACCTCGGAGCGCTGCTGCCGGGCCCGCCGCGCGGCCCAGAAATCGGAAAACCGCCGCGGCAAGGCCGTGAGCCGATCCGCAATATCCAGGGTGAGTCCGCCCACCGCGTCCATCACCGCCAGCCAGGACAGACCCGTGAACAGGGTGAGCCCGCTCAGCAACACCGCCACGAGGAGCAGCGTGCTACCCGCCGAGCTGAACAGCGCGACCAGGTGCGCACGCAGCAGCTCGCCCAGCACCCCGCCCGCCCCCATGGGCAAGGCATGTCCGGCGTCCCGCGCATACAAGGCGGCGAGCGCGCTGCCGGCGCTGAGGGTGAGCAGAAAACCGCTCCAGCGAAGCACCACCAGATGCAGGTTGGCGCTGTCGTCAGGGTTGCGCTGGCGCAATACCAGCCAGCCGCTCCAGCACAGCATCGCCGGGAACAGGTAGGCGAGCAGGCCGAACAGATAGAACAGCACATCGGCAAACCAGGCGCCGGCCGGTCCGGCTGCATTCTGGACCTCTTCGGTCGGCCCGCTGTAAGACCAGCCCGGGTCCTGGGGCGAGTAGGTCAGCAGGGCAAGCAGGAAATAGCCCGCCCCGAAGACCATCAGGAGCAACAGGCCTTCGCGCAGGCGGTGACCGACATGGGCGATCAGCGGGATGCTTTGATCCTGTTTTGAGGGCTGGGCAGCCAAGGCGATTGAGCCCTATAAAATAATGTTAAATAAGACTGTTATGATACTTACTTGAGATCACTTAGCAACATGTCGCGCAGGGCCGGATAGACCACCTCGCCGCGCTCCACGTTGATGCCGGCGGCCAGCGCCGGGCGGCTCCGCCAATTCCCGCCGGCCAGCTCTGCCACATAGCGATAGAGGCTGGCCGAGAGTGCCAGCGAAGCGGTTCGGGGCACAGCGCCCGGCATGTTGGTCACGCCGAAGTGCACCACCCCGGACTCGATGTAGGTCGGGGCCTGGTAGCTGGTCGGGCGGATCGTCTCCACGCAGCCACCCTGATCCACCGAGACGTCGACAATCACGCTGCCGGGCTCCATGGCCGCGACCTGTGCCTTGCTGACCAGGTGGGGGGCCTGGGCCCCGGGGCGCAGCACGGCGCCGATCAGAATATCGGTCTGGCGCAGCGCCTTGTCGATGCGCTCGTCGTGACCATACAGGGCGGTCACATTGGGACCCAGGCTGTGCATGTCGCGCAGACGCTCGGGGTCGCGCTCCAGCACCAGCACCTCCGCGCCGAGGGCCGCTGCCAGGCGTGCGGCGTTGCCGCCCACGTGCCCCGCGCCCAGCACCAGCACCCGCCCCCGCTCGGCGGCCGGCACCCCGCCAAGCAGGATACCCTTACCACCCTGATGGCGGTGCAGCAGCGTCGCTCCGATCTGCACCGCCAGGCGTCCGGCGATGTCGCTCATGGGCGCCAGGATCGGCAGCCCCCCGCCTTCGGAGACGGTCTCGAAGGCGACCGCGGTGAGCCCGATGCGCTGCAGACGCTCCATCAGCGCGCGGTTGGCCGCCAGGTGCAGGAAGCAGAACAGCAGATGGTCCGGGCGCAGCAGGTCGATCTCCGGGTCCACCGGCTCCTTGACCTTGACCAGCAGCTCGGCCTCGCCGTAGAGACTCGCCGCGTCGGCGACGATCTCCACGCCGAGGCGGCGGAAGCGCTCGTCCTCGAAGCCGCTCGCGATCCCCGCCCCCCGCTCGAGCAGCACCCGATGGCCGGCCTTGACCAGCTCCCCGCAAGCGCAGGGCACCAGGGCCACCCGGCCCTCGCGGGGCTTGATCTCGCGCGGGATGCCGATCCGCATGCTCGCTCCTTTGCCCTGCCAGGGGGCATACTTTACTATCTCAGCCTTCGCGCAGCCGGGAGGCCGTCCGGCGCCCTGTCCCGGACCCTCAGCGGCCCCTCCCCCGGGGTCGCCGGCCCGAGCGGATCCGGCGCGGCCGGTGAGCCATCATAGCCCGTTCGACCCAGATTCAGGAGTGGTTCAAATCATGAGCGAGACCAAGCGTTGCCGACTGTTGATCCTCGGCTCCGGTCCGGCTGGATATACTGCCGCAGTCTATGCCGCTCGTGCCAACCTCAGCCCCGTGATGATCACCGGGCTCGAGCAGGGCGGACAGCTCACGACCACCACGGACGTGGACAACTGGCCCGGTGACTACGAGGGTGTCCAGGGCCCGGATCTGATGGAGCGCATGCGCAAGCACGCCGAGCGCTTCAACACCGAGATCATCTTCGACCATATCGGCAAGGCCGACCTCTCGCGCCGCCCTTTCACCCTTGTCGGCGACTCAGGCACCTATACCTGCGACGCGCTGATCATCGCCACCGGCGCCTCGGCCCAGTACCTCGGACTGCCGTCGGAAGAGGCCTTCAGGGGCCGCGGGGTGTCTGCCTGCGCGACCTGTGACGGCTTTTTCTACCGCGACCAGGCGGTGGCTGTGATCGGCGGCGGCAATACCGCCGTGGAGGAGGCTCTGTACCTGTCCAACATCGCCACCGAGGTGACCCTGGTGCACCGGCGTGACGCCCTGCGCGGCGAGAAGATCCTGCAGGATCAGCTCTTCGAGAAGGCGCGCAACGGCAACGTACGCATCCAGTGGAGCCAGGTGCTCGACGAGGTGCTGGGTGACAAGAGCGGCGTCACCGGCATCCGTATCCGTAGCGTCAAGGACGACTCCACCAAGGACATCCCGGTGCACGGGGTCTTCATCGCCATCGGCCATCGCCCCAATACCGACCTGTTCGAGGGCCAGCTGGAGATGGCCAATGGCTGGATCAAGGTGCGCAGCGGTAGCGAGGGCAACGCCACTGCCACCTCGGTGGCGGGGGTGTTCGCCGCCGGCGATGTGACCGACCATGTGTACCGGCAGGCGGTGACCTCGGCGGGCTCGGGCTGCATGGCCGCGCTGGATGCGGAGAAATACCTGGATGCATTGGAGTCGAAGCAGAAGTAATCCCGCGGCCTCCGCCCTGGGCCGCGAGCCGGGCGGGCGTCTGGGACCGGGCCTTTGGCCGGGCCTCACGGCATGCCGATGTCTAATTTGAGCCTGGAGGTCGCCCCGTCCTTGGAGGCCGTCCCTGCGGCGGCATGGAATCACCTCAACGCAACCGGCAACCCCTTCCTGCGCCATGAGTTTCTGGTCGCCCTGGAGCGCCACGGCTGTGTCGGGGAGCGCTACGGCTGGCTTCCGCAGCACCTGCTGGTGCGCGACCGGGCCGGCACCCTGATCGGGGCCACGCCGCTCTACCTGAAGTGGAACTCCTACGGCGAGCTGGTGTTCGACTGGTCCTGGGCGGAGGCCTATCGCCGGGCGGGCCTGGCCTACTATCCCAAGCTGGTCGGCGCGGTGCCCTACAGCCCGGTGACCGGACCCCGGCTGCTGGTCGGCGACGCCGTCGATCCGCCGGCCGTGGAGACGGCGCTGATCCGAGGGGCCATGGAGCTGACCCGGCGCAGCGGGGCCTCCTCCCTGCACTGGTTGTTCACCCCCGAGGAGCAGACGCGTCGGATGGAGGCCAGCGGTCTGCTACGCCGTGTCGGCTGCCAGTATCACTGGCACAACGCCGGCTATGGGGATTTCGAGGACTTTCTGGCGACCCTGAGATCGGAGCGGCGCAAGAAGCTCCGGCGGGAGCGCCGCAAAGTGCGCGAGGCCGGGCTGGAGCTGCGTCTGGTCCAGGGGGCCGAAGCGGCCCAGGCTGACTGGCACGATTTTCATGAGCTCTATGTCTCGACCTTCCGGCGCCTTGGCGGCATGCCGACCCTGTCCCAGGGCTTCTTCGAGGAGATCGCCTCGACCATGGGCGCCCAGGTGCTGCTGATCCTGGCCCGTGAGGGGGGGCGCACGGTTGCCAGCGCATTCTGCCTGATCGGCCCCGACACCCTCTACGGCCGACACTGGGGCTGCCGCGAGAGCTACGACAGCCTGCATTTCGAGACCTGCTACTACCAGGGCATCGAGTATTGCATCCGCCAGGGCATGGCCCGCTTTGAGCCCGGGGCCCAGGGCGAGCACAAGGTCTGGCGCGGGTTCGTGCCGACCTACACCTGGTCGAGCCACTGGATCGCCGATGCGGGCTTCCGCGCCGGTATCGGGCGATTCATCGAGGCCGAGTCAAGGGCCATTGAGGAGCACGTCGAGGAGCTGCGGGCCCACAGCCCGTACCGCCTGAGCGGCCAAGCGGCCGTGGACTGAGCATGCTCTTCCTGCTGGACTCCACCGCGGCGGACGCACCCTTTCCCGACCCGGCCCTGGCCGAGCGCGAGCCGAACGGGCTGCTCGCCTTGGGCGGGGACCTGAGCGTGGCGCGCCTGCTCAATGCCTACCGCTTGGGAATATTTCCCTGGTACGGACCCGGGCAGCCACTCCTGTGGTGGTCGCCGCACCCACGCGCCGTGCTCTTTCCCGAGCGCCTGCACATCACCCGCAGCCTGCGCAAGAGCCTGCGCAACGGGAGATTTCAGGCGACGGCCGATACCGCCTTCCCGGCGGTCATCAGGGCCTGCGGGGCCCCGCGCCAGGGCGCCGACGGCACCTGGATCACCCCGGATATGCTCCACGCATACGAGCGCCTGGCCGCCGCCGGTCATGCCCACTCGGTGGAGATCTGGCGTGAGGGCGAGCTGATCGGCGGCCTTTACGGCGTCGCCCTGGGCCGCGTGTTCTTCGGCGAGTCCATGTTCAGTCGCGGCCGGGATGCCTCCAAGGTCGCCCTGGTCCATCTGGTCGACCGTTTACTGCAGACCGGCTTCCGCCTGATCGACTGCCAGGTCAGCTCGGCCCATCTCCTCAGCCTGGGGGCCGAAACGATCCCACGCACCCGTTTCAACCACCTGCTGGACCGCTGGGCGACGCAGCCGACCCCGCTGGGCACCTGGGACGGGCGCGAGCCGCTGCCCCCGCGGCTCCCGCCGTTGCTCGCATCCAGGCCGGGCTGAGCGCGGCAGATGACCGGGCAGCCTCGCGCGGACCAACCCCTTCGCCTGTACCGGACCGGTCTGCACCCCTGCCCCTATCTGCCTGACCGACGATCATCGAACCTGTTCGTCGATCCGGCGATGCCGATGAGTCCACACCGCTATCAACAGCTGCTGGCGCTCGGATTCCGCCGCAGCGGCGAGCACGTGTACCGGCCCGCCTGCCCGACCTGCCGTCTCTGCATTCCCGCCCGAATACCGGTGCTGGATTTCCGGCCCAGACGCAGCCAGCGCCGTGCCTGGCGCAATGCCGTCCGGCGCCTGCGCTGGATCGAGCGTCCGGGCGTGTTCGATCCGGAACACTACGCCCTTTACCGGCGCTATCAGTCCGCCCGCCACGCCGGGGGGGCGATGGAGAGCGGCGATGCCCAGGATTACCTCGGTTTTCTCACCGCCTCATGGAGCGAGACGCGCTTTTTTGAGCTCAGGGAGGCCGAGCGACTGGTGGCCGTGGCAGTGGCGGATCTCACCGGCGCGGCGCTGTCCTCAGTCTATACCTTCTTCGATCCCCGGACCGAGGCCCTGAGCCCCGGAGTGCTCTGCATCCTGTGGCAGATCCACGAGGCGCTCGCCCGGGGCAAGCAATGGGTCTATCTGGGCTTCTGGGTCCCCGGCTGCCGCAAAATGGCTTACAAGAGCGATTATCGCCCCCTCGAGATCCTCAGCCAGCAGCACTGGCGGCGCTTGGGCGCACATCCGCCCACCGAGATCACGGGGCTCACCGATCGCGGCATCGAGCCGTAGTGGGGCCGACCCCGTCGGCGGCGGAGCCCCGAGCGTGTTTTAACCTGGAAGCGCCAGTTGAACGGCCGCCAGGGTGCGTGCCGCGTGCTGTCTGGCAAGTCATAACGAGGCGGAATAGTCGATCTATGCCAACGAGTTATAACGCAGCCAGGCGCCGCGCGGTGCGTGCCCTGGTGGTCGTAGCGGCCATCACCCAATGGGTGAGTATCGAGTTTGTCCATCACCTTGGCCCAACCCATCACTTGATTGCTACTCGGAGCGGTCAACTGCCGTTTCTAGGTTTAATGGCTGCGGCCTCGAAGCCCTGTGCTATACTCGCGCGCCATAGATTTTCCCACCGGACCCCGGCGCAGGCCGATCGAAGCAGGTTATGGCCAGAGAAGATTTCATAGAGATGGAGGGCACGGTGGTGGAGACCCTGCCCAATACGATGTTCCGCGTGGAGCTTGAGAACGGACACGTCGTAACGGCCCATATTTCGGGCAAGATGCGCAAGCACTACATCCGCATCCTGACCGGCGACAAGGTCACCGTGCAGCTCACGCCCTACGATCTGTCCAAGGGACGCATCACCTACCGCGCGCGCTGATCTCAGCGCCCGCCTAGTGCAGGCGCTCCTCCTGGCGCTCGACCTCGAACTCGAAGCTGAGGGCATCGTCCTCCACGTCGATGCGCACCAGTCCCCCCTCGGCCAGGCGGCCGAACAAGAGCTCCTCGGCGAGCGGCTTCTTGATGTGCTCCTGAATGACCCTGGCCATGGGTCGTGCACCCATCTGGGGATCATAGCCGCGCTCGGCCAGCCAGGCCTTGGCGTCTACGCTGACCACCAGCGCCACACCCTTGTCCTGGAGCTGCCCCTCCAGCTCGAACAGGAATTTGTCCACCACGCTCGCCACCACCGCGCCGGTCAGTGACTCGAACTGGATGATGGCATCCAGACGATTGCGAAACTCGGGCGTGAAGGTCTTGCGGATCACCGCCATGGCGTCGCTGGAATGATCCTGGGTGGTGAAGCCGATCGAAGCGCGGCTCATGGCCTCGGCGCCCGCGTTGGTGGTCATGACCAGGATCACATTGCGAAAGTCGGCCTTGCGCCCGTTGTTGTCGGTCAGCGTTCCGTGATCCATCACCTGCAGCAGCAGGTTGAACACATCCGGATGGGCCTTCTCGATCTCGTCCAGAAGCAGCACCGAATGGGGATGCTTGTTGATCTCCTCGGTGAGCAGGCCCCCCTGATCGAATCCGACATAGCCGGGCGGTGCGCCGATCAATCGCGATACCGTATGGCGCTCCATATACTCGGACATGTCGAAGCGGATCAGCTCCACCCCCAGGATGCGGGCCAGCTGCCGCGTCACCTCGGTCTTGCCGACCCCCGTGGGACCGGCGAATAGGAAGCTGCCCACCGGCTGCTGCTCCGTGCCCAGCCCGGAGCGGTTCATCCGGATCGCCGAGGCCAGGCTCTCGATGGCCTTGTCCTGGCCGTAGACGACCATCTGCAGGTCCCTGACCAGGTGCTTCAGGGTCTCGGTATCCGATGCGCTGACGCTCTTCGGCGGGATCCGGGCGATCTTGGCGACGATATTCTCGATGTCGACCACGCCCACGGTCTTGCGACGGCGCGACACCGGCTGCAGTTGGACAAAGGCGCCGGCCTCATCGATCACGTCGATCGCCTTGTCCGGCAGATGGCGATCGTTGATGTACTTGCTCGACAGCTCGGCGGCGGCCTGCAGCGCCTTGACCGAGTAGCGCACCCGGTGATGCTCCTCGAAGCGGGCCTTCAGCCCCTTGAGGATCTCCACTGTCTCCCCGACCGTCGGCTCGATGATGTCGATCTTCTGAAAGCGCCGGGCCAGCGCCCGGTCTTTCTCGAAGATGCCCCGGTATTCCTGGTAGGTGGTCGAGCCGATGCAGCGCAGATCGCCCGAGGCAAGCACCGGCTTGATCAGGTTGGATGCGTCCATCACCCCGCCGGAGGCCGCGCCCGCCCCGATGATCGTATGGATCTCATCGATGAACAGGATCGCGCCCCGCTGCTTCTTGAGCTGGGCGAGCACCGCCTTGAGCCGCTTCTCGAAGTCGCCGCGATACTTGGTGCCGGCGACCAGCGAGCCCAGATCCAGGGCATAGATGGTCGCGCCGCCGAGCACCTCCGGGACCTCATGCTCGACGATCTTCTTGGCCAGGCCCTCGGCGATGGCGGTCTTGCCGACACCGGCCTCACCCACGAAAAGCGGGTTGTTCTTGCGCCGCCGACACAGGATTTGAATGGTGCGCTCCACCTCCAGGCGACGCCCGATCAACGGGTCGATCTTGCCCTTGCGGGCCAGCTCGTTGAGGTTGGTCGCATAGCTGTCCAGCGGGCTCCTGACGGTGCTGTCCTGAGCGTCCTCATCATCGGGCGGAGCGGCATTCTCGGACTGCTCCGGTTCCCCGTGCACCTTCGAGATGCCGTGGGAGATGTAGTTGACGACGTCCAGGCGGGTGATGCCCTGCTGATCCAGGAAATACACGGCCTGGGACTCGCGCTCGCTGAAGATCGCCACCAGCACGTTGACGCCCGTCACTTCCTTCTTGCCGGCGGACTGCACGTGGAACACCGCTCGCTGCAGGACCCGCTGGAATCCCAGGGTAGGCTGGGTCTCACGGGTATCCTCCCGAGGGATGACGGGGGTAGTCGCCTCGATGAAGTCGTCGATGTCCTTGCGCAGCTTTTCGATGTCCGCGCCGCAAGCCCGCAGCACCTCGAGCGCCGCCGGGTTGTCGAGCAGACCGAGCAGCAGGTGCTCCACGGTCATAAACTCGTGCTTCTTGAGCTTCGCTTCCTTGAAGGCCTGGTTCAGGGTGAATTCGAGCTCTTTGCTCAACATGGCTGCCACTCGCTTGAAGGAGGCTCACGCCCGGCTCATGTTACCGTGGGGGTCGCCCCCCGCTCAGTTCCTAGTATGGACCTCCGCCCATCCGGCGAAGCTCCCCGCCTCGCTCAGGCTTCCTCCATGGTGCAGAGCAGCGGATGATGGTGATTGCGCGAATACTCGTTGACCTGCACGACCTTGGTCTCGGCGATATCCCTGGTGTAGACGCCGCATACCCCCATGCCCCGGGTATGGACGTGCAGCATGACCTGGGTCGCCTTCTCCCGGCCCATCTGGAAGAAGGTCTCCAGAACCTGGACGACGAATTCCATGGGGGTGTAGTCGTCGTTCAACAGCAACACCTTATAAAGCGGCGGCCGTTTGAGCTTGGGCCGGCTCTCCTGGACGGCCAAGCCGTGGTCGTCATGGTCATTCGGAGCTCTCATCGCTGTCGATTCTAGCCGAGATCGCCTCCGCCCGCCCGCAGCCGCCAGTACAGTTTCGCGATCCGCCGGAGATTCACAAATACTTCACATTTGCCGCGCAACATTCTGTTTTATCATGAGATTATCAAACCGGCAATGGACCCCCGCCGATACGTCTGGCAGGACCTGGTTGAACAAAACTATACCGCAGCGGCACGCTTGGGTAAAAATTGACCGACGACACCAGGACGCTATACTAAGCTGGACGCGGGGTTTTTCTCCGGCTGCAGCCCGTGCCACCGCGGGTCCGCTCCGGATGCACCCATAACAACAAGCAAGACCTCGCGGTACCCAGCGAGTGTGGAGGAGCACAGAGATGGCCACCGGTGTAGTCAAATGGTTCAACAACGCTAAGGGCTACGGATTCGTAACGCCCGACGAGGGGCAGAATGACGTCTTCGTCCATTTCTCCGCGATCATGATGGATGGCTACAAGACCCTCAAAGAGGGCCAGAAGGTGGAGTTTGAGATCAGCGAAGGCCCCAAAGGGCTGCACGCAATGAACCTTCACGCCGTCCCCGAGTAGCGGCGAGCCTCCCCGGGGACGCCCAGCGCGCGGGCGCGCGGCGGGCGCAGTCCGCCAGGGTCACATGTGGGAGACCATGGCCTCTCCGAAGCCGGAGCAGCTGAGCAGCTTCGCGCCTTCCATCAGCCGCTCGAGATCATAGGTCACGGTCTTGGCGGCAATCGCCGCGGACATACCTTTGACGATCAGGTCCGCCGCCTCGGTCCAGCCCAGATGACGCAGCATCATCTCGGCCGAGAGGATGAGCGAGCCCGGATTCACCTTGTCCTGGCCGGCGTACTTGGGCGCCGTGCCGTGGGTCGCCTCGAACATTGCCACGCTGTCGGAGAGATTCGCCCCCGGGGCGATGCCGATCCCCCCGACCTGGGCGGCCAGGGCATCGGAGATATAGTCGCCGTTGAGGTTGAGCGTGGCGATGATGTCGTATTCCGCCGGGCGCAGCAGGATCTGCTGCAGGAAGGCGTCGGCGATCACGTCCTTGATGACGATGCGCTTGCCGGTCTTGGGATTCTCGAAGGCACACCAGGGTCCGCCGTCGATCTCCTCGGCCCCGAATTCCTCCGCCGCGAGCTCGTAGCCCCAGGTCTTGAAGGCGCCTTCGGTGAACTTCATGATGTTGCCCTTGTGCACCAGGGTCACCGAGGCCCGGTCATTGTCGATGGCGTACTGGATCGCCTTGCGCACCAGCCGTTTGGTGCCCTCGCTGGAGACCGGCTTGATGCCGATGCCGCAGGTGTCCGGGAAGCGAATCTTGGTCACCCCCAGGTCCTGCTGCAGGAAACGGATCAGCTTCTTCGCTTCCGGCGACTGGGCCGCCCACTCGATACCGGCGTAGATGTCCTCGGAGTTCTCCCGGAAGATCACCATATCGGTCAGCTCGGGTCGCTTCAGCGGGCTGGGCGTTCCCGGGTAATAACGGATCGGACGCAGGCAGACGTACAGGTCGAGCTGCTGGCGCAGGGCCACGTTGAGCGAGCGGATGCCGCCGCCCACCGGGGTGGTCAGGGGGCCCTTGATGGACACCGTGAGCTCCTTGACCGCCTCCAGCGTCTCCTCCGGCAGCCAGACGTCCTGCCCGTAGATGCGGTTGGCCTTCTCACCCGCATAGACCTCCATCCAGGCGACGCGCCGACGCCCGCCGTAGGCCTTGTGCACCGCCGCATCCACTACATGCTTCATCACCGGGGTGATGTCCACACCGATGCCGTCACCCTCGATGAAAGGAATGATGGGCCGGTCCGGCACACTCAGCGAAAAATCGGCGTTGACGCCGATCCGCTTCCCCTCGGCCGGCACCTCGATCTTGTCGTAAGCCATGTTTCCCCCCCGCTTCGAATGCTGCAAAATGGGCGCAGTCTATCATCCGCCCCCCTGATCGAGGTAACCGGGGCCGCTCTGCGCGATGGCTCGTGCAATCGGCTCCCGCCAGGGCCTCAGGTAGAATGCCGCGCATGCACTGGCGCCCCAGGACCACTGTTGCCGCAGTCATCGAGCGCGAGGGTCGATTCCTGCTGGTGGAGGAGCGCGTCGCCGGGCGCCTGGTCCTGAATCAGCCGGCGGGCCATCTGGAGGAGGCGGAGTCCATCGAGCAGGCCGTGATCCGCGAAGTGCTGGAGGAGACCGCCTGGCAGTTCTCGCCCCAGGCGCTGGTGGGCGTCTATCGGTGGCGCGTCCCCCCCGCCGGCGACACCTACCTGCGGTTTTGCTTTTCCGGCACGGTCACGGATCATCGTTCCGAACGCCCGCTCGATGCGGACATCCTGCGCACCTGCTGGCTGAGTTCCGCGGAGATCCGGGCGGCCGCGCCCAGACTGCGCAGCCCTCTGGTGCTGCGGGCCCTGGAAGACCACCTCGCGGGGCTGAGCTACCCCCTGGGGCTCCTGGTCGAGGTGGACTGAGCCTTGCGCGGCCCGGCCCCAAGCCCGGCCCCAAGCCGGCGGCCTGCGGTGCGGCCGTGAGCGCCCCGTCGAGCGCACCGCTCGTGGTCGGAATCTCCGGTGGCGTGGATTCTGCGGTTGCGGCGCTGTTGCTGCTGGAGCACGGCTGGCAGCTGCGCGGCCTGTTCATGAAGAACTGGGAGGAGGACGACACCCAGGCCTACTGCTCGGCCGCCGAGGACCTCGCCGACGCCCGCGCGGTTGCCGGATGCCTGGGCATCCCCCTGGAGACGGTGAACTTCAGCGCCGAATATTGGGATCGGGTATTCAGCCACTTCCTGGCGGAATACCGGGCCGGGCGCACCCCCAATCCGGACGTGCTCTGCAACCGGGAGATCAAGTTCCGGGCGTTCCTCGATCACGCCCTGGCAAGCGGGGCCGCAGGAATCGCCACCGGCCATTACGCCCGGATCAGCGGCGAGTCCGGCGGCTGGCACCTGCGGCGCGCCTGCGACGAGGACAAGGACCAGTCCTATTTCCTCCATCAGCTCGATCAGGGACAGCTCGCGCGCAGCCACTTTCCGCTGGGCGAGCTGACCAAGCCCCAGGTGCGCGCCCGCGCCCAGGCAGCCGGACTGCCCAACCACGACAAGAAGGACAGCACCGGCATCTGCTTCATCGGCGAGCGGCGCTTTCGCGATTTCCTGAGGCGCTTTCTGCCCGCCCGGCCGGGGCCGGTCGTCACCGCCGCCGGCCAGCTGGTCGGCGAGCACCAGGGGCTGATGTATTACACCCTGGGCCAGCGTCGAGGCCTCGGGCTCGGCGGCATGGCAGGTGGCGAGGAGGCCCCCTGGTTCGTGATCGCCAAGGACCTGGAGCACAATCGCCTGATCGTCGCCCAGGATCACGATCATCCCTGGCTGCTCTCGACGGTCCTCAGTGCATCGCGGCTGCACTGGGTCGCGGGCACGCCCCCGAGCATGGACAGTCTGGAGTGCACCGCCCGCATCCGCCACCGCCAGCCGCTCGAGCGCTGCAAGGTGCAACTGCTGGCCCAGGCGTGCTGCCGGGTCGAATTCGCCCGGCCCCAGCGTGCGATCACCCCGGGCCAGTCGGTGGTCTTCTATCAGGGTGACGACTGTCTGGGCGGCGGCGTCATCGAATCGGCCGGCAACCGGACCTGAGCGACATGAGAAGCAAGCGAGACCGCCTCATCGCCCTGGCAGGGCTGTTCCAGGCCGCCACGCTGGTGGTGGGCATCGCCCGGCGCGGAAGCATCCCGGCGCGGCCGCTGGAGGCCAGCATCCATAGTCTGTTTCAGATCGACGCGTCCAGCGTCGAGGCGGTCTACGGCGGGCTCGGGGGAGTCAGCGCCGGCCTCAGCTGTCTGCGCGACCAGCTTGCCGGCGGACCCGGGCGCAGTATCGAAACCTTGCGCTATGTGCTGAGTCTGCTGGATCTCGAGCGCAAGGCTGGTCGCACCCCCGGACTGATGGAGACCATCGGCGGGCGCATCTCATTGATTGCCGGGCGCCTGGAGCCGCTGGGCCTCACCCACCCCAGCACGCTCGGCGATCTCGCCGAGACCTACACCGTCAGCATCGCGACCCTGCAGCCGCGGATCATGGTCCACGGCGAGCCCCGCTACCTGGGTGACGCCCTCAACGTCGCCCGGATCCGGGCGCTGCTGCTCGCCGGCATACGGGCCGCCCTGCTATGGCGCCAGTGCGGCGGCACCCGCCTGGGCATATTGCTGCAGCGCCGCCGTCTGGCGCGCGGCTGCGAGCGCCTGCTCAGCGAGGCGGCAAGCCGCCCGGACGGGGCCTGACCGTTCGGGTCACAGAGCCTTCACGAAACCTTCCCGCCGCTGTCATCGGCCTGCCCCTCACGTGAAACGCTCCGCACCTAGCATCCCACAAAACAAAGGGGAGCTGGTCCATGAGCGCCATCATCCGTCCCGAGCGGCCGAGTCCGAGGCGGGCGACCCGGTTTCGCGTCATCCCGCGCCTGCCGGTCTGCCTGCCCTTGGTCGCAGACAGCGCCATCACCACCGCGATCCCACCGCTGCTCCGCGCTGGGGCTGCTCCGGCACCCGCCGGCGAGCTTGGTCAGCTGGTGGTATGCACGGCTCTGTCGTATCCTGCGTATGCACATCCGCGTGGCCGGCGAGGCAAGCCAGGCTGGCGGGCTGCTGGTCTGCAACCATGTGTCCTGGCTGGACATCCCGGTGCTGGGCGCGCTGCGTCCCCTGCGCTTGGTCGCCAAATCCGAGGTGCGGCACTGGCCATTGGCGGGCTGGCTGGCGGCCCGGATCGGAACCCTGTTCTTCCGCCGTGGCGCCGGCGATCTGAGGCACATCGGCCGGCAGATGGCCGAGGTGCTCGAGGCGAATCAGGACCTGGCGCTCTTCCCGGAGGGCACGACCACGAACGGTTACGACGTGAGGCATTTCTTTCCGCGGCTGCTCGCCCCGGCGCTGGATCCCGGGCGCCCGATCATCCCGGTCGCCATCCGTTACCTGGAGCCGGGACGGCTCAGCCCCAGAGCCCCTTTCATCGGCGACGACGCCCTGCTGCCGCACTTGTTACGGCTCTTGCCCGCCCCTGCGATCGAAGTCCGGGTCCGCTTTTGCACACCCATCCAGACCCGGGAGAGGGACCGGAGCGACCTCTCCCGCGCGGCCCATCTGGCCATCCGCCAGGCCCTGGCCGAGCTGCCCGGCGGCGTCCCCGACACTCCGCCCTGCCCCACGTCCGGTATCCTCGACCGGGCTGGCGAGCCCCAGCTGCAGCGTTGCTCATGGACATAGGCGTCGTCACCGAGACCTACCCGCCCGAGATCAACGGGGTGGCGCGTACCCTGCGTGCCATGGTGGAGGGCCTCAGGCAGCAGGGACACCGGATCACCCTGGTCCGCCCGCGCCAGGGGCGCCGGGAGCTTCCCGCGCGTCGAGCCAGGGCTGTGCGAGATACTCGCCCCGGGGCTGCCCATCCCGCGGTACCCGGATCTTCGCTTCGGCCTGCCGATCACCCGCGCCCTCAAGCGGGCCTGGACCCACCGCCCGCCTCAGGTGCTCTACATCGCCACCGAGGGCCCCCTGGGGCGATCGGCGCTCGCAGCGGCACGGCGCTTGGGCATACCGGCGATCTCGGGCTATCACACCAACTTCCAGCAATACTGCCGCCATTACGGGCTGGGTCTGATCGAGCAGTCGGTGTGGCGCTCCCTGCGCCGCTTTCACAACCGATCCCAGCTCACCCTGGTGCCCACCCGAGATCTCGCCGCCCAGCTCGGCGAGCGCGGTATCGAGCGTCTGCGTGTCTTTCCCCGGGGGGTGGATACCGATCTGTTCAATCCGGCACAACGCCGACCGGAGCTGCGCCAGACCTGGGGTCTCGAAGAGGATCAGCTGGCAGTGCTCTATGTGGGCCGCCTGGCCGCCGAGAAGAATCTCGGCCTCGCCGTCCGGGCCTTCGAGGCGATCCGGGCTCACGTCCCGGGCAGCCGCTTCGTGCTGGTGGGGGACGGACCGGAGCTGGGGCGGCGCCGCAAGCTGCATCCGGACTTCGTGTTCACCGGCAACAAGACCGGTATTGAGCTCGCCGAGCACTACGCATCGGGTGACCTGTTCTTGTTCCCGAGCACCACCGAGACCTTCGGCAACGTGGTGCTGGAGGCCATGGCCAGCGGGCTGGCGATCGCGGCCTACGACTACGCGGCGGCCCGTCAGCACATCCGAAATGGTCGCGACGGCATGCTGGCAAGGCTCGACGACGATCGGGAGTTCGTGCGCTGTGCGCTGGGGCTCGCCGAGAGTCCCGCGCTCGCCGGGCAGAACCGGGTCAACGCCCGAACGGCCGCGCTGAGCCTGGGCTGGCCCCGGCTGATCGGCGACCTCGAAGAGCTGATGCGTCAAGTTTCCGGCCAGGCCCGGCCGCAGGAGGTGCCCGATGCGCGCCTTGCTTCGACGAATGAATGAATCCGAGGTGGTGCTGTGCCTCGCCTGGAACCGCTGGACGCGCCACCGGCCGGTGCTGTTGCTGTTCAAGCTGGTCAGCCGGCTCGGCAACGGGGTGTTCTGGTACAGCCTGATGGCCAGCCTGGCGCTCAGCCAGGGCCGGACCGGGTTGACGGCCGCAGTGCACATGCTGCTGGTCGGCGGGATCTCGCTGCTGCTCTACAAGCTGCTCAAGAGAAACACCATCCGCGAGCGCCCCTGCGACATCGAGTCGACCATCCGCCCCGGCATACCCCCCCTGGACCACTACAGCTTCCCCTCCGGGCACACTCTGCACGCGGTCGGCTTCACCCTCGTGGCCTTGGTCTACTTCCCTGCGCTCGCCCTGGTGCTCGTGCCGTTCACCCTGCTTACGGCGGCCTCGCGCGTGGTGCTCGGCCTGCACTACCCCAGCGACGTCCTGATCGGTGCCCTACTGGGGGCGGCCGTAGCGTCGGCCAGCCTCACCTTCCCCTGGCCGATCTGAGGTCGGGCGCCAACAGCACCAGTCATCCGCCCGGTGATATAGTCGGTCCTTCCGGGGGCCGCTTGTCTTCTCCGGGGCCGCGCCTCCCGGCACCCCCCGGCGTCGCCGTCAGACCCCGGCCGTGCTTCGAGACAGCCCGGCGAGGGGGCGGGGCCTGCCCATGCATCTCCAGGACCCATCGGCGACCACAGCGCGGCGGCGCCGCCGCATCCTGCTGATAGAGGACGAGCAGGCGATCGCCGACACCCTGATCTACGCCCTGCGCAGCGAGGGCTTCGCGATCGAGCACCACCTGCTTGGCCACGACGGCCTCGCCGCGGCCCGCGCCGGCCGCGCCGATCTGCTGGTCCTGGACGTGGGTCTGCCGGACATCAACGGCTTCGACCTGTGCCGCGAGCTGCGCCGCGAATCCCAGTTGCCGGTGATCTTCCTGACCGCCCGCGCCGACGAGATCGACCGGGTCATCGGCCTGGAGATCGGCGCCGACGACTACGTGGTCAAGCCGTTCAGCCCCCGGGAGCTGACCGCGCGGGTGCGTAGCGTCCTGCGCCGCGCGCAGTCCAACGCCCCGGCCGCGGCCCCCGGGCCTTGCGGGGATGGCCCTTTCCAAGTGGACCAGCAAACGCAGAGGGTCCACTACTGGGGGCAGGCGTTGGAGCTGACGCGCTACGAGCACCTGCTGCTCAGGACCCTGCTGGAGCACCCCGGGCGGGTGTTCTCTCGGGCCCAGCTGATGCAACGGGTCTGGACCGCTCCTGAGCACAGCCTGGAGCGCACCGTGGATACCCACGTCAAGACGCTACGGGCCAAGCTTCGGGTGATCCACCCCGGGAGCGACCCCATCACCACCCACCGCGGCCTGGGCTACAGCATCGAGCCCCGTCGGTGAGGATCTCTGTCGTGGTCGGGCTGGGCTATCTGGCGGTGGTCGCCCTGGCTGCGGCGTTCGTGCTTCGCGTTCTGGTGCAGGAGGTCAAGCCCGGCGTGCGCGACGCCATGGAGGACACCCTGGTCGACAGTGCCAACCTGCTGGCCGAGCTGGTCGCGCCCGAGCTCGCCTCGGGCCGCCTCGAGCAGGGGCGGCTCGCCGAGGCGCTGGAGCGCTACCACCACCGCGGGGTGGACGCCGGGATCTGGGACGTGCGCAAGCAGCGCCTGGACTATCGGGTGTACGTCACCGACGCCCACGGCCGGGTGCTGGCCTCCACGGACCCGACGGAGGTCGGGCGCGACTACTCCCAGTGGCGCGACGTCTATCTGACCCTGCGCAACCATTACGGGGCGCGCAGCACCCGCGACGACCCGGCCGACCCGCGCAGCAGTGTGATGCACGTGGCCGCACCGGTGTTGAGCGGCGGCCGGGTAATCGGCGTGGTCAGCGTCGCCAAACCGGGGCTGAGCGTGCAGCCGTTCATCGAGCGTAGCCAGGCCAGACTGCGCACACAGGGCCTGCTGCTGGTGCTGTTCACCGGTCTCATGGGGGCCCTGTTCGCCTGGCGCCTGACCCGCGCCATCGGCCGCCTGAGCCGCTATGCGCGGGACGTGGCCGAGGGGCATCGCCGCGCCCCGCCCCGCTCCAGCGCCCGGGAGCTGGCCGAGCTGGGCCAGGCCCTGCACGCCATGCGCGAGCGCCTGGAGGGCAAGCAGTATGTCGAGCACTACGTGCACACCCTCACCCACGAGCTCAAGAGTCCGCTCGCGGCCATCCGCGGGGCCGCAGAGCTGCTGGCCGAGCCTGACGTGCCGGCCGAGGACCGCCGGCGGTTTCTGGCCAATATCCGCGAGCAGGAGGAGCGCCTGCGCCTGGTGGCCGACAAGATGCTGGATCTGGCGCGCGTCGAGCAGCAGCAGACGTTGCACGATGCCGGGATCCTGGATCTGGCGGCGATCGCCCGGGCGGTGCTGAAGTCCCAGGCACCCACCGCCGAGGCCCGGGGCATCGACCTGCACCTGACTCCCCGAGACCCGGCCGCCGTCAGGGGGGACGAGTTCCTGCTGCGCCAGGCCCTCGGCAATCTGGTGGACAACGCCCTGGCCTTCTCACCGGCAGGCGCCGCGGTGGAGCTGCGCATCGAGCGCTCCGACGGCTGGGTCCTGGCGCAGGTCTGCGACCGCGGGCCGGGCATACCGGACTACGCCGCCACCCAGGTCTTCGAGCGCTTCTACTCCCTGCCCCGGCCGGCAACGGGCAAGAAGAGCACCGGCCTCGGTCTGACCTTCGTACGCGAGGTGGCCGAGCTGCACGGCGGCCGGATCAGTCTCGACAATCGGGACGGCGGCGGGGCTTGCGCCAACCTGCGACTGCCGGCTGTCGGCTAAACCGCAGCTTGATTTAGTCCTGTCAAGAGAATTTGAACCGCTAAGGCGCCAAGATCGCAAAGCGTTACAAGGATATATCCGCGACATCCGAGTCACCCTTCGAGTGAAAGGCATTTTTCCGCATTAGCTGCTTATCTGCCTTGGCGTCCTTCGCGCCTTGGCGGTTCCAATTGCCGTTTTTCGGACATAGGAATCTCACCCCCGCTTCACCAGAATTCACCGGCGCTTCACCCAGACCTCACCCGAGGGTCGCATGCTGTTCTCCGACACGACTGGAGGGAGACTGCCATGCAGAAGACACTCTTGTTCAAGGCCCTGGTCACGGCCTTTCTCGCCTTGTTGCTGCTCTGGCCCCTGAGCCTTATCCGGGGCACGGTGCTCGAGCGCCAGGGGCGCCAGGCCGAGGTCCTCGGCCAGGTCGAGGCGAGCTACGCCGGGGCCCAGCGGCTGATGGGGCCGGTGCTGGCACTGCCCTATAGCGAGACCTATAAGGAGGTGATCTGGGAGCGTCCGGACGGAGCCGAGGCCAAGGTCCGGCGTGAACGGCCTCAGCACCGGGAGGGCGCCCTGTACCTGCTGCCCAAGGCAGCCCAGGTGAACGGAGATCTGGCGACGGACTTCAAGCACCGGGGCCTGTTCCGCGTCCTGGTCTACCGCTGGGACGGCCGCATCCAGGGCCTCTTTGAGCTGCCCGCGCAGCTGCCGGTGAAGCACCACGCCGAGGATTCAGTCATCACCTGGGGCCGGGCGAGCCTCGCCCTGCCTCTGGATGACACCCGCGGGCTGGCCCGGCCCCCGACCCTGCTCTGGCAAGGCAAAGAGCTGGAATTCGCCCGCGGCACCGGGATCGCGGGCATGCCCGACGGCATCCACGCCGAACTGGCCGACCTGCACCCGGGCAGCCCGCAAACCTTCGATTTCACGCTCGGCCTGGCCCTGAGCGGCACCCGCTCTCTGGGCTTTGTGCCCCTGGCGGACCAGACCCGCGTCGTGCTCGATTCGGCCTGGCCCCACCCCAGCTTCTCCGGGCGCTTCCTGCCCGACCCGCGGACCCAGAGCAGCAGCCCGGCGGGCTTCCACGCCGAATGGGAGGTCACCGGTCTGGCCACCAATGCGCCGCGCCAGTTTCTGGAGCAGGCCACCCGGGGCGCCGGCTGCAGCCAGGGCTGCCTGGAGGGATTCGAGGTGGGCCTGGTCGAGCCGGTGAACATCTACTCCATGGCCAACCGGGCCCTCAAGTACGACTTCCTGTTCGTCCTGGTGGGCTTCGCGGCCTTCTTCCTGTTCGAGCTGCTCAAGGGCCTGCGCATCCACCCGGCCCAGTACCTGCTGGTCGGTCTGGCCCTGGCGCTGTTCTTCCTGCTGCTGCTCAGCCTGTCCGAGCACATCCCTTTCGCCTGGGCCTATCTGAGCGCGAGCAGTGCCAGCGTCGCCCTGCTGGGCTACTATCTGGTGCACGTGCTGGGCAGCCCGAGGCGCGGTCTGGGCTTCGCCGCCCTGCTCGGTGCCCTGTTCGCGGCCCTGTACGGCCTGCTGATCAGCGAGGACAACGCCCTGCTGATGGGCTCGCTGCTGCTGTTCGGCCTGCTCGCCCTGGCCATGGTGCTCACCCGGCGGCTGGACTGGTACGCCCTGCCGGGCTTCGGCGCCAGGTCCCGGCCCGAGACCGCGCGTCCGCGCTGAGGCGCCAATTGCCCGCCGTCCCGCGGCAAGCACGCACCGGGCGGCGGGTGATTTTCCCGACCCTGCCCGGTAAACTTCGCGTTCCGCGGCCCTGTCCCTTCCCCCGGATGCGGGCCCACCCACGCGCCCGGCAGTCCTGCCAGCCACACCAGCGGAGCCTCGATCCATGAGCGACAGTTTCAGCGCCCGGTCCACCCTCGATGTCGGCGGCACCGCCTACGAGATCTTTCGCATCGATCGGGTTCCCGGCAGCGAGCGCCTGCCCTTCTCCCTGAAGATCCTCCTGGAGAACCTGTTGCGCCACGAGGACGGCACCACCGTGACCAAGGCCGATATCGAGCAGCTGGCCGCCTGGGATCCCCAGGCCGAGCCCGCCGACGAGATCCAATACCGCCCGGCCCGCGTGCTGATGCAGGACTTCACCGGCGTGCCCGCCGTGGTCGACCTGGCCGCCATGCGCGATGCCATGGAAGCCCTGGGCGGGGATCCTCAGAAGATCAATCCGCTGCAGGCCGCCGAGCTGGTCATCGACCACTCGGTGCAGGTCGACAAGTTCGGGACCGACGACGCTGCGGACCTGAACGCCGCGATCGAATTCTCACGCAACAAGGAGCGATACCAATTCCTCAAGTGGGGACAGCATGCCTTCGATAATTTCAAGGTTGTCCCGCCGGATACCGGCATCGTCCATCAGGTGAACCTGGAATATCTATCCCGGGTGGTGTTCGCCAAGGAGGTCGACGGCACGACCCAGGCCTACCCGGACACCGTGGTCGGCACCGACTCCCACACCACCATGGTCAACGGCATCGGCGTGCTGGGCTGGGGCGTGGGCGGTATCGAGGCCGAGGCCGCCATGCTGGGCCAGCCCGTCTCCATGCTGGTGCCCAAGGTGGTCGGCATGAAGCTCACCGGCCGGCTGCCCGAAGGCGCCACCGCCACCGACCTGGTGCTGACCATCGTCCAGATGCTGCGCAAGCACGGGGTGGTCGGCAAGTTCGTGGAGTTCTACGGCGACGCCCTGTCCCACCTGCCCATGGGCGACCGCGCGACCATCGCCAACATGGGCCCGGAATACGGGGCCACCTGCGGCCTGTTCCCGATCGACGACGAAACCCTCGACTACATGCGCCTGACCGGCCGCTCCGAGGACCAGATAAGTCTGACCGAGGCCTACGCCAAGGCCCAGGGTATGTGGCGCGACGACAGCCGCGTCGCCGACTATTCCGAGACCCTGGAGCTGGACGTCTCGACCGTCGTGCCGTCGCTGGCCGGCCCCAAGCGCCCCCAGGACCGGATCGAGCTGGTCGAGGCCAAGGCCGCGTTCCGGCACGACATCGCGGCGCTCAAACGGGAGCGCCATCTGCCACAGGTGGAGCCGGTCGGCACCGAGATTCACGGTGAGCGCGTGGAGATCGCCGACGGCCACGTGGTCATCGCCGCCATCACCTCCTGCACCAACACCTCCAACCCGTCGGTGATGATCGGCGCCGGCCTGGTGGCGAAGAAGGCCCATGCCCTGGGCCTGCGGGTCAAGCCCTGGGTCAAGACCTCACTGGCCCCCGGCTCCCTGGTGGTCACAGACTATCTGAGAAGCGCCAACCTGCTCGACGAGCTGAAGGCGCTGGGCTTCCATATCGTCGGCTATGGCTGCACCACCTGTATCGGAAACTCCGGACCCCTGCCCGAGCCGGTCGCCAGGGCCATCGAGGATGGCGACCTGACCGTGACCGCGGTGCTGTCGGGGAACCGTAACTTCGAAGGGCGGGTGCATCCCCTGGCCCGGATGAACTACCTCGCCTCTCCGCCGCTGGTGGTCGCCTACGCGATCGCCGGCACCATGGACATAGATCTGTACAACGAGCCGCTGGGCACCGATGCCAACGGGCGGGAGGTCTTCCTTCGCGATATCTGGCCGACGCAACGCGAGGTCGCCGAGGTGATGAATTCCAACGTAACCCCCGAGGGCTTCCGTCAGGCCTATGCCGAGGTGTTCAAGGGGGACTCCAACTGGAATCGCCTGGCCGGCGCCGAGGGCGAGCGCTTCGGTTGGAGTGACGACTCGACCTACATCCGCAACCCGCCCTATTTCACCGGCATGACCATGGATGTCGGGGACGTCGCCGACATCCACGGCGCCCGCGCCCTGGCACTGCTGGGCGATTCGGTGACCACGGACCACATCTCCCCGGCCGGCTCGATCAAGACCGACTCCCCGGCCGGCACCTACCTGATCAGGCATGGCGTGCCGCCGGAGGGCTTCAATTCCTACGGCTCGCGGCGCGGCAATCACGAGGTGATGATGCGCGGCACCTTCGCCAACATCCGTCTGCGCAACCTGATGGCGCCGGGCACCGAGGGCGGGGTCACCCTGCACCAGCCGGGCGGGGAGCCGATGAGCATCTACGATGCGGCCATGCGCTACCAGGCCGACGGCGTACCCGCAGTCGTCATCGCCGGCAAGGAGTACGGCTCCGGCTCATCCCGGGACTGGGCCGCCAAGGGCCCGCGGCTGTTGGGGGTACGCGCGGTGATCGCCGAGAGCTACGAGCGCATCCACCGCACCAACCTGGTCTGCATGGGCGTGCTGCCCCTGCAGTTCCGCGACGGCGAGAGCGCGAAGGCCCTGGGCCTCACCGGCTGCGAGACCTATGACATCACCGGCCTCGGCGACGGATCGGCCAAAGTGGTCGAGGTCACCGCCACCGCGCCGGACGGCTCGAACAAGCAGTTCCAGGCCCGAGTGCGCATAGATACCCCGAACGAGGTCGAGTACTACCGCCACGGCGGCATCCTGCAGTACGTGCTGCGCAAGCTGGCGGCCTGAGGCCGGCCCAGGCTCCCTCCGACTGCGCCGCATCCAACGAAGGATGCGGCGCGGCACGGACCGCATCGATCGCGACCAGATGCGGTTCCTTCGTCACCGCATCCCATCAAACATGCAGGGCTCCGACCCCCTGTAGGAGGCCAGCCCCCTGGCCGATCGGAATCCCACCGAAGCCGGCAAGGTCGCCGAGAGGGCTCGCCTCCCACAACATCGAGATCCCCGACCCCCTGTGGGAGGTCAACCCCCTGGCCGACCCCAGTCCCACCGAAGCCGGCAAAGTCGCCGAGAGGGCTCGCCTCCTACAACATCGAGGGCTCCGACCGCCTGTAGGAGGCCAGCCCCCTAGCCGATCCGCTCCATCGCGGCGAGGCACCGCTCCCACAGGTGATGCCGCCCTCAGCGCCCCCCCGACCGATCCCTTGTGGGAGCGCCGCCCCCGGCGCGATCTGCGGGCACTCACTCGCTCGTCTTTCTATCGATAATTCCGATAACATAGTCCAATAAATATCGTTATTTAATATTTTAATCCCTGTGTATAGTACGAATCGTATTCGAAAAGCAAGCATCCCCGGGCCACCGCGAACTGGTCAGTGCCGTTGGCGCGGCCGACGGCAGGGGTCCGCCGGCGGGGTCGAAACCGCCGGCTCGCGGTGCCCCCGGGGACCTGTGCATCGGCAAGCCGGCCTGTCGCCGATGTTCATCGACGCTGGGTCGGGAACAGGAGAACAGACGATGATTGCGGTACGGGTCGTAATGAAGTTTACCAACGAGCCGTTGAAGCGCACGCCGGTGGTGCTGCGGATGGATGCGGACGGGCTCGAGACGGACCCTGTCCTGACGGATCGCTCCGGTGTCGCGCAATTCGAGCTTCCTCCGGGCAGCGGGAAGGTTCTGGTATCGGGCGTCGAACGCTATCACGGACGTCTGGTCGACGAGATCCTGGTCGACCTCTGGTCCATTACGCAGTCCGAGAACAATTCCGCCGGGGCGCCCGGCGAATTTCCTGCGGGCAGCAATGCCTATCCGGGCATGAGCACCCGACCTGTCTCAGTGGACGGCCGGATGATCCTGACCGACAGCGAAGGCTATCTGGTAGACCCGGCCGACTGGTCCGAGGGGTTCGCCAGGGTCCAGGCGGCGAATGAAGGCCTGGAGCTCAATACCGAGCACTGGGAGGTCATTCGGTTTCTGCGTGAGCGCTATGCCAAGCAGGGCTACCAGGCCAGCGTGCGCGACATGATCCGCCATTTCCGCCAGGTGTGGGGCGCGACGAGAGGCTCCAATCGCTACCTGCATGGGCTGTTTCCCCTGGGTGGACCGCAGAAGCAGGGCAACCGTCTGGCCGGCTTGTTGCGAACCAAGGGCGAGCATTGAAGGAAGGCGTTGCGCAATGGTCAGCGCAGAGTCAAAACCCGGTCGGCGCCTTGCGGAGCTCACGCGGATCGTTCACGAGGTGGACTCCGCCCCCAACCTGGAGAATGCGCTGGCCGTGTTGGTGCGCCGGACCCGCGAGGTTATGGGCGCTGATGTCTGCACGGTCTACTTTACCGATGAGGACGATCGCCGGCATGTGATCGCTGCTACGGATGGCCTTTCGTCCCGGGTGGTGGGCAAGGTCGACTGCGGGTTTGGCAAGGGCCTGATAGGGCGGGTTGCCGAGAGCCGTCGAGCCCTCAACCTGGAGGTGGTTCCGCCCGGGCTCGATCAAGACTTTCTGCGTCAGACGGGGGTGGCACCATACCGGAGCTTTCTCGGTGTGCCCGTTGTTCACAAGACGAAGGTTCAGGGTGTCCTGGTGGTGCGGCAGCGCGAAGCGCGCCGCTTCGACGATGCCGACGAGGCGTTCCTTGCCACCGCCGCCGCACAACTCGGCGGCGCGATCGCGTACGCGAAGGCGAGCGGCGAGTGGTGCAGGCTGTGCCGTCCACAGGAGTCGGTGCCGAGGCGGATCGAAGGACTGGCGGGTGCGCCGGGCCTGGCCTTGGGGCGCGGCGTGGTGGTGCTCGGTGCCGATCGGATCGGGCAAATCCCCAATCGTACCGTCGATGACACCCAGGCCGAGGAAGCCCGATTGCGCGGGGCAGTGCAAGAGGTCCGGGAGGAAGTGGCCGCGCTCGGCGGAGACCTGCTAGGCGTTCTGTCGGAGGCGGACCGCGCCCTGTTTGACGCCTATGGTTTGCTGCTGGATAGCGCGGAGATCCTGGATGCCATGCTGGGCCTGGTGCGGCAGCAGGGCGTTTGGGCGCCGAGTGCGGTATCTCGCGCCATTGAGGTGTACGCGTCCCGGTTCGACGCCATGCAGGACCCCTACCTGCGAGAGCGGGCGGCGGATATCCGGGCGCTCGGTGGTCGAATCCTGGCGAAGCTGCTGGGTACCTCCGGCGCGGTGGCGATCGGGCAGGACGCCACGGTGCTGATCGGCCAGTCGCTGAGCGCCATCGATATCGGCCAGGCGCAGAACGGAAATCTGGTCGGAATCATCTCCGGCGAAGGGTCGGCTCTCTCCCACGCCGCCATCCTCGCCCGCGCACTGGGCATTCCCGCGGTGGTCGGGGTGTCTGGTCTGCCCTTGGCGCACCTGGATGGCCAGGAGCTGGTGGTGGATGGGACCGCAGGTCAGGTGCATCTGCGCCCGGGCGCATCCATGCGTCAGGAATTCGAGCACACCATCGAAAGCCAGAGGCGCTCGGTGCAGGCCCTCGAGGCGGTGCGGGGACTCGATGCGGTGACGCCAGATGGCGCCAGGGTGGACCTCTTCATCAATGCGGGGCTGAGCTTCGACCCGGAGGCGGCGGCATCGGCCGGTTCGGCGGGCATAGGGCTGTTTCGCTCCGAACTGCCCTTCATGCTGTTCGACCGCCTGCCCAGCGAGCACGAACAACAGCAGATCTATCGGCAGGCGTTGCAGGCGATGAGCCCCTTGCCCGTCACACTGCGTACCCTCGACGTGGGTGGGGACAAGAACTTGCCTTACCTCGTCGCCGATGCCGGGGCCAACCCGGCCCTTGGCCGGCGGGGCATCCGCTTTACGCTGGATCATCCGGAGATATTCTTGACGCAGCTGCGAGCCGCCCTGCGAGCCAATGTCGGATTGGGCAACCTGCGTCTACTGCTGCCCATGATCAGTGGGGTCGATGAGCTGGAACAGGCGTTGGAAATGCTCGCACAGGCGATACAGCAACTGAAGGACGAAGGCTCGCCGGTCTCGCGTCCTCCCATCGGCGTCATGATCGAGGTGCCGGCGGCCGTCTATCAGGCCGAGGCGCTGGCCCGTCGGGCGGACTTCCTGTCGGTCGGGACCAACGACCTGGCGCAGTATCTGTTGGCGGCGGACCGCAACAATTCACGAGTCTCCGCCCGCCTCGACCCCGCGCATCCGGCGTTGCTTCTGGCTCTCAAACAGGTCGCGGATTCGGCCCTTCACGTGGGCAAACCGGTGACCGTGTGTGGCGAGATCGCCGGGGATCCGGCAATGGCGCTGCTGTTGCTGGGAATGGGATTTGGCGGACTCAGCATGAGTCCCGCCGCACTGCCGGGGGTGAAGTGGGCGGTGCGCAATGTCGCCTCGGAGCGTATGCGCGCCTTGGCGGCGGAGGCGCTGTGCTGCGAGCAGCCCGGATCCATCCGCGAGCTTCTGGCCACGGTGAACGACGAAATCGGAGTCGAGCGGTTGGCGTCACCAGCCGGCGGGAGCCACACGCGAGCGGGTCGCAAGCAGGCGTTCGCCGCTGCCGGCAACTGAGAAGCCATGCGCCGAAACCCTTCGCTTCGCAACCTGTCCAGCGACCATCACAGCGGTCTGGTGCTTGCCCGCCGGGCGCGTCAGACGGCCCACGGGGATAGGGCCTGCCGCCCCGAGGAATGGGCGGGCGTGGTGGACCGGTTTAAGACGGAGTTGGAGCCTCATTTCCAGATCGAGGAAGCCGGCCTGTTGCCCGCCCTGCAAAGGGTCGGCGAAACCACTCTGGTGGAACGGACCCTGCGCGAGCACGCGGCCATGCGCCGATTGATCGCCGCGGATCGGGTGGAGAATCTGGAGCCGTTCGCCGAGCTCCTCAGTGCACACATCCGTTTCGAGGAAAAGGAGCTGTTCGAGCGCGCCCAACAACTGCTCGATCTGGGCCCGTTGGTGGACCTTGGGACTGAATAACGCGGGCGGTACCCGGATAGCCAAAGACCCACGGCACCTGCCGGAGTCAGGACCTGCAGGGTCCATGCTCGTAGTGAGGCGCCCGGAGGACGGGAAGGCGCGGCCATGGGACGATCTTCGCCTATGCGATGGCGGTAGGCGCCGGTTTCCTGTTGCCCGCCGTCGGCAACTGGGCTGGCATCACGGGCTTGCGCGGCGTGGTGCCGGGGCACACCGCTCGCAACATTGTCGATCCACCGCGGGTCATGGGCGGCTGTGCTCGCCTTGATCTTCGTGGGTGCTCTCACCCGGGACGTTGTTCCGATTTTCGATGGGTCGGACTGGCGGCTCTGGATGGCAGCCTCGCAGATCCCGTGGATGCTCGGCTTCGGCGTCTTCCCGGCGTCGTATATTCTAGCCGTGATTCGACCACGGAGGATGGCCGGCGCCGGCTAACAGGTCTCTCTCCATGACTCCGAAGATCGAGATCAAGCGGGTGTACGAGCCCCCGGCGCCGGCAGACGGTCGCCGTGTGCTGGTGGAGCGCCTGTGGCCGCGGGGCGTGCGCAAGGATGCCTTGAAACTGGACCGGTGGGCCAGGGAGTTGGGGGCGAGCGATGCGCTGCGCCGTTGGTACGGCCATGACCCCGAGCGCTGGCCCGCGTTCAGACGGCGGTATCGGGCTGAGCTCCTGGGGCATCCGGAGCATTGGCGGCCGCTCGCGGAGCTCGCCCGTCAAGACTCTCTGACTCTGTTGTTCAGCGCACGCGACCCGTTGCGCAACAATGCGTTTGCCCTGCGGGAATTCTTGCTGGAGCAATGGGCCGCGCAAGGGAATTGACCGGGGAGCGGTCGAGCCCGGCGCGCTCAGTGTGCCGGAATGCGCGATGTTGCCGGTGCCGGTCTTCAGCCCGTTCTCCCGAAGGTACCGGGCAATCAGCTAAAAAGAGCAGTCACCTGTCCCGTATTCCGGGTGTCGAAGCGATCGCGTCAGGTTCGCTCTTGTTCCTTCAGCGCCAACTCGCGCAGCCCTTCGACCGCGCGCTGCAGGACATCGCTTTCGGCGCGCCGCGGAAACACCATGTAGGCCGGGTGCGAGAACTCCGGGGCCTCGGTAACCGGGAACAGGCGGCCCGATTGAATCAGGGACCGGGCCATGCGGATGGGCAGGAAGCAGGAGCCGCCGTTGGCCAAGATCAATTGGATCCCCAGCCATCCGATGTTGACCACCTGGGCCGGCCGCTCCAGATCGGGATAGCTCTCGCGATGCTTGGCGTAGAACCCCGGGCCCCAATCCACGTAGATATAGTGCTCGTCCGGCCAGCGCGTGTCCGGGCTGGAGCTGACCATCACGAGGGCTTCGTCGAACAGTTGCTCCACCACCAAGCCGGGTGCGTGGCTCGGCGTGTACATCAGCCCGATATCGAGCGTCCCTTCGATCAGCCGCCGCATGAGGTCTTCCTCGAAGCCGATCTCACTGCGGATGGACACGTCTGGTGCCGTCCGCCGCATCCACCCGACCCAATTCGGCAGAAAATCCTCCCACAGGGCGATCCGCCCCCCCACGCGAAGGGTGGCGCGGTAGCGGCTGGGCAAGCCCAGGTCGTGGCGCGCCTGCTCGACGGTCAGCACCAGGGTCTTGGCATGCTGCAGAAAGCGTTGTCCGGCCGGCGTGAGGCTGGCCCCGGCCCGGTTGCGCACAAAGAGCCTGGGGCCCAGTTCGGACTCCAGGCTGTGGATGCGGGCGCTGACCGTCGATTGGGTCACGTGCAGCCGCTTGGCCGCCTCGAGAAAGCTGCCATGGGCGGCGATCGCGAGGAAGGTCCGAGCCTGATCGATGTCCATACGGGTGGAGACCGTCGATGAAATCGAAACGCGCGATTGTACCTTACCAGTGAAATGTTCAACAAAATGACGGGGGACAATAGGCGACAGACCACGATTTCCGCGCAATCATCCTGACACATGATCAATGGCCGTCTTCAAGCGTTCTGCTGCGTGCAGAGACGGCAAACGCCGTCCGACCATGCTGACCTGGGTCCCCCCAAATCGTGGTCTGTCCCCGATTGCTTACGACCGCCTGTGGGAGGCCAACCCCCTGGCCGACCCCAGTCCCGCCGAAGCCGGCAAAGTCGCCGAGAGGGATCGCCTCCTACAACATCGAGGGCTCCGACCTCCTGTAGGAGGCCAGCCCCCTGACCGATCCGCTCCATCGCGGCGAGGCACCGCTCCCGCAGGTGATGCCGCCCTCAGCGCCCCCTCCCCCCCGACCGATCCCTTGTGGGAGCGCCGCCCCCGGCGCGATCTGCGAGTACTCAGTCCCGGTCGGCGAGAGAACACCACCCATCAAGAATCGAGGGCTCCGCCCCTCTGCGCAACAATTGGGGCCAGAGGAAAATTCCTTTTTTGAGACTTGTTCTGGGCCTTCGGGAGGGCGTCGGGTAGAAATACGGTGCGCGCATGGTTAGGCCAATGACTTCCAATTTATCCACCGTTTCCGGCTTCGTGGCAAATGGTCATCAGACCATGCATCACGTTTCCGCAAGCCCCCCTACGATCCCGGACGGTCGGATCTCCCGAGTCCGGTTCTGACCTTGGCTTTTCCCCCTACGGCCTTCCCGATACAGCAGAAGCTTAAATGCTGGCTCATGTACACCCCACCCCGTATCGGTTTGCACGTAAGGCTCGGTCCTTCTCCAGGCTGCGGATCGACCGCTATGTCCGGCTCTGCGTCCGGGTTTCGCCTGCTCCAGACCCGCCAAGCGCCCAGAGCCCCTTTGCTCGGCTCAAGGTGTTACCTTGACCGACAGGGCGTTCCCACCCCGTCAGCGGGTGCTACCCCGCCGTCATCGCTACTACGGACTCATGCGCCAGTCCTACGCCCTCCCCTCGCCTCGGCTTTTCGCCTCGTACTTTGGGTCTTTGCAGGTTGCTACCAGCCCCTGCTGGGCATAGCACCTTCCCGACGTTATCTCTGCGAATCTTTCCTGACGTGCTTGGACCCATACCCCGGCGGCCCCCAAGGTGCTTTCGCTCGTTTCTTCCCCCAGGGCTTCGGCCTTCCCCGATCTCTCAGCGGGTCGGCGCTCCACAACAATCCTGGACAGCCACTTCTGTCCAGCGGGTCTTCTCGGGGCTGCAGCCATTTCGTTATGTTCACGCCCGCCAGTTTGCTCGCCACCCAGGTGGCTCCTACCGCCGTTCCCTTTCGGGCCCGGGGCAGCCGTGGCTTCTACGTCTGGGCACCCCACGGTTCGTTACCTCCCCGTAGTCCAGATATGCTAGGCGTCCGAATCGAGCAATTGACGCCAGGGAGACTTGCACTCCCCAAGATTCGCAGCCTTGTCGGCTGCTCAAAAAGACAAGACCCTGTTACCCCCGCGTACCCACCGGCCGCCAGCGTGTCAAGCGGCCCCCGTTGCACCCTTCTGACCGGCCAGAACGGCGGTCAGGCATGCGCCCAGGAATGAGGGGCGAGGGGCCTGTAATCGCTCAGAACGAAAGGGGACCCACGCCCCGGTCGCTGGCCAGGAGCGCTTCGACGCGGCTATGGTGCGCGATCCAGTCGGCCGTCTTTGGGCAAATCCAGCCCGTGACCTCAAGGATGGAGCGGAAGTCCCGCTCAAGGTGGCGGGAGAAGATCGGCTCGTGGTGGGCGATGCGGTTCCGCAGGGTCCGCAGGTAATCAAGAGGCGTGTGGACCGCTGAGCGGCTCATGCGGCCGTGCGGAAAGGCTTTGTAGAGCGCCTTTCTCCACAGCGTCATGTCGTAGTTTGCCTTCCGCCCATCCGCAATCCAGCCGCCCTTGCCCAATAGCGATACCCAGAACCCGAACGACAGCTCGGCGACGACGTGCGGCGGATCAACTTCGTTTCCCGCGCGCGCGATCGTGGTTTTTGCCGCCTCAATGCGGTTCAGGGTCCCGGCATCGAGGCCGCAGCCCGGGTTGTCGTACCAATCGATCCCGTAGGCCGCGCTAAGCTGGCGGTGCATCGCGTTGCGCAGGGCAACTTCCAGGCCCTGGAGCGGTCCATAGAACGCGGCGCTGATGGCGGTATTCCACGTATACAAGCGCAGGGCTCTTTCCCGGTCGCCGTCCGCGGCCTGGACATAGGTGGCCATCCTCTCGGGGGAGAGGGAGGTTTCGAGGGCGTCCAGGACCTCGTCGTCGAAATGAAATGTCTTGACTGTCATGCTCAGTTACGTATACTATTGATTTGTAAGCCCCGGACCCGCCTCTGCGTCAGCATGCGCCCGGGGTTCAGTTTTTCACGGCTCCGCTTTTTGCGCCCGCCGGGTCGCTAGACCGCCCGGACGGCCGACGCGCCGGCGAAGCTCTTTCGTCTCCTCGGCAACCTCCCGGAACTCCGGCTCCATCTTCTTGAGCCGCTCCACCAGTCCCGCAAGGTCGTATTCGTTGCTCAGCTTGCCCCGATGAGCCGCCGTCCTCTCTATCCGTCGGACCAGCCCCGCTTTCTCCAGCGCCGCGACATGACGTTGAACCTGCCGGGGGCTGAGACCGAGGCGCTGGCTGAGGGTCTCCTTGCTTGGATAAGGCTTGCACACTGTAGGGGTCCGAGCTGCGTGGGTCAGGTCTTGATTCTTGCTTTCAGACTTTTTAGCAGCCGACGGACCCACGAGTAATGGACCGGGGGCTCACGTTGTAGCATCCCGGGCCGGAAAGTGAACAACGCTTACATGCCGATACGTTGCAATGTGAGGCGCTGTTGCCTGCTTTGACCCGAGTCGTCAACCGCCCGCCCCGGACGGAATCGCCGATAGCGGCAGGAAAAGGGCGCTCGGAGCAGGGCGATCCAGCAAGCCGCCTTCGATGACGCCCAACTCCTCGAAGCCGAATCTTCGGTAGAAAGTGACCGCTGCGGGCTTCGCGTCAACCACCACCCCGACGCATCCCACTTGCTCGGCGGTACGCCGGGCCAGCCACAAGGCAAACCGCAGCAACGCGTGGCCTATGCGGCGGCCCTGGGCCGACCGATCCACCGCAAGGCGGGTGACTCGCAACACAGGGAGGGGATAATGTGGAAGACGAGCGCGGCGGTCCGACGGGAGGTCATCGATCAGGATCTCGGCGGGGGTTACCGTCACGAAGCCTACGATCGCATCGGCTTCCACCGCCACATAGGTCACTCCGATATGGTGCCGAAACTGGTTCTGACCGGCGAAGCGATGGAAGAATAGGTCGAGATCGTCGTTGCCGCTGCGGAAATGCCCGCGTTCGTCCGCGGGTGCCAAGGCGCGGATCTCAATCGCCGCCGGCGAACAGTTCTTGCATGGGCGCGTTAGGTCCCTCTTCGGCATCCAGGCGGGCGAGAATCCGGGCGCCGGAGTCGCCGTCGACGACCAGGCGAGCGGGGATCATCACGTCTTCGGGCAGCTCGCTGAGGGCCTGAAGGTGGTGCAGCAATGCCTGCTCGATCACGAAACCTTTCTTGACGCCTCGGGCGCGCACATAGCGCTCCAAGCGCTCGCGGGTTTCCTCTGAGATGCTGGCGGAGATCTGGGACGTGTGCATCGAATCCTGGATTCCTACAAAAACGTAGGACTCAAGCTAGCACTCCTCCCGGCCATATGCAGGGGACAGACCACGATTTCCGCGCAATCTACCTGACACATGATCAATGACCGTCTTCAAGCGTTCTACTGCGTGCAGAGACGGCAAACGCCGTCCGACCATGCTGACCTAGGTCCCCCGAAATCGTGGTCTGTCCCCGATTGCTTCTGAGGAGTTTCGTCTGGGGACCGGAGGCCTATGCCGAGCAATATGGCGGCTGGTCGCGCGCATGAAAATCGCGCGCGACCGCACTGCGCGCGGTACGGTGAGCAGAAAATCAGTGTCCAGTGCCCAGCAGACCGGTGCTCAGCGGATGGGGGACGCGCACAACACCCGGAAGCCGCTGAAGTCGAGGCGGTCGACCGGATGGGGGTCGTCGCGGGAGTCCGCGCGCGCGTAGTCCCGACCGTAGCACCAGGAGCCGCCGCGCACCACGCGAGACTCGTTCGATTCATCGACACCGGCATCCGGCGGTTTCAAGTACTTGCTCAGACACCATTCCCAGAGGTTGCCGGCCAGGTCGAGCACGCCCTGGGCGCTCGCGCCGAGCGGGTATAGCCCAACGGCGGTGGTGCGTTTGAGCCCACTCTCATGGGTGTTACAGCGCCGCTCGTCCCATTCCCCTCCCCAGGGATAGACGCGGGCCGGGTCGCCGCCGGTGGCCGCCTGCTGCCACTCGTAGTCGGTGGGCAGGCGCACCTCGAATCCCAGGCGCCGGGACAGCCAGCGGCAGAAGGCGACCGCCTCGTACCAGGAAACGGTCTCCCGCGGGCGGTTGGACTCGGGCCACCGCGGCTCCTTGAGGCCCTTATTTGCGTCGGGGGGCATGGCCTTCCACCAGGCCGTTTCGCGATAGCCGTCCTCGGCGTCAACGAAGGCCTGGAACTGGGCATTGGTGATCAGGTAGCGGGCAAGGTGGAAAGGCTCGACACCTACCTTGCCGGCGCCTTTCTCAAGCTTGACCTCCCCGCCGCGGATGGCGACCCAGTCGATGTCCGGCGTACCGTCATCGCGCACCCCCAACCCGGGACGCGGATCACCCAGGGCCGCCAGCTGCCGGCCGATGCTGTCCCGGGTCTCGTGAGCCAGGTCGAGGTCGTGCAGCAGCCGGATCAGCTGCTGCTGGGACCAGGCGAAGGCGCGCAGCGCCTCACTCGCCCGGTTCGTCGGCAGGCCCTCAATCACCGCCTGCAGGCGCCGCAGGCGGTCGGTAGGCCAGAGGTAGGGCACGGCATGGCCCTGGCGTTGCCACTCGACGGCATCCACCTCGGCCACATGCAGGAGGCGCAGCTCCTCCTGGTGCTCGGCCACCCAGTCAACCAGGGGCAGCAGGCCCGGGTAGGGCGAGCCCTTTTCCGCTACGTCCCAGGTGATCAGTGCGGGCTGTTCCGGCGGTTGATTCGGGGCGCTGGTTTTCGGAGCAAGACATTGGGTGACCGCTGCCTGGACCAGGCTCGCCAGCTCATAGGTCCCCGAGAAGAAGCTCCCCATCTTCTCCCGCGACAGCTCGTTGCGGAGCTGCCGGATTCGCTCCCCTTTGTCGGCCTCGCCGGTCCAGGTATCGGTGAGGTGGGTCGCCCAGGGCGCTGTCTCGTCCAGCAGAAAGACGAGGCAGCGGGTCTTCGGCGAGGAATCCGCGCGCCGAAACTCCAGCTCGGTGATGGACAGGCGATCGGGGTTGCCATGCTCCGCGGGCGGGATGTAGCCGTAGCGGAAGGCGAAAAGGCCCACGTAGATGTCGGCGCGGTCCACGTCGTCCAGGCAGGCCTTCACGGGCCGCTCATCCCGTGCGACGTAGTCTTCCATGGCAATGACGTGATAGCCCGACCTGCGGAGGGCCTCGAACACCGCCGTGCGGTGCTCCTTGAGATCCAGGTAGGTCGAGGAGAGGTAGATGGTGGTCATCGGGCCGATCCCTTGCGCTCCGGGACAGCATAGCCCGCGATCCGAGGGTGCATCAAAAGCCTGACGGGCAGGGCTCCGAGCCTTTGTAGGAGGCCAGCCCCCTGGCCGATCACGGTCCCACCGAAGGCAGCAAGGTCGCCGAGAGGGCTCGCCTCCTACAGCATCGAGATCCCCGACCGCCTGTGGGAGGCCAGCCCCCTGGCCGATCCCGGTCCCACCCAAGCCAGCAAGGTCGCCGAGAGGGCTCGCCTCCTACAGCATCGAGATCCCCGACCGCCTGTGGGAGGCCAGCCCCCTGGCCGATCCCGGTCCCGCCGAAGGCAGCAAGGTCGCCGAGAGGGCTCGCCTCCTACAGCGTCGAGATCCCCGACCGCCTGTAGGAGGCCAGCCCCCTGGCCGATCACGGTCCCACCGAAGGCAGCAAGGTCGCCGAGAGGGCTCGCCTCCTACAACATCGAGATCCCCGACCGCCTGTAGGAGGCCAGCCCCCTGGCCGATCGCAGTCCCACCGAAGGCAGCAAGGTCGCCGAGACGGCTCGCCTCCTACAGCGTCGAGATCCCCGACCGCCTGTAGGAGGCCAGCCCCCTGGCCGATCCCGGTCCCACCCAAGCCAGCAAGGTCGCCGAGAGGGCTCGCCTCCTACAAAACATAGAGGCAGGCGGTTGTTTTCATGAGCGAATTCTCTGGAGCCTTGGACCGCCTCGGTGACTGCGCGCGCTCTCATCATCCAGCTGTTTTCTGCGCGACGGCGCACCGCTTGCGGGGCAGAGCCTCCTATCGAGCTGCTCCGTTGATCCGAGGCGCTGGAGTCGCCGACCCGGCGCTCGGCTGACCCTGGGCCTTGGCAGGCTCCTTGCTCGGGGTAAGCCGCACCAGCGCCTCCCCTATCCCCCGCGGATCGCTCGCCGCGGTCAGGGTGCCCTTCTCCCGATCCCAGACCACCACCTGCATGTTGCCGTAGCCGTCCTCGCTTTCCCGCAGCGTGTAGCCCATCTTCTTCAGCGCATCCAGGGTAGCCTGGGGGAAGGCGCCGCGCTCGTAGAGCACCTCGTCGGGCAGATACTGGTGGTGGAAGCGTGGGCGATCGACGATGGCCTGGGCGTCGCCGCCGTGCAGGTATTCGAGGATACCGAGTAGCACCATGCTGATGATGCGACTGCCCCCCGGGGTGCCGAGGATCGCGACCCCCCGCGGCGTCTCCACGAAGCTGGGGGTCATGCTGGACAGGGGGCGTTTGCCCGGCTCGATGGCATTGGCCTGGCCCCCGACCAGGCCATAGGTGTTGGGCACCCCGGGCTTGGCGACGAAATCGTCCATCTCGTCGTTGACCAGCACACCGGTGCCGGGGGGAATGAAGCCCGACCCAAACAGGTAGTTGATGCTCAGCGTCGCCGCCACCCGGTTGCCCTGGCGGTCGATGATCGAGAAATGGGTGGTGTCCGGGCCGCCGGGGGCGTCCGCGGGGACCGGCGGCAGGGAGGCGCTGGGCGTGGCCCGGTCCGGGTCGATCATCGCCCGGCGGCTCTGGGCGTGCTCCTCGCTCAGCAGGCGCACGACCGGGACCGGCCAGAAGTCCGGATCGCCCAGATACTCGGCCCGGTCCCGGTAGGCCTGGCGCATCGTCTCGATGATCAGGTGCACCCGGGTCGGCTCCGGCAGGCGATCCAAATCGGCGCCGGAAAGGATCCGGAGCATGGTCCCGATGGCCACGCCCCCGGACGAAGGCGGGGGCGCCAGAACGATGGAAGCGCCCTGGTAGGAAACGCGGATCGGCGCGCGCTCCGCCACCCGGTACGTCTGCAAGTCATTCAGGCTCCAGATCCCGCCGGCCGCGTGCACCCCCGCGACCAGCCGTCGCGCGAGCTCGCCGTCGTAGAACCCGGCCGCGCCCTGAGCGGCGATCGCCTCGAGGCTGTCGGCCAGCGCCGGCTGCTTCAGGATGGACCCGACCGGCGGCGGCTCACCCCCGGGCAGGAAGATCCGGGCGGCCTCGGGGGATGCCTGGAGCGCCTTAAGGCGAAGCCCGGCGAAACGGTGCAGCCGCTGGTCCACCGGGAAGCCGTCCCGAGCCAGCCGAATCGCTGGGGCGAGGCTGCGCTGCAGCGGCAGCACACCGTACTGCTCGGCGACATATGCGAGCGCGGCCGGGGTGCCGGGGATGGCACCGGCCAGGGGTCCGTCCAGGGAGGCACCCGGGATCACCTGCCCCTGCGCATCCAGGTACATTGTCGGGCGTGCCGCCAGCGGCGCCCGCTCCCGGGCGTCGACCATCAGGTCGCGGCCGTCAGCCTGGCGGTGTAGCAGCCAGAAGCCGCCGCCGCCGAGCCCCGTGCTGTAGGGCTCGACCACGGCAAGCGCCGCGGCCACCGCTACCGCCGCGTCGAAGGCGTTGCCTCCGGCCTCCAGGATCTCCATGCCCGCGCGGGTCGCCAGCGGATGGGCGCTGGCGATCGCCGCCCCGGGCGGCGCGTCCGCGCCCGAGGCCAAGGGCGCGAGCAATACCAGGGACAGCGCGAGCAGCGCACCTGCCGGCCCGGGATGGCCGAGCAGCCGCCGGGCGGTATGTATAATTCGTTGCTTCACTGTTGCCTCGTCTTCTCGGGCCGGCGTGCCGGACAGGGCAGCGCCCCACCCCAGAGCCAAGATACCGGAGTACCCAAAGTGCCTATGGAGCTTACGACCCTGACCGCGGTCTCCCCGGTGGACGGACGCTATGCCGCTCGCAGCGCCGATCTGCGGCCTATTTTCAGCGAATTCGGCCTGATCCGCCATCGTGTGCTGGTGGAGGTGCGCTGGCTGCAGGCACTCGCCGCCCACCCCGGCATCGCCGAGGTGCCCGCCTTCAGCGAGCATGCGCTGAAGATCCTGGAAGGGATCTTCGAGCACTTCAGCGAAGAGGACGCCCACCGGGTCAAGAACATCGAGCGCACCACCAATCACGACGTCAAGGCAGTCGAGTACTTCCTCAAGGAGAAGGTCGCGGGCAATCAGGAGCTCTCGGCAGTCAGCGAATTCATCCATTTCGCCTGCACCTCCGAGGACATCAACAACCTGGCCCACGCGCTGATGCTGCGCGAGGGCCGCGGACAGGTGCTGCTACCGCTGATGGACGAGCTGATCGCCGGGCTGCGTGCCCTGGCCCACGCCCACGCCGACCAAGCCATGCTGTCTCGCACCCACGGCCAGCCCGCCTCGCCGACCACGCTCGGCAAGGAGATGGCCAATTTCGCCTACCGGCTGCAGCGCCAGCGCGAGCAGCTTGCCGCTGCGCCCCTGCTCGGCAAGATCAACGGCGCCGTGGGCAACTACAACGCCCATCTGGCAGCCTATCCGGAGCTGGACTGGAGCGGCTTCGCCCGAGACTTCGTCGAGGGCCTGGGGCTCGCCTGGAGCCCCTACACCACTCAGATCGAGCCCCACGATTACATCGCCGAGCTGTTCGATACGCTGGCCCGTTTCAACACCGTGCTGATCGATTTCTGCCGCGATGCCTGGAGCTACATCTCCCTCGGCTATTTCCGGCAGAAGACGATCGCCGGCGAGGTGGGCTCATCCACCATGCCCCACAAGGTCAACCCGATCGACTTTGAGAACGCCGAGGGCAACCTGGGCATCGCCAACGCGCTGTTCGCCCATCTCGCCGCCAAGCTGCCGATCTCGCGCTGGCAGCGCGACCTCACCGACTCCACCGTGCTGCGCAACCTGGGCGTGGGGCTGGCCCACACCGGCATCGCGCTGCACTCGGCGATCCGGGGCATATCCAAGCTCGAGGTTGACGCGGCGAGACTCGCCGCCGACCTGGACGAGAACTGGGAGGTGCTCGCCGAGCCGATCCAGACCCTGATGCGCCGCTACGGCATCGACAAGCCCTATGAGCGGCTCAAGGAGCTCAGCCGCGGCCAGCGACTGTGCGCCGAAGATATCCGCCGGTTCATTGACAGTCTGGACCTGCCGGAGGCCGCCAAGGCGTCCCTGCGCGCCCTGACCCCGGGCGGCTACACCGGCAACGCCGCGGATCAGGCGAGGGGCATCTAGCCGGGTCGCCGAGAGGCTCGCCTCTCACAACCGGGGCTCCTCGAAGGCCAGCCCCTTGGCCGACCGGGGCCCGCGGCGTCAGCCCATTGAGCGAGCCCAAGAACTGTGACCTCGTGCACGCTTTCGCCCGGCGGAATCTGGGATAAATACAGCCGTTGATTGGACCAGGGCAGCCCCGAGAACCCGCCGAACCGCATCCCCCGGGGCCCCGAATCCCCGTCCAATCCGCCCGGCCTACCGACCCCCAGCGATGGTAGGACGGGTTTTTTTTGCGCCTGCGTTTTTCCAATCCGTCGTAACCGGGCGCCTCGTGGCCGCCCGAGCACAGTTGCTACACTTGCCCACACCAGCCGCGCACAAGGGAGCTGTTCATGTCCAAGCTCGTCCTGCCCGAGGCGCTCGATCTCGAGCGATTTCTGCACACCTATTGGCAGAAGAAGCCCTTGCTGATGCGCGGCGCCCTGCCGGGATTCGTCTCACCGCTGGAGCCGGGCGAGCTCGCGGGACTCGCCTGCGAGGAGGAGGTCGAATCCCGGATCGTGCTCCAGCAGACCGGGGACCCGGCCTGGGTGGTGCGCCACGGCCCCTTCCGTGAGGCAGACTTCGATGCCCTGCCCGAGACCCATTGGACACTGCTGGTCCAGGACGTGGACAAGCTCATCCCGGAGGTCGCCGACTTGCTGGAGCCGTTCCGGTTTCTGCCCGACTGGCGCGTCGACGACATCATGATCAGCTATGCGGCAGATCAGGGCTCGGTCGGTCCCCACGCCGATGATTACGACGTGTTCCTGATCCAGGGCGCAGGACGCCGCCGCTGGCAGCTGCACCATCGACCGACCAGCGACGCGGACCTGATCCCGGGGCTGGATCTGCGCATCCTGGCCCGTTTCGAGCCCGAGGAGACCTGGGCTCTGGAGCCGGGGGACCTGCTCTACCTACCGCCAGGGGTCGCCCATTGGGGTGTGGCCGAGGGGTCAGGCTGCATGACCTACTCGGTGGGCTTCAGGGCCCCGACCCTGCGGGAGATGGCCTGCGCCTACTGCGAGGACCTGCTGCAGCGCAGCGTCTCGGCCGAGCGCTACCGCGACGGCGAGCTTCGCCCGGCCCGTGCCAGCGCCGAGATCGCGCCCGATGTGCTGCAGGGGATCGACGCCCTGCTGGATCGGGCCCTCCGGGACGACCCCGCCCAGCGTCACCGCTGGCTCGGCCGATACATCACCGAGCCCAAGCCCCGACTGGTGGTCGAGCCTCCGGATCAGCGCTTTGACGCTCGGACGCTCTATACCCTGCTTCAGGAGCGCGCGCTGATTGTCAGAAACGGACTCTCGCGCATGGCCTTCATCCGCGGCGTGGCGGGACGCGACTATCTTTACGTCAACGGCGAGGAGCTGGCGTTTCCGTCCGATCGCGGCGGCTTTCTCGAGGCCCTGACCCAGCAGCGGCGGCTGCACTTCGGCTATCTCGCCGGCTGGCTCGAGCAGGGCGAGTGTCTCGAGCTGCTGACCGAGCTATACAACCGGGGGCATCTGCATTTCGAGCATGAATGAGGTGCGCATCCGCCTTGCTCACTGGCAGCGCGACGCCGAGGCGCTCAAGGCCTTGCGCTGGGCCGTGTTCGTAGAGGAGCAGGGGGTACCGGCGGATCTGGAGTGGGACGACCAGGACGCCGGCGCCCTGCACCTGCTGGCGGAAGATGCGCAGGGGCGCGCCCTAGGCACCGCGCGTCTGCTGCCCGATGGCCACATCGGCCGTATGGCCGTGAGCCAGGGCTGGCGGCGCCGCGGCCTGGGCAGCCTGCTGCTGCAGCGGGCACTGCAGGAGGCGCACCGCCGAGGGCTGGCCCGAGTCGTCGTGAACGCCCAAACTTATGTCATGGCCTTCTACGAGCGTCACGGCTTCGTCGCCGAGGGAGAGGGATTCCTGGAGGCCGGGATGCCCCATCATCGAATGACCCGAGCGGTCCCGGAGTGAGCCCATGGAATCGAAGCAGCAAAGACTGGATTGGATCGAGCAGGCGCATCTCGGCGAGACCCCCGGCAGCCTGGAGCTGGAGCGTCGTGAGGAGCTGGCGCAGGCCGCTGCTCGTCTTGTCGCCGAGGCACGTCGCGAGGTACTCATATTTACCCAGGATCTGGATGCCCCGCTGTACGACAGGGCGGCGTTTCTCGACGGGATCAGGACGCTCATCCTGGGAAGCCGCAACGCCCAGGTGCGGGTCCTGCTTCAGTCCAACGAGCGGGCCCAGCGCGAGGGCCACCGTTTTATCGAGCTGGCACGCCGGCTGTCGAGCCAGATCGAGATCCGCAAGGTCCATCCGGAGCACGCCGGCCATTCCGAGAACTACCTGCTGGTCGATGCTATGGGCTATCTGCGCAAGCGCCTTCACACCCGGCAAGAAGCGGTACTGAGCTTCCGCGCGCCGCTGGAGGTCCGGCATTTCCGGGATTTCTTCAACGGCGTCTGGAACGCCAGCGAGCAGGACTACGAGCTGCGGCGGCTGCACCTGTGACCCGGCACCCGGTTTCCGATCAGCGCCGGCCCCCAGTCTGGACCGACCTGCAGACGACAAAAGGAAGGCACCATGGAGCAGACGCAATTCGAGCGGCTTTGCGAGCTGCTCGGCGAGGTCCGCGACAACCAGCGCGTGCAGCTCGAGCGCCAGGCCGAGGCGCTGGCGGTGCAGCGCGAGCAAGTCGAGCTGGCGAAGCAGCAGTTCGAGAAGGCCAGGGCCCTGCAGGACCGCGCCGAGGCCCTGCAGGAGCGCAGCGCCCGGCTCATGGACAGCGGCCGGAAGGTCTTTGCCATCGTCGTGCCGATCATTGCCGTGCTCATCCTGATCCTGGTGGTGCTGATGTTCTGGCACTAGCGGCCCCGCCCGCCCGCAGCCGCTCGCGGTTCATGGCCAACCACTGCAGGGTGATGACGATGCTGGTCGAGTCGGCCCGACCCGTGTAGAGCTCGGCGAGGGCCTGATCCGTCGACATCACCACCACCCGGATGTCCTCCCCCTCGTGATCCAAACCGTGGATGCCGCCCGCCCCGGGCGCGTCCACCAGACCGACGAACAGCGCGATGCGCTCGGCCGACAGGCCCGGACTCACCCAGAGGCTGCAGACCGGGATCAGCTCCCCCACATCGCAGCCGGCCTCTTCCCGGACCTCGCGCCGAGCGACATCCTCGGGCTGCTCACCCTCGCCGACATAGCCACCGACCGTCTCCAGCAGCCAGGCCCCTTTGCCGGACTCCAGGGCGCCGATGCGAAACTGCTCGATAAGCACCACGCAATCGCGCACCGGATCGTAGAGCAGCACCGAGGCGGCGCCCAGCCCCTCCAGACGCTCGCGTTGGATCTCATCGCTCCAACCGCCCTCGAACAGGCGGTGGCGCAGCCGATAGCGGTCGAGTCGAAAGAATCCCCGGTAGAGCGTCTCGCGCTGCAGGATCTCGGTCTGGTAATCCATAGGGCCTCCGGGTAGGGATCTGTCGGCGGCTCATCTTAGGCCGATCCGCTACACTGACCCAAGACGGCCTTGACCCCCTTTCCATGAGCAGTCCCGCCGTGGCAGCCCACAGCGACCCGATAGCACCGGTCATCTTCGGCATCACCCTGATCCTGTCCGCAGCGCTGGCGGGGCGCTTCGCGGCCCGCAAGCTGGGGCAGCCCTCGGTGCTCGGCGAGCTGCTGGTCGGGGTGCTGCTCGGCAACCTGCTCTACTGGCTTCACTACAACCTGATGGTGGTACTGCGGGAAGGGACTGTGTGCCTGGACATGGGCCGGCTCGCGCTCTCGGGCATGTCCTGGCAGGATGCGGCGGTCTCGGTGCTCGGCGCGGAGGCGGGCCCACGCTTCCTGCAGGTGCTGCGCGGGCCCCACGGCGGGGAATACCTGCAGGTCACCCAAGCGGTGGATATCTTCTCGCGCTACGGGGTGATCTTCCTGCTGTTCCACGTCGGGCTCGATACCTGCGTGGCCGAGCTGCGCCGGCTCGGCGCCGACTCGCTCCGGGTGGCAGTGATCGGGGTGCTTGCGCCCTTCCTGCTGGGAATCGCGTTGGCCTGGCTGATGAAGCCGGATGCCAGCAACGCCGAGCGCATGTTTCTCGCCGCCACCCTGGGGGCGACCAGCATCGGCATCACCGCGCGGGTGCTGCGCGATCTTCACCGCCAGGGCTCCCAAGAGGCCCATGTGATCGTCGGCGCCGCCGTGATGGATGATGTGCTCGGCCTCGTCATGCTGGCCGTCGTCTCGGGTATCGTGGTCACGGGCAGCGTCGCGCTCCCGCAGATCCTGCACACCGTGTTGCTGGCGATCCTGTTCATCTTTGCGGTGCTGCTGCTCGGCCCCTTGATCATCGACCTGCTGATCCGGCTGCTGCGGCGCCTCGACGTCATGGAAGCGAAGCTGTTCATCTCGTTCATCTTCGTCATGGCGCTCGCCTGGCTCGCCAATCTGATGGGGCTGGCGACCATCGTCGGCGCTTTCGCCGCCGGCCTGCTGCTGCTCGACAGCCAGTTCAAGCACTGGGGCGACCACCGTGCCCACAAGTACTCGATCAAGGAGCTGTTCGCACCGCTGGAGGCGATCATGGTCCCGGTCTTCTTCGTGCTGATGGGCATGCAGGTCAAGCTCAAGACCTTCCTGGACTGGGATGTGGTGATCATGGCCGCGGGCCTGCTGGTGGCGGCGATGCTCGGCAAGATCGCCGCCGGCTGGGGGGCCAGGCGCAGTTTGCGCCGACTCGCAATCGGCGTCGGCATGATGCCGCGCGGCGAGGTGGGGCTGGTGTTCGCCTCGATCGGCAAGAGCCTGGGCGTGATTGACGGCGCCACCTTCTCGGCGCTGGTGCTCATGGCCATCGTCACCACCCTGGCGACGCCTCCGTTGCTGAAGCTCACCCTCGGGCAGGCGCCCGATGCCGAGCGCGGCACGCCGCGCCCCGCCGCCCAGCCCGGTTGCAAGTAAGCGCTGCCGGCACCCGGGCCACGCGCTTGCCCGAGGGCCGGGGACCTATTGTAGACTGCCCCCTTGAGCGCAGCTTGCCCCCGCCCTGCCCGCAACGGCGCTGCGCCAATTCCAGGCCCCGCGGCGCCGGGTCGTCCCGCTGGACGGCCATGAGCCCAAGGAGGTCGCCCCCCAAGGGGGGACCCGACAACAACAGCGAAGATTCCGGGAGCAGCCGAGATGGTGGAGATCAAAGATAAGAAGACCGGCGCCGTCATCGCCCGTGTCGAGGGCGACAGTCTGTCGGGAGCCGATCTAAGGGAGATGGATCTGGAGGGGGCCGATCTCAGGGGGGCGGATCTGCGCCTGGCCCATCTGGACAACGCCTATCTGATGGGCGCGGACCTCAGCGGCGCGGACCTCGCCGGCGCCACCTTGCTCGGGGCCAACCTGGAGGATGTCAATCTCGCGGGTGCGAATCTGACCGCGGCCCGCCTCGGGTTCTCGACCCGCTCGCGGGCGGCCATCATGCGCGGCGCCAACCTCGCCGGCGCCAACCTGACCCGCGCCGACATCCGCTACGTCGAGCTGCGACGGGCCAATCTCGCCGACGCGATCATGGCCCACGTCGATGCGGAGGGCGCGGACTTCAGCCGCGCCAATCTGGACCGCGTCGTGGCGACCAACGGGCTGTTCATCAAGGCGATGATGCGCCAGGCCTCGCTGCGCGAGGCCGACCTGCGTGAGTGCCATCTGAACGACGCCAATCTGGTGCGCGCGGATCTCACCGGCGTCAACCTGGAGGGGCTCTCCGAGGGAGGCTTCGCGGTGATCAACCGCGCCCACATGGAGCACGCCATCCTGCGGGGCGCGCGCATGTGCTCGGTCTCGGCCGAGGAGGCCGACATGAAGCGGGCCGACCTCAGCGGCGCCGACCTGAGGGGCGCGGTCCTGGGTGGCGCAATCCTGCGCGACGCCAATGTGCGCGACGCCGACTTCGAGGGCGTCGAGCTGGCCTCGGTGACCATGGACTTCGCCAATTTCTCCGAGGCCCGCAACGCCGTAATTCCCGGCTACAAAGGCAACCTGCGCTGAGCGAGCCGGTATTTCCCACCAGGCTCCCGCTACGACGGCCGATCTGCCCGGTGCGCGACGGACTTGTTGAATATGCCCGGGCTCTCGCGACCGGCCGTGGCGAGATGCTGCAGGGGCAACGAAAAGGCCCGCTCCTTGGAGGGCGGGCCTTTTTTCTTCCCCGTCTGAAGCGGACCCCGACCGAGGAGGAGCGCAACGCCCCTCGCTCGGAGACCTCAGTTGAGGGACTGGTAGTAGTCCATCAGGATCCTGGCCACTTCCGGACGTGAGAACTCGGGCGGCGGGGCGATGCCGTTGCCCAGCATCTCGCGCACCTTGGTGCCGGAGAGCAGCACGAAGTCTTCCTTGGTGTGGTCGGGCGCCTCGCACATCATCACCACCTTGTTGAGCTTCTTGGAATAGGCAGTGTGGTCGGCCTTGAAGATCTCGATCTCCAGGGCGCCCGCGGGCACCTCTTCGTCGAAGATCGTCTGGGCGTCGAAGGCGCCGTAGTAGTCGCCGACGCCGGCATGGTCACGACCGATGATGAAGTGGGTCGCACCCATGTTCTGGCGGAAGTAGGCGTGCAGCACCGCCTCGCGAGGCCCGGCATAGAGCATGTCGAAGCCGTAGCCGGTGACCATGGCGCTGTTGGGCGCGAAGTAGAGCTCGACCATCTTGCGGATCGCCGCATCGCGCACCGGCGCCGGGATGTCGCCCTTCTTGAGCTTGCCGAGCAGCATGTGGATCACCAGGCCGTCGCAGCCCAGGCGGTCCATAGCCATATGGCACAGCTCTTCGTGGGCCAGGTGCATGGGGTTGCGGGTCTGGAAGGCCACCACGCGGCTCCAGCCTCGCTCGGCGATCTCGTTGCGGATCTCCACCGCCGTGCGGAAGGTGTCCGGGAAGTCGTCCTGGAAGTAGCTGAAGTGCAGCACGTCGATGGGGCCGGAGACGGCGAAGCGGCCGTGGGAGTTGAAGGTGGCCACACCGGGATGCTCGGGATCGGCGGTGCGGTAGACCTTCTCGGTCATGAACGCCATCTGCTCTGCGCTGACTTCTTCGATGGCCTCGACCTGCATCACCGCCAGCACCGGACCGCCTTCGACATTGGGGTCACGCAGCGCAATGCGCTTGGCACCCTGGATGGCATCCACGTCCTCGAGCAGGCACATCACCGGGACCGGGAAGAATGAGCCGTCGGTCATGCGCATGCTCTCGCAGGTGCCCATGGCATCGGCCACCTTCATGAAGCCCTTGAGCGGACTGAAATAGCCCCCGCCCATCATCACCGCGTTGCCAGCCGCTTGGGAGCTGATCACCACGGACGGCAGGGACCCGGCCTCGTGCATGAGCTCATGGTGCTTGTCCGGGTCGTAGACGAAGCGCGGCTGCAGCGTGTCGGAACCAACAGGGTTGATCATCTTGCTGTTTCTCCTTCGTTGAATGCTCATGCCGGGGCCCGCGGCAAATGGCTGGCCGCCGGTCAAGATCGATGGGGATAACTTACCTGCAAATCATCCTTCTTCTTATTGTTTTCGAATGACTTTCTGGCAAGATAACGGGTCCTTGGCGGATGCAGCCCAATACGGTACCACAGCAAAACCTTGGACTGCCCAAGTATATTTTTATGGGAACGCAAATTCGCCTTTCGGCCGGGCGCCGTTCTTCGCATGCTCGGCAGGCTCCCGAAGGGGCGCAGGCACGGCCATCAGGCCGGTCGGTGGCGGGCGGGCGACTCGCGCCTTGCGGCAGTCCACAAGCCGCACCGGGGCCGAGTCAGGCTCCCGGGGCTTGTGGCGACCGGCTGGCCCAGCCTGCTTGTCGAGCCCCGCGCTCCCGGCGCTAATCCTCCGGGGACTCCTCGAGCAGTCCGCTGTCGTCCAGCTCCAGCGCCGGGATGACGGCCAGGACGCCGCCGACTATGCCCTGCAGGGCGCCATACATGGCGCTGGTGCCGCCGATCACGCGCTGGATCTGCTTCTCGCGCTCGGCCCACTGCTTTTCCATGGCGCGGCGCTCGCGCTGGATCTGCCCCTGCATGGCGCTGAAGGCCTCGACTATGGCCTCCACGCGCTGGCGAAACTCGTCGCCCGAGAGGTACTGGTAGAGCAGCTCCATCTTCTCGCCCTTGCCCGCTGAGGCGGCGCGGGCGTAGGCGACCTGAATCAGCTGCTCGCGCAGCGCGACCCCCAGGGCCGGCCAGGCCCTGAGCCCGGCCACCCAGACGCCATCGATGCGTCCGAAGCCCTCGATGCCGTCGGGCAATGCCACGGAGACCAGCACAGCCACCGCTGCCCCGGCCGCGCGCTGGTCCTGCTTGAGCTTGTCGATCCACGCGGGGGCCCAGTTCTTGGCATTCTTGGTCTCCCAGCAGATCAGGCCGCAGTCTTCCAGACGCTCGTTGCGCACCCGCTGCAGGATGTCCGCCCCGCGGGCACCTTTGAGCACCGGCTCGATGCGGTCCTGCGGAAATTGCCGCTCCAGCGCCGCCTGGATGTCGAGCTCCAAGACCTCTCCCTGCAGCTCCTGGGAGCCGAGCTCGCTGCGCCGCTTGGCGTCGTCCAGTGCCTGGCGCAGATCGGCGATCTGCTTCTCCTTCTCCTTTAGCCGGAGATCCTGCTCTTCGGCCGCCGCCTTGCGAATGCCGGTCTCGCAGCTCGGCCCGGCTGGCGTCGAGCCTTCGGGCGACCTCCAGGTCCAGCTCGCGCGCACGCGCCTCCAAGGCGCTTTTCTGCTGGCGCAGCGCAAGCTCCGCCTCCTGGGCCTGGCGGGTCTTCTCACGCTGAGCAGCAAGGTCCGACTGCAGCTCTTTGAGCTGTAGCTCACCCTGCTCACGAACGCGGGCCTCGGCCGCGGCGGCGGCCTCGGCGATGCGCTCCGCATGGTCCTTGCGAAACCGCTCTTCGATCTCGGCGCGGATCCGCTCTGCCTGGACCTTCTGCTCTTGCTCCAGCTCGCGGGACTTGCGCCGCAGCTCAAGCTCCCGGGCGGCCGCATTCTCAGCTTGCCGGGCCCGCTCCGCGACCTGCGCCCTGAGGTCGGCAAGCTCGATATCCAGAGCGCCGCGGGCCCGCAATTCGGCCGCCGCCACGGCACGCGTGAGCCGCTCCTCGCCCTCGGCCTTGAGACTCTCAGCGAGCTCCTCGCGAATCTGGGCGCCGAGGGCCTCGGAAACGGGGATCTGGTAACCGCAGCTGGGGCATTTGATGTAGGTATCGGTCATGCTGGCGTGAGGCCTATCTGCCGCTCCTGGCTCTTGCGGATTATCGTTCCCCTTCACGCAGCGAAGCCACTTATCCGGCTGTTCAGATATCCGCGGCCACCGGCAGCCGCCATCTGAGCGATGCACGAGCGCGGCGTATCCGGGCCGAGCCGCCCATCGGCGAGATGGATGACCTGGTCCTTGCGTGCCATGCCTGGCCCCCCTTCATCATGTTCCGGGCCAAGCGTGAGGCCCCATCCGCAGCGCGATTATAGCCCCGAATCCTGCTCGGGCGAATGATGATCGGCTCGAACAGGCAGCTCGCTGCTCCGGAATACCCCCGCCCGAGAGCCGGGTGCACCACGAAAGTTGTCGCGCCGCTCGGCGCTGAGCTTGCCGGCCCATGATGGCGACGACCAGCGCGCAGTCCATGCGTGCGCCGCCCCTGCGTAGGCGCTCTCCTCAGAGGACACCATTCAACTTGCTCGCGCCGAGTCTGGCGCGTATCTACGCCGCCAGCCCTCTGATCTTCTTGGCCGCAGGCCTCTCAAAATAATGGAATGACAAATGGGCCATCAGGACGGTGACGACAAATGCCAAGACCAGCTTCAAAACCGCTGGAGCAGGAACCTCTTTGGCGATATACAGCAGGACCGGATAATGAATCAGATAAAATCCATAGGAGATCTCGCCCAGATAAACAAGAGGCCGATGATTGAGAATCGCGACGCCTTGAGAATTCAGCAGGACACAGATGAAGAACAGATAGACAATGGCCCAGGTCACCGGGTCACACCATGTCCTTATGTAGAAATTGTCACTCAAGGACAGCCCATATTGCTGCCTGACTTCCGGAAGATTGATGAAAATCAGCAACAGCGCCGGCAGTCCAGCAACCGCCGCGATCTTGCGAACGGTTGAGTTGTTTTTCAGCTTATTGAATGTCAAGGCCGTCGTCACGCCGAGAAAAAATGCATACGAATAAGCGGAGACCACATTGGGAATCTTGGATGATGTCGCGTACACTATAACGCTGGGAAGCATGGTCATCAATATGAATCCCGCAAGGTAATGTGGACCAAGTCCCTTTTTGTAGCAGAGCCAGAATCCGATAAATACAACGTAGAATTGCACTTCCACGGGGATTGTCCAGAAGACATACGGTGCGTCTATGAGCAATAGGGCCCTGGCCAGCTTATTCATGTCATCCAGGCGACAGCAATAGGCATCGAAAGGGATGATATAGGTAAATATCAACGAGATTGCCAGCATGGAAAAATACAGAGGGAACACCCGACCGATACGGGCAAGCGCGTACCTTCGGACGTTTATCCCGTCGAATTCTTGATGTATATACAGATGTGCCATCAGGAACCCGCTCAAGACAAAGAAGATCATAACGCCTGTTTGGCCGAGCCCATCACCGAGAAAGGCCGGCAAAATCGATTCACGGGAGGCATGCGCGATAAATACGATCAGGGCGCCCAACCCTCTCAGGCCCGTTAGCGTATGGATATGCTTCATGCGTTTTTCTCGTCTCCGATAACCCGATTATCGAGCTGCCGGCTTCGGCGTGCCCCCGCGATCCGCCCGCAGATCTCTCCCGCAGCATGAGCATGGCCGGCGCTCCCCGGCTTTCAGAGGCCCCTGAATCACGCCCCTTCGTCGCCCTGGCCGATAGCGCGCAGGCGGAATACGCCCCAGACAGCCGCCGCGACGCCGACCACGGTCGCACCCAGCCCGAGGAATCGAGCTCCAAGCGCGTCCACCGGCATTCGCCGCCACGGGCGAGGCGGCGCAACGTTGCGACGCCCGCATGGGGCAGATCGCCCCGCTGCTCGGCGCCCGCAAGCTCGGCTACAATATCACCGCCGTCCCCCCGGGCAAGCGTGCCTTTCCCCTGCACAACCACCGGGTGAACGAGGCGATGTTCTTCATCCTGGAGGGCACAGGCGAGCTTCGCTTCGGCCCGGAGACCTACCCGGTGCGGCCCGGTGACGTGATCGCCTGTCCCCCGGGTGGGCAGGACAAGGCGCACCAGATCATCAACACCGGCGAGTGCGAGATGCGTCATCTGGCGGTCAGCACCAAGCTGTCACCCGAGGTCGCCGAGTACCCCGATTCGGGCAAGTTCGGCGTGCTAGCGGAGTTTGCGGACGAACCTGACGGCCCGACGCGCATACTCGGCAGGGAGGGCGAGGGTCTCGGCTACTGGGAAGGAGAGTGACGCCGACATGGGCGAGCAAGCAACACGCTGTGGATGGGTCGGCGACGACCCGCTCTACCGCGTCTACCACGACACCGAGTGGGGCGTGCCCCTGCACGACGAGCGTGCCCTGTTCGAATTCCTGATCCTGGAAGGCGCTCAGGCGGGGCTGTCTTGGCTGACCATCCTGAAAAAGCGCGAGGGTTACCGGCGCGCCTTCGACGGTTTCGACGCCGAGCGCATCGCCCGTTACGGCGAGACCGACGTGGCGCGGCTGCTGGCCGATCCGGGAATAGTGCGCAACCGGCTCAAGGTGGCGGCTGCCATCGGCAACGCCCGCGCCGCGCTGGCGGTGCGGAAGGAATACGGCGGTCTGGACGCCTATTTCTGGAGCTTCGTCGACGGCCGGCCCATCGTCAACGCCTGGCGCTCAATGGCCCAGGTGCCGGCGCGCACGCCGCTGTCGGACACCATCAGCAAGGACATGAAAAAGCGCGGCTTCAAGTTCGTCGGCTCCACCATCATATATGCCCACATGCAGGCCACCGGCATGGTCAACGACCACACGGTCGACTGCTTCCGGCATGGCCCCTTGGGGGGCCACGGGGCCTGAGCCGCACCGGATTGACCAAGGCACGGATGACGAGCTCGCGGGCGACGATGGCACCGTAGGAGAGACAGCCGCCGATCCCCACGAGCAGACCGCCCGTGTTGAGGGACAGCGGGATCCAGACGGAATCGATGGGGGGACGACGAGCATCTGGCCGCGGCCCAGCCGCCCGCCCTGCTCCAGCCCGTGCCGCAGGCACGCCTTTCCGGTGGGCACCCGGCGCCCACGGGCTCGCCACGGCTGGCCACTACGCGCTGGGCAGTCCACCGTTCCAGGAGCAGATCGCACCAGCGCTCGGACGTCCCGTTACAGCGGCGAAACCGGGGCGGCCGGCGAGAAGACCGTTCAGCCCGCGGATAGCCGGCCCTGTTCGCCAAAAATGATCGCAAAGAATCCTCGTCTAAGCGGCTTTTTACCTGGCGCCGCCGTATGCACCCGGAGCGCCGTAGCCGGGAGCGGCGGTGCCACCATACCCACCCGTAGCTCCATACGCGGGAGCGGTGCCACTATACCCGCTTGGAATGTTGTAGCCGGGACCGGCGGCGGCGCCATATCCAGCCGGAGCGCCATAACCGGGAGCGGTGCCACTATACCCGCTTGGAATATTGTAGCCGGGAGCGGCGGCTGCGCCATACCCACCCGGAGCGCCGTAGCCGGGAGCGCCGTATCCACCGGGAGCGCCATAGCCGTAGCCGGGAGCGCCATAGCCGTAGCCGGGAGCGCCATAACCACCGGGGCCGCCATAGCCGTATCCTTGACCGCCATAACCACCGGGGCCGCCGTAGCCGTAACCTGGACCACCATAACCACCGGGCCCGCCGTCGTTGGAGTAGCCGCGGTCGTTGTTGCCGCCCATCCATCTGGACGGGTTCATCATATTGTTGTTGCCATTGTTGCCGCCCATCCATTTGGACGGGTTCATCATATTGCCCATATCCATGGCGAAGCTGGTCGCGGCACCGCAAATCATGGCGCCTCCCAAAATCAGGGCCAGTGTGCGCCGCAAGCTCTTTCGATTGTTCATATCGTTTCCTCAATATTGTCATATGCGCCCGTTTGGGCAGAAGTACTCCCCGAGACCGGAAAGCTTCGAAACCAGCCCGCTGTTGCAGGTCGATCGAGATCAGGTCGGTTTCCCGGTTGCCAGAAAGCTGCTCTTAGCGCCCTCCTTGGATTTCTTCGCATTTCTCTTCTCTTTGAGGGTCATGGCGGGTTGCTTCTTGGCTTCCCGGCGAGTCTGGCGTTCTTTGGTCATCGGATTCTCTCCCGGCTGTTACCGAGTATTGGGTGGGGCGCCCCCCGGCGGTGCTTTATCGGCGTACAGGGTCGGAGCGCAAAACGGCAGCGTTTGACTCTCCGCCAGTCGCCTGACGCGGTGCATTCAACGCTGCTCTGTGGTTGTGTGGTTGAGGCCGCCGCCCGGACCAGCGCGGGGAAAGCCCAAGGTGTGAAAGCCGCCCGCTGTGCCGCTACCGATCCCCCGGGGTTGGGGCTCATCCGATCCGGCTGTCCGGATAGTATGCCTTGCCTGAGTCGTTCATCAAACAATGCCTTTCCTTGAGCCCCCGGGTGGCCTTGTCGAATGCTGCCACGGCCTCTTCGCAATCGCATTACCGAGTCATTGCTTTTTGATCGAATACCCATCGTCCAGCCGCGCGATTTCCGAGGTCGTTCTCCGCGAATCTTATGCGTGTGCCCATGTGCAGCCAGCGACAACTCTGACCCGCGTGGCGAGTCAGTGACACTGCCGTCGATCGTGGAACATTATCCAGAGTATACACGCCGGCCGGCTCCGTGCCGGATCTAATTTCGTACCAGCAGGGACCAGGCTCGATTAATCGAAATCGCCAGATCACCCTGCCCCGTGTCGTCGTCCACGCCGTCGCGGGTGTCGGCTCCAAAAAGCAACACCTCGTATCATTCACGCGACAATTATCTTGACATGCACCGCGTCGGCAGGGACCTCATCTCCCAGCCTTCTCGGCCCGCCCTGCTGCTTCCGCTCTCGGCCCCGACCCGTCGTCGCCTCAACCTAACCTACTGACCACCACTACAGCCAGCCGCACCCCCCGCACCGCTCGTCGGTCTGAGGCGGAGCCTAGCCAGGTATGGGGTGTAAGTTATTCCATAACGAGACAGATCTGGTAATTGCTCAGCTTTCGATGGGTCAAACGGTTGCCATCCCACACCGCAGGGATCGTTGATTATTGTCTCGACTACACCATTATGAGCGAGCACGATGCTCATTTCAGGCATCGTCCAACTCCAATTCATGTTGGCAATACTCTGATGCCCGACCCGTCGATTATCTAGAATTGAGTCATCATATAGTAAGAGCCCCTTGTGTGCATCAAGCTCAGTAGTAAAGACCTTAAGATACCCAGCCCACTGTCTGGTTGCCAACGCATGCCAGGTCATTTGGAACATACCAAGAACAAGGACAATTGTGAATCCGCGTCGAAAAAAATCCGTATCGAGCTCGATAGACTTCACCTTTATGATGAAAAGCACAACACCGAGCAGCGCAGGAATTATGACATTTAATGTCCGGGCCTTGTAGTGCAGTCTTGTCTCCATCAGCTCAGGAATGAGGTAAAGCAATACGAGAACCACCGCACATACAATGGCGAAAGTCCAAATCGCAAACGGAAACAATTTCTCCTTCGTGGGTGATTTCATATAAGCTACACCAAGTAGGATTATCGCAAACAAAGACAGCGTGCCTGAGTAATGCCGATCTACAGACCCGAAAAAAACAGAAAGCATGTTATCGTGAAGTAAGGAGAAAGCCTGGTGCGCAAATGTTCCCGAGGTAATTCCTTCTGGCTCTGCGGGGTACATAAGCTCCAACAGCGGAATAGATCCTGAAGCGATAAACCAGCATGCGAAACAGACCCATGCGGCGCGGGCACGGAAAGATCTACACTCTAGGCCACGCCATAAAGCCATCACAGCGAGTATCGGCCCAAAAAACAACATTGATTCGTATGATCTTAGTGAAAATGCTGCTAGAATAATGGCCACTAAAACAGTGCTGGGATTCCATGGCTCTTTATATAGAATTAGAGGAATAAGGCTAAAATAAACTGCAGCAGCCGCATGGCTTTCGCTGACGATGAAAAATTCAGAATTCATTGCGGAAGCAAACAAGAAGACAAATAGGAATATCATATATTCCGTTTGCAGTCTTGTGGCCCACATCCATATTATTATGCAAACCATGTAGGGTAAGAAAAAGCTTGACCCATATATATAGCCAAGCGTTGGAAAATTGCGTATACCGGCCTTGATTGCAATTAATAACGGGGCCTGGGTCAGGCTGTCTGCAAATAACCGTTGTTCCGGTCGACCGCCTGTATAAATATTGACGTGCTCTAATATATGGACAAAAAAGTGAACGCCATCCGCAAATAGGAATCTGTTCTCAATGACCGCATAAATCACATGCAAGAAGTATAATGACAATAACAATGCGATTACCGAGCCATAGAAATAGATCGGTTTATTTATTGAGCGTTGATGAGGCATGCTAAAGCCCATAACGATTCGCAGTTTTCGATCAATGTGCCAGGTTACTAAAAACTTCGTTAGTAAAGCCTCATATAAGCACAGATGGGTGCGTGAAAGAAACCGCAAGCATTCTTAGGCATCCGCTGCAGGCGACGCAGCCACGTTCAACCATAGCCTTCACCGCCGCCTTAAATATTCGAGCCCGGCCCCCTTTGAGTCGAGGATTCGAGTCGTCAAGACCGGCGACAGGGAATCTTTCAGCTTCAGGTTGCGAAAAGCCGGTCTGGTCTGCGCTGGTCCGAGGAGGCCTACGAGGAATCCCGCTACCGGGTGCGCGAGCCGACCGGACGCAGTTGGGGTGTATCGATGGCCTACCGGCTGCACAGGCTCGTCCAGTATGTCCCCGGATGGATGGGGTACTTCGGCATCTCCGATTACTATCGCCCGATCCCGGAGCTGGACCCGTGGATTCGCCGGCGCGTGCGCATGTGCTACTGGAAGCAGTGTCGCAAAGTGCGTACCAAGATCCGCAACCTGCTGGTGCTGGGCACGAGCAAACGCCATGCGACCCTGACCGGGCTGGGCTCCCAGAGCTACTGGCACCTGCCGCGGACGCTGGCCACCCGAACCGGAATGACGAACGACTGGCTGAAAAGCCAGGGCTTGATCTCCGTGCGTGATCTCTGGATGAGGGCGCGTGGTTACGCCTGAGACCGCGGTGCGCTCCCTTCTTGTGAACCGTCTAGTGCAGACCCACGTGCTAGGTGGTGTGGGGAGAGCGGGCTTAAAACCCTCCCTTACCCGATTATGTGTTAACTTCATTTCCGTATTTGTCGAGCTCGCAATTACAGCCTTCACAAGTCCATCCACCCCAAAGTACCTGTCTTAAGTTCTTGGGTCTTCTTACCATCGACGCTTTTAACCCACAACGAGGACAATGGACTGTTTTTGTATTAATGCCCATCTTCCCAGATTTCGGCCAATTCCTGATCAGCACGTAACCAATCAACACTGACGAGACAGACCCGACAAGAATTATTAGAGCTCTCTCAGCCATTGACGATTACCAAATTACTGGACACATCACGACCAAGCTCAGCCGAGGAGACACGTTCGCGCCGACGTCCGCTAGAGCGCAGTGGTACGCCCGGCGTGGGCATGAGCTTATGGGGTGAAAGTCGCCCGTAGGAGTACCTGTAATGTCCTTCGGGACCAATGTAACTAATAGCCGACGGCAAGGGCAAGATCCGGAGGGATTCTGAAGGAGCCGGAGCGAGGCCAAGACCAAGAGCCGCCAGGCGCGAGCCACCGGAGGGAGCGCTAACCCCGAGTGCAAATTGGCGGTGCGTGCCCTGGTGGTCGTAGCGGCCATCACCCAATGGGTGAGTATCGAGTTTGTCCATCACCTTGGTCCAACCCATCACTCGATCGCTGTTCGGAGCGGTCAACTGCCGTTTCTAGGTTGAACTGTCGATGGCTGCCGCGCGTACTGTGGAGGTACCTGCCGTCATCCTGCAACCTTCGAAGAACTGCGCGGAGCGCACGCCACAACCTGATACCGTCCGACTCGGAGCGCAATCGCCGGGACCCCTCGGCGCTTTCTCGCCTCCTGAGCCCGCCTCGGCCGGCCGGCTGGCCGGCGACCGGTCTTTCGGACGCCACGGGCCCGGGCACCCGTCATCTTATCGACAAACCAGCGTAACGATCCGTAAACGACGGATTAACGCCCGTTTCACGGAGTAACCTTAGCATCTGACTCCTCGCAACAACCCATTTCCCGAGAGAGGAGTCCGGAACCATGAAACTGGCAAGAAGAGCCATTGTGTGTGCCGTGGGGACCGCGCTTTTTGGGCTGAGCCTGCCCATCTTCGCCTTAGCGGGCAACCTGCAGTTCAATGCGGCGCCATTTGCTAACAACGAAGCCGACCAGCGCTCCATGTACGCGTCCGACCAGGTCACGGTCGACGGCATCCCCCATGACATCGGGTTTCACACGATCCTGCGCAGCGGGGACCGGATTCCGAGCCAGCCGCTTCTGGGCTCTCAATGGACCGGCACCAAGTTCGGATTGATCATCAATGAGCTGGGCAAGCCCATTGTCCAGATCGACGGCTCTGAGACGATCTCCAGCGACAACGACTTCTCGTCCCTGCTCAACCTGGGACTCAAGGGTCTCTGGATGGTCTCTCATTTCGAGAGCCGCCCGGCCGCCATGTACCTGACCAAGCTCCATCAGTATCCGAACAGTGGCGAGCTCACCGCCCTGCAGACCCGTCCTATCGACTTCTCCAAGGTGCACGGCGGGTGGGTGCACTGTGCCGGCAGCGTCACCCCCTGGAGCACGCACCTCGGCAGCGAGGAGTACGAGCCCGATGCCCGGCTGGTCAATCCGGCCACTGGCACCAAGATCTTGGGCGACGGCGTCACCGAGGACGACTACTACCATGCCATGGACGTCTACTTTAGCGCCGGACGCGCCGAGATGAATCCCTACTATTGGGGCTATCCAGTAGAGGTCTCGGTGCTCGATGCCGCGGGCGACACCCAGGTGGTCAAGCACTACGCCATGGGCCGCCTGGCCCTGGAGCTCGCCTATGTGATGCCGGACCGCAAGACCGCCTATCTGACCGACGACGGCACCGACACCGGGCTGTTCATGTTCGTCGCCGATGTCGCCGGTGATCTGAGCGCCGGCGAGCTCTATGCCGCCAAATGGCATCAGACCAGCCCCGACGGCGCAGCCGGCGGCGGCAGTGCGGACCTGACCTGGGTCGATCTCGGCCATGCCACCGACGCCCAGATCGCGCCCTTGCTGACGGGCGCCGGCAAGCTCACCTTCGCCGACATCTTCGACGCCCAGGTCCCCGCGGGCGACAGCTGCGCGGGGGGCTACACGTTGGTGGCCAAGGGCCACGATGCCACTCTCGGCGACACCTACAAGGAGTGCCTCAAGCTCAAGCCCGGCATGGCACTGGCCGCCTCGCGCCTGGAGACCCGCCGCTACGCCGCGCTCATCGGTGCCACCACCGAGTTCCGCAAGATGGAAGGGGCCACCTTCGATGGCGACAGCGGCAAGCTGTATATCGCCATGAGCGAGGTCTCCAAAGGGATGGAGAACAACAGCTCGTCCTACGATATCCCCTCAGCGAACGACATCCGCTTGGCGAATAATAACTGCGGGGCGGTCTACGGTCTGGACGTTGGCACCGATGCCGCGATCGGCAGCCAGTACGTAGCCAAGACCATGTACGGCGAGGTCGCGGGCATCAACAACGGGGTCTCCCCCAACACCTGCGACATCGACGGCATCGCCAACCCGGACAATCTCTCGTTCATCAACGGCTACAACACGCTGATGATCGGCGAGGACACCGGCAGCGGGCACCGCAACGACGTGGTCTGGGCCTACGATCTGGGCAGCAAGAGCCTGACCCGCGTCCTGAGCACCCCCTACGGCTCCGAGACCACCTCGGTCTACTGGTACCCGAACATCAACGGCTTCGGCTACCTGATGGCGGTCGCCCAGCACCCCTACGGGGAGTCCGACTCGGACAAATATGAGATCGGCTCGCTCTCGGATCGGGCCTACACCGGTTACGTCGGTCCCTTCCCCGCCATGGGCAGCGCCGCGTCGACCCCACCCTGGTGGCGTTTCCTGCACCAGCGCTGAGCCCTCCCAACCCCCGAGGGGAGCGCCCGCGAGGGCCTTCCCTTCGGGCTTTCAGCCACCCGGAGATCCCGGCATGTCTCGGATGCACCCGCAGGCGGCCCTGGCCGCGCTGCTGCTGGCAGCGATCCCAATGGCGCAGGGCGAGCAGCGAGCCGATCTGCGCTCCACGGACCTGTCCAATCAGGCGCCCTACATCCCCCCGCAGTGCTACACCCGCACCCGCGACAGCTCGGGGGTAGTGCTCAACCCCTGTTTCAGCTGCCACGTCGACACCCCGGCGCCGAGCTATGTCCACGACGCCGGTTTACAGACCGCCTACGCCTTTCCCTCCTACGCCCTGAAGAACCGCTGGAGCAACCTGTTCGCGGACCGCATCAAGGCCATCGCGGCCATCTCTGACGCCGAGATCCTGGCGTACGTGCGCACCGACAACTACCATGCGCCGGATGACGGTGTGCGCCTGACTGAAAGACTCAACAAGCCGCCCAAGGACTGGGACGTCGACGCCGACGGACACTGGGGTGGCTACCTGCCTGATGCCTATCTCCAATTCGACGAGCGCGGATTTGACCGCGCGCCCGACGGCGGCTACACGGGCTGGCGCGCCTTCGCCTATTACCCGTTCCCGGGCACTTTCTGTCCCACCAACGGCTCCACCGACGATGTGCTGATCCGCCTCCCCCAGCCTTTCCGCCTCGACCGGCAGGGCCGCCCCGACCGACAGGTCTACGAGATCAACCTGGCGATCGTCGAGGCCCTGATCAAGCGCCACGACATCCCCATCGACCCCGTCGACGAGGTCAAGCTCGGCGTGGACCTGGACAAGTCCGGCAAGCTCGGCACCGCCGAAAAGATCGCCTTCGACTGGGCACCGCTACACGGGCGAGTCATGAGCTACGTGGGTGCAGCCCGCACTGCCCAGCGCGGCGGACGGGTCCACCTCGCCGCAGGCCTGTTCCCCGAGGGCACCGAATTTCTTCACAGCGTGCGCTACATCGACCTGGGGCCTGACGGATCGATCGAGATGGCGCCGCGGCTCAAGGAGCTGCGCTACGCCCGCAAGGCCCGCTGGCTGACCTACTCGGAGCTGCGCGAAGCGGCCCTTCGGGAGCTCAAGGAAGACTCCGAGTATCCCGACCGGCTAAGGCAGCTGATCGGCGACCCGGAGCACGGACTCGCCAACGATCAGGGCTGGATCTACCAGGGCTTCATCGAGGACCGTAACGGAGAGCTCCGACCCCAGTCCTATGAAGAGGCCCTGGCCTGCATGGGCTGCCACGGCGGGATCGGCGCAACCACCGACTCGAGCTTCGCCTTCCCCCGCAAGCTCGACGCCTCTGCCTTTCGGGGGGGGCTGGTACCACTGGACGCAGCGAGGGCTGCGCGGCCTGCCCGAGCCCAAACGCAGCAGCGGCGAGTATGAATACAGCCATTACTTGGCGCAGAACGACGCCGGGGACGAATTCCGGGCCAACGGCGAGGTCATCGCCAAGTTCTTCACCGCCGATGGCCGCCTGGATGAGCAGGCGCTCCAGCGGCTGCACGGTGATATCAGCGAGCTGATCCTGCCCTCCCCGGCCCGCGGACTCGCCCTGGACAAGGCCTACCGGGGGATCGTCGCCGAGCAGAGCTTCGCCCGGGGACGCGACGCTGCCCTTGCCCCCGCCGAGAACGTACTGCGTCAGGTTGAGGCCGGCACCGGGACTGGAGTCGAAGCCGCTATCGCCGGGCCCTGAGCCCCGCAGATGTCGCCCTTATCCCAAGACATCATGTTTTGACCTGCCCGTCCTCAACATCCGTCGGTTATGTTGGGGGTGGGAAATTTGTCCTACACAGAGCCACATTGAGGAGGGCAGGTCATGAAGAAGCTGAAGGTTCGTGTTTTCCTGATGCGGCTCGTCGCATAAGGAAAACAAAAAACGTCAGGTTGTATTTGTATTCATCCCGGATTCCGTTCTCCTGAGAGTGACCAGCGAGGAGAACAATATCACCGAAACCGGACTCTCCTGGACAAAGGCATCAAATATCGTTTTATGGGTGTCCTGGTATTTTCGGCCTCGCAATCACCTCGATACAGGGACCGCGTTCAAGGAGTCCGCCGATGGCATAGATGGACTCCTGCAGCCAGCGCCACCGGGGGTTGTACAGGTAGACCGGGTGGTTTGGCAGGTAAGTCCTGAAGGACAGGATTTCGTAGCCCTCACCCCCAAGCAGGCTGCGGATGCTGCGCGGGTCAAAAAAGAAGGTATGGAACTCGGCCTTTACCTCCTGGTGGAAAAGGCCTTTTAAGCCAGGGGACAAGGCGGTAATTATTCGCTTCAGTTTGTCCTTCAGGGAGTAAAACTGGTTCGGCACCTCCAGCACCAGCAACCCGTCCGGCTGTAAGAGAGCGCGGCTTTGAGCAATAGTGTAGCGGGCATCGGGTACATGTTCGAGGCTGTGGCTGTAGATCAGATCATATTTATCATCGCCGAGACCCCCCAGATCCCAGCTATCGGCGACGGCCACGTCTAGTCCCAGCTGGCGGCAGGCGTACCCCGCCAGGATGTCTGAAAATTCCATGCCCTTCACCTGCCAGCCACGTGCTTGGGCACGCAGCAGCGCGTAGCCTCCCTCCAGGCAACCGATCGCGAGCATTTTGCCAACGGCCCCTTTGAGTTTTTCTACGCGGGTGAAGCGAGCGTCGTAGAAGCCCTGCCTGGATTCGCCTCTTGTCGCATTGTCCAGCGCGTAGTACGGATTGCTCTCGTACATCAACTTGAGCTCGGCCCGCGTGGGGCGAGGGCTTTGAAACAGAAATCCGCAATCCTGGCACAGTGAGATGCCAAGGGGTGGCGCGATATTGAGAAACGCAGCCTTCCCGGGCTGATCAATCGTGTGCCCGCTGCCGCAAAGATTGCATCGAATACTCTCTGGCATATTTTTTTCCGGCGGCCTCAGCGGCCGCGGCCTCTCCCGTCTTGCAGAAGCTCAGTGTACAGCTCAAGGTAGCGCTGTTTCAGGACCTCCGGGGAAAAATTTCTCTCGGCCTGGCGGCGGGCACGTTGTCCCATCAGGACCCTGGCCGGCTCGTTCTGAAGCAACTCTGCGATAATGTTGGCAAGCTCCCCTGGTGTCCCCTCGTGTATGACACGGCCATTCTCCCCATCCTCGATATAGTATCTGGCCACGCCCACATTCGTGGAAATCACAGCCAGCCCAGAAGCCATCGCCTCGGCGATCACATTGCCATAGGCTTCCTGGCGGGCGGTAAAAACGAAAATGTCGCTGGCCAGGTAAAACGATTCTACATCCGCTTGGGCTCCCATCTGGAAAATGGAGCGGCGCGATTCGGTGGTGGGAAACAGGCGTTCTATTAGTTGCGCGTCGGGGCCGTCCCCTACAATCACCAGTGACGCGTCATGCTCCTCGCTGAGGATCTTCCAGGCCTCCAGCAACAGGACCAGGTTTTTTTGGGGCACCAGCCGACCCACGAATAAAATCGTAGGTTTCATCGGCAGCTTCAGTTGTTCACGGGCCTGCCGGCAGGTATGCGGGCGGGGACCCCGGTGAATTCGTACCTGATTGGGCAGCACCCTTATGCTTTGCCCCCTGACGCCGTGTGTGCGAAGTTCCTCCGCCAGCTCGGGCGTTTGCGCTATAAACAGGTCCGCTTGCCTAAACAGCCACCAGATAATCCCGCCGCAGGGAAACACCCTGATCCTGTCGATCTCGCCCCCGCAGCCGGTGGTGCAGGTGCGCACGGTGGCGTGACAACCCCACAGCCTGGCGCCCAGTATGGCACCCAGGGAAAAGCCCGACAGGCAGAATGTGTGCACGACCTCGTATTTGTGCCCGCGGCAGGCGAAGTACAGGAATGCCGTAATCAAATTGACCAGGGGTTTGATCGCTGTTATCCGGGTCGAAGGCAGCCTGCGGATCCGGGTGCCAGCCGACGTGGAAAGTGAGGGAAGGCCGGCCTGAAATCTGCTGGTCAGGACTTGGCACTCATAGGGAGCGCCCGACATCAGCGCGGCAAGCAAAGCAGCCTGTTGCTCTGCTCCCCCGATACGGGGCGGGAAGTGCTGTACGGCAATCGCCAGCCTGGTCATTGAAACTGCCTGGCTGGGCCTGTGTTATGGCTCGGGTCTGGCACTTCAGCACCGGTATGGGACGACGTATGATGCCGCCACAATAGCTTCGGACCGCAGCTTAAACCAGTGGGCAGAAACGAACAGAGCAACAAGGGATAGGAATTTGCCTTCAGCTGCCGCAGGCGGAGCGCAGGCGGAGCGCAGGCGAGCACCCCCGAAACGGCGCCTCGCGCCTGTCTGCCGAGATCTTTGCCGCACGAAACGACCCCCTCTCCCCCTTGGTGACAGCGCCGACAACCCCGCCTGGGCCCGCCCGACGGCTCTGTGCGCGATTTCCTTGACTTTCGCCCGATTTTAGCCCGAGAGCGGCCCAGGTCAAGGCTTGAAGTCGATCAGGCGATGACGGGTAGGCGCTCGTCGGTCAGCGGGATCTGGCGTTGATCGGCCAGTCGTCGTCTTGGGGTGGGGCCTGGCTTGGTGGGCGCGGGTCACCGTCGGCGTGATTTTCTACGCGCTGGATAACGCCCGGCCCTGGCGCCATGGCATCTGGCATCTGCTCGTCCTGGCCGGAAGCGTCAGCCACTATTTCGCGATTCTGCTCTATCTGTAACCGGCCAAGATACGCCCTGGTGGCCGCGCACCGAGACGTGCAGGCAGCAGCGCACAGACTCCGGCGCCGGCTTTCAGGTGAGGCGACTTGAGGTTAGCGCGAGCCTCTGCGGCCTTGCGACATTCACCCGTCCCTCACCTCGTCGGTCCAAATCTTGAAGCCCTTCAGGGTGTTGGGCCCGAAGGTGTTGCTGATAGCGACGTCTGCGGCGTCGCGGCCATGGGCGATCAACACACGCCCGATGCGCGGGATATTGTTGCGGGCATCGAATGTATACCAATGGCCGTCAAGATAGGCCTCGAACCAACCGGCGAAATCCATCGGGCCATAGGGTGGGGCCATGCCAATGTCGCCGAGGTAACCGGTGCAATAACGTGCGGGGATATTCATGCAGCGACAGAATGCGATGGCCAGGTGCGCGTAGTCGCGGCAAACGCCGGTGCGCTCGTGGAAGGCCTCGTAGGCGGTCTTGGTGGGGCGCGCGTGCTCATAGCCAAAGACGATATGCCGGTGGACGTAGTCGCAGATCGCCTGGACGCGCGCCCATCCGGTGGGTGATTTGCCAAACAGGTGCCAGGCGGTTTCGGACAGGCGATCGGTCTCGCAGTATCGGCTTCCCAGCAGGAACAGCAGCGTCTCATCCGGTAGTTCCTCCACCGGTGTCTGTCTCGCGTGCGGAACCACCGGGTCCGGCAGGCCAGTATCCCGCACGAGCGCATCGGTTGACAGCCGAACCTGTCCTCGGGGGGCGACGATACGACTGCACCAGTTGCCGAAACTGTCGCGATAGGCGGTAAGCGGAACCGACGGGTGGGCGATCAGGTGGTCGGGAACGATGATGTCGGAGACGCGCGAGTAGTGCACGCTCAAGGTCAGGATCATCGGGGTCGGCTGCGGGCAATCGTAGATTAGCTCGTAGCCTATACGGATCTTCATGAATGGCCTCCTGAGCCGCCCGTGCTACCTGGGGCAGGCGCGGCAGTTTGGGTTGTTGGCGTCGGGTCGGCTACGTGGGATCCCCCGCAGTACGGCTCGCACACGCCCCGCACAGCAAGTCAACGGTCACCTTGCGCAGCGTCCGGGGTCTGCTGCGCGTGCATCCATCGCTGTGGTCTCCGACGGCGTCCTCAGTGGCCTTACCAGTCCAGCTTGGGCAGAACGCTGAACACCTGCCGGGTGCCTTCCGTCCATTCCTTGCCGAGCGCGCTGAAATACGCATCCCCCTCGTCGAAGCGGCGGCGCATCCGCACTTCAAGGCTGTCTCGCTCATAGCAGATGAGATCGATCGGCATGGCGACGGACAAATTGCTGCGCATCGTCGAGTCGAACGAGACGAGGACACATTGTGCCGCATCGTTGAGCGAGGTCGAGCGGGTAATGACCCGGTCGATGATCGGCTTCCCGTACTTGGTCTCCCCGGTCTGCAGGTAGGGCGTCTCCACGCTGGCCTCGATGAAGTTGCCCTCCGCATAGATCCGGAAAAGGCGTGGCGGCTCGCCCGCGATCTGGCCACCGAGTATGAACGAGGCGTTGAAGCCGCCACCACTCCCTGCCAGGTGTTGGCCGTCGCGCCGATCGACGTCCCGCATGGCATCCGACACCACCATCGCGACATCGAACATGGACTCCGCGCCCCAGAGATTGGGCACCCCATCCTTGGCGTTGCGCTGCTTCAGCAAGCCGATGACGGCCTGGGTTCCGGCCAGGTTGCCCGAGCTCAGTAGGGTGATGACCCGGTCGCCGGCGCGCTCAAACACGGTCATCTTGCAGAAGCTCGCAAAATTGTCGACCCCGGCGTGGGTACGCGAGTCCGATGCAAGTACCAATCCGGCGTCGAGCATGATGCCTATACAGTAGGTCATAGTGAAACCTCTCTGTTCATCACTTTCAAAACAGCAATCGTGACTCCTGGTGGTACCGGCAATAGGAATGACTGTCACATGTTCAGGCCTCCGGTTTTGCTCGCCACCCAGGTCGCTCCTACCGCAGTGCGACTCGCCGCACCGAGCAGCCGTGGCTTTTACATCCGAGCATATCGCGGTTCGTTTCCTCCCCGCGCATCGGATATGCTAGCAGCCTGTCGGACTTAGGCTTCTGGGAAATCGTAACCAATGGAAATATAAAGAAATATAGAATTTGCACCAAAATAGTGATTCTTTAATAAATCAATGACTTGCAGAGAAAGTCCGACAGGCTGCTAGCCGTCCGAATCGAGCAATTGACGGCGTGAGGACTTGCACCCCACTAGATCCGCGGCCTTGGCGGCCGCTCCGATAGGCATTTGCTTTCAGCCGCTGAAGGCGGAGAGCAAGCCAGCGGCCCGGAAACGGCGCCTCGCGCCTGTCTGCCGAGATCTCTGCCGCACGAAACGACCCCCTCTCCCCTTTAGTGACACCGCCGACGGCCCCGCTTGGGCCCACCCGACGGCTCTGTGCGCGAATTCCTTGACTTCCGCCCGATTTTAGCCCGAGAGCGGCCCGGGTTAAGGCTCGAAGTCGATCAGGCGATGGCGGGCAGGGGCTCGTAGGTCAGGGGGATCTGGCCGTTGACCGGCCAGTCGTCGTCTTCGGGTGGGTCCTGGCTGGGTAGACCCCGGCCTCGCTCACGCCGAGTCTCCAGCAGGCGGTCTGGGACGTCGATCCGGAGATGGCGGTCTTCGACGCCGAGACGGCGGATTCGCTCTGCCACGAGGCGATCCCGGGAAACGAGTCGGCGACGACGTTGTCGACGATCTTCGCGCTCATCGGGCTCGTCGTCGCCTGCGTCGGCGTTTATGGATCGATGGCGTTCTGGGTGTCCACGAGAAACAGCGAGCTCGCGATTCGGATGGCGGCCGGGGGGAAGTGCAGACGCTGTTGCGATCGCTCGTCTTCCGCTCCTCGGGACTGATCGTCACCGGCGTGCTGGCCTGCTTCGCCGGCGTGCTCCTGTTCGAGCGGTGGATCTCGTCGATCATTGCCGACTATTCGATCGGCGTCGGTTCGGCTGCCAGTGCGGCGCTTGCGATCGGGACGACCGCGCTTCTCGCCACCTACCTGCCGGCGCGCGGGGCTGTCGGCCTGGATCCCGCGCGCGTTCTTCGGGCGGAGTGATCATCGGGTCGCGAGACCTTCGGAGGCGGCGCGAATGTCACGCCGGGGAACGGAGAAGTCTCGCGGCCAACGGACCGAGGTCCTGAAGCGCGGTCACGCTGGGGGCCGGCTCTCCAGTAAGTATGAGAAGTCCGCCGGGGGCATGATTCCCCGGCCGGGCGGGTGGCGGCTCGGCCTCGATCCGTCCGAGTCGTGGCGAGACGACCGCGCGGGGAATCGTGCAGGGAGCACAGCGGGCCAGCAGATCGGGCAGGGCCGCGGCCCGGCTTCCATGCCCGGCCGAGGGATGATCGATCACGGTGACTACCGGTTGTCCCGTGTCGGCGTCGGTCAGCTCGAGGAGCATCGCCTCGACCTGCCCGCACAGACGGACCCGGCGGGCGTTGTCGCTTGGATTGTTACGGAAGGTGTGGCGCCACGAGCTCACGCGCAACGCCGTGCAGCTCTCATTGTATGGAAGGATCTCACATGGTGGCCCGAGGTGCTGGTCCGAGATGCGTTGCCGCAACCGGCGGATGGCTCGGGTGAGCACGCTCTCGCCGAGCGATCGGTTCAGACGCGCCACGATCTCCGGCATGAGATGGGAAAGAGTGGCGTTAGGTGCCATGTCGGCCGTCGAGAAGACGGCGATCCGGGCGTTCGGTCCCGCCGCCGCGACGAGCTCGCCGACAGCGGAGTCGAGGTCCACGAAGATCGCCCGAAGCGGTTCGCCCAGCACCGCCGCGCGCGCCGCGTCATGGTCGCCATGGCGGGGATCGGCGAGGTCCCAGAGATGGTGACCTGCGCAATGCGCCTCTTTGAACGCGATCACGAACAGGTCCCAGGCTTCGGCCTCGAGATAGTGCAGCCCGGCCGAGCGCTTCCTGAGGAAACTGGCGCGAAGGTTCCCGGCGAGCTCCTTGACCTCATCGTCGCCAAGTAGGGCTCTCTCGTACGCGCAGAGGCTCGGCGGCGCCGGGCCGAACTTCTCGACCACCTCCGCGGCCAGGGACTCCGGGTAGCTTTTCGGCTGTCCAAAATAGCGTCCGTGAACCAGCCAGTCCACGAGATGGATGCCGTTGATTGGTCTCGGCATTCCGCATTTTGGCACGTCGATCAGCGCGACGCGAAAACCCTCGTTCGAAAGTACGTCCCAGAAGGCGTCGCGTCCGGCCTCGTCGAGAAAGCTCATACCCATCCGGCCGGAATCGAGGCGTTGCCTCCAGTAATAGCGGCCATGCTCGCCCGGCCCGGAGGCATACTGGAATGACGCCCAGAGCGAGTCGTCCGTCGAGCAGGCGGGAGCCAGGAGGCGTGTCGCCGTGCCCCGCGCGCGGAGCGCGGCGAGGTTCGGCAACGTTCCGTCCGCGCTCCACTGATCGAGCAGCGCGCCATCCGCCCCGTCCAGCGCGATGATCAGCAGACGCGCGGGCATGGCCGCTCCTTCTTTCGTGGGGTTGCGTCAGGACCCTTCTCAATCCGCCACATTCGTTGGCCTCGTGACGGGATTCTACCGAACGCCCGCCCCCCGGTCGCGTTCGCGGCCCTGCATCACGCTCGACCGGCCGCGAGCCCTACGCGGCGCACCAGATCGTCGAATCGAGGATCGTCGCGAAGAGCATACAGTCTCGGCTCCTGCCGCAGCAAGACCACTCCCCAGCCTCGTTCGTCGACCGCTCGCTCGAGGCATCGAAACGCGTGATCAATTTCGCCCAGCGACGCATAAAATGACGCAGAGCTGGAAAACGGGCGCGTCACGTTCATGCTCGTCGCTGCCGATCTCGCGCAGGATTTCGGACGCCTCCTCGACTCGTCCTGCCAGGGCCAGCGCGTGCGCGAATGACGATCGACAGCACGCCGGGCCGTCCCGAGTGCCGTCGATCTGCTGCAATTCGGAGACCACGTTGGCCGGTTGCCCGTTCATGGCACGGCACCAGCGTGCGACCTCCTCTTCGATCGCGAAGCTGTCGGTGAGCTTGCGGTTGTAGGTTTCGCTCCAGAGAACCGAGCGGGACAAGAATTCGCTTTCAGCCGCCGCAGGCGGAGCGGAGGCGGGCGTCCCCGAAACAGCGCCTCATGGTTGTCTGCCCTCACCTTTGCCGCACGTAACGACCCCCTCTCCCCCTTGGTGACAACGCCGACGGCCCCGCTTGTCCCCGCCCGGTGGCTCTGTGCGCGATTTCCTTGATTCCCGCCCGATTTTAGCCCGAGAGCGGCCCAGGTCAAGGCTCGAAGTCGATCAGGCAATGGCGGGCAGGGGCTCGTAGGTCAGGGGGATCTGGCCGTTGACCGGCCAGTCTTCGTCTTCGGGGGGCCGGGGTCAGCGCGGGGCGCCGGGATGTTCAGTTCACGGATTGCAGCATGCTACGATGCGGGAACTGACCCCTTTGCCTCTGGCCTTGGGCGCCTTGGGCGAATGACAATGGACGGCATAGACGTTTCACCGCCAGGGCCGGACCTCCAGGGTCTGTTTCTGCACTGTCGCCCTGGCTTCGAATCCGACTGCGCCGCCGAAATCATTCAACACGCGTCCGCACTCGACATACCGGGCTATTGCAGGGCCGCGCCCGCCACGGCCTACGTCCTGTTCGTCACGCAAACCGCGGAAGATGCTCGAAACCTGTATCGCCGCGTGCGCTTTTCCGATCTCGTTTTCTGCCGCCAATGGTTCCGTTTGCTAGCGTTGGCCGACGACCTGCCGCTTTCCGACCGCGTGTCCGGATTGGCCGCCGCCTGCCGCGTCGAAGCCCCGCCGGCCGGTGATCTATTCCTGGAAACCACCGACACGAACCACGGCAAGGAGCTCCAGACACTGTGCCGCCGCATCGCCGGTGCGCTGCGCGGGGCTCTGCAAGCCGCCGGGCTGTTGAACGCCGCCGGTGGCGCACGCCGGCTACACGTGTGCTTCATGGCCACGGACGCCGCTTACGTCGGCGTCAGCCGCAGCGACAACGCCAGCCCCTACCCCATGGGCATCCCGCGGCTGCGCTTTCCGCCCCGTGCGCCCAGTCGTTCGACGCTAAAACTGGAGGAAGCGCTGCTGGCGTTCCTCACCCCACAGGAGCGCGAACGGGCGCTGCGCCCCGGCATGCGTGCGGTCGATCTGGGCGCAGCGCCGGGGGGCTGGACCTTGCAGCTCGTGCAGCGCGGCCTGCGGGTGACGGCCGTGGACAACGGCGCCCTGGCGCCCGCGGTGCTTGACAGCGGACTCGTCGAGCACCGCCGGGCGGACGGATTCCGCTTTCGTCCGCCGCAACCGGTCGACTGGATGGTCTGCGACATCGTCGAGCAGCCAGGCCGCATCGCCACGCTCGCGGCCCAATGGCTGACGCAGGGTTGGTGCAAGCGCACGATCTTCAATCTGAAGCTGCCGATGAAGAAACGCCACCAAGCCGTCACGCAGTGCCTCGACAGCATGCGCGCGCGATTGACTGAAACCGGGCGCCCCTGGCACTTGGGGTGCAAACAGCTCTACCACGACCGCGAGGAAGTGACCGTTTTTGCCGAGCTCGCGCCCCCGAAACCGCGTTGACTGCCGTCCGGATGTTACGATTCCCGAACTGACATAGTCCCGCAGGGAGGCGGCTAATGCGTAACCTGCGGCACCTCTATACGTGATGCTACAATGCGAGACCTGGGTAACCTGGCAATGCTGCCAACTGTGCGAGAACCGCACAAGCGGGAAGCTCTCCCGGTAAGGCCTAGTCAGCCGCTGGGAAGTCTAGGACCTCAAGTGGTTAAACCATGAGAGGCGCTATGCGAGTGCCACGAGGTGAAGGGTGTAGCCCTAAATCCGAAACGAAGCCGCGAGAAGCTTGCATTTTGGGTGAGAGCCGCTCCCATCAGGTCGGCCGCAGGCCATGCGCGTTAGTGACGAGCACCGAGCGTCCCCCCGGGGTCTCAGACGGCATCGAGACACAACGGCTCCCTCCCGTCCCCACGCGAGGTGATGTGGTTCAGCGCTCCCGGGAATTCGAGTCTCAGCGGCCTAGCCCTGCCTCAAGCATAGCGGAGAAATAGCGCGAGGCGAGACACAAGACCTGACTCTGGTCTTCGCTACAAGCTCTATCTGGTCTCGCTGATGGATGACGCCTCGCGCCTGATCACCCACTCGGCCTTCTGTCTCGGCAAGACCGCCCTGGACGTGGAAGGCGTGCTCAAGCAGGCGCTGCTCAAGCGCCGGCTACCCCATTCGATGGCCAAGGGAATCAGAAATCCGCATCCAGCACGATGCGGTAACGGGCCTTGCCCGATTCAAGTCGGGCGAAGGCCTCGTTGATATGGCTCATCGGGAAGTGCTCAGTCTGCGGCGCGATATTGTGCCGTGAAGCGAACTCGAGCATCGTCCTGATAGCATCCGGTGAGCCGGTCGGCGAGCCCGAGACGCTGCGCTGCTGCGGGATGAGCGAGAACGCCGCGACCGGCATGGGCTCAAGCACGGCACCGACGACGTGCAAGCGGCCGTTGGGCGCGAGCGTGCCGATCATCGCGTCCCAATCGAGCGTCACGTTGACGGTGCTGATCAGCAGGTCGAAGCTGCCGGCGAGCTTCCTGATCGCCGCAGGGTCCCTGCTCGACACGACGTGATTCGCCCCGAAACCTTTCGCTTCCTCGAACTTGCTCTCGCTCGACGTGAACGCCGTCACGTCGCAGCCGTAGGCCGCCGCGAATTTGACCGCCATGTGGCCCAACCCGCCGATGCCGATGATGCCCACCCGGTCGGTCGGCCTGGCGTACATCATCAGTGGCGCGAAAACGGTGATCCCCCCGCACAGGAGGGGCCCGGCATCGGCGAAATTCACCTTTTCCGGAAGCGGGATGGTCCACGCCCAGTGTGCGCGGATGTGGGTCGCGAACCCGCCGCGATGACCGACAACGGTCGGTTGCACTTGCGGGCAAAGGTGATGGCTTCCCGACATGCACTGGTGACAGTGCATACAGCTACCCGAGCTCCAGCCGACGCCGACGCGCTCTCCGACGTTGAGGCCCTTGGCATTCGGGCCTATGGACGTGACCCGACCGATGACCTCGTGGCCGAGAATCGCGGGGTACTGGGAAATGCCCCACTCATTGTTCAAGACCGAGAGATCCGAGTGACACAAACCGCAGTACTCGACAGAGACCTCTACGTCCTCGGCCCCGAGCGGTCCGAAATCAACGGTTTCCAGCAACATCGGCTGTTTCGCCGCCTTGGCAACCCATGCCTTATATTCCATCGCGTCTCCTTCTCTCAACCTTGAGGCGGACCGGACGGGGCAGTAGACGTCAACTGATTGTCCTTCAGTCCGCTAGCCGGTTCGTCGCGGGTTGGGGTTGAAGTGTAATTGGAACCTCTCCGGTATGGCTGCAGGCGTTTCGATACCGGGATTCCAAGTATAGTTCGGGTACTGCAACTGCAACCTTGCAAATTCTGGGTATTCGGTCAGGTATGAATTACGGTTTTTGCAAAGCCGGTTTTTGAGCACACCAGAAGCGCGGATAGGCTCGTAAGCTCCCCTTAAATGATCGCTTATACAGATGTGAATAACTCTCATGGCTCTGGATTCTCTTTGTCAGTGTCAGTAACGATGACCAAAGATTCGAGATTGCCGCCTCTCACGCAAAACGCCAACAATTCAGGTAGTACGATTTATCGGAAAGGACAGCGCATACCAGTGAAAGCCGATCCCCGGGCGGAAGCCCAGATCAGGTTGGCAGGAAGCTACCTGTCAGGCACTGTTAGTTTCACCTCGAGGCTGGATAGTTGAGCCCCCCTGTCGATACCCTGAGATGACTATTAGCTTAGGCGAAGCGATTAATAAATTCTTAGGCTTGATCATTTTCTGGAAACGTAAGGATTATCTTTAATATAAAATCTCCATGGCAGATGGATTGATTTTTTAATTCCGATTCTTTGTGCAACAACTATTTTATTTACAGAAATCTTCTTTTGATTTAATAAGAAAATTTCATCGCCCGTTAAATCTATTGCATTATAGCTTCTATCTATATTGAATGCTTTGCATAATTTCCCAGGACCATTGGTCAACTTAATTTTTTCTTTTTCGTTTAACAAATTATGCCCAAATCTATTATTTGACATATCTTCAATTCCTAACAAAGGCTCAACGGCCCTTATTAATACTGCTGTTCCAATACCTTTAACTCCAGTAACAACGTTGCAGCAGAAATGTGCGCCGTAAGTAAAATAAACGTAAATAAATCCGCCTTCATCAAACATAATTTCGTTTCGCTTTGTTTTGCCGATAAACGTGTGTGCGGCTTCATCAATCGTTCCGTCATAAGCCTCCACCTCAACTATTTTCCCGGCTAAAACTTTATTCCTATAATTTTTTACTAAAATTTTTCCGAGAAGATTTTTGGCAACCACAATAACATCGCGAGTATAAAAGTCTCTGCTAAGTTTCGGGATGCTTAGTAATGAATCCATGTTAAAATAATAAGAAAATTATGAAAGGTAATTTTTTGTATAAATAATATTTCAATATTTTATATTAAAGCTTGGCTTTTAATTCTTCTATTTTTTGATTGTAATATTCCAGCTTCTCAGGAGGTTTTTGCTTTAGCTGCCCATATATTTTTATTGCTTCTTTGTATTCACCTTGCGCAGTATAAGTTTTTGCCAAGGTATCTGGCTGTAAGGAACCGAGCGCGACGCCCGGCCAGCCTTCACAAATCGATTACAACGTCGCGAATCGGTTGTGAGCAGCAAACCAGAACGTTTCCGTCGGCGGGCTTTTCAAGTGGCTCAGGTCCGTAGACGACACCCTCCGCGGTTCGTTCATCCGAATACCAACGCGATAGCAGGTAACGCGAGGCCGCGTGACCTCGAAGATCGCACTGCCGATCTGGTAACGGTCGCCAATGCACACGGCGTCGTCGGGCAATCCTTCGATCGTGAAATTCTCGCCAAACTGGCCATAGACAAAGTCGGACCTCTTCAGCTGCTCCTGCCAGTAGCGATACGACTCGATCTGGTAGACGAACACAGCCCGCTGCTCACCCCCATGCCCAGCCAGATCGCCTTGACCGTCTCCGTCGAGATTCAACCGCCGGACCCGGCAGCGGCCGCGCACCGGATTCTTCCAGATTCCGGTATGCACGGTGCGGCCCTTCCACTCAATGTTGCGCGGAAGGCCGACGTTCACCGATAACAGTAGGGCCATGTCGCTTGCCTGGGCCTCCAGCCACTCGCAGGGCCTAGCGCTTCGGCGACGTCGAGATCGCGATCGGGGCCGTGCGAAATCACTGTCTGGCCCGGGTCAAGACGCAGCTGGGCACCACCAAGCTGTACCGAGACCATGTCCGGCTCGAACGATACCAGGTCGGAGATGCGGCGGACCTGAGAATAGGCGTCAGGATACGACCATGCCGCCAGATGTGCGTTACCGATGTCGTAGTAGTTGCACAGCCCTTTGTAAGGGCAAAACGTCTGATGTTCGACGGGCGTCAGTGCGGACTCATCGATGTCGGCGCGTGTAACGTACCAGCGCGGTGCGAAGCCGGATTCATAGACGACCATCGGCTGCTTCGTATCGGCGATGATGCGATCCCCGTGACGGACCGTGAGGCGACGGGATGCTTGGCGGATATCGATACGGTGATAGCTGTCGGCGATCCATTTCCCGCCGCATAGCACGCGCATGCGCCGGCGTAATGGCTCCGCGTACAAGAGTCTCTTGGGCAGCGGTTCTGGCACGAAAAGCCGGCCGATTGCTCCCGGTGAGAGTGGACCTTGTTGCCAGGACAGTCCCACTGATCCCCCTCCTGTACTGCTAACCAGCCGCGAAGGCGCGCTCCAAAACCGTCGAGCCCGCAGCCCTCAGAAAAATGCTACGCTGCTGAAACAACGGCTGTCAATGCGTTCGTCGTTGGTCGTCCTCGCGGCCATCGCCGACAGAGAGTAAGCGTACGGCGAGCTCAGGGTCGGTCAGTTGGGCCGAAGGAAAAGTTCGCGGCCAATCCTTTCCGATCAGCTTTGTAGGGGCTCGGGAAGTAGCGGCGCGGTTTGAACGGTTACGACCAGGAATACTTGATGGCAAACACCAAGACCTGACCCTATTCGCCTGACCCTATTCGCCTACTTCGACCTGCTGTTCGCTCGAAGCAGGCGCATCTCCTGTCGTAGCATAAGAAAGCTTCCGGATCATTTTCTCTGTACCGATTACGCCGGTAGCGAACATGCGCAGAGCACCAGCAATGGGGCGCAGAAGGAGTTTGTAGATCAAAGAGAGCGGATACAAGATTGCCATAGCTACCAAGCCCCAGAAACCTGACAAGAACAGCCCGGGTGGAAATCCAGCGAATGCGGCCAACTCAGCTAGGACCGTATTCGCCATACTCGGATGAAATGCCAAATATACCAAAGCCGTTGCTGCTCCGATCTTACCGACTTTAGCCATTACTTTGGTTGTCCTAGCACTAATAGCAATAACTACCTTTGTCTTGCTCCATAGCGCCCTCGTACGGGCAGCGAAACCCACTCCCTTTGAAACGGCTCCGACAGCCTTCACGCCCCGCACTACTTTTGCGATGCCTCCAACGACAGCGCCTCCAACCACTGTTACGTCCAGAACCGCCCAACCAACATCAGCTGCAGATATTTCTTCTCCTGACCGCCATTTTCTTTCTAATCCCCTTGCTCCATTCGTCAAGAAGCCTACAGCATCTTTTACTGCCCTGTCCGTTTGCAACCAATGAACAGTTCCCTCTTTATCCACCTGAAACTGTCCTAGGAAATCATGCCCTTCCTCCTTAATGAAATTTACCGCATACCACCCTCTGTCCGCCGGGTCCAATTTGTTCTCCGCGGGCGGCTTATCAAGAGACTCAGCTACGGTGCTGTCACCCTCGATTCCTAAGGTTTCCTTCGCCGATCTGATAAGCTTATTGACGCTGTCCGCAGTAGCTTTTGTGGCCGTCAACGTGAAGATATCATTTTCTATAAAGTAATCTATTGGCGGAATAACAGTTACCCCGTAGTCCGTTAGAATACTCGTAAACTCTGGCGTATCTCCGTATAAAGACAGCACTTTGCTTGCAAAAGCGGGATATTTCAATAACGCTACTTGCGCCTCCAAAAGAAGCTTCTTATCGCTCGAATAGTCCAGCAAAGTTGCCTGCACCTCTACAGGCACTTTTTGTATGGGCTCATACAAGGGGCCCAGAGTCCTCTGTAGTTCGGTTTGCACCACTTCTTCTTCGACCGTTCTTCCATCCCACGAGGAAGCTGCGGCTACTCCAATTAGTATAGAAATACCCCCGAGCAACGCCCACTTTCTGATCTTTTTCTTGTCCATGTCAGTTTCCCTTCGGTAAGATAATATCTATTTCTTTCATCATCAATCATCACGCGAGGTATCTTCAAGGTCTCGGCGGGGGTCAGATCTCCCATTACGGGGTCAGAGTCGTTGAAAAAGCATCACACACCCTGGACTGCTCGCGAATCAACGACTGTGACCGCTTGAGCCTGGCCGCCCTCGTGGTGGCCCACGGGGGCCTCAGCCCTTCGGAGGCCCGGCGATCGAGATGGGGTCAGACTCCATCGATCCGGATTCCGCTGCGCTGGACCCGGGCTACGGGGTGCATGCCCCCGCCAGGGCGGGGAAGCGACGCGCATGCCCCCGCAATGCCCCTCAGCCGCCGCTCGCCGCATCCACCAGGCAGCGGGCGTCCTCCGGCACCTGCTTTTGAGGGGTGCTCGGAGTGGGCGGGGTGAGGGAAGAATAACAATGAGGGTCGCGGGGGGCGAAGGGGTGGGGCCGTGTCGAACAGCACTCCCGACGCCAAAAGGGAGTGCCCCCCATGATGCCGATCAAACATCCGGGGCTCCGACTCTCTGTAGGAGGCCAGCCCCCTGGCCGATTGCAGTCCCACCGAGCCCAGCAAGATCGCCGAGAGGGCTCGCCTCCCACCGGCTCGGGACAACGGCGCAGCGCCCGCCCATCGTGTCCCTGTTTGCTGCGCGACAGCGCTGGGCTTGCGGGGCGGACCCTCCCACAAGGCGAATCGTGCATCTGTTGGTTGTGTGACAGTGCGCCGCTTGCAGGGCGGACGCTTCTATGATGAGGATGCCCATGGTGGGTGTCGCGACAACTACGATCGCAGTCAGGGGTCCGCGAAGAGCGCGTTGCCATCGGTGCGGCGATCGAACGAGAACGTAACCGAGCAGCCCGCTGCCCGGTTTTTCCGAGCGATGAGGTAGTCGGCAAAGTCCGCGCCTCCCTGCTCGTAATCCGCCAGCGCCTGCCAGACTTGGGGCGGGTCCTCGACCTTCAGTTCAGCGGCGCCGAGGATCCTGCGCAACACGGATACGACCAGCGGCTTGGGATAGCCATAGCCGCGGGCCAGTACCCAGACCAGTTCCGCCAGCACCACGTGGCAGACGAAGCCGGGGGTATCGGCGCTGCAGCGACCTTCCATGACAGCAGCTGCGCGCTCGGTCTGTGCCGGGTCGTCGCGTACCAGATACCGCACCAGGATGTTGGTGTCGATACCGGTCATGAGTCGGTGGCACCGGCCGAGATGGCGTCGTCCATTTCCTCGAGGCTCAAAGTCCGCTTCGGCGGCGGTAGGATGTCTTTGAGGTCGGTGACCGAGCCGGTGACGGGGATGGCGCGGATGCTGCCGTCTGGCTCGATAAGGAATTCCAGCCGGTCACCGGCCGCCAAGTGCAAGGCATCTCGCACTGGCTTGGGGATAGTGACCTGCCCTTTGGTGGTGATGGTGGCCTGCACGTCTTACTCTCCGGCATTTTTCTTACCCAGGGGTAAGTCTAACGCACCGGACACTCTCTGCGCACCAGTAACAAGCCACAAGCGAGCGGGGTCTTCGCATCAGGGGGTCCGCATCAAGGGGTCCGCATCAAGGGGTCAGAGTCGTTGAAAAAGCATCACACACACTGGACTGCTCCCGAGCCAACGACTCTGACCGCTTGAGCCAGGCCGCCCTCGTGGTGGCCTGCGCGGGCCTCAGCCCTTCGGAGGCCTGGGTGGCCGGGATTCTGATCGCCCGCTGCATGGGCAGCGGCGATCTCTGAATCCCGGGGCTCGCGGCGCTGATTCCGGACCCGGGCGCGGCCAGCGGGCCGGGTCAGTGACCGGATGCCGGCAGCATCTGCTGCATCACGCCCATCGGATTGACCTGCTCGATCTGTTTTCCGCCAGCATGGATGACCGAGGACATGCGGTCCACGCTCTCACGCATCCCGCGCATGTCGCTCGACATCTGCCCGACATCCTGGCGAATACCCGCGATCTGCCCCGAAAGGGCACCCATGTCGCCGCGCATTTGATGCATGTCAACCGCCATCGCGGCGATGTCGCGTGTCATCTGGCCCATGCTCTGGGACATGTCGTGCATGAGCTTGAGGAGGAAGGCGAAGGCCGCGGCAGCCAGGAGTCCGATCAGGATCGTGGCAAAAGGACGTAGCGGTGTAGGCATGGTTTGACCTCCGTGGGCATTGCCGGGATTGGTCTGCATCCAGCGGCCGGTTGCAGGGTTGGGCTCCTGTGGCTAACATGCCACAGGAGTTCCAGTTGCGCATTGTGGGGGCGCGCGCAGGAAGAACTGGACAGATCCATTTTTGAAAGAAACCTTCACCTTTTTCCGCGCACCAGGGAGCGGTCGCGGCGGGGCATGGCTCTAAGATGGGTGTCCCAATAACGCGCTCTGATGACGGGTTTGTGCAATATGGAACCTCGTCTTAGGTGACGACGCGTTCTTGGCCGAAGCCGGGGGCGTCTGAACTGGCCCGCTGGAAGCCAATGTGGCATGAGCCGTTCGCTGCTACTCTACTCTATGGCCAGGCGGGCAGGGGCCCGGGAATGCGTCGATGCCCCGCAGTTTGCGCCGGATGTTGGATCTACCCTTTGCCGGGAACGGTAGCCCCCATGCACGATTCCAATCGAAATATCGCGACGTCCTGGTTCGAGCAAGTCTGGAATTCGGGCGACGAATCCGCCATCGACCGGTTCATGTCGCCTGCGACGATCTTTCACGGATTGCCTTTCCCCGACGGAAGCACGGTCGTCGGCCCCGCGGGATTCAAGCCTTTCTTCCAGGCCTTTCGCCAGGCATTCCCAGACATCAACGTGCAAATTCTGCGCCTGATCTGCGAAGGAGACCTCGTCGCGTGTCACTGCCGCGTCACAGGCACACACACCGGCCCCGGCCTCGGGGTGGATGCGACGAGCGCGCCGATCGACATCGACGGGATGGTGATGGCGGTGATTCGGGATGGAAGAATCGAGGAGGCGTGGAACTGCTTCGACTTCATGTCGCTCTACCAGAAGATCGGCATGCTTCCGAAGCTTTCCGTGTGAAGCTGACCCGAGCGAGCGTCCAAAGCAGGGCTGCCGACCATACGCTTGCAAGCGTGGGCAATGGGTTCTGCCACCTGCGCTCTTCCAGCCGGCCCGTCACCTCGGAAATCTGCGCGACGGCATGCTTGATCTCGGGAGCAACTCGGGTCTTGTTGTTTGCCTTCGGACGATCCAGGGAGTAAACGAGAGCAAAACGCGAGGGTCAGGTCTCGCCTTATAGCATCCGGAGGCTCTTGGAGTGGGCTTTTCAAGGACTCCGACCCCATGGTGGCTGCCGTCTCAAATGATGGGTGTCCATTTCTTACCGCCACGAATAGCGAGAGCCATCAGGCGCTTACAACGTCGATTTCGAGGGGGAATCGGGCTGTTTAAGGCCGAAAAACGGCTATTCTTGGATAGAATTCCGAATTAAATCATCCGGTTCGCGTGGTCCGACCCCACCGGTCCACCGGTTCGACGTCGTCGGCCAGCAGCGCCCGCCCGGTGGCCGCCAGGAAGGCGACCCCTTCCACCTGATAGGGATAGAGGCGGGTGGCGAAGGGGTGGGGCCGTGTCGAAAAACACTCCCGACGCCAAATAGGGAGTGTCCCCATGATGCCCATCAAACATCCAGGGCTCCGACTCTCTGTAGGAGGCCAGCCCCCTGGCCGATTGCAGTCCCACCGAGCCCAGCAAGATCGCCGACAGGGCTCGCCTCCCACCGGCTCGGGACAACGGCGCAGCGCCCGCCCATCGTGTCCCTGTTTGCTGCGTGCGCGACAGCGCTGGGCTTGCGCAGAGAGGGAGGGTCAGGTCTTGGTGCGCCAGGAAAACCTGGGCGCTTGGGAAGGTCGGAGAGGGATGCCGACCGGAAATTGCGCAAGGAGCCCTGCGGGTGGAAATCCCGTCCGGTAAAGGTTGGCCACCAGCCGGTAGCGAGTCTTGCGTGGTCTCGTGTGAGCGGGGCCGCGAAGCGTAGACAGCGAGTGTGCAGGCCGTGTGATTGAGCCCCGAAATGACCGCTTTGCGGGAGCCGACGTTCTCAAGACGACGGAAGGCAGCACGAGGGAGGCCGTAGAGGCCTGGCCTTTCTCGTCCCGCCGGGGTCAAAGAGCAGGGCATGTACGCAAGGGCTCCCCAGGGACCTGGGAGGCCCGCCGTTCTCCACCGAGAGCACAAGCAGCGGTAAGGGGGAAGCCGCAGCCCAATTCCCCAGGCCTGACGCTGGAGTGTCCGCTGGCGACAGGAGCGAACAGAACGGGCACTGAGGTGGTACGCCTGAGCGACGAGAAAGGAGCGCAGGCGGAAGGAGTGGCGGGAGTCGGAGCAGCGGATAGTACCGATGAAGCCGGGGAACCGACCCGACGGGACCCGGGGGAGGGAAGGCCGCTGCCGGGAGTAGGAACCGTTGGAGGGGAACATGACGGGTGCACAGGAACCCGGGAAGGTGTCAACGAAATGCCAACGGATAGCGATGCTGGGGCAGGAAGATGCTCCGGTGACGGGTAAGAGAGATCAGCGGGGTCAGTGCTAGAATGATGGCAGCCGACAATTCGAGAACTGAACCCGTGATGGGAAGATAGCCCGAACGCAAAAAACGAGACCCCTTCCCTTCGCATGCCCGAACCCATCGAGCGTGCCCCAAGCATCAATTGGGTCAGACCGCTTTAGGAAAATGTTTTAAGGGCTCTGACCCCTTTGTCCGCTGCCGCGGAGCCCAGGACGGAACCCGTCCGCGGCTGGATCATGACCCCGGCCGGGATGCGGGCTTCGGCCGCTGCTGGGCGCGGATCGCCTCGGCCAGGTCGCGGCTAAATGCGCCCAGGGTGCGGCTCATGGCCTCGACCATGGCCGCAGGGTCCTGGCTTTCTGCCGCAGCGCTGTAGCTGCCTTCTCTGGCCAGCAAGGCGCGGTCGGCGTTGGGCTCGAGCAGGGTCCAGCGCACCTTGAGCACCGCCTCGCCCTGGGCTGTGCCCTCGAAGCTGAGCACGTCGACGGCGACCCGCAAATCCACCGGATAGCGCAGCTCGCCGCTGTAGAGCAGGACACGGCTGGTACCGAGCAGCTGGGTGAGATTCTCGCCGAGCACCCGGCGGAAATCGTCCTCCAAGGACCCGGCCCAGCGGTGCAGCTCGTCCACCTTCAGCGCGCCGTCGCCGCTGCGGCTGACCACCTGGTCACGGTCGAGAAAGGCCGGAAAGCTGATGGGGCCCACGCCTATGGCCGGCGATTGAGTAAGCGGACTGGACTGCCCGCCCTTGGGCGCCGACAGAGGTACCAGGGTGTAGAAAGACGAAGGCGGGGTGGTGGCGCAGCCGGCAATCCCGGCCACCACCAGCATCACCAACGGCCAACCCTGTCTGTAACGTCTCATCGACCCAGCCCCCCTTTGCCTCTGATCAACGCCTCGGGGTGGCGCTCCAGATAGTCCGCCACCCCCTTGATGGAGCGCGCTGCCGCATTCAGGCTGCGCAGCAGCCGTACCGTCTCGCCGACCACCGCCGAGTCGCTCGACACCAGGGCCCGGGTGCTGCGCAAGGTCTCGCGCGCCTGGTCCAGGGTCGAGCTGGCTGTGGGCATCATCTTGTCGAGGCCGGCCAGAACGGCGTCGGCGTGCTTGAGCAGCGGCTCCAGTTGGGCAAGCGATCCCGCGACCTGCTCGGAGTTGATCAGTTTATTGATCCCCGCGACCGTGTCGCGCAGGTCGTTGGCGATGTCCTCCAACGGCAGGCGGCCGAGCCTGTCGAGCAGACCATTGACCTTGCCGGCCACTGCATCCAGGGTCGCCGGGGCCGTGGGCACTACCTTGTAGCCGTCGCGCTCGGTTATGGTGGCCTTCGGGACATCTGGATGGATCCCGAGCGCTACGTAGAGCTGGCCGGTCACCAGGCTGCCATACTCGAGCTGACCGCGCAGGCCCGAGGCGACCAGATGCTCCATCGTCCGGTCGAAGTCCAGGGCGTCGGCTTTGCCTTTCATGTGCACGCGTCCGGGCTCGATCTCGATCAGCACCGGAATCTCGAAGGTGAGTCCATCTGCATCGAAGTCCAGGCGCACATCGAGCACCTTGCCGATCTGGATCCCGCGCATCAGCACCGGTGCGCCGACCGAGAGCCCGCGCACCGAGCCGTCGAAGAACATCAGGTACTGTTTCTTGGTCTCGTAGACGCGGGCATGGGCCTGGTCACGACTCGCATAGAGCGGAAACGCCTGCCCGTCCTTGGCCGGCTCGGCCGGCTCGTCGAGGCTTGGCGGGTTGTCGAAGGTCACCCCGCCCAGGAGCAGGGTCAGGAACGACTCGGTGTCGAGCCGGACCCCGTCGGCCCCGACGGTCAGATCCAGCCCACTGGCGTTCCAGAAGCGGGTGTTGGAGCGCACCAGTCGGTCATAAGGGGCGGAGACAAAGATCTCGGTGCGCACCGCCTTGCCCTGGGCATCGAGTCGGCTGGACGCGGTCTCCCCCACCTGCAGGCCGAGGTAGTAGACAGGCGAGCCGGGGCTCAGGGTCCAGCTGCCGTCGGAGCGCAGCACGAAGCGCTTGCCCGGCTCGTCGGTCCTGAACAGCGGCGGGTCTTCCAGGCCGACGAAGGACCTGGCGGGCTCGCCTTTGATCACCGGGTCTATCTCGATGAAGGAACCCGAGAGCAGGGTCTCCAGGCCCGACACCCGCCCGGCGGCGACCCGCGCCCGGGCGATCCAGAACCGGGTCCCCTGGGTCAGCCAGGGCTCGGTGCCGGCCACCAGCTCGGCGGTCACCCGCACGCTCTTGAGATCGGCGGCTACGCGGATCGCCTTGACCCTGCCTATCTCCACATCCTTGAGCTTGACCAACGTCTTGCCGACCTCGAGCCCCGAGGCTGACTTGAAGGCAATGGTGATCGTCGGCCCCTGCTCGGACCAGGTCTTGATGCCCAGCCAGGCAGCCACCAGCACCGCGATCAGCGGGATCAGCCAGACAGTAGACAGGCGCCGGCGCGCGAACGGCTCACCCTCGGGCAGGGCGGCCGGCGGCGGCTCAATGTCCGGGGCTTGGGTCGGCTGCTCCGGCTCGGTCATGCACAGGCTCCAAGCTGTCCCAGATGAGCCTGGGATCAAAGGCCATGGCGGCGAGCATGGTCAGCACGACCACCGCCCCAAAAAAAACCGCACCCGGCCCCGCCTCGATGCTGGCCAGGTTGCCCAGGTGCACCATGGTTACCAAGATGGCGACCACATAGATGTCTACCATGGACCATCGACCCACCGCCTCGGCGATCCGGTACAGGCGGGTGCGCTCGCGCGGGCGCCACCCGGATCGGCGTTGCACCGACAGCGCCAGAAAGCTCAGGGTCACCACTTTCATGGCCGGTACGAACACACTGGCAACGAATACGATCAGGGCCAGCGGCCACATACCGTGGCCAAACAGATAGATCACCCCGCTGACGATGGTGCTCGACTCAACCTTGCCCAGCGAGACCACGGTCATGATCGGCAGCAGGTTCGCCGGGACCAGGCAGACCACCGCAGCCAACAACAAGGCCCAGGTGCGCTGCAAGCTGTGTGGCTTGCGCCGGTGCAATGCCTCGCCGCAGCGCGGACAGCGGCGGTGGCGCTGCGGGGCCAGCACCATCGGCAGGGTCAGCATGCAGGCATGGCAGGAGACCAGCGGCTCGCCCGGTGCGGGGACGCGCCTCAGACTGCCAGGCAGAGGGATACGCGACCAGACGATGTCCGGGTCCAGGGCCGCCTGGGCACCGGCCAGCACGAAGACCAGCAGCACAAAGGCGATCAAGGATACACCGGGGACTATCCCTGCGAGATCGGTCAATTTCACCACCGCAACCAGGATGCCGAGGAGGAAGACATCCATCATGCCCCAGGGGGTCAGGGTCTTGACGTGACGAAACAGGATCGCCACGCCATGGGGCAGACGGCCGACACGCAGCGGCACCAGCACCGCCAGCAACAGCGCGAGCTCCAGACCCGGGGCCAGGATGCTGGTGAACAGCACGAGCATCGAGAGTGGCCACTGGCCTTGCTCGTAGAGCGCCAGCACTCCGCTGGCCAGGGTCGTCTGGGTGCCACCGCCCGGCATGTCCAGGGACAGGAAGGGGAAGACGTTGGCGACAACGAACAACACCAGACCCGCCAGAGTCAGGGCCAGCGAGCGGTCGAGGCTGTCGGGGCGGTCCCGGTGTAGCACACAGCCACAGCGCCGACAGCGGGCCCCACCGCCGGGCGGGTACGAGGGAATGGACTGGAGCAGCCCACACTCGTGGCAGGCCGTCATGGCGTCTGGGGACATATACCCGTCACTCATGGCCCTTTAAGTCGCAATACGCGGCTGTTGCACCAGCGGCAGTACGCAGCTGAGCACTCAGCAGATCCAGCCCTCCCATGAGACCCAATACAGACCTGCCATGATCAGCATTGCCCATCTCTTCAAGGCGCGAAGCCCGAGCACCAGGGAGATAGAGCAGATCATCCCACCGTCGGGACCCTCTCGCCAGGGAGCGCTCGCTGGACCGGCAGGCCATGCAGCCGGGGGTCGATCGAGCAGTCGCTCGGGCTGGGGCCAGCGCCGCGGAGGCTGAGCACGATCCCGAGCCCGAAGCTCGACAGGCGTCCCGGCAGAATATGCTTCGCTCTCCCGCCCTACCCGACTCGGAGATCAGCGTGGCGGCGGCGCCTCGCCGGCGTCATTGGCGGCGAGCCGGGCGATGGCCGACCAATCGAGCCGCTCGCCGCCCTGGGCCAGCAGGGCCAGGAAACGGTCGCGCAGCAGGCTCGCGACCGGCATGGGCACGCGCAGCGCCTCCGCCGCGGCGAGCGTCAGACGGATGTCCTTCAGGCCCAGAGGCGCAGGAAAGCCGGCAGGCTCGAAACGACCGTCCGCGATCAGCGCGCCGTAGGTCCTGTAGACCGGGGCACTGAACAGCGTGGAGGTCAGGACCTCCAGATACTGGTGCCGGTCGATGCCCGCCTTGCCCACCAGCGCCATGGCCTCGCCCAGGGTCTCGATCACCGAGGCGATCAGATAGTTGCCGCTGAGCTTCACGAGGTTGGCCATCTGCGGCTGCTCGCCGACGACGAAGTGCCCTTGCCCCATGGCCTCGAACAGCGGCCGGCAGCGCTCGATCACATCAGCCGCCCCCGCGGCGACGATGAACAGCCTGCCAGCGGCGGCTGCATCCGGACGCCCGAACACCGGTGCCGCCACATAGCCCTGGCCCGCCTCGCTGTGCAGCGCGGTGAGCCGTTCCGACAGCGCGACGCTGATGGTCGCCATGCAGAGATGGACGGCACCCTTGCCCAGGCTGGCAATCACGCCCTCCTCGCCAGGCAGGACGCTCTCCAGGGCCGGATCATCCGCCAGCATGCTGATCACGACGTCGCCCCGACAGGCGTCGGCCAGCCGGTCACAGAGACGGGCGCCCTGCGCGAGCAGCGCCTGGGCCTTGGTCGCCGTGCGATTGAAGACCGTGACATCATGGCCGGCCGCGAGCAGCCTCGCTGCCATGCCGGCCCCCATTTGACCCAAGCCGATAAATCCGACGTTCATGTGTCTCCTGTACCCCAAGCGTGGGACAGATTGGCTTTTCACGCACTCAGGCCGCGCGGGCCTGCTGCAGCGCCCGCCCGATGATCTGCGCCGAGGCGCGCACCGACGAGGTGAAGGCGAAGAACAGCCCGAAATCGCGCGCCGCCGGCAGGCTGGTCATGTACAGACCCGGGACGCTGGTCTGCAACGACGTATCCAGCACGGGGAAACCGTCCTGGGTCTCGATGCGAGCCAGCAGATGGCCCGCCGCCAGGAACGCCACCCGCTGTAGATCGACCTTGTAGCCGGTGGCGAAGAGCACCTGATCGACCTCCAGCTGCTCGCCGCTGCTCAGACGTACCTGTAGAACGTCGCCCGACTCCCCGGTCTGCTCGATCTCGGTATTGGGCCGGATATGGATCGCCGGGTGCTGCAGGCGCGGTGCCAGCCAGGGCTCCAGCTTGAGCCGGCCTTCGCCCCAGAAGCGGGCATTCAGCCGGTTGCGCTCCTCGCCCGGCAGCTCGCGAAGCCAGCCAGGCTGCTCAACCATCCGCTCCAGCATCGGATTGACCCAGGACCAGTCCGAGGGGGTGAAGGAAGGGGTGTCGTGGCGGTGGCAGATATGGACCGCCGCCGCACCGGCCTCGGCCATCAGCACCGAGGTCTCGAACGCACTCTGCCGGCCGCCGACCACCAGGACCCGCAGCCCCGCAAATCGTGCCGGCTGGTGGCACTCGCAGGTGTGAGAGCTGCGCGCGGCGGGGGCCAGATCCGCCAGCTCGGGGGGGATACGGGCGAAGTTGGCGAAGCCCAGGGCCAGCATTACCCGGTCGGCGCCGAGCTGGGTGCCGTCGTCCAGCTGCGCGAGAAAGCCGCCTTCGTCCTGGTCGAGCCCGACGACCCGCGCATGGCGGGAGACGATCCCCTGGCGCGCTTGAAACCAGTCCGCATAATCCAGATACAGCGCCAGACTCAGGGGCTCTACATCGACAGGCCGCTGGCCGCGCGTGGCCAGGAAGGCCTCCAGGGTATCGCGGCCGGTCGGGTCCAGGTGCCAGTCACAGCCCGAGCGCAGCACCATGCCCAGGGGCATGTGCCCCCGCCAAAAGGACATGGGCTCACCCAGCACCAGGTGATCTATGCCCAGCGCCTGCGCCTGGGCCGCCATGGCCAGCCCGAACGGCCCGGCACCAACGATCAACAGCTCGGTATGGGTCACAGGCGCCTCCGCATATCGAGGAAAGTTAAACCTAGAAACAGCAGTTGACCGCTTCGCGTAGCGATCGAGTGATTGCTTGGACTATGGTTCTGGACAAACTTGGTACTCACCCATGGGGTGATGGCCGCTACGACCACCAGGGCACGCACCGCGCGGCGCCTGGCTGCGTTATAACTCGTTGGAATAGAATGACTATTCCGCCTCGTCATGCCTTGCCAGGCACCACGCCGCACGCACCCTGGCGGCCGTTCAACTGCCGCTTCTAGGTTAAATGATCCCCGGCAAAGCCGGGGGCTTACAACTGACTCCGCTCTCTCCAGCGATCCGGGGTGGGTCTGGCGGGACCCTGAGCCGCCTGGGTGAGGCGGAAAAGAGGAATGTCCGGTGGACATTCCTCCCGCCGAACGGGTTTGCCAGGGATGGCAAACCCCGGACTTGCAAGCCAAGCAGGATGGCTTGGCGCCAGCAAGGCGGCTCCCGAGCCTCCAGGGGTGAGGCCGAGTAGGAAAAGCGCCAGTGGCGCTTTTTCCGGCCGAACGGGCTCAGCACGGATGCTGAGCCCGGGACCTGCCAGCGTAGCGGGGACTGCGTAGCGCCAGCAGGGATTCACGGCGTGTCCCGACGGGCCCATCCCGGACCGCACTCCCGCAACGCTCCGCTCCGCACTCAGACCGTCTTTTCAGGCCGACCGCCGCAAAGGTCAAACCTCATGAGTCCCCCGGCAAAGCCGGGGTTTCCCCAAGTGAATAAATCGGGTCCCAGCTTCGTGGCGGAGCAGCGGGGAATTACCCCGCCACCTCACCCAGGGGCCGAACATCCGGCAGTCCGAGAGGGCCCCCGCCGATCGAGCGGGCTCCCGGACAAGCTCCATCCGCCTAATCGGGCGGATCATGCTCCTCCTCTGAAAGATACTCCCACATCTCATTCTGGTGCAGCCAGATCGGGTCGGCGTTGCGACGAATGAATTCATCCGGGTCCATGCCGTCTATCAGCTGCGGCCTGTCCACCCGCACCTGCTTGCCGTTGATGAATATCCACATGTACTTTCTCTGTCTCTCGGCCTTCGCCGCCTTCCTGGCGCGTTTCTGTGCAGCCGTGAGCTTTTTCTTCACCTTCGCCATGCCTCTCCTTCCTCACGCCACCTTCGTCGGACGGCGGGATGCGCTTCGCTTTCCCGTCCAGCCAAGCGCCCACCAGATCCCTGTTGCTCCTCGGGCATGCTAGCCTGATCGGCCACTCCTCAGGACCCGAGCGATGGACGAAGCCCAGCGCAAGGAATTCATCCGCCAGACCTTCAATACCGTCGCACCCGGCTATGACCGTCCGGCCCTGAGATTCTTCCCGGACAGCGCCGCGCTGCTCGTCGAGCAGCTGCGGCTCACCGGCGACGAGCAGATCCTGGATCTGGGAACCGGCACCGGCGCGGTAGCGCTTGCCCTGGCAGCGGGCCTCCCACGCGGGCGGGTGACCGGGATCGACGCGTCCGAGGGCATGCTGCAGCAGGCGGCGGCCAAGACCGCCGAGCGAGGGCTGACCAATGTCGCACTGTATGCCATGGACATGACCGCCCTGGACCTCCCCCTGGGACATTTCGATTGTGCCACGGCCGCCTTCGCATTGTTCTTTGTCGAGGACATGGAGGCCTGTCTGCGGGGCATAGTCGCGCACTTGAAGCCCGGCGGCCGGCTGCTGATCTGCGGCTTCTCCGGGCCCTCGTTCTCGCCCAATGTCGACCTCTTCCTGACCCGGATCGAGGCTTACGGCATCAGCGTTCCGCCCCTGAGCTGGAAGCGTCTGGGCGACGAGACGCTCAACGAGGCCCTGCTTGCGGCAGCCGGGCTGGAGGACATCCGGACCCTGCGACGAGACCTGAGCTACCCGTTGGACGCCGCCGATGACTGGTGGGAGATCCTCTGGTATGCCGGATTCCGCCGCCTGCTCAATCAGCTGTCCGAGGCCGACCTGCGCCGCTTCCGCGCGGAGCACCTGGCCGAGATCGCGGCCCTCGCCCTCCCACAGGGCATCCCCCTGCGCGTCGAAGTGCTCTATGCCCAGGGCCGAAAGACCTCTTGAGAAGGGACTCCGGCGGAGACAACCCCCCGTAACACCGGGCCCGGGTCGCCCACCGAGGCCTTCCTCGCGCTCCCCGCCCCCTCTCCCCCGGGAGAGGGCCGGGGTGAGGGGATCAAAACTGACCGCGGAACAGCCGGTCCGCGTCAGACGGTCCGCATGTGCTTGACATGCCGCCAAACGTACCACACGACCCCAGCCACCAGGACCAGGCCGATCACGGCGTCGAAGCGGTGGAAATAGGCGCCGAGGGTGTTCCAGTGCTCCCCGAGCTTCTGGCCGATCCAGGCCAGTATCCAGCACCAGATGAACGATCCGACGAAGGTGTAGACGACGAACCGCCCCATCGCCATACGCGCGACCCCAGCCGGAAAGGCGATGAAGGTGCGCACCACCGGCAGCAGGCGCCCGACGAAGATGGTGATGTCGCCATGGCGTTGGAACCAGCGGTCCGCCAGGTCCAGGTCATGATGCGAGATCAGCACGAATTTTCCGTATCTCTCGATCAGCGGCCGCCCGCCTCGGGCGCCCACCCCATAGGCCAGCAGGGAGCCCAGCACGCAGCCCAGCGCCCCGGCCGCGCTCACGGCCCAGAGGCTCATGCGCCCGGTAAACACCAGGTATCCCGAGAAGGGCATGATGATCTCCGAGGGCAGCGGGATGCAGGCGCTCTCTATCGCCATCAACAGGACAATGCCGCCGTAGCCCAGATGCGAAATGGTGGAGATGATGAGCCCGGCCAACAGGCTGACGATCTTTTCGACCATAGTCTTCCAGCTCATGGCGGCCGTGCCCCTTGCCCAGGGGGCGCGCCGCGTTCATCAGTGCTAAGGCAGCACGGAGCCCCGAGCCGCCGAGCGGGATGTCGGGAAAGCCCCGGCCGTGCGGCCGGACGGCACCATCGACAGGCGCGGCTCCCGCCACGCCGAGCGGGCTATCATGCATCATTTGGCACACTCTTTGAAGGCCGTTGTCCGTCCATCCCATGGAATCTATGGGTCCGGCAACCTGCGCCGAGTCGAGCTGCTCTGACCCCCGCGGCTCCCACGCCAAGCCGTCGCCCGATCGCTTCCTCATTCTGCACCGCTCCAGAAGACATCCTTCGGATCGTACCCCCTGAGATTTACACTGATTGGTTTGGCGATCCGGCGCATCACGCCGGCCTTGATCAGCGTTCCGTCCATTTCCTGTATCCGGTATGACAATATTCCCGTGGCGCTCAGCCTCAGCTTCTGGCCCGTAAAGATATTGGATTTGACTATCGATAGCCCTTCAAGCGTGATATCCAGGTCCAGGATTTTGGCATTGTTGATGCGCCTTGATTCGGCGAAATATCTGGACGCCACCGCCAGGGTTGACTTGTCGCTCATTTCACCCGGCTTGATGCCGTTCATGAAATCGTCCACCTCCTTGCGAATGGCGTTCAAGCCGTCAAGCTGGCTCTGAAGCTGACGTTTCGTTACAGGGTCCTTCTCCTTCCCGGCGCTGGCTTTCAATTCGTCGATGCGCGCCTGCAGCTTTGCCCTGTCCTGCAATATCTTGAGGGTCTTTCTCACCAGATCTTCCATCCCGGTGGGGTCCAGCTCGCCGACGTAGCCCGCGCCCAGACTGGCAAGCCTGTCACCACAATCGCTCGCCATCGCGGTCACGAAAAAGCGCTTCCGGTCCGGGAAATCCGTGCTCGTCGCGATGACGTTGGTCTTGAACAGCGAGGCCAGATCCGCGAATGCCTTTATGGCTCCGGTTGCGATTGCTGCATCGAAACCGGCGGCCGCGAAAGTCTTCCATGCGCCTTCCTCGGGTCCGGTCAATGCCCCGTCCAAGGAGGACGCGAGAAGATCGATCTGTTTCTCCAGGGCCCGCGCAGCAATAACCCCGGATGCCGTCTGCGCATCGAAGACCGCGACCTTGCCGATAGTCAGGGTCGCTTTGATCTCCCCGCACAGGTCTTTCGCCAGACTCTTCGCCAGGTCTACGGCTACCACCAGTCCTGCCGATCCGAATGACTTTACGTCGACCGACCCGGAAAGTGCTTTGATCTCGGTGGGCGGGATGCTGGCGAGCGCCTCCCCTTTCCGGGCGTCTGCTTCGGCCTTCCTCGCTTCAGCCTGCTTCTGGCGGATGGCAAGATCCGCCAGCGCCTGATTCTCCCGCTGCTTGCGTATGCTGTCGGCTATGTCCGCGCGCGACTTCTCTATGGACGCCTCGAGCGCCAGACGCGCCTTTTGCTCCTGCAGGGACGCCAGGTCGTCCTGGGCATAGGCCGGCAGCGCGGTCAGGCTGGACAGCACGACCAGCGTCAACAGCTGTGAGCATATTAGGCTTGCCTTGGTTTCCATGTGCGCAGCTCCTTTTGCGAGGGACGTCCTCACCATCGTTCCATCAGGCTACGAGCCCTGAGGTATTACGTCCGCCGTCCTGAGCATCGGTCTGTCGACCGGCGAAATCCTTTTCTGATGCCTACGACCCCCGCATCACTCGCGCACAGGCGCGCAGTCGTTGGACCAGAGGACCCACCTCGGGGGATGCCTTAGCATTCGAGACGGTCAGCTCGCCTGTGCTGCCATCATCGCGCTCCAGGCGGATCGAAACGCCTCCGGCACTGGTCGGCAGGGGTTCCGGCTCGAACATCGATTTGTCGATGGCGCGCTCCAGTGCCGTGACGGCTTCCGCGCCGAGGGCCGTGAGGTCCACTTCGTAGCGCACCGGAATGCCGACAAAGCCGCCTGATTCAATCATGACGATGCGCATCTCGTGGAAAACCCCTGCAACCGCGATCTTCGGTAATATTACAGTGCAGAGCGCTCCCCGGACATAGCCGCATCGCAACGACGCCTGGCGGGATCTCGGCAAAATGCCTGCCGGAGGATACTCGTCGGGTCGATCCTGTCAGAATCCCACGTCTTTCCACGCCTTTTGCACCGACTGCTGCTCGGCGCTGCCGGACCCGTAGAGCGACAGCGCAGAGGCTTCGGTTTCCTCGACCATTTCTCGAAAGTCGCTGGTCTGATTCAGCGCACGCAAGGCCTTGTACCAGATCCGGCCCGTCTTTTCCCATGCGTAGCCGCCGATCTCCATGGCCGCCAGGAAGAACGCATGGTTGGGAATGCCGGAATTGATATGGACCCCGCCATGGTCAGACGAGCCCGTATACTTGTCCTTGAGGTGTTTCGGCTGGGGATCATCGCCAAGCATCGGATCGCCCGTATAGGCCGGCTCGGCTTTGAAGGTGCGCAGGCATTCTGCCGTGGTCCCCGGACCCATGATCTCGGCGCCGATCGTCCAAGCGGCCTGATCGACGGTCTGACCCCGCTGCCATTGCGCGATCAGCGCCCCCATGACGTCGGCAAAGTGCTCGTTCAGAGCGCCCGACTCGTCCTGGTACTGGAGATTGCAGGTGTGCGTCACGACACCGTGCGTAAGCTCATGGCCCACCACGTCGAGCGCCTTGGTAAAGCGCAGAAACAGTGAGCCGTCTCCGTCACCATAGGCCATCTGCTCACCGTTCCAGAAGGCGTTACTGAAATTGTCGCCGATGTGCACGCTTGATATCAGCGACATTCCCCTGTCGTCGAGAGAATTGCGGGAGAAAATCTGTCTGTAGAAGTCATAGACGTGGCCCGAATAATCGTACGCTTCGTTGACCGCGACGTCCTGCACCGGTCCGTCGCCTTCCTTGCGCACCAGAGTACCGGGCAGCGACCAGGTGGAGCCATGCTTCATGTCGTACACCAAACGGTTCTCGCTGCCGGCGGGCGAAGGAATGGCGGACATCGCCGGCAGCGTAGCGAGAATCGAGCGTTGCGCACGCATGGCGGCCGCAGCCGCGACGGCATCGATAGCAAGCCTGCGGATCTTCTCGTCCGCGGATCGGCTCAACCGATCGAGAATGTACGGCGGCAGGATGCAATGAACGGGATTGTGGCAGCAATCTGGCATCGTGGATCTCCCTGTTTTGGCTCCATTCCGCGCGCCTGGTCATGTCCGTGGCGGGTGCAGATGAGGGATTTGTAGACGGCTTTATCGAGAAGTGCAAGGGGGCGAAAGCGCCGCCTTGCGACGATTCTTGCAGATTCGGCATCGGCCAGAGGGCTGGCCTCCTACAGCGGGCGGAGCACCGGTCGTGGGAGGCGAGCCGCCTCGGCGACCTTGGCTTGCGTTACAGGGTGGCGATGAGCTGCTCGAGCGCGGGCTCGTCGAGGACCGCGACCCCCAGCGACTGCGCCTTGTCGAGCTTGGAGCCAGGGTCTGCGCCGGCGACGACGTAGTCGGTTTTCTTGGAGACACTGCCGGCGACCTTGGCGCCCAGGGCCTCCAGCTGCCCTTTGACCTCGTCCCGGGGGCGGCTGAGCGCGCCGGTGAGGACGAAGGTCTTGCCGGCCAGGGGCAGATCGGCGGTGATGGCAGGGGCGGTGCTCTCGGGCCAGGTGACCCCGGCGGCGATAAGCCCGTCGATGACTTCGATGTTGTGCGGTTGGCGGAAGAAAGTAACCAGCTTCTCGGCCAGGGCCTCCCCTACCCCTTCGATGCGCACGCTTGGGGTGCTCGCGATCTGATCGTCGGTGGCAGCCGCCACGTCGGCCAAACTGGCGAAGCGTTCGGCGAGCAGCAGGCCGTGGACGTGGTGGAACCACTTCATGCCGGGCAATGCCTCCAGCGCTGCCGGGGAGCGCTGCTGCCCGGGCAGATCGGCTACGGTGCTGCGGATTCGTCCGGCGCGAGTGGGGGTGATCTCGATCAGGTCAGCCAAGCGCAGGCGGCGCACCCGCTCCAGCGCGCCAAGGGTCTGCGCCAGCAGGCCGGCCATGGCATCGCCGATCCCCAGGATGCCGAGCGCGTAGAGGAAGCGCGCCAGGCTGGTCTGTTTGCTCTGCTCCAGGGCCTCCACCAGATTCCGGGCGGACTTCTCAGCCATGCGCTCCAGCCCGGCGAGCGCATCCTCGCGGAGAAGATAGAGATCGGCAGGATCACGGACCAGCTCGCGCTCCACCAGCTGCTCGACCAGCTTGTCGCCCAGGCCTTCGATGTCCATGGCCCGGCGCGAGGCGAAGTGCTTGATGGCCTCCTTGCGCTGGGCGGCGCAGAACAGCCCCCCCGAGCAGCGGGCGATGGCCTCGCCATCGGGGCGCACGATCTCGGAGCCGCACACCGGACAGACCCGGGGCAGCTCGACCTTGCGGGTCCCCTCGGGGCGGCGCTCGGGCAGCACCCGCACCACCTCGGGGATGACGTCCCCGGCGCGGCGCACGAACACCGTGTCCCCGAGGCGCACGTCCTTGCGCTCGATCTCGTCCATGTTGTGCAAGGTGGCGTTGCTCACCGTCACCCCGCCGACGAAGACCGGCCTGAGACGGGCGACCGGGGTGACCGCCCCGGTGCGTCCGACCTGAAACTCCACCGCTTCCACGGTGGTGAGCTCCTCCTGGGCGGGGAACTTGAAGGCCACCGCCCAGCGCGGGGCGCGGGAGACGAAGCCCAGCCGTTCCTGGGCCGCCAGATCATCGACCTTGAAGACGACCCCGTCGATGTCGTAGTCGAGCCCGTCGCGGCGCCGCGCCAGCGCTTCGCGGTAGACCAGGCAGGCCTCGACACCCGCCAGCACCTGCCGCTCGGGGGAGACCGGCAGCCCCCACTCCTTGATTTGCTCGATGACCGCGCTCTGGGTGGCGCCCGGCACACCGCCGCTGATCTCGCCCCAGCCGTAGCACAGGAATTGCAGCGGCCGCTGTGCGCTGATGCGCGGATCGAGCTGGCGGAGACTCCCGGCCGCGGCGTTTCGCGGGTTGACGAAGGTCTTCTCACCCTTCTGCGCCTGGCGCTCGTTGAGCGCCTGGAAGCCCTCCCTGGACATGAATACCTCGCCGCGCACCTCCAGGAGCTCGGGCCAGCCCCGTCCGCGCAGCCGCAGGGGGATGGCGCCGATGGTGCGCAGATTCTGGGTGACGTTCTCGCCGCGGGTACCGTCGCCGCGGGTCGCCCCTTCCACGAGCCGGCCGTGATCGTAGCGCAGGCTAACCGCGAGGCCATCCAGCTTGGGCTCGGCCTCGTAGGCGACAGACCCCTCGAGGCCGAGGCGCTCGCGCACCCGCCGATCGAAATCGCGCATCTCCTGCTCGTCCATGGCGTTGGCGAGCGAGAGCATGGGCAAGCGGTGGACCACCTCCTCGAAGGCCTCCAGCGGCGCCGCCCCCACCCGCTGGGTGGGCGAGTCGGGTGTCACCAGATCCGGGTGCTCGGTCTCCAGGGTCTGGAGCTCGCGCAGCAGGCGGTCGTACTCGCTGTCGGGGATCTCCGGGCGGTCGAGGACGTAATAGAGGTAGTTGTGGTGATCGAGCTGCTCACGCAACCAGGAGACGCGGTCGCGGACGGGCGTCTGGGCGGTCATGCAGGCGATGCCTGGTCGATCCCCTCGCCCCGGCCCTCTCCCGGAGGGAGAGGGGGTGCTTGGCGGGGCCTGCGGCACAATGGACTGCCGGCGGGCTCACGCAACCAGGAGACGCGGTCGCGGACGCGGCTCGCAGTAGTCACGACAGAGATGCCCTGTGGCTCCCCTCACCCCGGCCCTCTCCCGGGGGGAGAGGGGGTGCTTGGCGGGGCCTGCGGCACAATGGACCAACGGCGGGCTCGCGCAACGAGATGACGCGATCGCGGGCGCGGCTCGCAGCGGTCACGACAGAGATGCCCTGTGGCTCCCCTCACCCCGGTCCTCTCCCGGAGGGCGAGGGTGGGTATGCCGAGCGTTCGGCCGCTGCGCCGGCAGCCAAGCATGCTCGGGACCCGTGCAGCGGCCCAGGGGTCGGCGGCTCACGTCTTCTTCTTCCGCGCCAGCTGGATCTGGCGGCGGTGCTCCAGGATCTGCTCGCGGGTGTGCTCGATGGTCTGGCGGGTGAGCGCGCTGTGAGTCTCATCCTGCAGGTCGCCATCCAGCATCGCCGCCAGGCGCTCCGCGGTGAACAACATATCGGAGAAGATCGCCAGGCTGTCGCGCGGCCCCGGCAGCTGGGCGAACAGGCTAAGCCCCGGCGTGGAGAACGCTGCCATCTGGTTTATTGGAAACTGTCCCGGCTTCACCAGGTTGGCCATGCTGAACATCACCCGGGGCTTCTTGCCGGTGCGGTCATAGCGGTGATAGATGTTCATGTCGCCGGGCATCAGCTCGACGTCGCGGCAGGCCGCCTCGATGCGTCCGCCGGAAAACGGCAGCTTGCGCGAGACCACGTTGATCTGCACGATCTTGAAAGGTACCGAAGGCGGCAGATCGAGCCAGTAGGCGTCACCGTCGAGCGGCAGCTCCCCTTGCTGACCCAAGAGCACCGAGTCCGCCGTCTCGGGCGCGCCCTTGGCCGGCTTTTCCGGGCCCTTGGCCGGCTTTTCCGGGCCCTTGCGCTTGCTTTCCTTACGTGCGTGCGCCGGGGCGGACGGCTCGCCCGGCGATGTCGCCTTGTGCTCGGAGACGATCTGGTCGAGCCGCTCCAGCTCCCGCGTGATGCTCTCCGCGCCGCCCTCGCCGCCCGACGCCGCTTCAGGCGCGTTAGCCTGCTCCTGGGCACGTCGGATCGCCTGCACCCGGGCCTCCAGGCGCCGGTGGCGCTCCCAGAGATAGATGCCGAGCACGAGCACGGCACCCGCCGCCGCCAGGATCACTCGCAGTATGTCCGCCGTCATCCGCTACCGCCAGGGCCCTCCGGGGCCAACCTGAGCCTCACACCGCGGCGAGCTGGGCCGCCTCGTGGACGTCCACCGACACCAGGCGCGACACCCCCGGCTCCTGCATGGTCACGCCGGCGAGCTGGTCCGCCATCTCCATGGTGATCTTATTGTGGGTGATGAAAATAAACTGCACCCGCGCCGCCATGGCCCGCACCATGTCACAGAAGCGCCCCACATTGGCATCGTCGAGCGGCGCGTCCACCTCGTCGAGCATACAGAAAGGCGCGGGATTCAGCTCGAAGATCGCAAACACCAGCGCCACCGCGGTCAGCGCCTTCTCACCGCCGGAGAGCAGATGGATGCTGGAATTGCGCTTGCCAGGCGGTCGTGCCATCACCGCCACGCCGGTGTCCAGCAGATCCTCGCCGGTGAGCTGCAGATAGGCGTGGCCACCGCCGAACAGCCGGGAAAGAGCTCCTGCAGCCCGGCGTTCACCCGATCGAAGGTCTCCTTGAAGCGGGTGCGCGTCTCCCGGTCGATCTTGCGGATGGCGTTCTCCAGGGTGTCCAGAGAGGTGGTGATGTCCGCGTGCTGGGCATCCAGATAGCGCATACGCTCGGACTGCTCCCGGAGCTCCTCGATCGCCGCCAAGTTGACCGGACCCAGGCGCTGGATGCGCTGGCCGATGCGCTCGACCTGCTCCTGCCAGGCCTCCTCAGCCGCCCCTTCCAGCAGGCCGGCGAACAGCTCCTCGCGGCTGTAGCCGCTGTCGCGCAGCTGCTCGTCGATGGTCTGCTCGCGCACCGCCACTTCCTGGCGCTCCATGCGCAGGCGCTCGAGCGCGGAGCGGAGCTGCTCGACCCCCTGCTCGGCCTCGTGGCGCTGGCGCTCGAGCTCGCGCAGCGACTGCTCCAGCGTCTCCAGGCGATCGCGCGCCTGGGCGAGCTGGGCCTCGACCGCCACCCGCTCGCGCAGCTGCACCGCCAGCTCCTCGGTCTGCCCCCGCAGGGGGGCCTCGGTGGTCTCGACCGATCGCTGCAGCTCGTCGCGCCGCTGCAGCATCTGGGTGAGCTGGGCGCGCACCCGCTCCAGGCTCTGGCGCAGGGAACGCTCCGAGGAGCGCATGGATTCGATGCGCAGGGCCACCTCGTGGGCGCGCGCCCGCTGCGCCGCCGCCTCCTGACGGGCCAAGTCCAGCTCCCGGCGCAGGCTGTCGCGCCGCTCGATCAGCAGCTCGCGGCTCGCACTCAGATTCTCCATGGCCTCCAGGGCGGCATGCAGCCGATCCCGCGCCTCGTCCATCTGCGCCCGACCCTCGGCTTGGCGCTCGCGCAGCTCCGTAGTCTCGCTGCTCACCCGTTCCCGGCGCAGCCTCAGATGCTCGGCGCGGGTGCGCTTGCCGGTCAGGGAGGCGCGCAGCTCCGAGAGCCGCCGGTTGACCTCATCGAGCTGCCCCTGCACCTGCTCGCGCGCCGCCTCGGCCCCGTGCAGGGCCTCCTGATGCGCCTCCAGCTGCCCGGCCAGCGCCTCGCAGCGCCCCTCCAGCATGGCTATATCCCGGTCCAGGACCCGGATCTCCTCGGCGCGCTCCAGTACACCCGCCATCTTGTCCTGGCGCCGCCCCGCGCGCAGCCAGCTCGTCCCCAGCCAGACGCCCTCGCGGGTGACCACCGACTCGTGACTCGCCAGCGAGGAGCGCAGGGCAAGGGCGCTCTGCAGATCGCCCGCGGTGCGCACCGCGCCCAGCAGCGCCCCCAGCGGCCAGGGCGCCTGAACCTTGGCAGCCAGAGAATCCCCCGAGGGTTCTGAGGGGCCCGCGTTTGCGGTATCGAACAGGCTCAGCTCTGCCCCCTCCAGGCTGCCCAGGGTCCCGCCCAGCGCGTCCAGACCGTCGACGCAGACGGCCTGAAGATGCTGGCCGAGCACCGTCTCCACCGCCTGCTCCCAGCTCGGCTCGACCTTGAGACGCTCGGCCAAGCGCTCGGCCCGCTCCAAGCCGCGCGCCTGCAGCCAGTCCACCGCCAGGGTCTCGTCCTTGCCCAGCGCCGCCTGCTGCAGGGTGAGCAGCGAGGCGTGGCGCCCGCGCGCCGCCTGCAGCCGCTGGCGCGCCCCGTCGAGCTCGCGCTGCACCGCCGCTATGCCCTCGCGGTGCCCCGCGGTCAGTGCGTTGACCTCCAGGAGGCGCTCTTGGAGGGTCTTCGCCTGCTCCAGGCGGCTCGCCTCGGTCGCCTCCTGCTCGGCGATCTCCGCCTGTAGTCCCCGATCGTCGAGCTGCTGGAGCTTCCTCGGCGTGGCGCAGGATGCGCCGCTCCAGCTCCCGGTCCTGGCTCTCCACGTGATTGATGCGTGTGCGCTCCACCTGAGCGGTCTGGGCAGGCTCGGCGGCGCGCTCGTTGAACGCCTCCCACTCGGACTGCCAGTCGTGCATGGCCTCCTCGACTTCGGCCAGGCGCTCCGCGCCCAGCTCCGCCGCCGCCTGAAACTCCTGATGCCGGGGCACCTGCTCGGCCAGGCCGATCTCCAGCTCGCCCAGGCGGGTCTCGTCCCCGACACGGTGGTCCTCCGCCTCCTCGAGAGACGCCTGGAGCTGGCGCAGCTCTTGGCGCTGCTGGGCCAGGCTGTCGCGCACGAACTGGATCGACTGCTCCAGGCGCGCGATGTCCGAGCCGACCGCGTAGTAACGGCCCTGCACCTCGTTGAACCGGTCGTTGGCCTCGACGTGGCCCTCGCGCTCGCTGTCGATCTGCGCCTCCAGGCTGCGCTGAGCGGCCAATGCGGCCTGCACGGCCGTATCCTGCTCCTGGATGCGCCGCTCGTGAGTCCGCAGCTCCTCGTCCAGGCCACGCCAGCGCAGGGCCAGCAGCTCGGCCTTCAGGCGGCGCTCGGTCTGCTTGTATTCCTTGTATTTCTCGGCGGTCGCCGCTTGGCGCTCGAGATGGCGCAGCTGCTTCTGGACCTCCTCGCGCAGGTCATCGAGCCGCTCCAGGTTCTCCCGGGTATGGCGGATTCGGGTCTCGGTCTCGCGCCGGCGCTCCTTGTACTTGGAGATCCCCGCCGCTTCCTCCAGAAACAGCCGCAGGTCCTCGGGCCGCGCCTCGATGAGACGCGAGATCATGCCCTGCTCGATGATGGAGTAGCTGCGCGGACCCAATCCGGTGCCGAGAAACAGATCCTGCACGTCGCGGCGCCGACAGCGCACACCGTTCAGAAAATAGCCCGACTGGCCGTCCCGCGACACCTGGCGCTTCACGGAGATCTCGGCATAGCGGGCGTACTGACCCCCGGCACTGCCATCGGTGTTGTCGAACAGCAGCTCGATGGTGGCGGTGCCCACCGGCTTGCGACTGGTGGAGCCGTTGAAGATAACGTCGGTCATCGACTCGCCGCGCAGCGTCTTCGCCGACATCTCGCCCATCACCCAGCGCACTGCGTCGATGACGTTGGACTTGCCGCAACCGTTGGGCCCGACGATCCCTACCAGGTTGCCCGGAAACAGAACAACGGTCGGGTCGACAAAGGATTTGAAGCCCGAGAGCTTGATCTTTTCCAGGCGCATGGGCCGCTAAGATACCCTCAGCAAGGCCACGAAACAAGCGAGGCCTGGAGAGATATTTTGGTTAATTAATATATTACATGTTATTGTTTTTATAAGTTTTTCTGTGGCGCATCCGAGTGCCATCGGGGGCGTGCTCCGGCGGCGGCCCTGAGCCCCTCCCGCGGCCGGTCGACGCGGTCTGCGGCCGAGGCCCCGGGGCATCCGGCCAGGCCCTCGCCGCAATCCGGCGCGGCTGACCACCAGGCAGCCGAAGGTGCGTCCGGCAGGCCGCACGCCTCGCTGCAGGGTCTGCGCAACCCAGCGAGCACCCCCACAGCTCGCGGGCGGGGACGCTTATATAATTACCGCTCGATTCCCTGCGCCCCTGAGCCTGTCAATGAGCACCCGATCCAGCAAGCAGCTCGAGACCTTCGACAATCCGCAGCCGCAGCGCGACTACACGGTGCGCATCCGCATCCCCGAGTTCACCTGTCTGTGCCCCAAGACCGGCCAGCCCGACTTCGCCACACTGCACCTGGAATACGTCCCGGACCGGCTCTGCGTGGAGCTGAAGTCCCTCAAGCTCTACGTCTGGTCGTTCCGGGACGAAGGCGCCTTCCACGAGGCCGTGACCAACCGCATCCTGGATGATCTGGCGCAGGCGGTCCAACCCCGCTTCATGCGCCTCACGGCGGAGTTCAACGTCCGCGGCGGGATCTATACCAGCGTGGTGGCGGAGCACCGCACCCCGGGCTGGCCGGCCCCCAGCCCCGTCGCTCTGCCCTGAGCCCGCCTTGGCGGGGTTTAGCCGGCGTTGCTCACCAACCCGCTGCTGCGGCGCCCGATCTGCCCGCGTCTACGGCGTTGCGCTCGGCCCGGGTGCCCGGCGTACTACCGATCACGCCTGCGCGCCGGGTCTGTCGCGCGCCTTGTACCCACGCGCATCTCGGACGCCTCGCGACGACCGTCGGTGAGAAATGCGGACTAGCGCTTACATCGGCATCGACCTGGGCACCTCCGGGTGCCGCGCGCTCGCCATCGACCGGCACGGCCGGGAGCTGGCCCAGGCCGCGCGCCCGCTGCCGTCCCCCCGGCGCGGCCCGGACGGCCACTCGGAGCAGGACCCCGCGCTCTGGTGGGACGCGCTGGTCGAGATCCTCAAGGAGCTTCAGGACCGGCTCGGCCGCTACCGGCCGGTCGCGCTGGCGGTCGACGCTACTTCCGGCACCCTGCTGCTCACCGATCGGGACGGCCGGCCCCTGGGTCCGGCCCTGATGTATGACGACGCCCGCCATGCCGGGCAGCTCGATCGCATAGCGGCCGTGGCCCCGCCGGATGCGGCGGTGCACAGCGCCTCCTCGGGCCTGGCCAAGCTGCTGGGCCTGGCCGCCACCCATGCCCGGGACCCGATCCGCTACGCGCTGCACCAGGCCGACTGGGTGCTGGGCCGGCTGACCGGGCGCTTCGGAGTCAGCGACGAGAACAACTGCCTCAAGCTCGGCTACGATGCGGCAGCCCGCCGCTGGCCCGCCTGGCTCGGACCCGCCGGCCTCGGGGTGCCGGGCGACTGGCTGCCCGAGGTGCTGCCCGCCGGCGCCCCGGTCGCCCCTCTGCACCGGAGCGCCGCCCAGGCAACCGGTCTGCCCGAGGGAATCCTGGTGTGCGCCGGCACCACCGACAGCACAGCGGCGAGCCTGGCCGCGGGCATCCGCCGCCCGGGCGACGGCGTCACCGTGCTCGGCAGCACCCTGGTGGTGAAGCTGCTCTGCGCACGACCGGTCTGGGCCCCCGAATATGGGGTCTACAGCCATCGCCTGGGGGACTGCTGGCTGGCCGGCGGGGCCTCCAACAGCGGCGGCGCCGTGCTGGCCGGGCTCTTCAGCGAGCAGGAAATGACCGCGCTCTCGGCCGAGCTGAGGCCCGAGGAGCGCACCGGCCTCGATTATTATCCACTGGCCCACCCGGGCGAGCGCTTCCCGGTCAACGACCCCGCCTGGGCGCCGCGGATCGAGCCCCGGCCCCCGGAGCCGGCGCGTTTCTTCCAGGGCCTGCTGGAGGGTATTGCCGAGATCGAGCGCCAGGGCTATGAGCGCCTGCGCCTGCTCGGCGCGCCCGCCCCGCGCCAGGTGCGCACCATCGGCGGAGGCGCCCGCAACCAGGCCTGGCGCCGGATCCGCGAGATCCGCCTCGGCGTGCCGGTGAGCAACGCCCGGCACCAGCAGGCGGCCTACGGCAGCGCCCTGCTCGCCCTCGCCGGCTGCGAGTCGCTGTCGCTGGAGCAGGTCGCCGCACTCGTCGAGTAGGCCGCGCGCGCACCGCTCGGACCCCCGAGCACGGCGGCGGCTGTCTCGAATTGCACGATCTGCCGGGGTATCATGCGCTCGCTCTGCGGCCAGCCGCACCGGTCCCGGCGCCTGCATGTCAATCCACCGGACCTGCAACATCCATGCGCTCACTCGAACAGGCAAAGATCGCCGTCATGGGCCTGGGCTACGTCGGCCTGCCGCTGGCGGTGGCCTTCGGAAAATGCCTGCCCACCATCGGATTCGACACCAACCGGCGGCGCATCGAGGAGCTGCGCCGAGGGCGCGACGGCACCCTGGAGGTCGAGCCCGAAGAGCTCGCGGGCCGCGAGCGGCTGCGCTACACCGATGACGTCCGGGATCTCGCCGGCTGCAACACCTTCATCGTGACCGTGCCGACCCCCATCGACGAGTACAAGCAGCCCGATCTGGGCCCGCTCGAACGGGCCAGTCGCATGCTCGCGGGCGTGCTCAAGGCGGGCGACGTCGCAATCTACGAATCCACCGTCTATCCGGGGGCCACCGAAGAGGTGTGCGTGCCCATCCTCGAGCGGGTCTCGGGGCTGCGGCTCAACCGGGAGTTCTTCGTCGGCTACAGCCCCGAGCGCATCAACCCGGGCGACAAGGACCCATCGCCTGGCCGACATCGTCAAGGTGACCTCGGGCTCGACGCCGGAGTGCGCGGCCTACGTCGACGAGCTGTATCGCTCGATCATCGCCGCAGGGCACCCACAAGGCGAGCAGCATCCGCGTCGCCGAGGCCGCCAAGGTGATCGAGAACACCCAGCGCGATCTCAACATCGCGCTGATCAACGAGCTGGCGATCCTGTTCAATCGCCTGGGCATCAACACCGAGGAGGTCCTGGCCGCTGCCGGCACCAAGTGGAACTTCCTGCCGTTCCGCCCGGGTCTGGTGGGAGGACACTGCATCGGCGTCGACCCCTATTACCTCACCTACAAGGCCCAGTCGGTCGGGCACCACGCCGAGATCATCCTCGCCGGCCGGCGCATCAACGACCGCATGGGCGCCTATGTCGCCAGCAGCCTGGTCAAGCTCATGGTCCGCAAGGGGCTGCCGTGCGCGGGGACCCGCGCCCTGGTGATGGGGCTGACCTTCAAGGAGAACTGTCCGGACATCAGAAACACCCGCGTCGTCGACATCATCAAGGAGCTGCGCAGCTACGGGCTCGCGGTCGATGTCCACGACCCCTGGGTCGACCCGGCCGAGGCCGAGGCCGAATATGGCATCCGTCCGGTCGAGCTGCCCGGGTCGGCCCCCTATCATGCCCTGGTCATCGCCGTCGCCCACCGCCAGTTCCGTGCCATGACAGCAGCGGACTTCCGGTGCCTGTGCGTGGACCAGGGCGTGATCTACGACGTCAAGCACCTGCTCGCCGAAGGCGAGTCCGATGGCCGCCTCTGAGCCGGGCCGGCATCCACCCGAGGATCGCGATCGCCCATGAAGGTACTTATCACTGGCAGCGCCGGCTTCATCGGCTCCGCTTTGGCCCTGCGGCTGCTGGAGCGCGGCGACGAGGTCGTCGGCATCGACAATCTCAGCGACTATTACGATGTCGAGCTCAAACGGGCCCGCCTGGCACGCACCCTCGCCTTCCCGGGCTATACCGATGTGCGCATGGACCTGGCGGACCGCGCCGGCATACGGGAGCTGTTCGCGCAGCACCGGCCGGAGCGGGTGGTCAACCTCGCCGCCCAGGCGGGCGTGCGCTACTCCATCGAGAATCCCCTGGCCTATGTGGACACCAACCTGGTCGGCTTTGCCCACGTGCTGGAGGCCTGCCGCCACAACGCCGTTCAGCATCTGGTGTTCGCATCCAGCAGCTCGGTGTACGGCGCCAACACCAACATGCCCTTCTCGGTCCACCACAACGTGGATCACCCGCTCAGCCTGTACGCGGCCACCAAGAAGGCCAATGAGCTGATGGCCCATACCTACAGCCACCTGTACGGGCTGCCGGTCACCGGGCTGCGCTTCTTTACGGTATACGGACCCTGGGGGCGGCCGGACATGGCGCTGTTCAAGTTCACGCGCAATATCCTGGCCGGCGAGCCTATCGACGTCTTCAACTATGGGCGCCACCGGCGCGATTTCACCTACATCGACGACGTCGTCGAGGGGGTGGTGCTCGCCCTGGACCGGGTCGCCCGGCGCAACCCGGAGTGGTCCGGCGATCGGCCCGACTCGGCGACCAGCCTCGCCCCCTATCGTCTCTACAACATCGGCAACCACCAGCCGGTCGAGCTGATGCACTACATCGAGGTGCTGGAGGCCTGCCTGGGCCGCAAGGCCGAGATGAGACTTCTGCCCCTGCAGCCCGGGGACGTGCCGGACACCTACGCGGATGTCGAAGAGTTGATCCGCGACACGGGCTACCGCCCTGCCACCCTGGTCGAGGAGGGCGTCGCCAGGTTCGTCGAATGGTACCGGGAGTACTACCGGGTCTGAGCAGGGGGAGGCGGCGCCGTCGCGCCGGTGCAACGGGCCCCGACGCGCGAAGCGGCGCAAAAAAGCGGGCCTCGGAGCGGCTGCCGGGAGGCAATCGGCGTGTGCTCCGGGCCCGCTGGCTAGCGCTTGATCAGCGGAAGACGAGCGAGTCGCTGTCCGATTTGCAGATTAGTCTTCGCGCCCTGGCGGGGCATTGATATGTATCAACTAAAGCGGTCTGCGACCATCGCCCCTGCGCGCCCGTTGCGGACGCGCAGGCTGGCGAGTGAGGCCCGGCGCTCACCCACCAGCCGCTCGTAGAACCGGCTCATCGCCCGCTCGTAGGCACAATCGCCCAGATCGCCCATCTGCTCGAGCCGCGCCTCGAAATAGGCGATGTCCTCGATCAGTGCCTGTTCTTCACGTTTTTCGCCATGGCTTGCGTAAGCTGGAAAGATCGCCTGCTGCATCGCTCAGACCCCTAGACTCCAGTGACTTGGGTCAAGCCTAGCCCGGGCTTGTTAAGCCAATATGACGGAGCGACATGGCGGCGCCGGCTAGTCCGCCTCGCCGCCGAAGGCCTCGAGCAGGCTCGGGATGAAGCGCTTGAGCTCCAGGGTCATCAGGGCAAAATCCGCGTCGAAGCGTGCCGCCGCATCATCGCCGGACTCCGCGGCCTCTTCCAGCAGCATGTCGGAAAAGCGCAGGCGCTTGACCGCCAGGTCCTCATCGAGGCGGCAGCTCAGGCGATCGCCCCAGCTGACCGAGAGCCGCTGCACCTGCTTGCCCGCCTGCAGATGCGCCCGGATCTCCTCGGCATCCAGGTCCTGTCGGCGACAGCGCGCTACCGCGCCTTCGCTGGAGGGGTCGCGCAGCTCGCATTCGTCCTGCGGCTGGAAGGGTCCGGGGTCGGCCTGCCCGAGCAGCCAGGCGGTCATCACCGCCGACTGCGACTCGCGCGGGGTGATCGGGCGCACCGGCAAGGAGCCCAGGCTCTCGCGCAGCAGGCTCAGCAGCTCCTCGGCGCGGCGTGCCGTGGCGCTGTCCACCACCACCCAGCCCTGTCCCGGATCGATGTAGGCATAGATCCGGACCGATCTTGCGAACGCCCGGGGCAGCAGATCCTGGATCAGCTCGTCGCGCAGCGCCGCCTTGGCCCGACGCCCCGGCGGATAGCCTTCGCGGGCCTGGATCTCGGCGACGCGCTCCTCCAGACGCTCGCGGACCACCGCCGGCGGCAGCACCTTCTCCTCACGCCGGGCACAGACCATCAGGCGCCCGCCCGCGGCGTGCACCAGCGCGCTGGCCTCGGGCCCGAGCGGCGCCTCCCAGCCGATGCTGACCGGCTCCAGGCCACCGCAGGGCCGAAACGCGTGGCCGGCGAGGGCTGCGTCCAGTGCCTCCGCGGAGGTCGTGAAGGGCTCGGTCAGACGATAGAGACGCAGGTTCTTGAACCACATGGCGATCCCCCCTCAGGCGCAAAAGGGCGCGATTATCCGCCATCGCCCGAGGCCTGGCCAGCCGCTTCGGGCGAGGTGTCGAGCCCGGAGGCGCTCCCAGCCTTGTCCCGCCGACGGCTGCTCTCCAGCTCGGCGATCACCTGGGCCCCGAGCAGCACGATGAGCGCCGCGGCCTCGAAGCTGAACAGCGCGATGATGGCGCTGGCCAGCGAGCCGTAGACCACGTTGACCAGGGAGAGCGTGGCGAAATACCAGACCAGCAGGTGGCGCGTGATCTCCCAGAGCAGCGCCGCGGTCGCCCCGCCGATCAGCGCGTGGCGCAACGCGATGCGCCCCACCGGCATCACCAGGTACAGAGAGGTCATCAGCAGCACCAGGCCGAGCAGGCCGAGCAGGTAAAGCAGCGTCTGGGACAGACCGCCCAGCCCCCAGATCAGCCCGAACAGGTGCAGCTGCCGGGTCTCCAGGGCCTGGAGCGCGCCGGCAATGAAGGTCACCAGCAGCACCCCGGCCCCGACCATGGCTATGAACAGGAAAGGGATGGTGGCGGAGATCAGGAAGTGCCGGCGGTGAATCGCCACCCGGCGGAAGAAGATCACCGACATGGCGTTCTCGAGCACCGTGAACGCCAGGGTCGAGAAGAAGACCACCACCCCCAGCCCTACCCAGCCCACGACTTGGCGGGCCTCCAGAAACGCCGCCACCTGGCGGGTGAGCTCGGTCGCCTCGCTGGGCACCACCAGCTCCAGATGCGCGTGAACGGCTTCCAGCAGCGCGCCCTGGTCGACGAAATGCGACAACCCGATGAGCAGCAGCGCCAGCAGCGGCACGATGGAGAGCAGCGTGTAATAGGCCACCGCCCCGGACAGCAGCAGCCCCTGGTTGCGCCTGAACCCGCGGAGCACCCGCAGCAGAAAGCGTGCGGGAGCGGCGAGCATCCCGGCCCAGCGATCGATCAGTCGGTTTGCCAACGCTTTGTCCTCCCTCAACCCGAGCCATCCGCGGCGGGACGCGACACCCTGTGCCCGCCCCGGCCGATCCCCGCGCCCGGGGGGCGCGGACGCCGCCCGCAGCCAAGCGGTCATCACCGAGGAGTAAAATTAACAGTGTGCGGGACCTTCGACGCCTCGCCAAGCCTCCGGAGGACATCGCAGATGCATCGCATACAGGCACCGAACGTCGCCGGGCTGTTCTATCCGGCCGATCCGTCGGAGCTGAGGCGAGAGGTCGAGCGCTTCCTAGCCGACGCGCGGCCCGGGCGGATCAGCCGGCCCAAGGCCCTGATCGCCCCCCATGCCGGTTATGTCTATTCGGGACCGGTGGCCGCCCACGCCTACGCCCAGCTCGCGCCGGCCCGCGACCGGATCGAGCGGGTGGTGATGCTGGCCCCGTCACACCGTCACCCTTTCCGGGGCCTGGCGTGCCCCCACGCCGAGGCTTTCCAGACCCCGCTCGGCGAGGTCCCGGTCGACACCGCTGCCCTGGAGTCCCTGGCCGATCTTCCCCAGGTCCGGGTGCTCGACGCCGCCTTCCAGGGCGAGCACAGCCTCGAGGTCCATCTACCGTTCCTGCAGGCGACCCTGGCGGACTTCCGCATCGTACCGCTTCTGGTCGGCGAGGCGGACGCCGGGGAGATCGCCGAGGTGCTGGAGCGGCTCTGGGGCGGCGATGAGACCCTGATCGTCATCAGCTCCGACCTCAGCCACTATCTGGACTACGCCTCGGCCAAGACGCTGGACGCCCAGACCAGCCACGCCATCGAGGCCCTCGACCCCGACGCCTTGGACTATCACCAGGCCTGCGGGCGGGCGCCGGTGAGCGGGCTGCTGCTGGCGGCCCGCCACCACCACCTCCAGGCGCTCACGCTCGATCTGCGCAACTCCGGCGACACCGCCGGACCGCGCGATCAGGTCGTCGGATACGGGGCCTATGTCTTCCACTGAGCAGCCGACGATGCCGCTGGGTCCCGAGGCCCGGCGCGCGCTGCTCGCCGTGGCGGGGCGGTCGATCGGCCACGGCCTGGAGCGACGCGCACCGCTGCCGCTCGATCCCGGGCAGTTCAGCCCGGCACTGCGTGAGCGCCGGGCAACCTTCGTCACGCTGCACCGGGGCGGCCAGCTGCGCGGCTGCATCGGACACCTCCAGGCCTTCGAGCCCCTGGTCGCGGATGTGTCGGAGAACGCCTTCTCGGCCGCCTTCCGCGACCGGCGCTTTCCCCCGCTCACCGCCCCCGAGATGGACGGCCTGCACATCGAGATCTCGGTCCTGACCCCGGAGACCCCGCTCAGCTTCGCTTCCGAGCGGGAGCTGCTCGCCCAGCTCGAGCCCGGCCTCGACGGGCTGGTGCTGCGCGACGGCCCTTTTCAGGGCACCTTCCTGCCCACAGTCTGGCAATCTCTGCCGGAGCCGGCGCTGTTTCTGGCCCACCTCAAGGCCAAGGCCGGGCTACCTGGCGACTACTGGTCCGCCAGCCTGCGGGTGTCCCGCTACCGCACCGAGTCCTTTTCGCGCGCCCTGCGCTCCGATCCCCCGCGGGTTGACAGTGCGCCGGGCCAGGCCTAGAAAGGTCCTTGGCCTTAATCCCGGACCCCTAGCTTGAGCGACGTCCATCTCGGTGCGCTGATCGGCGCGCTGGTCCTTCTGATCGCCCTCTCCGGATTCTTCTCCGCCTCGGAGACCGCCCTGATGGCGCTCAACCGCTACCGGTTGAAGCACCTGGCGGACCAGGGACACCGGGGCGCGAAGCTGGCCCAGCGCCTGCTGTTGCGCACCGACCGGCTGATCGGGCTGATCCTGATCGGTAACAACGCGGTGAACATCTTCGCCTCGTCCCTGGCCACCGTCATCGCCATCCGCATCTGGGGTGAGACCGCCATCACCTGGGCCTGGATGCCGCTCACCCTGATCGTGCTGATCTTCGCCGAGGTGACGCCGAAGACCCTCGCCGCCTTGCACCCCGACCGTATCGCCTACCCCGCGGCCTGGGTCTACACGCCCCTGCTCAAGCTCACCTACCCGCTGGTCTGGGCGGTCAACGCGCTGGCCACGGGGATCCTCAAACTGCTGCACGTCTACCCCGAGGAAGACGAAGGCGGGGTGGGCAACGCGCTCAGCAAGGAGGAGCTGCGCACCGTGCTGCACGAAGCCGGTGCGATGATCCCCAAGCGCCACAAGCGCATGCTGCTCGCCATCCTCGATCTGGAGCGGGTCAAGGTCGAGGACATCATGGTGCCGCGCAACGAGATCGTCGGCATCGACCTCGCCGAGCCCATGGACGTGATCACCGAGCAGTTCAAGAACAGCTTCTACACCCGCCTGCCGGTGTTCGAGGGCAGCATCGACAAGGTGGCCGGCATCATCCACGTGCGCCGCGCCATGCAGGCCCTGATGGCCGGTAAGCTCACCAAGGAAGGCATCCGCTCGATCTGCCGCGCCGCCTACTTCGTCCCGGAGGGCACGCCGCTCAACGTCCAGCTGGTGAACTTTCAGCGCGAGAAGCGCCAGGTCGGTCTGGTGGTTGACGAGTACGGCGACATCCAGGGCATGCTGACCCTGCCGGACCTGCTGGAGGAGATCGTCGGGGAGTTCACCACCGACCCGGGCGAGGCGAGCCCGGACGTCACCGCCGAGCCCGACGGCAGCTTCCTGGTCGACGGCAGCACCTCGGTGCGCGAGCTGGTACGCAGCATGCACTGGAGCCTGCCGACTGACGGGCCCAAGACCCTCAACGGCCTGATCACCGAGTATCTGGAGAACATCCCCGAGCCCGGCACCAGCCTGCTGCTGCACGGCTACCCGGTGGAGGTGCTGCAGCTCAAGGGCAATGCGGTAAAGACCGTGCGCATCCGCCCGGAGCTCTACCGGCCGACGGGCCAGGTGGAAGAGCGGGCGGATTAGAGTGCCGCCGGGTCAGCACTCGACCGATTTGGCCCGGTTCCGAAATTGCTCGTCCCGTGGGGTGCAGCAGGAATGCAATTCCATGTTCGTCCGCCAGCAGCAGGATCCGGCCTTCGTCTGCGTGCCGGTGGTGTTGGGCGAGTTTCCTGACTTTCCCTTCCTGAAAATGTCCAGGCGGTAGACTTCGGCAACAGTGGGGAGGAATCCTATCGTGCTGCCTTCCAACGACTGCTCGATGGACTCGAGGGAACGCCCTCCGGCGACAGGCCGGGTTTCAACAGGAAACTGGAGCTTCCCGCCTTTACACCCGACACCAGCATGGACCCCAAGACCTCGGGTGTGCCTTTCTCCCTAAAGGTGCTGAATGATCTGGGCCATGGGGTCCACCTCAGGCGATAGCCGGGGCTGATGGGACGTCGGACGCGCGCGAAGTAGTGGACATCCATCTTTCTCCCTCACGGCAAGAGTGCGTTTCGCAATCCGAGGTGTTGGTGGAAAGGTATGAAATCCTTATCGGCATGCAGCAGCGGTAGAGCCTGCTCGATGCAATAGGTGGCGATGATCACGTCGATGGTCTTGCGTACGGTGACGCCCATCTTGCCCAGAGCACGGAAGTTCTCCGCGCTCTTGATTGCAATGGCAGTATCCAGCACGTTGACGACCGGCAAGGAGACCAGCAGGTCTTTCGCCGTGTCGAAATCCTTGTCGCTCCTGAAGCCCTGCAACACCTCGGTAAGGACGATGTCACCGATGCAGACGGGAGATGTGCCGAGGAGGCCATCCAGCTGGTCCGTTTCCAGGGTCCGGGCGCCGTTGAAATAGTCGACCCAGACGCTGGAATCGACGAACGTCACCGGTCGGTCCTCATCTCGTCCAAGTCACCTTCCCATCTCAACCTTCCCCGAAATCCCTTGATGGACTCCTGCCGCTTCAGCGAGATCAGCGACTTCAGAGCCAGCTCGACGACCTCACGCTTGGTCTTCGAGCCTGTCAGCCGTATGGCGTCGGCCATCAACTGATCGTCGATGACGATGTTCGTTCTCATCGCGCGCACACTAGATTCCTTGACTGATAATCTTTTGACCTTTTGAGTCAAGTTTTTTCCCGTCACAATTTCATGCGGCAATTTTGGCCTGGTCACAGAATGCGTTGATCGCTTCGTTCATAGCGCTGAAGCGTCGATGCAAAGTGCAAAGGGGTGTGGTTTTCATACTGGTCACGCCGCCACACGGACCGCTTTGCGTAGTGGCCGCAGCGTGAGCTCGACAGCTGGCCCCCATCGATCGCTGAGCGCAAATGCCCGAAGCTGAACGATGTGTTGACCCGTCTCGTTCTTCCATCGTGCACCGCAACGCTTCAGTCTGATCTCAAAGAGGCTTTTGCACGTGGCCTCCACGTTGCCACTTCCAAGTGGTAAACCGAGCTGGCGAGCCCGGGCGTAGTTCATTCGCTCGGCATTTTCGTGGTGACTGTGCAAGTATTCGATCGCTGATCAACCCGATCTTCGAGCCGCTCTTTCACGATCACTCCCACGGGTTCAGGCTCAAGCGGAGCTGCCACACGGCCATGGAGGTTCTGGTCGAGTATCGCAGTCAAGGATACCGGTATGTTGTTGACGCCGACATTAAAGGCTTTTTCGACAATATTCCACATTCCCTCATCATGGATTTGATGACCCGCGAAATTGCCGATGGTAATATTCTAGGTCTCATCCGGAAGTTTCTTCAGGCCGGCGTGATGGAAGATGGCATGGTCCGACCAACACTCAAAGGGGCGCCACAAGGCGGTATCGTCTCGCCGTTGATCGGTAACATTGTCCTCAACCATCTCGATTGGAGCTTGGAGGCGCAGGGCTATAAATTCGTCCGTTACGCGGACGACTTCCTGGTCTTCTGCAAGTCCAAGCGCCAAGCGGAGAAGGCGCTGGAATTCGTGACTGGGATCATCGAGGAGGATCTGGGGCTCAATCTGAGTCCCGAGAAGACCCGCATCGTCACCTTCGGTGAGGGTTTCAACTTCCTCGGATTCTACGTCTCGGCTTTCACCATCCGTATGGGTGGTAAAGCGGAAGAACGCTTCAAGGACAAGATCAAGGCGATTACCCGACGCAGTCACAACCTGGACTCTGACGTGGTCGTGAATCTGAATCGCGTTATCCGGGGCACGGTGCGTTACTTCAGCGCAGCGTTCACCACCGGTCTAGGGCGTTTCAACGAACTGGACCAGTTTATTCGAAGGCGCATCCGCTGCATGCGGTACAAGCGTATTTGGATGACGGACAACGCTCGGTTCCTGAACAGGCACATCGGCAATCGCGGCTTCATTTCCTGCCGTGAAGTCTACTTGAGCGCAAGCTGAGGTGTCGATACACATTCCCCTGCTACTGGGGCAATCACTCGGGGACCGCCCAGTACGAGAAAGACGTACGCTGGGAAATATGGGGAATCGACCCCATTGCGATAACGGGAAGGGGGTGCCTACGGGCACTCCCTGACCCTCTGAGGTTGCTAGCCGGGGCAACTGGTAGCCATAACAGATGCCATATGAAGATATGGATGTTTAACCAGAAGTATGCTAGCGTTTCCGAATGAGCATGGGAAGCTTTGACTGGGATCCGGAGAAGGATCTTGTCAATCAAGCCAAGCACGGCGTTTGCTTCTCTGAAGCGCAGGCTGCTTTCGCCGATCCGGATCGCGTTATTGCTGAAGACCTGTCCCACAGCCATAGTGAAAGACGGTATTACTGTTTCGGAAAGGCCGGGGACGGCATCTTGACTGTCAGATTTACATACCGCCGCGGTCTTATCCGAATTATTGGTGCGGGTTATTGGCGTAAAGGTAAGCAGATTTATGAGCGCGAAAATCAAATACACTGACGAACCTGTTGGTCCATTAAAGGTTGTGCCGGATTTCCTGCCCGCTCCGGAAGAGCTTGTGGTCAAGGAGGAGACGGTAAAAGTTACGATTGCCTTGAGCAAGGAAAGCGTTGAGTTTTTTAAGCATGAGGCGGAAAAGCATCATACCCAGTACCAGAAGATGATCCGCCGGTTGCTGGATGCGTATACGTTGGCACATAAGCAACCTCTAACAAAGCGTTCCAGCCGACGCAAAAAAGCGCGCGGCTGAACGCTAACGTTCCGACGAAAAAAGGAAAAAAAGGGGTCAGAGCCCTTTATGTTTTCTTCCTGTTTTAAAAGGCTCTGACCCCTTTTTCCCCGGTCGCGGCATCCGGATTGACGGCGTTCCGACCGATGTTCGACGCGCTGACCTCAACCGGTTTCTACAACCTCAACCCGAAGCTGATGCGTGAGCTGCAAAAGCCCCAGGAAGGCCGCTTGCTCAAGCCCGGCGGGCGAAAACATCGCCAGTGTTATCGGCCATCTCGAGCGAGTAGCGCCTGACCAGCTGAGCATAGTCCAAGAGGGCGGGCTTTGGGGTCAGTTCTCGCATTATAGCGTGCTATAATGCGAGAACTGACCCTGCCCGTTCGCTGCCCGTTTTTTCGATCCCTCAGGCGAGTGGAACTGTACTTATGCGTAGGCTCTATAGCCCGTCGGTATAACCCTTGGGCCCCTTCTACGCGATTGGGACATTCACGGTGGGCTGCACCCCCAACCGATTGGCCCTACGAGCGAAGCGCCGGTCATCGAAGGTAGCAAGCTCCAGGCAGTGTGCACTGGCGAGCAGATGAAGGGCATCGGCAAAGTCCAGTCCCTGAGCATGGAGCTCCAGGGCGTCGGAAACACGGGGCCAGTCCTCGACTGCGACGTTCGGCAGTCCAATCAAGTGGCGGATGACCTTGACAAAGTCTTCGGCGCCGAACTGATAGAAGGCCCGCAGCACCCACTCAAGCTCGAGGACGACAGTCAGGGGCACGAAGAGCCGGGGCGACTCGGTGAGCAAACGGCGGGCGATGGGGCGCTGTTGGCAGGCCTCGGGATCGTTAGCGTCGTCCACGTAAAAGCGGGCGAGGATGTTGGTGTCAAGGGCAATCATCGCCTGTGTCCCGCATCGCCTGGGCCACGTCGAAGTCGGACAACCGCCGCGCCCCCGACCGCTTGCAGACCAACATGCCGTAGCCGTCTTCGGGCTTGGAGGGTATCACCTGGCGACGCACCTCGGCGCGGATGGTATTGCCCTCTAGCGAAAAGTCGAGTTGGCAGCCCGGAACTATCCCCAACCGTCGGCGGATCTCCACTGGAATAACCACCTGTCCCTTGTCGGAAACCGTTACGATTGGCATATCCCGCCCGCCTCTTACTTGGTAAGAGGAGTTTAGCATGGCGGGAGGAAAGGATGAAGGTTGAAAAGGGGCTCCGGGGCCGGGTCCTGCGTTTTGCCTCGCGGCCCCAGACTGTCGGGGCACCCCGCACTCTGACGTTCCCGGTCGTACGGCAGGTGTCCCTATAGCCGCTCCGAAATCAGGGCAAGAGCTCTTCCACTGCCACCGCCGTCCCGTTGCCCGCGCCGGGAATCACCCGTTCACCCCGTGCCAGGACTTGGCGCTGCGCATAACCGCCCTGCTCGGGTCGGCGGCATATCTCCAGGGTCTCCCCGTTGAGGTCCAGTATCCAGAATTCGGGGATGCCGGCCCGGGCGTAGGCGGCGAGCTTGCGGCCGCGGTCGTAGGCAAGGGTGGTGTCGGCGACCTCGACGATGAGCACGGCCCGGGTCGGGTGGGCGTCGCGATAGTCTCGCGGAGCGCCGGGGACGACGGCGATGTCCGGCTCGGGCTGGGAATCGTCGTCGAGGCTGAAGGGAAGTTGGGTCCTGACCGTGTGGGCGGTTGCGAACACGGGCTTGAGGGCATCAGTCAGCAATGTCACCGCGGTTGCATGCCGGCTCTTCTGCGGCGTCATGTCGATGATCTCCCCTTCCAGCAGCTCCAGGCTGTCCTCCGGGCCGAAGATGCCGGATTCCACCATGAGCTCGTATTGGGCTCGGCTGAACCGGTGCCGGGGTGGGTCGAGTACGGCGCTCATGTTCGCTTCACCCATCGCTATGGCTCACGACTCATTATCGGCTCATGGGATACGATGTACCAACTATGGACTTCGCCCCCGGATGCTCCCGACTGGGTAAGCGCTTGGCGCATCAAGCGAGAGACGATTCGTCCCGCGCTCGTGTGCTCCCGCCGCGCCATCTCTTTCACCACTATCAGCAGGTCGTCTTCGATATCGAGGGTTGTTCTCATGATCGCCGTTACGCGCACCTGATAATTTGATGCTAGCGCATGATTCCGGAGATCACCACTGAGGTGGACAGGCAGGTTGTGCTTTGACTCCCGCCAGCTGGCGTCCGCCAAGATTGTGGCCGTCCAGTGCTTTTGCCCCCTCGCCCCCAACTACACCGCCAGCCGCCGCACATGCAGGCGAGAAGCACGTCAGTTTTGACGTACTTCACATCTGAGTATTCGGAGCCGCCGCTTCAGCCCTATCCATGACTCGGCAACCGGGACGCGGCCGCCGGATCTACGAGAACAGCCACCGCATGACCCCCTTGACCCGCGACCTGCCGGCCGAGGAGCCTGTCGGACTTGGGACTGTTCGACTACGGACCCCAAGCTCCAACATGGCCCCCGAGCACGAGCATTTCTGGAACGAAGTGGACGGTCAGCCAAACAGCCAGCGTGGTCCGCAGCCAGGCCGCGTGGATCACCCCGGTGCGGTGCCATCGGGACGAGCGATAGGCTGACTTTCGACCCATCCCCTCACCTGCCCGAACGGCAGGTCACCCAGGACACCGAACAACTTGTGTCCCGTGAGCTTGGCCCGGCTGAGCTTCGGAGAGCCAATGCCGCACAGCAGGCGGGCAATGGCGAGGGGGGTTGCCAAGACCTCCGGGTAGCGGGCCAGCAGCGGCGCCAGCTCGTCGGCCAGGCCTGCACGAATGGGCCGGGCGGTGCGCTCGACGGGAGGACTGTCCGCGCCCCGACAGGCACTGCAATGGCCGCAGGGCGCCTCGAGGGTCTCTCCGAAGTGGGCAGCGAGCGCGGCGGAGTGACACTGCCTGGATGCGACCAGCCCCTGCACCTGGCGCAGCCGACCCAGCTCGGCCTGCTCGCGCACGACACAACGCTGATAAAGCTCGGCGGCGAGCTGATCGAGGTCATCGGGCAGGCGCAGGCGCCGATAGCGGTGCCGGACACCCGCGGCTTGGACCTCCAGCATGCCCTGCTCGCCGAGCCAGTCGAGTGCGCGTACGATCCGCTCCCGCGGACAGCCCAGTGCGGCGGCCGCGGCCGCCGGGTCGACACTCAGCCAGGTGCGCCCCTTTCTGGCCTGGCCAAGCAGGCCCCGCAGGAAGTCCCGACGCTCCCCTTCGAAGCGTTCGAGGATCTCCTTGGAGCTTCGCAGGGGCTTGAATTTGTAGCCCTCATAAAAGGGCGTTCCCGCCTCCAACAGGCCATCCAGCTCCAGGTAAGTGAGCAGAGTACGCAGCACCAGCGGGCGTATGTCGTGGCGGCTGGACAGCTCGTAGAGCGCGAGGTCGAAGCTCGGCTGCCGCCCGAACAGGTCCCGGACCAGCCCGCCCACAGCCTCTTCCGAGGGCGTATCGCCGTATATGAAGTTCTCCAACACGTTGAGATCGTCGGGACAGAACAGCAGTTGACAGACAGACGGCTCGCCATCCCGCCCCGCGCGACCGATCTCCTGGGCGTAGTTCTCCAGGCTCTTCGGCGGGTTGTAGTGGTAGACATAGCGGATGTTCGCCTTGTCTACGCCCATGCCGAAGGCGATGGTGGCCACCACCAGGGCGTGGTCCGAGCCCATGAACCACTCCTGCACCTCGGCGCGCTGTCTCGTCCTCGAGCCCGGCATGATAGGCGCGCGCGGGCCAGCCCGCCTCGGCGAGCCGCCCTGCCAGAGATTCCGCGGTCTTCTGCAGGGTCACGTACACGATGGTGGGCCCGGGCGGGAGGTCTTCGAGGGCCGTACGCAACACGGCGTCCCGATCCTGGGCGGTGACCGGGGTGCTCACCAGGTGCAGATTGGGCCGGTAGAAGCCAGTGCGCACCGCACATTCCGGAGCAATAGCGAAGACCCGGCAAATGTCCTCGAGCACCCGCGGTGTAGCGGTGGCGGTGAGCGCCAGGACGCGCTCGGCCCCGATGACCTTCGCGAAGCTCGCCAGCTTGAGATAATCGGGCCGAAAATTGTGACCCCACTCGGAGATGCAATGGGCCTCGTCGACCGCGAACAGGGAGACATGCACCCGGGCGATCATCTCCCGGAACCGCTCGTTGTTGAACCGCTCGGGGGCGACGTAGAGCAATCGCAGCTCGCCGTTGCGAAGCTGCGTCAGCACCTCGCGATAGCTCTGCGCGTCCAGGGTGGAGTCCAGTCGCCGCGCCGCGACACCTCGCGCGGTCAGGGCGTCGATCTGGTCCTTCATCAGGGCGATGAGCGGAGAGACGACCAGGGTAACCCCGGGCAACAGCAAGGCGGGCAGCTGGTAGCAGAGGGATTTGCCGCCCCCGGTCGGAAAAACCGCCGCCGCCGAGCGCCCCGCCAGCAGCTGCTCTATCACGGCCTCCTGACCCGGTCGGAACCGATCATGGCCGAAGGTCTCTTTGAGGGTGGCTCGAGTCCGTTCACGCATTGCAAGCTCCTATCGTTATCGTTCGCCACTCTTGCCCGCCTTCTTCTACGGGACCGACCCCCATCCGGTCAAGCGCGGCGCCTGCGCCCGCGAATCGCTGTGGCACACGGGGAATCCCCCGCCCGTGTGGAGAATCGCCGTTCGCCGCCCCCCCGTGAGCGTCGTTTGCCAACGGCTCAGGACTTCGTCTGAAGGCCCCGCCTACGCCCTGGGCCGCTGCAGGCGACTACGGGGACCCTTGCCGGATGGCCTCGGGTGAGCTCGCCCTCACCCCTTGCTCTTGATACTCGGCGATAACCTCGCCGAGGGTCGGACCGGCCTTTCCGCGCCCGTGCACGATTACGATGGGGGTGAGTCCATTCATGACCGTGTCGAGCCGGCGCCTGTCGGGCAGATCCCCGGGGGAGGCTTTGAAACTGATCTGGCCGCTCTGAACCTGGGGGATGCCGCGCGCCCCGAGTGCCTCAGCCAACGCGGCCGCACGGCGCGCGCCGGCCTTCGGGCAGTTCGGAGCGGCGAGGATGAGCACCGTGTCGGGGTCGACGCCGGTGGCCGGAGGCAACGCGATAAAGCCATTGACATCAGCGCCGTTCGGCATGGCCTGTTCGCGGGTCGCATCTTGGCGCCGATCCCAGAAGTGATACCCCGCACCCGCGATGATGAGTGCGACGATGACGGTCTTGGTGTTATTTAGGAGGACACCCATTGTATGCGCCACGCACCGCATGAGTCCTGTGGCACCTCGCCCATGCGGGTCGTACGCTCGGGGGTCCTGGGAGTAGGTAGTAGCGTTCACCGCAGTCAAAGGCGAAGCGCATGAACGCCCGTGCGCACCCCCGCCACCAGCCCCGCCCCCAGCAGCACCAGCCCGGCGAGCGCGAGAAAAGGGAGCGAGTAGCCACCGCTCGCTTGCTTCAACACCCCCACAAGATAGGGGCCGGCAAAGCCCCCGAGATTGCCCACCGAATTGATCAGGGCGATGCCCCCGGCGGCGGCCGTGCCGTTGAGAAAGCCGGTGGAGAGCGACCAGAAAGGACCGAGCGCCCCCCAGATGCCGACCGCGGCGAGAGCGAGAGCGGCGAGCACGACGACCGGTCCCTTCAGCCAGGCGCAGGCGAGGAGCCCGATCACCCCTGCCAGCAGAGAGCCGGCAACGTGCAGCCGACGGGCCGCGTCGTGACGGTCGGAGTAGCGCCCGACCAGCACCATCCCCACCGCCGCTGCCAGGTAAGGGACTGCAGAAACCATCCCGACCTTGAAGTCCCCCGCCGTAGCGCCCCCGAGGAGATCCTTGACCACCTGCGGGAGCCACATGCCGACGCCGTAAATGCCGACCACCAGTGCGAGGTAGACCATCGCGAGGCGCCACACACGCGGAGCCAACAGCGCTTCGCGCAGCGAGTAGCTGCCCAACCGGTCGCGCGCCGCGCTTTCCTCGGCCAGTCGCCCCACGAGCCAATCGCGCTCCTCCGGCAACAGCCAGGCTGCGTGCTCGGGCCGATCGATCAGCCGCTGCCACACCACCACCCCCAGTACGACCGCCGGCGCAGCCTCCAGCAGGAATAGCCACTGCCAGCCGCGCAGCCCCCCCAGGCCGTGCAGCTCCAGCAGCGCTCCCGAGATCGGCCCGCCGATCACCCCGGCGATGGCAGTCGCGGTCATGAACCAAGCAACCGCGCGAGCGCGCTGCGCGGCGGGAAACCAGTAGGTGAGGTAAAGGATCATGCCGGGGAAGAAGCCCGCCTCCGCCAAGCCGAGCAGGAAGCGCAGCAGGTAGAAAGCCGTGGGTGTCTTGACCAATGCCATGGCACCCGCCACCAGCCCCCAGCTCAGCATGATCCGCGCAATCCAGAGCCGCGGACCGACCCGCTCCAGGATCAGATTGCTGGGGATCTCGAAGAGGAAGTAACCGACGAAGAACACGCCCGCCCCAAAACCATAGACCTCCGCGTCGAATCCCAGCTCCTGGTTCATCTGCAACGCGGCGAAGCCAACATTGATGCGGTCGAGATAGGCAACGATGTACAGCAGGAACATGAACGGGAGCAGCCGCCACCCTACCTTGCGAATCACTCGCCGCTCCAGGTCGTAGCCGTCGCTGCCCATTGTCGCCTCTTGACTGGCAAGACCCCGGTCGAGCCCCGACAGCAGCGTACCGGAAATGCAGGGTCCTACGGAACACCCCGCCACCCAGGGTCAGCCTCGCCGACGCCTGCCCTAGCCGCGCCGCTCCGTTTCCGAAAACGCGAGTCACGCGCCGTGGCCACAAGCTCCGGAGATGGTGCCTGGGCATCGCCGGCACCCGGGGCGCAGCGCTTCAATCGCCCCGGCTACTGAGCGCTGTTGGTGGGGCCCAGCGGTCGCGGACCTGCTGCTTCGTCCCGGCACTCTCATGGTGGATCAGCGCCGGGGCGCCTGGCGGCTCGTCGGGCACGGCTGCCGCTGCGCGACATCCACAACCGCACCTTTGCGCCGCTGGTGCTGCAGGGCGCTGTCGCCGGGCACCGCCCAGCCGAAGGACTCTGCTTCGCGACCGCCTGGCCTGCCGCTTTGCCCGCCGATCTCACGGTTGGGAGCCTGACACCGGTGCCCCCTTAGTACAGATCCGCGCGCTTGTCTGCCTCTGGGTCCGTAAAATGGGTATCACGAAACGAATGAGTAAAAAAGGCAACGTACAGCACCGGCTCCCATCCCGTGTTCCGGACGCTGTGCTTCAGTCCTCTCGGGATGAACATCGTCTGACCCGGCCTGATCTGGCACCAATCTCCTCCGTCAATCTGGCAATCCAAGACCCCTTCCAGCATGTAGATGGTTTCGTCAGCCCGGTCGTGAGAATGCTCGGGGTTCCAGCCTTTGGGAAGGACCGAAGCAACCCCCACGCTCTGGTGGCACTCCGGCGCCAGCTCATTATTCAGGACCCATTTGATGGCTCCCCAATGATAGGGCACGGGTTGTACATCATCGGTATTTGTAATGCATACTCCAACCGCCATCATCATTCTCCTTCAGGTTGGGATTCGTTAAGCCGGAATATCTCTTCCAAGTCCGCCGGAATGCCCCGTACCGGGTCTGAGCGCACGTCACCTTTCCGGCACAACGCTTAAAGTATAGGAAGTGGCTTCGCTTTGGGAAGCCTCGAGCGCGTTGCGCCGCCGCAAGCGCATCGTCCGTCAGGCCAGATCCCAGGGCGCCTCCAAGCGTCCGTGGCCAGTCTCCTCTCCCGGGGACGAGTATGAGATAAGCTATTGCATGCTCGAATGCGGCCGCTGGTCCCCCACTCCCCGATGACGACCCTTGTGCCGACGTGCCGCCTGCAGCTTCGGATATTCAAGGTCTGTTTTGGAATGTCCGGTAAAAGTACGACGCGCGCATTGTTAGGTCAATGACCTCCGATTTGTCCACCGCTTCCGGCTTCATGGCAAATGGTCATCAGGCCGTGCATCACGTTTCCGCAAGCCCCCATACGATCCCGAACGCTCGGGTCTCCTGGGTCCGGTTCTGACCTTGGCTTTTCCTCATATTGCCTTCCCGCTACAGCGAAAATTTGGATGCTGGCTCATATACGCCCCGCACTGTGTCGGTTTTCACGTAAGGCTCGATCTGTCTGCAAGCGACGCATCAACCGCATTTGGCCGGCTCTGTGTCCGATTTGCGCCTCTGGCAGACCCGCCAAGCGCCCCGAGCCCCTTTGCACGGTTCAGGGAGATACCTTGACCGTCAGTGGGGCTATGACAAGGGCCGGGGTCGAAATTTTTGCTATGACAGTCCAATGCCGCGCCGCCCCCGCATTCATCTTGATGGCGTACCGCTGAACATCGTGCAACGCGGGCACAACCTCCAACCGGGCTTCTTTGGTGAAGAAGATCATCAAGCGTGCCTCCCCTGGTTGGGTGAAGCGTTGAAGAATGAGCAATGTGCGCTTCACGCCTACGCGTTGACGACCAACCCTGTACACCTGCTGCTGACGCCGGAACATACCCAAGTGGCTCCCCGGAAACGTTGGGCCTCAATCAACCGACCCCTTATGCCCTTATCGAGGGAAGAAGCCACTTCATGAAACCACGCGGCACAGTCATTACCCTCGCCGTCGACAATCTGGAGCGCGCAGTACATTTCTACCGCGAAGGCCCCGGCCTACCGACGCAAGGCATCATGGAAGGAATGGGGTCGGGTTTTGCCTTTTGCCCCGTCGGCCCGGGGGATCGAATGGCTCAGGCAAAACGCAAGGCCTGACACCAGCCATCACAGGCAAAACACAAGGCCTGACCCCAGCCGCCATGACCCCAGCCGCCATACACAATATAGGCCGAATAGCCGAAAGAAGCGGGCATCCATCTTTCTCCACAGGCTGTTCCGGGACAATGACGTCCACGTCGGCAAGACCGCCGTCCTCGCCACCGAGTGGGTATCGCGCTATGCGTACGGATTCCCCCCGGTGAGCTCGCCGGGGCCCTGGAGGGGTTTGCGGGACTGGGCAGGGTCGTTCTCGAAGCTCGGGCCCTACTCGGGCCCTAATAGGACACCATCGTATGGGGGTCAAATTTGACAGGCGTGCGACACCCGCCCTCAGTGCTATTCGAGGCGAAGAAGGGCCGGAAGCCGATTACCGTGCCAATTCTGATGGCGAAATGGGCAATCTAAGAGCCAATGATGAATATTTCTGGGACGAATTCGATTACGAATCATACGGTTAGCGTGGTCCGACCCCGCCTGGCCGCACGACGTCCGGCCGGCCCCGTACCAGTTGCGCGGCGCGCTTCTGGGGTCTCACCGGGTCCTCCTGGGCGGCTATCAGATCGCGGGCATGCGGACGCCCCGGGGCCAGCTCGGGGCGGGTCGTGACGAGGAATTTCGGAGCGGGAGCCTCGAACGAGCGCGGGCTGCGCACTTTGGCCACTCGCCTCCGTCCTGGAGGCTCACGCGAAAAAACGCTCCCAGCGTTCTTTTCAACGAATTATAACGCAGCCAGACGGCGCGCGCCCTGGCGTTCGTACCGGCCATCCCCCAATGGGTAAGCACCAGGTTTGTCCTTAACCAAGGTCCCACCGGTCACTTGGTCGCTACTCGAAGCGGTCAACTGTCGTTTCCGGGCTCATAGCTCTCAACGCTCCCGAAGCGCATTAACGCGTTCCAGTGCAACTACAATCTGCCTCGGTGACTTTGCAGTCCTTATCAAGCTTGACGTTAGTCGCCGTGCACGTGATTCTATATCCTGGGAAAGCATTAAGAGCAGCGGCTTCGCAAGCAGCTTTCCCCAGCACGTCCTTATTGCCGCACATCTTGCCGTGAATCAACGTGAATTTCGGATTGATCGAATGAGGCAATTGCGCTGGCGCGTCCATCGGTGCAGCACTAGCGGCGAATGGTCCCACCCCGGCGATCAACATCAACGAGACGGCCACAAATAGGCGCGTGCATTTCTTCAGTCGGCTAAGGTTCACGGTATCCTCCTTTTCAAAGCCGCGTATTTCTACGAGGCAGTCGCTTCGGCTAAAAAGGGCCATCGCGGACATCGTCATCGCGCAGTCCCTTCAAGAGTCTCCTTTTCGCCTCCCCTGTGCAAGAAACACCATCCTACGGCTAGAAGCGCGCCCCGCCACTTCGGGCTTCCTTCGAATGCCAGATTGGCGTGTCTCGGTGTCCCCGTAACAGCGAGGAAGCAATCCGCCGGACTCCTGCTCCTCCCCCGGAAGCAAGATCCTGGCCCCTTGAAAGTTTAGAGTACCGCCGTTTCGCGTCAAGGCCGGACAGGGTGCAGGGGCTCGACATCTCGTGCCATGAGGATCACTGGTCCGGGTCAAAAGCGGTCTTTCAGCAATGGCGAATATTAGACAAACCTGAATGGCTCCTGTCGGCCAGATCCTGTCAAGCAAAACCTGGGATGTCATCGGCGTTTCTTGCACCCCACACCCCGGTAATGCCGCCGGAGCAAGCACGGCGCGGGAAGTCGTCGCCTTTTGGCGACAACCGCCCGCGAGCGGCCTCGTGCCAGATGCGCACCGCTGAGGATTGCTGCACCCCTTTCCCGACCCCGACTATTGAGCCCGCCCCCCACGTGGGTGCCCATAGGGTGGGTGTCCCGATTGGCCTTTTGGGCTCCGCTGGAGCGATCGAGCCCCCGACCCTGCGACCTTCGCTCGCCTGGCACGAGGCGGCCGCCGTCATCGATGCGTGGATTGCAAGCCGCCTGTAGGCCCTCCCCCTCGGCAGGCCTTAGCCAGGCAGCCACGGGAAAGCCCGCCACCCACACGGCGCGCGCGTCGGGTCAAATGTCTGAGATCGGCCAAGAGCAGACTTGCACAGAACAGGCGGGCGGTGCTGCGCGACGCAGTTCGGACCCGGCGTACTCGGGAAGCCGCCTGGCCTTGCCGTCGGGATGGGGAGCGAGGAACTTGCCGTGGCGGGGATTGCCGGGCGCGAAGGGGGGCGGTAGTATCTGCGCAACGGCTGGGTGCGAGCCGACTCTCCGAGAAACGGTCCCCTGCGATGGCGGGACCGGCACCACTGACGACCTTGCGTCGTTCCTCCTGTCGTCCAACCTCTGGGCTCGGGGAGTCATAGTGTCGGAGCATCGAGGACTCCACGACCCGAAGGAGACGACACATGCTATTCCCAACCGGCATCAGTTGGCGGACCGCCAAGGAACGTGCACGCGCGTTTCAGAAGTCCAGTGGCTTAAATTACACGAAGGCGTTCATTCAGGTCGCCGAGGACAACGCGGTGGTACTCCCCACCATGGACGGGGTGCGAACCTGGCTCAACGAGCGTCAGCCGCTGATTCTCAAGTACCGCATTACCTACGTGCCGCCGGAGGAGCTGGGGAGGCTCGCCCGGGAGCGCCAGTTTGTGCTGACCCACCGTTCATATCATCCCGCAGGCGGGGGCAGTCCCTGTAAGGCGTGGTGGTACACGCACGTCGTCCCGTGCAGCGCGTGTCAACACGACAACCACGGCGCCATCGTCAAGGACGCCGCCGCCGATTGCATGGCATGCGAAGGGGCAGGCTTCACACTGATCCGGGCGCACGGACGCGACGGTGACAACCTCAATTTCATGCTGTTGACGCCAGTCATGCGCGCGCGCCTGCGAGAAGCGGACGCGCAGCCAACGGCGCAGGAGATGGCGCGGGACTTCTTCCCGGAGTTCATGGTGAGGAACAGCAGTTTGGAAGCGGACCTCGCGGAGGAGGAGGAACGCCAAAGGCCGGACCTCGCTTGGAATGGCCGCGGGGCCGAGGATCCCGATAACGTGGATCTTTATGAAAATCCGGACGCGGAAGAAGGCGATGCGCCTGAAGAAGATGACGACTGAGTAAGTCAGCGTTGGTGTGGTGCGCGGCGGCTTACGATGGGCATGCCGACCGCGCGCCGGGGGTGTGCGGGCGCGATTGGGGCGGGGTGGCGCGTAGCCCTGTGGGCTATTCCGGTCCGCTCTGGTTCTGACGGAACGCATCGCATCGTACCGCTGGGGCGCCGAACCTAAGTCTCCTTCGGGTCGACTGCGGCACTTTGGGGTTCGCGGGAGCGATTGATGCCATTAGTGGTGACACGCGGTCCGAAAGTTGGCCGATGCAACATTAGTGGAGTCTCTGCAAAGCTCACTTCGGATCACGTTCCGCCTAAAGGCACAAATCGATTTCCTCGAATGCAGCTGCACAGGCTCGTCGATTCATTGGGCGCTAGGCCTGGGGAACGAACCAGAGGTCGGCAATTTCAGCAAGGCGTGAAGTTTCGTAGCCTCTGTGAGGTCTGCAACCGAGATGTTCTTGGCACCCTTTGCGACCCTGAGCTGGTATCGTTTGCTAACTCTGTCTCAGAATATCTCCGTAGCCCGATAAATCTGCCAGCCATGGCCAACTTCCGTGTTCGACCGGGGCTGGTTGCTCGCGCAGTCGCCGGGCACATATTGGCGATCGGGGTAGAACGGTTTCCCCGCGGTGAAATGGGTGACGCGGTTGCCGATTTCGTGTTAGATGCCAAAGCACAAGTTCCCGAAAAGCTCGGAATTTACTATTGGCCGTATCCGTACTGGGATCAAATCTCGATCCGTGGATGCTGTTACCTTGTGAGGTGGGGCGCTCCGCCTCTGGTTATCTCGGTTCTCAAGTTTATGCCCTTGGCATTTATGGTTACGTGGGATGTTGATCCAGGCTTTTCCATCCCACATATCAACTTGACAGATCTCATAGTTGGTAGTGGTTCAGCCGCCATCAATATTCCCATCAATTTTCGCAATATTCCTCGCCAGCGCTATCCTGAAGCTCCAGATGATGATGGGATCGTGCTTCATGGGGCAGACTCATACTTCGCAGAGAGAAAAAGATGAACGGTAAACGGGCAAGGGCGGGTGTTTAGCCGGCCCTCCCCACAGCACCTAGCATGCGGGTCCCGCACTTGGCGGTGTGCGAAGGGCCTACGAGGACGCCCATCGTAGGTAAAGGGGTCTGACCCGAATGGCACTAACTTAAGGATGGTCCGTTCGGCAACCGCTTGAAATAACGACAAATCCTGGAGGCTGGATGACCCGGGTGGTAGGCTGCAGGTTGCGAGACTGGGAAAATCGGTCAGAACCCTTTACGAAGAGGGAGTTTAAGGGCTCTGACTTTATTGGTCGAGCGCTTCGACGCCTGGCAGCGGGGAGAGATCAGCTTTGCGGTATTCGACGCGAGTGTGCAGGGCTGGATCAACCACGTACGCTACGCCGACAGCTGGGGCCTGCGCCAGCACGTCCTGGGCCGCTTCGTATGGGGGCCTGACGGTCCCAGGCGATAGCCCTGCACCCTTTACCGAGCGAACACCCTCACAGAGGACAGAAAAGCCAGAGAACAGAGGGTCAGAGGACCCGTGCTCAGCGGATGGGGGCAGAACACACCACCCGAAACCCGATGTAGTTGTCGCGGACGACGGGATTGCCCCTGACGCGGATGGCCGCGCGGGCGAAGTCTGGACTATTGAGCCAGGAGCCGCCGCGCAACACCCGAGCCGCGTCTCCGTCCTCGTCGATCCTCTCTGGCGTCTCGTATTCGTTCAGGCACCACTCCCAGACGTTCCCGGCCAGGTCCAGCACGCCCTCGGGCGAGGCCCCCTGGGGATAGAGTCCCACCGGCGAGGTCTCGTCCAGCTTGTGCGGGCCGGCCTCTCGCCAGGTCTCGTCGATGTTCGCATACCCGGCCGGTAGCCGTCCCCCCAGGGATACTCCCGTCCTTCGGTACCGCGGGCGGCCCGCTCCCATTGCCCCTCGGTGGGCAGGCGGACGGGCGCTCCCTGTTGCGCAGAGAGCCAGCGACAGAAGGCCACCGCCTCGTACCAGCTCGCCGTCTCTCTCGGGCGGTTGGGCTCGGTCCATGAAGGGTCTCTGGGCGACTCGATGCGCTCGGCAAGACCCTGCCACCAGCGGTCCTCGCGGTAGCCGCCCGCGTCGATGAAGGCTTGATACTGGGCGTTGGTGATGGGGTAGCGGGCAATGCGGAAAGCTCCAAGATGCCGAGACTCCTTGTTCTCACCGTAGAGAAATTCCCCGCCCGGGATGTCCACCCAGTCGATCTCGGGCAGACCGTCCAGGCCCAGACCTATCCCTTTACGATCGTCCAGTCCCAGGCGCCCCAGGGCTAACGCCACGCCCTGGCGGGCTTCCGGCGCGCGCTCCCAGGACTCGGCCTCGGGGTCGATACGCTCGCGCCAGCGCACCTGTAATCGCAACTCGGCCATCTCCTCGGCGCTCAGGGCCCGGCAGCCGCTCTGGGCGAGGCACTGCGCCAGGACCAGTGGCTGGGCATCGGCCAGCCAGGCGGTCAGGAAAACCGGATTGTCCGGGTCCAGCCCGGCCATGAAGACCGTCGCTTCCTCCCAGCCGGTGCGCTGCCACCAGCGGTCAGGCGGCCAGAGGTCCTCGGCACGGAGCTGGCGCCGCTCGATCTTCGCGCGCATTCCTAAGGCGGTGAAGTACTCCTGCAGCAGCTGATGCGTGAAGCGCACCGTCTGATCGGCCTCGAGCAGACTGGCGGCCACTGCGAGCCTGAGCTGCTCGGGGCTCAGCAAGCCATCCAGATCCTCGATGGGCAGGGCAAGCTGGACGCTGTCAGGCCCACCGGCTTGGCGTTGTAAGGCCCAGGCGAGCGCGCCGAGGGCCGCCTCCAGTCCCTGAAAACCCGGGTGATCGACCTGGTCCGTGCTGCGATGGCGTCCGTTCTCCCGCGCCAGCAGAAAGCCGACGAAGGCCCCGAACAGGCGGGCACGGTTGTCGGGTAGGCGGGCCTCGGCGCCGGCGCCTACCTCCACCATCATCAGCAGCAGAAAGGGATTGGCCGCGAGGCGGAGCAGGCTTCGGGGGTCCTGAACGTGCTTGCCGCCGGGGCCGATCTCTCCACCCGAATCTTCTGGTAAACGTCCGGCAACTCCTTCTCGGGATCATCCACGGTCCAAAACTGCTCGAAGGCGGCGCCGGCGGAGCGCCAGACCTCCCAGGTGGCCTGCACCTCTTCACCGCCGGCCAGGTGCCAGAACAAGGCATCGCCAAGGCCTGCTCCATTCTCGGGGTCCAGGGCCGTCAGATAACGGGAGATGAAGGTGTGGATGCGCGGCGGGTCCAGGGGACGTATGTCCAAGGTGTCGAGGTCCAGGTGCAGGTCGCCGACGAAGTCGTCGCGACGACAGCTCACCACCACCACGGGCAGGCGCGGGTCCTGGGCCAGACGGCGGATGGACACCATCTTGTCCGCCCGCTGGGCGGTGGGCAGCTCGTTGAGACCGTCGAGCAGGACATGGAGCCGACGCTCCTCCAGCAGGGCCGGCCATTGACGGCTCAGTACCCCGCTGTGCCCGGCGATGAACGCGTCCAAAGGCTGATTGGGGTCCACCCACTCCTTGAGGGGGACGAACAGCGGCAGGGCTGCGGCGGCATCGTTGAGCGCCCGGTGCGCCTGCTCCGCAGCGATACGCATGAGGGCGAAGCTCTTGCCCGCACCCGGCTCCCCCAGCACCGCGAGGCGCGGTGCCTTGCGCAGGGCCTCGAGCACATCGTCGAAGCGCTCGGCCTCGCGGGTTGCGCCTAGTGGCGCGAGGCGGCGCAACAGAGAGAAATCCATGTCCATGCAGGCCCCGGGCAGGACCCGGGCCAGGCTGCGATGCCGGTACTCGTCCGCGGCCAACTCGGTATAAAGCGGCAGAGTGCGCTGCAGGCCCAAGCGGCGGAACATCACCTCTTGCAGATAGGCCAGCTCCAGCCGCCGGCGCGGGCTGCTCTGACCTTCGAGCCAGCCGAGCAGCTTGGCCCAGGCCTCCGTCTCTCCCTGGGTGAAGTCAATGCGTTGGGGGCTCGCGATACCGAAGGGCGGCTCGACCCCGGCCTCGACCAGCAGGGGAATGATGGGCTTGCCCTTCTTCACGGCGTGGGCAATCTCCTCCCCGACCCAATGGCTGTCATGGACGCCGCGACTGACCACGCAGAGCAGCCAGTCCGCCCGCTCGATATTGGCAGCAAGCTGCGGGGGGAAAGGGCCGGGAGCCATGTCTTCCTCGTCCTGGAAGCAGGCATAGCCCGCCTGCTCCAGACGCGAGCGGATGCGGCGTGCCCACGGCAGCCCGACGCCGTCGTTGCGGGCGTAGCTGATGAACAGCTGGGCGGTTGCGGGTGCTGCCGAGTCCATGGGCAGGATTACGGTCGCAGTACCTTCCGGGCACCCTTCCGGATCAGGGACAGGGCAGTCTCAATGTCGGTCATCTCAAACAAGGCAAGGTTTTCGTCTCTCTCCAGACCATTGCCTTCGCACAGCCGGTCCATCCCGAATGAGGCGAAGTCGGCAGCAAGGCCCTTCCGAGGTAGCTCTATCAAGTCGGCGAGCCGCTCGGCTGCTCCGCTGAGCGGGTCCTTTGACGACGGCGCAAGCGGATCAGGCCGGCCGGGCTCGCCGGACCGACCCTGCAACGCATCGGCCACCGCGGCGGTGGCGCCTCCCAGACCGCCGATGAGATAGAGAGGTTTGCGGTAGCGCACGGCAAACCATGCCTCTTCGGCTATGCCCGCGTGCCGGCCCGTGTAGCCGCCGGTCCTGCCACCTAGACAGATACGGAGTCCCGGATCGAGCAGCCGCGTGAGGGCATCGCGCAACACCCAGAGCTCGCTGTTGCGGTCGCGCTGCCATCCGTCGGGCATGACGATCCCCCATGGGGCCTTAAAGTAATCGGCTATCGCCTCGACCCGCAAGACGCCGCCCGAGGCAGCGGCGGCACGCCGGGCGCTCTGGTCGAGGGGGCCGCTGGTGTAGGTAGGGACCAGGTTGAGCATGTGCTCTTTGGGCGCGCCCAGGTCGCTCAATCGGCCACCGGAGGCGGCAGTCTCGGCCAGCTGGGCGACGGCGCGCATGACGCCGTCTTCGCGCCAGTCGTGGCCGAAGATCACGCGCCAGCCCTTGAACAGGAAGAATTCGGCGATACGGATGGTGAGGCGATTGATCACCCGGTCGTCGAAGCCCAGGGCTTTGGAATCCTCGGAGGCGGACACCGAGATACCGACCGAGACGATTGGATCAGGGGCGCCGCTCATAGCTGCTCCTCCAGCTGGTCGGGGGTGATCAGGCTGATCTTCAGCACATCGTCGCTCAGGATCGCCTGCATCGCATCGAGAGAGAATTGGTGCAAGGGAGGATTGGGGTAGACGATCTGCGCCTCTTGCACCCTGGGGGTCTTCCCGCGCAGCTCGGTCACCGTGCTGTGCAGGGAGATCTCGCTGGGATGGCGCGGGAGCACGATCCGCTCGGGAATAGGGTTGGAGCTGGAACCGGACTCGGCGAGCCGGATGCGCGCCTCCAGCCGCAAGGGACGCAGGTGGCAGGCAACCGCATGCAGCAGCACGCGGATCAGGTTGCCGTCGTGCACATGCACCTGCGGGGCGGGCCCGAAGGGCAGCCGAGCCCCCTCCTGGTAAGGCCGGGTGCGCAGGTCCACCACCAGGATCGGGCAGCGCATCTGCTCGGCCCACAGGTACTCCTGGCGGCACCAGTAGCGTTTCTCGTACTCCTCGGTGCGCAGCACGATGAGCACCGAGCTGCGGGCGTTGTTCTCGAGCACCTCGCGCCAGTTGCTGCCAGGCTCTATGTCTTCCACGTCATAGAAGGATTTGAACCCCCCGTGCGCGTTCTCTCGGATGCGACGCATCAGCCCGAGCAGGGACAACGCCATGGGGATGCCGTCGATCTTGGCGTGGCTGATGAAGAACTTGATCGGTCCGAACTGGTCGATCCCAACCGCGGCGGCCAGCAGCAGCCGCGCCTTCTCCATGGCACGCAACGCCGCGACCACGGGCATCAGGGTCGGCTCGACCTCGTCCGCGCCTTGGCTCTCGAGCTGCTTCTCGCCAGCCGTCCTTGCGCGTCGGGGATGTCGACTGTCACCAGATGATCCTCGACCGACTGCTCGTCCCCCAGTCCCTCCTTCAGTTTCTCCTTGAGTTTCTCCTTCAGCACGTCGAGCCGCCCAGCGGCTCGTCGCTACGCGGCAGGGGGTGGATCTCCACGATCAAGGTGCTGATGGGCCGCTCCCAACAGACGCTCGATAGAGGGATTCCCGTGTTCGAAGTCCGGCTCCAGTACCTGAATCTGCAGATCCACGGCATCGTCCAGATAAGCGGCGGGAGATTTGGGATCGGCGCCCGAGCCCTCGAAGGCGAGGCGCAGGGCGTCCCGGTAGGGCTCGGACTCCGGCTTGGAACGGTCGCGGATCAACACGATCTGGATAGGGGTGGGCACCAGTAGCTCCTTCTGGTCGGGGCTGGTCGCGGCTGGCCCGCGGGAACGCGGTCGGACACCGATCGATTATCGTCCCATCGACCGCCGAGGTGAAACCTGGCCCGCAACGCGTCTTGGGAGATCTACGTGGAGCTTACGCGGCTGCTGGGAGACAAGGGCGGGGTCGAAGAGGACCTGACCGCCATCGAGGGCGATGAACCGGTCTGCTCGATGTGGGCGCTCCGATTCGCCTCGCCCGTCCTCCAAAGTCGTTCAACCCCTGGGCCGTTCCAGCCCGAAGGGCCGCGATGTGCAGATCGCGTCGCGGCGGGCAACGGACGAGCGGTGCCTTACCCGGCGCAGGATCGGCCAGAGGGCTGGCCTCCTACAGGGTCGGGCGCCCGTCCAGAGGGGCCAGGTCATCTCCGCTCTGATGTGCAATCCAAACGCCGCGGCGAGATGACGCGCCCCAACACCAGGCCGGTGAGATGTGCGGGCTACAGGTGATCGTCGCTCCACTTAGGGCCTCATGCCTCCTTGGTCCACACACTGGAGCCGGGCACGCTGCTGTTCCACATGTGGCAGGCGATGAGCCATGATCCGTCGCGCTGGCGAGCGAGGGTATCCATGTACTTGAGATCGTAGGGCACCACCGCACCGTCGGCCTTCGCCACGAAGTCTCCGATGCCGCGGTAGCGGCTGAAAGCGACGGTGGTCCCGACCCTCTGGTCGTCCATCGCGACCCGGTGGCCCTTCATGTTCCAGGTCCCGAACAGGGCTTCGGCCCACGCCTGGACCTTGCCCCGGCCCTGTATCGGACCATCGTGCGGGGGCAGCAGGACGCCATCCTCGGCGTAGCACGCGGCATAGGCTGGGGCGTCGCCCAGGATCGCGGCCATCGCCATCCTCTGATACAGGCGGCCGATCGCACGTAGCTCGTCTGTGTCACTCATCATGGATCTCCGTCGCGGTGCCGGCACTGGCGCGGCCAGAGCGGCGAGGGCCGAGCGGCCTGGTGCTCCGGCCCCAGTGCTCCGGCGCTGGGCTCAGAGGAGCCGAATTATCGCCGCCCCGGGAGACTGCCCGCCAGCGGCGGCCGCGGAACGGCCCCGGCCAGGCTCGATGACCCCGCGCCCGGGCCAAGGGCGGGGCCGGAGACTGCTTCTCAGACCCACAGCGCCCAGGCCAAGCGCTGCTTCCGGGGCTCGCCGGCGCCCCGGGTGTTTATGTCGCCGGGACCTTCAGGTGCGTCAAGCCCAGGCTGTAGCTCGCGCAATAGCCCGTGCCGATCGCAAGCACTGGCGCGGTGGTCGCCCACAGCTCGGGCGTGCCGGCGAGCCAGTGAGCGCCGATCGTTGCCGTGACCATGACGGCACACGCCCCTAAGAAGGCGAGTGAGAACCGTGTCAGCGGTCGGCTAGGCCAGCCGAACAAGATCTCCATGAGCAGTGTAATGGTCAGCGTCGAGACGAAGCTCAACGCGCCCTGAACCGAGAATGCCCGCAGGCCGGCGATGGCTCCGTGAGACCGGTTCGCCAGGAAGGCCCAGCCGCCATACAGCAGCAAGGCCAGGACGGCCATGCCGAGGCTTCGCGCCACGCGATCGGCACCCATCAGGCGGGCGGCTGGGCCGCCATCCTGAGTGCCAGCGACCTCGCCAGATTCCATAGGAACTTGGCGGCCAATTGCGAGTGCGACTCGATCAGCCGGTGCAGGGTCCGTTCGCTCAGTGCGACCAGCAGCGCCGATTCGCTGCTCGCCACGACATCCGCGCTGCGCTTCGATTCCAGCAGCAGGGCGGCCTCGCCGAACATCTCGCCCTCGGCCAGGGTGGCGATGGGCAGCCCCTGCTTGCGCACCACCGCCGACCCCTCGATCAACAGATACACCGTCCGCGTGCCCTGGCCTTCCCCGATCAGCTGCTGGCCCTTGCTGCAACGGAGGAATTCTCCTTGTTCGAACAGCGCCTGGACCTCCGGCTTGGACAGACCCTCGAGGGCATTGACCTTTCCCTCCCGATGGCTCAGCAGCCCGAAGACCTCCGACCAGACCTCTTCAGCTCCCTCCGCCGTGCTCTGGGCAGCCGGAGATTGCGGCAGGAGCGCCAGGACCCGGGCGGCCAGCCCTGGGTCGTCGGAATCCGGCGGAAAACAGGACAGGATGGGCGAGCGGATGGCCCGCATGTGTCCCAGATCGACGGTGATCAGCATCAAGGGGGCCATGACGCCGAAGCCCTCCTGGTCGAACAGCGGGGCGCAGGAGCGAAACCCGAGGCCGGTGTACAAAGGCAGCAGGTGGGGCTGGCAGTCGCAGAAAGTGAGCTGCACCGATCGCTCGGCGACAAAACGGGCCGATGCCGCGATCAGTTTGAAGGGCACTCGCGAGCCGCGGAATCGCTCCTTGACCAGGAACCGGATGTTGAGCGCCATGTGCTCGCGCCCGACCAACGGCAGAAAACGCGAAATATCGAAGCCTTGGTCCAGGCCGCCGGGAAACGGGCCGTCCGCACCGAGCAGGACACCGGCGGTGCCTGCCAGCTCGCCGTCCACATGGGCACAAAGGACATGGGCGCGGGCGATCAGCTCATCTTGCAGTAGGCGACGGCCGTGGTCGGCCAGATCGCGCATAGTGCCCATCTCTTCGCAGAAGATGTCGTAGGCCAGGCGGTAACAAGACTCGCGCTCCCGTGGGCCGGCCAGGCCGACCTCGATTCTGCTCACGGCGCGTCGGCCGGTCTTGCGTGGCGCTCGACCCGGCTCACCCGGTTCTTCTCATCCACGAACACCACCACCGGCTCGACGTCGGCTAGCTCGCCGCGATCCACCAGCGCCTTGGCGATCACGATCACCAAATCTCCGGGCAGAAAATGGCGTGCCGGCGGCCCATTGAGGCAGAGATCGCCCTTGCCCGGCGGGCCCGCCAGGGCGTAGGTCTGCCACAGGACCCCGTTGGACAGACTGTTGATGTTGACCATCTGAAACTCTGCGATCCCGGCCGCATCGAGGATCTCACGGTCGATGGTCACCGACCCCAGGTATCCCACATTCGCCTCGGTCACCTTGGCCCGGTGAATCTTGGCGGTACACATTTCGACAAGCATGTTGACTGCCACCCTCGCGTGATCGCTGACCGGCCAAGTGTACCGCCGAATCCCCGGTAGCATCGCCCAGCGAGCGTTCCCGGAAAGCCCCGCGCTGGCCTGCCAGGTGCTCGACGCGGCGGGCTTCGCTGCGGGATTAGGAATCCGCACGCCCCGGGCCGGCGCCCTTAGCCGGCGCAAGCAAGCTCGCGCCGGGTTTACCGGCGTCCACCTCTCCCTCCTTCACTGTCTCGCAGGCCTGAAGAGGGCTGGCGGCCCGCGACTCACTCCAGCTTCATCTGGCGCTGCCGGCCGGTCAGGGCACGCAGGAACGCGACCAGATCGCTCTGCTCCCCGGCGCTCAGCCCCAGCGGCTTGAGCAGCGGACTCTTGTGCGGGTCGTCCCCGCCGCCCCGGTTATAGAAGGCGACCACTGCGTCCAACGTCGCCAGGGCACCATTGTGCATATAGGGTGCGGAGCTCTCGATGTTGCGCAGCCCCATGGTGCGAAACTTGCCGCGGTCCGCCGGGTCCTTGGTCGCCAGCTCGCGCCCGGGGTCGTGGCGCAGCTGCGCCCAGTCGTGCAGCCCCGTGCGTTTGGCGTCGAAACGGATCGCGGCGAGGACCTGCGGATCGCTGACTATCGCCTCGTCCGGCACGCCGAGATCGTGAAACTGGTTATCGGTGAGATCGGCGCCACGATGACACTGGATACAGCCCCCCTTGCCGAAGAACAGCCCCATCCCCCGGTTCTGCGCAGCATCGAGCGCGTGTGCGTCGCCATCCATATAGCGATCCAGGGGGCTGTCATCGAACACCAGGGTTCGCTCGTAACTGGCAATGGCATGCCCGATACGCTCACCGGTGATCTCAGCATCGCCGAAGGCCTTGGCAAATTCGGCCGGATACTCGCTGTCGACCTTGAGCTGTTCCGCCAGCAGGTCCACGTTATTGTTCATGTGCAGAATATTCTTGACCGGGCCCAGCGCCTGCCGATCGAGGTCGGGCGCACGCCCGTCCCATATCAACGGCCGGTTATACGCCACGTTGATCAGCGTGGGGGAATTGCGACGCTCGTGCTGGGTGGGATAGGCCGGTCCCACCGCCACCGCCACGGCGAAGCCGTGCTCCGGCAGATGGCAGTCCTGACACGAGCGGCTACTGTCTGCTGACAGGCGCCGGTCGGTGAACAGCTTCCGGCCCAGCGCAACCTTCGCGGCGCTCAGCGGGTTGTCCTTCGGCACAGGCACCGGACCCAGATGTCCGATGACCGCCTTCACCTGCTCCGGCGTCGGCAGCGGCGCTGCAGCCTGGGCCGACACGCTCCAGCCCAGCACCGATAACACGACGGTTCTCAGGGTATTGGCGACCGCACGCTGCCATCGCCACGGGCTCGGCCTGCCCGTCTCCCCGCATTTCGTCCGGCCCTGTCCCAATAGCGAAACCCTGGTCATATCGGCTTGCCCTCCTACGTCAGAAGCATCGGGGTCCTGGTCGCCGGCGTCCGCGCTCGCACCATTCGCCCCACCGTGACCAAGTGTAGCTCCAGGCATGTCCCGCCAAGGCTTGTCGGTCGATAAGAGGCGCACGAAAGATCGAGGGCGCACCGTCGGCAGTACATCGAGCACCCCCGCCGCGTGCAAATACCAAATCCTAGACGTGACTATTCAGCTGCCGTCATTCCGGCCATGGATTGACCGGAATCCAGTACCAGGGAGGGTAATGAAGCGCCCGGTTTGCCGACCATGGCATTTGGATGGCATCCTTAGTGCCGGAAACAGCACCTCCATTGCAGAGAGCCTGGGAGATCCATCACCGGGTCTGGACAGCGGAATCCGTGACCCGGCACACCTTAGACGATGGACGCGCAAAGCCCTTTCAGGTGACGCTGGACGACCGCGGCGTGCATACCGAATCGTCCGTCTCGACGTCTTCGCCCCCCATACAGTCCTGCCGTTCAGCGGAGAGTGGTCTCTCGCCGAGATCGAGCGCGTCCGGGCGGCCACCCGAGCCCGGCTCTGGCTGGCTGACATGACTCGCGGCACGGTTGTTGCCATGTCATGACGCGAGATCCCAATAGATGCGATGGCTCCGAAGACGTGCGACCGTGAACGGCCTCTCGATCGCCGTCTCCCGCTCGCGAATGGTGTTCCCCGACCTGTTGTCTCCGGCGCCGATCGGTTAGGATTATCTCGGCCTGCCACCCGCTTTGAAGCCAGACCCGGTTACCGTTGCCGTCTTCATCGACTGGCTGACCGACACCGAACAGAACCGGGACGTCGACGGGAGCCGCGCCGGCAGGCTCATGACCCGGACAGCCCCTTCGGGCGCCAGGTCGATGTGGACCCCATCGACGTGCCGGCCCCCGGCAGGCCGAGCGCGGAAGCGGTAAGCCAGCGCCGGCAAGTCTGGCAGCGGACCCAATAATGGCTAACGCGCGGATGGCCGGGTGGCCGTCCGCGCCGACCTGGAGATTGCGATTATGGCCAATGTGCGTGTTCCCGGCAGCCTGGGAAAGTCCTCTCTGTTCAACAAGATCCCCTGGACCTTCCTGATCATCATCTATATGGTGGTGGCCCAGGCAACAGACCTGAGCATGAGCAGCATACCGGGCTATGTGTTCCTCGCCCTTTGCGTGTTCGTGCTGTTTGCCGAGTTCTTCAAGTCGGGGGACATAGACAGCGCGGTCTTCCTGATCGACATCATCACCTCGGTGCTGGCGGTCATGGTCGCCACGGTCCTGATGACCTACCTGATTGTCGGTCTCCACCACACGCCGACGTTCTTTCACTGGTTCGGCTGTGCCGTCATCCTCGGAGATGCCATCATCAGCCCCTTCAACGCCTTCCGTACCGCCTTGCGGAATTTCGGGGTGGGGAGCTAGCGTAGCGCTGCACCTGATGCCCCGCGTGTCGGGAGGGATCACGCAAGTCGAGATCCCCTCGCCTCGCAGGTGCGGAGTCACCCCGTAATCCTCGTCGTTGTGGGCGGCGAGCGCTCCGGGCGATTCCGACCCCGGTCGTAGGCTGGATGGAGCGCAGCGAAAGCCACGAGCTGGGGCAAGGGTGCCAGGGACCCCAGCGTCCGCACCTACAGCACTGACTGCTAGCCTGAACGCTTGACTCCGGTTTCCAGGATGCCGTTCGCTCACATCGCCGTGGCATTCTCGACCAGCCGCTCCACGGCATGGCGCCTGGCCTCCTCCCCCCAACAGGACTCTCCCCCGGGGACCCAAGCGTGCGGCCCCTCCGCCGAGCCGGGTCCGCCGTTTCCGCCGCCACATCTCAGACGGCCCCAGGCCCCTTCGTCTTCTTGATGTCCCGGCGTGTCCTTGGCGGAAACCAAAACCATACTGCCGCAACGCCAATGCCGAATATCGTGTACACGGTCGTAAACACCCACGATGGTGCATCAAAGAACAGCACCCGTTGCACCCAGTGCCCAATAAAGCTTTGATCGTATGCGCCCAGACCAGCCTTGGCGCGCAACCAGGACTCCAGAGTGGTAAGGGGGCACATCATGCCCAGCCAGGACTCAGCGACCACCACCGCGATGACGCCCAGATGTGCTAGACGGAGCCACAGCCTGTTTACCCAGGACCAAGCAAGCAGATTGCCCACGACGATAAGCACAAGGCCGCCGACAACGAACGTGACGATACTGAAATGGAAGATAAGAACGGCATCCGCGAGGGCCTGAAAACGTTGCAACGCGCTCACCTGTGAGGCACCTATCCAGTCATTGAGCTAGCCGGACGGAAACTAAAGAGCCTAGACGGTTTGTATCCGCAGCAGCAGGCTTAGGGACGGCTGCAACGGCCCGACTGGCCTGCCGGCAGACAGATGCCCCTCGCCCGGCACATCAGCGGCCCGGCCAAACATAGCGGTGCTACCATATGGTCCGGTGGGACGAGTAAGTGGCTCGGTACGCACGCGCCGTTTCTCGTTTCCCGCGCTTCCTCCGGCACCCAAACAATAAGGAGGACCCAATGGGGCAAATCTGCGAAAGAATGCTTGCGCTGCTGAAAGCTGGGCCGTTGGCTGGTCTGCTGCTCTGCTGCAGCTCCGGCCAGGTGCTCGGCCAACCGAGCGTACTCACGTATCACAACGACAACAGCCGGACCGGCGCGAACCTGGATGAGACCATCCTAACTGCCGCCAACGTAAGCTCATCCCTGTTCGGGCTCCTGTTCAAACGGCAGGTGGATGGCTTTGTCTACGCTCAACCTCTTTATGTTCCGGAGGTTTCCATCCCAAATCGCGGGGCTCACAATGTCGTCTACGTCGCCACCGAGAACGACAGCGTGTATGCGTTCGACGCCGACTCGGATACCGGGGACAACGCCCGACCCTTGTGGCACAGGCGCTTTCGGCGCCTGGGTGTCCACCCGCTACCCGCCCGCGCTACCCTATGCGACGACCTCGTGCCCCTGATTGGCATCACGGGCACACCGGTCATAGACGCCACGACCGGGACCATGTACCTGGTGGCAGTCACCATGGAGCTTGGCAGAACCTTCCACCGTCTACATGCCCTTGATATCACAACGGGTGACGACAAGCCCGGTAGCCCGGTCACCATCTCAGCTTCGGTGCCAGGCACGGGCGACGGCGGCGACGGTGTGTCCGTGCCCTTCAAGCCGCTGCGACAGCACCAACGCGCTGCCCTGCTGCTTGACAAAGGCGTTGTCTACATCGCATGGGGCGGGCACTGCGACGTCCGACCCTACCACGGGTGGGTCATAGGCTACGACGCCAGCTCTCTCGCTCAGGTTGCCGTCTTCAACACCACACCCGACGGCGCGCGCGGCGGAATTTGGCAGGCTGGTGGAGGGCTCGCCGCCGACGCGGCAGGTAAGATCTATGCTACGACCGGCAACGGCACTTTCGACGCCCATTCCGGGGGCCGTGATTTCGGGAACTCGTTCATTCAGCTGACTCCCGGAGCCGGCCTGGCGCTGACCGACTATTTCACGCCGTTCGACCAATTGCTCCTTAGGCTGACGGACCTCGATCTTGGGTCAGGCGGCGTCGTGCTCCTCCCAGACCAGCCGGGGCCGGTAGCCCACCTCGCCGTCGGCGCCGGAAAGACAGGAACCATTTACCTCGTCAACCGCGATCGGATGGGCCAATATCACCTGACAGACGATACGCAGATCGTCCAGTCGCTCCCGTATGCAGTCCAATCCATATTCTCAACCCCCGCTTACTGGAACGGGTCGATCTACTTGCAAGGCTCGGACGACACGCTCGCCAGGTTTCAGCTTTCCTCGGGCCTGCTTTTGCCGAGCCCGACGTCTCGATCGTCCGACGTCGCCGGTTTCCCAGGGCCAACGCCTTCGATCTCGGCGAATGGTCAGACGAACGCTATCGTCTGGACCATCGAGCTCGGCTCGGACCAGCAAGCGATCCTTCATGCCCACGATGCCACCGACGTCTCCCTGGAGCTCTATAACAGCACTCAGGCCGGCCTGCGGGATCAGATCGGGCCGGGCGTAAAATTCTCAGTGCCGACGATTGCCAACGGCAAGGTGTACGTAGGGGGCAGACGCCGCCTCGCCGTTTTCGGACTTCTCGGCACGGAATGACGCCTAGCCAGATAGGGTCTTACTGGTAACCAGCCCCCGGCTTTGCCGGGGGCTTTCAGTATGTGAGACGCTCAAGAATCAGAGGATCGGGCGGCGATTCGCAAGTATGCCGTGGCGACCCAGGCCCAGGGGCTCATTGAGCTGCGCCAGAAGCTCTTCGTAGCTCAGGGTCTTCTCGCTGGCGCGTGCACCGAAGGCGGCAAGATCTTCCTCGTCCTCGCGCAGGGCGGCACGAATGGCGTCGTTGACGATCTCGGACATGCTGCGATGACTGGCAGCGGCCTTGAGGCGCAAGGCCTGATGCAGCCCCGGGTCGAGATAGAGTGTGGAGCGGACGGCTTGGCTCGCCATGGGTGTCTCTAAGACGTTGTGACGTCTTGGCATTCTAGCATCCTGGACCAGCCAACGGCGGTAGCCCGGATGCAGCGGAGCGGAATCGGGGGTCCACCTGCCCCCTGCCCCAGGTCCTGGATTTCGCTGGGCTCGATCCAGGCTACGCCACGGGCCAGGATCGCCGAGGGGGCTCGCCTCCCACATACGGGGGCATGATCGGGTCACTTCACAGCCTGTCCCGCGAGGGGATCTTGACTCCGGGGCCAGGATCGCCGAGGGGGCTCGCCTCCCACATACGGGGGCATGATCGGGTCACTTCGCAACCTGTCCCGCGAGGGGATCTTGACTCCGTTGATGCCTCCCGACGCGCCAAGCACGGGGCTCCGCAATTCCCTGCAGTGCACTCAGGACAGCGCGTCCAACGCCTGCCCCAGCCGCTCCACGGCGATGACCTCCAGCCCATCCACCCCGCGCTTGGGCGCGTTGGCCTTGGGCACCAGGGCGCGGCGGAAGCCGTGCTTGGCGATCTCGCGCAGGCGGTCGGCGCCGTTGGGGACCGGGCGGATCTCGCCGGCGAGGCCGATCTCGCCGAAGGCGGCCAGTCCGCCCGGCAAGGGCCGGTCGCGGTAGCTCGAGAGCACCGCAAGCAGCAGGGGCAGGTCGGCCGCGGTCTCGGTGATGCGCACGCCGCCGACCACGTTGACGTAGACGTCCTGGTTGAACATGCCAACCCCACCGTGGCGGTGCAGCACCGCGAGCAGCATCGCCAGGCGGTTCTGCTCCAGCCCCAGGGCGACCCGTCTCGGGTTGGCGAGCTGGCTCTCGTCCACCAGGGCCTGGACCTCCACCAGCAGCGGGCGGCTGCCCTCCCAGGTCACCAGCACCGCGCTACCAGGTACCTCTTGCTGGTGGCCGGAAAGAAAGATCGCCGACGGGTTGCTCACCTCCCGCAGCCCCTTGTCGGTCATGGCGAACACGCCCAGCTCATTGACCGCGCCGAAGCGATTCTTGATCGCACGCACCAAGCGGAAGCGCGAGCCGGATTCGCCCTCGAAGTAGAGCACAGTGTCGACCATGTGCTCGAGCACCCGAGGGCCGGCGAGCGCGCCCTCCTTGGTGACGTGGCCGACCAGGAACAGCGCGGTGCCGCTCTGCTTGGCAAAGCGCACCAACTGGGCCGCGCCCTCGCGCACCTGGGCGACCGAGCCGGGGGCGGATTGCAGCAGCTCGGTGAAGATGGTCTGGACCGAGTCGATCACCATCACCGCGGGGCGCTCCCGCTCAGCCACGGCGAGGATGCGCTCCACACAGGTCTCGGCGAGCAGCATCAGGTCCTCGCCGCCGAGGCCGAGCCGGCGGGCCCGCAAGCTCACCTGCTGCGGCGATTCCTCGCCGCTGACATACAAGCAGCGGCTGCTCGCCGAGAGAGCGACCAGCGCCTGCAGCAGCAGGGTCGACTTGCCTACCCCGGGATCACCGCCGATCAGCACCACCGAGCCCCGCACCAGTCCGCCGCCCAGCACCCGGTCGAGCTCGCCGATGCCGCTCGGCTGCTTTGGCTCGGCGCTCGCTTCCACCGCGCCGAGACGCTGCACGGCTGCGATACCGGCCTCCCCGGCATAGCCGCCGAAGCGCGCATGGCGCACCGGGGCGGGCTCGTCGACGGCCTCCTGCAGGCTGTTCCAGGCCAGACAGTCCGGGCACTGGCCCGCCCATTTCGGCTGGCGGGCGCCGCAGGCAGAGCAGACGTAGACCGTCTTGCCGCCGCGGCGCTCCCCGGCCTTGGTCATGCCCGAGCCTCCTGCAGAACGGTGGCGGCATCGGACTCCAGGATGTCCACCCGCGAGGTCACGCCGCACAGCAGCTCGTAGGCGATGGTGCCCGCGTGCTCGGCGATCAGCTCGGCCGGGAGCCGCTCGCCCCAGAGCACCACCGGGTCGCCGACCCGTGCGCCCGGACAACCGCGCAGGTCCACGCTGATCATGTCCATGGAGACGCGTCCGACAACCGGGGCTCGCCGGCCGTCCACCAGCACCGGTGTGCCCGAGTCGGCATGGCGCGGGTAGCCGTCGCCGTAGCCGATGGCCACCACGCCCACGGACATGTCCTCGGGGCAGGTCCAGGTGCCCCCATAGCCGATCCGATCGCCGGCCTTGAGCCGGGTCACGGCGATCAGCCGGCTCATCAGGGTCATGGCCGGGCGCAGGCCCCAGTCGCCCCCCCGTCCGCCCAGCATGGGCGAGATGCCGTAGAGCATCAGCCCCGGTCGGACCCAGTCCAGGTGCGTCTCCGGCCAGCACAGGATGCCGGCGGAGTTGGCGATGCTGAGCTTCCTCGGCGCCAGCCTCTCGGGCCACGGCGTGCAGCCGACGGGTCTGCTCGCGGGTCAGATCGTCGGCAGTATCGTCGGCGCTGGCCAGATGGGACATGAGGCCGGGGCGGTTCTTCACCGAAGGGCTGGCGCAGAGCGCGCGGTAGGCCTCGGCGGCTCCTTCCCAGCGAAAGCCGATGCGATGCATGCCGGTGTCCACCTTGAGCCAGCAGGCGACCGGCCGGGCCAGCCGCTCGGCGCCGAGCAGGCGCAGCTGCTCCTCGCTGTGGATGACCAGCGTCAGCTGATGCTCGGAGGCGGCACGCAGCTCCCGGGACTCCAGGCAGCCTTCAAGCACTACCAGCGTGCCGGCGAAGCCCGCTCGGCGCAACAGCAGGGCCTCGGGGACCCGCGCCACGGCGAGCGCATCCGCACCGCCCAGGGCGGCGGCGATGCGCACCAAGCCGTGACCGTAGGCGTTGGCCTTGATGACCGCCATCACCCGGCTGGCGGGGGCGGCTTGGCGGACGCGCTCGAGGTTTTGGCGAACTGCGGAGAGGTCGATGAGCGCCCGGGGCCCGAAGTCCATCAATAGACGTTCCCGTAGACATCGTCGATGAAATTCTCGAACTTGGTGTACTGGCCGAGGAACGCCAGACGCACGATACCGGTAGGACCGTTGCGCGCCTTGCCGATGATGATCTCGGCGACCCCCTTGTCGGCGCTGTCCTCGTTGTAGACCTCGTCGCGGTAGATGAACACCACCAGGTCCGCATCCTGCTCGATACTGCCGGATTCACGCAGGTCCGACATCACCGGCCGCTTGTTGGGGCGCTGCTCCAGATTACGGTTGAGCTGGGAGAGCGCGATCACCGGCACGTTGAGCTCCTTCGCCAGCGCCTTGAGGCTGCGCGAGATCAGCGAGATCTCGTTGGTGCGGTTCTCGGCGACGCCTGGCGCCTGCATCAGCTGCAGGTAGTCCACGACGATGAGGCCGAGATCACCGAGCTCGCGCTTGAGCCGGCGCGAGCGGGCCCGAAGCTCCGTGGGCGTCAGCGCCGCGGTGTCGTCGATGTGCAGCGGTGCGGCCGAGAGCATGGACACGGCCCCGGTGAGCCGCGGCCACTCGTCCTCCTCCAGGCGCCCGGTGCGTACCCGGTGCTGATCGATGCGACCCAGCGAGGCCATCATGCGCATCGCCAGGGACTCGCCGGGCATCTCCATGCTGAACACCGCCACCGGCCGCTGCACGGCGATCGCCACGTTCTCGGCGATGTTCATCGCGAAGGAAGTTTTCCCCATCGACGGCCTGCCCGCCACGATGATCAGGTCCGCCGCCTGCAGCCCCGAGGTCTTGGCGTCGAAATCGCTGAAGCCGGTGCTCAGCCCGGTGATCGGGTCGTCCTGCTGGAACAGGGTCTCGATGCGGTCGACCGCCTTGGTGAGCAGCTGGCGGATCGGCTGGAAGCCCTCGCCGCCGCGGGCGCGCTGCTCGGCGATCTCGAACACCTCGCGCTCGGCCTCATCGAGCAGCTCGACGCTGTTGCGACCCTCCGGATTGAAGCCGCGATCGGCCATGCTGGTGCCGACGCGGATCATCTGGCGCATCACCGAGTGCTCGCGCACGATGTCGGCGTAGGCCCGGATGTTGGCGGCGCTCGGGGTGTCCTTGGCCAACATCCCGAGGTAGGCGAGCCCCCGCCTCCTCCAGCTCGCCCCGGCGCTCGAGCTCCTCGGACAGGGTCACCACGTCGAAGGGCTGACTACGCTCGGCCAGCGCCTCCACGGCGCGGAAGAGCAGCTGATGCTCGCGCCGATAGAAATCCTTCTGCACCACCCGGTCCGCCACCTGGTCCCAGGTGCTGTTATCGAGCATCAGACCGCCGAGCACGGATTGCTCGCCCTGGATCGAATGCGGGGGCACCCGCAGGGCATCGGCCTGCGAGGCCCTGAAGCTGGCGGAGGAGGAGGTGGCCGGATCGGGCATGGCTGGACCCACAGGAGGTGCCTGGGGCAAGAATACAGGCAATTGGCGCGGCGGGAAAACCGCGGGCCTCTGCCCGTCCGGCCGTCAGCACCGCCCGGGCGCGCAGCGGGGCCGGCAGGCCGAGCGCCGCCGCACCCGGGCTCGCGCGGAGGGGTTTACTCGGGCACGATGACGAGCTTGATACGGGCGTTCACGTCGGTGTGCAGGTGCACATCGACGTCGAACTCGCCGCAACTATGGAAAGGTCCGCCCGCAAGACGGATCTCTTTCTTCGTCACGGGAGCCCCGGCCGCGGTGACGGCTTCGGCGATATCGACGCTACCCACCGAGCCGAACAGCCGACCCTGCTCCCCGGCCTTGCGGGCGACGGTCACGGTCATCGCCTCCAGCTGCTCTTTGCGCGCCCTGGCCGTTTCCAGGGAGCCGGCGGCTTGTTTCTCCAGCTCGGCGCGGCGTGCCTCGAACGCCGCCAGGTTCTCAGCGGTGGCCGATACGGCACGCCCGGTCGGCACCAGGAAATTGCGTCCGTAGCCGTTCTTGACCCGGACCTTGTCCCCGAGATCCCCGAGGTTCTCCACCTTCTGCAGCAGAATGACTTGCATCTTAGCTACCCCTGTGAATTCCGATCATTCATTCGGTCCGGCGCCCGGTGCGCCCCCAGAGCGCGACCGGGAGCGAGCCCGGAAATCCAGCCAGGTGTCCGCGAATCCGGTCGCCGCCAAGGCCGCTGCGACATAGTAGAGCGCGAGCACCATCAGCACATACAGTCCGACCAGCCAGCCTGGGCTCGCCCCGGCCTGCCCAAGCATGGCATGGGCCACCGCCAGTCCCTGCAGAAAGTACAGGGCGAGCAGCAGGGCAAGCAGGTACCGCACCAGCGCCCAGTCGGCACCCAGTGCGAAATGCAGCACCAGCAGCCCGAGCGCCAGGTAGCCGACCAACCTGGCTGCCCGCAGGCCTTGAAACTCTTGCCTGAACCCGCCCGGGTTGTACAGCAGCGACTGCCACCAGCGCCCCAGGAACAGCGACAAGATCAGCTGCATGAAAAACATCGCCGATACCGCACCGGTCATCCAGCGCGCCACGCTCGCGAGCAGCCGGCCCGCCCCCGCCTCATCGACCAGCTGCGAGCTCACCAGCGGCTCGCGGAACGGCTCGAGCAGGTGGCGCCACTCCGCCACCGGGTCCGGGATCAACCACTGGTAGACCGCGATCATCGCCAGCCCAAATACCAGGCCGGCCTGAACGGTCAGCGACAGCGACCGGGTATTGCGCAGCAGCGCGCCCAGCAGCCACATCGGTATCCAGGACAGCAGACCCAGCTCCACCAGCGGCAGCGCGCTGCCCAGGGCGACCAGACCGAGCAGCCCGCAGGCGAGCGAAGCCACCAATACCGTCAGGATGCCCTCGCGCTCCCCCAGCCGCAGTGTCACCAGCGCCACCGCCGCCGAGCTCAGCAGGCTGAGCGGCAGCATCACCAGAGACAGCATCCCCAGCACGCTCACCACCATCACCGCCTGGGAGCGGCCGCGCATCACGAAGGATGCCAGGGCACGCATGGGCTTCAGCGGGATCTGCGGGGCGGACCTGCCGGGGCGCCGCCGCCACGGCGCTCGCCGGTCAGTGCGAGTCGCTGAACGGCAGCAGCGCCAGATAACGGGCGCGCTTGATCGCGGTGGCGAGCTGGCGCTGGTACCTGGCGCTGGTGCCGGTGATGCGGCTCGGAACGATCTTGCCGGTCTCGCTCACGAACGCCTTGAGCAGGTTGAGATCCTTGTAGTCGATCTCGGTGATGCCTTCGGCGGTAAATCGGCAATACTTTCTGCGACGGAAAAAGCGCGACATGTTCTTAAATCTCCGATCGGTGTCTGATCCGGGCCAGGGGCTCAGGAGGCGCGGGCTTCTGCGGGCGGCGGCTCGGACCTCGGGCTTTCCTCCTGACCCTTGGCCAGGGGCGAGGCCGTGGTCACGGCGCTGTGATGCTTGACGACCAGGTTGCGCAGCACCGCATCGTTGAACCGAAACGCGCTCTCCAGCTCGGCCAAGGTCTCCCCGTCGCACTCGATATTCATGAGCACGTAGTGGGCCTTGTGTACCTTGTTGATCGGATAGGCAAGCTGGCGACGGCCCCAATCCTCCAGGCGATGGATCTTGCCGCCCTTGCCCTCGATGGTGCCGCGATAACGCTCGATCATCGCGGGCACTTGCTCGCTCTGGTCGGGATGGACCAGGAACACGACTTCGTAATGTCTCATTGTGGCTCCTTACGGATTAAGCCTCCCGGCAACGCCCGGTGAGGCAAGGAGTAGCCCCGGAACAGGGGTCCGGGGTTAAAGAAAAGGCGGCATGATACCTGCCCTGGCGGGCGACATCAAGGCGAATACCTTCGCCTGAAGTCACTTGCGGCCGGCGTCGGAGCGCTGGCGCAGCGCCTCGAACAGACACACCCCGGCCGCGACAGAGACATTGAGACTCTCCACGGCGCCACGCATCGGCAGGTGCACCACCAGGTCGCAAGCCTCGCGGGTCAGGCGGCGCAGCCCCTTCTCCTCGCCACCCATCACCAGCACCAGGCCGCCGGTCAGATCGGCCGCGAACAGCGAGCTGTCGGCATCGCCGGCGGTGCCGACGACGCGCAGGTCTAGGGACTCCTTGAGCCGGGCCAGGGTGCGCGCCAGGTTGGTCACCTGAACGAACGGCAGACGCTCGGCGGCCCCGCTCGCCACCTTGCAGGCGGTCGGGGTGAGGCCGGCGCTGCGGTCCTTGGGCGCGATCACCGCATGCGCGCCGGCGGCATCGGCACTGCGCAGGCAGGCGCCCAAATTGTGTGGGTCCTGCACCCCGTCGAGCACCAGCACGAACGGGGGCTCGGCAAGCCCCGCCAGCAGCTCGAAGAGCGCCGGCTCGTCCCGGCCCGCCGGCACCCGCACGCGTGCCACCGCACCCTGGTGATTGAGGCCGGGGACCAAGGCATCGAGCGCCTCGCGATCCACTCGCTGCAGCTCGACCCCGGCGGCGCGCGCCAGATCGAGCAGCGGGCGCAGCCGCGCGTCGCGCAACCGGCGCTGGTCCACCCAGAGCGCCTCTACGCCGGCGCCACCGTGGCGCAGGGCGGTGCGCACGGCGTGCAGCCCCCCGACCAGCTGCCCGGAGGCGCGCTGCCCCGCGGGGCTCATGCCCGCGATTTCTTGGCCGTGGCCCCGCTTGCGCGCTTGGACTGCCTGACCCGCGCCGTCGGCTTCCCGGTTGCCTTTTCCCCCGGTTTGCCGGCCGGGCCAGGCTTGGGCTCGCGCCGTTTCTCCTGATCAGCCGGTGCCTTGGCCTTGGGTGTGCGCCGGCCCTGTGGGGCCTCGTCCGGCACCGCCGACACCGCCGGCGCCTCGGGCCGCGCGGCCTGGTCGCGCCGCCCGGCGCGGCGCAGCCCGGACGAGCGGCGCCCGCGCGCGCGCGGGGCGGCTTGCTGCTCCTCGGGCAGCACGAAGTCGATCTTGCGATCGTCCAGGTTGACCGCCGCGAGGCGCACCCGGATCGGATCGCCGAGCCGGTAGGTGAGCCCGGTGCGCTCGCCGGTGAGGCGATGGTGTACCGGGTCGAAGTGGAAGAAATCACGCTCCAGGGAGGTGATGTGCAGCAGTCCGTCGATGTAAATGCCCCCGAGCTCCACAAACAGCCCGAACGAGGTCACCCCGGAGATGATGCCGTCGAAGTCCTGGCCCTCACGGCCCATCATGTACTCACATTTCAGCCAGCTCACCACGTCGCGGGTCACGTCGTCGGCGCGCCGCTCGGTGAACGAGCAGTGCTCCCCCAGGGACTGCAGCTGGGCGAGGCCGTAGTCGAGCTCGTGCGCCTTGCCCCCGGCGATCAGGTGCTTCAGCGCCCGGTGCACCAGCAGGTCCGGATAGCGGCGGATCGGCGAGGTGAAATGCGTGTAGGCGTCATAGGACAGCCCGAAGTGACCCAGGTTGTCCGCGGTGTAGAGGGCCTGGGAGAGCGAGCGCAGCATCACCGTCTGGATCAGGTGCGCGTCCGGGCGCCCCTTCACCCGCGCCAGCAGCTGGGCATAGTCCCGAGCGCCGGGCTCCTCGCCCCCGTCCAGGCGCAGCCCGAGCTCGCCGAGGAACTGACGCAGCTCCAGCAGCTTCTCCTTGCGCGGCCCCTCGTGCACCCGATATAGCGCCGGCTGGCGCTTGCGCAGCAGCCGCCGGGCCGCCGCCACGTTGGCCGCCAGCATGCACTCCTCGATCAGCCGGTGGGCGTCGTTGCGCTGCACCGGCACGATGCGCTCGACCTTGCGCTCGGCGTTGAACAGGATACGGGTCTCGGTGGACTCGAAATCGATCGCGCCGCGCTGCTCGCGCGTGCCGAGCAGGACCTTGTAGAGGGCATGCAGGCTCTCCAGGTGCGGCACCAGCGCCGCGTACTGCTTGCGAAGCGCCTTGTCGCCACCCACCAGCATCGCCGCCACCTGGGTGTAGGTGAGCCGGGCCTGGGAGCGCATCACCGCCTCGAAGAAGCGCGAGCGCAGCACCGCGCCCTCCCGGGTGACGTAAAGCTCGCAGGTCATGCACAGGCGATCGACCTCCGGGTTGAGCGAGCACAGCCCGTTGGAGAGCACCTCCGGCAGCATCGGGATCACCCGATCCGGGAAATAGACCGAGTTGCCGCGATTGCGCGCCTCCGCGTCGAGCGCGCTGCCCGGGCGCACATAGGCCGAGACATCGGCGATGCTCACCAGCAGGCGCCAGCCCTTGGGGGTGGGCTCGCAGTAGACCGCGTCGTCGAAATCGCGCGCATCCTCGCCGTCGATGGTGACCAACGGGAACTTGCGCAGATCGACCCGCCCCGCCTTCGCTGCCTCATCGACCTGCGTGCCCAGCCCCGCGATCTCCGCCAGCACCGCCTCCGGCCAGGTGTCGGGCAGCTCGTAGGCACGGATGGCGACGTCGATCTCCATGCCGGGCGCCATGTGCGCGCCCAGCACCTCGACGATGCGCCCCACCGGGCGGGCGCGCCCGCTCGGCTGCTCGACGATCTCGGCCACCACCATCTGGCCGTGCCCGGCACCGGCCAGATCCGCCTCGGGGATCATCAGCTCGTGCAGCTGGCGCTTGTTGTCCGGCACCACGAAGGCGACGCCGGTCTCCCGGAACAGCCGCCCGACGATCTGATGGGTATTGCGCTCGATGACCTCCACCAGCGCCCCCTCCCGGCGACCCCGGCGGTCGATCCCCGAGACCCGCACCACGGCGCGGTCGTCGTGCCAGAGCGCGCGCATCTCCCGCGGCGACAGAAACAGGTCATCGCCCTCCTCGTCCGGCTTGAGAAAGCCGAAGCCGTCCGGATGGGCGATCACGCGCCCGGCGACCAGATCCTTGCTGTTGACCGGGCAGTAGCCCCCCCGGCGGTTGCGCACCAGCTGGCCGTCGCGCTCCATGGCGTTGAGGCGCCGATGCAGCGCCTCCAGGCGCTCCTCCCCGTCCAGCTGCAGCGCCTCAGCCACCTGCCGGAAATTCATCGGCGCCCCGAGATCCTGCAGGATCTTCAGGATGAGCTCCCGGCTGGCGATCGGGTTCTCGTACTTGCGGGCCTCGCGGGCCGCGTAGGGGTCGACCTCGGTCGGGGACAGGCTCTGCTTGCGTCGTGGCACTAGGGATTCCTGCGGATGCGAAAGTGCTACATTGTAGCGTTGACAGCCCCGCCCTGTCCCTGTAAATTGCCCCTCCTTCCGGGGCGTGCCCCGGGCCGCACCGAGCCGAGGTGGCGGAATTGGTAGACGCGCATGGTTCAGGTCCATGTCGGGGAAACCCGGTGGAGGTTCAAGTCCTCTCCTCGGCACCAACATACAAAACTCCAAGAAAAACAAGAGCTTATGCAGAACCTGGAAGCGGTTTGACCCACACGTTTGACCCACACGTTTAGCCCCTCCGGACACACCCCGTTCACCAGCTGGGCTGCTGGTTGGCGACCACAACAAGGATGACATGAAGCCCCGCAGGTTGGCCCCAGGGAGATGGACGTGATGGGCGATGTCTGCATTCACGATGGGCTGGCTACGGATGGCCTTCTTCTCGTCGGGCTGGTGGTGCTCACCGGGTCGACACTTCCCCTGTGATGCCCCGTTCTGCCGGTCCCCTCGGCGTGTCCTCGCGTCTCGCTTCCCGGCCGGCTCGACCTCCCGTGAACCCCCCCATGCCGGGGGTCGGGGTGAGCGTGGCTGTATGGGGCTGTCAGAAGGTCACAGCTTGTGTCTCGACGCACGCTTTGCGCCCCGTGCTCGGTAGAATTGCCGGGTGTCTTCGTGTCCAAGGACTTCAGGCCATGAACGATCCCCACGTGGTCTCCCTGACGTACAAGATGTCGCACATCGGAAACGTTGATTACAGCAAGGCCCGACCTCTCACGGCGGATGACCCGGCGGGGCGGTTTACGGCCGAGGTCACGCAGGACACGGTGGTCTTCCGGCTGCACGAGCATTTCGCCACCGAGCAGGAGGCGCGCGACCTGATTGACCCGATCGCTGACGCTTGGTCGATCTCGGCCGGACTGCGGGGTTGGCCCGGAGAGTTCGACCTTGAGTATAACTGGGCGCAGATCGTTGACCGCAGCCTGCCACCAAGTACCTCGGTGTTCTGCATTCCACCCTGTCGGTCAATTCTGACCACCTACGCCCCCACCTTTGTGGTGACGCGGAACCTCCCCGGGCTTCCCGAGAAGTTTGTGGCATCCGATCCAATTCGGTGGATGTACGATCGATACCGGGCACATCGGGAGAAGAAGGAGACCGTCGGAGCGGTGTCGTACTACTGCCTGACAGTGCTGGAAGGATTCTTTGGCGCCGAGCCCGAAGATCAGACCCGCCAACGTCGGCCCAGCAAGCGGCGAGTACATGCCGCCCAAAAACTCAAAGTGGACGTCGAAGTCCTGAAAAAGCTGGGCGACCTATCCAGCGAGCACGGCGGGTCAACCGCCAGGAAGTGGATAGGCCGGGACAAACCGTACACACCACAGGAACGCGAGTGGTTGGACGCATGCATACGGATGCTGATCCGGCGGGCTGGTGAGGTCGAACCGGTGGGTGATCCCGCGGAACTGCCGCAGATCACCATGGCAGACCTGCCGGGCCTTGAATAGGTATGGTTGATCAACTCGAATCCGACATACGGTTGCTTTGCGACGGAAAATGGGTCGGCGAACCGGCAGTGCCGGAATTCGTAGCGAGGGCCAGGCGGGGTCGGACCACGCTAACCCTATGATTCCCAGTCGAATTCGTCCCAGAAATACTCGTTATTGGCTCTTAGATTGCCCATTTCGCCATCAAAATTGGCGTTATAAGCGGCTTCCGGCCCACTCAGCTCGTAGTGGTCGCCCGCATCTCTGAGCCTCCTCCCCCTCGTTTGAAGCTTCAGCTTCTCCAGCACGCCACCCACAAACGCATCGCTTCCCACGGCGATGCTCTCGATCCATTCCGGCCGCCTTGACCGGTCGCCCTTGCCGATGGCGGCCTCCACCAGCTCCCGATGGGTGCTGCGAAGCTGTACGTCGCTTGCAAATCCACAACAGTCGATGAGCTTCTGCCAATTGATCAATCGATATCGCGCCGGGGGCTCTGGATCTCGCTGTAGCCCCCGTGGGGCCACTCTCTGGGGTGTCGCACCACGCCGTTACGAACCATGTTTCGAACAACCATTGCAGCCAGCGTCTCCTATCCCTTGCAAACTTCAATCAATCGGGCGATACCTGGAGTTCATCAACACCGAGCGGTGGCACCCATCGCTGGTCCGCAGAACGCCGGATGTGGTGTATCTTGGAACGGCTGAGCAGCGGATAGCGGCATAACGGAGACACTTATCCGGCTGTCCAAGATCCGGGAACCATTGCCGAATGGTGTTGAACTTATTCATTATCGTTCCTTAACTGTGATGAGCCTGTGAGGGATGCATCGGCAAGTCATGCCGGACACACACTGCTCTTCGCCAAGATTCCGCTGCAGACCTTGCAGGTTTTGATGTTGGCTCCGATGATGTGAGCTTACGGAGAACCTCCTTCGCCGTCTGTCTGCTCACGTACATAGCCGGCAGTCGAACGGTACGCGGTCTCCGTCGTTTCTCCACACAGAGTGAAAGCCCACCCCCCTTAGGGCAGTATTCTTTTGAAGTTTCACGTACTCCCTGCTGCGTCTGTACGCTGTTCGACATTGACGGGGGAGCGAGAGAGATAGGGGTGCCCATCCAACGCCAATAGATGAGCATGGCTCGAGGTGACCGAGTAGTTGAGGATATCCAGGCCGTATCGCTTCTTCGGTTCGAGCAGCCATTGCATCCAGCGTCTCCTATCCCTCGCAAACTTCAAGAGAGACTCGCGCTTATGGCAGCGATGGGTGATGTGCCAGACTTGTCCCGGGAGGTGGTGACGATTGGCCCGCGCCATGCCGCTCCCTCCTTAGAGCACCGTTTTCCGGCCAAAAACGGGCGTTTTAAGCCCATAAAAGCGCGCTTATTATCAGCTATTTCTTGACTATTCAATACGATAGCGCGGTCCGACCCAAATCGCTCCTAAATCGCTGCAAATCGCTATCGCAAAAAAAATGGGAGGCAGGCTGCATTTTGAAACAGCCTGTCTCCCTTTACGCCTGTTCTACGCCAAATAACTCATGTCTTACGGGGCAGGCACGTTAATGACGGTGTTAACCATAGTCACCGAGGCATTCAGCCCCACGGCTCTGCCGTCAAGTGTCGTTATTCCCGCTTCACCGGCGGTCGAGATCGTCACTCCGGCACTGGCGAGAATGGTGCCCACCATGTGGCATAGGTTTTCAATGCGTGCCGCAGTACCTACGTACCAGTAGACGTTCTTGGCCTGGGCACCATTAATCAGGTTAACGCTAACTGCTGGACCTCCCACGGGACCGATCGTGAGCGACGATGCCGCCTGGAAGACCCAGACCGCATTCGGATCGCCCTGAGCGTCGAGCACTAGATCCGATACCTTCACCTGGAATGCGCCCCCGGCGGCTGTATAAATACCCGGGTAAACAGTGGTCCCGCCCAGTTCAAGGGCGGTACTGGCACCTCCCGGCAACGATCCGGGAGAGATGCTGTTAAAGGCGATAAGCGCATCGCTCGCGGCAGCGGTTGCGATGGCGAAGGTAGCCGCAGTTCCGCCAAAAGGCCCACCCGGGCCGAATATTACCGGTGGCGGCGGAGCAGTGTATATCCTCCCATTCACTAAGCCGGCGTTGGAGCCCGTTTCCGTATAGCCATCTCCGGTACTATCGTGGAAACCGGTCATCGTAGTCGAAACCCCGGTGGTGCCGATATCGCCGTTGATGATGGTCGACGTCCCCATGTTGGTCATCCCGGCCCCGCCCCCGAAACCTCCGAACGGAGCAACCGCTCCCAGGGCCACCGGTGAGGTACAGGTCGACGAGCCAGTGGTAAACATTGTAACGTTGGCGGTTACCAGCGCGTTGCCCGCCAGGTCCTTTACCCCTGTGGTAATCGTGGCGGTATATTGGGTACCGTCGGCGAGATTGCCCGTCGGGTTAAAGGTCGCGATATCCGTCAGCGGATCGTAGGCCACCACCCCAGGGACGGACGCGCCACCGGCTGTTACTGCCAGGGTAAAGGTAGAGGTGGTGATGGTGGCCGGATCCATCGGCTCACTGAAGGTCGCGCTCACGGTCTTGTTGATACAGACACCGCCCTCAGCCTCGGCAGGATTGTTAAGCGTAACAGTGGGAGGATCGGTGTCTGTGGCCGAGCCGGTGCTGAATGTCCACACATAGTCACTGGCCGCGGGCAAAGCGACTTGATTTCCTGCCAGTTGATTTCCCGCCAGATCCGTCGCCTCTTTTTTTATCGTGGCGGTGAACATGCTCGTATCCGGGAGCGGAGCCGTCGGCGTAAAGGTCGCTGTCCTGGCAACGGCGGCGTACATCACGGTTCCTACGACGGAAGCTCCAAGTGAATCGTTATACACCGTAAAGGTGGTGCCGTTAATCGTTGAGGGAACCATATCCTCAGTAAAGGTGGCGGTGATTTTCCCGTTGGTTACGACCATTGTGGCGCCATCGACAGGAACTGTGACGGTAACCCTGGGTTTAGTGGTGTCGACCAGTTTGGGTTTCTTGCCGCCCCCATTTTTTCCGTTGCCGTTGTCTTCGCATCCTCCCATTGCGATTAAAAAGGCACTCAGAAATGAGATCAATAAGAGATACCTTTTACGACCTTTCAATGTGTTCATATCCCATCCTCCTTCTCGGCCTCGATTATGACACTCCCTCCGGATGTGGTTCTGCGAATACCCATCATCACGGCCTCCATTACTGTCGTGCTTCTCTTGCTAGACATGTTTTCCTCCTGCATCTTCCCCGCCGGCTAAGGGATAGAGATAAGGGCCAGGAATTTGCTTTCAGCCGCCGCAGGCGCAGCAGAGGTGAGCGCTATCGAAACAGCGCCTCGCGCCTGTCCGCCGTGACCTTTGCCGCACGAAACCATCCCTTGCGCCCTTGGTGACATCGCCGACAGCCCCGCTCGGGAGCGCCCAACGGCTCTGTGCTCGACTTCCTTTTTCGCCAGATTCCAGCGATTCTAGCGAGACCGCCGCCCGAAATTTCGCCCGCACTAGCAACAACAACTCGCCGGCATTGATAATCCGGAGCAGCCACCTGGCCTGGATAATCACCGGCTCCTATGGAGTGGTGCGTTATCGCAGCCGCACTAACGGTACGTCTTAATGAAATGGGAAATCTAGGGCAAATTTGAAGTCTTTTCTGTACGCCACCGTACATAGCCCGGATATTTGGTGGCTTCCGCCTGCGGTCTATGGCCAGGCGGCCAGCCAGGCGTGGCCCCGTCGGGGTCGGCCCCACCCAGCCACCCAGTCGGGGTCTGACCACGCTAACCGGATGATTTCCGGTCGAATTCGTTCCAGAAACATTCATTGTTGCCTTATCTGATACATGCGCGGCGCAGAAACCTCAGCCTGTTTCCTCCGATTCCACGTCGGATGTTCTCTACCAGGACCGAGACATGCTAAGCACGAAGCGAAATCGCCTGGCCTAATGTACGACACAGCACAGACGTCATTTCATTTTGCGACTAGTCTTCTACGATGAATTCAGGAGGTTTTATGAGAACACTACAACTAGTTATGGCCACTTTTCTCGCTGTAGCTCCATGAACGGCCATCCCACTCTTGCATCAGGCACCCAACAACTCGTGATGCCCGAATCCGGGACGACTGCGCAAGCCCACATCGTTCACGTCCCCGTGGATGCGCGTGGTCTGGCGCTCGGCATGCTGGCGACAGTGGCCCTGGTATTCGCGCTCGATTGGACGCAGAAGTTTTTCGTCCCCTTGTTGCTCGGAATATTCTTTGCTTACACACTGAGTCCCCTGGTTTCATGGCTCGAACGGATCAGGGTTCCCCGTGTTCTGGGTACCGTCGTGGTGATGACGATCGTGGTGTGCACGCTCGTGATCGGCAGCTACTCGTTGCGTGGTCAGATGCAGACGATAATCGTACAACTGCCCGAAGCAGCGAGCAAGTTGTCCGAACGCTTCACCAGTATGCTTGATAATCCAGCCGGTAATCTGAAGAAAATGCAAACCGCCATGGGCCAAGTGGAAAAGGCGACAAGCCAGGTGGCCAACAATTCGTCGGGCAACGATCGACGCACTCGACACGTCGTTGTCGACGCGCCAGGGTTCATGCTCAGCGACATTATGTGGGCCAGCTCCATGGGGGTCTTGGGCTTTATTGGAGAGGGGGTCATGGTGATCTTTCTGTGCTTCTTTCTCCTGCTAGGTGGCGATACCTTCAAGCGAAAGCTGGTTCGACTCACGGGGCCGTCGTTGTCGAGGAAGAAAATCACTGTCGCCATCCTTGATGACATCAATGACTCCATCCAGAAATATATGTTCATGCTGTTGATGACCAATACCCTTTTAGGACTGCTCATCTGGATCGCGTTCCGCTGGATCGGCCTGGAGAATGCGGGAGCCTGGGCAGTTGCCGCGGGCTTGTTGCATGTAATCCCTTACCTCGGTCCGCTGGCCATCGCGGCAGCGACCGGGATGGCGGCTTTCATGCAATTCGACTCGTTCTCTATGGTATTGCTTGTCTCGGGCGCGTCATTGGCGATCGACATGGTCGTCGGCACCTTCGTGACTACCTGGATAACCGGAAAAATAGCCAGGATGAATGCGGCGGCCGTATTCATCTCACTGCTGTTCTGGGCCTGGCTGTGGGGCGTGTGGGGCATGCTGCTCGGCATCCCGATCACCGTCATCCTGAAAGTCGTGTCCCAGCATGTGGAGCAATTACAGCCCGTGGCGGAGTTACTGGGAGACTAGTGCCGCAAGGAAAACCTGCAATGAAAGACACTGAACAACTCGTCTAAGTTTGGCTACTCGTGTCATCCCCCTGAAAGCGGGAATCCGGTTTTTGCCGAATCAGTTTGTTACCGGATCATCCAGGTTCCTTACCTGCCGCGCAGTGTATATATCATTTGCCAGGTTACCCAGCCGCGCCCCAGCCATTTCCCGACGCCGCTAGGCCGCAATGCCGCAAGCAGGACAACAACGCCGACTATCCATTCGGGATGGCTCTTGACATAATGCAGCGCGTTTATGCCCCGGTCGACCAACGCCAGGGGTATGCGATACGGCTCGATGTTCTGCGCCAGCGCTACGCGTTGCTCCGCAGCCCGGGTAACCAGGCGTTCACGCCTTTCAGTTAACCGGATCATTTTTTTATTCATGACCGGGAAGAGAGCTGCTGCCGGTCTTTGAACAATTCCGATAGACTTGCTGCAAATGGTCTCGGTCTTGTTCTCGTCTTGTGCAGGGCGAATGCCCACACCACCATGCCGACTACCAGAAAGAATCCGCCAAGTGCACCTAGCGCGAGCAGACGGTGCGTGTCCCAGAATGCGACGATGAGCAGGATCGTTACCAGCACCACGCCAATCCCGATGCATAACAGAGCTGCCAGTGTCAACACCAGTAGCGAGAATAAATGCGCCCGCTCTTCCTCGAGGTCTGTCGACAGGAGATCGAGACGCGTATGCGCGATAGCAACCAGTGTCCCAGCGAGAATTGTCAGCGACTCAAGCAGCCCCTTGCGTTCCCCGGTTGTTCGCTCTGACATAGCAAACAACTAGCGGCGACTGCTAAGCAAGCCGATCAGCAAGCCGAAACCGGCGGCAACGCCGACGGCTTTCCACGGGTACTCGTGGACATAAGCATCAGCTGCTCTGGCTGCCTCTTTGGTTTTGACAACCAATGCCACCTGTTCCTCCGCGATCCTGGCTTTCACAACCCTGAGGGATTCTTCCGCCTTGGTGCGTACCGCGGCCAGTTCCTCACCGCCCTGGTTGGCGGTTGCTTTCAGCAGCGCTTCCGCGTCTGCCACCACCGCTTTGAAATCGGCGATCAACTGTTCTTTGGTGACTTCATCGACTGATTTATTCATACATTTTCCTTTGCTGGCTCTATATAAGACTCTGCTGTTACCTACGGACTAAAAGCAGGATACCCCCTGCCACTATAGCCCCCACGCCGGCCCAGATGGGGACGTTTACTGTCTCCGTGTCCTTGACCGACAGCTCTAACGAGCCCAGCTGGACCTTCTGCGTGTCCTTGGTGTACGTGAAACCACCGTACACCAACGCCAGGGTGCCCGCCACGATTAACCCGATTGCTAACAGCTTGGCTGCATCCATCTCATTTTATCCGGTTGATCATCACGTGTATTCGCGCCATTGATGACGGGGAAGCCGGGCAAAGCAGCAACCGTAAACCACCGGATCGCTTTACCCGACCGCCCTGCGGCAGAGAACATTTCCCACGCCGTTACACGCGTCGACCTTGAATGAGACTTATCACGATCACCACGATCGCGATGACCAGAAGAATATGAATCAATCCGCCCATGGTGTACGAGGAGACCAGGCCAAGCACCCAGAGGACAAGCAAGATAATCGCGATAGTTACTAGCATATAAGCCACTCCTTATCTGTCATGATCTGCCCCGGAGCCACTCATTCCGGAGTAAATCGCTTCACCACCGGTCGGATCCATCTACGCATACTGCGTCCATCGGCTGAGCTCCATTTCCGTGAGGAGCTCGCGGTGCGACTGCGCGCCCTGCAACCGGTTGGCAGGGAGCCCTCGACGGCGCTCAACGGCTCACGTTCAACTCCGGTCGAAGCCAGTGGCCCTCGCTACTTCGCGCCCTTTGCCGTGTCCTGAATGGACTCACCGGCATTTTCGACGTGTTCTCCAACCGATTCTGTCGCGTTGTCGAAACTCTTTCCGGCTTTCTCCATCGGGCCTTGCTGCTTCTCGCAACCGGATAGCGCGACAAGCAATGCACTTATGACCAGGGCTGCGCTAAGGGAGTTAACTGATTTCATGATGTATGTCTCCTGGTGACTGACTTGTCTCCAAGCGGGAGTCACCGTGTGTAGCACTGTGTATCACAGCTTGTTGTCGGGACCTGGAGTTATGAGCGACGGTGACGCACCGACCGGTCAGCTGCATCACACGTCGGTCGTTGTGTTTAATGTTTCACTTCGTGGCCGATGACGCCGCCAACGACTGCACCACCGACGGTTCCTGCTGTGCTGCCGCCGGTAAGAACGGAGCCGCCGACGGCGCCGACACCCGCACCAACGGCGGTGTTCTTGTCCTGCGTCGACATTCCGGAACAAGCACCCAAGCCGAGCAGCATCGCTGCGGCAACTACACTGAGTGCGTGTCTCTGCATGGTATGAATGGTGTTGAGCTTGTTCATTATCGTTCCCTAACCGTGATGAGCCTGGGAGTGATGCATCGGCAGGTCATGCCGGACATACACTGCTCTTCGCCAAGATTGCGCTGCAGACCGTGCAGGTATTGATGTTGGCTCCGATGATGCAAGCTTACCGAGAACCTCCTTCAACGTCTGTCTGCTGACGCACATAGCCGGCATTCGACCGGTACCACCGGTCCGCGAGCCCCGTTGTCTCTCCGGACAGAGTGCGAGCGCAACGCCCTGAGGGTGCTCCCTTCAAGTTTCCCGTACCCCCCGCTGCGTCTGTACGCTATTGAACATTGGCGGGAACGGAGAGATAATGGATCGTCGTTTCCAGCAGTAGCTACCGCCACATCGGTGATTTCTTCAATTGTGACAGTCACTTAGGGGGTGGTGCGTGCTCCGACCTCATGACCCTAGCTCTAGCCCTAGCCCTAGCCAGAACCACCTGCTCGCCGCCCTGCCGGCGGAGGAGTACGCGCGCCTCTTCCCCCATCTGGAACTGGTCCAGATGCCGCTCGGCAATGCAGTGTGCGAGCCCGGCATGGCGATGCGCCACGTCTATTTCCCCACCACCTCCATCGTGTCCCTGCTTTACGTCATGGAGGATGGCGCATCGGCCGAGATCGCCGTGGTCGGCAACGAGGGTATCGTCGGTGTGTCGCTGTTCATGGGCGGCGAAACCACGACCAGCCGGGCCGTGGTGCAAAGCGCCGGTCACGCCTACCGGCTGACGGGGCAACTCCTGAAGGACGCGTTCTTTCTCGCCGGTCCGATGCAGCGTCTATTGCTGCGCTACACCCAGGCTCTGCTGACCCAGATGTCGCAGACGGCGGTGTGCAACCGGCATCATTCGGTGGACCAGCAACTGTGCCGCTGGCTGCTGTTGAGCCTCGACCGCCTGCCCTCGAGCGAACTGACCATGACGCAGGAACTGATTGCCAACATGCTCGGGGTACGCCGCGAGGGCGTGACCGAGGCGGCCGGGAGATTGCAGCGCGCTGGGTTGATTCACTACAGCCGCGGCAAGATCACAGTGGTGGATCGGCCCGGCCTGGAGGCACGCGTCTGCGAATGCTACCAAGTCGTCAAGACGGAGTTCGATCGTCTGCTCCCGGATGCGGAGGTTAAGTACCAGGGTTGACCGAAGGCGGCCATTCAACCGCTTCCGGAATCGCTATTGGCTGTCAGACATAGACCAGAATCGCCACATAGTGGCTGATGCTGCCGGCGAGCACGAACAGATGCCACACCCCGTGCATCCACGGGTAACGGTAATCGAGGGCAAAAAACACGATGCCGGAAGTATAGAGTAGGCCGCCGGTCAACAGCCAGATGAAGCCCGTGCGCGGCAGCGCCGCGAGCAGTGGATTGATTGCCAGCACTATCAACCAGCCCATCACGAAATAAATGAAAACGGGCAGTACCCGCGCGCCGCGCCGGGGCAGCGCATCGAGCACCAGGCCCAGCACCGCCATGCCCCAGATCCCAGCGAACAGCCGCCAACCCACGATACTGTCGAGCGTGACCAGCGTGAACGGGGTGTAGCTGCCGGCGATCAGCAGATATATCGCCTGATGATCGAGAACGCGGAACACGCGCTTTGCGGGGCCCGTCGGCAGGCCGTGATACAGCGTGGAGATGAGGTAGAGCAGAAACAGTGTCGCGCCATAAACGCTGAACGACACGATACGGCGTGTATCACCACCCAGCGATGCCACCACCACCAGCACCACGGCACCGGCCAGCGCCAGCGCGGCGCCGATCAGATGTGAAATGCTGTTGAAGCGCTCACTCTTGATCATGACGCTTAAATTCTGATCAAACACTGATATCTGCTATGAGAACCGGATTCGCACATTGGATCGGGTTATTTCAGCTTCGGCCATGGTCCTGAACGTTACGGGGATAGGATGCGGCAACCACCGCACGACAACAATCAACACGACGATACTCAGGATATTCTTGATCTCGCGGTCCATCGGCATGTAGGCATTGACGACCCAGAGCAGTATGCCGACCACGAGCGAGACGATGACAAGGTCAATCAGAGGGATGCGGATGCTGGTTTCAGATTATATGGTTACCAGGGGCAGGCAGTGAATGGTCTCGGTGGGCCTGGATTTGTGATCATCGCTGCCGTTATTACATCCTCCATGATCGAGGGCGACTGACCACCAACCAGGGCGGACGCAAATCGCGTCCACCCGGTGCCGGGCTACCTATTGATTCGGGAAATTTTTGTTCCCTCAAAGCTGACGCCAGCCATTAATCCCTGCTGACTGAAGATAAACGCATAGGCATCATTCTTTAGCGAGGATGTCGAAAGATTCTTCGACACTCCCTTGTCAACCACAACGACGGTCGGGCCTACGCCGATTTCCCAACCCTTCGTCTTTTTAATATAGCTAATGGCCTTATCGGTCATCAGAAACACCGCATATCCGTAGGACTGGGCTCCTGCCTGCAGGCCCCAGGATCCGGTAACGGAGTTGTAATAATCGACGACCTTCGAGCCCTCGATCAACTCGCCCTCGCCATAGCTGCCACCGAACACGAGGCCAGCCTTGACGATATTCGGGAAGACGAGCACCGCCTTGGCTGTGCGCGAAAGAGTCTCCGCAACAGGCTCGGTTTTATAAAGCGTCTCCAAGGCCTGCCGGGAGTCTCGGTCCAGATCCTCAGCGGTTGCGGCACTTGCCAGATTCATCACACTCATCGAGACGACGGATGCCGCCGCGAACATGAGTGCAGAGAGATGGCTGCGTAGCTTGTACATCTTGATACTCCTTCCTGGTAGGGGTGTTGTTCGGGGCACGACTGGTGAGATAGAAAATCGAGCATCCTTTCCGCATCCTTCCCTTTGCCATTCTTGATCTTGGTGCAGCGACAGCCTGCGGAAAGGACAATGTGACATAGCCTTGACCAATTACATGGACAGTCTGAATGCTGATTGAATGCTAGTCGCATGAGCATGCTCAGTCTGTACGGTAACGAACATAGCGAGGCGTTCAGTAATAATTATTGTGTTTCACATGATCCAGGGCATCGGAAATTTGGATCTCGTTGAAAGTCGGATGGGCCTCAACGGTGCTATTGCTGCGCATCTTGCGAGCGCGGTTGCTGTGTACCGGCCGTAGTGGCGGAGAAGATGTTTCATCGTGCCATGCACGACGTTCTCATCGATCTGTTAAACCGGGCGCTGTTGACGGAACGCCTCGCCCGTGCGATCGGTTCGGCACGGCGGCACCGTGCGCCGGTCGCGCAGCTGTTTCTGGATCTGGACAAGTTCAAGGAAATCAACGACAGCCCGGGCCACGTAGCCGGCGATCGGCTGCTCCGCGCGGTCGCCGGGCGCCTTCTGACGTGCGTGCGCGCTACGGATACGGTGTGCCGGCAAGGCGGCGACGAGCTCGTGTTCCTTCTGGTGGGGACAAAGGATTCACGGGACGCGGCGCAGGTGGCGGACGAGCTGCTCGCCACCGGCGCCGCGTCATACGCGATATGCGACGGGCCGGTTGCCCCGTGCGGCGAATTGCGGCGGGAATGGGAAGGTGGATACAAAGCGGGAAAGCCTGCAGGAAGGCTACTGCGATGCAGCGGTGCCAGTTTCGGTTCGCGCAGGTCCTGCCTGCACGCGAATGAGCGCAGTTGCGATGCCGATCGGGCCTGCAATGCGCGGTACCGCACAGAACTCGGTTTTGGCATGGGATAGGGTTTTCCGCACGGGATCCGCTCAACTGCTTCTCCCGCGGACCCAATCACCTCATCCTGCTCCCGAGGCGATGGTCCAGCGTGGATCCAAACTTCACCCGTTGGCGCGGAAATCGCGCAAACTGGTTGTTTCGGGTCGCACGCGCCGTACGCGGTCGCGGCCACGCAGGGTGCGCGGAGTAGTAGTTGCGCCTGGTATTGCGCGTGGTGGCGACGCTTGGTGGTTTTCTCCGTCAACTAAGGTGAGGCAACATGAACATTACACTCAGTCTTGCGCCCCTGATATCGCTGATTGCCGGGATTCTCATTCTGATCATCCCGCGGCTGCTGAACTTCATCGTCGCCATTTATCTGATCGTCATCGGGCTGATCGGACTGTTCGGCCTGGGCAACGCTCACATGTAGCTGTCGAGGCGCCCGACGCGCGCGCGTCAACGCCGCGGGTGTGCACGGTGCGGTCAAGAGGCGCAGATCACACAAAGGAACGGCGCGATCTTGCGATCGCGCCGTTCGTCCATCTGCTATTGCTGAGGTGTTACTTGGTGTTCAGCAGCACTGCGACGTGATCTTCTCGCCTGAGCTGCGGGTCGCCGAAGGATCCGGTTCGGACCTTGCGGGCCGGTATGCCGGCGTCCATCAACGCGGTACGAACGCTGTCAACATTCTGTCTGTTGCTGCCGTCGATTCCGACAGTAATGGACGGATTCTCGTCAAGATAATCGGCGATCTCCCGTGCCTTGTTGCGGTCGGCGCTCAGGATGACGTTGCTGTTTGAAGTGAAGGTGTACTCCCTGTACCAACTCCAGCCGCCGCCCATGCCCATCGAGCCCTCGGAGCCGGTAGCGCCGGTGGCGCCCCGCGGACCGACTGAACCGGTGGGACCGGACGGGCCGCTGATGCCGGCCAGTTCGGTGTCGCCCTGCGCGCCTGCGTAGCCGGTAGAGCCCCGGCTGCCAGTGGCACCGGCACGCCCGACCACACCGGTAGGACCGACGGTAGTCGGACCCTGCGGGCCTGTGTAACCGGTTGCGCCCGGCATGCCCTCAGGTCCAGTAGGTCCCCTGCGGCCGGCGGGGCCGGGTATGCTTTCGCCACGCGCACCTGTCTGCCCGGTTGCGCCTTGTGCTCCGGTGGCTCCGACTGGACCCATCGCGCCGGCACGACCGACGACCATCTTACCGGTAGCGCCCGTCGGCCCGGTCGGGCCTTGTCTTCCTTCGGGACCCTGCATGCCTACGGGACCGGTCGGACCGACCATCGCCACACCGGTATAGCCCTGCGGCCCGGTATCGCCTTGCGCGCCGGTGGCGCCGACGGGGCCGGACGGACCCGCGGGACCAACCCAGCTCTGGGGCGCGGACCGCGCCTCGCTGGTCACATTACGCCCACCGACAGGCTCAGTCGTCGCGCATGCGCTGACGAAGGTCGCAACGACCGCGAGCAGCAGCGGACGCTTGACCATTTGTTCCAATGAAATGGAATGTTTCATATTTGTTCCTATAACCCTTGTAGCAAAACGTCGCACTCTTCGAAGCCAGTTCCTGAAATCGTGTGTGCGTGGCGCGATTCGTATTGCCAAGTTACGCAGAAATCCCGACAAGTTCGGTACGCTACCGCGCATAGAGCTTAGTACAGCGGTATCTCGTGGAACGACGAGACCGACTCGCTTCCGTTGCCAACGAGGCCACGCAGCCTTCCCGCGCAGTTCTGGGGGATTTACCTTTCGTAAGATCTTCGAACACATGCCCGGCTTTATTTACGGGACGGCAAGGCCGTCGATGATTTTCTTTCCCTTGAATATCGATCTCAAGTATTTCAACCTAGAAAGAGCATTTGAACCGCCAAGGCGCCAAGATCGCCAAGTTTTTCAAGGAAATTTCCTGGAAACGAGCATCACCCGTTGGGTGAAGCAAGTTCTTTCACTTTCGGTACGTGTCTGCCTTGGTGTCCTTTGTGTCCTTTATCGCCTTGGCGGTTCCAACTGCGGTTTTGGCTCAAGGGTTCGTAAGCCCGCGGCTTTGCCGGGGGTCATTTAACTTCGCTGCTGCGGCGGACCGGCCTTGTTCCTAGCCGGCGCCTGCATGATGATCGGTACTGTGTTTCTCGTCCTCGATTCCGGTGCGGGCTGGATCTTCGTCGTTGCAGCCGGCCCGGCGCTGGCGGCGCTCAGCCTCCTGGGAGCGCGCAATTGGCGTGGCGCCAAAGTCCGGAGCCGAGGCCCTGCCCCAAGAGAGGGCTGACTTCACCGTCTCTCCAAGAAGACCGCCGCAGCGGTGTCGCATCCGCGCGAAAGCGGCTAAGTCGAACGCATCACCCCCAATATCGGAGCGGCCCGCTGCAGTCTCTGGCTGGACCTGCCCAGCCCGCCTGTCTCACTGGCATCAGCGTTTAATCACCACTACATTGACCCCGTCTTCCGGCCCCAGGTCGTAAGTGACATCGTCCAGCCGCGTGGAGGCCCCGACGGTCTCGACCACGAACGGCTCCTCAGCCGCCGCGTTTATCACCAGGCCGTTGCCCTGGCCATCGGCGATCACCAGGGTGGCGACGCTGGGGCGCGTGATCTGGATGTCGTCCGATGGGGCGACGATGCTCAGATCCGCGTGCAGGTAGCGCACATTGATCGCTGCCGGGTCTGAATTCGCCTGCACGAAGGCCTCGGCCGCGTCCAGTGCACCCTCTTTCGCCTTGTGGGCGATGTTGCGTGCCGTGGCCTTCGCCTTCGACGCGAGGGCGTGCGCGGCTTCGCTGTCCGCGGCGCCCTTGACCTTCTCGATGGCCGTGTTGAGCTGTTCTTTCCAGGACATGCCATGTCTCCTCTGTGGGTGTAGGTCGAAACCCGTGGGTCGCGGGCTTTCCAGTCGGCAATACCGAAACGGCCATCACGGGGCCGGCGGCTGCGGGGAGCCGGGATGCGCGTCGGCGGCGAACTTCATCACCTCCGGGATATCCGCCCCCAGAAGGGTCTCCGTCTCCAGCAGCCGCTCGGCCCCCGCATCCAGGGCCGCGCGATTGGCGCGCAGCACGGCCACGGCCAGTTCCCGCGCCTGGCTGGTCAGCGCCCGCACGGCGCAGTCGATCTCCCGCGCGGTCTCCTCGCTGTACTCGCGCGGCCCGAGATCGGACACGTTCTCCCCGAAAAGGGAGCGGTGCTGCCGGTCGAACACCACTTGGCCCAGCTTGTCCTCCATGCCGTAGCGCTGGACCATGGCGCGGGCGATGTCCGTAATCTTCTGCAGGTCGTCCGCCGCGCCGGTGGAGACCTCGCCGAAGACCACCGTCTCCGCCGCCCGCCCCCCGTACAGCACCGCCATCTTGTACTCCAGCTCCCGGCGGGTCATGAGGAAGCGATCCTCGGTCGGGCGCTGGATGGTGTAGCCCAGGGCACCGATGCCCCGGGGGATGATGGAGATCTTGTGCACCAGGTCCATGCCCGGCAGAGCCTTGGCGACCAGGGCGTGGCCCATTTCGTGGAAGGCCACCACCCGGCGCTCGTGGGGGTTGAGCAGCCGGTTCTTCTTCTCCAGTCCGGCGACGATGCGCTCGACGGCCTGGTTGAAATCGTCCATGGCAACCGCGTCGGCACCGCGCCGGGTGGCCAGCAGGGCCGCCTCGTTGATCAGATTGGCCAGGTCCGCGCCGGAGAAGCCAGGGGTGAGGTCCGCCACCTGGTCCAGCCGGACGTCGGGGCCGAGCTGCACCTGCTTCTGGTGCACCCCCAGGATGGCGAGCCGCCCCGCCTTGTCGGGGCGGTCCACCAGCACCTGGCGGTCGAAGCGTCCCGCCCGCAGCAGCGCCGGGTCGAGGATTTCCGGGCGGTTGGTGGCGGCCAGCAGCACGATGCCCTGCTTCGGGTCGAACCCGTCCAGCTCGGTGAGCAGCTGGTTGAGGGTCTGCTCCTTTTCGTCGTGACCGCCCATGGGGTTGATGCCCCGAGCCCGGCCCAGGGCGTCCAGCTCGTCGATGAAAATGATGCAGGGGGCGGCCTTGCCCGCCTGCTCGAACAGGTCGCGCACCCGGGCTGCACCAACGCCCACGAACATCTCCACGAACTCCGCGCCGCTGATGGAGAAAAAGGTCACGCCCGCCTCCCCCGCCACGGCGCGGGCCAGCAGGGTCTTGCCGGTACCCGGCGGACCCACCAGCAGCACCCCCTTGGGCACCCGCGCACCGAGCCGGCCGTATTCCTTGGGGCGCTTCAGGAAGTCCACGATCTCCTTGAGCTCCTCTTTGGCCTCTTCCACTCCCGCCACGTCGGCGAAGCTCACCTTGGTGTCCTTCTCCACGTACATCTTGGCCTTGCTCTTGCCGATGCTCATCAGGCCGCCGAATCCCTGCTTGTCCGCCATGCGCCGCACGAAGAACGTCCACAGGCCGAAGAAGAACAGCACCGGCAGGATCCAGGACAGCAGGTCGCGCAGAAAGCTGCTCTCCACCACGCCGGTAAAGGTGACCTTGTGCGCGGCGAGGCGGTCCGCCAACTGCGGGTCCACCCGGGTGGTGACGAATTGCTGGCGGCCGTCCTTCATGGGCGTTTTGAGCTTGCCCTCCAGGCGGTCCTGGCGGATATACACCTCCTCTATCTGGCCCTGTGCGAGCAGGGCCTCGAACTTGCTGTAGGGCAGGACCTCGATCTGGCGGTTTGTAGCCCACCAGCTCTGGAACAGCAGGACGCCCATGACAGCCAGTCCCACATACCAAATGTTGATCTGGGCCTTCTTGTCCATTTCCGCCTCCGCCATCAAGACCCTATTCGGTCGTCCAAACGGGTCAGCATGTGCCTTGGCCCCAACCGGCAAGAGGCCGACCTGCTCGGCCACACGCCACTCGTACCAGACCGCCGTGTCGCCCGACGGCACTGCAGTCTGGCACGGCCATTGGCGCTTACTTCGCCTTTTGCAGCTCAACCAGTTGCTTGAGCAACGCCTCGATGTTGGCCAGGTGCTGTTCCATGGTCTTCATGTGCTGCTGCTTCATCTCCTGGCGCTGCGCCATCATTTCCGGGCTCATCATGCCCGGCTGCCCCATCATGTGCTGCTGCATCTTCTGGTGGCACTGCTCCATCATTTCCGGGCTCATCATGCCCGGCTGCCCCATCATGGGCATCTGTCCGGGTTGACCCGGTCCCACGGGCGTCCCGCCCCCGGGGCCTGGCATCATGGGCATCCCAGCAGGAGGCCCACCCGTCATCGGCGTATTGGCAGGCGGAACGGGCATGCCCGCCTCTTCTTCAGCCATCACGCTGAGCGGCATGCTCAATATCGCTGCCGCCGTACAAACCGGAATCAGAAATGTCTTGCGAAACATGGTTACACCTCGATTGTATCGTTATGCGCTCCTTGGGGAGTCGCGTTGTCACCCGCCCGCTTGCCTGCTCTTGATCCTGCAAGTCGCGGACTGCATCCGCCATGACGTCGGCGGGGCGCACTTCGCCCGCACGTCCGGCGTAGTTTGTCGCCATCCTCTCACCCTGTCGCTCCCTCCGGCGATTCGTCATTCCCGCTCACCAGTAATTGCGTGAAACTCTCGGCGGACAGGGGGGCGACTGAAGTGGAAGCCTTGCCCTTCGTCACCTTGCCGGGCCGGAAGGAAAGTGAGCTGCTGCTGCGTTTCCACGCCCTCGGCGATGACCCGCGGCCCGAGGGCTCTGCCCGTGGCGACCACGGCGCTGACGATGGTGGAATCGTCCACGTCGGAGGCGATATCGCGCACAAAGGATCGGTCGATCTTCAGCGTGTCGATGGGGAAGTTCTTCAGGTGGCTCAGGCTCGAACAGCCCGTGCCGAAGCCATCGATTGCCAACCTCACCCCCATGTCTTTGAGGGCCTCAATACCCTGGCCGTCGGTCAGCGTGAGGTCGAGCAGGACGACATCTATTCCCAGGAAGTTGCGGATATACATACAAGGTTAATCGTATGACCTTGCGTAGTCCGTAGAATACTGACGGCGGAGGCGAACGCGTGGCTACGCGCTGACCCGGCGGTACCGGGCCGCTGCCGAACCAGGAAGGTCAGCAGCGGTTCCGGCAACGCAGCCGGTTGCGCCCAGGGACCCCCGTAGCAGGTGGCTGCGCTTCTGCGCAACCGCTCACTCAGTGCCGGTCTCCGCCAAACATCCTCATAGGGCTGGGCACCGTGCCCATAGGATTCGAGCCTCCCGAATCCCGCCCGCTTTGGCCGCCTTAGCCTTAGTAGCCGGGCCCGGGGCCATAACCCGGAGCGCCACCGTAACCCTGCGCACCGCCATAGCCGGGTCCGCCACCGTAGCCGGGTCCGCCGCCGTAGCCGGGTCCGCCGCCGTAGCCGGGTCCGCCGCCGTAGCCGGGTCCGCCGCCGTAGCCGGGTCCGCCGCCGTAGCCGGGTCCGCCGCCATAGCCGGGTCCGCCGCCATAGCCGGGTCCGCCGCCATAGCCGGGTCCGCCGCCATAGCCGGGTCCGCCGCCGTAGCCGGGTCCGCCGCCATAGCCGGGTCCGCCGCCATAATATTCTCCTCCACCGTCCCGGTTATTGTTGCCGCCCATCCACTTGGAAGGGTTCATCATGTTGCCCATGTTGAAGGCTTGAGCGCTGCCCACGAGCAGCAAGCCAGCCGCCGCAACGATCCCACAATATTTGACGAATCTGGTAATCATGATTTGACTCCTCTGGTTGCAGGGCTCGAATCCCTGCCGTTTATTTAATTCAGCTGCTGCCACACAGCGTTTGGCCCGTATGAACCTCATGGCGAATCTTCCCCGTAGGCTCCCATCCAGCAAACCCGAGCCCCCGGATATTCCGCCACTCAGTTGCGCCTTTTACGCTACGTCGATTGATCCTCGCCGTCCGTACGCTGGCGAACACATGCGGCACTCGTTTTCGCCAGCCACGCGCATGGTGTTCGAGCCGGCTGGCCGGGGGCCATCGCATTCGATGACTGACGGTTGCGTGCCACGGCGCCATGGACGATCGTCCAGCTTCGGCACGGTGGTGTCCTTGGACCTGGCCGCGAACTGGGTCCCCGTCTGCCGGCTACGCGCGCAAGCAGCCAAACGGCGAAGGTGACTCCCGATAACCTGGAACCGTCGGAGCCGATCGGGCAAGCGATGTCCGCACGGCGGCAATGCCGGTGTTGAAGTCAATGGGCTCTCGGCACCAGGCGCTGTTCGGCGGGCAGGTCACGCCGAGGCGGCACATCCGCGGCACCTCCAGGAATACTGCCATCGGATCTCGAACTGCCGGCAGGGTTGATCCCGACGGCCGTTCGAGGCCCACGCCCGGAAGCCCGCAGACCCGCGGGCCAGCTTGGCGCTATGTACGTCACCGTACAGACCGCGCCCGATCACGCAACTACCCTCCTATCCGGGCAGGGGGCCCCTTGACATGGGCACCGACTGCCGCCATCCGTGGGTCAGGGTGAGGGTGATAGGGAGCTCAGCCAAGGGCTCGCCCCCTCTCCCACTCACGGGGGCGCAGGGGGGCGAGGGAGAAGGAATCGGTCCGCTTTTCTCGTTGAGCTCCATGGGTTACGCGCTAAGCAAATATTTCTTTCTGAAGCTTTTTTTTGTTTTCCTCATGCGACGAGCCGCATGAGCAAAGCAGGAAACTTCAGTAAGTGATAAACTGAATCTTTCCCTACCGGACGATTAGCCTATGTGGTTACGCACAAGCTGCGATTTAGCATTCGATATCTCAGCGCCAATTCCCTTTGTGCTGATGCTGAGGCCCCGCAGCGGTGTCCAGCAATGGATTGCGCGCGAGGAATATATGCTGGAGCCAAGCGTGCCCGTGTTCGAATTCACGGATGATTACGGCAACCTCTGTCAACGCCTCATTGCCCCAACTGGCGCCTTCACGGTGCGCACACGTGCCGAAGTGATGACCGCGGATCATGTTGACCAAGCGTTCGGCGCACCGTTTGTCGAAATCCAGAATCTGCCCGATGCCGTGCTCAGCTATCTGTTGCCCAGTCGCTACTGTGAGTCGGACCGCTTTCATCAAATGGCGACCGAAATCACGGCCGGCCGGCAGCTAGGCTACGACCAGGTCGCGGCAATCGTCACCTGGCTGCGCGATACTATCATTTATCGCCCTGGCAGCAGTGACGTGCCCATGTCAGCGGCGGAAGTCAATTCGAGACGAGTGGGTGTTTGCCGGGATCTGTCGCACCTCGGCATCGCGTTGTGCCGCAGCATCAGCATTCCCGCGCGTATGGTGGTAGGCTACTTATACGGCTTGCAGCCAATGGACCTGCACGCCTGGTTCGAGGCCTACGTGGGTGGACGCTGGTATACCTTCGACGCGACGCAGGCCCAGCTGAAGGGCGGATATGTATCAGTTGGTTATGGCCGCGATGCCGCGGACGTCGCGGTCTACAATCAGTTCGGACCCCCGGTCTATCCCACAGCACAGACCGTGCGTGTGGAACGCATCCGGGATTAGCCCCAGGGTGCTTGAACAGACAGGCAAGAGCAAGTTGGTAGTGGGGTCGGCATACATGCACTTCAAAATTCGGCATCACACTAACTATCGCTATTCGCACCCAGTTCGGCTTAACCCGCAGCGGTTGCGCTTTCACCCTCGAGACGATGGGGCGCAGCGTGTCATCGACCATCAGCTCAACATTACTCCGACGCCGCTGGGGCTCAATGACCATCTGGATCTCGAGGGAAACCGTGTGACCCAGATCTGGTTCGAAGAGGATACCGACCATTTCGATATCGAAGTAACCATGCACGTCGAAACCTTGCGACGCAATGCCTTCGATTTCATCCTAACGCCGGAAGCGGCGGTTTTACCCATCCACCATGAGCATGACGTTATTTGTGCGCAGGCCTATCTGGCGCGTATCACCTCCGACGATTCAGTCACCGCTTTCGCCGCTGAGCTCAGTCTGGCGGTCAATCGCGATACAGTGAGTTTTCTCGATCGCCTCAACCGCCAGCTATTCGCCGACTTCTCCCATATGCATCGCGAGACGGGCGCACCACAAAGCCCGGCGTTTACGCTACAGAGCCGCCGAGGGGCGTGTCGAGATCTGGCCGTGTTGTTTGTTGACTGCTGTCGGGCTGAGGGGATTGCCGCACGCTTCGCCAGCGGCTACCAGAAGGGCGACCTCCAGAGTGAGCGGCGTCATCTGCATGCCTGGCCGGAAATATATCTACCCGGCGGCGGCTGGCGCGGTTTCGATCCCACCCATGGTGGAGCCGTGGCTGACACTCATGTGACCATCGCGGCGGCGGCACACCCGCGCGACACCATGCCGGTAACCGGGAGCTTTGTCGGCGCGGGAGCAACCAGCAAGCTCGATTTCACGTTGGATATTCAGGTGTCGGAAGATTAAGCGGCTGCGCAGTTTGCTGCTAACCCAGCATATTCCAATGGTTTCAAACGACACGCTTGGCGGCTACTGAAACTAATGCTGAGCGATAATCGGGTACGATTGCCGTAAATGGGTCTTGATTCCTGCTGCCCTCACCGCCGAGTAGCCGAAACAGGGCGCAAGACGATGACCCGGGAGCTGATCGCCAACAGACTCACGACCGAGCCGAATCAATTTTCCCACATGACATTTTCACGCCCCGCGGCGGCGGCCGTGAGCAGCTCGATCAAGGGCAACGCCCGATGCGCAAGGCTGACGCTTTGCCCGTCCTCGCCGTCCCACGACGAGCCGTCCGTCGGATCCAGCGGTTCGTTCGCGTGCTTCGCGACGGCCGCCTTCAGGCGCGCCAGGCGTGTCGTCATCCTCGTCCTGGCCCGCTGCCGTGGCTCGGCCAGCCTGCGGCGCCAGTCTTGGTCCAGCGGCAGCAGGCGCTGGTCGGTAACTCCACGCTGGCCGTCGCGAGTCTCGCCGCGGTGTCGCTCATGGCGGCTCCGCGGGCTCGGGTGTGGGCAGGAACGGCTCCCCGCCGCAACTGTGCGCTACCAAACATTGGAAACGTAGGGTAAGATCATCACCATGGCGCTTCAAGCATTGCAGAGCCTCCTGACATGCCAGCTGTAACCTACTGATAAGATGACATAAAGAGATCCATGGTCGCGAAATTGATACGCGACTCATGGTCGCCCATTACCGCGCTCTGCGAATGCCTCGATGCTCAGCAGATCAACGACCCTGGCACCGCCTGCGCCTGGTCTATGACCCGATCCAGTCGCGCTGAATTTGACGACATATCCGGAGCTCTGCATTGATACATCCATAACGGTTATTCGGCCCTGGAGCCGCTGATGACAGGTAGATTGCTCATGCCCAATAGTCATAGCCCGCACCAGAACCACCTGCTCGCCGCCTTGCCGGAGGAGGAGAGCGCACGCATCCTGCCGCACCTGGAGCTGGTACCGATGCCGATCCGCGAGGTGGTTTGCGAGCCCGGCATTCCGATGCGCCACGTCTATTTCCCCACCAGCTGCATCGTGTCCCTGCTCTACGTCATGAAGGATGGGGCATCGGCCGAGATCGCCGTGGTGGGCAACGAGGGCATCGTCGGCGTCTCCCTGTTCATGGGCGGCGAGACCACCACCAGCCGGACGATGGTGCAGAGCGCCGGGCACGCCTACCGGCTGAAGGGTCAGCTGCTCAAGGACGTATTCTTTCGCGCCGGCCCGATGCACCGTCTGTTGCTGCGCTACACCCAGTGCCTGCTGACCCAGATGGCACAGACGGCGGTGTGCAATCGGCATCATTCGCTGGATCAGCAACTTTGCCGCCGGCTGCTGCTGAGCCTGGACCGCCTGCCTTCGAATGAGCTGACCATGACCCAGGAACTGATCGCCAACATGCTCGGGGTACGCCGCGAGGGCGTCACCGAGGCGGCCGGGAAGTTGCAGCACGCCGGGTTGATCCACTACCGCCGCGGCAAGATCACGGTGGTGGATCGACCCGGTCTGGAGGCGCGCGTGTGCGAGTGCTACGCGGTGGTCAAGAAGGAAGCTCGATCGTCTGCTTCCGGATACCATTGTTCCGTAGAAAATCGGGTCAGTGTACGGCTGCCTCCCGCGGCAGCTCCAGAACCACACGGTAGGCCTCCATGCCCCGATTGAGGAAGGCGAAGGCCGATCCCCAGAGATAGAGGCGGAAGCGCCGGTACAGCGCCTCGCCCCAGCGGCCGACGATCTCGTCGCGCGCGGCCTCCAGATTCTCGGCCCAGGCCTTGCACGTGAGGTAATAACTGTGACGGTCGTTGTAGACCGACAGCACGTCCAGCGGCGTCTTGGCCGCCGCGGCGAGGAAGTCGTGCAGGCAGAAGTAGGAGTGGTCGCCCGGAAAGATGTAGCGCGAGACGAAGGTCGGCTTGACGTATTTTTCCCGAAAGGCACTGGCGTCGAGATAGACGCGTCCACCCGGCTTGAGCAACCGCAGGAGCCGTTGTAGCACGGCGGGGTAATCGGGAAGGTGCTCCATCACTCCCAGGATGGCTATCGCGTCAAACGGCTCCGGCGAGTCGTACTTTAGGAAATCCCGGTTCAGAACCTGGGCGGGAAGCCGCAGACGATCGATCAGCTCCTTCAGAAATTGCTCCGACTGGTGGGAGATCGTCAAGGCGGTGACCTGGATGCCGCGCCGGCTCGCATGCTCCGTGAAGCTGCCCCAGCCGCCGCCCACGTCCAGGACGCGGTCCCCCGGCTTCAGCCCGCAGGCATCGATGGCAAAATTCAGCTTGCGGACCTGCGCCGTTTCCAATGCCTCGTCGTCGCTCTCGAACACCGCCTGCGAATAGCAGCGGGTCGGGTCGAGAAATTCGAGATAAAAGTCGTTGTCGAACTCGTAGTGGGCCGCGATCGCCTGGCGGTTGGTCGTGAACCGTCCGACGATCCAGGGTGCGACGCGGCGCCACAGGTAGTCCAGCGGGTGGCTGTCGCTCAACGCCCCGCGCAGGCCGACGAAGCGCAGCATGTCGCCCACCACGTCCAGGCTGCCGGCCATGTAGGCCTCGCAGATGCCCAACTCGTCCAAGCGGCCTAGCGCGGCCAGGCCTTTGCGGTCATGGACCAGGATATCCACCGCGGGCTCGCCTTGTCCGAATCGGTAGACACGACCGCCCCACATGCGGATCTCGAACGGGATCTTGACCCGGTCGACCAACTGCTTCTGAATCCGCCGCAGTATCTGATCATAGATAGCTGCCGATGCGGGTACGCTGGTAACACCCATCTGTTTTGCCTCCTCGTCGAACGGAGGGGCCGGTCATCGGGCACGCCACCGTGGCACGCGCGGCCTTCCATCCAGCGCTACGCTTTGCCACCGGCAGCCTCTGCACGCCTGCCGACTCCCATGGCCTCAGAATAGGGGAAGCGGTCCGCAGCGTCTGTTCGCTAGCGAACGTACGCAGCTGTGCTCGTTTTCGCGAACCTCGTCGCACGCGATCCCGTGGCCGGGCGCGAGTATGGGTAGAGTATGGGTAGCGCCACACTTGCTTGGCAGGCAGGCTATGTGCGGTACCGCCCCGACATTTTCGGAATCCCGGAGCACCCTGGAGCCTGAGAGGTTGCGAAAACCAGCCAGCCCAGGTCCCCATCCGACGCCCAAGCTCGCGTCGTTGTCGCGCCGGGTGGCGCATGCGCACCTCCCCAAGGCCTAATACCCAACAGCCAGGACCTTACAGGACCTTACAGGTGCCATCCGATCAGCCTGACTTCGCCGCCAATCGCCTGCTCGCGGCCTTGCCGCCAGAGGACCTCCGGCGCTTTCTCGCCGACTGCGAGCAGGTGGATCTGGTGTTTACCGAGGTGCTGGTGAAAGCCGGCGAGCTCATTCGCCACGTCTACTTTCCCACGGAGAGCTTCATTTCCCTAACCACGCCGACCGACTGCTGTACCAGCCTGGAGGTCGGGCTGGTCGGCGAAGAGGGCATGCTCGGACTTTCCGTCCTACTCGGCGTGGATATTGCGCCCCTGGGTGCCCTGGTGCAGGGTCCCGGCCCAGCGCTGCGCATGGATGCGGCGCTGTTTCGTCGCGGGCTCGACCGCAGCCCCGCGCTGCGGCGTGTGCTCGAGCGCTATCTCTACGTGGTGATGGGGCAACTCGCGCAAACCGCGGCCTGCACCCACTTCCACGTGGTGGAGGCGCGCCTCGCCCGCTGGCTGTTGATGACGCGGGACCGGGCCCACTCGGACGCGTTTCACGTCACCCACGAATTCCTGGCATTCATGCTGGGGGTGCGCCGCGTTGGCGTCACCAAGGCCGCCACGGCGCTGCAAAAGCGCGGACTGATCCGCTATAGCCGCGGGGCTGTGACAGTTCTCGACGGCGGCGGCCTGGAGGCGGCAGCCTGCGGGTGTTACGCGGCCGACAAGGCGACCTACGCCCGGATCATGGGCTAGGACCTCGGCATTTCCGACGTCCGCAGAGTTGCGACTCGAGGAAAATCCGCAACGACCTTGCTCAGCGCAACCGACCACCTCTCATTGCGCGCAATCGGGCATCCAGCTCCTCGATACGCTCGAGCAGATCGAGCGCGAGAGCGGCGCCGGGCAGGTTGACCCCAAGGTCGCGCTGCAGGTGCAGCGTGATGCGCGTGCGCCGCAGGCTGCTGGCGGGGAAACACCAGTGGCGGCCGCGCCTGCCGGCGGGCTCCAGTATCCCCTGCTCCACCAATGCCTCGATGAGCTCGGCCTCAACGGCGAAGGAGCGGCACAGCTCGGCCAGAGTGAATGTCTTTTGCTCGTCGATCAGCTCGACGGGTGACGCCGAACGGTCTGTATCGTCCATGGGCTCAGGCCCCCCCCATAGTCGCGCGCGGGTTGAAACCAAGCTGATCTTCCATTTGCTTATACAGACTCCTGGCCGCATCGCTGTCGGCAGGTGGCAAAGCCACCTGCAAAACCACATACAGGTCGCCGGGCGGCTTGCCGATCAGGCCCCGACCCCTGAGACGCAGCTTGCTCCCCTGCATGGAGTTGGCCGGAATCTTCAGGTCGACGACCCCGGACGGGGTCGGCGCCTTGATGATCCCACCGAGCGCCGCCTCCCATGGCGCGACAGGCAAATCGAGGTAAAGGTCCGCACCGTCGACGCTGTAAAGCGGGTGGTCGCGGAATTCCACCGCCAGATACAGGTCGCCCGACTCTGCGCCTCCGAATCCGGAGCCTCCCTGGCCGGCGAGTCGGATCTGTTGGCCGGGACGGATACCCTTGGGGATGCGCACGCTCAGCGTCCGCTCGCGGAGGGTGACGTGTCCGTCTTCGGTCAGCTCCGGCACCCGCAGCGAGATGGATCGTGTTGCACCGCTGAAGTTGTCTTCGAGGTCGATCAACACCCTGGCATGGTGGTCTTCCCCACGCATTCGGAAGCCCCGCCCGCTCGCCGTGCCACTGGGGCGAGCATAGCCATGGCCGAACAGCTCCTCGAAGAAACTGCTGTGGACGCCAGCGTCACCCGCGGTGTAACCACCGCCGCGGAACTCGAAGCCAGCGTCCCAGTCCGGTGGCGGACGAAACTCCTGCCCCGCCTTCCACTCCTTGCCGAGCCGATCGTAGGCCGCGCGCTTCTCGGGGTCCTTGAGCACCTCGTAGGCCTCGCCAGCTTCCTTGAAACGCGCCTCGGCATCGGGCTCCTTGCTCACGTCCGGGTGATACTTCCTGGCGAGCTTACGATGGGCACGCTTGATCGCATCCTGCGTGGCGTCGCGCGGGACACCCATGACCTTGTAATAGTCTTTGTATTCCATCACACCCTACCATGTCGCACGCCAGTGCCGGATTGTGCGCCAAAGCCAAGTCCGATCCCATATTCTGACACAAAGGCCAAGAATCCCTTAATCCGCGTGCAACCCTGGGAATAAGTGCATGATCCTAGAAACGGCAGTTGACCGCTTCGAGTAGCGATCAAGTGATTGGTTGGACGATGGTTCGGGACAAAGCTGATACTCACCCATTGGGTGATGGCCGCTACGACCACCAGGGCACGCCCCGCGCGGCGCCTGGCTGCGTTATAACTCGTTGGAATAGATTTACTATTCCTCCTCGTTATGCCTTGCCAGACACCACGCGGCACGCACCCTGGCGGCCGTTCAACTGCCGCTTCTAGGATAATGGGTCCGATGCGGAATGGGCGCCGAACGAAGCAGCGAAGATGCGCAGCGCCTCAGCTTCGATCATCCGATAGGCATCTGCCAGTCGTGCCGCCCAGGCGGCGGCGCCTGCGGTTGTTCGGATCTCGTCCTGGCGGATCTCGATCATGACACTGGGCAATCCGCGACCCTCGCCGTGCACCGGGATCGTGTAGTCGATATCAGCATCGATTGGGTAGGGCGCGTTGTCCCCGACAGTGAATTCTCCACAGTGGGCGAGCACCCCGAGCATCAGCGCGGCGAGTCGTCGGTCGCGCCAATGGGAAACGCCGATCTGCCAGGGTCGCGGCCGACCGTTCAGGACCGGCGTGAAGCTGTGAATGCTAAGCAGCAGACTCGGCCGCCGGGTACGGCCATCGAGCAGCCGATCGACGGCATCGTGGTAGGGCCGGAACAGCGCATTGATGCGGGTATCTCTTTCCAATGGTGACAGTCCGCGGTTGCCCGGGACGGGCACACCGTCACTTTGCTCGGCAATGGATCCCGCGCTGCGCAGCGGTCGATTGCAGTCGATGACCAGACGCGAGTAGCCGCTCAATATCAGGGATGCATCGAGAAGAGTTGAAAGCCGGCGCGCCACGTCGGCCGCACCCGGATCCCAGCCGATATGATCGGCCAGCTGGACGGCGTCGAGCCCAAGGCTGCCGAGCAGTCGCGGGACTCTGTTGGAGGCGTGATCGCAGACGAGCACCGCGCTGCTGTGCCCGTCGGCATTGACCAACTCGACGGGGGGCGGTTCGTCGGATCCCAGCAAGGACACTGCCGATGCGCTGCTATCCGAATCCATTATCGTGGACCTATTCGCGACGCGCCACGTGTGCGCTCGGTACGCATCAGCGGCCGGCCTGACCCCTCACTTCATCCGTCCACACCGTGAATTTCTTGAGCACATTTGGACCGAAGGTGTTGCTGAGCGGTACATCCGCCGCATCCCGGCCCTGGGCAATCAACACGCGCCCGACCCGAGGTATGTTGTTGCGCGGATCGAAGGTATGCCAGTGTCCGCCGAGGTAGGCCTCGAACCAGGCGGAGAAGTCCATGGGATCGTGCGAGGCAGGGACCCCGATGTCACCCAGATACCCCGTGCAGTAACGTGCCGGAATATTCATGCAGCGACAGAACGCGATCGCGAGGTGGGTGTAGTCGCGACACACGCCCATGCGCTCATTGAAGGCTTCGAGAGCGGTTTTGGTTGCCCGGGCATGTTGGTAGCCGAAGGTGATATGCCCATGGACGAAATCGCAGATTGCCTTGACGCGTGGCCATCCGGGGGTCGTCTGCCCGAAGAGGGCCCAGGCTTTCTCGGTAAGCCGATCGGTTTCGCAGTAGCGGCTCCCGAGCAGAAACACCAGCGTTTCCGCCGGCAAATCCTCCACGGCATGCTGTGGAGCGAACAGGTCGACCCCGTCCGGCAGACCGCTGTCGTTGACGAGCGCAGTGGTGGAGATCCGGATATCACCTGGCGGTGCGACGATACGGCTGCACCAGTTGCCGAAGCCGTCGCGGTAGGCTGTGATCGGGGTCGGCGGGGTGGTGATGATGTGGTCTGCGATGACGAGATCGGAGACACGGGTGAAATGGATGTTCAGCATCAGAATCATGGGTGTCGGCTGCGGACACTCGTAGACCAACTCGTATCCGACCCGGATCTGCATCCTGAACCTCCCTCGAATACATACCACTACAGACTTGGATTGATCGCCGCGACATCAACGACGTGATGCTGGCGACCAGCATGGCGCCCTATGGAATTCTCGCCCGTGTGTCACCTGGATGATGCCGGGTCACCCGCGGGACTGCCCGGAACGTCCTGCGATCAGAAAGAAGCAGGGAGTCAGCCTGTCGTACAGAACCTGACCCCCTGATTCTCTCGCAACTCTTTCGCTACCCTGTCTGCTATGACCTCATGACATAAGAGCCTCACCGTCAGTAGGGCTTGACGCTGTTCTTTTGTGAACAGCTCCCCGGCACAGGACGGCGTACCTATTGGCGTATATCAGGTGGGCTTTGAGATCACTCAGGCCTCGGACCACCTTCGGGACCACCGGGACCACCGGGACCACCCTGGGGACCACCCTGGGGACCACCCTGGGGACCACCCTGGGGACCACCCTGGGGACCACCCTGGGGACCACCCTGGGGACCACCCTGGACACCACCCTGGAGCCACCCGGACCACCCGGGGGACCGCCCTGGGGACCACCCATCATGCCACCCGGACCACCGGGACCGCCCTGGGGACCACCCATCATGCCACCCGGACCACCGGGGCCACCGGGGCCACCCTGGGGACCACCCATCATGCCACCCGGACCACCGGGGCCACCCTGGGGACCACCCATCATGCCACCCGGACCACCGGGACCACCCTGGGGACCACCCATCATGCCGCCGGGACCACCGGGACCGCCCTGGGGACCACCCATCATGCCGCCCGGGACCACCGGGACCACCCTGGGGACCACCCATCATGCCGCCGGGACCACCGGGACCACCCTGGGGACCGCCCATCATGCCGCCGGGACCACCGGGACCACCCCGGGGACCGCCCATCATGCCACCCGGACCACCGGGACCACCCTGGGGACCACCCATCATGCCGCCGGGACCACCGGGACCGCCCTGGGGACCACCCATCATGCCACCCGGACCACCGGGACCACCCTGGGGACCACCCATCATGCCGCCGGGACCACCGGGACCACCCCGGGGACCACCCATCATGCCGCCGGGACCACCGGGACCACCCTGGGGACCACCCATCATGCCACCCGGACCACCGGGACCGCCCTGGGGACCACCCATCATGCCACCCGGACCACCGGGACCGCCCTGGGGACCACCCATCATGCCACCCGGACCACCGGGACCACCCTGGGGACCACCCATCATGCCACTCGGACCACCGGGACCGCCCCGGGGACCACCCATCATGCCACCCGGACCACCGGGACCACCCTGGGGACCACCCATCATGCCACCCGGACCACCGGGGCCACCCTGGGGACCGGCCTGGGGAGCAGCCTGGGGAGCAGCCTGGGGAGCAGCCTGGGGAGCAGCCTGGGGAGCAGCCTGGGGAGCAGCCTGGGGAGCAGCCTGGGGACCACCCATCGTGCCGCCGGCACCGCCCTCGGGACCGTTTATGTCCTGCGCTGATACGATAGGCGCAGACACAGCACCGGCAATACCGGCAAGGATCGCGGCGGCTAGTATCGAAGTTTTCATAGTGATATTTCCTTAATAGCGCTGAATAAATTCATGTTTTCGTTACTGTCGGCTATATGACAGTGTCGGCTATTGACAGAGAAATGCACGATGTCCAGTGTCCAGTGCGAAGACAAGCCGGAATAGAACCCACATCCTGCTGATTCCGCTCGTAGTTACGCTTCCCTTCATTTCGCCGCAGACGACTTGCACACTTAACCTCGTGCGGGTGCCTGATTCCGGTCGCCTCACTGCTGACCGAGAGACTACCCGAGCTCCACCATCGAGTCTGTTCGTTATCGTACATAGCCTTGATCGAGACAGGTGGATCGTCGCTGTATGACCGGTGTGATACCGGTCGCTCAACTGCTTATCGGCTGCGTTTCAGGGGGGTATGACTCAGCTACGGGTGGCGGACATAACGTATGTGGCGCCCTGGGCCGGCTTCGTGTATGTCGCGCTCGTCGTCGACGTCTACGCTGGGCGCATCGTGGACCGGCGCGTCGCCGCTACGCTGCACACGGAACTGGTGCTGGATGCGCTGGAACAGGCGCCGTGATCGCGGCCCGCAACCGAGGGCCTCGTGCATCATAGCGCCCGAGGCAGCCAATACCTGTCGATCCGCCACACCGAGCGTCTGGCCGAAGCCGGCGTCGAGGCCTCGATCGGCAGCCGGGGCGACTCCTACGACAATGCCCTGGCCGAGACGATCAACGGGTTCTACAAGACCGAAGTGATCCGTCGCCGCTCTACTCTGACCCTAGATCCCTTTGACCCTAGATCCCTTGTCTTGGCAATTCATGGCCTAAGCGCGCCAGCGCACCGACACCACGGTAGACAGGGTTTAGGCTCCGCGCTTGACGTGGCTTGATTCTGGCTAAATTGCAGGCAGCAAGCGGCTACAAACCTGCCCGAGTCTTTTCGGAAGGATATCCCGACCGCGATCAAACAACAATCCCGCCGTCTTGAATGGACAAAAATATATGTACACGAAATCCCGCAAGTTAGTACTCGCGTCAGCCATCTCTCTGGCATTGGCTTCGATCAGTGGACTGACCATTGCGGACACGATGTCCCAGGACGTCACGTCAGCGCGCCAGGAGTCGCAGATCTCGACCACCTATTCCCTCAGCCCCTATCTGCGCGCCAATGACCTTAAAGTGTCAGTAAATGAAGGAACGGCCACCCTTTCAGGTACCGTCGAGGAAGACGTCTACAAGGAATTGGCCAAGCAAATCGCACTGGGGGTCAGCGGTATACAGAACGTCGACAATCAGATCAAGGTTGAGGCTGACTATGTTTCACCGGCGCGGACCTCCCGAGAACGCAGTTTCGGTGAAGTCGTGGACGATGCCACTATCACGGCAATTGTAAAATCCAAACTGCTGTGGAGCAAGAATACCGAAGGCCTGAAAATAGATGTGGATACCCTGCTGGGCAAGGTGACGTTGCTTGGCGCCGCCGAGAACGGTGCTGCCAAGGAGCTCGCCGGCCGTATGGCCCGAAACACGCGTGGCGTGGTAGCAGTCGACAACCAGCTGGTGGTGGATGAATCTAAACCCATTTCTACAGGTGAGACAGTGGCACCAGTGCGTAATACCACCCAGGTCATTGCCGACAGTTGGATCACGACAAAGGTGAAATCCATCTATATCTATTCCAGGAATGTCGAGAGTGGCGATATTTCCGTCAGCACGAAGGACGGCAATGTCACTTTGACCGGCAAGGTTGGCAGCGGCGCAGAGCGCGCGCTGGCTATTGAGCTCGCGCAGAACATTCGCGGTGTCAAGAGCGTCAATGCGACAGACCTCATATTCTGAACATTAAAGGAGCCAAAAAGTAAAGGTGCCAGGCTCGAATGGCATTTCCTTAACATATAGGTGGTTGATTACGAACAATAATGGAGGCTCTCGAAAATTTCCACTCCCTTCTCCCTTGAGGGAGAAGGCTCGGGTGAGGGTGATTCCGGCCAGCAGAAAGGCCGCCGCTCACCCCGCCTCTCCCCCCCTCGCGGGGGAGAGGGAGGAGAAATCGACGGCTTTTTGTCATTCGCGACGCGGCTCTTCGGCTTTGCCATGCCCTGTCCGGTGAAGGTCTTCTCCAGCATGGAAATATCCGAAGCGACACGATGGATTGCTGAGGCCTGATAGTGGCGAAGCGGGCTCAGGCGAGACTCCTCAGATGAGTGTCGTTATACAGGGACCTGACTAACCGATTTCCTCATTCTCCCGGCGCAACCGCCGGCGCTGCATCACCTGCCGGCTTGCCTTTCATGATGAACACCAGCGGCGGCATCCCGGCGAAGACCAGGGCGACGAAGATGCAGACGTCGGGGAATCCGATCATCTGCGATTGTCGCGAGGGATAGGAATCCGGATATAGCCATATTTCTGGGCTCTACACCTTCAAGGTCGGCCTCACCCGCTACCTTTGCACCTCGCCTGCTTTCGCGCCTACGCATCTGCGAGCTTGTTACCAATCCCGCCGCAAGGCTCGATACCGGGCCCGTGGCTAACGGTTACCCGGATGGGGCTCCCCCCCACTAAAGTACGCGGCATTGCCCAGCCGCACTGGCCCCTTTGATCTTCGTGGTGGCTTATTCCCGTGCTCCCCGCGTCACAGCCTTCCCAACAACAGCAGGACGATGACGATGATCACCATCAGACCCAATACGATACGCCGCTGGGCCTGTAGCCCCACCACGGCTGTGTGGCCAGCTCGGAATGGCGCCGATCAGCATCAGGACCAAAACGATCAACAGTATGGTTCCGAGGCTCATGGCGATCTCCTAACAATAGATTCAGTTTGCCGGGGAGGCGGGCGGCACCACGATCACCGTGCCACCATCGCCAGTTTCGCCGGTTTGGCCCTGACTGCCTTGGTGTCCCTGCATGCCTCGGTCGCCCTGCATGCCCTCGTTGCCCTGCATGCCCTGGGCACCTTGGCCACCAGTTTCTCCTTGCGGTCCCATGGGGCCGGCGACCGGCGCACCGGGAACAACCACCGTGGGGGCTTTCTCGCAGGCGCCCAAGCTCAATATGGCGAGGAGGGCCGAAATCTGAATTGAACGGTTCATGGTAAATCCTTTGAAAATTGAAAATTCGTGGCGCGGATGATTCTGGAGCTCCGCGAATAAACCGGATCGACATTGGGATGTCGCACTCGGCGCATAGATAGCGTAGTCGCATCCCGGGGGGAGTTCGGTGCGCTGTCGAACACAGGCGGAAGTTTCGCCGCGTCCGCTATGTTCGTGTCCAGACAGACCACGCCACGAAGGTTCGTCATGATGATAGGCTGAATGCTTCGACCGCAGCCGCCGAATTTCTTTGGCCTTGGCTTCGACGTGCCTTACGTCGAACAGTCGCGACATCCGGCATTGCGAGAACACCGCTCACTATGCCCGGCCGGAATACTGGGACGTCACCTACAACTTTCGCGGCCAGGAACATCGCATTCAGACTACCGAGGGGCCGGGAGCCACGGTGATGGACAACGACCTCGCCTACTCGAACGGCCTGGGTAACCGTTACTGACCGGGATAGGTTGGGTACCCGTCCCCACCCCGGCCGGGGTCGCGCCAATCTTGCCCGTCATGGCGCTGGGAATCACGGCCACCGGAATCACGGCCACCGGAATCACGGCCACCGGAATCATGGCCACCGGAATCATGGCCACCGGAATCATGGCCACCGGAATCATGGCCACCGGAATCACGGCCACCGGAATCACGGCCACCGGAATCACGGCCACCGGAATCACGGCCACCGGAATCACGGCCACCGGAATCACGGCCACCGGAATCACGGCCACCGGAATCACGGCCACCGGAATCACGGCCACCGGAATCACGGCCACCGGAATCACGGCCACCGGAATCACGGCCACCGGAATCATGGCCACCGGAATCACGGCCACCGGAATCACGGCCACCGGAATCATGGCCACCAGAATAACGGCCACCGGAATCATGGCCACTGGCGGGCGACGGGCGAGACTGCCCGCGCGGCTCCTCGTGGCGTTGGCGCTGCCCGCTCTGGTAACGCTCGCGCAGGCCCGGCGGCAACGCTTCTACCCGGCTGCGCGCCCACGGCCCGGTGTGGTGTGCCCCGTACTCCCAGAAGCCCGCGTGCTCGCGGTAGTAGCGACCGTCCGACCAGTAGAGGCCAGGATGGTCTGGCACCCGATAGAGCCTTAATGCCGAATCGTAGACGATAACCAACCCCTCTGGGTTGCGGTCGCGATTGTCATGCGAGTAGCGGGGCGGCGGTTCGTTGCCGCGCCCGTCGTAGGTGTAGCCGCCGGGCGGGCCATGGACCGGCACCGCACAGCCGCTCAGGGCTGCGATGGACAACAGGTACAGCGGTTTGCGAATGTTCACGGCGATCTTTCTCCCCTGCACTCAGTGCACCACTCTGCTCCCTGAATTAAATTTAGACCCTGCGACCCCATCGAGCAAGGACGGAGTTGTAGCGGGCACCGGCAGCGGAGAGCGTCGTCTCACGCCCACGAGCTCCGTCCTGGTCGACAGCTGGTCGCTGCGGCCCTAATGTGAGGCGGGCGTGGTGGCCTCGTAAAAATTTCCCAGCCAAGCATTTTATGACCCCTGATTCGTAATCAACGATCGAGCGATAGACTCTCGCATGACTAGAACCTAATCTCCCTCGTTCAGACTCATTTCTGGGCTGAAAAAGACTGAGGGTCGACGGCACCCAACTCAAGGCGCGCGAGCGCCATCTCAGGCTGCACGCTCCGCAGCGCGCCGACGCTTTGCGCATCGACGCGGGCCAGAGTGCGGCTGATGGTGGCCACCGGGCAGACGCTTCAGGCCCACCACGCGCTTGACCAGCGGGTCATCGACAGCGCCGAATCGGCGCTCTTCGGATTGGGCAGCTCCGCCCAGGGATATCGCCGAGGAAAGACTGGCCTGAGCTCCGCTACCGCATCTCGCGGGCACAGCGAGGCACTCTAGATCCGGCCCATCAGCAGCAGGATCAAGAAGATCGCCAGTATTATGCCAAGAAGTCCGCTGGGACCGTAACCCCATCCCCGGCTGTGCGGCCACACTGGAATCATGCCGACCAGAATCAGAACCAGGATGATCAGTAGGATACTTCCCAGGGACATTTCATGTCTCCTTGCGGTGAGCTCCACGCAGTACAGCGTGGGCCGACCCGGTCGGGAGTACAGCGGGGCTCCCCCTCCCGCCCACGTGGTGCAGCGCCCGCTCGATCACCATAGGCTCTTCGCCGATAAACTTGATGGACGCGGATCGCCGACGTAACGGGCTGGGCGGCACCGCAGCGCCGCCCAGCCCGCAGTGCTTACGGCTGCACCACGCCCGTGACCGTCACCTCGACGCGGCGGTTCGGTTGGTAGCACGCGATCAGCGCGGTCCGTCCCCTGGCGCCGCTGCAGTCGCCGCGCGTCACCTTGAGCTCGGTCTCGCCGCGACCCTCGGCTCTGATCGTGTTCGCGTGGACACCCTGGCGGGTCAGGTAGTTGGCCACGGTGGCGGCACGGCGCTGGGAAAGGCGCTGGTTATACGCATCCGAGCCGAGCGGGTCGGTGTGACCCACCACCACGATAGTGTCGTAGGTAACCTGCCCCAGGTCACTCACCAGCTTATCGAGCTCCTCCACGCCCCGCGGCATCAGAGTTGCCTTGTCGAAGGCGAACAGGGCATCGGCAGACAGCTCGATGTGGCGCACCGGCGGGGGCGGGGGCGGGGGCGGCGCAACGGGTCGCGGGGCAGGAGCGACAGCCACCTCGGCCCGCGGCTTCGGCCCGAGCGGGATCTGCAGGCCAACCGTGACGATCCCATCGCTGAAATTGCCTTGATTGCGGAGGCTGTCGCCGTTGTCGTCCCAGCGGTAGCGCACGTCGGTGCGGAAGAGCACCCGCTCGCCGATGGGATACAGAAAGCCTGCCCCAGCATCGCCCATCAGACTCCATGCGTCGCGGCTCCCTACCTCGTCGCGTATGCCGCCAGCCCCGACGAACACAAACGGTTGCAATCCTTCACGGCGGAAGAAGTAGAGCGCGTCCACGCCCACGCTCCAATTTTTCCAGTCACCGTTCCAGGTTTTCCAGTCACTGTTCCAGTGGTGCCAGTGATCCGCTTTGTTTTCCTCACCCACCCAGCCGCTGCTGTCGAGCTGCTCGTACATCCCTCGGAGGCTCAAGGTTCCATCTCGGGCTGATTGGACGACCAATCGCGACACCGCCCCCCCAGCCGTCGTCGGCATTTCGCCCACCGTCGGGAACGGTGTAGCTTCCGAAGGGGGCCACGTAAGCGCGATTGTCAAATTCCTGCGCCTGGGCCACCGCGGAAGCCAGGGCTGAAGCGGCGAAAGCCGCCCTGAAAACCGTCAACGCAATTCTACTCATTTCATGTCTCCTTTAGTTTCATCCAGCATAAAGTGCTAAGGGTGGCGCGTGGAGCGTGGAGGGTGCAGATTTCTCGAGCCGCCAGAGTTTACCGCCAATGTAGCCAGGCTCGTCTGTTCGTTACCGCACGGACGCGCTCTCGGGTATCCAGCCTCAAGCATTCAGGCACGATAGCTGTTGATACAAGGCAGTGCCACGTCAGGACCGGCAACAGAACCAGGGGCCAGGCTCGAATGGCGCTTACCTAGGCCGTAACCCATAGACTTCAATGACAAAAAGGCGTGGATTTCTTCTCCCTATCCCCCTTGAGGGGGAGAGGGTTGGGGTGAGGGGGCACCCTTTCTGCTGGCCGGAATCACCCTCACCCTAGCCCTCTCCCGCGAGGGAGAGGGGATTGGAATTTCTCCAGAGTCTTCATTATTGTTTCATCAATCCCTTATATGCTAAGTAAGTGCCATTCGGGCCAGGCTCGCTTTGCCGGCACTTACCCTACTATCGTGCTGCCATGCCGCGCCGCCCTCGTTCAGCGTCTTGAGGCCCAATTCGACCTCCACGCATGGAATGACTGCAAGCGCGGCGGGAAGCCCCGGCGCCACGACGGCGGCGATAGCCCGGCTAGGCGTCGTGCTCCGCAGCCATCGCCTTAGCTTACCAAATAACTCCTCGGGCTCGACTGGCTTGGCGACGAAACCGTTCATCCCCGCCTCACGGCACGGCTCGTGATCCTCGTCGAACCCGGTCATCGCCAGGATCGGCAGGTTTTCCCCCGGCGCGCGGATGGCGCGGGTGGCTTCAAGGCCATCCATACCCGGCATCTGAGTATCCATCAAAATACCTTTTTCCGGCCCAAAATGAGCGTTTTAAGCCCACAAGAGCGCGCCTGTTATCAGCTATCACTTGACTATTCAATAGGATAGCGCGGTCCGACCCCAACCGAAATGGCGCGACGAGATGCGATCGATTATTCGATGATCTTGTTGATGGGCAGCTCCACGATGCCCCGGGCACCGGCCGCGTAGAGTTTCGGCAGCAAGTCTCGCACCTTTTTCTCTTCTACCACGGTGCTGATGTCCACCCAGCTTTCATCAGCCAGGGTAGAGACAGTAGGCGTGCCGAGGGCCGGCAACAATGCCAGCACGGTGTCAATGCAATCGCGCGGGACGTTCATGGCCAGCGAGACGCGGGTGGAAGCGGCAATGGCACCCTTTAGCAACATCAACATGCGATCCAGCTTGTCCCTTCTCCAGGGGTCTTCGAGGGATGCCCTGTTGGCGATCAGCCGGGGGGTGCTCTCAAGCACGGTGTGCAAGATCTTGAGCTTATTCGCCCTCAGGCTGGAGCCGGTCTCGCTGACGTCCACGATCGCGTCGGCCAGGATCGGCGGCTTCACCTCGGTGGCTCCCCAGGAGAATTCCACCTGGGCCTCCACTGCGTGGTCGGCGAGAAAGCGCTTGGTCATCCCCACCGCCTCGGTGGCGATGCGCCTGCCCTGCAGGTCCTTCACCGTCGCGAAAGGAGAATCCTCCTTCGCCGCCATCACCCAGCGGACGGTTCCGTAGTTGGGCCAGGGGGCCTTGAGATCGGCCAACTGCTCCACATCCGCGCCCGTCTCCAGCAGCCAGTCGAGCCCCGTGATGCCGCAGTCGAGCACACCCTGCTCTACGTAGCGCGCCATCTCCTGAGGACGGATGAGGATGCACTGGATCTCGGGATCGTCGATGTCCGGATAATAGGAGCGCCCGGAGATCCGCAGGTCGAAGCCGGCGAGGTTGAACAGACGTTTGGTGGTCTCCTGCAGACTGCCCTTGGGGATGCCGATACGCAGGCGCTGGCCCTTGTCCTCGGTCATTTGCCGTACACCTCCTTCGGGTCGAACACCTGCACGCCCACGTCCACCGGGACGCCATCGTCGACGCGCCGGAAGAAGCAGCTGCGCTTGCCGGTGTGGCAGGCGGCCTGCCCGATCTGCTCCACCTTGAGCAACACGGCATCGCCGTCGCAATCGACATAGAGCTCTTTCACCCGCTGGACGTTGCCGCTCTCCTCCCCCTTGTGCCACAGCTTGCGGCGCGAACGGCTCCAGTAGACGGCCTCCCCGGTCTCCAGGGTGCGAGCCAGGGACTCGCGGCTCATGTTGGCCACCATCAGGATCTCTCCGGAGACGGCATCCTGAGCGATGGCGGTAACCAGACCATTCCCTTTGTCGAAATCGACGACCTTGTCCAACTCTTCGGGCAGTGACATAGCGATACCGGCGCGGTTGCAGGGCACGCTAGTTTACTCTGCCTGTCGGTGAAATACATCGACACCGCCCTGCGGATGCAGGGTCGTGCAAGGGCACACAGCCGGTGTCCGGCGTTTACACCGGCTGCGACACCTACGCTTTTCCTAGGAGCCTGTCGGACTTTGGATGTCCTACTGCGGAAAAGCGGATATCGGCCGGATTTCCCGCTCGATCTCGTCAAATAGAGCCCGCTATTCTCCTCAATCGAGCGAAAAATCCGTCTCGATCCCGCTTTCCCTCGCAACGGACCCCAGAATCCGACAGGCTCCTAGATACGTCGACGAGAACGGCGGTTTGTGCAGTTTCACGAATTGGCTCGTACCCAAGCCGGCGGAGCTTGATTCTGTCGTCGACTACAGCATTTCCCACTTGGGACCGAATACGATGACGAAACCTGTACGGACAGTGGGACATCGATTTTCACTTGGCAGCAGGCCCTGCAACGGGCGGAAGCGATGAACATGCCTTCAGGGCACCCCTCCCCCACCGGTGTAACCACTCAGGGGATCGACGCTGGCCGTGGCGATTGGCGGGTGGCCAACATTAAAGAGTTGACCTCGATCGTGGACTGGACCTGTTATGAGGCGACGGTTAACTTGGTGGTGTTTCCCGGCACAGATTCGCTCGTATTCTGGTCGTCTACTCCCTATTCCTGCGTCGATGTCAGCGCGTGGGTCTTTTATTTCTTCACTTCAGGCTTCCGAACGGGCGGGAGATCATGACGTTGAGCGCTTTGGAAGCGCGCGGGACCGCCAAACAGGTCGACGCCTATTTTCTACACGGCATCGATGTGCAGCCCGGTGCGGTGATCGTGGATGTCGGGGCGGACATCGGTCTGTTCGCCCTCGGGGCCTGCAGCCGGTGCCACGACGATCTAGTCCTGTACGCGTTCGAGCCGATCCCCGAGGTGTTCGAATTGCTGAAGGTGAGCCTTGCCGGCTGTAGAACCGAAGGGGTGAACCCAAAAACCGCAGTTGGAACCGCCAAGGCGCCAAGGACACAAAGGACACAAAGGACACCAAGGCAGACACGTACCGAAAGTGAAAGAACTTGCTTCACCCAACGGGTGATGCTCGTTTCCAGGAAATTTCCTTGAAAAACTTGGCGATCTTGGCGCCTTGGCGGTTCAAATGCTCTTTGTAACCCTAAGACCAAGAAGGGGCAGGCCGAGGTGCGCGCGGTCTTAGCGACCCTTGGCGGTGCATTCCAGGTCGTACTCTTCAGCATGGGATGCGTCCGGCCCGGAAAAGGGCTCGCACCCGTTTGCACACGCCGCACCACCGGTGCGCTGTAGAGAACGGCTGTGCGACTGACCGGCATGACCGGCAACCGGCAACCGGCAACCGGCATGGACAAGGACCGCGCAAGGTCGCCCGAGGAGCGACCGCGCGGATCAGGCGTTCGCCGTGCCCGTGGCCCTGCGCCCGGGAGCCGCCGGCTTGCCGACCGAGGGCACCAGGCTCCTTGCCTCCAGATAGGCCAGGACCTGCGCCACCGACTCTCCGAGGGACTGGCGGTCGGTGTGCAGCACCAGCTCGGGATCTTCGGGGACCTCGTAGACAGAGGTGATACCAGTGAATTCCTTGATCAGGCCGGCGCGCGCCTTCTTGTAGAGGCCCTTGACGTCGCGCTCCTCGCAGACCGCGATCGAGCAGTCGCAGAAGATCTCGATGAAGTCGTCCTGGGCCAGCAGCTCGCGGGCCCGCGCGCGGTCCTGGCGCAGCGGGGAAATGAAGGCGCTGATGGCGATCATTCCCGCGTCGACGAACAGCTTGACCAACTCGCCGATGCGCCGGATGTTCTCGTGACGGTCCTCGACGCTGAAGCCGAGATCTCCGCACAGTCCGTGGCGCACGTTGTCGCCGTCGAGCACGTAGGGGTGGAAGCCGCGCTCGAACAGCTCTTTCTGGACCGCCTGGGCGACGGTGGACTTCCCGGCGCCCGACAGCCCGGTGAACCACAGCGCGAAGCTGCGGTGGCCATAGCTCTCCTCGCGCTCGGGACGGGTCACGCTTTCGTTGTGCCAGACAATGTTCTCGGCCATCTTTTGGTTTCCATCGGGCCCCGGCGGCGCCCGCAGTGTCAAAAAAAGCGGGCACCCCTGAGGGTACCCGCAACGTCCTTATCGCTGCCGCAGTCAGTGCGCCGGATCGGCGACCAGAATCGAGTCCCGATTCTGGTCGATGAGGCTCTCTCCGATGCCTTTCACTTTGGCGAGGTCATCGGGCCCCGCGAAGGGACCGTGCGCCTCTCTGTAGGCCACGATCGCCTCCGCCCGGGCCGGTCCGACCCCCTTGAGCTCTGCAGCCAGCTTGCTGGCGTCAGCGGTGTTGATGTTGACGGGACCAGCGCAGGCCCCGCCAGCAGCCATGCAGAGCAACAACGCGATCAAGCTCCTTTTGGGAACTACCATGTTCGTTCTCCTTTAGTCTGAGGTCCATTTAGACAGGCCGGACGAGCCGGCCGCATCCGCCTGGGGTGGATGCGTTTCGGAGGTTATATGCTGGCCTCGAAGCTTGTCAAATCAGAGCGCTGTCAATCTCGGCGCGGATCAGGTCCAGACTGCCGAGCGGGTCGGCAGCCGCGGTGATCGGGCGGCCAATGACCAGGTAGTCCGCACCCGCGCGCATCGCCCGCGCCGGGGTCATGACGCGCCGCTGATCTCCCTGATCGACTCCGGCCGGGCGCACCCCCGGGGTCACCAGGAGACAGTCATCCCCGACGCTGCCACGCACCTCCCCGGCCTCCTGGGGAGAGCAGACGATGCCGTCCAGCCCCGCGGTGCGGGCCAACCGGGCGAGGCGCAGCACGTTCTCCAGCGCCGTTCCCGGGTAGCCGATCTCGGCCAGGTCTTCGGCCCCGAGACTGGTCAGGATGGTCACCGCCACCAGCAGGGGACGCCCGGGCCGCCCCTCCACGCGCTCGCGGGCGGCCTCCATCATTCGCCGGCCTCCGGAGGCATGCACGTTGATCATCCAGACACCGAGATCGGCCGCGGCCGCGCAGGCGGCGGCCACGGTGTTGGGGATGTCGTGGAATTTGAGGTCGAGAAAGACATCGAATCCGCGCCCCGCCAGCCGTTCCACGAACGCCGGCCCGAGCCGCGTGAACATCTCCTTGCCTATCTTGAGCCGGCAAAGCCGCGGTTCGAGTCGCTCCACCAGCGCCCAGGCGGGCGCCGCCTCGGGAAAGTCCAGGGCCAGGATGACCCGCGGCGCTTTGGGATCTGCTGTCATGGTGGCCCGCGCTTCAGCGCTGCTCGCAGTTGAGATCGCTGGTCGGCCGGATGCTGCCCCAGGTCTTGCAGCCCGGACACTGCCAGTGCAGGGTCTTGGCGGCGAACCCGCAGCGCTGACATTGATAGCCCGGGCGGTTCGCCAGCAAATGCTCGACCAGCTCGCGCAGGATCGCCAGCACCTCCCCGTCCCCGCGCCCATTCGAGGAATGCAGTGAGATCAGGCGATTGAGCCCTTCGAGGCTGGGGGCCGCGCGCAACTGCGCGGTGAGAAAGTCGGCAGCCGCGGCCGCGCCCTCGTCCTCCTGAATGACCCCTGCCAGCGCGAGCATCACCGGCGCCGAACGGGTCTTCTCCAGGGCACTCTTGAGAAACGTGATCCAGTCCTTGCGCGCCCCGACCCGGGCATAGCACTCCGCCAGGCTCGGCAGGATCTCGACAATATAGGCGGCATCCTGCTGCTCGACCTTGCGTAAGGTCCTGATGGCACCCCGGTAGTCGCCCTGGGCCGCTTCCACCCGCCCGTGCAGAATGGTTGCCCGCACACAAGCGGCATCACTGCCCTGGGCCTGCTTGAGATAGGCCAGCACCGAGGCGCTGTCGTTGGCCGCGCGCGCGCACTCTGCCAGCTCGCAATAGTAGTGCGCACGCTCGACGCTCAGCGCTTCGCCGCTCTTGGCCTCCAGCTGACGACTCACGCTGAGGCACTTCTCCCAATCCTTCTCCTGCTGGTAGATAGTCTTGAGACCGCGCAGCGCCTGCTCCTGAAACAGGCTCATCTCCACCAGCTCGCTGAACAGGCTCTCGGCGCGGTCGAACAGGCCCGCGCGCATGTAATCCTGGCCCAGCTCCAGCAAGGCCTGGGCGCGCTGCTCCCGGCTCAGGGTCGGGCGGGCGATCAGGTTCTGGTGGATGCGGATGGCCCGATCCACCTCGCCGCGGCGACGGAACAGGTTGCCGAGAGCCAAATGGGTCTCGACGGTGTCGCTGTCCACCTCGAGCATGCGCATGAAGACATCGATCGCCTTGTCCGGCTGCTCGTTGAGTAGAAAATTGAGTCCGCGGAAATAGGCGGCCCGGGGGTCGGTGCCGCTTTTCTCGGACCCGACCTTACCGGCACTGCGCTTGGCGGCGAGCCACCCGGAGGCGGCTGCGACCGGCAGCAGCAACAACAGCCATTCACTCACGGGCGTCACTGGTCGTTGATCGGAAGGGACCGCAGATTGTTGCAGCTCTTCGGCGGCCAACCGGGCCTTGCGCCGCATCTCGGCATTCTCGCGCTTGAGGCGCACCATCACCCCGAGGCCCGCCAGCATACCGAGCAGGGCCCCGGCGACCAATGCCAGCACCAGGACCAGCGCGAGAGACGGGTGCGCAACACCGTAGTAATAATCGAGGTCGACCCGTCCCAGATTGCGTGCCCCGAAGACAAATCCCAGGATGATAACGGCCAGGAAGGCCAGAAACTTCAGCAGACGCACTCGGCTCTCCCCAAGCAGGCGGTTGAAAATCAGATCTTCCGGCGGCCCGCGCGCGTCACATGCATTGTGACGCGCCTACTAGGAGCCTGTCGGACATCCAATGTGTCCGACAGGCTCCTAGCGATCGCCGTAATCCATTGAAAACATGGGGAGCCGACAATCGCCATGGCCCAGTGTCCGTGGTAGCAAAGGATATGCCAATTCCTTTTCAGATATTTGTCAGCAGTCGCGGGGGCGGGACAGCGGCTCGACGGCTAACATACTATCCCGCATCGGGGGACCGGTCATCCCGGCCCCGCCGGCCGGTCGGCCCCGCGCATATCCCTCCGGCATTGTGCATGTTCCGGTGCTCGCCGATTCGCTAACCTTGGCCGGCTGCAGGCCGATTGCGTGGGAGGACATCCGATGAGCGAATTCTCTGACAAGAATGTTGTGATCACAGGCGCCGCGGGCAATCTGGGGCGCGCCGCGGCCCAGGCCTTCGCCCGGCTAGGCGCCTCGCTGGTGCTGGTCGATCACGACGCCGAGCAACTGCAAGCGATGGCCTCGACCCTGGAAACCGCGCACCCGCCGCTGCTGGTGCCCACCGACCTGATCGATCCACGCTCGGTCGCGGCCCTGGCCGACACCCTCGCCCGGGAGCGCGGCGGTGCCGACATGGTCGCCAACATCGCGGGCGGCTTCACCATGGGCCCGCTGCTGCACGAGACCCCGGACAGCGACTGGGACCATATGCTCGACCTGAACGCCCGCTCGGTGCTCAATGTCTGCCGGGCCCTGATCCCGCAGATGCTGCCCCGGGGCGCAGGGCGCATCGTCAACGTCTCGGCGCGCGCGGCGCGGGAGGGCAAGGCCAGGATGGGGCCCTATTGCGCCTCCAAGGCGGTGGTGATCACCCTCACCGAGACTCTGGCGGCGGAGCACAAGCACGCCGGGATCAACGTCAACTGCGTCCTGCCGGGCACCCTGGACACCCCCCAGAACCGCGCCGCTATGCCCGAAGCGGACCATGCGACCTGGGTGCCGCCTGCGGCGCTCGCCGATGTCGTGGTGTTCCTGTGCTCGCAGGCGGCCCGCTGCGTGAGCGGTGCCGCCATCCCGGTATACGGACGCAGCTGAAGCGCGGCCCCGGGACAGCACCGCTACCAAGCCGACCGGGCTACTCGATCATGCGCTTGAGGATCTCGCTCTGCTCGGCGCGGCGCCAGCGGGCGCTGAGCACCCGCCAGTCGCCGCCCTCGCGCACGGCCACCAGCTCGACCCAAAACAGGTCCCCATGCAACGGGATCAGGGTCTCGAAGTCGTCCATGGGCTGCCCCGCCGCCGCCAGATAGAAGGCGATCTCGGCCCGATCGGGGCCCTCCAGCCGCACCTCGCTCATGCGCGTCAGCAGATGCACCGTCTTGTTGCGCAGGAAATAGCCGGCGATGAGGCTCACCAGCGCCCGGCGATCCCTGCGGTCCTGGTCCCGGTAGCGCTCCGAGATCAGTCCCTTCAGAGTGAACAGCTGCTTGGCCTCGGCGGCATGCTCGCCGGCGGCGATCAGGGCCCGCAGCTCATCCTCGGGCGAGCGCTCGCCGGAGCAGCCGCTGATCAGCAAGATGCCGAGCGCTAGTGCGCCGAGCAACCTGGGCCGCCGGCCACTGCGCTCCCGCTTCAGCCGTGGCTGTCCCGGGAAGCGGGCTGGGCCCGCCAAACCGCACAGGCGCCGAGAGATCATGGCGCTGCACCCCTGGCGCGAGCGAGGCTGCAGATGATTGCCGATCTCATCAAGCCCACGCCGAGATCCCTGGGACAAGCCGGGCTCAGCACAGGCCGAGCACGTCCTGCATGTCGAACAGACCGCGCTCGCGGTCCTGGAGCCAGCGGGCGGCGCGCACCGCGCCGCGGGCGAAGGTCATGCGGCTGGAGGCCTTGTGTACGATCTCCACGCGCTCGCCTTCGGTCGCAAACCACACCGAGTGCTCACCCACGACGTCGCCGGCGCGGATGGTCTCGAAGCCGATGCTGCTGCGATTGCGCTCCCCGGTCAGGCCCTGACGGCCGTACACCGCGACCTCCGAGAGCTCGCGCCCGAGCGCCGCGGCGACCACCTCGCCCATGCGCAGGGCGGTGCCCGAGGGGGCGTCCACCTTGTGGCGGTGATGGGCCTCTATGATTTCGATATCGGCATCCTCGCCCATCACCCGGGCCGCCAGGTCGAGCAGGCGGAAACACAGGTTGACCCCGACGCTCATGTTGGGGGCGAAGACGATAGCCATGTCCCGGGCAGCCTCGGCGATCGCCGCCTTGCCGGCCTCGTCGAAACCGGTGGTGCCGAGCACCAGACGTTTGCCTGCGGCCCGGCAGACCTCCAGGTGCTCCAGACTGGCGGCGGGGCGGGTGAAGTCGATCAGCACGTCGAACGCTTCGAGGACGCCGGCCAGATCCCCGACAAGCGCCACGCCCAGGCGCCCCACGCCCGTCAGCTCGCCGGCGTCGCTGCCCAGCAGGCTGCTGTCTGGGCGCTCGGTGGCGGCCGAGAGCACCATGCCCTCGGCCTGGCTCAGCGCCTGGATCAGGGTCTTGCCCATGCGCCCACCGGCGCCGACCACCGCTACACGGATCATGCTCAGCTCCCCCATCGACCGGCGATGCATCGCCGCCGCGGGCCTCAGAACCCCATCCCTTCGAAGAAATTCTTCACCCCATCCAGCCAGGAGGACGAGTGCGGGCTGTGCTTCTTGCCGCCGCTGACCAGGGTCTGCTCGAACTGGCGCAGCAGGTCCTCCTGCTCGCCCGTGAGATTGACCGGCGTCTCCAGCAGCACCCGGCACAGCAGGTCCCCCGTCGGACCGCCGCGCACCGGCGTCACCCCCCGGCCGCGCAGCCGGAACAGCTTGCCGGTCTGGGTGCCGGCCGGGATCTTCAGGACCACCTTGCCGTTCAGGGTGGGCACCTCCAGCTCCCCGCCCAGCGCGGCGCTCGTGAAGCCGATCGGCACCTCGCAGAACAGGTTGCTGTCTTCGCGGGTGAAGATGTCGTGGGGCTTGATCTGAACCTGCACATAGAGATCGCCGGGGCGCCCGCCCTTGCCCGCCGCCTCGCCCTCGCCGGCCAGGCGGATGCGGTCGCCCGTGTCCACCCCCGGGGGGATCTTCACCGACAGGGTCTTCTGCTCCTGGACCCGGCCCTGTCCCCCGCAGGCAGGACAGGGATCGTCGATGACGCTGCCGCGGCCGTAGCAGCGGGGGCAGGTCTGCTGGACCGAGAAGAAGCCCTGCTGCATCCTCACCTGGCCCATGCCGCCGCAGGTCGGGCAGGTGCGTGGCTGGCTGCCGGGCTTGGCGCCACTGCCGCCGCAGCCGGTGCACTCGGCCAGGGTCGGCACCCGGATCTTCACGGTGGTGCCCGCCACGGCCTCCTCGAGGCTGATCTCCAGGTTGTAGCGCAGGTCCGAGCCCCGGTTGGTGCGCGCGCCGGGCCCCCGGCCGCCCCCGAAGATGTCGCCGAAGACGTCGCCGAAGATATCGCCGAACGAGCCGCCGCCGAATCCCCCGAAGCCGGCCCCGCCGGCTGCCATCGAGGGGTCCACGCCGGCGTGCCCGAACTGGTCGTAGGCGGCCCGCTTCTGGGCGTCGCTGAGGATGTCGTAGGCCTCCTTGGCCTCCTTGAATTGGTCCACGGCCTCCGGCGCATCGGGATTGCGGTCCGGGTGGTGCTTCATTGCCAAGCGCTTGAAGGCCTTCTTGATCTCGGCCTCGCTTGCCGTCTTGGTGACCCCGAGGACCTCGTAGTAGTCGCGTTTGGGCATGGTTTAGCCGTGGACTCTCAGCGCTCAGCAGAAAAGCCGCCAATCCAGACCGCGGCCGCTAAGGGCCCCGGTCCGCTGAAGGCTGATGGATCGATTATTTCTTGTCGTCCTTCACTTCCTCGAATTCGGCGTCGACTACATCCTCGCTGGAGCCCGCGGGCTTGCCTTCTCCTGCAGCGCCACCGGCCTCGCCCTGCGGGGCAGCCTCCTGGGCGTAGAGGCGCTCGGCCATCTTCGAGGAGGCTTCGGTCAGAACCTTGGTGCTGGCCTCGATACGCTCCTTGGTCTCGCTCTTGATGGCGTCTTCGAGGTCCTTGATGGCCTTCTCTATGCTCTGCTTCTCGCCCGACTCGAGCTTGTCGCCGATCTGCTCCATGGACTTGCGGGTGGCATGGATCAGGCTGTCGGCATGGTTGCGGGCGTTGACCAGCTCGTGGAACTTGCGGTCCTCGTCGCGATGGGCCTCCGCATCGTGCACCATCCGCGCGATCTCGGCATCCGAGAGCCCCGAGGACGCCTTGATCACGATGGACTGGGCCTTGCCAGTCGCCTTGTCCTTGGCATGCACGTTGAGGATGCCGTTGGCGTCGATGTCGAACTTGACCTCGACCTGGGGCACACCGCGCGGCGCCGGCGGGATATCGGTGAGATCGAAGCGGCCCAGCGACTTGTTGTCAGCGGAGCGCTCGCGCTCGCCCTGGAGCACGTGCACGGTCACTGCGGTCTGGCTGTCGTCGGCGGTGGAGAACACCTGGGCAGCGGAGGTCGGAATGGTGGTGTTCTTCTCGATCAGCTTGGTCATCACGCCGCCCAGGGTCTCGATGCCCAGCGATAGCGGGGTCACATCGAGCAGCAGCACATCCTTGACCTCGCCGCCGAGCACACCGCCCTGGATCGCCGCTCCCACCGCCACCGCCTCGTCCGGGTTGACGTCCTTGCGCGGCTCCTTGCCGAAGAACGCCTTGACCGTCTCCTGGACCTTGGGCATGCGCGTCTGGCCACCCACCAAAATGACCTCGTCGATCTCGGAGGCCGACAGCCCCGCGTCCTTGAGCGCCGTGCGGCAGGGGCCGACGGTCTTCTCCACCAGATCCTCGACCAGGCCCTCGAGCTTGGAGCGGGTGAGCTTGACGTTGAGGTGCTTGGGCCCGCTCTGATCCGCCGTGATGTACGGCAGGTTGATATCGGTCTGCTGGCTGGAGGAGAGCTCGATCTTGGCCTTCTCGGCGGACTCCTTGAGCCGCTGCAGGGCGAGCGCGTCGTTGCGCAGGTCCACACCTTGCCCTTTCTTGAACTCGGTGACCAGCCAGTCGATGATCCGCTTGTCGAAGTCCTCGCCGCCCAGGAAGGTGTCGCCATTGGTGGAGAGCACCTCGAACTGGTGCTCGCCCTCGATCACGGCGATCTCGATGATCGAGATGTCGAAAGTGCCCCCGCCTAGGTCATAGACCGCGATCTTCTGATCGCCGCGCTTCTTGTCCATACCATAGGCGAGCGCCGCAGCGGTCGGCTCGTTGATGATGCGCTTGACCTCCAGACCCGCGATGCGCCCGGCGTCCTTGGTGGCCTGGCGCTGGGAGTCGTCGAAGTACGCGGGCACGGTGATAACCGCGGCCCTGATCTCTTCGCCCAGGTAGTCCTCGGCGGTCTTCTTCATCTTCTGCAGGACCTTGGCGGAGATCTCCGGCGGGGCCATCTTCTTGCCGCCCGCCTCGACCCAGGCATCGCCGTTGTCGGCCTTGACGATCTTGTAGGGCACCATGTCGATGTCGCGCTGCACCACGGCATCCTGGAAGCGGCGGCCGATCAGTCGCTTGATCGCGAACAGGGTGTTCTTGGGATTGGTGACAGCCTGGCGCTTGGCGGACTGGCCCACCAGGGTCTCGCTGTCTCCGGTGAACGCCACGACCGACGGCGTGGTGCGATCACCTTCCGAGTTCTCGATGACCCGGACCTTGTCCCCCTCCATGACCGCGACGCAGGAGTTGGTGGTGCCCAGGTCGATGCCGATGATCTTGGCCATGATTCCGTATCTCCGGTGGATTTTGCGTGTTCTGTAAGGTTTCTGTCAGGGTTTCAGTTGGGGGGAAACCGCTTGGCTTTCAAGCCTGTTGGTCGGGCGTACGCGAAACGATCACCATCGCGGGGCGCACCAGGCGCCCGTTCAGCGTGTAGCCCTTCTGCACCACCGTCACCACCGTGCTCGCCGGCACATCCTCGCGCAGCTGCATCGAGATTGCCTGGTGCACCTCCGGGTTGAACGGTTGGCCCTGCGGGTCGACCTCCTCGATGCCGAACTTTCCGAGCACATCGGTCAGCAGCTTGAGGGTCAGCTCCTTGCCCTCGCGCAGTTTGATGACGTCCACGGCATCGCCCCGGGCGGCGCTCAGCCCCAGCTCCAGGCTGTCGCGCACCGGCAGCAGCTCGGCCACAAAACGCTCGATGGCGTACTTGCGGGCCCCCTCGAGCTCGCGCTCGTGGCGCTTGCGCAGATTGTCGAGCTCGGCCCGGGCTCGCACCAGCTTGTCCCAGTTGTCCTCGGCCTCGCGGCGCGCGCGCTCGAGCAGAACGCCCGGCTCCTCGGCACCCGGCTGCCCGGCGGACGCCTCGACCGCTTGCGGATCGGACGGCAGCGCGGCGGCGGGCTCCGCAGAAGGCTGGACCTGGGGCTCGGAATGCGCCTGCTCTTGCTCGTTCGTCATGCTGCTCCACCTCCGGAAACTGGCTGTCTCGGGAACAGGGCCGCGCCTCCCCGAGCGGGCTCGGACACACACGGCAAAGGGGCGCCGGGTCCCCGCGATCCGGCGGATGTCCCCAGGTGGGGGATGGTTATGGCTGTTTCAAGGCTGCGCCCACGAGCTTCGCGGTCAGGTCGACGATGGGAATGATGCGGTCGTAGGCCATCCGTGTGGGACCGATCACTCCGAGCACGCCGACCACCTCGTCATCGATCTCGTAGGGGGCAGTCACCAGGCTGCAGTGGTCGAGATGCCGATACCCCGACTCCCTGCCGATGAATATCTGCAGTCCCTCGGCCTTCATGCAGGCGTCGAGCAGGTGCAGGATGTCGTGCTTGCGGGTAAAGGCGTCGAACAGGGCCCGCAACCGTCCCATGTCGGCGAGATCGTTGAAATCCATCAGATTGGTCTGGCCCGAGATGATGCACTCATCCAGGCCATCCTCGCCCTGGAGCACCTCGCTGCCCATCTCCACAGCCAGGGACATCAGGCGGTCCATGCGTCGGCGGTCCTCGCGCATCTCGCTCAGCAGCTCCCGGCGCATCTCGTGCAGGGTGCGCCCGGCAAAGGTCCGGTTGAGGTAGTTCGCGGTCTGCTCCAGCTCCGAGCGCGAGAATTCCCGGCGGGCATGGATGATCCGATTGAGCACTTCGCCCCGGCTGGTGACCAGGATCGCCAGGGTACGTGCCCCCGACATCGGCAGCAGCTCGATCTGGCGGAACGCCAGGGCGTCGCGCCGCGGCAGCATCACCACTCCCGCCATGTGGGTCACCCTGGAGAGCACCTCGGACACCAGCTCGACCAGCCTGCCCTTGTCTTGGGCCGCATCCAGCTGCTCGCGCAGCCGCTCGATCTCCCGGGGCACCAGCGGCTTGACCGTGATCAGGGAATCGACGAAGAGCCGGTAGCCCTCTTCGGTGGGGATGCGCCCGGCCGAGGTGTGCGGCGAGCTGACCAGACCCAGCTCTTCCAGGTCCGACATCACGTTGCGCACCGTGGCGGGGCTGAGATCCAGCCCGGCATCGCGCGCCAGCGTCCGCGACCCGACCGGCTCGCCGTCCTGGATGTGACGCTCCACCAGCACCTTCAGGAAGTGGCGGGCGCGCTCATCCAGATTCTGTTTGGTCAGGCGTTTTCTGCTGGCCACCGTAGCCGCGGGTGTGGGTGGAGGAGTCACGCGCTGGCACTCCGTCGGCGCGAGTGCTAATGCTGCAAGCTAACAACCGGCCTCGATCCCTGTCAAGGCGCACGCCCGCGGCTGGCACGCCCGCGAAAAGCCGTGATAAGTTGCGCCGCAGCCCCCGGGCTTTCCGGCTGCCATGGAGCCCTTGCCCAGCATGCCCGACCTGTTCCCGACTATCGGCATTGCCGCCAAGCAGCGCGACGATGCCATCCCCGACACCTTGCATCGCCTGGTCCGGTTCATCCAGGGACGGGGCCATCGTCTGATCATCGAGCGCGAGACCCTGGACCTGCTGCCCGGCACGGGACTCGCCGGCGACACGCTCGAGGAGATCGCCCGAGAGGCCGATCTGGCCATCTCGGTGGGCGGCGACGGCACGCTGCTGCACGTCGCCCGCGCCATGGCCCCGCACCGGGTCCCGGTGCTCGGCATCAACCTCGGGCGTCTGGGGTTTCTGGCCGACATCCCGTCGCGACAGATGATCGATTCTCTCGCGCAGATCCTGCAGGGCGAGTTTCTGGAAGACAGCCGCTTTCTGCTGCGGGTCGAGATCGGGCGCGAGGCCGGGGTACGCTCCAGCGCAACCGCGCTCAACGACGTGGTGGTGCACAAGTGGAACCTCGCCCGGCTGGTCGAGCTCGAGACGCTCATCGACGGGCGATTCCTGGACGTCCAGCGCTCCGACGGGCTGATCGTGTCGACGCCCACCGGCTCCACCGCCTACGCCCTCTCCGGCGGCGGTCCCCTGCTGCTGCCGGCGCTCAACGCCCTGGTGCTGGTGCCGATCTGCCCGCACCGCCTGGGCCACCGACCGGTCGTGATCGACGCCGACAGCGCGGTCGAGGTACGCGTGTGTGCACGCACCGACGCCGAGCATGTACGCGTGAGCTGCGATGGGCAGATCCTGCTGACCTTGCAGGACGACGAGTGCGTGCGCATCCGCAAGGCAGAGCACCCCATCCGGTTGATCCACCCGAAGGCGCACGATCATTTCGGCATCCTGCGGGCCAAGCTGGGCTGGGGGGAAGCGCCGCACTGAGGCCACCCGCCTATGCTGACCCGCATCCACGTACGCAATCTCGCCATCGTCGCCGAGCTGGATCTGGAGCTCGGGCCGGGGATGAGCGCGCTCACCGGCGAGACCGGTGCCGGCAAGTCGATCCTGATCGACGCCCTGGGTCTGGCCCTGGGAGACCGCGGCGACACCAGCATGATCCGCCCCGGCGAGGAGCGCGCCGAGGTGACCGCGGTGTTCGATCCCGCCGGGATTCCGGGCGTCGTCGCCTGGCTCGAAGCCCAGGCGATAGACGCCGGCGAGGAGCTGGTGATGCGTCGCATGCTTGCCCGGGAAGGCCGCTCGCGCGCCTTCATCAACGCCAGCCCGGTGCCCTTGCAGTCGCTGCAGCAGGCCGGAGAGCTGCTGGTAGACATCCATGGACAGCATGCCCACCAGGCGCTGCTCAGACGCACCTACCAGCGACAGCTGCTCGACGGCCACGGCGGCCACGCAGAAGAGGTGGCCCTGGTCGCGGAGGCCTTCCGCGCCTGGAGCGCGGCCCGGGAGGCCCTCCAGCACCAGAGCGAGCGCGCCGGCGACCGCGCGAGCCGACTGGAGCTGCTGCACTTTCAGGTCAAGGAGCTGCAGGGGCTCGCGCTGGGCGACGGCGAGCTCGAGCGTCTGGACGAGGAGCACGCGCGGCTCGCCCATGCTGGGCGCCTGATCGAGACCTGCAGTCAGCTCACCGCCCTGCTCTATGAAGATGAGGCATCGGCCCACTCCCGGCTCGGACGGGCGGCCCAGGCACTCGATGGGCTGATCGCGCTCGATGCCTCCCTCTCAGAGCCACGCCAGCTGGTGGAGACTGCGCTGATCCAGGTCGAGGAGGCAAGCCATGCCTTGAGCCGCTACCTGGACACCCTGGACCTGGACCCGCAGCGCCTCAGCGCGGTCGAACAGCGCCTGGATGCGATCCACGGCCTGGCGCGCAAGCACCGCACCGCACCGCAGGGGCTTCAACCGCTGTTGGAGCATCTGACCGCCGAGCTGCATCAGCTCGACCACGCCGAGGTGTACCTGGAAAGGCTCGGCGCCGAGGCAAGACAGCGGGAGGCGGCATTTATGGGAGCCGCACAGCGGCTGTCCGAGCGCCGCCGCCAGGCGGCGACAAGGCTCGCCGAGACGGTCTCCGCGATCATGCAGGGGCTGGGTATGCCCGGGGGACAGCTCAGCGTCGAGGTGCAGACGCTGGGGCCCGAGCGAGCCAGCTCGGCGGGCCTGGACCGGGTGGACTTCCTGGTCAGCGCCAACCCGGGGCAGCCCCTGCAGCCGCTGGCCAAGGTCGCATCGGGGGGCGAGCTCTCGCGCATCAGCCTGGCCATCCAGGTTGCGGCCGCCGGTGCGGGCGACATCCCCACCCTGGTGTTCGACGAGGTCGACGTGGGCATAGGCGGGGCAGTGGCCGAGATCGTAGGCCAGCTGCTGCGCCGCCTCGGAGAGCGCCGCCAGGTGCTCTGCGTCACCCACCTGCCGCAGGTGGCCTCCCAGGGTCATCAGCATCTGCAGGTCAGCAAGCGCACTGACGGGCAGACCACGGTCACCGACATCCGGGCCCTGGACGGGGACTCCCGGGTCCGGGAGATCGCCCGCATGCTCGGCGGCGTGGCCATCACCGAGAGCACCCTCGCCCACGCCCGGGAGATGATCCAGCTCGCCGCGCAGTGAGCGGGCCCGGCCCGGACCAGGCATGAAAGCGCAGGCGTCGGGCTGCCCCGCGCCCGCGACCCGACAACATCCCCGGTCGACTCCCGCTCGCTCCAGCCGTCGGGGCCCCCTCCCGGCTCTTCCCCGCCTACTGTCTACTGCCTACCGCCTACCGCCTACCGCCCGCTCACCCCTTCCCTTTGAGATTCGGGCAGCCCGGGCGCAGGCACCGGCCGTAGATGATCAGGGAATGATCGTCGATGGCAAATCCGAGTCGCTGGGCCACCGCCCGCTGGCGCTCCTCGATGAGATCGTCGAAGAACTCCTCCACGTGACCACACTGGGCGCAGACGATATGGTCGTGGTGCCCGCCACGATTGAGCTCGAACACCGATTGCCCGCCCTCGAAGTGGTGACGGCGCACCAGACCCGCGGATTCGAATTGAGTCAGGACCCGGTACACCGTTGCCAGGCCGATCTCCTCGCGGTTGTCGAGCAACAACCGGTAGACGTCCTCGGCGCTCAAGTGGCCCTCGGCATGCTGCTCCAGCACCTCGAGAATCTTCACCCGCGGCAGGGTGACCTTCAGCCCGGCCTTCCGGATCTCCTGGTTCTCCACTGGTCCCCCTCGGCAAGCCGTGTAAATCAAGTGCCGGATCAGTTATGATCTGCGCCCGACGAATCTATGGGTGGATCGGGCTCAACGAATGCAAAAGCTTCTCATTTCCCTGGTATGTGGTGCAAGCCTGGCGCTGGGCGCCTGCTCGACGACGCGCGATGCGCTGGACAAGGTCGGGGGCGCCATTCCGGACGCCCTCGCCCACACCCCCCTGATGTACCGCCCGGACCTGCAGCAAGGCAACGTGATCACGCAGGAGCAGGTGGACCAGCTCGTTCCGGGCATGAGCAAATCCCAGGTGCGGTTCCTGCTGGGTACGCCCATGATCGCGGACCCCTACCACCAGGAGCGCTGGGACTATGTCTACACCATGCGCAAAGGCAATGGGCGCAAGACCGAGTCCCGGGGGTCCGTCTATTTCGTGAACGACCGGCTGGATCGCGTCACAGGGACGCTCAAGCCCGAGGCCAAGGACGCGGCCAAGAGCGAGCCCAAAGAGCAGGTGGTGGATGTCCCGGACTACAAAGGCGGCGACAAGGGCATCATCACCCGGGGGCTTCAGAAGATCGGGATCGGTGGCAAGCATTAGGCGGGCGATCAGGCGGAATCCTCGTCTTTCGCGCCCCCTCTGCGCATGGGCTTGCCTTCGGCGGCGCGCCGCTTGCGCGCCTCCTTGGGATCGGCGATCAGCGGGCGATAGATCTCCACGCGGTCGCCCGGGGTCAGCTCGGCATCCAGGATCGTCGTCTTGCCGAACACCCCGACCTTGATGCCCGCCAGGTCGATCTCGGGAAACTGCTCCAGGATGCCGGAGCGCTCGATGGCCTCGCGCACCGTCATCCCGGGCCCACCGTCGACCTTCAGAATCAGCTGGCGCTCGGGCACCGCATAGGCGACCTCGGCCTGCCACTGCGCCTCAGCCACGGTAGAGCTCCTTTGCGCGTTTGACAAAGGCATCGACCAACGTGTTGGCGACGTGGTTGAACACCGGGCCGAAGGCGGCGCTGATCAGCCGACCGGCGAACTCGAATTCCAGCGTCAGCTCCACCTTACTGGCCTGCTTGCCGAGCGCCGTGAACACCCAGTTTCCCTCGAGCTTGCGAAACGGCCCCTCTTCCAGGTGGATGTCGATGCGCTCGTTCTCCACCAGGCGGTTGCAAGTGGTAAACCACTGGTGAATCCCGGCGCGCCGCACCTCGATGCGCCCGCACTGCCGGTCTCCGTTGCGCAACAGCAGCTCGGTGTTGTCGCACCAGGGCAGGAACCTGGGGTAGGACTCCACGTCATTGACCAGGGCATACATCTGGGCCGCGGAAAAGGGCACCAAGGCACTCTTGCGCACGCTAGCCAACGGAAAGCAGCCCGACGCCGCGCAGGAAGATCAGGATCACCGCTATCGGCGTGACATAGCGGACCACCGCATGCCAGAGGCGAAAGATCCGGCTGTCACCGGCTTCCAGCTCGTCCCGCGTCGACTCCCGGGACATGGACCAGCCGGCGAACACCGCCATCGCCAAGCCGCCGAGCGGCAGCATGAAGTTGGCGGTGAGGATGTCCAGGACATCGAACAGGCCGTTGCTCTTGGGCTCCCCGCCGAAGCTGAAATCAAAGGCCCAGGAGGAGAATGACATCACCGTGATGATCCCGAGCGCCCAGCCCAGCACCCCTACCCAGGTCGCCGCTCTCACCCGATTCCAGTTGCGGTTCTCCACCAGCCAGGCCACCGCCGGCTCGATCAGCGAGATCGCCGATGTCCAGGCGGCAAACACCACCAGCACGAAGAACAACGTCCCGAACAAGGCCCCGCCGGGCATGTGTCCGAAGGCGATCGGCAGCGTCTGAAACACGAGCCCTGGCCCCGAGCCCGGCTCCAGGCCGTTGGCCAACACCAGGGGAAATATCGCCATCCCGGCCAACAGCGCCACCAGCGTGTCGATCACGGCAATGACGACCGATGTCTTGAAGATAGAGGTCTTGCTGGGCATGTAGGAGCCGTACACCATGATGGCGCCCATCCCCAGGCTCAGCGTGAAGAAGGCGTGGCCCATGGCCGTGAGCACGCCGCCCGCGCTGATCTTGGAGAAATCAGGCTTGAACAGAAACGCCAGTCCCTCCATGAACTTGCCGGTATGCATGGCGTAACCGACCAGCGCCAGGAGCAGCAGAAACAGCGCCGGCATCAGTATCTTCACGGCCTGCTCCAGACCGGAGCGGACCCCCCGGGCCACCACCATCGTGGTCATCACCATGAAGATGGTGTGCCAGGCCAGGAGGCGCTCCGGATCCGAGACCAGTCCGCCGAAGATCGTGCGGGCGTCCTCGCTCGATACATCGACGAACACCCCCGCAGCCGTGCGGATCACATAGGCAACCGCCCAGCCCGCGATCACGCTATAGTAGGAGATGATCAGGAAGCCGGCGACCATCCCGCCCCAGCCGACGAGCTGCCACATGCCGTGCCGGCTCTCCTCGTGGGCCAGGGTGCGCATGGTATTGATCGGACTTTGGCGACCGCGCCGGCCGATCAGGATCTCGGCCATCATGACCGGAATGCCGATCAACGCCACGCAGACCAGGTAGACCAGGACGAAGGCCCCACCCCCGTTCTCCCCGGTGATGTACGGGAACTTCCAGATGTTGCCAAGACCGACCGCCGAGCCGGTAGCGGCCAGAACGAACATCAGGCGCGAGGACCACTGCCCGTGAATCGAGGTGCGCTCTGCCATGGTTGCTCTCTGTGGTTCTTGATGGCTCGCGGCTGTCCGGAAGGCTCCGACCCGCTGCTTGTGAGGACCCCGAACGGCGCCCCATTCTCGGTGAATTCGACGCCCAGGACAAGGAAGCCGCCGGCCCGTTGGGCCGTGGCGCATTCCCGGCCTCTCCCCTAAAATCCCTCGCCATGGCCAAGAAAACCAGCACGCCGGGCAGCGCTACCATCGCGCTCAACAAGAAGGCCCGCCACGACTACTTCATCGAGCAGACCTACGAGGCCGGCGTCGCGCTGGAAGGCTGGGAGGTCAAGAGCCTGCGCTCCGGGCGGGCGCAGATCAGCGAGAGCTACGTCACCGTCAAGCAAGGCGAGGCGTTCCTGTTCGGGGCCCATATCACCCCGTTGCAGACCGCCTCGACCCACATCAGCCCCGACCCGACCCGCACCCGCAAGCTGCTGCTGCACCGCGAGGAGCTCGACAAGCTGATCGGCCTCACCGAGCGGCGCGGCTACACCCTGGTGCCGCTCTCCCTGTACTGGAAGCGCGGCAAGACCAAGGTCCAGATCGGGCTCGCCAAGGGCAAGAAGCTGCACGACAAGCGCGCCACCGACAAGGAGCGCGACTGGCAGCGCGAGAAGGAACGCCTGCGCCGGCACACATGAGCGCGGCCTGCGAGTCCAGTCCTTGCCCCGGAACCCCTCTGGCCCTAGACTGTCTTACTTGTAGTTCAGGGGGCGACATGGCTTCGACGTGGGTCGCGAAACCTGAGAGGCATGCCGAGGGGCGGAGCACCTCGTAAAACCAACCGCAACATGATAGTTGCCAACGACGACAACTACGCGCTCGCCGCTTAATACCCGGTAGGGTGCCGTCTGACTGGAGCCGTGCTTGTGCGTCCAGGAATCAGGCGTCGATTCTCACAAGATCGCGGTGAAGCTCGTCCGGGGCCGACCCGCTAAAACCTTACCGGAATCGCCGCTCGCAGGCCCTGTCGGTCGGGCAGTGAGGGGTTAAACACAGTAGACTCGACTAAGCATGTAGAGCCTCAGGCGGAGGGCTTGCGGACGCGGGTTCGATTAACGCAATGGTCGCCACGGGGAGTGATCCCCGTTGGAAAAGAGGGCTCATACGGTGAACGCTAAGGGACAGTGGTCCAATGCCAACGCCGTCCGGTGGATGGGAAACCAGTAAGCCGGCTAGAGACTCATAGGCTCCTAAAGGGCACAGCCCCACGGAGTACTAGGGTGGGTCGATGCCACCGGGCACGACCCACAACACGCCCTCCCCTGCCGACGACGGCAGGTGAAGGAATAGTCCAGGCCCTGTCGAAAGACGGGGAGCCAACTGTCCCGCCGCCTCCACCAACATCCGGCCCTGGCACCATGCCAGGGCTTTTCTTTTGCCGGGAGAGCCAGGGATGGTCGCTTACAAGAACACCAATCAGATCAGTGAGGTAGACGCCGCCTATATCGCCGGACTCATCGACGGCGAAGGCACCATCACGCTGACCCGCAAGCACCGCGACGAGAATCGCCAGCTGGCCGTCAGCATCAGCAACACCGAAAAGGGTCTGCTGGAATACGTTCTCGACAGGGTCGGCGCGGGCAAGATCACTGGCAAACGCATCACCCGGACTCACCACCCACAAGGCGCTTCCACGCCTTCCCTAGCCGCTTGTGATTCGTGATGGCCAGGGTGCCTCAGTCTGTTTCGAGCAGGGACTTCAACTGCGCAAGCAGTACCGGCAGCGCAAGCTGCACCGTGTCCCAGAGAATGTCGCGGTTGATGTCGAAATAGGCGTGTATCAGGCGATTGCGCATACCGATGATCTGTGGCCAGGGCACGCTGGAAAACTCTCCGCGCCCCGCCTCGCTCACCTGCGCTGCGGCTTCGCCCACGATCTCCACCGCGCGGGTCAGCGCCAGAAGCAGCATGTCGTCATGATCCAGATCTCCCCGCGTACGCCCCTCGACGAACGATAGCGCCTGCTCCGCAGCATCCGCCATGTGGCGTATACGCCAGCGATCATCGGGCGACATACTGAATCTCCGCCGTGCCCACCACCTCGTCGCGGAAATAGCGGCTCAAGTCCTGTGGCGTGCGCAGATCGACCTTGCGTCCCCGCAAGGCGTGCGACAGTTCGATCTCGATCTGCGCCACGTCCAGCAGGGTCGGTCGCGCATCAGGGAAGAACTCCACCAGCAGGTCGATGTCGCTGTCCGGCCGGGCGGCGCCCTTCAGCTGGGAGCCGAACAAGGCCAGGCGGCGGATGCGATGCGCCTCGCAGATGCGGGCCAGGACCGCTTCATCGACATTCAAGCTCGGATGCATGGCTTGGGTCTCCGGGGTGGATCTGCTCCCAATGGTACCTATCGTCGGTCCCCGTCGTCACAGGGCGCCGGCCTTCCCGGCCCAGCGGGATGATCTCGAGCTCGATCCGCACCGAGCCAATGTAAGGTCGGTAGCAGCGCTCGCCGGCGCTCTCGGCTCCACTGCCAAGCCTGGCGCAGCGAAGGCCGAGGGTGCCACGCTGATTCTCCGAGACTACTTTCGCCTGACGCCGCGCAACAGGAAATACACCGCCGAGCAGCAGCCGGCCCACGAGCCGTGCGACGCCGCCGTTTTGGGGATCAGGCCCGCGTAGGTCCCGCGCCATCTGCGCCCGCACCGGAGCGCCGGATCACCCGACCCCGAGTATCCAGCCCTCTACTTCGGCCAGCGTACGCTCCGCAGGCGTCAGGGCGGGATCGAGGAAACCTCCCAGACGGCCATCGAGATCGGTCTGGCGCAGCCAGGCCGCCACTGCATAGGCGTCGTGCTGGTCCGGCGTGCGTCCCTCCCGGGGGAAGGCGTGCTTCCACAGGGCCGGATACGCCTCCACGATCGCCGAGCGGCCGGCGGGAATCTCGCCAACCGTCGAACGGCCAGAAGTGAGCCCGCGCACCGAGCTCGCGGCGGAGATAGCGCAGCCAGGGTAGGCCGGCGTGGGTGGACTTGGCGACCGAGCCCGGCACGTCGAAGTGAAAGACCGACTTGGCCGAGCCCGTGCGCTCTTCCGTCAGGCGCCGCCACCGGGAGCTGCCGGTGCGCTCCGCACCGCTTGCCGACGACGCCATCGCGGACGAAATCCACGTAGACCTGGTCCTGGTCGGTCGGCCAATGGCGCTGAAAGTCGTCCAGAAACGCCGGCCAATCGGGCGGCAGGCGGTGCACCTCGAAGTACCGCAGCGGGAAGGAAAAGCCGTGGTCGATGCCGACCAGCGTGGGCAGGTCCTCGCCCAGCCGCTCCACCAGCCATTCCGCGATGCCGCGCCGGGTCCAGTACTTGCGCGGGCTGGGCGGCGGCAGGACCTCCCCGGGCTGCGTCGCCCGATCCGCCAGATAGACGCGCAGGCCCTTGAGACTGGCGGTGGCCGTTTCGGCGCCCGAGTAGTCGATGCCGATATAGCGCTCAAAGGACGGGGTCGCGTCGCCGGTCAAGCGGCATTCTCCGTCGCTGGGGCCAGGGCCTCGTGAAGAATCGCTTCGAGCAGGCGGCGGCTGTCGGTTTGGGCGGCGGTGAGCTGGGCCTCCAGCTGGTCGCAGAGCGGCCATCAGCTCATCGACCTTGGCGACGATGCGGTGTTGTTCGGCGAGGGGTGGGAGGGGAATGCATTTACCTGAGATCGACTGACGGAGCATGTTGGTTGGGCATCCGCTTCGTTTTCAGCCAAAATGTTCTGCGTCTGGGGGCATCGATAGCGCAGTTGAAGGAACCGGCGATTCAGCAGTCGAGATCGACCTTAGCTCAGATTCGAACGAGAACGCTTCGGTTGATGTCACAATGGTCGATACTCGACGCACATTCGCGACTCGTCCGATTGAACCAGCGATTGTCACGTACAGTCACCCTATTGATCGTGTACCTTCTCGATCACTTGTGGGCTTGCGCTGGTATATGTCCGATGTCTGCAGAGTCGAATAGATCCGTCCGTTCTTGTCAGTAACGCGAATCGTGATATAGCCTTCGGCTCGATCGTAACGGCATGGGCCGTCGGAAACCATTGTTCCGAGTCTGTGACTAATGATCACAACAGTGAGCCCAAGCCCAGTGGCAGTTGGACGACAATGGCTCATCGGCACTGAACTGGGGCGATCGGGCTTTCGCTATCGCGGCGGATGTCCCTATCGACTTTCCCGCCTCGATCTTGCGGCAGCTCCAGACAGCTCGGCTCGTCACTCGGTGGTCTTGGGGCACAAGCGGCCCCGGACAGCGAGGTTGAGGATGGTCTGGCGCAGGGACTTGATGTGCTCGGGGCGGGTGGTGAGGCGGGGGAGGTGGTCGAGGTAAAGCGGGCGCGCTCGCGCGAAGGCGGCGACCTCGCCCTGCGTGTCGGCGGCGCGTGGGCTGGTCTGATGCGGTGCAGGCTGGCCGCCACCAGCCGGTCGCGCCGCTGCTCCCGCTCGCCCTGCGCCGCCTCCAGCCGATCACACAGCGCCATCAGCTCATCGACCTTGGCGACGATGCGGTGTTGTTCGGCGAGGGGCGGAATCGCGATAGGGAGTACGTACGCTTCCTTTCTGCTCAGACCTGGTTTGACTCCTTTTCCCAAAGTTTCGAACCCAAGGGTGTGGAATAACTTGAACGAAAAGACGAGATCCAGACCTTTCTGTGGTATGCAGTAGTAGGCAACATCGGTAATGCACAGCAACCGTCGGTTAGCGACAGATTTATCGCGCCAGCAGAGCCTTTCCTCCCCACAATAATGCACGGCGAGTCCACAAAACATTCATTGTGGGTACCGACTACGCCATCTTGACCCGTAGACCGGATACTCACCGGTGTTAGAGCGTTGCTGGGCGGGAAGGTTGTCACCATATTCCAGGGAATAGGCATCTCCGAAGTGCGCGGCGGACCAGCCGCATGGCAATGGAAACAAAAGTTCATCGGAGACGACGGCCGACGGTGAAGCCCCTTTTCCCTTTCTTCCCGCTTGAATCCCCGTGAGCAATCCTTCCCACGCGGCTCGTCTTTGGGGTCCTGCTCCACCAGCTTCCCGCGCACGGCCAGATCGAGGATGAACCGCCGCAGCCGCGGAACGGCGTCGGGCGCCTCGGCGATGCGATCAAAGTGCTGGAGCAGCCGCGCGGGATTCATCGCAGCAGCGCCTCGGCCAGGATGCCCTTCAGCTGCTCGCGCAGCGCGGCGGCCTGCCGCTCGGCCTCATCGAGCCTGGCCAGCAGCTCTTCCGGGTCGCCGTGGTCTGCGGCGACGGTGTGCGGGTTCTTGAAGTCGAGGTTGTAGTTGCGCGCCTTGATCTCCTCGATGCCGACCCGCCAGGCCTGCTCGGTCTGCTGCCGGCCCTTTCGCTCCGCCCCGCCCCACCAGTCCACGCAGCCTTGCAGGTGCTCGACGCGGATCGGCTTGGTCATCGAGTAGCCCTTCTGACCCTCGGGGACGCGGTGCTCGTAGAACCAGACCTCCCGGGTCGGCTCACCCTTCTCGAAGAACAGCAGATTGGTGCCGATGCTGGCGTAGGGCCTGAACACGCTGTTGGGCAGGCGCACGATGGTGTGCAGGTCGCACTCCTGGAGCAGGTGCTCCTTGAGCCGGGTCTTCACGCCCTCGCCGAACAGGCTGCCGTCGGGCAGCACCACGGCGGCGCGTCCGCCGGGCTTGAGCAGCCGGATGAACAGCGCCAGGAACAGGTCCGCGGTCTCCTTGGTACGGAAGTGGGCCGGGAAGTTGGACTCGATGCCGTCCTCTTCCTTTCCACCGAAGGGCGGATTGGTGAGGATGATGTCCACCCGGTCGCTCTGGCCGTAGCTGACGTAGGGCCGGGCCAGGGTGTTGTCGTGGCGCACGAAGCTGGGGTCTTCGATGCCGTGCAGCAGCATGTTGGTGACGCAGAGCATGTGCGGCAGCTGCTTCTTCTCCACCGCGCGCAGTCCGGCCTGCAGGGCCTGCTCGTGCTTCGGCCGCTTGACGTAGCGCTCGCGCATGTGCCGGATGGCGCAGGTCAGGAAGCCGCCGGTGCCGCAGGCCGGGTCGAACAGGATCTCGCCCGGCCTGGGGTCGATGCGAGCCGCCATGAAGGCGGTGACGGCGCGGGGCGTGTAGTACTCGCCGGCGTTGCCGGCGCTCTGCAGATCGTTGAGCAGCTGCTCGTAGATCTCCCCGAAGTGCTTGCGGTCGGCCAGGTCGTTGAAGTCGACGCCGCTGATCTTGTTGATGACCTGGCGCAGGAGCTGGCCGGACTTCATGTAATTGTAGGCGTCCTCGAACACGCCTCTCACCACGCGCGCGCGGTTGGCGCTGGTGCCCCGCGCCGGGAGCCCCTTGAGTGCCGGGAACAGGTCGCCGTTGATGAATGTCGAGCAGCTCCTCGCCGGTCATGCCTTCCGGGTCGGCCGCCCAGGCGCGCCATTGCAGGCGCCTGGGGATCGGCGAGCGGTAGTTGTCCCGCGTGACCTCCAGCTCCTGGTCCTGGTCGTCGATGATCTTGAGGAAGAACATCCAGCAGAGCTGGGACAGGCGCTGGGCGTCGCCGTCGACGCCCACATCCTGGCGCATGATGTCCTGGATGGATTTGACCGTGGCTCTCGCGGACATGGATCAGGCGGGCTCCTGGTAGAGCGCGGCCTGCAATTCGTGAACGGCCTGCTCGAAGCCGTCCCTGTCGCCGAATTGCCTGAGGAGCTGCAGCGGCGTGCCCATGCTGTTGAAGGGTGGGATCTCCAGCAGGCGGACATTGTCCAGGCCGGCGACTACGCCTTCGTCCTGGTACTTGGCGAGCAGCGCCTCCAGCACCGCGCGGGCCTGGGGTCCGTACTTGGTGAACGGGTCGCGCTTCTTGACCTGGCCGGCACGCTCGCGGCGCGTCAGTGGCGGCTGGTCGAAGGCGATATGGCAGATGAGATCGAAAGGATCGAGCTCCTTGCCGACCTCCTCCATCAGCGGCGCGAGCAAGAGCCCTTCATCCGCAAGCTCGTCGATGATGGCCTCTTTGCGCTCGGTGGAGCGCCATCGACGGAGGAATTGGTCGAGGCTGGCGTAGTGGCTGCGGATGGCGCGGCGCGAGTAGTCGCGCAGGCTCTCGGTGACGAGCCTGCCGTCTTCGTCGAGGTACTCCACGCGCTCGGCGAGCACCGTGACCGGTCGGCCCTTGATGTAGTACTTGCCGCGGCCCGGCTCGGCGACGTCGGGCGGCAGGCCGATGTCGGGCGGAATCGGCGCGTCGACGAGGGTCTCATCGTCGCCCGGCTGCGGCGCAATGGTGTCTTCCCCCTCGTCGGGGGACGGCAGGTCGTCCGGCGGGGTCGGGGCATCGCCTTCCCCGGGCTCGTAGATCTGCACCGGCTCGCCGTCGAAGTCCGGGTCCGCGAAGTGGTTGGTCGCCTTGCGGAAATCGACCAGCGTGAAGTAGTACTTCCTGGTGTCCTCGTGCACCCGGGTGCCGCGCCCGACGATCTGCTTGAATTCGGTCATGGAGCCGACTTCGCGCTCCAGAACGATGAGGCGGCAGGTCTGGGCGTCGACCCCTGTGGAGAGCAGTCGCGAGGTGGTGACGATGACCGGATACCGGGCCTCCGGGTCGATGAAGTTGTCGAGCTGGGCCTGGCCTTCGGGGTCGTCGCCGGTGATGCGCATCACGTAGCGGCTGTTCAGCCGGGCGAGGTCGGCGTTCTCGTTGATCAACGCCTGACGCATGCGGGCGGCGTGCTCGGTGTCGACGCAGAAGACGATGGTCTTCTGGAAGCGGTCGCCGCTCTGCTTGAGGTATTCGGAGACCCATCGGGCGACGCGCCGGGTGCGCTCGTCGATGACCAGCACCCGGTCGAAGTCCTTCTGGTTGTAGTGGCGGTCTTCGATCTCGTCGCCGTCGAGGTCGGTCTCCCCCGGTGTGGGGCGGTAACCCTCCACATCGACATCCAGGTGCACCTTGATGACCTTGTAGGGCGCGAGAAAGCCGTCCCGGATGCCCTGCTTGAGGGAGTAGCTGAACACCGGCTTGCCGAAATAATGGATGTTGGAGACGTATGCCGTTTCCTTGGGCGTGGCGGTGAGGCCGATCTGTGTGGCGCCCGAGAAATATTCCAGGATCTCCCGCCAGGCGGAATCCTCGGCGGCGCTGCCGCGGTGACACTCGTCGATGACGATGAGATCGAAGAAGCCGGGCGAGAGCTCGCGGAACAGCTTCTGTCGCTCGTCCGGCCCGGTGATGGCCTGGTACAGCCCGACGTATATCTCGTAGGCGGTGTCGATGCGGCGGTGCCTGTCGATCGCGGTGGTCAGAGCGACCAGGGTGCCATCGGCACGCTCGATGGTCTTGGCGCTGGTGCTGAGCTTGGCCATCGCCGCGCCGAAGGGCCGGAAGTCGTTGACCATGGCCTGGTTGATCAGCACGTTGCGGTCGGCCAGGAACAGGATGCGTTTCTTCTGCTTCGCCTTCCAAAGCCGCCAGATGATCTGGAAGGCCGTGTAGGTCTTGCCGGTGCCGGTCGCCATGACCAGCAGGATGCGGTCCTGCCCCTTCGCAATCGCCTCGACCGCCGCATTGATCGCATTGCGCTGGTAATAGCGCGGCTCCTTGCCACCGCCATCGTCATAGTAGGGCTGGAGAACTATGGCCTCTTGCGCGGGCTCGAGATCCTTCCAACTGCGGTATTGCGCCCACAGCGTTGCGGGGCCCGGAAAGGCGTCCAGGGCGAGCCTGGTCTTCGAGCTGGGCACTCTGGCCGGTGCGGTCGTGGAAAACGAAGCCGTCGCCGTTGCTGGTGAAGACGAAAGGCACGGCCAGGGTATGCGCGTATTCGAGCGCCTGCTGCATGCCGTCGCCGACGGCGTGGCTGTTGTCCTTGGCCTCGATCAGGGCGATCGGGATGCCCTGGCAATAGAGGACGTAATCGGCACGCTTGGCCTTGCCGCGGCTGACCAGCCTGCCGCGCACGATGATCCGACCTTTGGTGAAGTAGACCTGCCGCCGAATCTGGGTGGCCTCATCCCAACCCGCTTTGGCGACGGCGGGCGTGATGTACTTGGCGCTGATGTCATCTTCGCTGAGGGTTTTCTTATTCATGGCAGCAGCAGCTTCGCTGGCAATGACGATCGCCCTGGTTGCCGCCAAGGTAGTGTAGTTGACCCTATTGCCCAGGCCAACGGCCGATGTCCCTTCGTTAGGCCACAACCCGTGGACTTCAATGAAGAGCAGGGTCGATTTCTTCTCCCTCTTCCCCGCGCGGGGCAGAGCATTGCGGTGAGGGGGCGGCCTGTTTGCTGACTGGAATCACCCTCACCCTAACCATCCCCCTCAAGAGAGAGGGGATAGAAATCGTTCCAGGGTCCTCATTTCCCGCCTGACCCCGCTCGAGGCAGGCCGCAGGGTCGGCGGCCCGGTTGCCGAACAGCAGACAGTCGTGGACCGCCAGGCTCTCGATCCGCGCCGGCTCCTGCCAGGCCAGGGTAACCCCAGCCGGGCGCGCTCTTGCATGGGGAGGTCGAGCAGCGACGGGCGTCCCCGAAACCACATTTCCCCGGCCTGGGGACGATATCCTTCCCTGCCGATCAGTGCCCGGGCCGCCCCTTGTTGCAGACGCCGATCGATGCCATCGAGCACCGGTCTGCCCCCAGGCTCAGGATCAGCCCGCGCAGGTCCAGCAAGGGCGCGGCCGAGGCCTGGGCCGTGGACCGCATCTCCTGGCGCTCCGCGGCCAATCATCCGAGGTCTCGCCCTGAGCGAGCCGGCCGGACCCCGGCCGCGCGAGGGCCCCGACCGCTCCCATCTTCCCGTTCAAGCTGCAACTCCGCTCGCTCTTGAATTTGCCAACGAGTTGATAGAACATCGGGCAATATCAGGTCCGGGGCGACAATGGCTTATAATAATATGCTGATTTCTGTTGTTGCCGCGCAAGACGATGGCGTCGCCGGTGCAACAGCCACAGCGAATATCCCGCTTGCTGCCGTGCGGGCAACCTCCCGCCCTGCTCTGCCACACAGCTCATACCGAGTCCATAGCCGCGTCCGCGCCAAGGATATTCCCGGTCGCAGCCGGCGCAACGCCAGGCCCGGGGTCTCGTCTGGGTTAACGAAAGAAGGAGTCAGTGCGCCATGAATGAATTGACGCCGGAAGAAGAGAGGAGAGCCCTTGAAGATGCACCGAAGGGCACGTTTGCTCTGATGCTCGTGCTCGCCGCTATGTTCGTAGCAGGTTGGGCCTACCTGTATTTCGGGCGATTTCTTGTGCATGGCCCTGTAAGCTGAGGAGGCGATCATCATGGGCGATCCATTGCGAGTGGTCTGCGACGATCCGCTGGAAAGGGCATGGATGTGGATATCACTCCTGCTCGGGGCCGTTGCGGTAGCATTGCTCGGCTTCTATGCGCTGGCCAACAACATTAATCCCCCGAGCAACGTCGAGACCATTGATTCATCCAGACTTCACCTCACCAAGGAATTTGCCGAAGACAACCTCGGGGTCAAGACGGACCCTGACGGCAGCATCATGGTCAGGTTGGTAGCGGCCCGTTACGGTTTCTATCCCCAGCATATCGTAGTACCGGCCGATACCCCGGTAACTTTCCGTCTGGCCAGTGCGGACGTCCTGCACGGCGTACACGCACCCTATACGAATTTCTCCACCATGATCGTTCCCGGTTACGTGTCAGAGGTGCACACGGTATTCCCGAGGCCTGGTGACTATTCCATGCTTTGCAATGAGTACTGCGGCCTTGGCCATGACCATATGTGGTCACGCCTGACCGTTGTGCCCAGAACCACGGGAGGCGCACAGTTATGAGCGACACCAGAGCGACGACCTTGAGCCTCGCCAATATGTGGGTAGCGTTCGCCGCCTTCGGGGCCGCAGCCATCCTCGGCGTATATCAGACGGTGGAAAGAAGCGGGCTGTTTCCCTCCTCTGAATCGCCTGCACTGTACTATGGCTCGGTATCGACCCACGGCGTGCTCATGGCTTTCGTGCTCACGACTTTCCTGGTCATGGGCTTCGGCTATTACTGCGCGACCACCAGCCTTAAACGGCCGCTCTGGAACAAACCCCTGGCCTGGGCCGGGTTTTGGATCTGCGCTATCGGCGTGCTGGCAGCGGCCATCCCGCTCCTGACCGGCAATGCTTCGGTGCTCTACACCTTCTATCCGCCCCTGAGGGCTCATCCCGCTTTCTACATCGGCGCGGCCCTGCTGGTCGTCGGCTCCTGGGTCTGGTGCCTGGAGATGATCATGATGACGGTCACATGGAAACGGGCTAATCCCGGTGACCCGGTTCCGCTGGTAATGTACGGCACGACGGCCAATGCCGTGCTGTGGCTGTGGACCACTGTTGGCGTTGCCACGGAAGTGCTTTTCCAGCTCATCCCCTGGTCACTCGGTTGGAAAGACACCGTTGATGTGGGACTCGCCCGTACATTGTTCTCATGGACATTGCATCCCATTGTGTACTTCTGGCTCTTCCCCGCTTACATCGCGATGTACACGCTGCTTCCACAAGCCGCGGGCGGGAAGCTGTTCAGCGACCAGATGGGGCGGGTGGCGTTCATTATGCTGCTGGTGTTTTCGCTACCGATCGGTTTTCACCATCTGTTCATGGACCCCTTCCAGGCGGCAGGCTGGAAATTCCTGCATATGACCGGGACGTTCATGGTCGCTGTTCCCACCCTGATCACCGGCTTCACCATCATCGCGTCTCTGGAAGTCGCCGGGCGCATGCGCGGCGGCAAAGGCCTGTTCGGGTGGATCGCTGCTCTCCCATGGGGCATTCCGATGGTCCTTGCCGCTGGACTCGCGCTGTTGCTGCTGGTACTCGGTGGGTTCGGCGGCGTCATCAATGCCAGCTACGCCATGAACGCCATGGTGCACAACACCCAGTGGGTCACAGGGCATTTTCACCTGATCTTCGGTGGCACCACCGTGATCATGTACTTCGCGATTGCCTATCACCTCTGGCCGAAGCTCACCGGCAAACAGCTCTATTCCACCAAGATGGCGCTGTCTCAGCTCTGGCTATGGTTCGTGGGCATGGTGGCATTGACGACGCCTTGGCACGCTCTTGGCCTCCTCGGCCAGCCGCGGCGAATCGCGTCTGCACCCTATGACTCACCGTTGGTTGCGGAGTGGCAGCCGCTTGAGGCGGCCATGATTGTGGGAGGCGCCATTCTGGCCGTCTCCGCAGCGTTGCTGATCTACAACCTCTGGAGAACTCATGGGAACACCCAGGCAGAGAGGAATATCGAAATAGCCTATGCCGTGCCACTTCATCCTGTCGTTCGAATACCTAAGCTGCTCAACGGATTTGCGTTCTGGAACTGGCTGATACTGATTTACATGGTAGCCAGCTACGGCTACCCGATTATTCAGTTCTTTGTTCTGGATACCCACGGCTCAGCCCCATGGAGTATATGACCATGAGACGAGTAATGGCTGTCGTCACCGGATCGCTCTTTGTGATGGCTGCTGCAAACGCAGCGCCGTCTTCGAACGTCGCATTCGATGCAGAGACCCGCGCGCTGCTCGCATCGGGCGATCCCGGAAACGGCAAAGCACTTGCGAAGGAGCGTAAATGCGCGAAATGTCACGGTGATGTAGGGGTTTCCGATGAGCCGGGTGACGCGAATATTGCCGGACTGCGCGCCTCCTACATCTACAAGCAGCTAAGAGACTACAAGGACGGCAAGCGGGAAGACCGGGACATGAAGAAAGCGACTCGCGATCTCGATGACAGGGAGATGGCAGACCTTGCCGCCTGGTTTGCCTCGTTGCCACCGGCAATGCCCGGTGGCGGCCGAGTCGAGAAATCGATCGGACGGCTGGTATACCGGGGCGATCCGAGCCGCATGATCAAGGCGTGCTCGGCCTGCCACGGGAGGGATGGTCGCGGCGGGCAGTACGATTATGCGGCAATTGCCGGCCAGAACCGCGACTATTTTGTCGACACCATATCCGCTTTCAAGGATGGATCACGCGTCAACGATGTGTATTCCCGCATGCGTCTCATTGCCGAGGCTTTGACGGCGGATGAGATCAAGGGGCTCGCTGAGTACTATGCCCCGACAGCAGTGCCCAAGGACAAGGTGGCCCGAAGATAATTTCATCGGCGCGCGTCCGCCTAAAGGGCGCGGCCGATGGCTGCGAGAACCTGTTAACGTTGCCGAACGAGTCCCTTGCTGTCGACCCGGCTCTCTATGTCGGTCACAACGCGCGATCCGATGCGGAATGCTTTCATTGTGGCCTGCCGGTGCCGGATCATTACGAAGCACCTTCGCTGCATGTCCTCGGTACGGAGCGAACGTTTTGCTGTACCGGGTGCCAGGCCGTCTGCACGGCAATCGTCGGCGCCGGCCTCGAGGACTACTACCAGCACCGCAAGCGGCCTGCCGCATCTCCGGGCCGATCGAGCGTTCCCGAGCTCCTCAAGCAACTGGAGCTCTACGACCGCCCCGAGATCCAGAGAGATTTCGTGCGGGATAGCAACGGGTCGTGCGAGACATCGCTGATCCTTGAGGATATCCGGTGCCCCTCGTGCCTGTGGCTGAACGAAAAGCGACTGAGGCGCCTGTCGGGCGTCGTTGAGGTCGCCATAGACGACGCGCGGCACCGGGCGTGGATTCGTTGGGACCCGGCGCAGATTCAGCTCAGCGCCATCCTCAAGGCCATCAGCGACATCGGGTACGTCGCCCATCCCTACGATGCCACGCGCGACCGGGAGCTTCTGCGGGCGCGCGAGCGGCGCAGCGCCGAACGCCTTATCTTCGCCGGCGCGGCGGGCATGGTGATCATGAACTTCTCGGTGGCGACCTACCTCATGGGGGCGCCTCAAGCAGACGGACAATTGCCACTTTGGGTCGTCATTGGCCGATGGACCAGCCTTGCTGTGGCGCTGACCATTCTCGCCTACCCCGGGCAGGATTTCTTTGCCGGCGCATGGAGCGACATGCGCAAGCGACGCCTCGGCATGGACATCCCGATCGTGCTGGGCCTGACGGCGGCCTTGCTCGGCAGCCTGTACGCGACAGTCGCTGTCCGGGGGGACGTCTACTTCGATTCGATCGCCATGTTTGTCTTCTTCCTGCTGCTCGCTCGCCGGTGGGAGATGCAGGGCCGACTCAGGGCGTCCGACCGTCTGGACCGCCTGGCGCGGACCACGCCGCGAAAGGCCAGGCGCCTGGATGATGTGGGGCGCTGGACTGAGGTCGCCGCCATCGACCTGCAGCCGGGCGAGGCGATCCGGGTCTTGCCCGGCGAAGCCTTGGCCGTCGATGGTGTGGTCGTCGAGGGCAGCAGCAGCTTCGACGAATCGCTCGTCACCGGCGAATCAGCCCCTGTCCTGCATCATCCCGGGGATCCAGTCATCGCGGGCTCGGTCAATGGCGAGCAGCCGGTCACTGTACGCGTGACCCACGGCGTTCGGACGTCCGCGGTCAGTGAGATTCAGCGGCTGGTCGAGCTCGGCGTCAGCCGACGGCCGGCGTACGCGCTGATGGCGGAGCGCGTGGCACGCAGCTTCGTCGCGGCAGTGCTGATTGTCGCGGGCGCAACTGCCGCATATTGGTTGCAGCATGACAGCGCGGCATGGCTTGGCAACACCATTGCCGTGCTGATCGTCACTTGTCCATGCGCATTGGCTCTAGCGACACCGGTTGCGCTTGCCGTCGCCGCCCAGCGATTCCTGGAGCTGGGCGTCATGCCTCTGCGCATGCAGGCGCTCGACAGCTTGGCGCTTGGCGATCTCGCCGCGTTCGACAAGACAGGCACCTTGACCACCGGCCAGCCCGCCTTGATGGCCGTGACCTCGACCGGGCGACTGGAGAGCGATGAGATCCTGGATTATGCCGCCGCACTGGCAGCTGCGTCGGAGCATCCCATTGCCCGGGCGCTGAGGCAGACCGAGCCCCGGGCGGGCCTGGCGATTGAGGGAGCGACAAACGTTGCCGGTGAGGGCATTCGCGCCATGATTGCCGGAAGGGAGTGGCATCTCGGAAAGCCGGGGACCGCGGCCTGCGGCTCACCGATGAGCCCGAGTGTCCGGTCGTGCGTCGAGCAGGAAAGGGCAAGGGGGCGGACGGTCTCCTTGTTGACCGGCCCCGATGGCGTCGAGGCCATCCTTGCTTTTGCAGACCCGTTACGGGAGGGTGCAGCATCCATGCTCGAGGGGCTGCAGAAACTCGGCGTCAAGGCATTCGCGATTCTGAGCGGCGATGCGCAAGCGAGTGTTGAGCAGATCCGGAAGCAGCTGGCTATAGGCACCGCCAAGAGCGGCATGACGCCGGCAGACAAGTTGGCCTGGATTCGCACCAGGCAGCAGCAAGGCCATCGCGTCATCATGTTCGGCGACGGCATCAACGACGCACCCGTGCTGGCGGCCGCCGATGCCTCGGTTTCCTTTTCCGACGGGACCGACCTGGCCAACGCAAGCAGCGATTTTCTGCTGCTCGGCAAGGATCCGGGCGCTCTCGCCGACGCAAGGGCCTTGGCGCGTCGGACGCGCTCAAACATCCTGCAGAACCTGGCATGGGCCGCGGCATACAACATCGTGGCAGTACCGGCCGCCGCCGCCGGCTTGATTCCGCCCTGGGGCGCGGCGATCGGCATGTCCGTCAGCTCTCTCATTGTTGTTCTCAACGCCCTGCGGCTGCAGAAATAGCACAAGCCCAGCAGAAGGCTGACATCTCCACGCGCGGGGCGTTGGACGCGAGCCGCTCGCGGCGGATGGCCGCGACGAGGGTCATGGCGTTTCCTATACTCTAACGTCGAGGAGGTGTGCGGCATGCGGGGCGAGACCGGGTAGGTAGGGGGTCGCTAGATCCACGGTCGCCGCCTGCGCAACGACCCGCCTTCCGAAGCGGGTGCTGGGGAGCGAGACGATCATGCCGACAGGGAGGTTGCCCGATGAGTCACGAGGATCCGCAGAAGCTTGCCAACTCCCGGGATCGCCGAGTTGCACTCGGCAAGGGTTCCCAAAGAGAGCCGAGTGCAACTCGGCGATCCCAGACTCGGCGATCCCGGATAGCGCCCGGTGCTGGCCGAGCCCGCTGTGGCAACGCGAATACTGGGACAGGTTCATCCGGGACGAGCGCCATCTCCTGACCGCAATCAGTTACATCGAGAACAATCCAGTGGCGGCCGGGCTTGTCTCCGGCGCCAAGGCCTGGCGATGGGGGAGCGCCCGGTTGGGAGGTTTGCCCTGGGATCGCCGAGTTTAACTCGGCAGGAATCCGGACAAACAGCCGAGTGCAACTCGGCGATCCCAGAAGAGTCGCGGGCCGACCCTCGGCCTTCCGCCGCCAGGGAGGTCGGGGCCTTTGATCGCCCTTGTGGGGCCGCACCGCCCCGGGGCCCGACGGACCCGGGGCGGGCATTTCAATGCCGGAGAATCGCCGGAGGCGAGCTCAGCCCGTGCGCACCTCGATCTTGCGCGGCTTGTGCTCGGCGCGCTTGGGGATGCGCAGCGTCAGCACGCCGTCTTTCAGGCTCGCTTGGACGCTCTCGCCATCCAGCTCCTTGCTCAGCGAGAAGCTGCGCTGGTAGCGGGTGGAGCGCAGATCCGCATACAGCGGCTGCATGCCTTCCGGCACGGGGATCTCGATCTGGCCCTCGATGGACAGCGCATCGCCGTCGACCTGCACCACCAACCGCTCACGCGCCACACCCGGCATATCGGCGGTCAGGGTGATGCCGCCAGCGTCCTCGAAGATGTCCACGGCGGGCCGGATCGCGCGCTCCTGCTCCTTGTCTTCCCGCACCGCCTTGGATTCCTGAGTAGTCACGTCTTTGTTCTCGGTCATCTTGTCATCCTCTCGCCGATCACTGCACCTTGACCTGCCGCGACTTGGCCGCCGCGCGCCGCTGGATGCTGACACGCAGGACACCGTCCCGATAGCCCGCCTCGACCTTGTCGGGGTCCACGTCCTCCGGCAAGGTCAGCACTCGGCGGAACTCGCCATCGAAGCGCTCGTTGCGGTAATAGTTGACCCCTTCGTCCATGGTCCGCTTGCGCTCGCCGACCACGGTGAGCAGGTTTTGCTGGATCGAGATATCCAGACTCTTGGGGTCCGCTCCTGCCGCGAACAGATAGACATCGACCTGCTCGGGCGTGCTGCCGATATTGATCGGGGGAAAGGTCCCTCTGGCCACCGCCCGAATGCCCGCCGGCCAGGGCGCAGCACCGAACAACTGGTCCACCTCGCGCTCCAGACGCCGGAACTCGTCCAGCAGGCCGCTTTCGAAACTGCCCAGACTACCGAACATTTCAGCACCTCCCATCGATGTTGACAGACTCCACCAGCACTACCCTAGGAAGAATAGGGACTCGTGCTGTGTTTTCAACCGCTCCGATCCGTCCTGCGACCGCTGCCAGACCCGCCGCCGGATCAGGCCGCACTGACCCGGGATAATATCCCCTGGGCGGCCATCAAGCCGTTGACCGCCGCCCCGACGATGCCCCGGGACTTGCCCGCCCCGTCTCCGGCGACGAACAGACCCGGCATGTTGGTCTCCAGGTCGGCGCTGGTCGGGTAGCGCACGTCGTAGAACTTGATCTCCGGGACATAGATGGTGGTCGAAGGGTGGGCGACTCCCGGGATCACCCGCGCCAGAAGCTCCAGGCTCTCCTGGAGGTTGCGCACAATCCGCCCCGGATAGGCGAAGGAGATATCGCCGGGGCTGACCCCGGGGCCCGGCGGCAGGGTCGGGAGCAACTTGTCGAAGCCTGCCTGGGCGGAGAAGAAGGTCTGGGCGTTGGAGCGCCGGCCCGCCACCAGGTCCCCCCAGCGCTGCACGATCAGGCTGTTTCCGCCGCCCCAGAAGTTGGCGAAGCAGGCTACCTGCTGGCCCATCGAGGCGGTGTCCTGCAAGGGCTCGGTCATGCTCACGGTGTTGAGGATGGCGAAGTTGGTGTTACGGGTCTTCGCCGCCTTCAGGGCATCGCCGTTGACCAGGCGAAAGCCGCGGTGCTCCTCTACCCGCACCCGCCCGCCCGGATTGGTGCAAAAAGTGCGCGTGCGGTCCTGATGGGTGGGCGTGCAGAAGATCAGCTTGGGATCGTAGAGCACGTCGGTGATCTCGTCGAAGACCGCCGCGGCCAGCTCCACCCGGCAGCCGATGTCGATGGCACCGTAGCCGGTCTGCACGCCCAGCGCCCGCGCCTTCTCCCGAAACCAGTGGGCCCCTTCGCGGCCGGGGCAGACGACCAGAAAGCGCGATCGAAAGGCGCCGCGAGAGGTCTGGGTCAGGAAGCCGCCATCCGCGCCCAGGTGCAAATCCTCGACCTCGGTCTCCAGACGAAACTCGCCCCCGCGCTCGCGGATGGTCTGCGCCATGGCCGCGGTGACCCGATGCGCGAAGTCGGTACCCATGTGGCGCTGCCTGGCGGGGACCAGCTGGATATCCCAGCCCCCCTTGGGGGTGCGCCGGCGCACCCAGGAGACCCGCTCCAGCCACCACTGGATGCGGGCCTCGTCCAGGCCATGCAGGCTGGGATCGGCGCCGTGCTCGAGAAAGGTCCGGTCCACCGCCTCGATGCGCTGCATGGCCTGCTCCTCGGACAGCCCCAGCTCCTGCAGGTCGAGTCCGATCTGCGGGGACAGGTTGAGCTTGCCGTCCGTCGCCCCGCCGGCGCCGCCCGGCCGCGACTTGCGGTCGAGCACCAGCACGCGTAGCTGGCCCGCCAGCTGCAGGGCCGCGAACAGGCCGGCGGGCCCGGCGCCGATGATCACAACGTCGAACTGCTCGCCCGATCTGGTCATAACGATTCCCGCTGCCCCCGGGGCAGACCGAGACCGTCGAGCATCAGTCTGCTCCCCGCGCTCAGGCTCAGCCCGCTTAGCTCCGGCAAGGCCACGGCAGCCGCCCGGCTCATGGGCCGGACCCCTTGCCACCCCGAGCGCCTGCGCCCGAAGCCTCCGCTCCGGCGAGCCGGCCGGCCCTCAGCCGGGTCGAGGCCCGGACCGCGACGATCTTCCCGCTCATGGTTTAGCTCCCCGAAGGCCCGTTTGAGTCCTGCCGGCCCATCCCAATTATGGACGGCATGGCTGAAGGCCGTCTGACAGAGCCGCCGGGACGGCATCTTCGAGCACTGTCCGGTAAAATGCATCTCCCATTGCCGGCCTGCGCCGGCGCGAGCGGCCGGGGCCTGCGGGCCCGAGCCCTGAGGCCTGCGTTCGTCTCAAGGGCCCTGGTGCCCGAATCCCAGAGAAGCTTTCACATGCGCACCGAAACCGATCCCTTGATACGCCGTCTACGCTGGATCGCCTGGACAGCCGTGCTGATCATGATCATCTGGCAGCTCCTGCCCTCGATCGAGCACTACCTCATCGGTCTCACGGCGCAGCCGCGAGCGGTCATGGCCCGCGGCGAGCTGGCCCCGGAAGAACGCACCACTATCCAGATCTTCCAGCAAGCCAGCCCCTCGGTGGTGTTCATCAGTACCCGGGAGCGCGTGCTCGACCTCTGGACCCGCAACGTGCTCAGCGTAGCCAAGGGCACCGGCTCGGGCCTGGTGTGGGACGACCTGGGCGACGTGGTCACCAACAACCACGTCATTGAGGGCGCCTCGGAAGCCCTGGTGCGGCTCAATGATGGGCGCACCTACAAGGCGGTGCTGGTGGGCTCCAGCCCGGCGCACGACCTCGCCGTACTGCGCATCAATGTGCCCTTTGACCACCCCCCGCCGGTGCCCATCGGCACCAGCGGCGACCTGAAGGTGGGCCAGAAGGCGTTCGCCATCGGCAATCCCTTCGGGCTCGACTATACCCTCACCAGCGGCATCGTCTCGGCCCTGGACCGCTCCCTGGAAGAGAAGAACGGGACGACCATCGAGCACCTGATCCAAACCGACGCCGCGATCAATCCGGGCAACTCGGGCGGCCCGCTGCTGGACAGTGCCGGACGGCTCATCGGGATCAACACCGCCATCTACAGCCCCTCGGGGGCCAGCGCCGGCATCAGCTTCGCCGTGCCGGTGGATACGGTCAACCGCGTGGTATCCCAGCTGATCGCCCAGGGCAAGTACATCGCCCCGAGCCTGGGGATCACAATGGACGAGGACATCAACCGGGTGGTCACCGGGAAGCTCGGGGTCAAGGGTGTGCTGGTGCTCCGGGTAGAGCCGGGATCGAGCGCCGAGGTGGCCGGTCTGCGGGGCACCCGGGTGGACAGCGAGGGCGGCGTCACCCCCGGAGACATCATCCTGGCCATGGACGGCAAGCCCGTGGACAGCGTCTCCGCCTTGCACGCACGCCTGGATGACCACCACGTCGGCGATCCGGTGAGACTGCACATCTGGCGCAACGGCGCAGAGCTGGATGTGCCCGTCACGCTGCAGGCCGGCGGCTGAGTCCAGCACCGACGTTCCGGGGGCACCACGCCTGTGCGCTGTGCCAGACTTGCGCAGGGGCCGCCGGGCGCTCCGCCCTTCAACCTAGAAGCGGCAGTTGAACGGCCGCCAGGGTGCGTGCCCCGGTGGTCGTAGCGGCCATCACCCAATGGGTGAGTATCGAGTTTGTCCATCACCTTGGTCCAACCCATCACTCGATCGCTGTTCGGAGCGGTCAACTGCCGTTTCTAGGTTCAAGGAGGTACGCGTGACCATCGAGTCCCCGCTGCTCAGCCAGATCCAGGGCTACATCGACGGGCGCTGGACAGGGGCCGACTTCGAAGCCGGAATGGTGGTGCGCAATCCCGCCTCCGGGGCCCATCTCGCCGAGGTCCCGTCCATGGGGCCGGCCGAGGTGGAGCGGGCGATAGCCGCGGCCTCCGCTGCGCTCGGGCACACGACGCCGCTGGAGCAGCGCCGCACCTGGCTGCAGGCTATTGCGGATGCCCTGACCCAGCAACGCGGCGAGATCGGCCGCATCCTGACCCTGGAGCACGGCAAACCCTGGGGCGAGGCCCAGGGCGAGGTCGACTATGCGGCGGGGTTCTTCCGCTTCTGCGCCGAGAACATCGACCGGCTGGCGCCCTACAGGCTCGCGGAGCGCCCGCGCGGCTGCACCTGGACCGTGCATTACCGCCCAGCCGGGGTGGTCGGCCTGATCACTCCCTGGAATTTTCCCATCGGGATGATCGCCAAGAAGCTCTCGGCGGCCCTCGCCGCGGACTGCGCCTGTGTCGTCAGGCCCTCTTCGAAGACCCCGCTGACCACGATCGCCCTGTTCTCGCTGCTCCACGAGCGGCTCGCGCTGCCCCCAGGCAAGGTCAATCTGGTCACCGGTCCGGCCGAGCCGATCGCCGACACGCTGCTGCGCAGCCCGGCGGTGCGGCTGCTGAGCTTCACCGGCTCCACCGAGGTCGGCAAGGCGCTGATCCGCAAGAGCGCGGACGGCGTCAAGCGCCTCACCCTGGAGCTCGGCGGAAACGCCCCGTTTCTGGTGTTTGCCGACGCGGATCTCGACCTCGCCGTCGAGCAGCTGGTGGCCAACAAGTTTCGGGGCAGCGGCCAGACCTGCGTGTGCGCCAACCGCGTGCTGGTGGAGCGCCCGGTGGCCGCGGCTTTCGCGGACCGGCTCGCCCGACGGGTCAGCAGGCTGCGCCTGGGCGACGGCATGGACAGCCGGGTCGACATGGGCCCGCTGGTGGACCGGCGCGCCTACGAGAAGGTGCGCCTGCACCTGAGCGACGCGCTGGCCCAAGGCGCGGTCCTGGTGGCCGGCGGCGACCCCGGCGAATGGAGTCCGGCCGGTGGGACCTTCTTCGCCCCCACCCTGATCCGCGGCGTGCTGCCGGGCATGCGCGCGGCCCGGGAGGAGACCTTCGGCCCCCTGGTTGCGATCATGGAATTCGAGGGCGAGGCACAGGCGATCCGCCTCGCCAACGATACTGAGCAGGGTCTCGCCGCTTACCTGTTCACCGCCGACGAGGCCCGGGCCGAGCGGGTCATCGCCGCCCTGGAGTTCGCCCACGTCGGGCACAACACGGCCACTGGACCCACCCCCGAGGCACCCTTCGGCGGGATGAAGCAATCGGGACTCGGACGCGAAGGAGGACGCGAAGGACTGTTGGAGTTTGTCGAGCCCCAGGCGGTGCCGCGGGGCCCTCGGCCTTGAGACGCTCCCCCGATTGGCGGTTGCCCGGCACCGCGGTAAGCTTGGCGATTCTCATATGATTCGTCTGGACGGCCAGCCCTTGAGCGCGCAGCAGATCACCCTGAGAGAGCTCGTGAAGGCCGTAGAGAACGACGAGCTGAGCTTCCACTACCAGCCCTTCGTGTCATTGCTGACCGGTCGACTCTCTGGGGCCGAGGCGCTGCTGCGCTGGACGCCGCCCGACCGGGACCTGGTACTCCCCGACCGATTCATCCCGCTCGCCGAAGAGAAGGGCTTCATCACCGAGATCACGCTGCACATGCTGCCGCGGCTGCTGGCGGACTGGTGGGTGATCGACGGCGCCGACCCCCACGCGGTGCTGAGCGTCAACGTCTCCTCCCAGGATCTGCGGACCGACCGGCTGGTGAGAGTGCTTGGCGAGGCGATCGACAGCGAAGAGATCGATCCCGCCCGTCTCGGCATCGAGATCACGGAAAGCTCCCTGCTCCGGGCGGATCCGGAGATCCAGCGCCACCTCGGCGCGCTGGTGGAGATGGGCATAGCCCTGATCATGGACGACTACGGGACCGGGTTCTCCTCCATCGACAGCCTGAGCCAGTGGCCGTTCAGCTGCATCAAGCTCGACCGGGCGCTGATCGCGCGGATGGAGACCTCGCGCAAGAGCATGCGCATCGTCACCGCGAGCGTGCGTATGGCCCACGAGCTCGGCCTGAGCGTAGTCGCCGAGGGCGTGCACTCACCGGATTGCTACGAGTTCCTGATGCGCAGCGGCTGCTCGCGCGCCCAGGGCGACTGGATCTCCCCGGCGCTGCCGCTGGCCGACCTGCTGGGATTCATCCGCCAGCAGCACCACTGGACTGCCCTGCCGGAGGGTCTGCTGCACCTCGCCCAGCTCGACCACATCGACTGGCGGCGCACGCTGATCACCGCCGTGACCCGCATGGCCTTCGGCGGCACCCGCCCCGAACCGCTGTGCGAGATTCCGGAGATGGATCATCGCAAGTGCGGACTGGGGCAGTGGTACTACGGCAGCGGACAGGAGTTCGCGGCAAACCCTGCATTCCAGCGTCTGGAGCCGGTTCACCGCCGGCTGCACGAGCTGGGCGTCGAGCTGCTCGCAGCGGCCGGGGACGAAGCCAACCGCGTGCTGCTGACCGGGCTGATGCAGCGCCTATCCGAGACCTCGCTGCAGGTGATCGCCCTGCTCCAGCAGATGGAGAACGGCGCAGCGCTGAGCGGCCGGCGGCCGGCCTTCAGCAACCGCGTATGCGGCCCACCCTGAAGGCGCCGGACGGCGAAGCAGGGATGGGTCTACGTCCAGGTTTGGGATCGGCGCTGAGGGAGGGGACACAAAAGCCCCACCTCAAGGTGGGGCAAGCAGGAGGCATACCAGACATCGCTGGTAGAGGCCCGGAGCCCCGGCACTCAACCGAGGCCCCCGATGTGTTCTTGTGCTCGACGCGAGCCTATTCCGAGACCAGCCGCGGCGTGCTCGGCAAGCCGATCTGCGTGGTCTGGATCTCCTGAACCTCAATGGTAGGGTGCTGCTGCAAATATGCGCGCTCGGCTTGAATCATGCCAGGCGTGCTCGCGCCACCCACGACGAGAAACAACACTGCAAGTGGAGCCCACATGGTACACCTCCTTTCTGTTGCATCCGTGCCGCCTTTGCTTTCTACTTTCCCTACTTAGAGATTAGTATTTCCTTATAGTATTACAAATTGATTTTCTTTATGCATCAACAGTTTATTTTGAAGGGGGAAAACCCACAGCTCCCCCGGGAAGACCCCCGAGGTTTGACAGTTTCGAAATATTCATTTCGCATCAACCTATGATCCTAGAAACGGCAGTTGACCGCTTCCAATAGCGATCAAGTCATTGATTCGACCATGGCACAGGACAAACCTGCTGCTCACCCGTTGGGTGACGGCCGCTACGACCACCAGAGCACGCACCGCGCGGCGCCTGGCTGCGTTATAACTCGTTGGCATAGATCTACTATTACTCCGGGCATCCTGCCCTTCGCCCTGCGGGCCAGCGGTAGCTGTTCAAATCGCTCCCGGCGATTTAGTCCGCCTCGTTATGCCTTGCCAGACACCACGCGGCACGCACCCTGGCAGCCGTTCAACGGCCGCTTCTAGGATGATCTCTCGTGCTGGGGAAAGCCCACTGCGTCTGAATTTATGCGATTGCGATCAGACCCCGTTGGGAGGGCCAGGATCGTAAAGCTCTCGCCTCGGTCGGGGATATTTCCTTTCAATGGGGCGGTGAGCTTTGAACATTGACCATGACATCTTGCCGCGCAACGAAAAAGGAACGGCGGGAGCCCGGCCGAGCTGGCCAGCTGGATTCCCGCCTTCCCATCTGCAACCGATCGCTCGACGTATTCCAGATCAATATTGCGGCGGCTGATAAGGACCCTGGTAGGGCCGCTGCTCGTAAGGGCCCTGGTAGCTGGGCTGGCCCTGAGAGGGGCCGGGATAGGTCGGCGCGGGCGGCGGATAAGCACTCGGATTGGCCGGCTGCTGGTCGGACCCCTGGTAATCGGGTTGTTGATCGTAGGGCCCCTGATAGCTGGGCTGCTGGTCGTAAGGCCCCTGATAGCTGGGCTGCTGGTCGTAAGGCCCCTGATAGCTGGGCTGCTGGTCGTGAGGCCCCTGATAGCTCGGGCTGCGGCTGGTAAGGGCCCTGTTGGTAGCCGGGCTGCTGCTGGCTCGGGCCCTGGTAGCTAGGCTGCTGCCGGTAGCCCGGCGGCGGCTGATTGGGCTCCTGGTAGCCGGGCTGCTCCTGATACTGACTGCCCTGCTCTCCCTCGACGATGGGGGTCACGAAGATCTCGACCCTGCGGTTGAGCTGCCGCCCCGCGTCGGTCGCGTTGCTGGCGCGCGGCTCGCGCTCGCCGCGCCCTTCCGCGGTCAAGCGCCTGGGGTCCACGCCCCGGTTGGCCAGATAGTCCGACACTGCAAAGGCCCGGCGCTCTGACAGATCCTGGTTGTACTGGTCCGATCCCACACTGTCGGTGTGACCGACCACGCGCACCCGGGTCTTCGCGTATTTGCCCAGGAGACCCGCCAGCTTGTCCAGCGAAGGTTGGAAGCTCGGTTTGATCTCGGCGCTGTCGAACGCGAACGACACCTCGCTGTCGAGGGTCAGCTTGAGTGAGTTGTCGTCCATACGCTGGATCTGGATCTGGTTGCGCCGCCGCTCATCGGCCAGAGACTGCTGCAGGTCCCGCTGCTGATTGTCCATGTAGTTCCCGACCGCCCCGCCGGCCAAGGCGCCCAGTGCCGCGCCGTAAAACCTGCCGCTCTTGTGGTCGAGCTGATGGCCGATGACTGCGCCGGTGATCGCGCCGACAGTCGCGCCGGCCGCGGCCCGCTGATGCGGGTAGTTCGTCGCACAACCCTGCAGCAGCGCAGATCCGGCAAACAACATCACCAAAGGCAAACTGCTTCTCATCTGAAATCTCCGATTGGATACAATCGCTCGATGCACGAGGACCCTGCTGTCCTGCTGCATCCTCGCTTTCAAAATGCTTTCTCGGGGCTCGATTCGAGCACCTGCACGCCCGCACCACCGGGGCGCGGCTTGGCTGCCCAACAGCGCCAGGCAGATCCGGCTACTTGGCCAAGGCACCGACCATTGTCCGGCAATCGGCCGGTCCCGGGGAAAACTCTAGCTCAAAGACCATGGCCCCCGCCCCCGGTTCCGCGAACCGGGTCACAACCTCCGCCCGTGCCGAACCCCGGGGCGCGCGCTATAGTGGCCCGGGACCCCGGTCACAGCAAGACGCAAGCGATGCGCTTCAAACCCTCCAATCCCTGGAAGGCCCGGATCTTCTGGCTGGTGGTCGCCCTGGCGGCCATCGGATGGACTGCAGGCTACTACTACCTGCACCCCGAGGCGCTGCCCGAGTGGGCCGCGCGCACCCCCCTGGGACACGACCTGCAGACCACGACCGTCTATAAATGGCAGGATGCCAAAGGCGGATGGCACATCACCAACCAGCCGCCCCCGTCCGGGGTGAGCTACAGCATCGAGAAGTACGCCCACGACACCAACGTGGTGCCTCCCCTGGTGAAAGAGCGCGGGGACTGATGGTGGGAGCGCCCCGCTGGGCGCGATCGAAGACCCCGGACACCATCGCGAGCAGGCGCTCGCTCCTACAGGGCGTGACAGACCGGGTTGCGGTTTCGGCACGGCCCTCCCCGCCTGTAGGAGCGCCCGCCTGGGCGCGATCTGAAGACCCCGGGCATCATCGCGAGCAGGCGCTCGCTCCTACGGGGCGTGACAGACCGGGTTGCGGCCCCGGCACGGCCCTCCCCGCCTGTAGGAGCGCCCGCCTGGGCGCGATCTGAAGATCCCGGGCATCATCGCGAGCAGGCGCTCGCTCCTACAGGGCGTGACAGACCAGGTTGCGGTTTCGGCACGGCCCTCCCCGCCTGTAGGAGCGCCCGCCTGGGCGCGATCTGAAGATCCCGGGCATCATCGCGAGCAGGCGCTCGCTCCTACGGGGCGTGACAGACCGGGTTGCGGCCCCGGCACGGCCCTCCCCGCCTGTAGGAGCGCCCGCCTGGGCGCGATCGGAGACCCCAGGGCATCATCGCGAGCAGGCGCTCGCTCCTACGGGGCGTGACAGACCGGGTTGCGGCCCCGGCACGGCCCTCCCCGCCTGTAGGAGCGCCCGCCTGGGCGCGATCTGAAGACCCCGGGCATCATCGCGAGCAGGCGCTCGCTCCTACAGGGCGTGACAGACCGGGTTGCGGTTTCGGCACGGCCCTCCCCGCCTGTAGGAGCGCCCGCCTGGGCGCGATCGAAGACCCCGGGCATCATCGCGAGCAGGCGCTCGCTCCTACGGGGCACTATCGCGAGCGGGCGCTCGCTCCTACAGGGTGTGACAGACCGGGTTGCGGTTTCGGCACGGCTCTCCCCGGCTGTGGGAGCGCTCGCCTGGGCGCGATCGCCTACGCCCGGCGCCGTCGTCCGACCTCTGCCGCTAAGGCAGCAGGGCCGCCTGGAGGCTGCGGCGGTTGAGCTTGACCTCCAGGCGACGGCACCGGTGCTCGTTGCGGGGCTCAACGGGCAGCCGGGATGCATAGTCCAGGGCGCTGATGTAATCCCTGGCGACATGCTCGTGGTACTTGGCGAGCTGCTCCGAGGCCTCGGCATGGCCCTGAGCCGATAACGCCCTCCAGATGGCACAGGCCTCGGCCCAGACACCGCTGCGCCGGTGCAGGCGGGCCAGCTCCAGAAGCCCTTCCGGCTCCAGGTCCCGGCGATGGGCATCCAGCACCTGTCGCGCAGCATCCTCCCTGCCCCGCGCGCCCCACGCCCGGGCAACGGCCAGTGCGTCTGCGCCCCAGCGGGCGGGCTCGCGGTACACCTCCCCAAGGCGCAGGGCGAGCGCAGCCAGCGAGACCATGTCCCAGTGGTTGTGTCGCAGCACCTCGCCCAGGCGCGAGCCATCCCGGCGGCGCAGCCAGTCGAGCCAGACCCCGGGCACCTCGGCACCCGGCAGGTCGCCCTCACGCTCGAAATCGAGCAGGCGCCGCTCGGTGGTGCCGAGCCGGCAGTCGCTCCAGCGCCGGCCATACACCCGGCGGGTGGCATGCAGCAGATCCAGATGGGCGAGACCCGCGAAGGGGTCAGCCACCCTGGTCATCCGCGCCCGGGTCGTGAGCAGGGGCAGGTCGAAGCTCTTGCCGTTGAAGCTCACCAGGGTACGCCCGGAGCCAGCCCAGGCCGCCGCGTGCTCGAACAGCGCCGCCTCCCCGGCGAACGCGGTGAGCAGGTACTGGCGCGCCTGCAGCGTCTCGCCCTCCAGGCGCGCCAGGCCAAGCAGAAACACGACGGTCCCGGCGCCCCCCGACAGACCGCTGGTCTCGGTATCGATGAGCAGCCAGCGCTCCGGCGCGCCGTCCGCGGGATCGGGCAGCATCGCGGTGCGCGCGGAGAGCCCCGCCAGCCACACGCTGCCATGATGGCTGGCCAGCGCCAGCCGACGGGTCACGAGGATCAGGCCGGGGGCCAGCCGCTCACCGCCCAGGCGCTCGGCCAAGGCGGTCTCGTCCATGCCCGGTATCGGCTTGCTACCTGTCGCGGCGGGGGCGCCCCTCCCACAGGGCACCCCAGCTCCGGGATGCCCAGGCGGAAGCCCCATTCCCGAGCCCCCCCGCCCTTGTGGGAGCGCCGCCCCCGGCGCGATTCCCGAAGCCATCCGCTCCCGTGAGAGCCCCACACCCGACCCAATCCCCAGCTCCCCCTGCCCCTGCTGTGGGAGCGCCGCCCCCGGCGCGATCTGTGCGCCCGCCCGCCTCTGCCGGAGCCCCACACCCCGCTCATCGCCCACGGCCGCCCCCCCTTGTGGGAGCACCGCCCCCGGCGCGATTCGAGGATCCGACCCATCGCGGCGGGGCGCCGCTCCCACAGGGGGTCTTACAGGGGGCTTTACAGAGGGTCTGCCAGGGGACTCCATCGCACCCCTGAGCCGCCGGATACGCTCGGCAACCCCAGAGGCGGCAGGTTGCTGCGGCCCCACCGCGCCCCCGCTCTGGCGCTTGAGGATTGCGAGCCTCTCCTTAATGTCCATCGAGCAGCAGCTCCAGCACCTGTAACGCCATGGCCTTGGGCGAGTAGCCGCGCTGCTCGTCCGAGGCGAGAATCGGCCCGATGCAGGCCGGGCAGCCGTAGCGGCAGCCGCAGGCGGCGACCAGCGCCTGGGCCTGCTCTGCCAGTTCCTGGCGCTGGTCGAACAGCGGTGCCGAGAGCCCCACCCCGCCGGGATAGTTGTCGTAGAGAAACACCGCCGGGCGGAACCGGCCCTCGGCCTCGGGGCTGAGCTCCTCGCCCTCGAAGCTTCGCATCTGGCCGCGCCCATTCGGGCCGACGGTGGCAAACCAGCGGGCATCGCCATCGCCCACCGCCCGACCCAGATCCCGGGGCTCGGACATCATGCGCAGGGCCGCTACGTGGTGCATGGCGTAGGCCGCACCCAGAAAGCCGTCCAGGGCCTGCTGGCGGCCCGGGAAGTGCTCGTCCAGCAGCCCGGGGGCGAGCTGCCACCAGGCGGCCGTGGTGTGCATCTCCTGGTCCGGCAGGTGGATGTTGCCGTAGCCGACGTTCTCGTGGGTGTAGTAGCGGATCTTCTTGTAGCCGGCGATGCGCCGCACCAGGTGCACCTCCCCGTGGGCGGCCTCGCCCCTGCCCTGGCCCGCACGCTCGAAGGCCTCGAGGATCTTGAGCTTGGTGTAGTCGATGGCGTCGGTGTAGTAGTCGGCGCGGGTGCGGGTGACGAAGGCCTTGCGGCCCTCCCAGTCCAGCCGCTCGACCTGCCAGGGGCTCGCCTGCACCAGGTAGATCGCCCCCTCGTACAGGGTCATGGGTGCGCCGGCGTAGTCCACCTCGGCAATCACGTTGCGGGCACCGCCGGTGGTGTCGATGACGGTAAAGTTGCCCTCGGCCACCGAGCGCAGGGACACCGCATTGGCCGGATAGCTGTCGGCGCTCCAGTGCCAGCGCCCGCCCTCGCGGTGCAGCACGCCCTGCTCCTGCAGATACGCCAGCAGCTCGCCTGTAGGAGCGGCCGCTGGCCGCGAACCGCCGCCGGCACCGAATTCCTCACCCTCGCGAAACGGCAGCTCGAAGGCGGCGCAGCGCACGTGATCGATGAGAATCAGCAGCTGGTCCGGGTCAATGCGCGCATGCTCGGGCGAGGCGCCGAGAAAGAACTCGGGATTGCGCACGATGTACTGGTCGAGCGGCTCGCTGGAGGCCACCAGCACGCCCAGCGAGCTGCGGTTGCGCCGCCCTGCCCGCCCGAGCCGCTGCCAGGTCCCGGCGATGGTGCCGGGATAGCCGTTGAGCACGCAGACATCCAGTGCGCCTATGTCCACCCCGAGCTCCAGGGCCGAGGTGGCGACCACGCAGTCCAGGTCCCCGGCGCGCAGGCGCCGCTCGGTGGCCCGACGCTCGCTGGGCAGATAGCCCCCGCGATAGGCCTCCACCCGGGGCGGCCTGCGCGGGTCCTTGTCGAACACGTCTTTCAGGTACTTGGTCAGCACCTCCACCATCAGGCGGGTGCGAGCGAAGACGATGTTCTTCAGCCCCATGCGCGTGGCGAGCCGTGCCACCCGGGTGGTCTGAGAGCGGGCCGAGGCGCGGATGCCGAGATCCGGGTTGATCACCGGCGGGTTCCAGAGCAGCAGCTGGCGCTCGCCCTGGGGCGCACCGCTGTCGGTAATCGCCAGCACCTCCCGCTCGATCAGCCTGCCGGCCAGCTCCCCGGGATTGGCGATGGTGGCCGAGGCGAAGATGAACACCGGATCGGACCCGTAGAAGGCGCAGACCCGGCGCAGACGCCGCAGCACGTTCGCCACGTGGGAGCCGAACACCCCACGGTAGCTGTGCATCTCGTCAATCACCACATAGCGCAGTCCCTCGAAGAACTGGGCCCACTTGGTGTGGTGCGGCAGTATCCCCTGGTGGAGCATGTCGGGATTGGAGACCACGATATCGCCCCGGGTGCGCACTGCCTTGCGCGCATCGCCCGGGGTGTCGCCGTCGAAGGTATAGGCCCGCACCCCCAGCCCGCCGGCGTAGTTGAGCTCGACGATCTCCGCCACCTGATCCTGGGAGAGCGCCTTGGTCGGAAACAGATACAGCGCCTTGGCCCCCTCGGTGAGCGCCGCCTGCAGCACCGGCAGGTTGTAGCAGAGCGTCTTGCCCGAAGCGGTGGGTGTCACCACCACGAACGCCCGCCCCGCCCGAGCCGCATCCCATGCCTCGCGCTGATGGGTATAGAGCCGCTCGACCCCGCCCCGCTGCAGCGCCGTGCGCAGGCGCTCATCCAGCTCCTCGGGCAGCTCCGCGAAGCGCCCTTCCCGCGACGGGATCACCAGCTCCCCGGTGATGCGCGCCCGGTACTTGCGCTTGAGATGGGCCGTCAGACGCGAGACATCCGCAGGCCCGGCGACCTCGCTCAGCTCCTCGGCAGGCATACTCATGGGCAGGGTTCTCATTATGTTCTATACTCTGCCCAACTATAGAACAGATTGGGAACGATCAACAGGGCTTCTAATCCCCTCCCCCTCTTCTTATCCCCTCTCCCTCAGAGAGATGGCTAGGGTGAGGGGGCCCTCTTGTCCCCTCTCCCTCAGGGAGAGGGCTTTTGAAAACAAAGGAGCCCAAGATCATGCCCACAGACCCCCTCACGCGCCGCCAGCGCGAGATCTACGAGTACCTCCAGGACAACGAGGATCTCTTCGACCACCCACCCTCCCTGGACGAGCTATGCCAGGCCCTGGGGCTCAGCTCCCGCGGCTCCATGCACAAGCAGATCCAGGCCCTCATCGAGGCCGGCCTGGTGGAGCCCATGAACCACCTGCATCGGGGCGTGCGGCTCGCCCATCCGGAAGAACACGACGAGAACGCCCTGCCCCTGCTCGGCTATATCGCCGCCGGCCGCCCGATCGAGGCCATCGAGAACGCCGAGCCGGTGCACGTGCCCCCGGCCCTGCGCACCGAGCGCCCCTGCTACGTGCTGCAGGTGCGCGGCGACTCCATGATCGAGGAAGGCATACTCGACGCCGACTGGGTGGTCATCGAGCAACGCGACCACGCCCGCAACGGCGAAATCGTCGTCGCCCTCATCGACAACGAAGAGGCCACCCTCAAGCGCATCGAGCAGAAACGCGGCAAGGTCATCCTGCATCCGGCCAACGCCGCCATGGAGCCCTTGGAGTTTCGCCCCGCCCAGGTCCGCATCCAGGGCATCCTGGTCGGCCAGATGCGCCGCTATCATTGAGCGATCACGGCGCTACACCCGTAGGAGGCCAGCCCCCTGGCCGACCCGGCCTCCCGCGGAGACCCCGGTGCCGGAACGGCCGGTCCCACGCACATCGGAAGGGTCTTTTACGCTGAATGACAGCGATGCATGTAGATTTCGACATAGCTATTGTGAGTCTATTCTGCGCGGGTGGCCTCTTCGCCTACGTTCGAGAGGCGATGCGTTTACGACGACTAATCACTACCGGAAGAACCACGGTAGCAAGAATAGTGGACACTAAGATGGACAACTCCGGTAGCGAGTCAGTGGTGCACTACTCGGTGAAATATGAGTTTGTCGATGCAAAAGGCCATAGGGTAGTGCACGATCAAGATCTAAACAGTAAACGGTTCTTCGACACGTTGCGATGCGGGGACACCATAGAGGTGTTGTATGAGCTTGTTCCGGGTGGTAACAGCTATCCCGTCAATCAGGTCAGGTCAGGTCAGGTCAGATATGAAGACCAGTGGTCTCATTTCAGTAACAATTTTTATTTTTTGGACTGTAATGGTGGCGTATTTTACACAGAAATAATCAAAAAGCGGCTGTGCACCGCCTTAATCGGGTCGCCGGGGGGGTTCTCTCCCTCGGCTCCCACAGCACCCCGCATGCGGGTCCGCACGGGCCACGTCCTCCGCGACCTAAAGGACCATCGCAAGATGGCGACCTTCAACGCTGGCTATACGACATATGGAGAAACGCACGGCGTGGACGTCTGCGCCTATGTGCTGATGACCAACCACGCGCATATTCTGGCGACGCCGCAAAGGAAGGACAGGATCTCGAAGACCATGCAGTCGCTCGGCCGCCGGTACGTAAGATCTTTCAACGCTAGCTACCATCGTACCGGCACCCTCTGGGAAGGGCCCTACAAGTCCTGCCTCGCGGAACAGGAGAAATACCCTTTTCTGCGCTACCGCAACATTGAGCTCAATCCGGCGCGCGCCGCAATGGCGGAAGACCCCTAGGATTACCGGTGGTCGAGCTACCGAAACAGCGGACTCGATGAAAGGGAAAAGTTTACTCTGACCCCAGATCTCAACTTCGACTGCTACCGCAAATACCTCCGCGACATTGCGGAGGTATGAGTTCGATCAGTGGTTGCGACTATGCCTTAGCGATTAGACCCATGGTCGTGATCGCCGCCCTGGTGGTCGCCCTGGCCTCCGCGATGATCGTCCCGGTGGTCGTCCTGGCCTCCGCGATGATCGTCCCGGTGGTCGTCGTGGCGGTTATCCTGGTGGCCACGATGATGTTCCAGGTAGCGCCGGACATACTCGTGGCTGTACCAGCTGTCCTTCACAAAGTAGACCCGCTCGCCGCATGCGTTGTATTCGCGGCAGTACCTTCTCCAGTGTTTTGCGTGGTCCGAGGGCACGCGCAGATAGACCGGCGGGCGGTCCATCGGCACCCTCTCGACTGCTATTGGCTGACGATAAATCACTTGTGGCTGCGGATAGCCGCCAATGTCGAGTCGGCCGTAGAAGTCGGGCTGGCCAATGCTGATCGCGACGCCAACGTCGGCAGCGAGTGCCGGAGTGGTGACTGCGACGGCGGTTACAGCCACTGCCATGAGAAAACGTTTCATTTTGAAAGTCCTGTGGTTGGTGTTTCTTGACTTACGACTCTATTGTGAGACCCCGCCGCGATTCTGTTGGAATCGGGGCACGGCCGCGCAAGCTCTAGTTACGCGCTGGGCGCATCCGGAATGTCAGGATATCCGCCATCAAGCAGAAGCTTAATCATCCTTCTTGATTCGCAATTTGCTCGTGACCGACGTTACGCCTTCGGTCCCTCGCGCAATTGAAACCTCCTTGTCCGCTTCTTTCTGGGTTCTGACTATGCCGCTCAGAACCACTACGCCATTGCTGTCCGTATCGACCTTGATGTGCACCAGACTTCTTATCTTTTCTGCGGCTAGCTTGGCCTTGACTTTGGTGGTTATCGCCGAGTCCTTGATGAATGTCATGGGATGCGCCCGGTCCGAGGTGCATCCTCGGCATGGGCTGTTAGGGGGCGAGCAAGCTCCCAACGATGGAAACGCCTGTCGCGAGCTTGATATTCACGGTGTGTCTTTTGTGTCCTTTGTATAGTGAGTAGAGAAGTGCGGATGATCCGGCTATACTGAAAAAGTGTCTGTTCGCTAGCACACATAGAACAGCATGGAGGCGCTTGGCGCGGGCCTACCCGGCGGCCAGCACTCTGGCCCGGTGGCCCGGCGGGCCCTGAAGCAGTTGCCGACCCTTTTGGCAGCAGAGATCGGGTGCCTGGCCGCTCTCCATGAAACAGTCTGTCGGAGCGCACGCCCACCATCCGGGACTCATGATTCCGTCTAGTCTTTGTGCGGCAGGCGACCATTGGGTGTCGATCTGCGCGGTGTCGGACAGACGCTTGCCATCCATTGAGTCAAATTTCCCTATCAGGAAATGGCGAATGCAAAGAGCGCCCTCTGCGGAAAGACAGGCTTGATCCGAATGGCACTTACTTGAGACCTGAAGTTTCTTCTTTTCGTCATGCGACGAGCCGCATGACCGCGGTGATCAACGGATTTCGAGTGGGTTTTCCTCCGTCCCAGGGCCACTAGGGCCATCGATAACGCGCGACCCGGCCCGCCAGCACTTCGATGGTATGCTTGCTCACAGAAGACACATCCATATGAATGCTATTTTTCGTCGATGATTGCGGAGAGATGCCGGAAAATGACCGGTACATCGGCGTCCTTCATCGAGCTTCGAGGACATCAACATGATACGGTCTGCGCATCGGGGCTCATCCCTTGTCGTTGTCCTCGCCCTGATAGCCGCATGTGTGCTCACCTCGGTATGCGCTCTGCATCGACACGGCTTGGTGCCACCGACCAACCGACCGGGGAGGCTCTTGTGATGAACCGCCGTCTCGCACGCACGATCAATCTCGGCAATGCGCTGGAAGCGCCCCAGGAGGGTGATTGGGGCCTTGTCCTGAAACCTGAGTACTTCCGGCTGGTCAAGGATGCTGGATTCACCGCAGTGCGTATCCCGATCCGCTGGAGCGCTCATGCTCCGACGTCCCGACCCTACACGATCGATCCTGAGCTCTTCACGCGTGTCGACTGGGCGGTCAACCAAGGGCTTTCCAATGGATTGGCGGTCGTGATCGATTTCAGCCATTACAAAGAAATCATGTCCGATCCGTCATCCCATGAAGAGCGGTTTCTCGCGCTGTGGAGACAGATTTCACAACACTACGAGCATTACCCTGATGACCTCATGTTCGATCTGCTCGGTGAGCCACACAATCAGTTGGATCCCAAAGTCTGGAATAACGTGATCGCCGCCGCGCTCCATGTGGTCCGCTCCTCAGATTCCACTCGAACCATCGTAGTGGAGTCGGCCGATTACGCCCGTCTCCACGCCCTGAAAAACCTCGAACTACCGACCGACGACAGGCATATCATCGTGTCGATTCATTACTATGACCCCATGCGGTTCACGCATCAGGGCGCTGTGTGGGTATCCGGGTCCGATGCCTGGTTGGGCACCGCGTGGAACGCGTCCCGTGATGAGAAACAGTCCGTGCTGCGTGATTTCGATCTCATCGCACGATGGGGCCTGGAGAACGAACGACCGATCTTTCTCGGCGAATTCGGAGCCATCGATAAAGCCGACTCTGAGTCTCGCGCCTTGTGGACCGGGTATGTTGCGCGTGAGGCCGAGAGGCATGGCTTCGGCTGGGGCTACTGGTCGTTCGCTGGCCCCTTTGGAATCTATGATCCCATCCACCACCAGTGGGACGATTCGTTGCTAAGGGCGCTGATGCCGCACTCTTAGGGATCGTGGTGTTTACGGGGTCCCGGGAGCATGCCGCCTGCTTAGGCCGTAACCCATGGACTTCAATGACAAAAAGGCGTGAATTTCTTCTCCCTCCCCCCCGTGCCGGGGACAGGGCCGGGGTGAGGAGGCGCTCTTTCTGCTGGCCGGAATCACCCTCACCCTAGCCCTCTCCCTCAAGGGAGAGGGGATTGGAATTCTTCCAGGCTCTTCATTATTTTTCGTAATCAATCAGTTGTCGATTAAGTAAGTGCCATTCGAGTCCCCGGAAGCTTTGTCAGATCTCGCTTCATGACATCCGCATCGAGCGGCAGGAGTCGTTGAAACTCTAAGACGGCGGTTTAGGGCTCGGAGGCTTCTCGACCGCCCCGGTGGCAGTGTCATCATCGCGGCTCAGATCGACCTGTTCGAATAAGGGTGTATGAAGCAGGTGCATGCCAAAGTCGAATATCGGAGTCACCTCGAAGGACGGCCGCCCCACTTGCAAGTCGAAGACGTGGCCGCCAGCGGCGTAATCCGCATCGCAGAGGTGAAAATCGAAACCGGAGACGTTGATGGCCTTCAGGCAAAAAATGCCGAAGAATGCGGTGAGGGGAAAGGGACAAGAAAGGGGAAAGGGGGGGTTGAAAAGGGGGGTTGAAAAGGGGGGTTGAAAAGGGGGGTTGAAAAGGGGGGTTGAAAAGGGGGGTTGAAAGGAGGATTGAAAGGGGGGGCAGAGTAAACTTTTCATGCTGGTTTGAGATAACTGCAAAAACAAGGACAGTTGCGCCATGGCAAGAGTGCCGCGCATATGCCGGCCTGGGATCGCTCAGCACGTGATCCAGCGGGGCAATAATCGCCAGATTTGCTTGGCCGCAGAGGAGAATCTCTACAGCTACTCGAGATGGCTTTCCGAGTATGGCGAAACGCACGGCATGGACGTCCACGCCTATGTGCTGATGACCAACCACGTGCATATTCTGGCGACGCCGCAAAGGAAGGACATGATCTCGGAGACCATGCAGTCGCCCGGCCGCCGGTACGTAAGGTATTTCAACGCCACCTACCGTCGTACCGGCGCCCTCTGGGAGGGGCGCTACGAGTCCTGCCTCGCGGAGCAGGAGAAATACCTCGGGATCGGGGCGGTTCAAGGATGACATCGCTGGGCGGCGCACCGCATCCCTGCCCACGTCGGCCTCAGCGTGCTCCCCCTCCTGCTCGAGCGGGTTGCCGAGCCCCCCTGCGCCGACACCTGGCGCAACATCCGCGACAACCTGCGCCAAGTAAAACTTGCGCAATTCTCCAGCTTCGACGGAACGGTGTGGCAGCTCACCGAGCCTCCTGCCGTGGCCGATAAACAATTGAAAACTCGAGAGATCCCAGAGCCCGCACGGCTTCTCGACATCGCCTGAGGGCGCCCAAAGACCTGCGTACATGGGTGATCTTGGTGTCGCCCGTAACATATTGTTCTGACCCAGGAATTTAGAACCATGTGACGATGCGCTGTCAAAGTCGGGTTTAAGCCGCATATGTACGATATCGAACAGACCCGGCTGGCGACATGTATGTATACGTATCGACAACTCGTAGCTAATGCTGGCTGCGAATCAGGAGTCATAACATGCATAGAGTTATCCACTTAATTATCGCAGTCGCGATTCTGTGCTACTCAGCGACGTCGTCTGCCGGTAACGCGTATGGGCACGACCGCGGCGGCAATCCACACCAGAGTGCCGGTAAGGCGTATGGGCACGACCGCAGCGGCGATCCACACCAGAGTGCCGGTAAGGCGTATGGGCACGACCGCACCGGCGATCCACACCGGGGTATCGGGCTTACGCTGCATGATTTTCCGGACCTCCGTGTCGTACCGGGTTACCCCGTTTACTACGCGCCTCGATTGGAAGCGAACTATTTCTTCTACGACGGTATGTACTGGGTGTACCGGGACGATAACTGGTACTCGAGTACCTGGTACGACGGACCATGGCGGGCCACGAGCCATGAGGAGGTGCCGGTATATGTCCTGCGAATCCCTGTGCGCTACTACCGCGAGCCTCCAGAGTACTTCCGTGGATGGAAAGCTGACGCGCCGCCGCATTGGGGCGATCACTGGGGACGCGCTTGGGAGCACAGCAGAACCGGGTGGGACAAGTGGAACCACAGCGCCGCTCCGGCGCTTGCCCCGCTGCCGACCTATCAGAAGAAGTATTCGGGCGACCGGTATCCCCGACAAGTTGAGCGTCAGCGAGAGCTTCAGCAGCACGATTACCGTTACGCCCCCCGAGACCCCGTAGTCCGGAAATTCTATCAGCAGCTCTTTCACGAGCCCGAAGTGCGGCGAGAACATGGAAACAGCAGCTCCCCCCTGCGGAATATCGCGCGTTATCTGAACGATCTCAGCGGCGATACCGGTCGTGCACACGATAGCATCGGGCTCAGGCTGAACGATTTTCCTGACCTCCGCGTCGTGCCGGGGTACCCGGTCTACTACGCTCCTCGACTCGACGCGAACTACTTCTTTTACGATGGCATGTACTGGGTGTACCGGGACGATAACTGGTACTCGAGTGCCTGGTACGACGGACCCTGGTGGGGTACAAGCCGTGAGGAGGTGCCGTTATATGTCCTGCGAATCCCTGTGCGCTACTACCGCCAGCCTCCAGAGTACTTCCGTGGATGGAAAGCTGACGCGCCGCCCCATTGGGGCGATCACTGGGGACGCGCTTGGGAGCACAGCAGAACTGGGTGGGACCAGTGGAACCACAGCGCCGCTCCGGCGCCTGCCCCGCTGCCGACGTATCAGAAGAAGTATTCGGGCGATCGGTATCCCCGACAGGTTGATCGTCAGCGAGAGCTTCAGGAGCACGATTACCGGTACGACCCCCGCGATCCCGTAGTCCGGAAACACTATCAGCAGCTCTATCACGAGTCAGCAACGCAGGGAGCGCCTGCTCGGGAGGGTACATCTAAGCATGGAAGGCAGGGAGTACATGAGGATAGAGGCTCCCAGCGGCAGGACATTCAGCGTTCCACGCCAGCCTCGCCGCAACACGAGCCCAGGAAAGCTAAGGAACATGAGCAGCAGAAACACGAGCTGCAGCAGCAGAAGCACGAGCAGCAACAGCAGAAGCACGAGCGGCAACAGCAGCACGAGCAGCAACAGCAGAAGCACGGGCAGCAACAGCAGAAGCACGGGCAGCAACAGCAGAAGCACGGGCAGCAACAGCAGAAGCACGGGCAGCAACAGCAGAAGCACGGGCAGCAACAGCAGAAGCACGGGCAGCAACAGCAGAAGCACGGGCAGCAACAGCAGAAGCACGGGCAGCAACAGCAGAAGCACGGGCAGCAACAGCAGAAGCACGGGCAGCAACAGCAACAGAAGCCAACATCGCAGCGAAAGAACGCTGACGACCGCGATCCAGAACGGCGCGGGCAGGGCAAGGGCCATGAGCACGGGCCCGATAACAGCCAGCATTAGAACAAGCTGAGCCGCCTATGACCCGCTACTTCACACCATGAATCGCCCCCCCCCCGGGGGGGGCAATCGGGATAGGGGGGCGCCTCACGGCGCCCCGCCTCCCACACCACCGTGCGTACGGATCAAGTACACCGCGGGCCGATGCATCGACTCCCTACCTCGCCGCCAAGACGGGTAGCCCCAAAGTGTTGAAGTACCGCACCGGCAATGCCAGTGCGAGCGCCGCAGTCCCGGACAGCCGCCAAGGGCCGAGGGCCGATTTGCTGGTGTTCCATGCTTCTCGCACGCTCACCCCGCGGGGGTGTCACCTATTCGTCGTCATCACCCAGCGCGTAATAACCGTAGCTCGACCACGAATAACCAGCAGGGTGCTCAATCATACCATTAGCTCTAACGGTATCCTGCGATAGCAATAATTGAAATACTCTAATATGACATGCTGGGGATGGTCGGGTAAAGCAAAGCGAGGTAATCTCGCCATGCATCAACCGCTTTTGACGTGTAATTGGATGAACTGAAGCTTATGAAAACCGCGATTCAGACATCAATCGATGTCTGACGATATTGATCTGCAGGTCCTATTGATCTGACCTACACGTTATCGTAGATTGCACAGAACGGGCTACGGGCGCAGGCATCCTATGAAACAGCAAGGAAAAACTCTCATGGCAAGGATCACACTGTTCACGCTGCTGACCCTGTTTGCCGGGTGCGCGATGATGGCGCGGTACACGCTCGACCAGCGCTATGGCGAACCTGACCCTACGCGCTTCGACGTGGCTGTGGCGCCGCCGCCGGGAATGTCCTATCGCAATGACATCCAGCCGATACTTCAGCGCCGCTGCGTAGTCTGCCACAGCTGTTATGATGCTCCGTGCCAGCTCAAGCTTTCGGCTTGGGAGGGCGTCGCCCGAGGCGCCAGCAAACAAACGGTATATGACGGCGCGCGCCTCCTACAAGCTTCGCCCACACGCCTGTTCGTCGATGCCCAAACACCGTCCGAATGGAGGACTCGCGGCTTTCATCCTGTTCTGAATGAACGTTCACAAACACCGGCTGCCAATCGCTCGGCAAGCGTGCTGTTTCGGATGCTGGACCTCAAAAACCGGCACCCGCTTCCCGACGTCAGCGTCCTCCCGGGGACTTTCGATTTTTCCCTGAACCGAAAGCAGCAGTGCGCCAGCATCGGGGAATTCGACAGATTCGAGCGGGACTATCCTCAGTGGGGCATGCCCTTCGGCCTGCCGGGCCTGAGCGACACCGAACGCGCCACGCTGGTGAACTGGCTGGAACTGGGCGCGCCCTTCGAGGGACCGGCGCCGTTGGCGGCATCAGTCGAGCATGAGGTAAACACGTGGGAAGAATTTCTCAACGGCGATTCCCTGAAGGAGCGGTTGACCAGCCGCTACCTCTATGAGCACTTGTTTCTGGCCCATCTGCATTTCGATTCCGATCCGGGCAATCACTATTTTCAACTGGTCCGTTCGAGCACGCCGCCGGGACAGCCGATTCGCGAACTGGCCACTCGCCGGCCCTATGACGACCCCGGTGTCAGCCGCGTCTACTACCGTCTGTGGCCGACACGCGAAACCCTGGTCGCCAAGACCCATATGCCCTACTCACTCGGACCCGCTCGCATGGCGCTGTGGCGAAAACTGTTTCTGACTCCCGATTACAGCGTCGTAAAGCTGCCCTCGTATGCCATCGATGTCGCCGCCAACCCGTTTATCGCCTTTCAAGCCCTGCCAGTAAATGCTCGTTACCGCTTCATGCTCGACGAGGCGGAATTTAGCATCATGAATTTTATCAAAGGCTCCGTGTGCCGTGGACAGATCGCCCTGAGCGCCATCGATGACCGGTTCTGGATATTTTTTGTCAATCCGGACACGACGGGCTCGGCGGCTGGCGTCGAATTCCTCGCCCGCCAGAGCACCAACCTGAGCCTGCCGTCCGGAGAAGGTAGTAATGCGCGAATACTGACTGTGTGGCTGGAATATTCGCGCCGGCAAGATGAATACCTTAGAGCCAAATCGGAATACCTGGAACACCAGCTCAATACACCCTCGAAAGTCACCCTGGACGTGGTCTGGAATGGAGATGGCAGCAACCCCAACGCCGGGTTGACGGTGTTCCGGCATTTCAACAGCGCGTCGGTAGTCAAGGGTCTGGTGGGCGCTCCCCCCAAGACCGCCTGGCTGATCGGCTATCCGCTGCTCGAGCGAATCCACTATCTGCTGGTGGCGGGTTTCGACGTGTACGGCAACGCCGGCCACCAGCTCAACTCGCGGCTCTTCATGGATTTCCTGCGCATGGAAGGCGAGTTCAATTTCCTGGCACTGCTGCCGTCAGATCGGCGCGACGCCGTGCGCGACTACTGGTACCGCGGGGCGGACCAGTCGGTGAAAGACTACCTGTATGGCACCAAGGCCTGGTTCAACCAGGACTCCGGCATCGACTACAAGACTGACGACCCGCAGCGCGAGTTGTACAGCCTGCTCCGGAAACGATTGGCGCCGGTGCTCAACGGTTCCTTCGACCTGTCGACGGTCACGGATTCGACGCTGCGCGATGAATTGCAGGCACTGGCTTCACTCCGGGGGCGCAGCCTGTCCCTGATGCCCGAGGCGTCATTCCTGCGTCTCGATGACCCAGACGGAACCTCCCGCTACTTTACGCTGTTGCGTAATACCGGACGCAGCAATGTTACCCATCTGGCAGATGAAAAGAAGGCACTGCGGCCGGACGAAAACACCTTGACGGTCGTGCCGGGATTCATCGGCGCCTACCCGAATGCGCTCTACGTCATGCCGCCCACCGGTTTGTCTGACTTTACCGCGGCAGTACGCGGTCTGTCTTCCGAAAGCGATTACCGGGCCCTCGTCGACCGCTTCGGCATACGCCGCACCAACGCGGCATTCTGGACATATAGCGATGCAGTACAGGATGCCTACATACGCCTGACACCAGGCGAGGCAGCGCTGTTCGACTATAACCATTTCGAGAATCGCTGAGAAACCGGAGGGTAACACTCCTGTGTACATAGTTTTCCCAAGTCACACTCGCTGTTGGGAACCCCTGAGAGAATCCTTCGGTTTTCGGACCTATCAAGGCGCTGAAATCGCCTTGTATCATGCACTCGGCGCACTCGGCGCTCTACCCGAGCCGGAGCTCGACTACAGATTCTGCTGACGAGCCAAAACTCCAATGGAGGGAATGCCCCTATCGCCGGCCTGTAGCGCCGGTCCGATGCGCCGCTAGAAGATTGGCACCAGGTTGTAGCCCTGGGTTTGCCGGCCGATCAGCAAAACGAGCCCGTCCTCCACGATTTGCACTTCAGGCAGTACGGTATCGTTTGGTGTTGACAGGTCCGCGCCCTATGGCTATTCTTTCTTATGCTAAGGCGGCTGAATTTCCTATCCTTCCGGAGATTGATCATGTCCCTCGGACTCATACTCATCATCGTCCTGGCCATCTTCTTGCTTGGTGGCTTCAGTGGCCGCTTCGGCGGCTACGGCTACGGCTACGGTAACGGCGGCATCGGTGTCATCGGTATCATCCTGATCATCCTCGTCATACTGGTTCTCATGGGCCGGCTTTGATCTGAACAGGCGGAATGTCGACCGCTGCAGCTTGAAGAAGTGTCACCGCGGCGCCAGGCCGACGGCATCGAGTCGTCCATGGCAGGGGCGGATTCGGTACGCGGGGCTCGCGTTAATGTACCGAGAGCCTGGCCCCCTCATCCGATCGAAAGCACCCGGACACCGTCTGCTGAACCTTAGTCATCCACAGGTCATTTGCCCCTTGGTTGTTGGTGAAGGGCGCCTCGGCGACCACCATGAAGCGCAACACATCGTCCTCGTACTCGCGCACGCGCTCGATAGAGACTCCGCGCGCCTTGGTCCGCTTCAGACGTCCCCGCTGACCTTGGGTGCGCTGGCTTTCGTCGGGAGGCGGTGACTCGGTTTCCCCCGCCTTGAGCACGGCCCGGTATCGGTGTCGATACCGCTCGGCTTCGGCTTGCTGGAGCACCCCACCGGCGGTGTCCACCGCCTCGTTGATCTCCACCAGCAAGCTTCTTGCGCTGCTTGGCCCAGTGTTTCTTGTCCTGCTCCCAGGCCCCGCTCCAACTCACGCAGATGGTGCGCGTTGCACAGGGCATGGATGCAGCTGTATAGGTCATTAGGAATGACTGTCACACGTGGCTGCTGGATTAGTTGTTCTTTTCCCACATCACGTTGCATTTTGGCTTTGCCGCCTTGAGCAATTCGATCAGCGGCAAGGCGCGGTGCGGGAGACTTACGGCAGGTTCACCGCCCTCTCCTTCCGCAGGCTCTTCCGGCTCCGGCGACTGTTTGTCTGCCTCGACTGCAGCCTCCAGACGTTCCAACGCCGCCTGGACATCTTCTGCCAGCAGAGCGCCGGCCACCGTCGCGCTGTGTCGCATCAGCTTGAGCAGTCGGATTGCCACGTCCCCGAACATCGTTATGCTCTCGTAGCGCCGGGCAGGAAAAGGTCACCAGCATGATCACGCCCCTCTGATGCTTGCGTTACCGGCAGGCGCCTTGCGTCTGCCGACTTTCCCGTTCACTCAGGGCGCACGGACCAAAGGATAGGCCCTGCATCCGCGGACGTCACGCGGTGTTTGTTTTTGACGTCGTGCCGTGCAGCCGGAATCGTCAGGCGGGTCAGACATAGATCAGAATCGCCATATAGTGGCTGATGCTGTCGGCCAGCACGAACAAATGCCACACCCCGTGCATCCAGGGGTAACGGTGATCGATCGCATATAACACGATCCCGGGAGAATAGCGTATGCCGCCGGTCAACAGCCAGATGAAAGCGGCGCGTGGGAGCACCGCGAGCAGTGGATTGATTGCCACACTATAAACCAGCCCATCACGAAGTAAATGACCATCGGCAACTATGGAATCAGGCTTCGTTCAGCGCCTCAAACCCGGAGATCACGTCGAACAGTTCCGCGTCGATACGACTCTGGCGCAAACGGTGAGATGTGCCGTTTAAGTCGTCCAGCAGTTCACCGATATTCTTGTCGGCGCGTTGCATCGCCGCCAGACGGCTCGCGTTCTCGCTGGCCAGCGATTCGGCGCACGCCCGGAACAGCGAGACGAAAAGGTATTCGCGGATCAGCACCCGCAAGGTCGGGGCGCCCCCACCGATGACCTCCGGCAGGTTTTCCGTCGGCCACGGACGTTCGGCCAGATTGCGTCGCCAGATTTCATCCAGCGGTAACAGCCGCTGACTGACGGGCGTATAATCCGCTCCAACCGCGGGGCGATTGTAGAAGAGATGGAGCTCGGCGATGTCACCCTGACTGCGTCGCATCTCGCTTGCCATGAGTATCTGCCCGACCAGCGAGGTGATGGCATTGACGGAATTCGGTACGCTGAAGCATCCCATCGACTCAAGGCCCGCGTCCGCCAGGCGCGCATGCACGCGCTCGCCCACCGCCCAGACCCGGTGTTCCCCGGGCAACGCCGCCAGCGTCTTGAGCGCATAATCGGCCGCCACATCATTGAACTGGCCCACCAGCCCCTGGTCGGAGCCAAACACCACCGCGCCAATCGCAGCCGCATCCGTTCTTCCTGTCTCTCCGGTTATCGATTGCGCTGCACGCATGTCACGAAAACACACGCTCAAGCCAAGTTCCACGGTGCGATAGTAATCACCCAGAGCGCGGACCGACTGCTCGTATTGGCCGATACTCGACGCGGCCATGGCCTTCATGGTGCGGACCACGGATTGCAGATCGCCGGCGCTGTCGATCTTGCGCCGCAGGCTCGCTGCGGTGTCGCTCATGATGCCTCCATGGGACTCGTCCCGGCCCCGGGTTGAGACAGGGAATCAGCTTTGGGCTGGAAACGTGCCAGTGCCTGGCGGGCAATGTCGATAATCGTTTCCCGATCCACATCGCTCAACGTGTCGGCGCTATCCAGACGCTCGTTCACCTGCGCCGGGATCTCCGCCGCCGCCTTGCGCACGGCCTGCTCGGCGTCCGTCATCCGGTCCAGCGGAACGGCGTCGAAAAGTCGGGCGCTCAACGCCAGCAGGATAGCGATTTGGGCGGGCACTCCCACCGGGGCGAATTCCGGCTGCTTCAGGCAGGCGCGGATGCGCCGTCCATGCTCGATGATCTTGCGGGTGTCTTCATCCAGTCGGGCGCCGAACCGGGCGAAGGTTTCGAGCTCCTCGAACTGCGCATAGGCGAGCTTGAGGTCACCCGCCACCGCGCGGTAGGCCGCCCGTTGCGCCTTGCCGCCGACGCGCGACACGGATTTGCCGACATCGACCGCCGGCAGCACTCCCAATTCGAACAACGTCGGCGAGAGGTAGATCTGCCCGTCGGTGATGGAAATCAAATTGGTTGGAATGTAGGCGGAAATGTTCTGGGCTTCGGTCTCGATGATGGGTAAGGCGGTGAGTGAACCACCTCCGCGTTCCTCGCGCAGATGTGTCGCACGTTCCAGCAGCCGCGAATGGATATAGAAGATGTCGCCGGGAAAGGCTTCGCGACCGGGCGGGCGGCGCAACAGCAGGGACAGCTCGCGATAGGCGCGCGCATGATGCGTGAGGTCGTCGTAAACAACCAGCACATCGCGGCCCTGCTCCATAAAATACTCCGCGATGCTGGTGGCGGAGTAAGGCGCGATGTAGGCGAGACCCGGCGGGTCATTGCCCTCGGTGACGACCACGACGGTGTACTCCAGTGCGCCCTTTTCCTGGAACGTAGCCACCGCCCTGGCCACGGCAGACGCGCGCTGACCGATGGCGCAGTAGACGCACAGGACATCCTTGCCGCGCTGATTGAGAATGGTGTCGATCGCAATGGCGGTCTTGCCGGTCTGCCGGTCACCCAGAATCAGCTCGCGCTGGCCGCGCCCAATGGGAATGAGCGCATCGACGACCTTGAGACCGGCCTGCAGCGGAACGTTAACGGGCGCTCGGTCCATGATGGCGGGAGCGGGACGTTCGATAGGCAGGCGGCGGCTTGCAACCAGCGGCCCGTTGCCGTCGAGTGGCCGGCCGAGCGGATCGACGACGCGTCCCGCCAATCCGTCGCCCACCGCCACGTCCATGACCCGACCAGTGCGCTCGACCTCGTCCCCGGCGTGCAGATGCCAGTATTCGCCGAGCAGCACGACTCCAATCTCGTCCTCGTCCACGTTGAAGGCGATGCCGAACACATCCCCGGGAAATTTCACCAGCTCGTCACTCCCCACACCGGGAAGGCCGGAGACCTTGGCGATTCCTGTGGAGACGCTGGTGATCGTGCCCACCTCGCGCGCGGTCAGTTGCGGCGTAAAGGTCTCGCGTCCCCGGCTTAGGCTGGCGAACGCGTTGTCGAAGACACTTTGCAAGGAATCCGGCGGCGCGCTCATTTGGTTTCCGCCGGAGCGGCAAGTTTATCCCCGGACTTCGGCTCGGTCTCAGGTCTGATTTCGGGTTTTGACGGTTCCATCAGCAGTTCTCCGACGCTCTTTTCCAGTGACGCGAGATAATCCGCGATGCTCCAGGAGACCTTCCGTCCATTCGATGTGGGCTCGATGCCGCTGATCACATCCGGCGCGGTCTCGAAACGAACCTGGATTTGATCGGAGAAGGTTTCATTCAGCGCATTTTGTATCGCTGCGCGTTGCTCCGCAGGCAGGTCAAACGCGCTCCGCACGAGCGCCGGGGCAGACGCTGACCTCAGGGCCTCAGCCAGGTCTTCTTTCGCATCATCGTTCAGCTTTCGCAAGCGGCGCGAGAACACCTCGCTCATGCGTTTTTCCAGACTTGTCCCGGCCAGGTCACTCAGTGTCTTTCGTGCGATAGCGAACACTTCCTCCCGGGTTCGGCGGGTGATTTCGTCGTTCAAGCCCTGTTGTTCGCGTTTCAACGCATCCTGTCGTTTGGTACTCAAGGCGTCGGCCTCTGACCGCGCTTCATTGAGCAGCCGCTGACGTTCGGCTTTCGCCTCGACCGTCGCCTGGCTCAAAAGCGCGGCGCGCTGCTGGTCGAGCTCGTCGTTCTTGTGCTGGAACGCGTCACGCTCTTTTTTGGCCTCAGTCTTCTTCGCATCAGCGTCCGCGAGCTTCTTCAGCGATCCTCTTCTCCCGTGCGTCGATGGCATCGAGGATGGGCTGGTAAAGAAAGTGCTTCAGCAACCACACCAGAATGAGGAAGTTGAGCACCTGCGCGCCGACGGTGAACCAATCGATCAGCATGGCTTACTTACCGGTGATCTGGGCGATAGCTTGATTCCAGAACGGATTGGCGAAGAGGAGAATCATCGAGACCACGAAACAGTAGATCGCCGTGGACTCGATCATCGCCAGGCCGACAAAGAGGGTCCGGGTGATGGTGGCGGAAGCGTCCGGCTGCTGGGCCAGCGAGGTCAGCGCCGTTGCGACCGCCCTGCCTTCGGCCAGCGCCGGTCCCATCGTCCCGAACCCAGTGGTAATGCCGGCAACGACAATTGATGCCACCGCGATAAAAGTCATGCTATCCATGGTCCCTCCTTTGGGTGGGGATTGCTTTAAGCGTTGGATTCCGCTTCTGGCTCAGGTTTGCGAAAACGCGTGGCCGCCGCGATGTAGACGGTAGCCAGGATAAAGAAGATGTAGGCCTGCACCATGCCTGTGAGCAGACCAAGCACCGTCATGACGATCGGAAAAATGAAGGGCGTTATGGTGAGCAGGATGCCGATGATCATCGTCCCGCTCATCATGTTCCCGAAAAGGCGGATGGCCAAAGCGAGAGTGCGCGAAATTTCACTGATGATGTTGAAGGGCAGCATGATAAACGTCGGCTTCGCGTAGGAGGCGAGGTAGGCGCCCAGCCCCTGCTTCTCCATGCCAAACAACGGCACAGCCACGAATACGCACAGCGCCAGTGCCGCGGTGGTCGACAGCGAGCCTGTCGGCGGCAAATAGCCAGGAATGACAGTGCAGAGGGCGGCTGTGGCGACGAACAGGAACAGCGTGCCCAGAAAGCCGATGTACTTGCGCGGCTGACTCAGGCCGACCTCTCCGATTTGTTTCTCGATGGCGGTGACGACGATTTCCAGTAGGTTCTGCCAGCGGGAACGCTCCATATCCGAGGAAAGCTTGCGCGTGATGAGTTTTGAGCCAACGGCCAGCAAGAACATCAGACCCCAGGTGAACACAATCGTGGCGTTGAGTTTGAAAAACCCGTGTTGCCAGAAGATCATCGCATCGGGACTAAGGTGCATGACGTGCCACGCTCGCCGGGGAGCTACAGTGTTCGATCGGCGGCCCGGCAACCCACGTCACGATGAACCGTGCGATGACAACTCCGAACAGACATGCCAGCAGCCGTTGCCATTGACCATCCCCGACAAGACCAATTCCAGCGACGACGACAACTGCCCGCAACAGCAGGCTTCCTAGAAACAAAAGCGCCGGTCGTCTGGACGCAACGCCCAGGCGCACCGTCCACCAAAGGCCACCAAAGAAAATGGCGCCGAGCAACAGGCCCGCCATCCATGCCAGCGTCAGCGTCAACCATTCATTCATCCCCATCCTCCTCTTCGTCCCGCATCGCTTTGTCTTCCCCGGCGACCCAATGCCACGCATTCAGACAGCCAATGGCCATACCGATGATAAGCAACATCAGCGTCCAGGAGTGGCTTCCAGAATAGTGCTTGTCCAGCCAGACACCGAGCGCCGCGCCGAGCAGCGTAGGAATCGCCACCGACCAGCCGACCAGCCCCATCATACCCAGGCCGAACCAGACGCCCGGCGCCGGGTCGCGCTGCGCCTTGAGCTTGCGTGCCGCTTTTCCGCCTACCTCCTGAGCAAGCGACGGCTCCGGCCTCGAAAGCTTGTTTTGAGGTCCGTCAGTCATTGTGGAAAGTTACCATGCGGCGGATGAAGTCGCTTTCCATTTTCGCCAGCACGGAACGCACGCTTTGCTCGTGCTCGTCCAGGGTCAGAAACTCCTGCTCCACCGCAGCGCGCAATTGGCCGAGGTCCGTTCCCCCTATCGCCTGGCGCACAGACACAAGCACGTCCGGTCCGGTCTTCACCAGCACCCCTTCATCCACCGCCACGTACATTTCGCCCCCCGCTCGGGTTTCGTAGGTTAGAATACCAGGCGCAAGCGCCGCGACGCAGTCCAGCCGGCGTGGCAGCAGTCCCAACGAGCCCGCGCGGGTCTCGGCGACGATGCGCGACACGCCGCTCTTGTCCGCGAAGACCTGGAAGGGCAGGAGGACCCTAAGATTCATCAGGGTCGGCGGCGGCATGTTCGATTTCCGATTCCGGTTCCGGCGCGGGCCCGGATGCGTCACTGCCTGCGCCTTTGCCGGATTTCCCTTTTTGTTTCGCCTCGTCCACCGCGCCGATCATATAGAGCGCGCTCTCCGGGTAGTCTTTGAACTCATCATTCAGGATGCGCTCGCAACCGTCCAGTGCCTCTTCCAGGCTGACCAGCTTTCCCTGGAGTCCGGTAAACTGCTCGGTGGTGAAGAACGGCTGGGTTAGAAAGCGCTCCAGGCGGCGGGCGCGGGCGACCACGTTACGGTCATGCGGCGAAAGCTGCTCCAGGCCGAGCATGGCAATGATGTCCTTGAGCTCTGCGTATTGCGCCAGCGTGCGCCGGATTTCCTGAGCAAGCGCATAGTGTCGTGCGCCGACGATGCCCGGCGTGGCCATCTTGGAACTGGACTGCAACGGCTCGATGGCCGGGTACAGCCCCTCGCTCGCCCGCTTGCGCGACAGCACGATCGACGCGGAAAGGTGCGAGAAGGTATGCACCGCCGCCGGGTCGGTAAAATCGTCCGCCGGCACATACACCGCCTGAATCGAGGTGATGGCGCCGCTGTCGGTATTGGCGATACGCTCTTCCAGTTGCGACAGCTCGGTGCCCATGGTCGGCTGATAACCCAGGCGCGACGGCATCTGCCCCATCAGGCCGGACACTTCCGAGCCGGCCTGGATAAACCGAAAGATATTGTCGATGAGCAGCAACACGTCGCGGCGCTCGTCGTCGCGGAAATACTCGGCCATGGTCAGGGCGGCGTGGCCGACGCGGAAACGCGCCCCCGGCGGCTCGTTCATCTGGCCGAAGATCATCACCATGCTCGGCAATACGCCGGCTTGCTTCATCTCGCGGTAAAGTTCCTCGCCTTCGCGACAACGTTCGCCGATCCCGCAAAAAATACTAACGCCTTCGTGTTGCCCGACCATGTTGTGAATCATCTCGGTGAGCAATACCGTCTTGCCCACCCCCGCCCCGCCAAACAAGCCCGCCTTGCCGCCGCGCTCCAGCGGCATCAGCACATCGATGACCTTGATGCCCGTCGAAAACACCTCAGACCTGGTGGAAAGGCTCACCAGCGGCGGCGGCGCCCGGTGCACAGAACGCCACTGCACATCCGTCGGCGCCGCTTCACGGTCGATGGCATTGCCGAACACGTCGAACATCCGCGCGAGAATGCCCTTGCCAACGGGCGCCTGCAACGGCCCGCCGGAGTCTTCCACCGCCATGCCACGCGCCAGACCCTGGGTGGGAGTCAATGCAATGCCACGCACGCGACGCGCATCCAGTTGCGCCAGCACTTCGATAACGATCCGGTTTTTCTCGCCCGTGCGCAGCAGCGAGTAGATCGGCGGCAGCTGCGTATCGAAGCGCATATCCACGACGCTGCCACGCACAGAGACGACCATGCCGGAATTCGATGCGCGGGAGTTGTTTGTCATTTACCGGCTCGATCTCATCACACTATGTCTTCTCTTCCACTGCGCGCAATGCGGTCTCGGATACGAGCGCTTCGCGCACCTGCATCAGCCGCCTTTCAATCCGTGCGCGATCATGGATGGATTCGATGCTGCGATCGGCCAGATCGGCAATCCACTGCACCTGTTCGTCGAGTGCTCGCAAGTGGCTCGGGCTAACCGTGAGACTGGCGATGGTATCGATGGCGCCGAGCATACGCGCTATGATGGCGACATTGCCTGCGGCGCTACCTCGAATCTGATCGAACGCCTCGACCAACAGGTCTTCAAAGGTCGGAACGATGGCGATCACACGCAGCGTTTCTCCCTCGTAACGGTGCGATGGCGGGAATTGCCGACAAGCCAGCCGAGTCAGAATCGCTGTCAGGTAATCCACGCACATCACCGCCGTCGAGGTGTCATTGACGCCGGGCGAAAGGGCCTTCAAGGCCATATCCACGATCTGCCTGATACCGAAAGCAGGGTCCTGATCAACCATGCGCTGGCGACCAATACTGTAAGCCCCAATCAGCGCAACAATCGTCCCCTGATCGGGCGGGTAGGTCAGGGCGAGCGATGCCAACGCAGCATCTTGCACAACGAACGCGCCGATGCCGTGCTCCATCCGCACGATGGTCATCCTGTCCCGCGCCAGGCGCAGGATGGCGTCATTATCTACGCTCTGTATGTAGCCGCTCACCTCCGCCGGCACCGCGTACCAGGTCCACTCATCCCGAGAAGGGAGGAGCCGCCCGTTCTCTTCACTCTCGGCGTTGTCGGGGCCGGGTTCCCGTTTTTCCGGGAACAACCGATCAATGGCCGCGTTGGTTTCATGCGCAACAGAGGCGATGATGCTGGAAGCCTGGATCGACGAGGCGATATGATGAATAAAAAAAAATGAGGACGGCAATGCCGATAAACGCCAGAACAAAGGCGAAAAAGACCGCCATGCTGGGCACGAATGGCGCATCGCCCGTGCGAATAGTGCGCAACACGATCAAACAATAGACGAAAATTCCGGCAAAGGTTCCCAGCGTGACCTGCGTGACACGGCTGCGCATGAAGTTGTGCAAGACGCGCGAGGTGTATTGACTCGACGCCAGCGTCAGTGCCAGCAGGGTCATGGAGAACGTGATGCCCATAACGGACATCATCGAACCGGCAAGCGTGGACAACATATCGCGCGCGCCATCCGCCCCGACCCCGAGTACCCGTGGCCCCTGGGCCAGCCATCGGTCACCCGCGGCGTAGTCTGTCTGGATCAACGCTACCGCGCAAACACTGCTGGTCAGGACAATCAAAAAAGGAACAAACCAAAAGGTCGACCGCAAATCGCTCCACTGTTGTTTTAACCGATTCATGGGTCAGCTTCCAGGGGTGGGGGTGTGAGAGCGCACGAGGATTTCTACCACAATCAGGAGTTTGTACGCAAACGCGAGCCCGGTGATAAACAGCACCCCCGTATAAGCTGATACGCATCCAAAGAGGCGCCGCCGGGCCACGCCTGGGGAAATTACCGCCCGATTCACGTATTTTCCGGTAACACTTCGGCATCGACGCGGTTCAGACCCGGCTCAGTCGCCAGCAGGGGCTTCTTTCACCAACAGATCGCGGATCGACAGCAACTCCTGCCGGCGCCTGGCGTCGGTTTTCGGGTAGTGCATTTTGAGCGAATTGAAAGTATCGAGAATAATCTTTGATATTATCAGCCTGGCGTTCTTCTTGTCGTCGGCGGGCACCACATACCAGGGCGAGATTTTGGTGCTGGTTGCGCCCAGGCACGCCTCATAGGCCTGCATGTACTGTTTCCAAAATTTTCGCTCTTTAATATCGGCAAGACTGAATTTCCAGTTTTTTTCCGATTCGTCGATGCGATCGAGAAAACGTTTGCGCTGCTCTTCCTCCGAGAGGTGAAGAAAGAACTTGATGATGCGTGTGCCATTGCGATGGAGATGGTTCTCCAGATCGACAATGGAACGATAGCGGTCCTGCCAGATTGCTCTTTCTTCGACCAAGCCATCCGGAAGCCCCTGGCCGCGCAGAATCTCCGGATGCACACGCACGATCAGCACCTCCTCGTAATAGGATCGGTTGAATATGCCAATCCGGCCGCGTTCCGGCAAAAACCGCGTGGTGCGCCAGAGGAAATCGTGCTCCAGTTCCGTGGCGCTTGGATGCTTGAAACTGAATACCTGGCAGCCCTGCGGGTTGACGCCGGACATGACATGCCGGATAGCGCCATCCTTGCCGGCGGCGTCCATAGCCTGAAAAATCAGCAGCAACGCGTAACGATTGGACGCATAGTGAAGGCGCTGCAGCGAGCTCAATTTATCCACCCGGTTTGCCAGGAGTTTGTGATACTTTTTCTTCGACTTGTACACAGGTTCCACCAGCGTCGGCCACTCTTTGAGGTTGACTTTTTCGCCCTCTTGAACCTGGAAATCCTCTGGCTTGATTTTCATCTTTTTACCTCGTTGTCACGCGTTTGTGTGAGTCGCGTTTAGTACACATGGAGCTCAGAAAGACGTTGACGCGACATTCGCCTGTTCCGTCTAGTCTTTCCGGATCTCGCGCTCCGCCTGGAGCCAGTCCTGATCCGCATGACCATGGTGCTGACCATGCTGCTCGTAGAGCTCGTAAGCGCGCCTGGCAATCTGCGGCGTCACATTGGCAGGCGTCTTGCTCAACAGCGGCGCGGGGGTTGGATCGAATACCCGATACGCGAACAGTTTCACGCGGTCGGTAACGGGAAACCACACCAGCGCATAACCCCAGACGAACAGCGTCCAGCCCCAGCCGAGCGATGTCATAAACACCCCGTAAACCGCGATCAGCGTCACCACCATTTGCGTGCCGAACACCGCCAGCAGCAAGATCCGCGCGGGGCGTATCGACCAGAACGAACCGCGTGTGCGCGTCAGAAAAATCGTCAGATGTCCCGCCACCGACAGCATCAGGTACATCAACGTCTGCAGGTGTGCGTGGTCGAGGTGATAGACGCGATCGCCGAGGTAAAACAACCCAAACGCAGCCAAGGGTCCTCCGACGCCCGGCACCGTGGCGACACCCAGCACCAGCTCATTTTCCAGGCCTCGGGCTTGTCCTCGTAATGAACCTGGTCATAGGCGATAGATAGGATCGCCCCGTCATTGACCAACGCCAGCATCACGATCATAACCGCCGTTAACGGATAAAAGTTGACGATCAGGATCGCCAGCGTCATGAACCGCAGCACGCGCGGCGTCTCGGCGATGCGGTAGATCGTGTAGCTGTTCATGCGCTGGAAGATCTTCCGGCTCTCCTTGATGGCGCCGATGATCACCGACAGGACGGACGTCACCAGCACGATGGAGGCCGCCGCACGCGCCGCGTCTGTGGCGCCCGAAACGGCAATCCCGCAATCGGCCTTCTTCAGCGCGGGGGCGTCGTTTACCCCGTCGCCGGTCATGCCGACGATATGGCCGCGTTGCTGCAGGACGTCCACGATGTGGAACTTGTGTTCGGGAAACACCTGGGCGAAGCCGCTATGCTGCGCCCAACCACTTTTGCGCCTCAGCGGCATCGGAGTGATCGAAGTATCGGACCGTCGCTTTCGTGAACGGCTTGCAAAGCCACGCCATGCCTTGCTGCCACCGCTTTTCCACAACCATCGCGATGTTCTCGATGTCGGCAAAGTGATTCATGGCGAACCTGGTCTCCTCCCACATCGCGCCGACTTCCCATCCGTGGAAGCCGGTCATGTCGAACAGCACGCACAATTTCCCTTGCTGCCCGACGAGTCGCTCAAACTCGGGGACAAATTGCTCATAATCCGACTTTTCCAGCTTTCCGCTGACGTGCACGGCGAGAACCTTGCCGCCATTTTCCTCACTGAGTTGAATAGGCATCCAGGACTTCTTTGGTTAAGTGTTCGGTCGCCATTTCCAGTTGCGAATCTCCGGCATATCCTGGCCATGCTTGTCGATGTACTGCTTGTGCTCGATCAGCTTGTCCTTGAGTTGCTGCTTCAGGTAGATGCCCTGGTCACCGGTCTGCGGCAGCCGGTCGATGGTGTCCATCACCAGATGGAAGCGGTCCAGATCGTTCAGTACCGTCATGTCGAAGGGCGTGGTGATGGTGCCTTCTTCTTTGTAGCCGCGGACGTGGATGTTGTCGTGGTTGGTGCGGCGGTAGGTCAGCCGGTGGATCAACCATGGGTAGGCATGGTAGGCGAAGATCACCGGCTTGTCCTTCGTGAAGAGCTCGTCGAAATCCATGTCGCTCAGGCCGTGCGGGTGCTCGCTGGGCGGCTGCAGCTTCATGAGGTCGACGACGTTGACCACCCGGATTTTCAGCTCGGGCAGATGCTCGCGCAGGATGGAGACCGCGGCGAGCGTCTCCAGCGTGGGCACGTCGCCACAGCAGGCCATGACGACGTCGGGTGCAACGGCCTGATCGTTGCTGGCCCACTGCCAGATGCCGATGCCTTCGCTGCAGTGCTTGACGGCGGCGTCCATGCTCAGCCACTGGGGCGCCGGGTGTTTGCCCGCGACCACGACGTTCACGTAATGACGGCTCTTCAGGCAATGGTTCATCACCGATAGCAGGCAGTTGGCATCCGGCGGAAAGTATACCCGCACCACCTCGGCCTTCTTGTTCACGACGTGGTCGATGAACCCGGGATCCTGGTGGGTGAAGCCGTTGTGGTCCTGGCGCCAGACATGCGAGGTCAGCAGGTAGTTCAGCGAGGCGATCTTGTGCCGCCACGGCAGGTGCGCGGTGACCTTTAGCCACTTCGCATGCTGGTTGAACATCGAATCGATGATGTGGATGAACGCCTCGTAGCAGTTGAACAGGCCATGGCGCCCGGTGAGCAGGTAGCCTTCGAGCCAGCCCTCGCACTGGTGCTCGCTGAGCATTTCCATCACGCGCCCGGCGGGCGCGAGCCATTCGTCGTTCGGCACGGTCGCGGCGTCCCACTGGCGTTGGGTGACTTCAAACAGGGCCTCCAGGCCGTTGGAAAGCGTCTCGTCCGGGCCAAAGATGCGGAAATTCCGCTGCTCACCGTTCAGCTTCGCCACATCGCGCAGGAAAGGCCCGAGAACATGGGTGTCGCCGATGCCAGGCGTCCCCGGCGCGGGCACGTCGGCCGCATAGTCCCGGAAATCCGGCATTCGCAGATCACGCATCAGCATGCCGCCGTTGGCATGGGGATTGGCGCCCATCCGTCGTTCGCCCCGGGGCGCCAGTTCGGCTAGTTCCGGTTTCAGGCGGCCCTGGCTCTCGAAGAGCTCCCCCGGCCGGTAGCTCTTGAGCCAGTCTTCCAGCAGCTTGAGATGTTCCGGATGAGTCCTGGGGTGGAGCGGCACCTGGTGCGCACGGAAGGTGCCTTCGATCTGCAACCCATCGACCATCTTCGGTCCGGTCCAGCCCTTCGGTGAACTGAGAACAATCATCGGCCAGCGCGGCCGCGTGGTGTCGTTATTATTCCGTGCATTGCTCTGGATTTGCCGAATGTCCTCGATGGTCTTTTCCAACGTGCCGGCCATGAGTTGATGCATCGTTTCCGGATCATCCCCTTCAACAAAGTAGGGCGTCCAGCCGCAGCCTGTTAGAAATTGCTCGAGCTCCTCATGCTCGATGCGGGCCAGTACGGTCGGATTGCTGATCTTGTAGCCATTGAGATGCAGGATCGGCAGCACCGCTCCATCGGTGATTGGGTCGAGAAACTTGTTGGACTGCCACGCCGTCGCCAGGGGGCCCGTCTCCGCCTCGCCGTCACCAACGACGCAGGCGACGAGGAGATCGGGATTGTCGAACACCGCCCCGAACGAATGGCTGAGCGAATAACCCAGCTCGCCCCCTTCGTGGATAGAGCCAGGGCACTCGGGCGAGGCGTGGCTGGGAATGCCACCGGGAAACGAGAACTGCTTGAAAAGCTTCTGCAGTCCGGCCTCATCCTGGCTGATGTTGGGATAGATCTCGCTGTACGTGCCTTCGAGATAGGTGTTGCCCACGACGGCCGGGCCGCCGTGCCCGGGGCCGGAGACGTAAATCATGTCGAGGTCGTATTTCTTGATAACCCGGTTCAAGTGCATGTAAATGAAGTTCTGCCCCGGTGTCGTGCCCCAGTGCCCAAGCAGCATGTGCTTCACATCCGCGAGCGTCAGCGGCCGCCTCAACAGCGGATTGTCGTAGAGATAAATCTGGCCAACCGACAGATAGTTGGCGGCGCGCCAGTAGGCATCCATGTTGTGGAGCAGTTCCGGTGTGAGTGTATTTGTTTTCATAGTCTATGTATCCCGAAATAAATTGAAAGTGAGCATGCGAGTAACGGACCTCACGATCATGACCTCCTCGTCAGCGCGGATGACCATGTTCCGGCAGAAAGAAAAATAGAATCGCGATGATGAGGTACACCGAAAGCAGCTGCACGCCTTCCAGCCAGTTGCATTCACCATCGCCGCTGATCCCGGCCACGATCCAGACGGCCAGCGCGACGGCGGCGATTTCCGGGAGCGAAAACTCCAGGTTCATCGGCTGGCCAAACAGGTAGGAGGCAAAGACGAGAACCGGCGTGACGAACAGCGCGATTTGCAGACTCGAACCGATGGCAATGCCCAGGCTCAGGTCCATCTTGTTCTTGAGCGCCACCGATACGGCCGTGGAATGCTCGGCCGCGTTACCGATGAACGCCACAATTATGACGCCAACGAACACGTCCGTCAGCCCGAGGCTTTCGCGGGCTGCCTCCACAGATCCGACGAGAAACTCGCTCATGAACGCGACCAGCGTCGTCGCCATGGCCAGAATAATGATGGCCTTCAACACCGACCAGGCCGTGTCCTTTTCTCCGCCGCGCCCGCCTTTGCCCGAATCTCGTCCGGCGAAGAGTGCCTTGTGCGTGATCAACGAAAAAACCAGCGAGAGAAGGTAGCTGACGAACAGCACGGCGGCGACGGCCATGGAAAGATTTTGTTCGGCTTGCGGCGACCAGCCGCCCGGCTGCCGACCGGCCGACAGGTGAAAAATCGTCGGAATGATCAGCCCGATGGCGGCCAGGCTGAGCGACGTGGCGGAAATGCGCGCGGCCGTCTGGTTGAACGTCTGGCGGTGAAAGCGCATCCCACCGGCCAGAATGGAGGCGCCGAGCACCAGAAGAATGTTACCGATGATCGAGCCGGTGATGGAGGCTTTGACCACATCCGTCAAGCCCCTGGACAAAGCCATCAGCGCAATGATCAACTCGGCGGCATTGCCGAAGGTGGCGTTGAGCAGCCCGCCGACGCCATGTCCGGCGCGTGTACCCAGATGCTCGGTAGCCCGGCCCATCCAGCCGGCCAGCGGAATGATCGCGATGCCCGTGATGATGAAAAGCAGGGTTTCGTTCTTCCAGGCCGAAACATAACGGATGGCGAAAGCTGCCGGCACGGCCAGCAGCAGCCCGTCGAGCGGCTGCAGCAAACCAGGACTGAACCAGGCGTGTGTTTCTCTTTTGGCAGACATATTTCAGGTCACGCAACCCGCGGGGGGCAGTGTCCATCACGGCTCAATGCCGGGAGCGGCAGGCGCGTTCTTGACCTTGTTGACATTCAAGAAGTCATCCCGTCGCTTGGCGCTCGATCGGTTTTAGTCTTTTTTCGCACGACGGACGGACCCGACTTTCCCTGGCGTCACGCCGTGAGGTTTGTGCAGACCCGCTGCAGAAGTGCCCGTACTTCCTTTCCAAGGGCCGCGCACTTCAGGTTTGTCGACCAACTGCAACACGGCCCCGCCATCCATGAAAGCAACCGTTATGGCTCCATCGGCTTCTTCGCGCACGACCACGTTGCACGGCAGCAACAAACCGATATCGGGGTCAGCCTCGATCGCCCGATGTGCGAGTGGTGGATTGCATGCGCCGAGATTGTTCAACAGATAGATCATTTCTTCAGCCTCAAAAACCGTGCGTTGACGGCCACAATCACCGTGCTCGCGGCCATAAGCGCCGCACCCAGGGCGGGCGAGAGCAGCACGCCCCAGGCATACAGCGCGCCGGCCGCCAGCGGGATGGCGACGACGTTGTAGCCCGTGGCCCAGACCAGGTTCTGGATCATCTTCCGATAGGTGGCACGGGAAAGCTCTACGATGGCCACGACATCGAGCGGATTGCTCCGCACCAGAATCACGTCGGCGGTTTCTACCGCCACATCGGAACCGGCGCCAATGGCGATGCCTACATCCGCCTGCGCCAGTGCCGGGGCATCGTTCACGCCGTCGCCAGTCATCGCCACCAACACGCCCCGGGACTGGACTTCTTTCACTTTGGCGGCCTTGTCCTGCGGCAGGACTTCGGCGAAAAACTCATCCAGCCCGACCTGGTCCGAGACCCATTTGGCCGTCGCTTGGTTATCGCCGGTGAGCATCATGCAGCGGATGTTCAACGACTTCAGGGCATCGATGGCCTGCTTTGCCTCGGGTCGGACGATGTCGGCCAGGGCAATCGCGCCTTGCAACTTCCCGTCAACGAGGATAAACACGACCGTCTTGCCCTGGGCTTGCAGGGGCTCGATACGGTCGTCGGTGAGGTCGATATGCTGTTCCAGCAGGTAGCCGGGGCTAACCACCTTGATGTCTTTGCCCTCGACCCGGCCTTCGGCGCCCTTGCCCGGGATGCTTTTGAAGTTTTCAACGGGCAGTTTCTGTTCCGAGGCGGCGGCGATGGCCCTGGCGACGGGATGTTCGGAATTCGCGTCTACGGCGGCCGCGTACTTGCACAGCGTCTCTTCGTCGATGTCCTGCCCGAGCACCAGGGTGTCGGTCACGCCAAAGCGGCCCTCGGTCAGTGTGCCGGTCTTGTCAAAAATGATGGCCTGCAGTTTCCGCGCGCGTTCAAACGCCGCGCGATTACGAATGAGCAGGCCGTTCGTCGCCGCCACTGCCGTGGATATAGCCACCACCAGCGGCACGGCCAGCCCGAGGGCGTGCGGACAGGTAATGACCATGACGGTGACGCTGCGCTCAATGGCAAAGGCGAGCTCCTTGCTCATCAGAACCAGCCAGATGAGGAAGGTGACGGCGCCGCTGCCGAGAGCAATAATGGTGAGCCACATCGCCGCGGTGTTGGCCAGATTCTGGGTCTTCGATTTGCTTTCCTGAGCCTGCTTGACCAGGTCGATGACCTGTGACAGGAACGAATCCTTGCCGGTGCCTTTCACCTCGATAGTGAGCGAGCCCTCACCATTGATGGCGCCTCCGATGACCTTGCCGCCGGTCTTTTTGCTGACCGGGGTCGATTCCCCGGTGAGCATGGCTTCATTGACCCAGCTCTCGCCCTCCACAATGACACCGTCCGCGGGGACTTTCTCACCCGGTTTTATCAGGACCTTGTCATCGACCGCCAGTTTGCCGAGCGGTACGTCCTGCACGCTGCCGTCGGGCATGAGTTTGTGGGCGTCGGAAGGCATGAGTTTCGCCAGTTCCTCCAGGGCCTTCGATGCGCCCATCACCGATTTCATCTCGATCCAGTGCCCCAGCAGCATGATGTCGACGAGGGTGGCCAGCTCCCAAAAGAACGTCTTGCCGGTCAGGCCGAACACCACGGCGCTGCTGTATACATAAGCGGTCGTGATGGCGACGGCGACCAGCGTCATCATCCCGGGCTGCCGCGATTTGAGCTCCTCCAACAAGCCCTTGAGGAACGGCCAGCCGCCATACCAAAAGACCGCCGAGGCAAAACCAAACAGGACGTAGATGTCGCCGGAAAAACGAATGACTTCGCGCAGACCCACCAGCTTCTGCAGCAGCGGCGAGAGGACCAGAATGGGCAGGGTCAGGACCAGTGAGATCCAGAACCGTTTGCGGAAATCCGCTGCCATGTGGGCATGATGGCCCGCATGGTCGGAGCCGGCGTGCTGCAATTGCGCCTCAGCCGCCAACCAGTTCTGCTCGGCATGTCCTTGCGGATGACCTTCCTTCTGATAGAGGGCGTACGCCGTTCTGGCCACCTCGTCCCGGGTCGGCTGTGTTCCCGGCTCGTCTTTGGCTGTGTGTTCGTGTTCGTTCATTGCGGGTCTTCTGTCATCCGGTCGCATCACCGCTGCCACAGGATATGAACGGCTTCCAGAGGAACCGCCGCGCCAAGGCGGTGCGGTATGAGCCGCGCCGTATAATCCGACGCCGGGCGGGCTGCAGAAACCGAGGAGCGATAGGCATAGCCGTTGGTTGCACCCACCAGTTGCCGCACGCGCTGCATCTCCACGCGTTCCGGTGCAGAACCGTTAACGCCATTGGCATATAGCTCGATCTGCACGACCTCCGGGTCGAGGTGATCGAGATACACCTGGACATCAAAGAGGTGCCGCTCGCCGTCAGTTTCCACCTTGACTTCGCCGAAGCGCAACGCGGCCCATTTTTGTTCCAGCGCGCGCCGCCAGTTAACCAACTCCACGCCGATTGCGCCCTCGTCGATGGCCCGCTCACGGTAGGCCAGGGCCGCCGGGAGGTAGTAGTGCTCGGTGTATTCACGCACCGCGCGATTGGTGGAAAAGCGCGGTGTCAATCGCGCCATGCTTTCCCGCATCCGCGCCACCCAGGCGCCTGGGATACCCTGCTCGTCGCGGGTATAGAATTCGGGGATCACCTCGCGTTCGAGCAGGTCGTAGAGTGCCTCGGCTTCGGCCGCGTCCCAGGCCGGATCATCGCCGTGCTCCTGGCCATCCCCCAGCGCCCAACCGATGTCCGGCGTATAGGCTTCCGCCCACCACCCGTCCAGTTCCGACAGATTGATGCCGCCATTGACCAACACTTTCATACCGCTGGTGCCACTGGCCTCCCAGGGCCGTCGCGGCGTATTGAGCCAGACATCCACGCCCTGCACCAGGTGCTCGGTCAGGAGCATGTCGTAGTCACTGAGAAAAATTGCATGGGGACGCACCTCGGGCCGGCGGATGAATTGCATCCATTGCTGAATCAGGGCCTGCCCCGTCTGGTCAGCCGGGTGCGCCTTGCCGGCAATGATGAGCTGTACCGGGCGTTGCGGATGGGTCAACAGGCGCAGCAGCCGTTCCGGGTCGTGCAGCAGCAGGTTCGGTCTTTTATAGCTGGCAAAACGGCGCGCGAAACCCAGCGTCAAGGTGTTGGGATCAAACAGATGTTTTGCGCCCTCAACCGCCTTGGGCGGCGCGCCGGACATGACCAATTGCCGGGACAAACGTTCGCGGGCGTATTCGACAAGCATCGTGCTGGCGTCGATGCGAAATTGCCAGAGCCCGGCGTCGGAAACCTGGCGAATGTCCCGCTCCAGGGTTTCCGCCGTTCCCAGCCAGCGGTCCTTGCCGCAGGCTTCCGTCCAAAGGTCATCGGCCGGCGCAGAATCCCAGGTCGGCATATGCACGCCGTTGGTCACGTGTCCGACCGGCACTTCCTCCGTCGGCCAGCGCGGAAACAGCGGCTCGAACAGATGTCGGCTCACCCTGCCATGCAGGCGGCTGACGCCATTGATCGCCCCACTGCCATGGATCGCCAGATAGGCCATGTTGAAAGGTTCGGACGTGTCGTTCGGGCTCTGGCGGCCCAGGGCCAGCAAATCTTGGCGTGTGATGCCGAGCTTCTGCTCGGCATATCCACCGAGGTATTGTTCGATGAGGGCCGGCGCGAAACGATCAAAGCCGGCGGCCACTGCCGTATGGGTGGTAAAGAGGTTCCCCGCCCGGGTGACGGCCAGTGCGACCTCGAAGGGCTGCCCGTGCTCCCGCATGAACCCGCGGGCGCGTTCCAGCACGGCGAACGCCGCATGCCCTTCATTCAAATGGCAGACCTCCGGCTGGATGCCGAGCGCCTCGAGTAACCGCCAGCCGCCGATCCCGAGCAGCAGCTCCTGTTTCAGGCGCAGTTCGGGCCCGCCGCCGTAGAGCTCGCTGGTAATGCCCCGATGCGCGGGATAATTTGCTGGGTCGTTGCTGTCCAGCAGGTACAGTCTCACGCGCCCCACTTGTACCTGCCAGGCGCGTAGCCACACCGAGTAACCGGGCAAGGCGATTTCCAGCCGCAACCATTCGCCGCTCGCCTGGCGCAACGGCATAATCGGCAACTGTCCGGGGTCGTTGTACGGGAAGAGGGCCTGTTGCGCGCCGTTATTGTCGATCACCTGGCGAAAATAGCCTTGCTGATAGAGCAGCCCCACACCAATGACCGGCACGCCCAGATCGCTGGCGGCCTTGAGTTGATCGCCGGCGACATTTCCGAGCCCGCCCGAGTAAATGGGCAAGGCCTCGCTCAACATGAATTCCATGCTGAAATACGCAACACAGCCCAGCTGCGCGTGCGGGTGTGTTTGCTGAAACCACGCGGGCGCCTCCGCCGCATCCCGTCTGGACTGTACCAGATCGTCAATGTTACTGCGGAATGCGGGCTCGGCCAGGACACGCCGGAGCTTCTCCCGCGAGACCGTCTGCAGGATACTCCAGGGGTTCTGCGTGAGCTCCCACAGCACAGGATCGAGCTGCCGCCACATCTGGTCAGTGGCATGATTCCATGTCCAGCGCAGATCCAGGGCCAGTTCGGCCAGGGACTCGAATCCCTCCACGTTTGTGGGCAAGAGCAGCTCCTTCGGGTGCCCGATTCGTATGTGCTCGCTCATTGCCTCTCCTCGCAAATTTGTCCCGGACGCTTTCCTTTAGCTCCGACAGATTCCTGGCATCGTCAATCGCCGTGGCGCAGCATTTGAGCACCTGTCGGGTCAAAAGGTTCAAACTGTTGGATTGAGTACTTTCCCGTCTGTCCGACGACAACCAGTGCCGGCGGCGCGACGATCGCTGCTGAGCCACACACGTCAGGAGTCTTCGACCTCGCCCAAACCATTCTCTCACCGTCTTCTGAGCGCGTTCTGTTCGCTAGCGTACAGATAGTCGCAATGTTCAAGTAAAATCTGTGCGTGTGCACGTGCTCCATCAATAGCCCCGGCCCACTCGTTTTCAGGACAACACATCAGGCCCGCTATGATCACTCTGCGAGGAGGGTCTCATGCTCGATGAAGCGGTTCAGCACTCCGGGATTGATCAGGTGGAGGGCGAGTCGCGAGAGATCGATGCTATACAACGAGGACTACAGCGCATGAATAAATCACTGCAAGTCGTTATGGACAGACAGTCGCGCAAGACCGTAATCATTACCAGCAATGTGTTGTTACTGGCGGGTATTGCAGGTATCGCATTGCCACAGTTCATGTCGACGGCAGTCGCATTATTTGCTGGCTGGTTGATGATTGTCGCCGGCGGCATCGCATTTTCTTTCAGCCGCCGCAAGCGCAGCGGAGGCGAGCGCCGTCGAAACCGCGCCCCGCGCCTGTCTGCCGTGACCTTTGCCGCACGAAACCATCCCCTGCCCCCCTTGGTGACACCACCGACAGCCCCGCTTGGGCCCCGCCCGACGGCTCTGTGCGCGATTTCCTTGGCTGTCGCCCGATCTTAGCCCGAAAGCGGCCCAGGACAAGGCTCGAAGTCGATCACGCGATGGCGGGCAGAGGCTCGTAGGTCAGGGGGATCTGGCCGTTGACTGGCCAGTCGTCGTTTTCGGGTCCACCATCGCAGCCTTGCGCGTACCTCGCGCAGTACCCGCAGGGTTTCGGGTAGGCCGGGCACTCCCCGAACGGTAGGGCGAAGTTTCTCTTTTTTGTTGGCCGCTTGGTTTCCCCGGCGGCGCCACATGATCTCGCCCATGGTCCGAGTTGTAGCCCGACGCCTCACAGAACCGGACAAGCGGCTTTCCATCCTTAGGTCCGTATACGCGACATCCGTGTCGCACTACTCCCACATCCGGCTCCTCGTCCGATCATTCAGCAAGCCTCCGCTCTTCGACAGGGGTTGAGGTCTTTTCGGATGCGCGCCCGGGGCATAGCGGCATGCTGTGCGACGATACAAGGCTCACCGGACGACAAGCGCGCTCAGGTGAGGGATACGGTCTGCCCCAAGTAATGATGCGGATCGATAGTCCTGTTTGTCTATGGTTGCCCGCACGGCAGTTTAAGGAAAAGGCAGGGGCCACAAGAAGGGAGGGATCAAAAAGGGATGTTCAGGTCGAGTGTTATAACATTTCCTGGGGTCGGGTAGCATTACGCCGTGTGCTACAAAGCGGGAACTGGGCCCGGAACCTGCGCTGGGGAGTTGCTCAACCCGGACGCCTTCTACAGGGGCACCCTCAAGACCGTCGGCAAAGACTATGTCCAGATTGTGCTGGATGTGCTCTGCTCTCTGCTGCTCGGCCTGCATGGGTCGGAACGGGTAGGCGCTATTAGCTGCGATCACCCATGCGCTCGGCGTCTGGCTCCTCCGCCAAATCCGCGGGTGCTCCGGTGTGACGCCCGGCGGCTTGCAGGTCAGCTGCGCGCATACGCGGAGGCACGGCGGATTTGGTCATCGGTCGGCCGCACGCCGGTGTAGAGTGCGAACTGTTCCGCGGCCTGAAGGGCGATCACCTCGGCGCCGGTAATGACCGGCTTGCCCTGGGTCCTGGCGTAGCGGATGAGCGGGGTCTCCGGGGGCAGCGCCACCACGTCAAACACCAGCTCGGCCCCCTCGATAAGCGCCGACTGGAACGCCAGCGCCTCGGACTCGGCGCCGCCGGCCATGCCAATAGGGGTGGCGTTGACCAGCAGCGTGGCCCGGACGTCGCCGAGGGCGGCCCGCCACTCGTAGCCATAGGTCCCCGCAATTTGTCGGCCGGAGGCTTCGTTGCGTGCGAGGATGATGCCGGAGCGAAAGCCGGCGTCGCGCAGCGCGCCGGCCACCGCCTTGGCCATACCGCCGCTGCCGCGCAGGGCAAACACCCGATCAGGGGACACCCGGTGTTGCGCCAGCAACTTCCTGACCGCGATGTAATCGGTGTTGTAGCCACGCAGCTGGCCGTCATTGTTGACGATGGTGTTCACCGACTGCAACGCCTCGGCCGAGGCGTCCAGCTCGTCGAGATGGGGAATGCAGGCCTCCTTGTAGGGCATGGATACGCCGCAGCCGCGGATGCCGAGCGCGCGAATGCCGGCGATGGCCGCGGGCAGATCGTCGGTGGTGAATGCCTTGTAGATGAAGTCGAGACCCACCTCTTGATAGAGAAAGTTGTGGAACCGGGTGCCGATGTTGCTCGGCCGGCCCGCCAGGGAGATGCACAGGCGAGTCTCCTTGCTGATTTGGCTCATTTCGTCGTCCGGCCCACGGCCCTGACGCCCTTGGGCTCCTCCAGCAGGATCATGGGGTCAGGTCTCGAGGATCATGGGGTCTACCATCCGCATCGAGGGGCCAGAGTCGATAAAACGCTAAGACCCAGGCTTTGGATTCGGAGTCTTTTCCACCGCCCCGGTGGCAGCGTCATCGTCGCGGCTCAGATCGACCTGTTCGAATAAGGACGTATGAAGCAGGTGCATGCCAAAGTCGAATATCGGCATCACCTCGAAGGACGCCCGCCGCAATCGCAAATCGAAGACGTGACCGCCGACGGCGTGACCTGCATCCAGGAAGTGGAAATGGAATCCGGAGACGTTGATGGCTTTCATGTGCTCGGGAAACCAGAAGCCCACCATGACGCCCTGTACATTCTTGAATTCGAGGATGGTCTGGACTTGAGCAATGGTCTCACTCAGCGGCAGGTGCCCTTCCGGCTGGGGATGCTCCGAACGGACGTTGATGCGGATGAAATCCCCTTCCAGTCGCACCGCATAGATGATGTTCCGGGACTCGAACACGGCGCTGACGCACCTCTGGAGGGAAGCGAGTCCTTCGAGATGCCCAATCGTCCGCTTCTCCGCCCCTCTGAAGTGGGTAACGACGGCAAACGGCGTTTTCATTTCGGGATCGACAGGATGTGCATGCCCCGCAGCATCGATGCGATAGAAATGGCCATCGAGCGCCACCATTTCGCCGTTGACGGCGTCAAAGGTCCCCAATCCGAAGTCACCGTAATGGGCGAGCTCGTCGAAACGCAGGTCACCTTCGTAGACGCCGGTCAGCAGCGACCTTATGGTTCCTATCTGATAGACCATGTCCCGCGGTACCGGAGTCAGTTTGCGCATCGTCTTTCTCACGTCGGTCTTTGACCGGAATGGCGCTGACTTGGGCCGTAACCCGTGGACAGCAATAAGAAAAGGTCGATTTCATCTCGCTCTCCCCGCGCGAGGGGGGAGAGCCGGGCAGAGCGGGCGAACTGTTTGCTGGATGGCATCACCCTCACCCTAACCCTCTCCCTCCAGGGAGAGGGGTCTGGGGTTCTTCCAGAGTCCTGTTTATTTTTGATAGTGAATCAGTTACATGTAAAGTCAATGCCATTTCCTGCCGTCCGCCTTTTCATGACGATTGCGAGGCACCGCAACGTAGCTATTGGGTGCAAGAGGCATGCACTGCGACCGAAAACGCGTCGGCGGCCACCGACCCCGTCCCCGTCCCCAATCAGGAGGCAAGTTACATCCTGGCCCGCAACAGCCCCCTAACCTCCTCGTCGGTGAGCACGAGCGGATTGGTCTTCATGCTGCCGCCGCGGCAGTTGGCCACGACCTTGTCCAGGTGGCCGGCTTCCATGCCGTAAGCCGCGAGGCGTGGCAGGACCAGCCGGTCGAGCCAGCCCCTCAGCAGGGCGACCAGGGCATCCCCCGCCTCCTGCGGGTCGGCATAACGGCGTCGGGTCAGCAGCTCGGAGATCCGAGCGTACTTCGCCAGGGCGACAGAGTCCGGCTCCCTTTCGCGGAGCGCTCGCAGATTGACGGCGGTGGCCTCGGCCACCAGGGTCCCGCACACCACCCCGTGCGGGATCGGGAAATAGGCTCCGAGGGGTGAGGCCAGGCCGTGGACCGAGCCCAATCCCGCCTGGGCGAGGGTGATGCCGGACATCAGGGACGCATAGGCCATGTGGCCGTAGCCCGCCGCCGCATCCGGGTGGCCTGTCTCCCAGGCAGCCCAGAATCCTTCGCGAAACGCTTGCAGACCGGAGAACGCCAGCGCGTCGGTAAACCGGCTGGCGTTGGTGGATACGTAGGATTCGAGCAGCTGGGTGAAGGCGTCCATCCCGTCGGCGGCCAGCAGAGACTTGGGACAGCTGGCCAGCAGATCGGGATCGACGATGGCGACCCGGGCCACCAGCTGCTCGTGGCGGAACGACTTCTTGAAGCCCTGGCCTCCGCGCTCGCTCAGCACCGCGTTCTTGGTGGCCTCGCTGCCAGTGCCGGCGGTTGTGGGCACCGCCACCAAGGGAACGGCCGGGCCTTCATAGGGAACGCCCGCGCCGACGCCCTCCAGGTGATCCATCACCGATCTGCCGGTGATCAGCAGCCCGGCGATGGCCTTGGCCGCATCCAGCACGCTGCCGCCGCCTATCCCCGCAACCACGTCGATCCCCGCCCCCTTGAAGCGCGCCACGGCCTGGTCGACCAACTCGGGGGACGGCTCGTCCTCTATCCGGGTATGCTCCCAGGCGACACCCCGGGCATCCAGCTCGGCGAGCTGCCGCTCCCAATGGGGTGTCTCCACGAACGAGCGGCGCCCGGTGACCAGCAGGGCCTTGCGGCCGTAGCGGGCGAGGACCTCCGCGAGCTCGCTCACCTTGCCCGCCCCGAAGCGGATCTCCGGAAGGCTGGCGACGAAAAAGGGTTTCAGGGTCTTCAACATGGCTGCGTCGATCACCTCAAGACCAGGCCGAGTCCTTGTCCCACCTTTACCCGTTGGGAAACAGCCCTTTGTGCGGCACACCCTCGCGAGGCCGGGCCATCATGTCGGCCACCGTCTCGCGCCAGGCCAGATAGTGCGGCGTCGCCTTGTGAGCGGCGGCGTCTTCCGCACTCGCATAGACCTCGTACAAGACGAATTTGGTAGGGTCGCCGGCGTCCTGAAGCACATCGAACCGCCGGTTTCCGGGCTCCCGGATCGACGCCTCGTGGTTTGCCCGGGTGGCGTCGATAAACGCCTGAACGCTCTCCGGTTTGACCCACACGTGGACGATGGTGACCTGCATGATGCGCCCCCCTCAATCGGCTCGCTCCAGACTCTACCCGACGGCTCGCAAAATGGACAGCCGCGAAACGACGAGCCACCCAATTGCTGCCCTTGCGAGCCCCGCTGGGGTCGCCCATGAGCCGCCCCCAAACAAGTGGCAACACAGGCCCCCCGGGGAGGGCGCTTTCGCATTCTAACATCTACCGGTGCGGCTCAGCGTCAGGGCGCAGGTAGCCCGCATGTCTCATCAGCTTCGTGCCTGTTTGCTGAATGAAAACACCCTCACCCTAGCCCTCTAGCCCTCTCGCTCAAGAGAGAGGGGACTGGGATTTTTCCAGAGTCCTCATGATTGTTCAGAAGCAACCAGTCACGTGTTAAGGAAGCACCATGCCGGGCGTGCCCGATTCATCACTGGCCGGCAGAAACAACGTAGCGATTGCACAGTAAACGGTATAATGGGCGGCGCTTTTCGGGACGGCTATAACGCGGAGGCTACAGGGTCGACGCGCCACCAATTGCGCGAACGGATGAGCAAGCTGCCTGCCGCCGAGATAATCCGCACGGTCTACAGTGGCGGCTATGAGGGACTTGGCGCTGCCTGTGGTGGGCTGCGCGGCGCTGTTTTCGGGGGTGTCGAGCGTCAATTAGCTCGGCGCCACGGGCCCTCTTCCAACACGCTCCACCACCGTTGGGTCATGTGCATATCGAGCGTCAGCGAGGCCCCGCGACGGGTAGCTGTCGAATCGGCTCTTGCTTCATGAGCAGCGCTCGCTACGATCGAATCGGCATCGGCTACTCAAAGTACCGCCAGGCCGATGCGCGGATCGCCTCGCAGATTGTCAAAGGGCTCGGCTCATCCCGGACCCTGGTCAACATTGGCGCGGGAGCGGGCTCATACGAGCCGCGGGACCGCTATGTCGTGGCCGTCGAGCCGTCGGCCGAGATGCTGAGACAGCGGACCGGCACTGCGGCGAGCGCCATACGGGCATCGGCGGAGCATCCCCGGCACCACTCCGTCTCCCCCGCGGGTGATCAGGCACGCGGCGCGCGGCGCGGCCGCGCCGGGCGCTATCACTTGATGGAGCGAAAGTGGCACATCCGGCGGGGGAGGATATGAGCGCATACCGGACACTCGGGCGTACCGGCCTCAAGGTCTCTCCCCTGGGACTGGGCGTGATGACTTATGGCTGGGGCGCGGACAAGCAGGCTGCGCGGTCGATGTTCGACCTTTACCGGGAGCGCGGCGGCAACTTTGTGGACACCGCCGACGCCTATGCCGGGGGCGAGAGCGAGACCTGGCTCGGGGAGCTCGTCCACGAGACCCGGGCCCGCGATCAGCTGGTCATCGCGACCAAGTTCTCGTTCAACACCGAGCCGGGCAACCCGAACGCCGGGGGCAACGGGCGAAAGAACATCCTGCGCGCGCTGGACGCATCGCTTCGGCGCCTGCAGACCGACTATGTGGATCTGTACATCCTTCACGTCTGGGATCGCGTCACGCCGGTCGAGGACGTGATGCGCACGCTCGACGACCTGGTGCGGGCCGGGAAGGTCCGTCACATCGGCTTCAGCAATGTGCCCGCGTGGTATGCGGCGCGCGCCCAGACCCTCGCCGAGGCCCATCGGCAGGAGCCCCTGGCCCTGCTCCAGCTCGAATACTCGCTGATCTCGCGCAGCCTGGAGCGCGAGCACCTGCCGCTCGCCCGGGAGACGAGCATCTCGCTCGTTCCCTGGAGCCCCTTGGCGAGCGGTTTTCTGACGGGCAAGTACCGGCGCGTTGACGGCCAGATCGTCGGGGCCGGACGGGTGATCGATTACAAAGATTCCGGAAATCCGGTCATGGAGAAGTTCGCCAAGCGCGAGAGAAACTGGGCAGTGCTCGAAGCGCTTCTCAAGGTAGCCGATGGGCTCGGCAGGACGCCAACCGAGGTCGCCCTGGCCTGGGTCATAGGACGCCCTCAGGTGACCAGCGTGCTGATCGGGGCCACCCGAAAGGAGCAGCTGGAGCTGAATCTCTCGGCGCTCGACCTGGATCTCCCCGCCGAGGCCGAGGACGTCCTCACCGCGGCGAGCACACCGGAGCCGACGGAGCTCGATGACTTCTTCGGGCCGACGATGCAGGGCATGCTGCACGGCGGCGTGCCCGTGACTCGCGGCATTGACTGAATGAGTCGTCCAGTGGGCATGGCTCCGACGACACAGGATCGTGAACCAAGCGCGATGGCGTAGTGTGGGCACGATCCGGATGCGGAATCATGAATGCCGACATTCACGGACATTCGGAGCGGGACAGGTGGGCGGCCCGCTGGCGAGGCTTCTTCTGACGCCCGGCGCTCGTGGGCAAGACAGCGCGCGCGCTGGCCCGGGGCCTGTCGGATCATTCACTTGGGGAAACCCCCGGCTTTGCCGGGGGTCATTTAACCTTACACAGGGCTTGGGCTGAGTAAGCGACGCCGGCAAGGTATTCACGCGGGCTATAATATGGTGCAACGGACGTGACAGGAGACGAATTCATGAGCCCAATCAAGCGACTGATCGTTGCGTTTGCCCTTGCACTGTCGACGACACCCCTCCCCCTCCAGGCCGCCGGGGACGACGGCGCTATGATGGGCGTGCATCGGGGCACGTATGGTGATGTCTCGTATCTCAGCGGCGGCATCGGCTTGGGTGAGCGGGAGTACATGAGCTCGCTCGCCGGTGACTACGACCTGAAGCTCGAGCTCGTCGCACGTAACGGCGAGTACGTCTCCGGCGTCGACGTGACCATCACGGACGCCCGCGGGAACAAGGTGCTCGAGAGCTCCGCCGACGGTCCATGGCTCTTCGCGCGGCTCGCACCCGGCAAGTACAAGGTCGAGGCGACCTCCGGCAATCAGACCTTCGGCAAGTGGGTCACAGTGAGCGCGCAACACATGGCCAGGGTAGTGCTCAACGGCTGGCTTCCGGACTGAAACCGCGCTTGCTATCGGATGCCGCAGGGGGCGCACGCCAAGCGCCCCTTTTCACGGACGAGCGCTCAGGATTATGCTCTGGACTCGAGAGGTCGTGGCCGCGCGCCCGAGCCGGCGTCGACCGAAGCCCAGGTGTCCCAGCGGGAGAACCGATTGCGATGGATACTCAGACGCAGCTGCTCTGGGGGCTGCTGTTCAGCTCGATCGGCTTTGGCTTCCTCCTCTACGGAGGCCGCCAGAAGGCCCCAGTGCCTCTGGCATGTGGGGTCGGCCTGATGATAATCCCGTACTTCATCAGCAATGCCTTGATTCTCGTCGCCGCCGGCCTGGCGCTGATGGCGGTGCCCTACTTCATTCGGCTTTGAGCGTCTCCGGGGCATGGGAGCATAACCCGGCCCCTGCGCGGGGACATCGTCATGGATTCGCAGCGCCAGAGGCAGCGCATCATCGATCAGGAACATCTGCGGCTGCTGGCCCTGTTCCATTACATCGCCGGCGGACTGACCGTCGCCTTCTCCTCACTGTTTATCTTTCACACCCTGCTCTTCGCGTTGGTCGCTTCACACCCGGAATGGATCGCGGACCATCTGCTGCAGCAGACCGCCGCGCTGCCGTTCAACCTGATGCGCGTGCTGGCGTTCGTGATGGGATCGGTGGTCACGCTGGGCGTCGCTTTCGGCGTCGCCCAGATCCTGTCGGGGCGCTTTATTGCCCGGCGGTGCTATCGCGGCATGTCCCTGGCGGTCGCCATTGTCAACCTGGTGCTGATCCCCTACGGTACCCTGCTCGGGGTGTTCACCCTCCTGGTGCTCGCACGCCGGAGCGTCCGAGACCTTTACCTCGGGGCCCCAGGGACAAGACCCGACGACAGGCCGCGGCTGCCGCCTTGATACATCGGTCTCCCGCCCGTCCGGCGCTGGCGTTCCCGCCCGCTTGTTGGTGTAATCCGGCTTCCGGAGAGCATCCCCCACACCGTTGCCACCCCTTGAGCTACATCCTCGCCAATCCCCGGACCTGCGCCCTGATCTGCATCGACGTGCAGCGCGACTTCACGCTGCCCGGCGCGCCCGCCCAGGTCCCGGGCACCCAGGAGCGCCTGCCGGAGATGAGGCGTCTCGCCCAGGCCTTCCGTACCTCAGGGCGCCCGATCGTGCACGTCGTGCGCCTGTACCTGGAAGACGGCAGTAACGTCGACCCTTCCCGGCGCGAGGCCATCGAGGAGGGGTTGCGGCTGGTGGCGCCGGGGACACCGGGCGCCGAGCTGGTGGACGACCTCAAGCCCCGGCGCCAGGTCAAGCTGGACGCCGAGCTGCTGCTGCGCGGAGGCCTCCAACCCCTGGGGCCCGACGAGTGGGCCATGTACAAGCCGCGCTGGGACGCCTTCTTCGGGACCGCCCTGGAGACCCATCTGCACGGCCTGGGCGTGGACACCCTGGTGTTCTGCGGCTGCAATTTCCCGAACTGCCCGCGCACCTCCATCTACGGGGCCAGCATGCGAGATTTCCGCATCGTGATGGTCACCGATGCGGTCTCCGGGGTGTATGAGCGGGGCCTGCAGGAGCTGCGAAACATCGGCGTGACGCTGATGGACAGCGAGACCTGCGTCGACTGGCTGAAGCGCGGCGAGCAGGCGCTCTGAGACCCGCCCGGGCACCATCCACCCCCGGCGACGACCCGCCACCGCGATCGATGAGACCAGGCATTTGGCGAGCAATGACGGCAGACGGGCGGTTACCGGTGTGGTGCTGGCGGGCGGTCGGGGAAGCCGCCTGGGCGGGCAGGACAAGGGCTGGCTGGAGCTGGCCGGCCGGGCGCTGATCCTCCATGTGCTGGACGCCCTGCGCCCCCAGGTCGATACCCTGCTGATCAATGCCACCCGCTCGCTGGAGCGCTACCGCAGTCTGGGCTATCCCGTCATCGGCGATGCCCTGGACGGATTCCAGGGCCCCCTGGCCGGAGTCGCGAGCGCGCTGGAGGCGGCCGAGACGCCCCTGGTGCTGGTGGTCCCCTGCGACGGCCCCCGGCTCCCCCCGGACCTGGTCGAGCGGCTGCGCAAGGCGCTGCTCGACTCGGCCGCCGAGATCGCCGTCGCCCACGACGGCGAGCGGCTGCAGCCCGCGCATGCCCTGCTGCGGCGCGAGCTCTGCGCGGACCTGCTGACGGCTCTGGAGTTGGGCGAGCGCGCCATTCACCGCTGGTACGGGCAGCACAGGACGGTGGCCGTGGACTTCAGCGACCGCCGCGAGGCATTTCGCAGCGTCAACACCGAGGCCGAGTGGCAAGCCCTCGAGCAGACGCTGACCGAGCCGCACTGAGCGCGACCTGCGGGATCGCCGCCCCGTAGGAGCGAGCGCCCGCTCGCGATAGCGCCCGCTCGCGATAGCGCCCGAGGCAGGCGGTCACGCGCAGGGGGGCGCTCGCACAGGGGGCCGGGAAATACCGCCAGAAACGGAATGGGAGAACAGCCGGTCTTTCTGGGACAGAATGGGCGCAAAGGCCGGTAACGCCGAGCCAGTCGCCTCCGCTGTCGGCGCAGGGTCGCTTACAGGGGGATGGGCAGCCCCCCGGGACCGTTCCGGCGCCCCGGCGTCAGCCCCCGAGGGATCAGCTTGATCAGCGAACAGCCTCCAGCCAAAACCGATCCCGGCCAGATCCTACGGGACCGTTTCGGGCGCACGATCAGCTACCTGCGCCTGTCGGTCACCGACCGCTGCGACATGCGCTGCCTGTACTGCATGACCCCGGATGTGCGCTTCCTGCCCCGGGAGCAGGTGCTGACCCTCGAAGAGATGGCCCGGCTGGGGCGCGCGCTCACCGAGCTGGGTGTGACCAAGATCCGGGTGACCGGCGGCGAGCCGCTGGTGCGCAGAGACGTCCTCCGCCTGTTCGAGCAGCTCGGTGCCCTGCCCCGGCTGCGCGAGCTGGTCCTCACCACCAACGGCTCCCAGCTTGCCCGGCTGGCCGGACCCCTGAAGGCCGCCGGGGTCAAACGGATCAACATATCGCTCGACTCGCTGCGCCCCGAGCGCTTCGCACGGATCACCCGCACCGGCCGACTGGAACAGACCCTGGGCGGCATTGACGCCGCCCTGCAGGCGGGGTTTGCGCGGCTCAAAATCAACAGTGTGGTGCTCCGCGACTACAACCACGGCGAGGTCCCGGCCCTCGCCCGCTTCGCCCTGGAGCGAGATATGGACATCAGCTTCATCGAGGAGATGCCCCTGGGGGTGGTCGGCGACCATGACCGGGCCGCGGCCTACTATCCCTCGGACGCGGTCCTGCGGGATCTCGGCGAGCACTTCGAGCTGATCCCGACGCCCGAGAACACCGGCGGCCCGTCCCGGTATTACCGGGTGCCGGGCTACAGGGGGCGCATTGGCCTGATCTCCCCACACAGCCACAACTTCTGCGCGAGCTGCAACCGGGTGCGGGTGACCGCCGAGGGACGCCTGCTGCTTTGCCTGGGCCAGGAGCATTCTATGGACCTGCGCCGGGTGCTGCGCGCCAACCCCGGCGATGACCTGCCGCTGAAACGGGCGATCATCCGCGCCATGGACATCAAGCCGGCCGGCCACGACTTCAATCTCGGGGTCCAACCCATCATCCTGCGGCACATGAACATGACCGGGGGGTGACCCGGGCGGGGGCACGGTTGTGCGAGGCGAGCCGTCTCGGCGACCCTGGCGTCGAGACAGGCGGGGCAGGTGTCATCGTCGGCGCAGCGGATGTCCGGCTGGGCAAAGCGCCCGGCCAGCAGGCCAATAATCCTAGAAACGGCAGTTGACCGCTCCGAACAGCGATCGAGTGATGGGTTGGACCAAGGTGATGGACAAACTCGATACTCACCCATTGGGTGATGGCCGCTACGACCACCAGGGCACGCACCCTGGCGGCCGTTCAACTGCCGCTTCTAGCAGCCTGTCGGACTTAGGCTTCTTGGAAATCGTAACCAATTGAAATATAAAGAATTCTCAAAATTGCACCAAAATAGTGATTCTTTATAAATCAATGACTTGCAGAGAAAGTCCGACAGGCGCCTAGGATAATAGCGATGATGGTGGCGTAGCCGGGTGCCGAACGGCGGATCATGTCAGGCAAGACCGGCCCCACCCGCTCATCCGAGACCAAGCCGGTGACCTGGTCGCGGTACTCCCGGTCCGCCGCCAGCAAGGCCTGCACAGGCGGGCCCTCGCCCGGCGCCAGACCCCGCCGCCGGATCGCCGGGATCGCTGGTAAAATTGACAGTAGGGCAAACAGAGTGACTCTCATGAAGCCGCTTTACCCAGCCGGGGTCCGGGGTGTCCTTGTTATGGTCCTGGTGATGCTCGCCGGGCCGGCCGCGGCCGAAGTCTCGGCCCGGATCTCGCACAACCCCGTGCATCTCAACGACGCCTTCGAGCTGACCCTCGAGTCCACCGGCGAGCAGAGCAGTGCACCCGACCTCTCGGCCCTGCGCCGGCAATTCGACGTGCTGACGCAAGCGACCAGCCAGACGGTGCGCGTGGTCAACGGCCGACGCAGCATCCGCGGCGAGCTGCGCCTCACACTGATGGCGCGCGAGCCCGGGGACCAGAGCATCCCGGCCATCCGTTTCGGCGACGAGCAGACCTCAGCGATCCCGATCAAGGTGCTCGAAGCCACCACCGAGGCCGTTGCGCCAGGGTCCGACAAGGTGTTCGTCGAGGTCAGTGCGGAGCCCCCGGCAACGCTAGTGCAGAGCCAGATCCTCTACACAGTGCGCCTGTACTGGGCCACCCCGCTGATCGATCTCCGCCAGGTCGCCGCCCCGGAGATCGAAGGCCCCTATACCGTGGTCGAGCGGGTGGGCAATGCGCGCCAGTACGAAACGACCAGCAACGGGGTGAGCTACCAGGTCTCCGAGCTGCGTTACGCCCTGTTTCCCCAGACCCCAGGCACGCTGACTATCAAGCCCGCCCGCTTCACGGCGCTCGAGGTGGATCAGAGCCGCGGCGGCTTCGCTCCCTTCGGCTACGGACCTGCACCCACCGGCAAGGCCATCAGCGTGCACTCAGGGCCACTGCAGGTCACTGTCAAACCGATCCCCGCCAAGGCCCCAAGCAAGCCCTGGCTGCCCACATCGAGCCTGCAGCTGCTCGAAGCCTGGCCGACCCAGAAGCCCGAATTCCGGGTCGGGCAGCCGATCAACCGCACGCTCATGGTGGTCGCCGAAGGACTGCCTGCGGCCAAGCTGCCCGCCCTGGAGCCGGACTACCCGCCCGGCCTGAAGACCTACAGCGACAACGCGACGCTCGAGAACCGCACGTCCGAGAAGGGGCTGATCGGCGTGCGTCAGGAGCGCACCACCATCGTGCCCACCGACGACGGGCGTTTTCTCCTGCCCGCCATCCAGGTCCGCTGGTGGAACACCGCCCAGAGCCGTGCCGAGACGGCCGAGCTGCCTGCGCGCTCGGTCCGCGTGCTGCCGGCGCTGCCCGGCGCGTCGCAACCGGCCCAGCCGCCCGCAGCCGGCCGCCAGCAGCAATACCCTCTGGTGGCACCCCCCACGGCCCCCTGGAGCGCGATGCGGGAGCCCCCCTTGGAGCCCGGGCTCGCCGTCGCGACCTCCCACTCCGGGGGTCCCCGCAAGGCGTCCTGGCTGGTGTGGCTATCGCTGCTGCTGGGCATCGGCTGGCTGGGCACAGCCGCGGCCTGGTGGTTAAGCCGCAGGGGTGCGGCGCGGGCACCGGCCGGCCAACGGTCCCCCGCCAGGCCCCCCGAGAAGCCCCAGCCCCTGTCCCCCGCGCTCGAGGCTCTGCGAGCGGCATGCGAGCAGGGTGACCGACACGCGGCCCAGGACGCGCTTCTGATCTGGGGTCGCCAGAGCTGGCCCGATCAGCCGGTCACCAGCCTCGGTGCCCTGGCGGCCCTGACCTCCCCGCCACTGCGCGAGCAGATCCAGGGACTGGACCGATCGCTTTATGGAGCGCAGGGCAACCTCTGGAACGGCCAGAGTCTGTGGGACGCACTGCGCAGCTTTCGCCTGCCGAAGACCCAGGGGCCGGTCGTCCCGGACCAGATACTGACCCCCCTGAACCCCAGCGCCTGACGTTTTTGCAACATGTCAGGCAGATGACGCGGCGGTCTGTAGCCCTAGGCGGACTGGAAACGGCACTCGGCGAGCCCGGCATAGAATCTATAACTACTTGTTATTACTCACTTCATTAAATACTAATGCCCCAATAAAAAAGTTTGATCAAACTTTTTTATGTAAGTATCTTCTAATGTGCTAACCTTGTTGTTGTGCAAGAGTTACAACGATAGTAGAGGTGAGCTATGTACGTTGACATCTGGACCTGGATCACAGCCGGGATTGTACTTCTGATCAGCCTGCTGCTTATCGCCAGTAGCGACGAGCGGGTCGCTGCCAAAATCCGCGGGCTTCTCCGTCATGACGGCCGCCGGCCTAATCGCTCGCTGGACGACTGATCGCCGGCTAGTCCGGCCAGTCCTCTCCGTAGTCGAAGGTGATTTCTTCGTCGGGCCCGATGTGGCGGCGGGCGAAGAGATCGAATCCGTCGAACTCGGCGTTTCCCGGCCGTGCGTGATTGAGAAAGCGCAGTAGGTTCCGTCCGCTGCGTCCCACGGCAGCCCCTCCCTCGCCGTACACCCAGAGCACGTAGGTGCCGTTGCGGCGCGCGGCCGGACCCTGGTAGGTGCCGATCCGCTCGCCTGGAACAATCGCCCGCTTCGCGAACAAACCCGTACCGTGGATCGACGAGGGCGCCGCATACACAGTCGCCCTCAAGCCCGGCTTCTTCTTCATCAGCCCCGCAGTCTCTTCATGGTCAGCGGCTCCGGCCCCGACATCCCGAATCAGCTCAAGCGCTCCCCCTGCATGGCCAGACAACCCTCACGGCCTTCCGCCCGCCCCCAGCCGATCCGATGGCGCGGCAGACGCTCGCGGTCCAGCCTTGCCGCGAGGTCACGCAGCGGGACCGGATCTCGCTGCGGGCCCGGCCACATGGTGATCGGCTTCTCCATCAGGGGCAAGCGAGCGGCGCGAAAGCTCAGGCCGTGGGGCGACAAACCGCGCCGTAGACATCCATGATCGATTTCAGCTCCAGGAGCACGGCCTTGACCTGCTCGGCCGAGAGGCCGCAGGTCTCCGGCAAACCGCATCCGTGCTCCAGGGCGGCGATGTCCTCACGCACTGCCTCGCAGCCCTTCTGGCAGAGACTCTCTATACAGTCCGCAACCTTGGTCTGGTGCATCTCGCTGGTGTCGCTCACGCCAGGGACGCGATGACAGCCGACCCCCGCAGGTGATCGAGACCAAAACGAAGTTCTCTTTTTGTTCTTATTCTGCTAGAGTAGAACATACTTAGAACACCGCCTGTGCCTGATGCCCACCCGGGCCGACACAACGGCTCAGAATCTGAACGGGAGCGCTCTCATGCAACATCACAACCGTTACCTCATGCGCGATCAGGTCCGCGATCAGATTCGCTCCATCATGGGCGAAGAGCATGGCAGGCTTGACCGGCGCACGCTGGGCAGCCACCTGTTCACTACCGGGGTCCTGGCCTTCTTCTATGCCCTGCTCGTGACACTGACCACCTGACACAAGCCCCCGGAGCAACGGCTGCGCGGGCCCGACAGCGAATCGGCGCCCGACCGGGGCTCGACAAGGGTCGGGCGACACCGGGCGCTCCGGGGCTCAGAAACTGGCCCGCCGGCGCGGCAGAGCCGCCCGGGCTGGCTCGTCCGCAGGGGGCCCATCCTCGCCAATCCGGTTGACGCGGTCGCGCAGCTCCTTGCCCGGCTTGAAATGCGGGACGTGCTTGCCGGCCAGCGCTACGGCGTCACCGGTCTTGGGATTGCGGCCCATGCGCGCCGGGCGAAAGTGAAGGGAAAAGCTGCCGAATCCCCGGATCTCGATGCGCTCGCCGGAAGAAAGGGCGTGGCTCATCTGCTCCAGGATGCACTTGACCGTCAGCTCCACGTCCTTGTAGGCGAGGTGGCTCTGCTCCCTGGCAATGATCTCGATCAGCTCTGATTTCGTCATTCTTGTTGCGTCCTGGTTAGGGTGGGACCGGCCTCGGGCCGGCCCCACACCATGCCGGGGAATGACTCCCGGGGCCCGGGATCACTCCTCGCTCTGCTGCTCGCTCATCTGCTCCTTCAGAATATCGCCCAGGGTCGCCGTGCCAGTCGATGCATCCCGGCTGAAGCTCTTGACCGCGGCCTTTTCCTCGTCCTGATCCTTGGCCTTGATCGACAGTGACAGGGTGCGGTTCTTACGGTCCACGCCCATGAATTTGGCCTCGATCTCGTCACCCTCGCGGAGCACGCTGCGGGCGTCCTCCACCCGGTCGCGCGACAGCTCGGACGCCCGGATGTAGCCTTCGACACCCTCGTCGAGCGTGACCGTGGCGCCCTTGGCGTCGACTTCCTTGACCAGCCCCGTGACGATGCAGCCCTTCTCGTGGGTCGCCACGTAGCTGGAGAACGGGTCCTTGTCGAGCTGCTTGATGCCGAGCGAGATGCGCTCGCGCTCCGGGTCCACGGACAGCACCACGGTCTCGATCTCGTCGCCCTTCTTGTAATTGCGGATCGCCTCCTCGCCGGGAATATCCCAGGAGATGTCCGACAGATGCACCAGACCGTCGATACCGCCGTCCAGGCCGATGAAGATGCCGAAATCGGTGATCGACTTGATGCTACCGCTGACGTGGTCGCCCTTGTTGTGGTTCTCCGCGAAGTCGTCCCAGGGATTGGCCTGGCACTGCTTCATGCCCAGGGAGATGCGGCGGCGCTCCTCGTCGATGTCGAGCACCATCACCTCGACCTCATCGCCCACCTGCACCACCTTGGAGGGATGGATGTTCTTGTTGGTCCAATCCATCTCGGAGACGTGCACCAGGCCTTCGACCCCTTCCTCGATCTCGACGAAACAGCCGTAGTCGGCGATGTTGGTGACCTTGCCGAACAGGCGGGTGTGCTCCGGATAGCGCCGTGCGATATCGACCCAGGGATCTTCGCCCATCTGCTTGAGGCCGAGGGAGACGCGCTGGCGCTCACGGTCGAACTTGAGCACCTTGACCCCGATCTCGTCGCCGATGTTGACGACCTCGGAGGGATGCTTGACGCGCTTCCATGCCATGTCGGTGATGTGCAGCAGACCGTCGATGCCGCCCAGATCGACGAACGCACCGTAGTCAGTGAGGTTCTTGACGACCCCCTTGATCTCCATGCCTTCCTGCAGATTCTCCAGCAGCTTTTCGCGCTCTTCGCTGTGCTCCTCCTCGACCACCGCACGGCGTGAGACCACCACGTTGTTGCGCCGCCGATCGAGCTTGATCACCTTGAACTCAAGATCCTTGCCCTCGAGGTAGGCGGTGTCGCGCACCGGACGCACGTCGACCAGCGACCCAGGCAGGAAGGCGCGGATCTCGCCGACGTCCACCGTGAATCCGCCCTTCACCTTGCCGCTGATCTGGCCGGTGACGGTCTGCTCGGCGCCGAAGGCCTTCTCCAGCTCCTGCCAGGCTTGGTGGCGCTTGGCCTTCTCGCGGGACAGGCGGGTGGCACCCCAGCCGTCCTCCACTGTGTCCAGGGCAACCTCGACCTGGTCCCCCACGGCGACCTCGAGATCACCCCCAAGGGTGAGAAACTGGCTCCTGGGGATGACCCCTTCGGATTTCAGGCCAGCGTTGACGATCACCATGTCGTCGGTGATGTCCACCACGGTGCCGATGACGATGGCACCGGGACGCAGCTCGGTGTTGGCAAGACTTTGTTCAAAGAGCTCTGCAAAGGATTCGGACATGAGTTTGGGTTTCCTGTGAAACGCCGCATTCGCGTCGCCGCTCATCGCGTACGACGGTTGTCGGTTAAACACACGGCCCGGCGGCGCCGGACCAGCCTCAGATATCGAGCCCCGGCAGGATCTCGCGGACCCTGGCCAGCACCCGGTCAAGCACCTCGTCGATCCCGAGGTCGCTCGACTCCACCTCCAGCGCTGCGGCCGGCGCTTGCAGGGGAGCCACGGCACGGCCCCGGTCGCGCTCGTCACGCTCCCGGATATCCGTGATCAGGTCGGAAAGACTAACATTCATTCCCTTTTGTTTCAACTGCTTATAGCGCCTTTGCGCCCTCTCCTCGGCGCTGGCCGTGAGAAATATCTTCACCGGCGCGTCGGGGAATACCACGCTGCCCATGTCCCGGCCATCGGCCACCAGGCCCCGGCCCCTGGCGCAGCCACGCTGCCAATCGAGCAGCGCCGCGCGGACCTCAGGGACCGCCGCGACCTTGGACGCCGCATTGCCCGCGGCTTCGCTGCGGATCGCATGGCTGACGTCCTCCCCGTCGAGCAGCACGCGCTCGTCCTGGAAGCGCAGGTCCATGGCACGGGCGAGCGCCGCCAGCGCCGTGGGCTGAGCGGGCGTCAGGCCGCGCTGCGCGGCGGCCAGCCCGAGCACCCGGTAGAGCGCCCCGCTGTCCAGAAAATCCCAGCCCAGGCGCGCCGCCAGCAGCCGCCCGATGGTGCCCTTGCCGGAGCCGCTGGGCCCATCGATGGTGATGACGGGCACCCGGCTCAAAGCGGCGGCTCCGCGCGCACGCCCAGGCCCGCTTGCGCTGCCAGCGGGACGAATCCGGGAAAGGAGGTGGCGACGTTCGCACAGTCCTCGATGGTGACAGGGGCCGCGGCGCGCAGGGCCGCCATAGCGAAGGACATGGCGATGCGGTGGTCGCCCTGGCTGTGAACCTGGCCGCCGCCGAGCGCGCCGCCCCGGATGCGGATACCATCAGGGGCCGGGTCCGCCACTACACCCAGGGCCATGAGCCCGGCGGCCATGACCTGGATGCGGTCGGACTCCTTGACCCGCAGCTCCTCGGCACCGCTCAGCAGGGTCTCGCCCTCGGCACAGGCCGCTGCCACGAACAGCGCCGGGAAGCTCGTCGATCGCCAGCGGTACCAGCCGCTCCGGGATCCTGATACCGCGCAGGCGCGCCGCGCGCACCCGCAGGTCCGCCACCGGCTCGCCGCCCACCTGGTGCGGCCTGGATACCTCAATGTCTGCACCCATCAGGCGCAGGATCTGGATCACCCCGTCACGGGTGGGGTTCAGCCCGACGTGCTCCAGCGTCAGATCCGAGCCGGGGGCGATGCTTGCCCCGACCAGAAAAAAGGCGGCCGATGAGATGTCGGCGGGAACATCGATACGGCAGGCGCGCAGCCGTGCGCCGCCGCTGAGACAGGCGCGCGGCCCGCTGCGGCGCACCTGGTAGCCGAAGCCCTGCAGCATCCGCTCGGTGTGGTCGCGGGTGGTCGCCGGCTCGGTGACACAGGTCTCGCCCTCGGCATAGAGCCCGGCCAGCAACAGGCTCGACTTCACCTGTGCACTAGCCACCGGCAGCGCATAATCGATCCCGCGCAGGCCCTTGCCGGGTCGGAGGACCAGGGGTGCGGTCCCTGCGGGGGTGGTCTCGACATGCGCCCCCATCCGGCCAAGCGGCTCGGTCACCCGGCGCATGGGCCGCCTGGAGAGCGACTCATCACCCACCAGGGTGACCTCGAAGCCCTGCCCAGCGAGCAGTCCGCAGAGCAGCCGCATGGAGGTGCCCGAATTGCCCAGATCGAGCGGACCCGCCGGCGGACGCAGGCCGTTCACGCCGACGCCGTGCACCCGTACCCGTCCGTCCTCGGGGCCCTCGATGCGCACCCCCATGCGCCGGAAGGCGCTCAGGGTGGCCAGGGCGTCCTCGCCTTCGAGAAAGCCATGGATCTCCGTCAGACCGTCGGCAATGGCGCCCAGCATGATCGAGCGATGCGAGATGGACTTGTCTCCCGGTACGCGCAGCTTGCCGCGCAGGGACCCGCCGGGCTGAACGATGAAGCGGATGCTCTGTGGGCCTGGCAAGGTGGGCCTCTTCGGAATCCCGGATTCGCGAAAGTCGGCAAAGATACCCGCCACGGGACTCCATGTAAATCGATCCGCTTGTAAAAACAGAAACTTACTACGAACGTGGGCAGTAACAGCAGCGTACTGCCAAGCGGCCCGGGGTCAGTCTGTCGGGACCGTCAGCCGCCAGGACGGGGGCACCATAATTTCGTCAACATCTGCAGACATCGGGGCCAAGCTCAAGCCGCCGCTCAGCCCCGCTCGGCATCGACGCCGTCGATGAAGCGGTCCCGGGCCGCCTTGGCCCTCTCGAAGATCTCCAGCAGATGCTCCCCGTCGGCGTTGCGGATGGTGCGGGCCAGGTCCGCCATCTCCTCGCTGAAACGCCCGAGCATGGCGCTCAGGGCCTCGCAATTGGCCAGACAGATGTCGCGCCACATCACCGGATTGCTCGATGCGATGCGCGTGAAGTCCCGAAATCCCCCCGCCGCATAGCGGAAGATCTCCTCGTTCTCCTTCATGCGCGCCAAGGCGTCCACCAGCCCGAACGCCAGCATGTGCGGAAGATGGCTGGTGGCCGCCAACACCTCGTCGTGGTGCTCGACGCTCATCCGGGTAACCTCGGCGCCGCAGTGCCGCCAGGCCCACTCCACGCGCTCGAGCGCGGCCGGGTCAGTGCCTGCCAGCGGGGTGAGGATCACCCGCCGGTTGCGAAACAGCTCCGGAAACGACGCATCGACCCCGGCCCGCTCAGTCCCCGCGATCGGGTGCCCGGGAACGAAGAACGGCGGCAGCGCCCCGAAGCCCTCCCGGGCATCGCGCACCACACTCGCCTTGGCGCTGCCCACATCGGTCACCACCACGCCCGCGCTGAGATGGCCCCGCATGTCGGCGAAGGTCCGACGCATCGCCCCGAGCGGCACCGCGACCAGCACAAAGTCCGCGCCCTCGACCGCGGCGCCCACTTCGTGGGTGTAATGGTCGATGACGCCCAGGGCGAGCGCCCGCTCGAGGTTCTCGCGGCCCCGGCCGCAGCCGACCACCTCGCGGACCAGACCTTCCTGACGCAGGGCGCGGGCCATGGAGCCGCCGATCAGGCCGACGCCGATCACGGCGAGCTTCTCGATCATCTGTCGAGCACCTCGCGCAGGGCGGCCAGGAAGCGCGCGTTCTCTTCCGGCAGGCCCACCGTCACCCGCAGGTGGGTCGGCAGTCCATAGGCTTCCACGGTGCGCGCGATCACCCCTCGGCGCAGCAGCGCCCGATCGACCTCGGCGGCGGGGCGGCCGAGGTCGACGGTCACGAAGTTGCCCACCGAAGGGATGTACGCCAGGCCCAGCTCCTCGAACGCCCCGGCGAGCTGGGCCATCCCCTGGCGGTTCACGGCGCGGGCGCGCTGCAGGTGCTCCTGGTCACCGAGCGCGGCCAGCGCCGCCACCTGAGCCAGGGCGTTGACGTTGAACGGATGGCGCGCCCGGTTCAGCAGCTCGGCGATGTGCGGGTGCGAAAGGCTGTAGCCCACCCGCAGGGCCGCGAGTCCGTATGCCTTGGAAAAGGTGCGGGTGACGATGAGGTGGGGCAGCTGCTCCAGCCAGCGGCTGGTGTCCGGATACGCCGGGTCTTCCACATACTCGAAATAGGCCTCGTCCACCACGACAATGACCTTTTCCGGCAGCCCTTCGAGAAACTCCAGCAGGCCGTCCCTGGGCAGCCAGGTCCCGGTGGGGTTGTTCGGGTTGGCGATGAACACCACCCGCGTATCCTCGCCCACCAGCGCGCGCATGGCGCCGAGATCGTGGCCATAGCGGGGACCGGCGCTGCCGTCATGGGCCGGCGCGACCCGGGCGCGCGCCCCTACCAGCTGGGTGCAGATGGGATAGACCGCAAAGGCGTGCTCCGAGAACACCGCCTCGGTCCCCGGACCCAGAAAGGTGCGGGCGACCAGATCGAGCACATCGTTCGATCCATTCCCCAGGGTGACTCCGGCAGGCTCCACGCCATGGTGCTCGGCGAGCGCGCCGCGCAGCCGGAAGCCCCCGCCGTCGGGATAGCGTGCGAGCTCACCCAGCGCCTCGGCGACGGCGGCCAAGGCCTTGGGGCTCGGCCCGAGCGGACTCTCGTTGGAGGCGAGCTTGAGCACATCGCTGATGCCGAGCTCGCGCTCGAGCTCCGAGATCGGCTTGCCTGGGACATAGGGCTTGAGCCCATGGATGCCCGGGGTGGCGACGTGGAGAAACAGGTTGTCGGGCTGCTCTGTCATGTCTCTCGATGACCAGCGATCAAGGGGCCGGGGCGGTGCGCCGGGCGTCTCAGCCGAATCCGTGCCGGGCCAGAAACGCCCGTGTCAGCCCGGCGGCGGCGTCCGGCTGCGCCGCCTGCTCTCCGAGGATCAGACGCTCCAGATAGCGGGCGATCAGATCGACCTCCAGATTGACCAGGGTGCCCGACGCGTAGTCGCCGATGATGGTCTCGGCGATGGTATGAGGCACGATGTTGAGATCGAGCCGGCTGCCCTCGACGCCGTTCACCGTCAGGCTGGTGCCGTCGACGCAGATCGAGCCCTTGGGCGCTATGTAGCGGGCCAGCCCGGCCGGGGCCTCCAGGCGAAGCCGCACCGAGCGGGCGTCGTCCCAGCGCTCCAGCACCCGGCCGATGCCGTCCACATGACCGCTCACCAGGTGTCCGCCCAGGGGGGTGGCCAGCGTCAGCGCCTTCTCCAGGTTCACGCGGCTGCCTGGGCGCAACCGCCCGAGGGTCGTCAGTGACAGGGTCTCGCGGGAGCAATCGGCGGCGAAACCGTCACCGGGCAGCTCCACGGCGGTCAGACAGACCCCGTTGACGGCGATGCTGTCGCCCAGAGCAACCCCCTGGAGCCCGAGCTTGCCGGTGCGTACCCGCAGGCGCACATCCCCGCCTCGGGCCTCGGTGGCCGCGATGCTCCCGACCGCCTGGATGATACCCGTGAACATGCCTGCCCTCCCGAATGGCTCAGCTGGCGGCCAGAGCCGCGGTGATGCGAATGTCCCTGCCGACGAAGCGCAGGTCGCGGATCTCCAGAGGCAGACGCTCGCGCATGCGCGTCAGCCCGGGCAGACTGAACAACCCGCGGGCCCCGTCACCCATCAGATGGGGTGCCGCGTAGATGATCAGCTCATCCACCAGAGCGGCTGTCAGGGCACTGCCTGCGAGCGTCGGCCCGGCCTCGATCAATACCTCGTTGATCTCCTCGTCGGCCAGAAACTCCAGGGCCGAGCGCAGATCCACCCGCCCGCCGGCATCGGCCGGCAACGCGGTCACCCGCGCCCCCGCCGCCTCCAGGGCCGCCGCGTGCTCGCGCCGGTCATCCACGCACAGCACCAGGCTCTGGCCCGGCAGCCCCAGCAGCCTCGCCCCGGCCGGGGTGCGCAACGCGGAGTCCAGGATGACCCGTACCGGCTGGCGCACCGGCTGGCCCTCCTCCAGCCCGGGCAGCTCGGCGGCCTCCAGACGGACATTGAGCGAAGGATCGTCGGCCAGCACGGTCTGCACGCCGGTCAGGATGGCCGAGCTGCGGGCGCGCAGGCGCTGCACGTCGCGGCGGGCATCGGCCTCGGTGATCCACTGGCTCTCGCCGCTCGCCATCGCGGTGCGCCCGTCGAGGCTCATGGCCAGCTTGCAGCGCACCCAGGGCAGACCCTGGGTCATGCGCTTGATGAACCCCGGATTCAGGGCCCGCGCCTCGGCCTCGAGGATGCCGACTTCGACAGCGATCCCCGCCTCCCGGAGCCGCAGCAGCCCCTTGCCACCCACCAGCGGGTTGGGGTCGGCGATGGCCGCCACCACCCGCGCCACCCCGGCCTCGATCAGGGCATCCGCGCACGGGGGAGTGCGCCCTTGGTGCGAGCAGGGCTCCAGGGTCACGTAGGCGGTGGCACCCCGCGCACGCTCACCGGCCGCCGCCAGCGCACGGCGCTCGGCATGGGGCTCACCGGCGCGCCGGTGCCAACCCTCGCCCACCACCTCGCCGTCGCGCGCCAGCACGCAGCCCACCCGCGGGTTGGGATCAGTGCTATACAGGCCCAGCCGGGCGAGCTGCAGCGCTCGGCCCATATGGGCATGATCCGGGGCTTGCGACATCAGTCCTTTTTCTCTTCGCCGTCCAGCAGGTCCATCTGCTGGCGGCGCACCTCGGGGCTGGGCTGGCGCTCCAGGCGCTCGATCTCCTCGCGAAAGGCGTTGACGTCCTCGAAGCTGCGATAAACCGAGGCAAAGCGCACATAGGCCACCTGATCGAGGCCGCGCAGCTCCTCCATGACCAGCTCACCGATCACCCGGCTGGGAATCTCCCGATCGCCCCGGGAGAGCAGTCCGCGGCGGATGCGCGCAAGCGCCGCGTCCACCTGCTCGGTGCTCACCGGGCGCTTCTCCAGGGCCCGGGACATCCCCGAGGCGAGCTTGCGGGGGTCGAAGGGCTCGCGGGTGCCGTCGCTCTTGATCACCCGGGGCAGATTGAGCTCGGCGGTCTCATAAGTGGTGAAGCGCTCCTTGCAGACCAGGCACTCGCGGCGACGGCGCACCTGATCGCCCTCCCCGGAGAGCCGGGAATCGATCACCTTGGTATCCTGGGCGCCGCAATAGGGGCAACGCATGGCTCTGACCGGCCGGGGCGCTAGGCGCGGAGCGCCCGAGGACGCCCAGGGATTGCGCTCAACGCTCGTAGACCGGGTAGCGGGCGCAGATGTCCATCGCCTTGCTCCGGACGGCCTCGATCACGTCCTGGCGGCCGCGGGCGTCGATGACATCGCACATCCAGCCGGCGAGCTCGCGGACATCGGCCTCGCCAAAGCCGCGCGTGGTCACCGCCGGTGTGCCCACCCGGATGCCGCTGGTCACGAACGGCGACTGGGGATCATTGGGCACCGCGTTCTTGTTCACGGTGATGTTGGCCGCTCCGAGCCAGGCATCCACCTCCTTGCCGGTCAGCCCCTTGTCGATGAAGCTCACCAGAAACAGGTGGTTGTCGGTGCCACCGGAGACCACCGCGTAGCCCCGCGCCTTGAGCTCTTCGGCCATGGCCCGGGCGTTGGCGACCACCTGCACCTGATAGGCCCGGAACTCCGGCTCCATCGCCTCCTTGAAGGCCACCGCCTTGGCGGCGATCACATGCATCAGCGGCCCGCCCTGAGTGCCAGGGAACACCAGAGAGTTGAGCTTCTTCTCGATGTCCGGATTGGAGCGCGCCAGGATCAGGCCGGCGCGCGGCCCGCGCAGTGTCTTGTGGGTGGTGCTGGTGGTCACGTCGGCGATCTGTACCGGGCTGGGGTAGACCCCGGCCGCCACCAGCCCCGCCACATGGGCCATGTCCACCATCAGGTAGGCGCCGACCTCGTCGGCGATGGCGCGGAAACGTTCCCAGTCCACCACCCGGGAGTAGGCAGAGAAGCCCGCGACGATCATGCGCGGCTTGTGCTCGCGCGCCAGCGCCTCGACCTCGACGTAGTCGATCTCGCCGGTGCGGGGGTCGAGACCGTATTGCAGGGCGTTGTAGAGCTTGCCCGAGAAATTCACCTTGGCCCCGTGGGTCAGGTGCCCGCCGTGGGCCAGGCTCATGCCGAGCACGGTATCCCCGGGCTGGCACAGCGCCATGTAGACCGCGGCGTTGGCCTGCGAGCCGGAATGGGGCTGGACGTTCGCAAAATCGGCCCCGAACAGCTCGCGCGCCCGCTCTATGGCGAGGCGCTCGGCCACATCGACGTACTCGCAGCCCCCGTAATAGCGCTTGCCCGGATAACCCTCGGCGTACTTGTTGGTCAGGACGGTGCCCTGGGCCGCCAGGACGCGGGGACTGGCATAGTTCTCGGAGGCGATCAGCTCGATGTGCTCCTCCTGGCGCCGCTCTTCGGCCTGGATGGCGCCCCAGAGCTCGTCGTCAAAACCGCTGATGCGCATCTCTTTACTGAACATTGCACCGCCTCCGGCCCCGGGAACTGGCAATGGGGCATAGTAAACGCGCAATTTTATCAGGAACGGGCCCGCCGTCGTAGGCCGGAATGCGCTGCCGCCTGCGCGCGCCCGCTGGGCGTCTCAAGCTGCAGAGATGCGGATATCGGTCTCCAGGGTGCTGGTCAGACGCTCGCCCTGGAAGCTGTAGCCCCCCTCCACCGGGGTGGTGTCGGCGGGCCAACCGGCCGCGGCGACCGCCATCAGGGGCTCGACAAAACCGGCCATGACCTGCGGCGCCTCCATGGGATCGAGATAGGGCGCCAGGGGCCTGGACTCCGCGGCGTATGCCGGGGGCAGACCGCCGGCCTGCGCGGGCAACAGCAGGGGCGGCGGTGTCCTGGTGGCCACGCTCACGCTCAGCTGGATGTCCAGCATCTGCGTGACCCCGTCGAGCCAGGCGAGCTCCATGCGGTTACCCCAGGCATCCACCCCAGGACACAGACGCACCGGCGCCGGATCGATGGTGAGGGCATGCGCGAGGAGCCGCTGGCGCCCGTCGTCGCGCGGCAACAGCCGCAAGCGATGGGTGCTGAGCGCCACAGGGACGCTGTAGTGGTAGGTAGTGCGATGGGTCAGCTCGAAATGCACGGGCCTGGCCTGCGCCGACGGGGCCCTTCATCTTGACTCATACGGGCCAAACTACACCCGTCAGCGCCCCGGTCGTAGGGGCAGCGACCCGGTCGGGGCTCGCGTTGGTCTGGATCTCGGCGACAGCTTGCAAGGGAACAATCGGCAGTCCCTGAGCCGCATCGATAGAGAGGAGCATCCCGCCCGATCATCTGAGAAGATGAAGTTGCGAAACAGTCATCGACCAGAGAGAAGGAGGCGGGATGCTGCTCAAGACTATCCTCAATCGGGTGCAGAAGTGCAAGTCGTTCGTCTACGAGCAGGCTCGCTGGACAGATGGGCGCAAAACGCTGGAGATCGAGCTGGCGGAGCGGGCCAACGCTTGGCCAGCGTGCTCTGGCTGCGGCAAGCTCAGGCCGGGCTAAGATCGGCTCGGGCCGCGGCGCTTCGAATTTGTGCCGCTGTGAGGCCTGAAGGTCTGCCTGGTGTACGCACCCAGGCGGGTCCAGTGTCCGGCGTGCGGAGTACGGGTCGAGGCCATGCCCTGGGCGATGGGTAAGCGTCCGCTGACGCAGTCCTATCGCTGATTTCTGGCCTGCTGGGCCAAGCCTCTGCCCTGGAAGGAGGTGGCACAGGTGTTGCGTACCTCCCAGTCGCCCGCGACCTCAACCGTATCTCGGTCGCGCGGGAGCGCAAGGCAAGCGGCGCGCGCCTGAGATTCGACATCGATCTCCCCGCAGAGTCCGAGGACGACTTGGTGCTCTCCGAGGGCCTGCTGCTGCCCGAGTGGGACTGCGGCGCGGGCGCCTGCTGCCAGATCACTGCCGGATCATCCCCCTGCTGGCGGCCGATGCCCCGCCCTGCCCCCTGCCAGAGCACCTGCGCCGCCCCGCCGAGCTGCCCTCGCGTCTGCCCCCGCTCTACGCACGCCCCACCGCCTGATCCCCAACGCCGCTTCGCCCCCCCGCGTAGGAGCGAGCGCCCGCTCGCGATCGGAAACACCGCATTCCCCCCAATATCCAGATCCTGACCCGACCCTCCCTCCCACAACAGCCACCGCCCACCCCCGCAGAGCCCCGACTCGAACGAGCGGCTGCCAGCCACGACCCGCCCCCATTCGCGCTCAGCGAGCGCTCCTACCAACCCGCCCAGAATCTCCCTCGGCCCGGCCCACCCCGCCCCTGCCACCTGTGCTGCGGACCACCCTTCAGCCCAGCATCCATCGGCGCTTGCCCGTCTTCTGATCGAGATGCCGTCCAAGACTTCGCCCCCCGTAGGAGCGAGCGCCCGCTCGCGATCCGAAACTCGAACGAGCGGCTGCCAGCCACGACCCGCCCCCATTCGCGCTCAGCGAGCGCTCCCACCAACCGGCCCAGAATCTCCCTCGGCCCAGCCCGCCCCGCCCCTGCCACCTGTGCTGCGGACCACCCTTCAGCCCAGCATCCATCGGCGCTTCCCCGTCTTCTGGTCGAGATGCCGCCCAAGACTTCGCCCCCCCTGGTAGGAGCGAGCGCCCGCTCGCGATCCGAAACTCACCACCCAGCTGTACGCGTTTTTTGCCCACATATGTGCCAAGATCCAGATATAGGCATCCGGCGTTTCAACTGTTCGGCTGTGACGAGTGAACGACAACCATGCCTGCCGACAAGAAGCTGGCTCAATCAAGCCCCACTACTCGATCCTGGCTGAACAGGCTTCGTCAGCAGCTTCCACAATTCGAATACAGCGAGGCGGGCTACTACGCGGCCTTCAGAACTGGGCCCTCGCGCAGAGTCATTGCGTATCTCAGCCCGGCGAAGCGCAGTATCCGGCTGTTCCTCCCCCTTGATCCCGGCGCCGACCCGCACCTTCAACGGACGCCTTCGACGTCGAGCTGGGCCGCGCGGTTCCCTTCCGTCTTTCCGATTGCGGGCGAAAAAGACCTGACCAGGGCAACTGAGCTGATCCTCCAATCGCAGACCGCGATTCGACCGTCGACTCGAAAGGCCGCCATCCCCCCGCAGTACGTGGCCGCAGAAGAGCTGCCTTCCGAATTCGAGTACGTGGAAGGTGCGGCTCTCCCCGTTCTTGGAAACGCGTACGAGAGAAATCAACGGGCACGCGACAAGTGTCTTCGGCATTACGGAAGGAGGTGCTACATCTGCGGTTTCGACTTCGAGGCCGCGTACGGCGAGGCAGCTGCCGGCTACATCCAAGTTCACCACATCGTGCCCATCGCAACGGTCGGGAAGGAGTAACGGTTGAATCCGATCGAGGATCTACGGCCAGTCTGCCCGAACTGCCATGCGGTCATTCATCGACGCGAACCGCCCTATTCGGTTGAGAAGGTCAAACAGATGCTACGAAACGACTTGGACGCAGCAGGTAAGCGCGGCTACCGATGCAGAGAACGGGATGCCGAACAGAGGGTCCGATGGGGCTACTCGTTGAACATCGGCCAGGAAAGCAAAGCATCCTTTCATGGCCAGGCCATTGCGGCTCGAGCTCGCTGGCGCTCTGTATCACGTTACTGCACGGGGCAATGATGCGAGGGTTGCGCGGTCGACTACTACGAGACGAATGAGCGTAATCATGGCCGATGCGAAATTCGTCGGTACTGGTCACTGGCGAGTGAAGATCTGCTGGTCGATGCCGGGCCGCGGGCCAATCTCAACACGATCGGAATGATGGCAAGCGAGCGTACCCTTGATGGAGAAAGCAGGATCGAGTATCGCTATTATATGGCTTCGATAGAAAACAGTGCCACCGAGCTTGCCATAGCCGTTCGTGAGCACCGGGGAATCGAGAACCGCCTGCACTGGGGATTGGATGTGGCGCTACGGCAAGATAACTGGCGGATTAGCAAGGGTAGTGCACCGGAGAATCTGGACTTGCTGCGTTACATTGCGGTGAATGCGGTGAAACAGGAGAAGGCAAAAAGCTGTGGGTAAAGAACAAGCGGCTAAAAGCCGATTGGGACGAAACATACGTCGCCAAGCTCTTGTGTGGTGTATAATTTTGATCCGATTGCCGTGCTGACTCACCCGGTCGAGGTGCAACCGGACACGGCTAGCTCCGGATCAGCCAGGTGCTGGAACAGCGCGCGTCTGCGTAGGGCCGGCTCGGCTCCATGGCGACCTCCAGGTCCTCCACATTCAGGTCTTTGACCAGGTGCGCGCTAAGCTCCCGGGTCTTCGCCGGATGCACCCACCTGAGCGTCACGCATACACTCCGGTCTTCGCGCGGCAGCACACCGAAGAAGTCATCCTTCGCCACATCCACACCGAGCACGATCCGCTGGCCGTCCGTCTGCGCAGACGGACGCTGCCAGGCAACATGCTTGATATTGGTCGCACTGGATCTATGCTTCTTCATGGGGACACATTCCAAGTCGCAGTTCACGCAGGACACCTGCTGATACGTTCAGCACGTTCTGACTGTGTGTCCGAAGGCCCCCCCCTTCATTCATTGCTATACTTTACAACTTACAATAACCCTATAACCTCATAAGGAGCCGATTATGAACCGGTGCAAAGCAGCTTTGCTGACGGGACTCCTGAGCGCCCCGTTGCTGACCGTGATGCCGGCGGTCATGGCAGCGGACCATGGCCAAGACCACGGCCGCGGACACGGCCACAGCCACGGATGTCATCGTGCTGACGAGATACACATCAGAGACCTGGACATGTCCCCGGATCCGGTGCTCGAAGGTCGACGGGTTCAGTCTTGGAAAGTGACATTGCACTTCGACGGGCGCCGCGAATGCGTGACGGAAATCTCGATCCGCGAAGGCCGCGATATCGTTGCCCAGCCACGCCGTATTACTCTCCAGCCAGGGCGCAATAAGATAGATCTGCGTCCGGCGGACCAGTACCGTTTCCGTGGCCGTGAACATTGCTTCAAGGTTGAGGCCGACCTGGAAGGCTCGAGGCGAGAAGTGGATGCGGCGCGCCGGTTCTGCGCAGAACGAACATCCTCCTGGTCGCTGCGTAAGCCCGCTAACCGAGGGCACCATGGCCGGTAACATACGCCGCTTGCGCAGTGCGTTTCAGCGGCCGTCCCCACCGCCACCTCTCGGCGCCGGGGCTGCGGCTGAACGCGGGCTTTGGCCGGTAGGACGTGAGCGTTATGCTGAAAGCGACGGGCGGTGCACGCATCGGTTGGATGAACGCCACATGGCCGTTTGCACGACTCACCGCGTCGGCACAGGAATTGTCGCTTTCGGGGCTCCTGCTGGGATCTTACACGTTCTCACCCAGCGACGTCGCCAGCCTCGAGCCATTTGGTCGGGTCCCAATTCTCGGACGGGGCGTCCAGATCATCCACACGAATCCGCAGTACCCGCCTAAGATCATCTTCTGGTGCTTTCGAAGCCCGGAACGACTGATACAGCAGATTCACGCGCTAGGGTTCCAGCCGCGAGCCCCTGCCACGGCGGTTCCCAAGCGCGACGGGATTCCCCTTCGCTGGGCCTTCATCGTCTCGGTTGTTGTCGTATGGAACGCCCTATTTGTCCTCGATGGCCTTGTGCCATGGAAGGAACCGAAACCAACCGGTCCCGGCATTTACACGCTGCTTGCGTTGGTCTTGCTTTTACTCACGTCGGTCGCCGCAGCGCGCTCTGAGGCCTTCCAAGCCCTGGTTTTGAAACCTGGGCGTTCGGTCTCCGAGATCCGACCCATGCTCAATCTCGTGCAACTCATCAGCTTTATAGTGCTGATTGGACTCGCCGCCCAGCACCTTACCAGCTAACCCCTCAATCCATTGGAGCGCATTGGGGCACTCGTGATTAAAATGAGGACCCTGGAAAGATTCCAATTCCCTCGCCCTCGAGGGAGAGGGATAGGGTGAGGGTGATACCGGCCAGCCGACAGGGCGCGGACCAACGGGGTCCCGTGTTGACCCGTGACCAGGTGGGTCTGTTCGGACGAAAAAGCTGGGCCCCGCAGGTCGAGCCCGGGGACAACGGAGCCCGGGGCCTCGCCTCGAGCAGCGAATCGACCGTCCCCCGCCCGACGCGGGCCGCGGTGGGCTCAGGCAGCCCGGGCCTCGAGCCCATCCATCAAGGCGCTCATGACCCGATTGATCCGGGAAAACCGGCCATCGTCGGCCAGCATCTGCTGCTCGGACTGCACGTAGCGGGAGCCGTCCAGCTCCCCCCGGCAGTGCTCGATGAGGGCGCGCGCGGACTCGGGGGTGGTCTCCAGATGGAATTGCAGCCCGACGACCCGGTCGGCCATGATGAAGGCCTGGTGCGGGCAGGCCTCGCTGGTGGCCGCTAGCACCGCCCCTGCCGGGACCTCGAACCGGTCGCCGTGCCAGTGGAACACCTCCAGGCCAGCCCCCAGCACCTCGCCCAGGAGCGTGCCGCGCGCCGGCTCCGTCCGGGTGACCGCATGCCAGCCGATCTCCCGGTGCGCATTCCTGCTGACTGCGGCACCCAGCGCGCTGGCGATCAGCTGGGCCCCCAGGCAGATGCCCAGCACCGGCTTGCCCGCCTCGATCGCGGCGCGCACCAGCCGCTTCTCGGCGACCAGCCAGGGATACTGGTCCTCATCGCCCACACCCATGGGCCCACCCATCACGATGAGCCAATCGATCTCCTCCAGCCCCGGCAGGGGCTCCTGCCGATACAGATGGGTCGAGGTCATACGGTGACCGCGATCCCGCAGCCACGCCTCCATGCTGCCCAGCCCTTCGAAGGGGACATGCTGGAGGTGGTGAACGCGTAAGCTCATGGCTGTGCTCTCGATTCAGGGGGAAAGCCGCCCGTCGCTCAGGCCTGCGCGCCCCTAGCGATCCGATTCCGGCCTACACGCTCGACGCCGGAGTGGTGCCGGACCTTCGCGTGTGCAGGGGGGACCATCGAGACGAACAGGCGTCGCATCCGGCAGAAACACGGCGCGCGCCTCCCCGTCCCGAACGATCGGGAGAGCCTAAGTCACACCAACCTGGGGATGCAAATGCGCCATCCGCGTGGGCCAGGGCTTGAAAAGGACGGATACCCCCGGCCGGGCGCCCCGCCCCGCGCCTGGGGCGCCGCTCGCTCAGCGGTACTGGCGCAGGTACCACCATTCGAAGCCGCGCTTCACCCAGTGCAGGGCGCGCATGGCCGGCAGCACGATGTTGCGCCGTTCGGTACGCGCGACCAGCATGCCGCGGTCCTGGCTGTCGACGATGCAGGCAAGCTCCACCTTGAAGGTCTCGCGCGGCTCTCGGCCCTTGAGCTCTCCCAGCAGATTGGCGGCTGCGGCCCTGGCCTGCAGGTCCGCCATGTGGGCCTGCTTGGGCATCCAATCGGGGCCGGGGAAGCTGCCCGAATCGCCAGCCACGTAGACGCGCTCCAAGCCCTCGACCCGGCATTGCCGGTCGGCGCGGATCAGCCCTCCCGCGGAGCGCGGCAGCCCGGTGTTGTCGAACCACTGGTTGCCGGTCATGCCGGGCATGAAAAGGATCAGGTCGGCCGTGAATTCACCGCCTTCGGTGATCACCTTGCGCTCGGTGAAGCCCTTCATCTTGTGGCCCAGATGGGTCTCGATGCCGCGCCGGGCGATCTCCCGAAGCAGGCCCTCGACCGCCCTGGGTCCCAGGCGCGCCCCGGGCTGGGCGGCCGGACTGAAGAACACCAGCCGGAAGCCATCGCGGCGCCCTTCCCGGCGCAGCTGGCTGTCGATGCCGAACAAAAACTCGAACATGGGGCCCCCGCGCATCGCCGAAGGCTCGTTGGGATTGCCTGCGAAGCCGACGGCGATGGTGCCGCCCTGCATGGCCTGGAGGCGATCGCGGATCCTGAGCGCGGCCTCGACACCTTCGCACGGGGTAATGGCATGCTCGATGCCGGGGAGCTTCTTCAGGAAGCGCCCGCCCGAGCCGATGATCAGACCGTCGTTCTCGACCCGCCCCCGGTCGGTGACCAGCACGCGCCCGCCCGCCTCGAGCCCGGTGGCCGAGGCCGCCTGATAGTCGACCTTCATGCGTTGGAAGAAGGCGTGCAGCGGGATCACCAGGTCCTCGGGCCTGCGCAGGCCCGAGGGGACCCAGATCAGGCTGGGGAGATAGACGAATTCGGGGCGCGGGGCAACCAGGGTGATCGCGAGGCCGGGATCGGCCTCCCGAAGCCTGCGAACAGCGGTGAGGCCGGCGAAGCCCGCGCCGACCACGGTGACTCTGTTCATGGGTGGGTCCTCGATACTGCCGGGTGCGGCCCGCCCGGGACTGCGCTCCCACAGCGCGCCGGCCGGTCCTGCACGAAAGCCCCATTCTATCCACTCCGCCCCAAAAAGCGGGGCATCCCCCAGGAAGGTCAGGGCCTAAGCGCGACCGCCCCGAGCAGCGGCCTGAGATAAGGCCAGAGGTTCGCGAGCAGGCGCGGCTGGCCCGAGCCGTTGGGGTGGATGCCGTCGGCCTGCATCAGCGCGTGGTCGGTCGCCACGCCTTCCAACAGGAAGGGCACCAGGGGCACACCCTGCTCCTCGGCCAGCTCCCGGTAGATCTGCTCGAAGCGCTTCGTGAAGGCCGACCCATAGTTGGGTGGCAGCCGCATGCCCACCAGCAGCACCCGAGCGCCGGCCCCGCGCGCGAGCCGGATCATTTTGTCCAGATTAGCCTTCATCTCGGAGGGGGAGATACCGCGTAGTCCGTCGTTGCCCCCCAGCTCGATAATCAGGATACGGGGCCTGTGGCGCTTGAGCGCCTCGGGCAGGCGAGCGAGCCCGCCCCGGGTGGTGTCTCCGCTGACGCTCACATTGACCAGCCGTTCCGGCAGCCCCTCGACCTTGAGCCGCGCCTGGAGCAGCGTCGCCCAGCCCTGATCCAGGGGCACGCCGTAGCCGGCGCTGATGCTGTCGCCCAGCAGCAGGATCACCGGCTCCGCGGCCCTGAGTGGGGCGACCGGTACCAGCGTCAGAGCGAACAGCAGCCATCTCATGACCATGAATCCCAGCTCCTTCCTGTCCGAGGGCCGGCTCGGCGATATGCGGTGCGACGCCGGCGGCCCGCCGACCATTCTCTCCGACGCGGGCCTTAGGATCGACCTCGGCGACCGACACTCGCGCGAGCGCCGCGCACGCGACAAAGCGAGCCGCCATGCCTGTCAGGTGGTCGGATACCCCGACCCACCCAACAGTAGAGACAACGTCGGAGGTCGCTACCTCTCTCCGGCCGGAAGAAGCCGGAGTTAAATGTCCCCCGGCAAAGCCGGGGGCTTCCCCAAGTGGATGAGGGGATCGATTCGGGCCCGGATTAGAATGGCACTGACTCTGTACCCTCGCCGTCTCACTCCCCGGGCGTCCGTGCCCGGAACCGACAGCGCCGTCAACATGGCCACCAGCTTCGGGACCAACAGCACCCATCTCATGACCACGCATCCGAACGCCGTCGTAGCCGCGGTCGAGCTCGGCAAGACCGTGCACGGCCCCGGCGGCCCGTTGACCATTCTCACCGACGTGAGCCTGCACATCGATCCCGGCGAGGCGGTAGCGGTGCTCGGCGCATCCGGCTCGGGCAAGTCCACCCTGCTCGGACTGCTCGCCGGGCTCGATCGCGCCACCGCGGGCGAGGCGCTGCTGTTCGGTATCCCCCTGGGCACTCTCGACGAGGACCGGCGCGCGGCCCTGCGCGCCGGGCGCGTGGGCTTCGTGTTCCAATCGTTCCAGCTACTGCCCGGGATGACCGCCTTGGAGAACGTGATGCTGCCCTTGGAGCTCGGCGGCCGCGCCGACGCCCGCCAGGGCGCCCGGGCCAGCCTGGAGGCGGTCGGGCTGGCCGAGCGGCTGCACCACTACCCCGCCCAGCTCTCCGGCGGCGAGCAGCAGCGTGTGGCCATCGCCCGGGCCTTCGCCCCGCACCCCGAGGTGCTGTTCGCCGACGAGCCCACTGGCAACCTCGACAGCGCCACCGGGGCGCGCGTGAGTGATCTGCTGTTTCGGCTGCGTGAGACCAGCGGTGCCGCCCTGGTGCTGGTTACCCACGACGAGCAGCTGGCCGGACGCTGCGACCGCCGCCTGCACCTGGTCGAAGGCGCGCTGCGGGAGCCCGAGCGTTGAGCGACCTCGCCCTGGCCCTGCGGATGCTCGCGCGCGACTGGCGCGCCCGGGAGCTGCGCCTGCTCGGCGCCGCCCTGGTGATCGCCGTGGCCGCCGTCACGGCCGTCGCCTTCTTCAGCGATCGCGTGCACCAGGCGATGCTGGGCCAAGCGGCGGAGATGCTCGCCGCGGACCTCGCCGTCGAGTCTCCGGACGCGCTGCCTGAGGCGCTTGCCGGGCACGCCCGGGCCCTGGGTCTTCGCACCGCGCAGACCATCGAGCTGCCGAGCGTGATCCTGCACGGCGACCAGACGGTGCTGGTGGAGGTCAAGGGGGTGAGCCCGGAGTACCCCCTGCGGGGCGCCCTGAGGATCGCCGATCGCGTCTTCGGAGCCGACCGCCGGGCACCCGGGCTACCCGGGGCCGACGCGGCCTGGGTCGACCCCAAAGTCGTCACGCTGCTGGGCACCCGGCCCGGCGCCAGGATCGGCCTGGGCGAGGCGAAGCTTCGGGTCACCGCCGTGCTGACCAGGGAGCCCGACCGGGCCTGGAGCCTGTTCCACCTGGCCCCGCGGGTCTTGATCAGCCTGGACACGCTGACCGCGACCGGGCTGGTAAGCCCCGCCAGCCGCGTCAAGCACCGCCTGCTGGTGGCCGGCGAGCGCACCGCCCTGGCGCACTTCCGCGGCTGGCTGGGCCGGCACCTGCCCGAGGGGGCGCACCTCATCGACCTGGACGAGGCCAGACCCGAGCTGCGCCTGACCCTGGACCGGGGAGCGAGCTTCCTCAGCCTCGCCTCGCTCTGTGCGGTGGTGCTCGCGGGGGCGGCCATCGCCCTGGCCAGCCGCCGCTTCGCCGAGCGCCAAGCCGACGCGAGCGCCATCCTACGCTGCCTGGGTGCCTCGCGCCGGCGGGTGCTGGCGCTGTTCGGTCTGGGCCTGCTCGGGCTGGGGCTGTCGGCGAGCCTGGCCGGCTGTCTGGCCGGCTATGCCGCCCAGGCGGTGCTGGCCGCCCTGCTCGCCGGCTGGATCGACGGCGGACTACCCGCCCCCTCGGCGGCCCCGCTGCTCCTGGGGACGGGCGTGGGCCTCGTCACCCTGGCCGGCTTCTCGCTCCCGGCGCTGCTGCGCCTGGGGGGGGTGTCGCCGCTTCGGGTGCTGCGACGCGAGCTGGGCGCCCCCCCGGGCCGCGCCTGGGTCGCGGGGGCGGGCGCCGGCGCGGTCCTGTGCGCCCTGATGATATGGCAGGCGGGGGACGCCGGACTGGCGCTCCGCCTCCTGGGGGGGCTCGCTGCCACCCTGGGGGCGCTGCTGTTGGCCGCGCTGCTGCTGGTGCGCGCCCTGGGGGCGCTGCGCCACCGTGGAGGCACGACGCTGCGCTACGCCCTGGCAGGGCTTGTGCGCAGCCCTGGGACCAGCGCCCTGCAGCTGGCCGGCTTCGGCCTTGGCATGACCGCCCTGCTGCTGCTCGGGGTCGTCAGGGCGGACCTGCTCTCCACCTGGGAGCGCAGCCTGCCGCCGGATGCGCCCAACGAGTTCCTGATCAACATCCAGCCCGACCAGGTGCAGGGGGTGCGGGGCTTCCTCGCGGCCAAGGGGCTGCCCAACGCCGGTTTCTATCCCATGATCCGGGGGCGGTTGACCCACATCGCGGGGCGCAAGGTCTCCCCCGAGGCCTACACCACGTCACGCACCCGGGCGCTGGCTGCGCGGGAATTCAATCTCAGCTCGGCCACCGAGCTGCAACCGGACAACCGCATCCTGCAAGGCCGCTGGTGGAGCGCGGCCGAGCGCGATCGCCCCTGGCTTTCGGTGGAGCAAGGCATCGCCGAGCGCCTGGGCATACATCTGGGCGACCAGCTGGAGTTTCTGGTCGCCGGAGAGCCGGTGCGCGGCGAGGTGAAGAGCCTGCGCTCGGTGCGCTGGGACTCGTTCAACCCCAACTTCTTCGTGATCGGCACTCCGGGCGTGCTGGCCGGGCAGCCGGCCACCTGGATCACCAGTGTGCACCTGCCCCCGGAGCGCGGCGAGGTCGCCGCCGAGCTGGTGCGGGCCTTCCCCAGCGTGACGCTGCTGGACGTCTCGGCGCTGATCGCCGAGGTGCGCGGGCTGATGGACCGCGGCTCCCTGGCGGTGGAGTACGTGTTCTTGTTCACCCTGGCGGCCGGACTACTGGTGCTCTATGCCGGGATCCAGGCGAGCCGCGAGGCGCGTATCCGCGAGGCGGCCGTGCTCAAGACCCTGGGCATGAGCCAGCGCCGCCTGCTCGCCGCGGTCGCAGTGGAGCTCGGCACCCTGGGCGGGCTGGCCGGCCTGCTCGCCGCCGGGGCCGCCGGGCTGATCGGCCGGGTGCTGGCCGCACAGGTCTTCGATCTCGCCTACGCCCCTGCACCCTGGCTCTGGCTACTGGGAGGGGCTGCCGGCGCCCTGGGGATCGGCGCCGCTGGGGTCATCGCCGCCTTTCCCCTGGTGCTCACCCCACCCTGGCAGGTGCTGCGCCGGGAGTGACGTCCGGAGCCGCAGCTGCCGAGCGACGCATGCCCCGCGTCCACCGTCCACCGTCCACCGTCCACCGTCCACCGTCCACCGTCCACCGTCCACCGTCTCACTCTCCGACCAGATCAAGGCCAGAGCGCGGCGAGGGAAAACTCCACGGCGTCGAACGGCGGCTGGCGCACGCTATTGTCTTCCTGGAGGGTCTGCAGCAGCAGCCAATGGCGCTCTTCGTGCAGCCGATACACCTCCAGGGTGCGCGCATCCGGGTCCACCAACCATAGAAAGGGCACACGCTCCCGGGCGTAGAGGGCCATCTTCAGGGTGCGGTCGATGCGCGCGGTGGTCGGCGACAGGATCTCGCAGACCCAGTCCGGGGCGAGTCCGAACCAGGCGGTGTCCGGCAGCTCCGGCATGCGCTGGCGTCGCCAGCCCGCCAAATCCGGGACGACGATGTCATCGCCCAGATGCAGCTCCGGCTCGTCGAGGATCCACCAGCCGCCGGGACCGCCAATGCCGCCGTCGAACGGACCGCCCACCGCGTACCCCAGCGCCGAATAGGCCCGCGTATGCCGGGGCGCCGGACGCGGGTGGGTATGCAGCTCGCCGGCCAGGATCTCACCCACCAGGTGCTCAGGCAGGCCGAGAAGGTCCTCATAGGTCGCGTGTCGTTTGACCGGCTCGGACATGGCAGCGGGTCCGCTGGTAAGACATCCCAGGAAGGCGCGTGCGACCGCCCGCCCGTCAGAGTCGGCCACACGGCTTGGATTGTAGCCTGCAACACCGAATTGTTCTGCGGGGGGACTGCGTCTTGCCCCGCGCTCGGCAGTAGAATGCCCGGCAGCGGGCCGTGGATTGGCTCGCGGCCGTGCTGGTGCTGCGCGGCGGGGTCCCGGTGCGCGCCGCCGGTGCCCCGGCGGGGAGGCCAACGAGCGCTGAGCCGCGGACAAGCTGCAGGAGCGCCCTGACTTCCCGAACTGAGTGCGCCGAGATCCTTGAGGCTCCGACCCCCATGACGAAAGATCCCGATTTCCTGCCCCACGACCCTTGCGGCATGAATACGGAGGCCCTGGAGCGCTCCCTCGCACAGCATCTCACGTACTCGATCGGCAAGACACCGGGCACCGCCACCGCGCGCGACTGGTTTCACGCGCTGGCCTACAGCGTGCGCGACCGCATGGTCGAGCGCATGATGACGACCATCCACGGCTACTACGAGGCCGACGTCAAGCGGGTCTATTACCTTTCGCTCGAGCACCTGCTGGGACGCACGCTCACCAACGCGCTCATCAACCTGGGCATCGAGGACGCGGCCCGCCAGGCACTCGAGCGCTTCGGCCTCGACCTGGAGGCGATCCGTGGATTCGAGGACGACGCCGGGCTCGGCAACGGCGGCCTCGGCAGGCTGGCCGCCTGTCTCATGGACTCGCTGGCGACCCTGGACCTGCCTGGCTACGGCTACGGCATCCGCTACGAATTCGGCATCTTCACCCAGCGCATCCGTGACGGCTGGCAGATCGAGCACCCGGAGCACTGGCTGCGCTACGGCAACCCCTGGGAGCTGATCCGGCCCGAGGTGCTCTACCCGGTACAGTTCTACGGGCGGGTCCAGGAGCACACCGACCCCCAGGGCAAGCAGCGCTGGGAGTGGATCGACGCCAGCATCGTAATGGCCATGGCTTACGACATGCCGATCCCCGGCTATCGCACGACCACCACCAACAACCTGAGGCTCTGGTCGGCCAAGGCGACCCGCGACTTTGAGCTCAGCTATTTTAACCAGGGCAACTATATCCAGGCGGTGGCGCACAAGACCGAGTCGGAGAACCTCTCCAAGGTGCTCTATCCGGACGACAGCACCCACATGGGGCGGGAGCTGCGCCTCAAGCAGGAGTACTTCTTCGTCAGCGCCTCCCTGCAGGACATCCTACGGCGCTTCCTCGCGACCCATTCGGGTCCCGACGCCATACCCGAGAAGATCGCGATCCAGCTCAACGACACCCACCCGGCGCTCGCCATCCCCGAATGGATGCGCCTGCTCGTGGACATTCAGGGTCTGGCCTGGGACCAGGCCTGGGCGATCACCCGGCGCACCTTTGCCTATACCAACCACACGCTGCTGCCCGAGGCCCTGGAATCCTGGCCGGTGGCCCTGCTCGAGCGGGTTCTGCCGCGGCACCTGCAGATCATCTATCAGATCAATCACGACTTCCTGGCCCAGGTCTCCCGGCACTTTCCAGACGACGCGCAGCGACTGCGCGACCTGTCGCTGATCAGCGAGGACGCGGACCGCCGGGTGCGCATGGCGCATCTGGCCATCGTCGGCAGCCATCACGTGAACGGGGTCTCCGCCCTGCACACCCGGCTGCTGGAAGAATCCCTGTTCGAGGACTTCCATGCCATGGAGCCCGGGCGCTTCGTCAACATCACCAATGGCGTCACGCCCAGGCGCTGGCTCGACCAGATCAACCGTCCACTGAGCAGGCTGCTCGACCACACCCTGGGCCTCTGCTGGGTCCGCGACCTGGGGTGCGTCTCGGCCCTGGAGAGCCTGGCCGACGACCCGGACTTCCGGGAGCGCTTCCGCAGCGTGAAGCTCGAGAACAAGCGGCGCCTGGCGGCCCACATCGCCCGGGAGCTGCAGCTGCAGGTGGACCCACACAGCCTGTTCGACGTCCAGATCAAGCGCATCCACGAGTACAAGCGCCAGCTGCTCAACCTGCTGCACCTGGTCGCCCTGTACAACCGGGGACGCACCGACCCCGCAGCCATTCGGGTGCCCCGAACCTTTGTGTTCGCGGGCAAGGCAGCGCCGGCATACCGCACCGCCAAGCTGATCATCAAGCTGATCAACGACGTCGCCTACCGGGTCAACCGGGACCCGGCGGTCCAGGGCCGGATCCGCGTGGTGTTCATCCCCAACTACAACGTGAGCGCGGCTGCCCTGCTGATCCCCGCGGCGGACCTGTCCGAGCAGATCTCCACCGCCGGGATGGAGGCCTCGGGCACCGGCAACATGAAGCTTGCCCTCAACGGCGCGCTCACCATCGGCACCCTGGACGGGGCCAATATCGAGATCCGCGAGGCGGTTGGGGCGGAGAATTTCTTTTTGTTCGGCATGACCACCGAGCAGATCCAAGCGCTGCACGCCCGCGGCTATCGGCCGGCGGCCATGCTGGACACCAGCGCCGACCTGCGCGAGGCCCTGGAACAGGTCGGCTCCGGGGCCTTCTCCCCTTCCGATCCCGGGCGCTTCCGCCCACTGGTGGACGAGCTGCTCACCCGAGACCCCTATTTCGTGCTGGCCGACTTCGCCGACTACCAGCGCTGCCAGAGCGAGGTGGAGGCCCTCTATCTGCGCCCGGACGACTGGACCCGGCGTGCGATCCTCAACCTCGCTCGCATGGGACGCTTCTCCAGCGACCGCACCGCGCTGGAGTATGCCGACAAGATCTGGGGGTTGAGTTCGGCATAATGGGTGTCGTGAGATAGCGCCTGTGGCGCAACCCGACCTACGCCGCTACCGTTTTTCGCCTTTCCGTGCCTACTGTCTACCGTCTGCTATCTACCGCCTTCAATACATCCGATGCCGGAACAGCCAGCCGGCGATGCTCAGCGTGATCAGCGCGATCAGCGCCAGGGGCCACATCTGGCCGATCAGCAGCGACAGGTCGGCGCCCTCCAGGAAGACCCCACGCAGAATGACCAGGAAGTAGCGTACCGGGTCGGCATAGGTGAGCAGCTGCACCGCATACGGCATATTGGCGATGGGCGTGGCAAAGCCAGAGAGGATCACCGCCGGGACCATGAACAGGAAGCTGCCGAGCAGGGACTGCTGCAGGGTCGCGGCAAACGAGGAGATCATCAGCCCCACACCGACCCCGGCGCAGAGGAACAGCAGTATCCCGCCGTACAGGGTGGCCAGGCTACCCTGCAGCGGGACCTGGAACCAGAGCACCGCCAGGATCATCACGATGGAGGCCAGCAGCACGCCGATCACCAGGCCCGGCAGGGATTTGCCGATCAGGATCTCCACGGGTCGCATCGGCGTCACCAGCAGCTGGTCAAAGGTCCCCTGCTCGCGCTCCCGGGCCACCGACATGGCGGTGGTCATCATGGTCACCACCAGGGTGAGTATGCCGATCAGCCCGGAGATGAAGAACCAGCGGCTCTCCAGGTTGGGGTTGTACCAGGCGCGGGTCACCAGGTGCGCCGGGTAGCCGGCGCGACCGTGCTCGCGGCTCCAGCGCTCGTTGAAGCTGTCGATGATCTGGGCCGCATAGCTCTGGGCCACCTGGGCGGTGTTGGAGTTGCGCCCATCCAGCAGCACCTGTACGGGTGCCGAGCCGCCCGCGGCCAGGGCGGCGGTGAAGCGCGGCGCGATCTGCACCACCATCATCACCTTGCGCGCATCGATCAGCTCGGCGATCTGCGCCTCGCGCTCGATCCGGTAGGCGAGACGAAAGTTCGGCGAGCCCTCGAAGCCGGCCAGGAGCTCCCGGGCGGCATAGCCCCGGTCGCGGTCATAGACCGCGTACGGCACGTGGTTGAGGTCGAAGGAGGCCGCGTAGCCGAATACGATCAGCTGCACGATCGGCGGCACGATGATCACCACCCGGCTCTTCTTGTCCTTGAGCAGGGTCAGGAATTCCTTGAGGGCCAGGGCCAGGGTGCGCAGAAGCATATTCAACTGAGGCTGTCGGGTCGGGCCGCAAAGCGACCCGACACTGCCCCGTCTATTTCGCCGTCATCACCCAGACACCATCCCAGTCGTCCCTGGGCGGCTCGGCCCGGAGGCGCTCGCAGCGGGTCACGTACATCCCGGCCAGCCGGTCGGCCGGGTTGACGCGGAGCGCCTCCCCGAAGGAGCGGATGGCCGCATCCCAGCGACCCGCCCGGTAGTGGCCCTGGCCTTCCTTGAAATAGCCGACCGCCTCCATGAGATTGGGAAAGGTCTGCTCGGTGTGATAGTCGAGTACCTCGTAGACGCCCACCGGCTCGGTCTTGCCCTTGACCACCACCCGGTCGATCTCGCGGATGCGGTAGGTCCCGCGCAGCTTGCGGTAGGTGTTCCCGCTGATCAGGATACGGGCGTGATACTGCTTGCAGGCGCTCTCGAGGCGGGCCGCCAGGTTCACGCCGTCGCCGATGATGGTGTAGTCCATGCGCCGCGGCGCGCCGATATTGCCTGACACCACGGTGTCGGTGTTGAGCCCTACACCCATGTCCACGGCATCCTCGCCGCGCACCCGGCGCTCGGCGTTCCAGGCGTCCAGCGAGCGGATCATCGCGATCGCCGCCCGCACACCCCGATCCTCGTCGTCACCCTGGGCCAGCGGAATGCCGAAGGCGGCCATGATGGCGTCGCCGATGAACTTGTCGAGCATGCCCCCCTCGCGCTGGATGCACTCCACCATGAGCGTGAAATACTCGTTGAGAAACGACACGGTGCCCGACGCCCCGAGCTTCTCGGTCAGGGTCGTGAAGCCGCGGATGTCGGTGAACAGCACGGTGGCGGTGGTGCTCTTGCCCCCGAGCACATCCTCGCTCTGCAACAGCTGGTCGGCGATGGAAGGGTCCATATAACGCGACATGGTGGCCTTGATGCGCTTCTCCCCGGTGATGTCCTCGATCACCAGCATGGTCCCGAGCTTTTTCTCCTCGGTGCTGAGCAGCGGCAGCACTGTGAGGTTGACCGAGGCCCGGCGCGCCCCGAGCTCCAGCTCGGCGTCCATGGAGACATCGGGGCGCTGGGTCTCGTCCACCCGGCGGATGCGCTCAGCCACCCAGGCGTTGCCCCCGGTGAACAGCTCGGCAGCGGGCAGCCCGATAATCCGCCCGCGCTCCGCACTGAGGGTACGCAGGCCCGCATCGTTGCAGGTAACGATCTGCCCGTCCTCGTCGAGGGTCAGCACGCCATTTGACATGCTGCGCAGCATCCCCTCGTTGTAGTTCTTCATGTTCTGGATATCGTTGAACAACTTGGCGTTCTCCAGGCCGACCGCAATCTGGGCGGTGAACGCCTTGAGCCGTGACTCGTCCTCCTCGGTGAACACCCCACCCTTCTTGTTCAGCACCTGGGTCACGCCGATGGTCCGACCCGCCTTGTTGACCACCGGCACGCACAGAATGGAGCGGGTGAAGAACCCGGTCTTGCGGTCGAACTCGGGGTTGAAGCGCAGGTCCGCGTAGGCGTGGGGTATGTTGATGGTCGCCCCGGAGGTGAACACCGCACCGGCGATGCCGATGTGGTTGGGCATGCGGATCTGGGTCGTGGTCAGCCCCTCGCCCACCTCGGACCAGAGCTCGGCGGTTTTCTCGTCGTTGAGAAACAGCGTGGAGCGCTCGGCATCGAGTAGGCGCGTGGCTTCGCTCATGACCTTGCGCAGCACCGCCGAGAGGTCGATCTCGGAGGTGATGCCCGAGACCATGTCCAGAAACTCCAGCTCCTGGAGCTTGGCCCGCTCCATCTCTTCGGCGAACTGGGTGCTCTTGAGGAAGATCGAGGCCTGGGTGGTGAGCTCTTCCAGGGTCTCCAGGTCCGAGGCGCTGAATGCGCCGCGGCGCCGGTTGATGGACTCGGCCACGCCGATGACCTCGCCGGCGGCGGTGCGGATCGGCACCGCGATGATATTGCGGGTGATGATGCCGGTCTTCTGGTCGATCTTGGGGTTGAATTGGCCGTCGGCGTAAGCATCGGCAACGATCTCGCCGCGTCCGTTGCGAAACACCCGGCCCGCCACCCCCTCGTCGTTGAGAAAGCGGATCTCGCGCCTGAAGCTGCCGTGGGTGACCCGCGAGTAGAGCTCGCCGGTGCGCGGATCGTTGAGAAACAACGCCGCCTGCTCCGCCTCGGTCTCCCGCGCGACTATGGCCACCAGCGCCTCGAGCACCTGGTCGAGAGTGTCCAGCACGGCGAGCCGCCGATAGGTCTGCACCAGCATCTCCGCCCGGCGCAGCCGCCGCTCCAAATCGCCGCGATCCTGTTGCTCAACGACACTCATGCCGATCCTCCAGCTCCCGACGCAGCGCTACCACGGTGCGCCGCAGCTCCTCGATCTCGCCATTCTTCTGCCGCCGCAGCGCCTGCTCGACGGCATCAGTCTCGAGGCGGAACCGGTCGAGGGTCTCGCGCTCCGCGCGAACCGTGCCCTCCAGCTGCCCCAGCAGCTCCCGCGAGCGGGCGCGCTCCTGGGACAGCGCCACCCCATGCTCTGACTGCTGGGCGCTCAGCTGGTCGCGCAGTTGCACGATGGTCGCTTGCAGCTCCCGGCGCTCCTCCGCCGCCAGCGCGCGCTCGCGTTGCAGCGACGCCTCCAGGTCCAGGCGCAGCCGATCGAGCTCTGTGCGCAGCGCATCCACCGAGGCCTGGAGCTGGCGCTGGATCTCCGCGGCCTGGGCTCCGGCCCGTTGCACGGCCTCCTGGCCGTCCAGGCTCTGCTGCTCCAGCGCCGAGCGCAGACCGATAATCGTGCGCTCCAGCTCCTGGCGCTCCTGGGCGCGCACCCGGGTCTCCTCGTCGAGGGCCAGCTCGGCGTCCCGGAGCGAGCGCTCCAGCTGGCTGCGCAGGGCGACCAAGGTCTCCCGCAGCTGCCGGATCTCGGTCCGGGCCAGCCTCAGGGCCTCCGTCTGCGCCTGCTCGTCCAGCGTCTCCACTATCCCGCGATCCTGTCGATGCCCGTCGCCGCGCCCCGGCGTCCGACCCCCAGAGACGGGCCTTCCGGCCTGCCGCATACGCCGGCCCGAAGGCACCATCCTAAAGGCGCGGCCCCGCCAGCGGAAGCCTCCCCCTCGGATCGCTCCCGCAGGCGCCACCGATGTTCATTGGCGCTTGCGACGTCGCGACTCAAGCTCGCATTCCTGGTGTCGCGGGTCGCTGATGGTGCACGGGAGCGGGATCTTGCGCGGCCCGATCGACGGCGCCACGATAGCGGCAGGCCTTCAACCTAGAAGCGGCAGTTGGACGGCGGTCGTAGCGGCCATCACCCGACGGGTGAGCATCAAGCTTGTCCGGAACCAAGGCCAGATCAATCACTTGATGGCTACTCGAAGCGGTCAACTGCCGTTTCTAGGTTCAAGGATATCCCGGGTTGCCTGAAAATGCGGGCAAGACCGCTGTCCTGTCCCTGCTCTTGCTGGCGCCGGCCCGCATTTCTCACCAGGTCTCGTCGCGCGACGTCCGAGATGCGGGTGGATACAAGGCGCGCCACACGGCAGGCGCGCAGGCACAGGCCACAGTTTGATGCACTCGACTTTCGGGCGTACGGACTCACCACCCCTGGTCCCGGCTCTCGCGCAGCGCCTGCTCGTCGGCCTCGATCAGGGCCTCCAGGTCCCGCCGCGCCTCCTGGGAGATGCTGATGCGTTTGCTCAAATCCTGGTGGTGAATGGCATAGAGCCTGTCGTTGGTCTGCTCGTCGTAGGCGCGGAAGCGGTGGGCCGCCTGCTTGGCCTGATAGGCCCCGAAGCCCAGCCTGCGCAGGACTGCCTCCCCGATCCGCAGCGCGCCCTCGAAGCTCTCGCGCTCCGGCTGCTCCACGCCATGGTCGCGCAGGTCGAAAAGGTCGACCAAATCCCATGCGCGGGCCAGAACCGCCAGGTTGGGAAAGTGCTGCCGTACCAGATCGACGATCGCCGCAGCCTGGGCTCGGTCGTCCACGGCGACTACGATCAGCCTCGCCTCCGAGGCACCGGCCGCATGCAGCAGATCGAGGCGCGTCGCATCGCCGTAGAAGACCTTGAAGCCGAACTTGCGGATGGTCTCTATCAGCTTGGGGTCGTGGTCCAGGATGGTGGTTCCGATGCGGTTGGCGTGCAGCAGGCGGGCCACGATCTGCCCCACCCGGCCGAAGCCCGCGATGATCACCGGATTTTGCTCGTCGATGGCGTCGGGCGGGCGCGGCGATGCGGTGGCCGCAAACCGCGGCTCGATCAACCGCTCGTCGAGCAGCAGCAGCAACGGCGTGGTCACCATGGACAGGGCGACCACCAACGTCAGGACCGGCACCAGCTGAGGCGCGACTACCCCCGCAGCACCGGCCGCCGCGAACAACACAAAGGCGAGCTCGCCGCCCTGGGAAAGCAGAAACATGAACAGGGCGCGCTGCCGCGCCGGTATGCCTGAGGCGCGCGCCATCGCCCCCAGCACCGCGGCCTTAAGCACCAGCAAGCCCAGCACCGCCCCCAGGATCAGCCCCGGGTGCGCGAGCAGCAGCGAGAAGTCCACCCCCATGCCTACCGAGATGAAGAACAGCCCCATCAGCAGTCCCTTGAAGGGCTCGATGTCCGCCTCCAGCGCCCGGCGGTATTCGGACTCAGCCAGCAGCACCCCGGCCAGGAAGGCACCGAGCCCCATGGACAGGCCGACCGCCTGCATCAGGTAGGCGATGCCGACGACGATGAGCAGCGAGAACGCCGTGAACACCTCGCGCAGCCCCGCGTCGGCAATGAAGCGGAACAGCGGCCGGGTCAACAGACGCCCGCCCACCACCACGGCCAGGATGGCAGCGAGCCCCTCGGCGGCCCCGAGCCAGGGGGACCCGCCGCCCCGGCCGTGGCCGCCGCCCGCGAGCAACGGCAGCAGAGCCAGCACCGGGATCACCGCCAGGTCCTGAAACAGCAGAATAGAGAAGCCGGTGTGCCCGGCGGGGGTGCCCAACAGATGGCGCTCGGTCAGGGACTGCAGGGCGATCGCCGTGGACGACATGGCCAGGCCCACGCCGATCACCGCCGCGCTGCCCAGGTCCACGCCGACGGCCAGCGCCACCGCGCCGACCAGAACCGCAGTGACCAGCAGCTGAGCACCTCCGGCGCCCAGGATTGGCCGGCGCAGGGCCCGCAGCCGCCGCGGCTCCAGCTCCAGGCCGATCAGAAACATCAGCAGCACCACGCCGAGCTCGGCGAAGTGCAGGATGCGCTCCGGGTCGTGCACCAGCCCCAGGCCCGCAGGACCGATGGCGACGCCCGCCGCGAGATAGCCAAGCACCGAGCCCAGACCCAGGCGTCTGGCCAGGGGCACCGCGAGCACCGCCGCGCCCAGATAGACGACGAGGCTCTGGAACACACCCGGATCGCTCATGCCTGGTCCTCCCAACGCGCGCCGAGCGCCAGCGGCGCCGGGCGAGTCCCGGGATAGCCCTCGAGCAACGCCCGGTAACCGCGCGCGCAGCGCGCCAGGGCCACATCGTCCAATCCCCGTCCGGCCTGCACGATCAGCGGTCGCAGATAGTGCATGCCGCAGAAGCGCGCGGTCTGCTCCATGGGCCGCAGCAGCTCGGACAACGGGTAACCGTGCCGCCCGTCCGCCCGGTAGGCCTCCCGGGGGGCCCCGGTGGAGACCACCTGGAGCAGATCCTTGCCGGCGAGCGCGTCGCCTCCCTCACCGTAGGCAAAGCCGCTGAACAGCACCACGTCGATCCAATGCTTGACGATAGCCGGCGCGCTGTACCAGTAGAGCGGGTGCTGGAGCACCACCAGACGCGCGGCGCGCAGGCGCCGCTGCTCGGCCGCGACGTCGATGTAGAAGTCGGGATAGGCCTCCAGCAGGTCGTGGAACAATACCCCGGGGAGATCCCGGATGGCGTCGGCCAGCGCGCGGTTGACGCGCGAGGCGCGGAACGCCGGGTGGGCGAAGACGACCAGGACCGGTGCCTCCTCCAGGCGTGTCGGCATGACGATGCTCCACTGGCGAGAAACGGCAGGATAAACGCTGGTCGGGGCGGCCGGGCGGGACGCAAGAGAAGCCCAACACCGTCCCTCGATTTCGACTCCCCCACATCCTAGGATGGCGACTCGTCCGGCTGCCGTCCAGGCCGACCGCGCGGACTCGCGCAGGGCGTCGCCGTGCGCCCCACGTGGCCCTGTTGCCCGCCTCGGTCGTTGGAGTGAGGGAGCGGCCTGTTCGCCGGCCAAAATCACCCTCACCCTAACCCTCTCCCTCAAGGGAGAGGGGATTGGAATTCTTCCGGAGTCCTCATTGTTGTTCATAATCCGTCGGGGATATGTTGGGTAAGTGCCATTCGGATTCCACCCCTATAATCCACTGGTCGACCCACCGCGCGACCACGGCCATGCGGAGCAAATATGCCAGCCAGATCTCCGCACTTGATCCGGTACAGGACTGCCGCCAGATCGTTCTGCTGCTGACCTGCTACGAGTTTCCGTGGGACATAGAGCGCGCCCTCGAATTCGCCCTGTTCCGCACCTTTGCCGTGCCATCCATCTCTGCCCTGCTCGACAAGACAGGGGAATTTACGCGGCGCCCGCGCAAGCGCTATGACGACACCGAGCTGATTCTGGCCGAGATCCTGGAGAACGGTTTCGACAGCCCGCGGGGGCAGGCGGCACTCGCCCGCTTGAGCCAGATGCACGGTCGCTTTCCCATCACCAACGACGATTTCCTCTACGTGCTCAGCACCTTCGTGCTCGAGCCCATCCGTTGGATCGGCCGCTTCGGTTGGCGGGCCCTCACGCAACCCGAGCAGCTCGCAATGTTCCACTACTACCGCGAGCTCGGCAGCCGCATGCGGATCCGCGACATTCCGGATGGCCTGGCCGAGCTCGAACGTTACAACCAGGACTACGAGGCGCAGCATTTTCGGTATACGCCGGCCAATCAGCGTATCGGCGCCGTCACCCGGGATCTGCTCCTCGGCTTCTACCTTCCGCGGCTACTGGTTCCCCTGGGACGCCCGGTCGCCCACGCCCTGATGGACGAGCCTCTGTTGCGCGCCATGGGCTTTCCTCGGGCCTCCGCTGCCTTGCGGACTTTGGCGCGCGGGGCCCTGAAGCTACGCGCGCGGGTATTGCGGCGATGTCCCGATCGACGGCACCCCCACCTGCTTACCCGGGTGAAGCGACCCACCTATCCCGAAGGCCATCGCGTCGAGGAGCTCGGAACCTTTCGCAAATAGGCCGCGCACAGCATGGCGCTGACTCGAGCAGCCTCGACAGCGTGGGTGACGTGCTCAGACGCGAATGACACCTACTCGGGCCGTCGCCCCGTGGACTTCAATGACGACAAGCGGTCGACTTCTTCTCCCTCTCCCCCGCGACGAGGCATCAGACCGGCTAGCGTCGAACCAGGTAACGCATGCCCCAACCGAGGCCGGCGTACGCGGCGACTGCCAGCCACAGCATCCCCGCCAGCAGCAACATGTCCCGGGTGTTCAGATGGCCGGCATGACCGGCCACGAAATAGAGCATGAACATGCCGTAGCTGGCCACCCCCCAGACGGCAATCACCGGGATGACGGCCAGCGCGCGCCAGCGCTTCTGAAACGCATAGACGAGCAGGCGCGCCGTGTAATAGAGCAGAAACGCGAGTCCGATCAGTACCGGGGCGATGATCGTGGCGTAGGTCAGGACCGTCAGCCCGAGCTTCTCGTACTCGCCGCCCTGCCACATCTGCGCGAGCTTTCGCGGCCATTGCTCGCCCTGCCCGGATTCCCATTCCCGCTCGGCCATGACCGCAGCCTTGCGGACCGATGGGTCCGGGTCCTGCTTGGCTTTGGCGAGCAGCGCCTGCCGCCGGTCCGATGCCAGCTTGGGGCTGCCCAGCCAGCCGGCCGCATTTCGCCTGACCAGGGGATCGGCGTCGCTCAGAGCGCGCTCCCGGATGGCGTCGCCCTGCTCCACTGCGGGCTCGGCGCGCAGCATGGTCGCCAGCGCCACGATTCGAACACTGGCATCCGGGTCCGCGGCGCCGGTCTCCAGCTGGGTCCGGAATTCTTCGGCACGCTGGCGATATGCGGGAATTCCGACGAACAGCCGGCCCAGGGTCCCGAAGGCCTCCCTGCGGACGCGGGGATCAGGATGCGTCATCGCCGCGCTCAGGCGAGGGATCAGCAAGCGCCGGTCGAAATCCTCGTCCGGCGCCCTGGCGAAGTGGCGGAACTTGGCGAGCGCCGCTGCCGCCACTTGCGCGTCTTCATCGGCGGCCAGCGCAAGGAACTGTTCGCGGACCCTCGCGTCGTCGCGCTTGATCTCGATCAGATCGATGGCCTTGAGCCGCGTTTCCACCGGCAGCGTGCGGTCCAGCGCCAGCGCCGCCGGGTCACGGCCCGCGAACGTCTGCCCGTAATCCATGATTCTCAAACCCTGCTGCGCGGCCTCCCGCAGCTCCCGCCTCGCCTCCAGTGCGGCCGCCGCGATCAGGGCCCTTCCCCGAGGGTAGTCCGCGCCGCCATGGGCCAGGGCATAGACCGCCTGGATGCGGACACGGTTGTTCTGGTCGTGCTCGAGCGCGTCCGCGAGCAGATCCAGCGTCGGCGGCGGCAGCGGGCGCTGCTTCGCGATCGCGGCGAACGCGGTGGCGAGTCGCTCCCGGATGCCCGAATTGTCACGGCGCCCGAACGCCGCGTTCATGGCCTCGAAGACCTCGCCCGGCACCGGCTGGGCGGCACCGATCCCACCCAGGGCGTCGACGGCCGCGTCGCGCACCCAGGGCAGGCGCGGCTCCTCGACAACCGCAGCGATCCTGCGGCTGACCCCATCCGGGTAAGGGTTGGCGGCGGCGGACTGGCCCACCACCTCCATGACGGCCGAGAGCATCGCATCATCGTTCTCTCGGAGGGCCCGCTCGACCAGGGCCTGCCTGGCAGCGGCCGGCAGAGGCTGGCGATGCCCGATCTGGCCGAGGCTATGCGCCGCCGCGGCACGCACCTGCGCCGCGCTATCCGTGCGCATGATGTCCAGGATGCTTCCGATCAGTGCCTCGTCGGGGAAACGGACCGACATGGCCCGCCGTAGCGCGTTTTCGCGCGTTCCCGGGTCGCTGCTCCCCAGACGCCAGCGAAGCACCGTATGGCTACCCCAGACCGAGGCAGAGAGCGGGACGAGAACCTGCTCCCAGAGGACCAGGAGGCCGTACAACGCGATCGGCGCCAGAACGATGGCGAGGATGGGCGTGCGACGCTGCATCGAGATCAGCCGGAGACGCCCGTAGCGTCAGACGCCATGATTGTCCTTCCTCGGACGCGGTTTCACTAGTTAAATGACCCCCGGCAAAGCCGGGGGCTTATTGGGTGAGCGCCCCGAGGGCGCCATGAAACCTGGAGCCGCCCCTGGCGGCTGGGCGATTGCTCCAGCAACTGACTCCGCTCTCTCTAGCGATCCGGGGTGGGTCTGGCGGGACCGTGAGCCGCCTGGGTGAGGCGGAAAAAGAGGAATGTCCGGTGGACATTCCTCCCGCCGAACGGGTTTGCCAGGGATGGCAAACCCCGGACTTGCAAGCCAAGCAGGATGGCTTGGCGCCAGCAAGGCGGCTCCCGAGCCTCCAGGGGTGAGGCCGAGTAGGAAAAGCGCCAGTGGCGCTTTTTCCGGCCGAACGGGCTCAGCACGGATGCTGAGTCCGGGACCTGCCAGCGTAGCGGGACTGCGTAGCGCCAGCAGGGATTCACGGCGTGTCCCGACGGTCCCATCCCGGACCGCACTCCCGCAACGCTCCGCTCCGCTCCGCACCCAGACCGTCTTTTCAGGCCGACCGCCGCAAAGGTCAAACCTCGTGAGTCCCCCGGCAAAGCCGGGGGTTTCCCCAAGTGAATGAGTGCGCAAACGATATCTTTCTCGTCGCTTCATCACCACCATGCCACTCAAGCCGGTTGAAAATCTGGCGTCGACTTCCCGCTCGCCTCCCAGCGCCTATCATCCCGAAAGATTGTTGGGGTCCGACGTGGCAAATGCGCATCGGCGCACATGGTTGGCTTCGTCTCGAAGGGGAAAGCGCCACCGTCCGGCGCATGCCCCTACGCCGACGCCGCCTCGTGCAGCAGCGCCGCGAGATGCTTCGCGATCCCCTTGCGCTCGTACTGCTGCACCAGGTCCTTCTTCTGGTCGAGGCCGAGGGAGCCGTTCAGCCATTGAGTGTAATAGTGGAGGAAGATATCGGCGATGGCGGGAATATCGTTCGGCTGCGCCGAGCGCCCGGACCGGGTCTCAGCGATAACCTCGGTGACTGCGCCTTGGGGAGCCAGCGTGATGACGGGTCGGCCGGAGCGCATGTACTCGTAGACCTTGCCAGGCACCATTTCCTCGTTGCCCTTGAAGTCGCCCACCACCATCAGCAGCGCATCGCTCCGGGACAGATGCCGCACGCTGTCGCCGTGGAGCATGTAGCCCTTCACGGTGATGCTGTCCTTCAAAACAGGATGCTCGAACATCGCCTGCACCGAGGCACTGAAGCGTCCGATAAACTGCAGATCGATGTTGTCGACGCTCACCTTACCCTCTTCCACCAACTTGGCCACGGCGGTAAAGAACGTCTCCGGATTGCGCTTGCCGTGCATTGAGCCTGTATAGGTCACCCGGAACCTGTGAGTAGCCACTGCTTCGACGGCCGGGAAATCCGCGCTGTCAAAGCCGTTCGGCAGATGGTGGACCTTGGTAATATCGACGTCCGGGTACTTCTTGCTGAAATCTTTGAGGATACCCGTCCATGCGACATCCATGCGGTCGCATTCCTCGAATACCGAGCGTTCCATGCGGCGGTCTATCAAGTCCGGCAGCCACCAGCGGCTGGGCGCCGAAAGGAAGCCCCGCCACGGATCGCGGAAGCCCGCCACCCAGGGCACCCCGGTCTTGCGCTTCAGGTCGCGCGCGATGACCGAGCAGGTATAAGGCGGCGATGACGAATAGATGGCCTTGATGTCGTGCCTGCGAATGATCTCCATTCCTGCTCGCACCGCGCACCTGCGCCAGCCCATGCGCGCGTCCGGAATGAAAAACGTGGCCCGCACCAGCTCCGCCAAGCGCTCCGCAAGCTTGCACTTCTCGCCCGCCTTGGGGATGGTATTCACGTCCAGCGCGGTACCTGCCTTCTTCCCCGTGAGCTTGCGGTAGGCGCCGTAGGGCTCGAAAACCGTCGTGCGGTACACGGCAACGTCCGTCGGAATTTCGGCGAGAAGCGACTCGTCCCGGGCCGGGTAGTCGCCGCCCTTCACCGTGAGCACGACAGGCTGCCAGCCGAAGCAGCGCAGGTATTTCACGAACTTCAGCACCCGCTGCACCCCCGGGCCCCCCGACGGCGGGAAATAGTACGTTATGACAAGGACGTGCTGTTTCGCTTCATCAGCCATACGACTTGAGTCACGGCGCCTCGCAATGCACATGCCGAAGCGCTTCGCGCCAGCCCATTCAAGGGCCGTGGCGTGACCCGCTGCGCCTCGTCCCCTCCAGCATGCGGGAATCGCTCATCGGCGGCACCCGGACTTCGGGCTCGAGCCCAGCCCCTGACGCCGCTGTCAATCCTGCAGAAAAGGGAGGATATCCGTGTGATGCCCTATCATTTTCCATCCCCCTTCCTCCGATCGAAACAGATTCGTCGCCCGGATGGAAACCCCTTGAGGCTCCCCGTCCGAAGTCAGATTTTCGCCTATCTCGTAGTTACTGACGATCGCAAGATCGCGCCCCACCGTGATCCGCATGTCCTTCGGCACCACCTTGCCTCCGAGCTTCGCGGCTGCCTGTTTTTCCCACTCAGGCAAAACGTCCTTCCAACCGATAAGAAAACCGCCCGACGGACCCATGTAGGTCACATCGTCCTTGTGCGACCATACCGCCTTCATCGGCTCCAGCTCACCGGTAAACATCGTGTTGAGCGCCGAGTAAAACGCCTCTGCCGCTGTACGCACCGATTCCATGCCTGTTGCTCCTACGACCGCTGTTAGCTTCCGAAATTGATTGGACCACGGAGAACAGGAGAAACGCGACCGTGATCAGCCGCTTTGTCCTCTTCTCCTCTTCCTGCTCCCTTCACGTTGACCACCTGAAACGGGCCGAGCGATAGCCAGAATAGCGATCGTCCGAAGAAAGCCGACCCCGCGGACCGATTCGCCAAGCGGTCTCCTCGTCATTGCAGCTCCCGCCACGAAGAGCCCCTGCCCATCCTGCCGAGAAACGGCTCCGGGCGTGCCGCGTTGCGACGGGATGAGCGCAGCACAAGCGATCAGACTGCCCCCGCTCATGATGCACGCAGTATAGCCCGTGGCACGGCGGGTATCCGGACCATTCGCTCTCGATCGGCGAGCGACTTCCGCAAGCCCGGCGCGGCCGGCCTACGATTCCCCGACGTCTGCCCATTCGAGCTCGAGCCGGCTGCCTGCCTGGGCGATCGCTCAGCGACCATCCCCCAGATCGAGGAAGGCCATCTTCATTCTGAAAGAATTCCAATCCCTCTCCCCTGAGGGAGGGAGCCAGGGTGAGGCTGATGCCAGCCAGCAAACAGGCCGCCCCCTCCGGGGGAGACGGCGTCAGGGCCCGACATCGCGCATGCGCATCAGCCGCCGGCCACCTTCGCTGAAGACAGTCAGCTAGATCTCCCCGGCCTGATCCGCCCCGAAGCGTGATCGCCCCGTCGACCCGGGCCGCCACCTGACTGCGTCTGACCATGCCAGACGCCCCGCTCGTCCGGGGCTACCCTGAAGACTTGCCTGCCGTAGAAGTCCGCTTACCGCTCGATGCGACGACGCGCCGGATAGGCCGCCCCCCGACATAGGCGAGACGTTATCACCCTGTTCGGTGCGTTTCTACGCAGTTCTGCAATTTTTCGACCTCATTTTCGCGCTTTCACCCGGGGCACCGAGCCCGCCCTCAGCCCCCGTGCCCGGGCACCCTCGCGCTATCGGCCGACGCCACGAGCCCTGTGCTGCGCCGCCTCTGGTCGGCCACGAGGCCGCTCTGTGGCCGCCTGGTCCATGTCGGGCTCGACACCGACCCGGCCCGCGGGAGAGCGCGATGCCGGGCCCATGGCGGCCAGGGCCAGGACGCGGGATTCTCAGCCACCCCGGCGCGCGGCATTGCAAAGCCGGACTGGCCCCAATTATGATCAGTCGGCCGGCCAAGCGGCAGCGTTCACCTAGGATCGGCCCACGCCCGGCGTCGCGCGCGGAGCGACCGGGGCCCCTGCGTCAGGGTGGGAACGCTCCGCGCACTCGGCGATGGCCCTGCGCAGCGCATCAGCCCCGGCGGTAAAATCGGCGGCGCCGCGGGGCCTCGGCCTTGACCGACTCGGCACGCTGAGCTGGTCGAACGACTATCCCGACGCTGCCAGGTCCGAGTCACACTCCCTGAGGACAGCGCGATAGGATCCCGGCGCCGGCCCAGCATGGCCCGATTCCGGATTCCGGCTTGCTAAATCACTTCACAGGATGGAGAAACTCAATGAGTAGCCCCAAGCCCAGCGATATCACGCGTCCGGCGGACTTGGCTCAGCATGGCAAGGGGACCGGCGCAGTTCGCACGCAACGCCCGGTCTACGTGGACCTGCTTCCCCCTTGCAACAACGCCTGCCCGGCTGGGGAGAACATCCAGGCGTGGCTGGCCCAGGTCCAAGAAGGCGCCTACGAGAAGGCCTGGCAGGTACTGATGCGGGACAATCCCATGCCTGCCGTGCACGGTCGGGTCTGCTACCACCCGTGCGAGGACCGCTGCAACCGCAACGAGGTGGACAGCTCGGTCAGCATCCACGCCGTGGAGCGGTTTCTGGGTGACCTCGCCTTGCAGCAAGGCTGGAAGGTCAACCTGGACGCTGCGCCCAGCGGGCATAGAGTCATGGTGGTGGGCGCCGGGCCCAGCGGCCTCTCCGCCGCCTATCACCTGACCCGTCTGGGCCACAGCGTAGAGGTCTTCGAGGCAGGGCCCATGGCGGGCGGCATGATGCATTTCGGCATCCCCGCGTACCGCTTGCCACGCGTCGAGCTGGATCGGGAGATCAACCGCATCGAGGACATGGGCGTGCGCATCGTGCTCAACCACAAGGTGGAGAGCGTGCTGACCGCGATGCAGGAGGGCGAATTCGACGCTGTGTTCGTCGCCGTCGGGGCGCACCTGAGCAAGCGCGTGGACATCCCCGCACGGGACGCCGGCAAGATCCTCGATGCGGTGAGCTTCCTGCGTCAGGCCTCATCCGGCCAAGCCCCGACGCTGGGCCGCCGAGTAGCCATCTATGGCGGCGGCAACACGGCCATGGATGCGGCGCGCACGGCCAAGCGTCTCGGCGCCGAGGAGGCCCTTATCATCTATCGACGCGATCGGGAGCACATGCCCGCGCACTCCTTCGAGGCCGACGAAGCCATCGAGGAGGGCGTGAAGATCAATTGGCTGCGCACCATCAAGGAGATCGACGAGACCAAGATCCAGGTCGAGGTCATGAAGATCAATGCCGAAGGCTATCCCGAGCCGACCGGGCAGTTCGAGACGCTGGAGGCCGACAGTCTGATCCTGGCCCTGGGTCAGGACACCGACACCGGTCTGCTGAAGGAGGTGCAGGGAATCGATTTCAAGCGCGACGGCACCGTCGTGGTCGACGCCAACATGATGACCGGACACGCGGGCATCTTCGCGGGCGGAGACATGGTGCCTAGCGAGCGTACCGTGACCGTTGCGGTCGGACACGGCAAAAAGGCTGCCCGGCACATCGACGCCTTCCTCAGGGGAGAGCAGTACGTCAAACCGCCGAAGCACCCGGTGGCCGGCTTCGAAAGCCTGCATATTCACTATCTGACCGAGGCCCATCAGGTGCAGCAGGACCACCTGGAGCTGGAGCGCCGCCACTATGGCTTCGACGAGGTGGTGCACGGGCTGAGCGAGCGCCAAGCCGTCTATGAGGCGAAGCGCTGCTTTTCCTGCGGCAACTGCTTCGAGTGCGACGGCTGCTACGGTGCCTGTCCCGAGCATGCCATCACCAAGCTCGGCCCCGGGATGCGTTACCGCTACGAGTACAGTCTATGCACCGGCTGCGCGGTGTGCTTCGAGCAGTGTCCATGCCACGCCATCGACATGACCGCGGAACCAGGAGAGTAATAAATGAAGTCGTCACCGATCACGACGCTTGAAGGGAACGAGGCCGTAGCGTACACCGCCTATCGCGTCAACGAAGTGTGCGCCATCTATCCAATCACTCCCTCGTCCACAATGGCCGAGCTGGCGGACCAATGGGCCGCTGAAATGATTCCCAACATCTGGGGCAGCCTCCCGCTGGTGGTGGAGATGCAGAGCGAGGGTGGTGCCGCCGGCGCCGCCCACGGCGCCCTGCAGGCCGGTGCGCTCACCACCACCTTCACGGCATCGCAGGGCCTGCTGCTGATGATCCCGAACATGTACAAGATCGCCGGCGAGCTGACCGCCGCGGTGTTCCACGTGGCTGCCCGCTCGCTCGCCGCCCAGGGCCTGTCCATCTTCGGCGACCATTCCGATGTCGCGGCGGTGCGCCAAACCGGATTCGCGCAGCTCGCCTCCAGTACGGTGCAGGAGGGACACGATATGGCGCTGCTGGCGCAGGCCGCGAGCCTGGAGGCCAGGGTGCCGTTCGTGCACTTCTTCGATGGCTTTCGCACCTCCCACGAGGTGAACAAGCTGACCCTGATCTCCGACGAGCACATGCGCGCGATGATCGACCGGGCGCTGGTGCGCCAGCACCGGGCGCGCGGCCTGAATCCTGACAATCCCTTTATTCGTGGTACCGCCCAGAACCCCGACGTCTACTTCCAGGCGCGCGAGACGGTCAACCCGTTCTACGCGCGCCTCCCGGCCATCGTGCAGGAAAAGATGGACGCCTTCGCCGTGCTGACCGGCAGGTCCTATCACCTGTTCGACTACTACGGCGCAGCCGACGCGGAGCGTGTCGCAGTCATCATCGGCTCCGCGGCCCAGACCTTCCGCGAGACAGTGGCCTACCTCCAGCGTCAGGGCGAGAAGTGCGGCGTGATCAACGTGCGGCTGTGTCTGCCCTTCTCGGCGGAGCACTTCCTCGCAGCCCTGCCCTCGACCGTCAAAGCCATTGCCGTGCTCGACCGCACCAAGCTGCCGGGCTCCACCGGCGAGCCCTTGTACACTGATGTCGTCACCGTCCTGGCCGAGGCCCAGGCCCGCGGCAGCCTGCCGGGCGGCACCTTGCCGCGGGTCATCGGCGGGCGCTACGGCCTGTCTTCCAAGGAGCTCACCCCGGCCATGGCCAGGGCCGTTTTCGACGAATTGAAAAAGGATGCGCCCAAGAATCACTTCACGGTCGGCATCGATGATGACGTCTCTCACACCAGTCTGGCCTTCGACCCGTCGTTCGACATCGAGCCCGATGAGGTGATCCGCGCGCTGTTCATCGGCCTCGGCGCGGACGGCACGGTGGGCGCCAACAAGAACAGCATCAAGATCATCGGTGAATCGACCCCCCTGCACGCGCAGGGCTACTTCGTCTACGACTCGAAGAAATCCGGCTCTCAAACGGTCTCTCACGTGCGCTTCGGGCCAAATCCCATCAATTCGCCCTATCTGATTCAGTCGGCCGGCTTCATCGGCTGCCACCAGTTCAATTTCATCGAAAAGATCGATGTGCTGGAGAGTGCCCGCCAGGGGGCAACGTTGCTGCTCAACAGCCCCTACGGCCCCAATGAGGTCTGGGACCATCTGCCGCGGCGGCTGCAGGAGCAGCTGATCGCCAAGAAGATCGAATTGTACGTAATCGACGCCTCGCAGGTGGCGCGCGACACCGGCATGGGCAACCGCACCAACACCATCATGCAGACCTGCTTCTTCGCCATCTCGGGCGTGCTGCCCCGGGACGAGGCCATCGGCAAGATCAAGGAATCCATCCGCAAGACCTATGGCAAGAAGGGCGAGGAAGTCGTCCAGAAGAATTTCGTCGCCGTGGATCAGACCCTGGAGCATCTCTACCGAGTGACGATCCCGCAGCGGGCGAGCAGCACCATCGAGATGCCGCCGGTCGTGCCACCCGAGGCGCCGGAGTTCGTGCAGAACGTCACCGCGGTGATGATGGCGGGCAAGGGTGACCAGTTGCCAGTGTCCATGCTACCCATCGATGGAACCTATCCTTCCGGCACCACCAAGTGGGAGAAGCGCAATATCGCGGCGTTCATCCCGGTGTGGGAGCCGGACATCTGCATCCAATGCGGCAACTGCAGCTTCGTATGCCCGCACAGCGTGATTCGCGGCAAGTTCTACCACGAGTCGGCGCTGCAGGCGGCACCTGAAGGCTATCTCTCGGCCCCCATCAACGGTCGCGGCTTCCCGGAGACGCGCTATACGCTGCAGATCTACGCCGAGGATTGCACGGGCTGCGGCCTGTGCGTCGAAGTCTGTCCGGCCAAGAGCCTGCAGCAGAGCGGGGTCAAGGCCATCAACATGAAGGCCAAGGAGCCCATTCTCGACCAGGCCAGAGAGAACGTCCGCTTCTTCGAAGGCATACCGGTCAATGACCGCTCGAAGGTCGATTTCTCCTCGGTCCGAGGCACCCAGTTCCTGGAGCCCCTGTTCGAGTTTTCCGGCGCCTGCGCCGGCTGCGGCGAGACGCCCTATGTGCGGCTGCTGTCCCAGTTGTTCGGCGACCGGGCGGTCATCGCCAACGCCACGGGCTGCTCTTCCATCTATGGGGGCAACCTGCCGACCACGCCCTGGACGAAGAACGCCGAGGGGCGCGGGCCGGCCTGGTCGAATTCTCTGTTCGAGGACAACGCCGAGTTCGGCCTGGGCATGCGGCTCAGCGCCGACGAGCACCTGGCCATCGCCAGGCAGCTGGCCGAGGAGCTCAAAGGGGAGATCGGCGCTGATCTTGTCGATGAGATCATCAATGCCCCGCAGATCACCGAGTCGCAGATCCGCCAGCAGCGGGTACGCGTAGCCGAGCTCAAGGCACAGCTGCTGCAGCTCGACAGCGAGCCGGCCCGCGACCTGCTCTCGGTGGTCGATCACCTGGTCCGGCGCAGCGTCTGGATCGTCGGCGGCGACGGCTGGGCCTACGACATCGGCTCATCCGGGCTGGACCACGTGCTGGCCAGCGGCAGGAACGTCAATGTGCTGGTGCTGGACACCGAGGTCTATTCCAACACCGGAGGCCAGATGTCCAAGTCCACCCCTATGGGGGCCGTAGCCAAGTTTGCCGCGGCAGGCAAACCGGTCGCCAAAAAGGACCTGGCGCTGCAGGTCATTTCCTACGGCAATGTGTACGTGGCGCGGGTCGCAATGGGGTCCAACCCGCAACAGACGTTGCTCGCGCTGCGCGAGGCAGAGGCGTACCCTGGACCCTCTATGGTGCTCGCCTACAGCCATTGTATTGCCCACGGCATCAACATGCAGCATGGCCTACGGCAGCAGGATCTGGCGGTCGCCAGCGGCCATTGGCCTTTGATTCGATATAACCCGGCGCTGCGCCAGGCAGACAAGAACCCCTTCGTGCTCGACTCGCCGCGTCCGACGGTGAAGCTCAAGGACTATGCGTTCAATGAACTGCGCTACAAGATGCTGTCCCGAGCGCACCCGGCCGAAAGCGAGCACCTGATGGGGCTCGCCCAGCAGGTCGTGCATCAGAAATGGGATGTCTACGAAGAGATGGCCAGCCGCAGCGGCAGCCACTTCCATCCGGACGCCAGTGTCAAACTCTAAGCAATCGCGGGGAACACCCTAATGGACCTCACCACGACCTATATGGGGCTGAGCCTGAAACATCCCGTCGTCGCCTCGGCGTCGCCGCTGTCGGACACGCTGGAGGGCATGAAGCGCCTGGAGGACGGGGGCGTCGCAGCTATCGTGATGTTTTCGTTATTTGAAGAGCAGATTCGCCACGAGAACGAAGCCTTTTCCCACCTGATGGAGTCCGGTACCTCCAGCTTTCCCGAATCACTGAGCTATTTTCCGGAGACCGATGCCTACGACGTTGGACCAGAGCGCTATCTCGAGCTGGTCCGGCGGGCGAGCGAAGACCTCGAGATCCCGGTCATCGCGAGCTTGAACTGCGTCACCAGCGAGGGCTGGATCCAATACGCGCAGCAGTTGCAGGACGCGGGGGCAGCCGGCCTGGAGCTGAACATCTACGGCGTGCATGCAGACCTCACGGTCTCCGGCGCAGAGATCGAGCAGCAATATGTGGACATCCTGCAGACCGTCAAGTCGACAGTCCGCATCCCAGTGGCCCTCAAGCTCAGTGCGTTCTTCACCGCGATGGGGCACCTCGCCAAGCGCCTGGACGCGGCGGGCGCCGATGCGCTGGTACTGTTCAACCGCTTCTTCCAGCCGGACATCGACATCAAGGAGCTCGAGGTACAGCCCACCTTGCCGTTGAGCTCGGCCGGCGAGATACGCGCGCCCCTGCTGTGGATTGCCCTGCTGCACGGACACCTTAAAGCCTCGCTGGGTGCTACTCGCGGCGTGGAAGGTCCCGACGAGGTGATCAAGTACCTGCTGGCGGGGGCCGACGTGGTGATGACGACCTCCGCCCTGCTGCGTAACGGCCCGGCATACGCCGCGACGCTGGTGCAGGGACTGCAGGAGTGGATGGATGGACGCGGCTTCGAGGCCGTGGGGCAGATGCGGGGGGCGATGAGCCACAGCAACGTGGGCAATCCCCGCGCCTTCGAGCGGGCGAACTATCTGCGCGTACTGGAGAGCTTCAAGAGCCTTTATAGCTAACGCACCGGATCCCCTGGGGCCCACCCGACGACCGGTCGCCTGGGAGGACCGGTCTCGGGGCTCGCCCTGACCGATATCGACGCCGTTCCGCCGATCCCACTCGAGCCTCGATCGGCAGACACCTGATCAGTTCTACTTCAACTCGCGGGCCCTGCCCAAGGCCGCTTAAACCGTGCAGCACGATTCGCCTTATTCCACGGGGCTACGCTGTTCAGACACCCGGAGCCACCTCACTTGGATTACCTGGTAGGCTGAACAATAACGGTTGTATCACTACCTGTGCCGGTGCTGCCTCTGGCGCCTGTTCGACCAGTCATTCCGCTGTTTCCAGTGGCACCAGTATCGCCAGTTGCTCCGGTATCGCCAGTCGCTCCAGTATCACCTGTGTAGCCGGTATTTCCGGTGTTTCCAGTCGCACCAGTGGCTCCAGCATGACCTGTGTAGCCGGTATTTCCGGTATTTCCTGTCTCGCCTTTAGGTCCGGCTGGGCCAGCACAAGCACTCAGCCCAAGCGCCAGGATAAGCAGCGTGGAAGGTACTGAATATTTCATAACATTTCTCCAGAGAAGTGATAATCATTAAGCATTAAGTGGTTGGCACTAATTGTCGGTCCGTACACCGGTAGCAGGTGCGATCGTTTTCAAGTAGGGCATCCACTTTTAAGGAACATCTGAACAAGTCATCCTGGCGAAAGCAGGGACCCGATAACTCACTGATTCTGGTCAGACTGGATCCCAGCTTCTGCGGGAATGAAAGACTTAACCAGAACGTCGCTAAGTATTGTCCTCCGACGAAGATTATTCCGTTCGGTGGCGTACATACACGGGACGAAATAGTACATTGTGCCTGGACTAAAACTCATAAACCTTAAGTAAAACAATATGTTATACTACTCTAGCCGGATCGAAGAGTGGATTGGCAACAGTAGAGAGCCTTCGATTCCCGGTCTGTAAGCGTCTGATTTTAGAGATAAGAGAGATAAGGGTCAGGTCTTGTTTCTTGCCTCGCGCTATTTCTCCGCTATGCTTGAGGCATAGCTGAGGCATAGTGAGGCTGTAGGCCGTTGAGACGGTGAGACTGGGTGTGGTTTTCATACTGGTCACGCCGCCACACGGACCGCTTTGCGTAGTGGCCGCAGCGTGAGCTCGACAGCTGGGCCCCATCGATCGCTGAGCGCAAATGCCCGAAGCTGAACGATGTGTTGACCCGTCTCGTTCTTCCATCGTGCACCGCAACGCTTCAATCTCATCTCAAAGAGGCTTTTGCACGTGGCCTCCACGTTCCCACTTCCAAGTGGTAAACCGAGCTGGCGAGCCCGGGCGTAGTTCATTCGCTCCTCGGCATTTTCGTGGTGACTGTGCAAGTAGGTGATCGCTGCATGAACAGGGTGACCGTCTCCCGGACCCTCGTCCAGGCCAGAGTCGATCAGCTCCTCAAGGATCTGCGTCGCAGCCTCGCTTCGATTGATGAGCCGCATCTTCCATCGTTGCAGCAGCGCTGCTGAATCGGGCTCGATGATGCGAGCTGCGGCCCGAGCTTTTCAGTGAGATGGTAAAGGTCGGCTAGGCGGAAGATCTGCGGACCAAACCTCTGTTCGGTGAAGCCCTCTTCAAGGAGATTCCACATCTCCGGCGCCCCATCGCACAGCAATTGTACGTTCAAGTTGCGCCGTTTACTCACCAGTGTGGCAACATCGGCCACCAGCCGATTGCGCAACCCGATGATATCCCCGTAAGGTAAAGGGGTCAGAGCCCTTTGTCCGGTTTTAGCAGTTCCTTGCTCTTTGGACGACCTCGCCTCGCCTGCCCGACTTTTACCTTCAACATCCTTTCGATCTCGGCCCGAAATCGGTCGTGACCCACGGGGGGTTCCGGTCTGCAGGCAAGCCCGTATATTTCGAATATTGGGGTCTTCAACGTATCCGCGAAACCGCGAAACAACGCTCTGTACGCCGACCATCGCGTACGATCATCCGCGCCCGGGCCAACATACATGTCATGCGGAGGGACAACCGGATCTGCCTCCCCCTAGGCGTTCGCTCGATAGCTCGACCAGCGGTACACTTGCGGTGCCTCGACCATCCCGGCCCGCACCGGATTCAATTCGATCTAGCGATAACAGGCAAGGATATATTCTGAAGCATCGATACTGCTTGCCTTGAATCGCCCCTCCCATAGCGTGCCACTGCGCCCGTACGTGTGGTTGACATAAGGCACGTGTGGAAATTCGGAAATAAAAGACGGACTGGGGCATCTTTGCCCGCAATCCGTCGTTGTTACTCCGCCACTACCTGTGCCTTAGCCTGCATCTGGCACCATGATCGCCCCACCAGCAGTGATAGGCGCTGTGCCTCCCATGTCTTATCCTCCGCAGTTCATCTCGTGCCTGATCTCCATACAGGCGATCGGGAAGCCGATCGTGATGGTGGTCACCGCGGCCCTCTTCATGCCGGTCACGGTCACCATGGCTGTGATCCCTATCGCCGTCCCGCGCGTTCGTGAGTATAGGCGTGAGCAGCAGAGCCGCAGGAAAGAGCGATCATCGTGCAGACTTTTCATTTTAGTAGTTCCTTGCTCTTCGGGATAACCTCGCCTCGCCGGCCCGACTTTTACCCTCAACATCCATTTCGATCTCGGCCCGTAATCGGTCATGACCATCAAAAGGGTTCGGGTCTGCAGGTAAGCCGACGCGAATATTGGGATCTTCGGGGTAAAGGGGTCAGAGCCCTTTCTCCCGTTTTAGCGTTTTAGTAGTTCCTTGCTCTTCGGGCGACCTCTCCTCGCCGGCCCGACTTTTACCTTCAACATCCTTTCGATCTCGGCCCGGAATCGGTCATGACCCAGGGGGATTCCGGTCTGCAGGCAAGCCCGTATATCCCGAATATTCGGGTCTTCAACGTATCCGCGAAACAACGCTCTGTACGCCGACCATCGCGTACGATCATCCGCGCCCAGGCCAACATACATGTCATGCGGAGAGACAACCGGATCTGCCTCCCCCTGGGCGTTCGCTCGATAGCTCGACCAGCGGTACACTTGCGGTGCCTCGACCATCCCGGCCCGCACCGGATTCAATTCGATCTAGCGATAACAGGCAAGGAGATATTCCGAAGCAATCGACACTGCTTGCCTTGAATCGCCCCTCCCATAGCGTGCCACTGCGCCCGTACGTGTGGTTGACATAAGGCACGTAGCGCCTGCCGACATACTGCAGGAGCCGACTGATCGAGTCCTTCGCTTGCGGCATCACCAGCAGGTGCACGTGATTGGTCATCAGCACATTAGGCATGAATCACGCACCCGTATCTTTGCCCGCCCTCCCGCAGCCACCCCGGGTACGCCTGATAGCCTGCCTCATCGTAAAACACCGGTTGCCGATTGCCGATTGTTGCCCCGCTGCACCACGTGCGCAGGTGTGCCGGCCAAGAAGAACCGTGGCTTTCTGGGCATCGCTACCCCTACCATCAGCAAACTAGCTGTCGATGCTCCAAATCTAGCACAAAAAGGACTCTGCCCCTTTATGCCGGCATCATCGGCGTCGATTTCGCGGACGTTGGCGATGTCTTCAAGGGTGTTCATGTGGTGACCCTTGGTAGCGTTTCGCTGCTGCCGAACACTTAACCACTTTTCTGGTGCCAAATAAAGCGCGGTTCGGGTACGAGGGATCGTGCTCGGATCGCGCAGTTGGAGTCACTGATTAAGGACGAATCCTATTCCAGCAAATCGCCCGGTGTCGGAGGTAACCGGGGCATGGTTTGCGCTGGGAACTCGCCCGTTAACGCTTCAAGGAACGCCACCAGATCCGATACCTGGTCCTGGGGCAGGTCCAGATTCAATTGGGTCTTGGCCATGACGCGCACAGCATCGTCGAGACTCTTGACTGACCCGTTGTGCATGTACGGTGCGGTGTAAACGAGATTCCGCAAAGTCGGCACGCGCCACATGTTCTTGTCGGCCTGGTTGTGCGTCACGGTCATTCGGCCAACGTCATTCATCAACTGGTAGGTCGTGACATAAGTGTTGTTGGTGAAGGTAGGAAATTTCTGCAAGAAGGCGGTGCCAACGGGCAGGGTAGGGCCGGCAAAATTGGCGCCGGAGTGACAGGCGGTACAACCGGTGCTGGCGAACGTCTCCATCCCGCGTACCTGCTGTGCGGTCATTGCCTTCTTGTCACCTTTAACATACTTGTCGTAGGCACTATTGGGTGTGATCAGGGTGCGCTCGTACGAGGCAATTGCCTTGGCTGCGTTGTCCATGGTGATACTGTCTTTGCCACCGAAGACCTGATCGAAGTAGGTTTTGTAGCCGGGTATCATCTTGATGCGGTTCATCGTCGCATCCAGGTCAGCCATGCCCATCTCAATAGGGTTCGCCGGCGGTCCCTTGGCTTGATCTTCTAACGTTGGTGCCCGGCCATCCCAGAACTGGGCAGAAAGGAACGCGGCGTTCCAGACCGTCGGTGCATTTCGTCCGCCTGCCTGGCCGTGAACACCAATGGATGTTGGTCGATGGTCATCGCCCCCTTCCATGACATTATGGCAGGTAAAGCAAGACACCGTGCCATTGGAGGATAGTCGGGGATCAAAGTAGAGCATCTTCCCCAGTTCGACCTTTGCGGGCGTCATCGGATTGTCGGCGGGGACTGGCGCGCGATCTGGTAGCGCTTCCCATTGCGCGTTGGCGGAAATTGATGCGATGAGTATTGCTGTGCCTGACACAAGGCGCATTAATGGCTTCATTTTTACCACCTCGTAAAGTAGAGCAGGATTTAGCACACTTTGCATTGATGCCAAACAATTCTTAAAAGCAGGATACAGGTGAATAGATAGTGGATCTGTACGGTACCGTACAGACAGGGTCTGGCGCCGGCATCTAGTCTGGCCACCTACGGAATACCGTCAAGCAGTGGCGTCACTCGTCGCGACTCCGGACAGGATAAGTAATATGAATCGAACCATTCAGGGTTTTCTTATATAACCTTTTGTTGAAGGACGGGAGGCGACCCAGGCCAATTGCCGGGGGCATCTACGACTATGAAAACTGCACCGAGTGCCTTCGTAGCGGTGATGAAGATTAGGCAGAATACCTCTGGAAGTCAAAAAGGCTCCGGTCCGGGGAGGGCGAAAAAAACTTTCAGCCTTCCGGCCTGAAATGGCAAGAACGCAAGAATCATGATGATGGCTAGGCACTCACCCCCATGCTCAGAGTCAGCACGAATTCCAGGAGCCCCGCCATGACCGAGCTGAAAGCCTACACTGTCTGGGACGCTAGCGTCCGCTGGTTTCATTGGATCAATCTGCTGTGCGTGCTCGGGCTGATTGCTGTCGGTGTGGCCATTCTCAATGACGAGGCGCTCGGCGTGACCAACGACGGCAAAATTCTGCTGAAGACCGTGCACGTCTGGATTGGTTATGTGTTTGCGGCGAATCTACTGTGGCGTCTGGTCTGGGCCTTTATCGGTGGGCCACATGCGCGCTGGCGGGCGATCCTGCCTGGCGGACACGGCTATCTGAACGAGGTACGTGTTTACGTCACCGATTTCAGAGCCGGAAGGCCACGACAGTACCTCGGTCACAATCCGCTCGGGCGCATCGCGGTTACTCTCCTGCTGCTCCTGTTGTTGTCACAGGCACTCACGGGTCTGGTACTGGCGGGCACTGATCTGTTCTACCCGCCCATCGGTGCATGGATTGCCGGCTGGGTGGCCAACCCGGGAGTCGATCCGGCAACATTGGTGCCTTACGCGAAGGAGATGTATGACGAGACCGCTTACGAGGCGATGCGCGCCTTCCGCAAGCCCTTCATAACTGTTCATTACTATGGCTTCTACGTGCTACTCACCTTTGCCGTGATTCATATCTTGGCAGTTGTCGTGACCGAGCTGCGCGAAGGTGGCACTCTGATCTCCGCGATGTTTTCGGGCAAAAAGATACTGAGCGAACCACCAGCGGATCGGGCGAACAGCGATTAAGGTAGCAATCCGGTAGGGTTGGGGTTGGGATAGAAATGCGGCGCGCGCGGGTGTAGAGGTAAGAGGTAGAGGAAGGTAAGGGGGTCAGAGCCCTTTGTCTGGTTTTAGCAGTTCCTTGCTCTTCGGACGACCTCGCCTCGCCTGCCCGACTTTTACCTTCAACATCCTTTCGATCTCGGCCCGGAATCGGTCGTGATTCAGAAGGGTTCCGGTCTGCAGGCAAGCCCGTATATCCCGAATATTGGGGTCTTCAACGTATCCGCTAAACAACGCTCTGTACGCCGACCATCGCGTACGATCATCCGCGCCCAGGCCAACATACATGTCATGCGGAGAAAGAACCGGATCTGCCTCCCCCTGGGCGTTCGCTCGATAGCTCGACCACCGGTACACTTGCGGTGCCTCGACCATCCCGACCCGCACGGGATTCAATTCGATCTAACGATAACAGGCAAGGAGATATTCCGGCGCATCGACACTGCTTGCCTTAAATCGCCCCTCCCATAGCGTGCCACTGCGCCCGTACGTGTGGTTGACATAAGGCACGTAGCGCCTGCCGACATACTGCAGGAGCCGACTAATCGAGTCCTTCGCTTGCGGCATCACCAGCAGGTGCACGTGATTGGTCATCAGCACATAGGCATGAATCACGCACCCGTATCTTTGCCCGCCCTCCCGCAGCCACCCCAGGTACGCCTGATAGTCTGCCTTATCGTAGAACACCGGTTGCCGGTTGTTGCCCCGCTGCACCACGTGCGCAGGTATGCCGACCAAGAAGAACCGTGGCTTTCTGGGCGTCCCTACCTCCACCATCAACAAGCTAGCTGTCGATGCTCCAAATCTAGCACAAGAAGGACTCTGACCCCTGAAGCTCTACGTCCAGCAGCCGGTAAAGGTCTCTGAAACGGTGGTGCTTGCAGGCCTTCGCCCGTTCGGCTATTCCCCGCAGTGAGGTTGGCTTGTCTTGTTCCGATCCGACAGTGTCCGGGACAAGTTTCCTTTGCGGGCTACGTACTTCCGTCAGGTCCTTCCCCATGTAACGGGCTTTCCCCGTCTCCAGAGTACTATGCCTGATAAGACACCCCGCGGGCATGTAGCTTTCCGCCTCTCCGACGGTACTGCATCGCCCACCTGGCTCGTGGTTCTCTAGAATCGGGGCAGATTCCAGCCTAGCTCTGTTTGCGGGTTTCCCCATCATTGCCTCAATAGCTGTATATCGTTCCAATTCCGTCCCCACGACAGGAGCCCCTCGGGGCTTCCCGGGTTCTCTGACGTATCTCTTCCTGCATGCCACGGCCTGAGGACTCCGGCGGACCTCCACGCCCTTGCCAAATCGGGCGCTTCGTGTTGCCTTCGGGCACGTTAAAACCCTCGGCATCCGCAATAAGCTTATTTCGAAGCTGTTCCAGCACTTCAGGGTGCGCGACCACCCCTACGGCCTACAGGATTCTCTGCCTACGCTTAGCCCATCTTGTTCGTCGTGCCTCCCTTCACGTCTCCGCCATGGACCCAAGGCTCGATACGGGTGGGTGGCTAGCCCTTACGAAGATGCATTACTGCACCTCCACCCGACAGGGACTTTCACCCTGCAAGATACGCCGAGCTTTTCCCGGCGCGATAACGCCTGGGCTAAGTGGCGCGAGGTTACGAGCGTCCGCTTGAGCCCTTTGTTAAGTTTCTCCTTACCTCTTTTCCGGCGAGATTCAGCAACATCCTCAAAGCATGGTTAACAGACTCCGAGTCTTTGAATACCTCCGCGATATCCGGTTCAAGGAGCACCACATTTGTTCCGGCCTGGTACGCTTTGTAATGCTTGCCCCTGACCCCACCTGAAAAATCATATTCGGAACGCATCTCATCAGCCTTAGTGGTCTTGCTCATAGTATTTCTGCTCTGTCTTTGATGCCCCGCGGGCACTAATAATACGTATGTGGTTGTCGTGCCTCTCAGTATAGGACACGATCAATAGGCGGCCAGACGCCGAACGGCCAATGCTCAGAAATCTGTACTCGTCAGATGAGTGGTCTGGATCTGCAATGGTCAGTTCTAATGGATCAGTAAAGACGGTTGTTGCTTCGGAGAAGCCAACTCCGTGTTTGCTTCTATTCGTATCGTCTTTCCTTTGATCCCACTCAAATTCAAGCACTATCGTTACTCTGAGAGAAACTTGACGCCTGCGTTCAGCTGACCGCAAAAGCGGCTCTGCCGAGCCCCAAAAACGAACGCAGAAGCCGCGCCGCTCTTGCGGGTCGGCTGGAACCGAAAGTTGGACGGAGCCGCTACGCGGAGAAAGGCCAGCCGGCGCCGTCGCCTCTACAATGTAGCCTCGGGTTCCCGCTTGCGGGGGCATTGTTCCTGTGATCAAGAGGTTACGCACCATGACAGCACCATCGGAAGCACATTTCAAGCGCCAGTACAAGACCCACCTCAAGCATCTGCGGCTCAAAGGCCTGCAGCCCAAGACCATCGAGGCCTATGCCAGGGGCATCCGGCGCATCGGCGAGTACTTCGACCGCCAGATCGATGACCTCTCCGAGGCGCAGCTGCTCGACTACTTCACCGATCTGCTGGATAGCCACTCCTGGAGCTCGGTCAAGCTCGACCTGTACGGGCTCAAGTTCTTCTACACCTATGTGCTGCGCAAGCCCTGGGTGGTGATCGATCTGGTCAAGCCGCCCAAGGGCCAGCGCCTGCCCGATATCCTCACCGTCGAGGAGATCCAGGACCTGATTCAGGGCACCTATACCCTGAGCTATCAGGTGTTCTTCTTTACCCTCTATAGCCTGGGGCTGCGCCTGGGCGAGGGGCTGGCGCTGCGCGTGGGCGATATCGACGCGGTACGCCAGCGGGTGCACGTGCGTGACGCCAAGGGGGTAAAGGAGTCAGACCCATTTGTCACCGATCCCATAAATCGTCCGCGGGGCAGGCCGAAAAACCCCGCAACGGAATCGGGCCAGGACGCCGATCAGATCGACTTAGACCTCTGGAAAGGGCTCTGACCCCTTTACCTGTACCTGAACCTCCCGAAGGTCCCGGTCCGGCTCTATCAGAGGCTGCATTCTGTCGACGAATGCCTCCTACCCCAGGTATACCTGGTTCTTCAGGGCTCCCCACACATTGTCGGCGTGGATACCGTCCGCAACAAACCTCCTATGCGCCGCACCGGAGTGTCGCCGTGCTCGGGATACATTTTGGGACATCCAAGTCCCCAAAATGGCTGCGGTCGGCGACAGCCTTTGGGCCCCGGCCGCCCTGCGTCCGTGGCGCTACGCCGACATCATCGCAAGTTCGATGCCGGCTTTGCACCACTCCCTCAAATGGCTTGACGGCGTGTCGGATGCGCTTGCATATGGCCTGCGTCGGCTCCGGATCCTAACGGCCTCTACGCCAACTCCGGCCATACGCCCGCGCCTACGCCTACCGGGGACTACGCGCCGTCGCTTCGCTCTCCATGGCGCGCAGCGACCGCCCGTTGCCTGTCGGTCTCAAAAGCCCGCAGCAACCAGTCTGTCTCGACAAAGCTGTCCACCTTTTCCATCCCAATTGTTGCTCTGTAGCTGCTCCAGGGCCATTCTTCCGGACCGCGCACCATGTCGGCGCGCACTGGCTTGAGCACCACATACCGAGCCAGCTCCAACAAATAGCTGTCCTTCTCAACCAGTATCCCCTTGAAGCGCCCTTGAAAGAGGTGGCCCGCTTTGCGATGGGTCCGATTGACGTACTGCGTGTAGACCCCGTTCAATCGCCGCATCCCTTTGGAGAGATTCGCGTCAGGCGTTTCGAGCACCACATGATAATGGTTCGTCATCAGACAATAGGCATGACAGATCCAGTTGAAACGATCGCAGGTTGCACCGAGGATCTCCAGAAACGCCGTTCTGTCCTCCGCGCCGTCCTCAAGAAAGATTGTCTTCCGCTCATTACCCCGTGCGGTAACGTGATACAGAGCGCCAGCGAGCTCAAGCCGTAAAGGCCTGGCCATGACACAATCCTTTGCTCTCCTGTCCGACGTTCAAAGAGTAGCACCTTCCGGCCGGGTGGCACGTGTCGGGTAGAAATACGGTGCGCGCATGGTTAGGCCAATGACTTCCAATTTATCCACCGTTTCCGGCTTCGTGGCAAATGGTCATCAGACCATGCATCACGTTTCCGCAAGCCCCCCTACGATCCCGGACGGTCGGATCTCCCGAGTCCGGTTCTGACCTTGGCTTTTCCCCCTACGGCCTTCCCGATACAGCAGAAGCTTAAATGCTGGCTCATGTACACCCCACCCCGTATCGGTTTGCACGTAAGGCTCGGTCCTTCTCCAGGCTGCGGATCGACCGCTATGTCCGGCTCTGCGTCCGGGTTTCGCCTGCTCCAGACCCGCCAAGCGCCCAGAGCCCCTTTGCTCGGCTCAAGGTGTTACCTTGACCGCCAGGGCGTTCCCACCCCGTCAGCGGGTGCTACCCCGCCGTCATCGCTACTACGGACTCATGCGCCAGTCCTACGCCCTCCCCTCGCCTCGGCTTTTCGCCTCGTACTTTGGGTCTTTGCAGGTTGCTACCAGCCCCTGCTGGGCATAGCACCTTCCCGACGTTATCTCTGCGAATCTTTCCTGACGTGCTTGGACCCATACCCCGGCGGCCCCCAAGGTGCTTTCGCTCGTTTCTTCCCCCAGGGCTTCGGCCTTCCCCGATCTCTCAGCGGGTCGGCGCTCCACAACAATCCTGGACAGCCACTTCTGTCCAGCGGGTCTTCTCGGGGCTGCAGCCATTTCGTTATGTTCACGCCCGCCAGTTTGCTCGCCACCCAGGTGGCTCCTACCGCCGTTCCCTTTCGGGCCCGGGGCAGCCGTGGCTTCTACGTCTGGGCACCCCACGGTTCGTTACCTCCCCGTAGTCCAGATATGCTAGGCGTCCGAATCGAGCAATTGACGCCAGGGAGACTTGCACTCCCCAAGATTCGCAGCCTTGTCGGCTGCTCCGGGAGACCCCGTCCTTTTCCTAATCCCATTAATCGTCCGCGGGGCAGGCCGAAGAACCCCGCAACGGAGTCCGGCGAGGACGCCGATCAGCTCGACTTAGACCTCTGAAAAGGGCTCTGACCCCTGTCCCGTCCTTTTCGCCGCCAAGATCGACGTTGTAAGCGGCTTCAGGCTCCTTTCCGGCAATGTCATGGCGGTTGACTCGTGCCATCTGGTCCTCTCCCTTAAATGCACGTTTTTGGCACCACAATGGGCCTTCTAAGCACTATTTGCGCCATTTTTGAAAGCCTTTTTTTCTTTTAATCAATAGGATAGCGTGGTCCGACCCCGTCGTCGTGCCCATGTGGCCCCTTTAGCCTGCCGGCAACCGGAAATAATGTCCGAAACAGGGCGGACAGAAAGTATGGCTGGCGGCGACCGGAATCTGCGCGACCCATGCGGGCACCCAGTCCCAGCGTTCGGGCTCGTCAAGGTTCTTCACCCTGCGGCAGCATGCGCACTGGTGGATAAAACCGTCCTGGTCCCTGTAGACGTGGTCGTCCGGGGGCTTGGCCATCCGCTCCTTCGAATCGTGATTTTTCTCGACCCTCACGGAGTTGGCGATAAGAAAGCCCTCGGCGCGGCCGAGCGGATACACGACTTGCGCCAGCAACCGAAAGATGCTGTCGCTCGAGCACTCGTACTCATAGGTCCAGATGTTGCCGGTTCTAAGGCACTCGCGGTACGAGGTTTCGTAGAATTCCCTGACTCCAGGTGGTATGGCGTCGAGGATCGACGCACCCAAGCCCCATCTCGCAGAGATCGCCGGCTCGCCGGCATTGTCCTTTGCGAAGCGAAACCAGGCCGGGTTGAAATAGGCAAGGCGAAAGTCCGGCCAAACACCATAGACCGACCCCGCGTGAGCGCGCAGGTCATCGATGCGGTGATGACGCAGGAGGCGCTCGAATTCCGGGTTCATTTTCTCCACGCTATTGGCGGCTCGCGCGATCTGCGTGAAAGGGCGGCGATGCCGAAGCCATCGCGTCAAATAGCTTCCGGCATCGCGAGGAAACCGCAGGCGCTAAAAGAGCTAAAGCCGCAAGGCTCGATTTACTTTCCAATTTCACGATGAACTATTTCGCTCTAAATGGAGTTATTCACATTAATCCGACCCTGGCCCCTTTAATCGCATCCTTGCCATATATTCACTGTATTTTCACTTGGGTGCCGCGCGCAGCGCCTCGAGGAAGCCGCTTTCCAGCAAACGGGCAATACCTTCCTGGACGAACAGGGGCCGAATAGGTGAAACATAGTGCCGGGCGATGGGTCCGGATTCAGTTTCCAGACCTTTGGACATGGCGTAGGTCCCGGGCAGGAGTGCAACGCGGCCCTGGGCGCTGGCATTCAGCGCGTGCAGGGTCTGCTCCAGGTGCCAATGCTTTTGAGCCAGAGCAGAATGCGCCATGAACCGTTCGCAGGCAGCAAGGTCGATGCCGTCGGCCTCCAGCCGCATCAAGCCCGTATTGGCGAAGGGAGCCAGATCGATGCCCAGGTCGGCGTGGGCTTCTTCGGGGGTAAGGCAATAGGACGGATAATCGTCGCGCATGAACAGATGCGGAATGACCGCGCCGCTACTGGGCATGGAGAGAAGCTCGCAGGGGCGCTGAAAAAAAAGCACATCGCTGTCAAAGTAAAGCACCCTGGGGGTGCGTGCGAACAGGCGCAAGTCGATCAACTTCATCATCAGGAAAAGCTGCCGGCGCATGTGTAACAAACGGTGAAAGCCGCGGCTGCGCAACCAGGGCTCGACCTGCCTGTCCGCTTCTTTTTGTGTGATCAGGCGAGCGTGTGGGAAATGATGGCTGAAAATCGATTGTAATTCTCGAGTCAGTGGCCCCTGCATGTGCACGGTCAGAGGGTATCGGACACCGGCGAAGTGGTAAAAACTTTTGACCGCCCATGTTGCCAGGTGTGCTTGCGCGTCCTGCGCCAGGATATGAATGCCAATCGGTGCATCGGGCAACCGGCTCTTGATCAGACGTTCGGTCGCCATCGGTGGCGTGTGCACGATAGGCGCCAGACTCGGTTCCACAATCGTTGCATGCAACTGCCCACCTCTTCCGTGCCTGAGGAGACGCCGCCAGCTCATCGCCGCGAATCCAGGCCAGGTGAGAGACGATCAGATTCAGTAACAGCCAGGCCCAAAGGGCGGCGAAAGCCACTGATGAAGCCCGCGCTCAAGCGCATACAGGGGCGTTCGACCAGGACGAAGATCACCACAGAAACGAGCAGAACCGGCGGAACCATCAACAGGCATTGCAATATAAGGTCGGCGGGAATCGAATGCGCGGGGCTGGCCAGACGCATGGTCCACGGTGCAATCAGGTCAATAATCATGAAATGGTACAGATAGATGGTGTAGCACATGCCGCCGATAATGACTGCCATGGGCTGGCGAAGAAGACGATGACCCAGGCTCCCCAGGAACAGCCCCATGTATAAAACGACGATCAACGCCGGGGTAAAATAAGGGATAGGAATTTGCTTTCAGCCGCCGAAGGCGGAGCGAGAGCGAGCGCCACCGAAACGGCGCCTCGCCCCTGTCTGCCCTGACCTTTGCCGCACGAAACCATCTCCTCTGCCCTTTGATGACACCGCCGACGGCCCCGCTTGGGCCCGCCCGCGGGCTCTGTGCGCAATTTACTTGACTTCCGCCCGATTTTAGCCCGATCGCGCCTCGCGTCAAGGCTTGGGATCAGGCGATGACGGGCAGGAGCTCATAGGTGAGGGGGATCTGGCCGTTGACCGGCCAGTGGTCGTCTTCGGGCGGAGCTTGGCTGGGTGGCCGCAAGTCCCACAGAGCCCCAAGTGGCGCAGGATGCGCTCGATCATCAGAGGCTCCTCGATCACCGACAGGAAGCGCATCTCCCCGGTAACGGGGTCAGACCCCTTTGTCCGATTTTAGCAGTTCCTTGCTCTTCTTTTAGCAGTTCCTTGCTCTTCGGACGACCTCGCCTCGCCTGCCCAACTTTTACCTTTTACATCCTTTCGATATCGGCCCGGAATCGGTCATGACCCAGGTTTGTTCCGGTCTGGGTAAAGGGGTCAGACCCCTTTGTCCAGACCCCTTTGTCCCAGATCCCATAAATCGTCCGCGGGGCACGCCGAAGAACCCCGCAACGGAATCGGGCCAGGACGCCGATCAGATCGACTTAGACCTCTCAAAAGGGCTCTGACCCCTTTCCCCTGCGCGACCACCCCTACGGCCTACAGGATTCTCTGCCTACGCTTAGCCCATCTTGTTCGTCGTGCCTCCCTTCACGTCTCGGCCATGGACCCAAGGCTCGATACGGGTGGGTGGCTAACCCTTACGAAGATGCATTACTGCACCTCCACCCGACAGGGACTTTCACCCTGCAAGATACGCCGAGCTTTTCCCGGCGCGATAACGATTGAACTCAATCGCGCGAGGCACGAGCGTCGTTTGGAGTGATTGGTTAGAGCCCAATTAACTAGCTTCCTTCAACGATTCTACTTCTTCATCAAGCCGTGTTCCTAACCGGTCCTTTTCAACCTCAAGGTCATACCTGGTCTGCAGGTTCATCCAAAACCGGTCTGTCATGCCAAAGAATCGGGAAAGACGCAACGCTGTATCTGCGGTAATCGCTCTCTTGCCGTGCACAATTTCATTGATTCGACGTGCAGGTACGCTTATGGCTTTGGCCAGGCGATACTGGCTGACATCCATCGGCTTCAGGAATTCCTCCAGCAGAATCTCGCCAGGATGAATCGGGGGTAATAATTTATTGCTCATCACCTTCACCTAGTGGTAGTCGACAATTACAACATCAGTAGCATGTCCAGACTTCCAGTAGAAACAGATTCGCCACTGATCATTCACCCTGATGCTGTATTGACCCCGCCTGTTCCCGGAAAGCTTCTCTAATCGGTTTCCCGGGGGAATTCGCAGGTCTTCAACCGCATCAGCACCATCAAGTAGATCAAGCTTGCGTTGAGCCAGTTTCTGTATTTGAATCGAAAATCGTTTGACCCGCTCACGCTTGAAGATACTTTCTGTATCTTTATCTCGAAAGGTCTTGATCATGGATCAAATAGTAACGCAGCTCGTTAGTAACGTCAAGCGTTACTGCTGGTGTGTTTGGGCTCTCTCGCGGTAGGAACGCCCGTTACCGGGCGCCCCCCGCACAGTCCCGGACGTGCGGTTTTCCCGCATCCGGTTCTTCGGTCGTACTCGCTTTCGCGCGAGCGATGCCCTTATGCAAATGCCACATGCTGCCGTTTCTGCTCCGTGATGCGCGGTTTGGCCACACCCAAGAACTGCAGGGCTCGGCTGAAGGCTTTCCACGTAAAACTCTTACGCTTGCCACCCCGCCGATTTAGCCATTTGAACGCGCACTCTGTGCTCCACTGATAGAACCGCCACAAAGACCGAGAGTTGCCACGCACACCATAGTAATTGTAGTGGCCGATCAACCGCCTGTTCAGGGCAACAATGAACTTTCGCCCCGGCAAATGTCGCTCCTCCTTGATCCACTCCTTAATCCTGCGACACGCGCCTTGCAGCTTCTTGCGCGACGTGCGCCGCATCACCCGCACTACACCTTGCCGGTCCGGGAACCAGTATAGCTCCAAGCCCAGGAAGGTGAAGCGTCGCTTCATGCTGGGGTGAAACCGGCTGAAACGCAGGATGCGGGTCTTCTCCTCGGCGACCTCCAGCTGGAACTTTCCCAGCCGTTTCGGCAGCACTCGGTAAAAGCGCTCCGCATCGTCCTGGTAGCGAAAGGCGCAGACGAAGTCGTCCGCGTAGCGAAGCATCAGTGCTTCGCCCCGACAATGGGCTTTCACTACCTTCTCGAACCACAGGTCCAGTGCAAAATGCAGGTACACGTTCGCCAGGATCGGCGAAACGATTCCCCCTTGCGGCGACCCAGTCTCTGGCTCGATGATCTGACCGTCCGTGTCAAGAATGCCCGCTTTCAGCCATTTGCGGATTAATTGCAGGAACGCCCGATCGTTGATGCGCTCACCCAGCATCCTTAGCACCCAATCATGGTCGAGATGATCGAAAAAGCCTTTTATATCGGCCTCAACAATATACCCGAACACGCCGTACTGCAGGTTGAAAGTCAGCTCTCCGATCGCATCCAGCGCACTGCGCCCGGCTCGGTAGCCATAGCTCAGGTCCAGAAAGTCCTGCTCGTAGATAGCATTGAGCACCTTCGCGCAGGCTAACTGTGCCAGCTTGTCTTCCAGCGCCGGGATTCCCAGCGGTCTTTGCTTTCCATTCTCCTTTTCGATGTAGCAGCGCCGCACCAGCTTGGCGCGGTACTTCTTACGCTTCAGTCGCTCCGCCAGCCTCTGTAGGTTGCCCTCCAGATCCGCGCTATACTGCTCGGCCGTCAGGCCATCCACGCCACTGGCAGCGTCCTTGTTCAGGTCACCCCAGCAGACACGCAGAAGCTCTACGTCCAGCAGCCGGTAAAGGTCTCTGAAACGGTGGTGCTTGCAGGCCTTCGCCCGTTCGGCTATTCCCCGCAGTGAGGTTGGCTTGTCTTGTTCCGATCCGACAGTGTCCGGGACAAGTTTCCTTTGCGGGCTACGTACTTCCGTCAGGTCCTTCCCCATGTAACGGGCTTTCCCCGTCTCCAGAGTACTATGCCTGATAAGACACCCCGCGGGCATGTAGCTTTCCGTCTCTCCGACGGTACTGCATCGCCCACCTGGCTCGTGGTTCTCAAGAATCGGGGCAGATTCCAGCCTAGCTCTGTTTGCGGGTTTCCCCATCATTGCCTCAATAGCTGTATATCGTTCCAATTCCGTCCCCACGACAGGAGCCCCTCGGGGCTTCCCGGGTTCTCTGACGTATCTCTTCCTGCATGCCACGGCCTGAGGACTCCGGCGGACCTCCACGCCCTTGCCAAATCGGGCGCTTCGTGTTGCCTTCGGGCACGTTAAAACCCTCGGCATCCGCAACAAGCTTATTTCGAAGCTGTTCCAGCACTTCAGGGTGCGCGACCACCCCTACGGCCTACAGGATTCTCTGCCTACGCTTAGCCCATCTTGTTCGTCGTGCCTCCCTTCACGTCTCCGCCATGGACCCAAGGCTCGATACGGGTGGGTGGCTAGCCCTTACGAAGATGCATTACTGCACCTCCACCCGACAGGGACTTTCACCCTGCAAGATACGCCGAGCTTTTCCCGGC
>CAVQCX010000029.1:0-125654 GCA_963711095.1 uncultured Gammaproteobacteria bacterium | reverse complement strand
CGTACGTGTTCAAGGTGATCCGCGACGCGTTCAGGCCGCCCAAGGACACCACCCCGGGCCAGGTCATGGCCAAGTACCGCATGGTCAAGCTGCATGACCGGGTGGGACGGATGGCGGACACCTGGGAATACTCCTACGCCGCCTTCCCCCGGGACCGCTTCACCCCGGAGCTGCTCGAGGAGCTGCAGCGCGCGGCCTCGTCGGCGCTGTCTTTCGAGGACGACCAGGTCGTCATCAAGCACCTCTACATCGAGCGCCGGCTGATGCCCCTGAACGTGTATCTGGACATGGCCAGCCCCGCGCAGCTGCACCATCTGCTGAGAGAGTACGGCGACGCCGTGGCGGAGATCGCCGCCGCAGGGATCTTTCCCGGCGACCTGCTGTTCAAGAATTTCGGCGTCACCGCCCACGGCCGGGTGATCTTCTACGACTATGACGAGATCGTGCCGATGCTGGAGTGTCGCTTCCGGCGCATTCCCCCGCCGCGCTACCCCGAGGACGAGCTGGCGGGCGAGCCCTGGTACTCGGTGGAGCCCGCCGACGTATTTCCGGAGGAATTCGGGCGCTTCCTGCTGCCACGTCCGCGGGTGCGCGAGGCCTTCATGCACCACCATGCCGAGCTGCTCCAGTGGCAATGGTGGCAGGGCATGCAGGCGCTCATCCGCGCCGGCGGATTCCCGGACGTGTTTCCCTATCCCGCAGAGCGACGCTTCGCCCAGCGTTGAGGGGGGGCCGCCGGCGCGGCGCGGGACTACACTAAACGATAGACCTGCCGGGGCTGCCCGTACCGGAGTGGGCACGTTGCGAGGGAATCCGGCGCCATTCTGTGGCGATCGACCCTATTCGCTGCCATGAGCCACACCCCCAGGGGAATCCTTGCTGGAGCCGTCACCGACCCGGGTCGCCGCACCCGGGCGCCAGGGTGCGGCGCGCCCGCGCCGTGCCGGCCGTCGACCGGGGCCCGCGCCGGGTGCTGCGCCGGCGCAGCGGGCCGCGGAGCATGAACGAGCGCCAGTATTTCCTGTTCCTCGGCGCCGTGCTGCTGTCGGTGGTGGCCCTCAGCGCGCTCTGGGAGTTTGCGCTCGAGGACCGCCTGATGCCGCTGGTGTTCTCCGGCTACCGTGAGGAGAACTTGGTCGAGCACTGGGAGTACGTCATCTCGGTGCTGATCTTCGGCGTGCTCTCCCTGGCGCTACCGATCGTCGTCGGACGCCGGCTGATCCGCGACCACCGCCGGCTGACCGAGGAGATCAAGCGAATCTCGGAGGAGGACTACCTCACCGGTCTGTATAATCGGCGCAAGATGGCGGCCCTGCTCGATCGGGAGATCGAGCGCTGCAACCGCTACGATTGCCGTTTCTCGGTGATCCTGCTGGACGTGGATTTCTTCAAGGACACCAACGACCGCTTCGGTCACCACGCGGGGGACCTGGTGCTGGTGGCACTCGCTCAGCTGATCGGGAAAGGTATCCGCAAGACCGATGTCGCCGCGCGCTGGGGCGGCGAAGAGTTTCTGGTGCTCTGTCCCGAGACAGCCGCCGAAGGGGCAAGCCGCGTGGCCGACAAGCTGCGCGCCGAGATCGCGGCGCATCGCTTCGGGCGGATCGGCGGCAAGACCGCCAGCTTCGGGGTCGCAGACACCCTGCCGGACGACTCGGCCGAGTCCCTGCTGCGTCGGGCCGACCGGGCGCTCTATGTCGCCAAGGGTGCCGGCCGAAACGCCGTTAAGACCGTCGGCGCGAGCTGAGACACGGGGCTCAGCGGCGCCGGGGACAGCGCTCGCAGGCCTTGCCGTCCTTGTATTTCTTGCAGCACTTGGCCTTCGGCTTCTTCGCCTTGCCCACCCCGGGCGCCCTTCAGCCGGCAGTGGCCTGGCTCGCCTGCACCATGGCGGCCGCCTGACGCTCCAGCTCATTGTCGATCAGAAACAGCCCCTCGCCTTGTCCGCCGACCAGACGCAGCCGGTTGAGGATGTCGTTGACCACGGCCTCCTCCTCGATCTGCTCGGTCACGAACCACTGCAGGAAGATCTGGCTGGCATGATCGCGCTCCGCCACCGCCACATCCATCAGGGCGTTGATGGTCTCGGTGACCCCTCGCTCGTGGGCCAGAGTCTTCTCCAGGGCGTCCAGGAGGCCATCGGGCTCCTGGGGAGGACGGGCCACGGCCTGCAGCTCCACCCCAGCGCCCTGATCGAGCACATAGCGATAGACCTTCATGGCGTGGACCTGCTCCTCCCGCTGCTTGGCCATGAACCAGCTCGCGGCACCGCGCAGCCCCAGAGATTCACAATAGGCGGACATCCCCAGGTACAGATAGGCGGAGAAGAATTCGTTGTTGATTTGCCGATTGAGCGCATCGGCCACGGTCTGCTTGATCATCGGCTGTCACCCCGGGGCTCGGCTGGCCTCAATGATGTGGAAGTGGATTGTCCGGATAGCGTAGCCGAGCCTGGGCCGCATCCCCCGGCCCGGACAGCACCGCCAGTGCCCACGAGGGGCCCGATCCCAACGCCCGCCTTCGATAAGGCTGAACGGCCGGCACCCGGCCCCAAGCACTGGTGCGCACAGCAAGGACCCTGCCCTCGGCACGGGATGCGATTGGGCAATCGCACGCGAAGGCCCAATGTTAGCACCGGAGGGCCGCGCGCGGTCGGCTGCCCTCGCGGGGCTACAGCGCGACCCGCAGCCGCACCCTGTCAGTGCCCTCGGCCGGCCCGGCGGACCAACCGGGTGCAAAGGCGCGGGGGTGGGCCGGACACCCCGGCGCATCCACCTGCAGCAGCGGCCCCGGATCATGGCAGGGCTTTGTCCAGCGCATAGAATTAACCCCAGCGGGGTCCATCTCACCCATGCGTCGGGGGCAGCACATGGACAAGAAGTCAGTCTTAGGCGTTGTGGCTCTGGTCGCGGCTCTCGGGGCCGTCGGCATCTACTACGACGGGCCGGCCCCCGAGGACGACCTATCCGGGAGCGCCGACGAGGATCAGACCGCGGAGGACGCCGACAGCTTGCTCGCTGGCGCCGATGACGACGAGGCCCCCGACACCGACGAAGACCAGGCGCCCGGGACGGATGCCGACTCGGCGGACGGACCAGAAGGGGATCAGGAGGAAATCCCCGAGCGGGTGGGCGATCAGCCGCCGGTAAATGCCGCATCGCACCCGGTGCGGCGCAGCCCTGCCCCACCAGCGCAGATCCGATTTGTGCCCTGGCACGAGGCCCGCGGATTGATCAGCGCCGAGGTCCCGCAAGGCTGGCGCGTCGAAGGTCAGATCGGCTCGGCCCTGGAAGCTCGGTCAGTTCATGATCGAGGGCTTCTCCCCGAACGGCGACGCGATGTTCGCCCTGGCGCACAACTGGCTCTCGTTCATGGAGGCCCAGTACGGCCGCTACAGGCCCGGTGCGGCCACCCTCGAGACCCTGGTCATCCCGGACATGCCCAAGACGGTGCCGGGCCTGCGCGAGATCCGGACGGTGTACCGCGGTCCGAGCGAGCGCACGGTGCTGCCGAATCCCGCCAGCGGTATGTCGATCCAGACCGACCGGGGCGTGCTGGGACTGGCCGGCTACTCCCGCGCCGGGCAGCCGGTGGCCGGCTCGGCCCTGGGCGAGACCCTCTACATCCCGGTGCCGGGCACCCCGGGACTCTGGAGGCTGCGCCTGTTCGTGGCGGGCATAGCCCCCGCGCAGGCGGAGCGCCAGGCCGAGATCAGCGCCATCCAGCGTCACGTCTTCCAGTCCCTGCAGCTGTCCGACCAGTTCAAGAAGCTCTGGCAGGAGGGCTTCCAGCACAGCGTGCAGATCATGCAGGAATACAGCCGGGACATGGACAGGGTGTTCGACAGCTATCTGCAGCTCCACCGCCCGTAGCGCCTCGCCCGATAACGACCCCCTGGACGGCTGGGCCGAGATGATGAGGGGTGGGCACTACGAGCGTGACGAGGGTACCGGAGAGGACCACTGGGTCAGCAACAACCACAAGTACTGGTGGAAAAACGACCGGGGCGCGATCTTCGGCAACGACACCGGCACGCCGCCTCTGCACCAGGGCAACGTGCACGCCCTGACGCGCCCCTGAGCGTCCGGGCCGGCCTGGCGGCCCCGCGCCTCAGAGCCGCGCCACCCGATACTCGGCGCGCAGCCGATGCTGCGCGCCCGGTCCCAGACGGCGGGCGTCCTCGGCGGCGTTGGCGGTCTCCACGCACAGCATGTGCCGGTAGCCATCGGGACCCAGATCACCCAGACGCTCCGCCTTCGCCTGCCAGGGATTCCAGACCACGGTGGAGCGGCTACCGTCGCTACTGATGTGGATGCGCCGGCCCAGCGCGGCATCGCGGATCTCGCACGCGGGGCCGGTTGCCAGGTAGATGCGGTCGACCTCCCCGGCGATGCCGACGGGCCCGTGCTGGCGCTTGCGGCGCCCCTCGTCGGCCTTGTCCAGGTACTCACGGCCGTCCAGTCCAACCACCTCTACCGTGCCGATGTCGCCGACGCGAAAGTAGCTGTGCAGGGCCTGGCTGAGCGTTACCGTGAGCTCGCCCTCATTCACGGTAACCAGCTCGATGCTCAAGGACATCCCCACGTTCACGCGGCTGCGAAGCCTGGTCGCATGGGGCCAGCCCGGCCGCATCCCTGCACCGGGCTCGAGCTCGAGCAGCAGCTGCGTAGACCCGTCGGCGCAGCTGTCCGCCTCCACCAAGGCCCAGGGACTGGTACGGGCGAAACCGTGCGAAGGCATTGAACCTAGAAGCGGCTGTTGAACGGCCGCCAGGGTGCGTGCCGCGTGGTGTCTGGCAAGGCATGACGAGGCGGAATAGTGATTCTATTCCAACGAGTTATAACGCATCCAGGCGCCGCGCGGTGCGTGCCCTGGTGGTCGTAGCGGCCATCACCCGATGGGTGAGTACCAGCTTTGTCCAGAACCATAGCCCAAGCAATCACTCGATCGCTACGCGAAGCGGTCAACTGCTGTTTCTAGGTTGAAGTATCCGTTGGGTGCGGGCCGAACCAGGGCCAGCAGACCGGTGCCCCGCCGCGGATCGAGCTGCCCGCGGCGAATCGGGCCAGGTCACTGAGCCAGATCACCGGCTGCTCGCCGCCGGGCTGCCAATGGATGATCTGAGCCCCTTGCAGCGCGATGGTCGCCGCGGCATGGCGGTTGCGCACGTCCACCACGGGAAACCCCGCCACCAAGTTCCGGAAGCCCAACAGGCCCCCGAGCCCGAAGCGGGCGTTGAGCTGCTCGATCCTGTCCATTCCAGCCCCCGCACCCTGAGCAAATCCGCCTGACGCGGACAGCCTCGCACATCGCCGGCCGCTCGCAAAGGCCCGGTGTGGACCCGGCCAGAGCTGATCCGTTCTGGATACACACCTGCTTGGCATTCAACCAGATACCCATCATTCCGCCCAGGTAACCGGAGAAGTAGCACATGGATGTGCTGTTTACGGAGCTAAGGACGCAGAAGTAGCACATGGATGTGCTGTTTACGGAGCTAAGGACGCAGAAGTAGCACATGGACGTGCTGTTTACGGAGCTAAGGATGCAATCCCGATGCCAGGGATACATATACACTTTACAATCAGGACGTTACGATCTCTGGATTCCCGCTTCCGCGGGAATGACAGCGCAGAGCGGCGAAATTCCGGCTAGAACAGATCCGCCTTGTGGACCCGGCCCGAGAGGACAGGCAGAGAGAGACATTGATTAATAAATAAGTTTTTGCTAATATACTGATTCCCTTACCCCTCGTGGGCCCCCCTGGTGGGCCGCGGCCATCGCAAGGCTGGATGCGCCGAGAATCCCGGCCGATACCAGAGGGCCAGCGCAAGCCAAACGCGCGGCCCGATCGGTCGAAAACCCGGAGAATAGTCATGAATGGCTCGTTCGCATCCCATGTGCGCCTGGACGAGCGGATCGCGGCAGACGTGGAGCTGTATCGCCTGATGCACTTCCCGCCGGCCCACCGCAGCCCGCTGCACACCGCCGCAAAGGCGCTCTATCCGGCCTGGATCTACAGGCCCTCGCAATCCTTCCTGCGCCGGCTCGCCGCCTCCCGCCGCAGCTGAGCCGTCCCGCGGCCCGGCATTTCGCACCAGGGCTCGTCGCGCGGGAACCGAGCTGCCCGCGGACCGGTGCGCCTCGACAATCGCGGCACACCGGGGTGCTTGAGGGTACCTCGGGCGCCCGGGTCAGGCGCAACGCCGAAGCCGGCGGGCCAATCGGGCGCGGTCGCTTCCGGGCAGGCTGGAGAGCCCCACGGGCATGCGCGCGGCGCGGCATTGGCGAGAATCGCCTCACAGCCTCCACACGCTCGGGGGGCTATCTTTATACTGACTGGATCCCGGTCAGCGGCAAAGGGTCGGCCGGTCGCGCCCGCCCGGCGGATCTCTGCTTCGGACTTGCATATGGAGCTCCTGGTCGCATCAATCGGTATCGCCCTGATCCTGCTGTTCGCCCGGGACCGGGTCCACTCTGCCTCAGAGCAGAGGTACCTGCGTGAGGGGATCGGGCGGATGACCAAGGAGCAGTTGCGGCGCCAGTTCGAGGCCTCCTGCGGGGTCACCGCCCGCCAGCTGATCGATCCGAGCAGAAGCGGCGTCAGTGCCAGCGAATCCGCCAAGCACCTGCAAAGGGCCGTGTACTGCAAGGATCGGCTGAACCGTCTGGAAGGCCTGGAGAACGGCCCGGAGTTCCGGGCACGCCTGCAGACCGAGCTGGCCCGCTATCTGCAGGGCATCGCGGACACCCGCAAGGCCGGGTGATCCGGGACGCGCGGGCCAGGATGGCCGTCGCCGCTCGAAACCGCCCTGCCCGGGGGGCGGCGGGAGCGCGATTCCCTGGCGCCTTGATCCGCGGCCAATCTCTTCGCTGCCCCTCTAGCGGCTGTTCGCGACGGGTCCCGCCGGCGACGTGCTATGCCGAGCGCCGTTGGATATTAGGCTATTACGAATATTCTAATGTATGATCATCCGCCGCCCCTGAGATCGCAACCGTGAACGAGCAACCCCCGATACAAGCCGGCCCCCGAACCGGGGCCGCCCTCTTTTTCGATGTGCTCGCCGACCTGGGGGTCGAGTACATCTTCGGACACACCGGCGGCGCGGTCATCCCCCTGCATGTGGAGCTCAACAAGCGCATGCAGCGCGGCGCGCCCACGCCGCGCTTCATCTTGTTCCGCCAGGAAGGCGGCGCCGGCCACGCCGCTGAAGGCTATGCCCGGGTGAGCGGGCGTCCGGGCGTCGCCCTGGCCACCTCGGGCCCCGGGGCGACCAACCTGACCACCCCCATTGCCGATGCCTTCAAGGACTCCATCCCGACCGTGTTCGTCACCGGCCAGGTGCCCAGCGGCGCCATCGGCACCGACGCCTTCCAGGAGGTCGACACGGTGGGCATCACCCGCCCGGTGACCAAGCACAATTACCTGGTCAAGGATGTCCGGGACCTGGAATGGATGTTGCGCGAGGCGTTCGAGCTGGCCGTCGGCGGGCGACCCGGCCCGGTGCTGGTGGACATTTGCAAGGACGTCCAGCTCAAGCAGACCACCGAGAGCCGACCCACGCGCGGCCGCCATCGCCCGGGCATCCCGTTCGACGCCGCCAGGGCCGACGCGATCCTGGAGGCGCTCGCAAGCGCCGAGCGACCGGTCGTCAAGGCGGGCGGCGGGATCATCAGCGCCGGGGCCGCCGAGGCGCTGCAGCGCCTGGTCGAGCGATTCGACGTGCCGGTGTCGACCACCTTCAACGCCCTGGGTGCGGTGCCCTATCCTCTGCCCCACAACCTGGGCATGCCGGGTATGCACGGCACCATCCCCGCCAACTACGCGCTGCGCGACGCCGACCTCATCCTCACCCTGGGCGGGCGTTTCGACGACCGGGTGGCACTCAAGGGCTTCTCCCAGGGCAAACGCATCGCCCACGTGGACATAGACCCCTCGGAGATCGGCAAGACCATCCAGCCGGAGCTGTCCCTGGTGGCCGGGCTCAAGCCGTTCCTGGATTACGCCCTGGGGAGCGGCCGCAGCGCCCAACACCCCGCCTGGGTCGCCCAGGTCCAGGAATGGAAGAAACGCATGCCCACCCCCTATGCCCCGGGGCCCTACATCAAGCCCCAGGCGGTGGTCGAGGCGCTGTCTGCGCTCACCGCAGGGGATGCGACCCTGGTCACCGGGGTCGGACAGCATCAGATGTGGGCCGCCCAGTACTACCGCTTCACCCGGCCGCGCCAATGGATCAGCTCCGGCGGGCTGGGCACCATGGGCTTCGGGCTGCCCGCCGCCATCGGCGCCTGGCTCGCCGACCCAACCCGCCCCGTGGTGCTGATCGACGGCGACGGCAGCTTCCAGATGAACATCCAGGAGCTGGCCACCGTGGTCGCCAACGAGATCCCGCTCAAGATGTTCGTGCTCAACAACAGCTTCCTGGGCATGGTGCGCCAGTGGGAGGACATGATGGACGGGGGCTATCACTACGAGACCTGCCTCGCCCGCAATTCCGCCTGCGACCCGCAGTGCAGCGATATCGACCAGAGCTGCCGGCACCAGATGCCGAACCTGGTGGGGCTTCAATATGTGTATCCGGGCCTGCAGACCCTGCGCGTGCGCACCCCCGAGCACCTTGAAGGCGCCATCGCCGAGGCCCTCGCCCACCAGGGGGCGGTGCTGGTGGACGTCTGGGTCGACAAGGCCGAGAACGTGCTGCCCATGATCCAGCCAGGCCGCGGGCTCGCCGAGATGATCGAGGCCTGAGCCGAGCGCCGGCGTCACGGGTCGGGTCGGCAGGCAGCACCTCGCCGGCCCGCAGCCTGCGCTCGCTGCCCCGCGGGGCGGGCGATCGCGTACAATTGCTGCCGTTCTCCGCAAGTTCCGCCCGGTCCGCAAGGCGATCCCCGGGCAAAGCCGCAGGCCCCGCCCATGTCCTCCGAAACCACTTCCCCGTTTGCCGGGCTCGCCCTCGCCCCCCCGATCCTGCAGGCGATCGAGGAGATCGGCTACGAGGCACCCTCGCCGATCCAGGCCGAGGCCATCCCACCGCTGCTGGCCGGCCGCGACCTGCTCGGCCAGGCCCAGACCGGCACCGGCAAGACCGCGGCCTTCGCGCTGCCGCTGCTCAGCCGCATCGACCTGGACCGCCGGGCGCCCCAGCTGCTGGTGCTGACGCCGACTCGGGAGCTGGCCATCCAGGTCGCCGAAGCGCTGCAGACCTATGCGCGCCACCTGAGCGGCTTCCACATCCTGCCGGTGTACGGGGGCCAGGGCATGGACACCCAGCTGCGCCAGCTGCGTCGAGGCGTGCACGCGGTGGTCGGCACCCCGGGCAGGGTCATGGATCACCTGCGCCGGGGCACCCTGGCGCTCGACGCCCTGATCGCCCTGGTGCTGGACGAGGCGGACGAGATGCTGCGCATGGGCTTCATCGACGATGTGGAGTGGATCCTCGAGCACACACCCGCCACCCGCCAGACCGCCCTGTTCTCCGCCACCATGCCGGAGGCGATCCGCCGGGTCGCCCAGCGTCACCTGCGCGACCCCGTCGAGGTCAGGATCAGAGCCAGGACGGCCACCGTGGAGACCGTCACCCAGCGCTACTGGCAGGTCAGCGGCCTGCACAAGCTCGACGCCCTGACGCGCATCCTGGAGGTCGAGGAATTCGATGCGATGATCGTGTTCGTGCGCACCAAGACCGCAACGCTGGAGCTGGCCGAGCGGCTGGAGGCGCGCGGCTACGCCTGCTCGCCGCTCAACGGCGACATGACCCAGGTGATGCGCGAGAAGGCCATCGAACGGCTCAAGCGCGGCGACCTGGACATCATCGTCGCCACCGACGTGGCCGCCCGAGGACTGGACGTGGAGCGCGTCAGCCACGTGCTCAACTACGACATCCCCAACGACGCCGAGGCCTACGTGCACCGCATCGGACGCACCGGTCGGGCCGGCCGCAAGGGCGAGGCGATCCTGTTCTGCTCACCCCGCGAGCGCCACCTGCTGCGCGCCATCGAGCGCGCCACCCGCCAGCCGATCGCGCCCATGCAGCTGCCCTCGCGGGAGGCCGTCACCGATCGCCGGGTGGAGCGCTTCAAGCAGCTCATCACCGAGACACTCGAATCCCAGGAGCTGGACTTCTTCGAAGCCCTGATCGACGGCTACCAGAGCGAGCAGGACGTCGGCCTGAGTGAGGTGGCCGCCGCGCTGGCCTTCCTGGTACAGCGCGAGCGCCCGCTGCTGATCCCCGAGGCCGCAGCACCCGCAGAGAAGACCGAACGACGCCCCGCGCCTGAGCGGCCCGTCCGCCCGCCGAGACCAACCGCGCCGGAGAAAGCGCCACGCCCGACCGGGGAGCCCGCCGAGCCCAAGCGTCCTCGCCCGAGCGGAGGGTCGGAAGGAGCCCGCTCGGGCAGGCAGCCCCAGCTGCCGATGCTTTGTTATCGCCTGGAAGTCGGACGCGAGCACGGCGTCGAGCCCAAGCACATCGTCGGCGCTATCGCCAACGAGGCCGGCATCGAGAGCCGCTACATGGGGCGCATCCAGCTCTTCGACACCCACAGCACCATCGAGCTTCCGGAAGGCATGCCCAAGGATCTGTTCAACCACCTGAAGAAGGTCCGGGTGTGCGGGCAGCCCATGAGGATCAGCCTGGTGTCGACGCCGGCGGAGTCTGCCAAGGCAGGTGCGAAACGGGCGCGCAAAGCGCCCCGGCCCAAGACCTGAGCGCAGGTCCGATGACAAGGCCGCCGCCGGGCTCACGCACCGGTGCGCGGGCGGTCCGAGCCCAAGCGGTGGAGTCCTCGCCAGCCACCACGGGCCCCGTGCCCTCTCTGTTGTCGTTAACCCTAAAAACCGCAGTTGGAACCGCCAAGACGCCAAGGACACAAAGGCAGACAAGCACCGAAAGTGAAAGAACCCGCTTCACCCAGAGGCTGACGCCCGTTTCCAGGAAATTTCCTTTAAAAAACATGGCGATCTTGGCGCCTTGGCGGTTCAAATGCTCTTTCTAGCTTGAAAGCACCTGTCGGCTTCACTGACCGATCTCCTTTGAACATATTCTAATTGTCGTTAGAATATTAGATGTGAACAAACGCCAACTGAAAGATCTCCTTTACGAGCAAGTCGCCCGTATCGGTAAGGCCGCCTCCAGCCCGAAGCGTTTGGAGCTCCTGGAGGTCCTCGCCCAAGGCGAGAAGACTGTGGAGGTCTTGGCCGCCGAGGCCAATATCGACATCAAGCTCGCCAGCGCCCATCTGAAGGTGCTTAAGGCGGCCCGGCTGGTAGAGGCTCGCCGCGATGGGCGATTCATCGCCTACCGCCTCAGCGGGGAGGATGTCAGCGCATTGTGGGTGAATCTGCGCACCGTGGCGGAGGAGCATCTGATCGAGCTGAAGGTCGCCCTGGACCAGCTATTCGCCGAGCCCGAGAAGCTCGATGCCGAAACCCGGCTGGGCCTATTGGACAAGGCCCGGCGCGGCGATGTGGTCGTGCTGGATGTTCGTCCTCGCGATGAATACGCCTCTGGCCATCTGCCCTTCGCCCGCTCCATGCCGCTGGAGGAGATCAAGCAGCGCCTGGCCGAGCTGCCGGCTGACAGGGAAATCGTCGCCTACTGCCGTGGCCCCTTCTGCATGCTGTCCGCCGAGGCCGTGCAATTGCTGCGGGAGCATGGCTACCGCGCCCGCAAGATCGCCGATGGGCTGCCGGAATGGATGGCTGCGGGACTACCCATCGAAGCGGGAGACTCGTGATGGCCAAGTATCTCTTCATTCTGCACGACGCACCTGACGCCCGAACGCAGCTACGACGGCCTCGGCTGGGGCGCGCTGGCGCGCGAGCCCGAGCACGAGGTCTGTTCCTGTGGGCGACGCCGCCGTTCGCGAGACCGTCGAGCCGGGCTTCTACAACTTCCAGGTCATGCTCAACAAGGTCATCCGTGCCGGTGCCGCCCGTGTAGGCGTCCGCGGCACCGGCATTGAAGCCCGGGGCATGGCCGAGGCGGAACTGGCCCCCGGCGCCCAAGCACCCTCGACGATCTCGCCGAGTGGGCCGATAGGTTCTGGTTTTCGATCAAGCAGAGGAAACTCGCATGTTTTTCCGCCAACTGTTGGCCAAGGAAGCCACCTTATCCTACCTCTTCGGCTGTGGCTCCTGCCATGTCGCAGTCGCCGTCGATCCTGTGTTGGGTGACGAGCATTGGTTCATCAGCGAGGCCAACGCGCAGGACGTGAAGATCACCCACGTCATCGACACCCACGTCCATGCCGACCACTACTCCGGCGGTCGCGCGCTGGCCGATAAGGTCGGGGCAAAGTATTGCCTGCACCAGTCCAACGCCGGCCGGACGATGTATCCGTTCGAGGCGCTGAAGGACGGCCAGCGCATCGACGTGGGCAACGTCTACATCGAGGTGCTGCACACCCCTGGCCACACGCCGGATTCGATCTGCCTGCTGGTGACCGACAAGCGGCGGGGTCGAGGCGCCCTGGTTCGCCCTCACCGGCGACACCCTGTTCATCGGCGCGGTCGGCCGCCCCGACCTGGCCGGCAAGGAGACCGAGATGGCCGGCCAGATCCACGCCTCGATCCACCAGCGTCTCCTGACCCTGCCGGCCGAGGTGGAGATTTATCCCGGCCACACCTCAGGCAGCGCGTGCGGCGCGGGGATGTCGGGCAAGCCTGGCTCGACGCTCGGTTTCGAGCGACGCTGGAACCCTATCCTGGCTTTGGAGAAAGACGACTTCGTCGCGTCTCTGACCAAGGAGATTCCGCCGCGGCCGGCAGAAATGGACCGGATAATGGCCTTCAACCTGGGCGCCTGAGATGCCCCTTGCCCAAGACGTGGCGGATTACCGCTACGGAATTCGCCACAATTTCACCCAATTCGGGCACCAGCTGATCCAGGTATTCCTGGTTGGTCTCACCCTCGGCATGATCCGTACGGTCGTTCCGGCCCTGGCGGAGAGCGAGTTCGGCGTCGCCAAGGGCTCCTTCATGATGCTGATGGCCTTCGTGGTGGCCTTTGGCTTCGTCAAGGGCAGCCTCAACTTCGTCGCCGGCCGGCTGTCCGAGCGTATCGGGCGCAAGCAGGTCTTGTTGTGGGGCTGGGTGGCCGCATTGCCGACGCCGTTCATCATCCTCTACGCCCCGTCCTGGAACTGGATCGTATTTGCCACGGTGCTGCTCGGCGTCAACCAAGGCTTCACCTGGTCCATGACCCAGACCGCCAAGCTGGACCTCACCCGGCCGGAGCAGCGTGGCCTGACCATCGGCCTGAACGAGCTCTCAGGCTACTTCGGCGTGGCGGTGGCGGGTATTGCCACCGGCTACATGGCCACCAGTCTCGGCGCGCGCATGGGGCTGTTCGTGTTCGGCCTGACCACTATCCTTATTGCCGGCCTGCTCACCCTGCTCTGGGTGAGGGACACACTGCCCTGGGCCCACGCCGAGGGCATGAAGCACGCCGCCGGACAAACCAGCGGACCCCGGCCGCGCTACCCGACTGGCATCCCGGTCACACCGACCACCTGGGAGGTCTTCACCCTGATGTCCTGGCGGGACAAACGCATGTTCGCCCTCAGCCAGGCCGGCCTGGTGGAAAAGTTTGTTGATGCCCTGGTCTGGGTCTTCTATCCGATGCTGCTTTATCAGCGCGGCCTATCCCTGGCCGGTATCGGCTGGGTGGTCGGGGTCTACGGCTTCGTCTGGGGCATGTCCCAATTCTTCACTGGCCACCTCTCCGACAAGATCGGACGACAGAAACCCATCGTCTGGGGCATGTGGCTCTGCGGGTCGGGGGTCGGGCTGACGCTCTTGAGCGAAGGCGAGCTTTGGTGGTCCTTCGCCTCTGCCGTCACCGGCTTCGGCATGGCCCTGCTCTACCCCAATCTGTCGGCGGCGGTGGCTGATATCGCCCACCCGAACTGGCGGGGGAGTGCCATCGGCATCTACCGCTTCTGGCGCGACCTCGGCTACGGCATCGGCGCCCTGCTGCTGGGGGCGGTAGCCAGCCTGGCCGGCAATATTGAGGCGGGCTTCTGGCTCACCACCGGGGCCATGCTGATCTCGGGCGTCATCGTCTGGCTGGTAGGCGAAGAAACCCACCCGCGACTCAACCCTGCCACGCCTTGACGCTGGTCGCGCAGGACCTCGTCTTTACCACGCTTTTCGCGCTCTGCGCTCCCTGCTCGTCACCCTCGCCCGGTTGGCCGCTCCTGCGATCGCGGCCGAGAGCCCCGCAGCGCTGGAGACGGCCTTCGACGAGCGATGAACCGGGCCGACGACCTCGACGGGACAACCGGGGCGGCGAGGCCGAGCCGACGCTAGCTCGCAAGATAAGGGCCACACCGCTCCCTGCATTATCGCAAAACCGGAGTGCATTACTGCGTGTATAACCGAGCGTCCCGCTAACGTATCGTTTCCCTCAGGTACTCCCTTGTACCATGTGTGGACAACCTCATAAGGAGAGTTTAGTCATGTGGACCCCAATCGCAGCAGTGCTCTTGGCCTTCGGCGCATACCACAGCCCCTCGTTGATCAGCGCGGAGCAGGCTTATTTGAAGCAGCATCCCAGCGTTCACGTCGAGGACATCCAGGCGGCCAATGTCGGTGCCAAGACACCCAAGCTCGCCGCTCTCAGTCAGTAATCCGGCTCGCAGATCCACCGCACAAGACCCCGCCAGGCCCGGCGGGGTCTTGTGCGGTGGCAGCCACCCGGGGTTGCTGTAGCGCAGCCATGCCGGAAAGGACGTTCGTTGGCAGGCTGCCTATCCTCCAAACGCCGCTACCTGATACAAAGAACGCCACGAACGATGCCACGCGACCCGGCATGAGCCTGCCGGGACACGCGGTGACTAGATCCAGGTAGGCTCGTCAGCGGCCATCCTGGCGGCTATCGGCTCCCCGCGGATTCATCCCGGGCCAGGCTGCAGCAATGTGGTACTGCGCCGTGATCCACTCTATCAGTAAGGGATTACAACAATCGATCTGAGCGGGATGGCATTCTCTCGAGCGTGTTTGGGAGAGCGTGTCCGTGCCGCTTAACGGGCGCATCCCTTGATCAGGTCCTTCTGCTTCTCCAGCTCCTCAGCCGATCCTCCAGGACCGAGACGCGGCGACAGACGGTCGTATAGTTAATTCCGAGCCGACCAGCCGCCCCGACCGCCGACGCGCATCGCGCCACCTCCAGGAAGACGCGGATATCGCTCCACTGCGGTTCCCGCGCCATTTCACGGCTGCGATGCATTTCAACGATCCCTGTCTGAGGTTCGTTGGCCCCTACCGGAAGATCCTGGCAGCCTGTCGGACTTGACCCGTTGTGAGAGCTCAGCTCGTTGCAATTTCATGAATTTGTAAATCTGCACCAAAATGCGGATTTGTCAAAAATAAACGGGCTGTGCAGCGAAGCCCGCATGCCCCTTCGCCCCAATCGGAGATCTCCATCGCTCCTCGTCGTGAGACCGCCGCCCGCTCACCGGCAAGTGATCGGCTCCCCAAACAGCAATGAAGCCGTGAAGCCGCGCCGCGCAGCCCGCTCCCGCCGGGGTTCGGCCGATTGCGGGCCGAGACGAGCGAGTTGGGCGCCCCGACACGATTGAGCTCAATGCGGCAGCAGCACCGAGGCGACTAAGTTTGTGTCTCCGCCGGGCTCGATTTGTACAGTCCTTGCCTTAACGTGCCCGTGCGCCCTTACAGAAGACGCCGGTTACGAGTCTCGCGGCCAGCAAGTCGCTTCATCAGCTTCCCCAAACCACCCTGGTCAGGAGGCGAAAGCAGCGGGTGAACATGGTCGGTGATCAGACAAAACGCGCACACCTCCACGCCATCTTCACCCGTCACTTCCCGCAGGGTGTTCGGGTCACGCTGGTAATCTCCCCGCTACGCGAGCACGACCTGGCGATTGTGTCGACACTGGACAGTGTGGAGCGGGAACCTCACCAAGACTACTCGCCCCATCGTTGGCATAGCACCTCCGCCTCACAACTGCTGGACTCTCGGCATCAAGGGAGCCGCAACATTGCTCTGTCACTTCTATCTTGGTGCCTTTTTCTGTTGCCTGTATTTTTGATCCGTAGTAATCCGCGTCGCCTTTCGACACATACTGACGATTATTGCCTCTCCGCACCGGTTGCTCTGACAGTTCGGGTACGAATTATCTGCGCTTTCGGGGCGTCTACTTCCCTGCCATGACCGAGCATGCTGCGCACCGTCCACCTCCGGCACCAAATTCGCGCTGACCGGCTTTACATCCAGGTAGATCAGAAAATCGCCCCTATATAGAACGTTTTCCGTGGACAAGGATGAGAACCGCGACTATCCTCATTCCCACCAGTCAACCGCGACTGCCATAACCATTAATATTTGGGGGTCAATCTCAATGAGCACCAAGCGTCTAAGCAGATTCGCACGCATGCACATCAACCCACAGACTCTGGTCCCAGCATGGGCAACAGCCGTGGCATTTCTCGGTCTGGTAGCGATTTCAACGACAGCCGAGTCTAATGGCGCTAGCTCTTCTCCGCAGCCGTTTAGTGCCGTTTGCCAATCTGATGGAGTTAGCGTTAGTAGCGTTTATCAGGATTGTGGAGCTAATCCCGATGGGACCGTAGGCCCGCCGCTGGTACCGAAACTAACCAAGAAGTGTTTTTTCCTGACCGACGTTACCGCGGTCAACAATAACGCCATCAAACAGCTAGATCTCAGGAATGCAGACGGCAGCCGCGGCACCCCGGCCAAGGTGGTTTACTTCGTACCCGTAGGCACGACAGTTCAAGGCTTCCAAACCCCGATAGAGTTCGACGGCGATTTGTACGTTGACATTCACAACCCGAATAACAACCTGTACATCACGGTTTCCGGGTATTATGCCAAGTGCCTTTAGGGAAGAGGGCGCCATGAAGGTCAATGCGCCGAAACATTCTGTCGAATAAACCTGTTTCGTCCATTTCTGCACTAGATGTGGTCGGAGGCACCTCCGGGGCGCTTGCAGTTCCCAATTGCGCCCATGAGCCTCCGACTCTTTTTCCGCGCCCTCACCGGTTAAGGTTGGCGGCCTCGCAGAGTCGCACCGTATCGGGGACAGACCAGGATTTCCGCAGGTGGGTGTGCCGGCGAGCGCTTGCGCCATCGGCGCCCTGCCGACCAGGCCCTTCTGACCGGGCCTACAGAGGGCGCCATTCCGAGAGCAGGGTGCAATTCTGGGGCAGTCGCTTTTTCGAATGGCGGGGCCTCCGATGCTGTCGACGAGTCCCTTGCACTTCGACGGCCCGCCGCCCCGTGGGGTCCTCGGCTGTCGGCGATGCTGGCGTGGCTTTTTTGGGGGCACCTGTGTGGCCATCTTGCCGATCCTCGGCGCGGACGCCCGGGTCGGTTTTGTGGCCGGACGCAAGACCGCCGCGAACTTCAATTCCGGGAGCGCTACCCGGAGGTGCTTCCCACGGGGGCCGGTCTCGGAACGGACGCCTTCCGCGGGTTTGAATTTTGATCCCCTCACCCCGACCCTATCCCGGAGGGAGAGGCGCGCGTCGATGAGATCTTGCGGCTCCCTCTAAGTTGGTCGGCGTCTACGGCGAGCAACTGGGCGGGAGAAAGGGGATCGCATCGACACAAGCTGGCGGCTGACCACCTGTGCGGCGGCAAGGCTCGGCGGGCGGACGGGTGCGCAGTTCCGGCAGTCGGAGTGCGTTCTCCCGCGCACCGGCGCAGGACGTTCAATATCCTTCGGCGGGTGTAACTGCTCAACTGCCGTCATCCCGGCCATGGGATTGGCCCGGATACAGTACCAAGGAGGGTGATGAACGGTCCCGCTTGCCGTCAGCGGATGAGCAGGGTGGCGAGCCCGAGCAGCATTCCCATGCTGACCACGTCCGTCGCGGTGGTGAGAAAGATACTCGAGGCGGTGGCGGGATCGGCCCCCAGGCGCTTGAGGGTCACGGGCACCAGTACGCCCGAGACCCCGCTCGCCACGCAGCTGCCCACCATCGCCAGGAACACCACCACCCCGAGCCCCAGGGGCGCCGGGCTGCCGCTCAGATTCGCATAGACGTACATGCCTGCCCCGGCGCTCAGCCCAACCAACGCGCCGTTCGCCAGCCCGAGCAGCGCCTCCTTGAGCAGGGCCTTGCGCTCCGCTCCCGCCTTGAGCTCACCCAGCGTGATGGCCCGGATGGTGACCGCCATGGACTGGCAGCCGGTGTTGCCGGACTGGCCGGCGAGCACAGGAAGGAACACCGCCAGGGCGACCAGCCGCTCGATAGTGCCCTCGAACAGGCCGACCACGAAAGCGGCCAGAAACGCCGTCAGCAGGTTCAGCTGGAGCCAGGGATGACGGAATTTCAGGCTGGTGAGCCAGGGGGTGAGAAGACGCTCCTCCTTCTCCACGCCGACCATACGCCCCACCTGGGCGCTGATCTCGAATGCTTGCTGCTCGAAGAGCGCGTGACCGTGCACCAGGCCGATCAGCACGCCTTGCGCATCGCACACCGGATAGACCGGATAGTGACGGCGCACCACCGCCCGCATCGCATCCGAGACGCTGGCGTCGGGGCTGAAGGAGAAGGGCTCTGTGAGCATCAGGTCCGCAATCCGATCCAGGGAAGCCGCCAGCAGCAGATCGCGCATCACCAGCACGCCTTCGAGCCGTCCGTCGGCATCGATCACATAGCCGTAGGTGATCGGCCCTTCCTGGACCATGGTCCGCAACCGCTCGACCACATCTGCCACCGTGTCGTTTGGATCGAACAGCCCGATGGGCGGCTCCATCAGCCGGCCCACGCTGTCCTCTGGGTAGGACTGGTTGACCGCCCATTGGTCGCCGAGCTCCGACCGGACCGAGGTCATCACCGCATCCCGCCGCTCTTCCGGCAGGGAGGCCAGCACCTCCAGCGCCAGGTTGGGCTTGAGGCGGCTCAGGACCTCGGCGATTACCGGGTCGGGCTCCCGGGACAACAGGGTGACCGCATCCAGCGGCGCGCGCCTCAGGACCTCGGCCATCAGGCGCAGGACATGGGTATCCACTCGGGCGACCGCCTGCTCGGTGACACTCGATTCGTCGCTCATGGGAAAACGACCTCCGGGGAGAGAGCCGATGGCCCAAGGATGCCTCAAGAGCCCCTTTTCGAACCGGGCTCAGGGCGAGGGCCGGGACCTGCGAGGCCGCAGCGCTTCGAACAAGGGCGGCGACACATGGATCGCACGCGGGATGCTACAGGCAGGAGAGATGGGCCGGCAACGCGTGAGCCCAAAAACCCCAGTTGGAACCGCCAAGGACACAAAGGTAGACACGTACCGAAAGTGAAAGAACTTGCTTCACCCAACGGGTGATGCTCGTTTCCAGGAAATTTCCTTGAAAAACTTGGCGATCTTGGCGCCTTGGCGGTTCAAATGCTCTTTCTAGGATCAAACACCAGGGCTCCGCCCCCTGTAGGAGGCCAGCCCCCTAGCCGATCGCAGTCCCACCGCAGGCAGCAAGGTCGCCGAGAGGGCTCGCCTCCCACAAGACAAAAGCTGGGTGCTTGTTTTCATGAAAGAATTTCTTGAAGTCCCGGACCGCCGCGGTGACTGTCCGCGCTCCCATCATGCACCGGTCTGCGGCGCGACAGCACGCCGCTTGCTGGGCGAGCCCTCCTACCACTCCTGAGACGAGTGGAGCGCGCTCAGCGCATCGGCATGCGCACCTGGAAGCGGATCTGGTCCAGGGTGCGGTCGCCGTCCACCAGGGCCAGGGTGTGAGCGCCGGGGTGGGGCACCCAGGGGTAGGGTCGGGCTGCGGGTCCGACCGGCTGCTTGTCCAGCGTCCAGCGTGCTTGGGGCGAGCCGCTGGCCCGGAACAGCACGCGCTGGTTGTCCCGCGGGATGTCGGGGTCCAGGGCGATGACAGTGCCGTTGGCGGGGGCCTCGATGTGCGGGGGCTGCTGCTGCCGGTCGACCAGCCTCACCAGCGCGGTCTCGGTGCCGGCGACGAACCACTCGCTGCGCGGCGGCTCGATCGGCGGGTCATAGCGCAGCGCGGTGCGCACCACGTCCGCCGGGGGCGCGGGGGCCTGCTCGGCGTCCGCGCGGGGCAAGGCGTCCATGATCTCCAGCCAGGCGGGCGCGGCGCCGCTCATGCCCGAGACGCTCTGCATGGCGTCCCCTTCGAAATTGCCCACCCAGACGCCCACGGTGTAGCGGCGGGAGAAGCCGATGCACCAGTTGTCTCGCATGTCCTTGCTGGTGCCGGTCTTGACCGCGGCCCAGAAGCTGGGGCGCAGGGGGTTGTCCAGACCGAAGGTGGTGGAGCGCGCCGCGGGATCGGCGAGGATGTCGGCGACGATCCAGGCCGCCGGGGCGCTGATGACCCGCCGGCCGGCGGGCTGGGGCTCCTCGGGGCGCAGCCGCAGCGGCGTCCAGATCCCGCCGTTGGCCAGGGTGCGATAGGCGTTGACCTGGGCCGCCAGGCTCACTTCCGCCGAGCCGAGTGCCAGAGAGTAGCCATAGTAGGCGCCGTCCTGCACCAGGCTGGTGTAGCCGAGATCCCGCAGCCGGTCGCGAAACGCCTCCACCCCCAGCAGTACCAGGGTGCGCACCGCCGGCACGTTGAGCGACGAGGCCAGCGCGTGGCGCACGCTGACCAGGCCCTTGAAGTCGCGGTCGTAGTTCTGGGGGATGTAGAGCCCGTTGCCGGTCTCCAGCTTGACCGGGGAGTCATCCAGCACCGAGGCGGCGGTGATCTGGCCGCGCTCGATACCGAGCGAGTACAGAAACGGCTTGAGGGTGGAGCCCGCCTGGCGCAGGGCCTGTACGCCGTCCACCCAGTGCGCGGTGGAGGCGGCACCGGCGGAGGCGACGTAAGCCAGGATAGCGCCGCTGGCGTTGTCCACCACCAGCACCGCCCCGTCGCGTACGTTGCGCCCGTCGAGCTCCAGCAGCTGGCGGCGCAGGCTCTCGGTAGCGAAGCGCTGGATGCGCTCATCCAGGGTGGTGGTCAGGCGCTCTCCGGGGTGGCGCAGCAAACGGGCGGCCAGTTGGGGCGCCCAGTCGGGATTCCGCACGGACAGCGGCGGTCGGGTCAGGACCTCTTCGGCCAGGGACTGCAGGGCGGCGCAGGAATCCCCGAGGTCCGAATCCCGATCGGAGAGGGCCGGCGTCATACCCCCTGTGGGAGCCCCGCCCTCGGGGCGATTCGACATTGCCGGGCCCCGCCAGCGCGGTGGAGGCGCCGCTCCCATCAGCGAGGGGGTGCGGGCTCTCGGCGGCAATGCCCGGGATTTGACCCCCTCACCCCGACCCTCTCCCTGAGGGAGAGGGAGAATAGAGTCCTGACCTGTCCCCGGGACCGGAGTATCAGCCAGGGCCCGGGCGATGCGGCAGGCACGTTGGCCGATGCGCGCTGCGTCCGCTGAGGGCGAGGGCAGGATGGCGGCCAGCAGCACCGACTCTGCTTCGGTGAGCCCGCTCGGGTGCTTGCCGAACAGGCCATAGCTGGTGGCCGCGGCACCACGCAGCTCGCCCCGGAAATCGGTCAGGTTGAGATAGGCCTCCAGGATCTGGGGCTTGCTCCAGTGCCGCTCCAGGGCCAGGGCGGCGCGGATCTGGCTGAGCTTCTGGCCCAGGGTACGGTGGGCACCGGCGCGCCGCAGCCCGGGCTTGAGCTGCGCTACCAGCTGCATGCTCAGAGTGCTCGCCCCGCGCACGGCCCGGCCCCGCAGGGCATCCCAGCCAGCGGCAGCCAGCGCCCGCCAGTCCACCCCGGCGTGGGCATAGAAGCGCCGGTCCTCGGCAGTGATCAGGGCCTGCACCAGGGCCGGGGAGTAGCCATCCAGGGCCAGCCAGGGCTCGCGCCGGGCGCTCATATCGACCCGCCAGGCCTGCACCGGCTCGCCCCGCCGATCGAGCAGCCAGGCATCGGACGGCCGCCAAGCGGCGCGCACCGCCTCGAAGCCCGGCAGCGGCCCAGCATAGCCCTGGAGCCAGGCCCAGCCGAGCCCCGCGGCGAGCAGCGGCCCCGCCAGCAGGGCGATCAGGGTCCGAGCCCGCATGCTCACCGGCCTGCTGCGCTGGCGCCCGATCCGAGCGCGCCTGCGGCGTTACACTCGGCCCGGGTGCCCGACGCACCGTCAACCCCACCTGCGCCCCCGAGCTGTCGCGCACCTTGTCGCCACGCCCAGCTCGCAGCGCCCCCCGGCGAGCCATGCGAGCTCACGGCTGGCCGTCCACCACTACCGGCGCATTGGGCAGCTCGCCGAACATCTCCGGCGCGTACATGGCCTCCACCCGGGTGGGCGGCAGCTGTAGCTCGCCGGCGTTGTTCAGACGCACCGTGTAGTCCAGCTGCCAGCTGCCCTTGGGCACGAACTGGTAGTAGGCCCGGTAGCTGTCGAAGCGCCGTTCCTGATAGGCCGGCCAGGCGTAGCCCTGCTCCTGGTCGCCGCGGGTCAGCACGCTGGAGTCGCGCCCCAGCCCCGAGCCGAGGATGCTGGCACCGGCCGGGATCGGGTCCTCAACCACCACCCAGGTCATGTCGGACTGGGCGTCCAGATCCAGGTGGACCCGCACCACGTCGCCCTTGGACCAGCGGTCGGGATGGCTCTGAGTCACCGGCGTGACGCTGCGCTTGATGCTGTAGCCGGTGAACAGCGGCTCCTTGAGCGGCAGGGCGGCACGGCTCTGGACCATCGCCCAGGGCCGGCCCTGGCCCTGGTGGCGGATGCCGAGCGTCGCCGGCGCGTCCTCGGGCTGGGGCCAGGCGAGATCGAAGGTCCGGGTCGGCTCCGACCAGTCGGTGGTCTGCACCTGCCCGCCGAGGCTGACCTCGGTGCTGCCGGACACCGGCTGCTTCTCGAAACGCTCGCTGAAGCGGTGCATGGCCAGCACCCCCCAGGCATTGGCCGGGGTGGTGCTCCAGTGGCCGCTGCGCATCCGCCCCAGCGCCCCGGTCACCAGGCGCGGCAGGTCTTCTTGCCACTGGGGCTGATCCATGAGCTCCAGCACCGCCCGCGCAGCGTTCTCGTCGGCCGAGATCATCAGCCACCAGAGCGCGTCGCTGCGCTCCGTGGAGAAGCTCATGGTGGTGCCCTGGAAGTTGATGCGAGCCCGCAGCGCCTGTAGGACATGGCTCAGGCGCGCCGGCTGATCGGCGATGCCGGGCAGGTGCTCGAGCAGGTAGAGCCAGTCGAGCAGCGCCGAGGTGGGCCAGAGGTCGGGCTCGACGGCGACGCTGTCGAGCATCGCCGGCTTGCCCCGGTCGTAGGCCGTGAGGGCGGCGATGGCCGCGAGCTTGCGGATGGCGAGATCCGCCGTCTGCAGCGGGCTATCGAGCACGATGCGCCCGGCCACGAACTGCTCCAGGGCGCCGAGCATGCGCTCCCGGGTCGCCTCGGGTATGGTCCAGCCGGCCTCGTGCAGCACCGACAGCACATAGCTGGTGAGGGTGTCGCTGCCCTGGGGCAGGCTCGGGAAGTACTTGAGCAGGCCGTTGTGGTCCAGATAGCCGTCCAGCAGACCGAGGACGCTGCGCTCGTTCAGGACCACGCCGCGGGAGACCTGCTGCTCCAGGCAGATCCAGCCGTAATGGCGCATGTAGTCGACCACCCCGTCCAGACCGTCGCCCAGGCGCGAGCGCAGGCCGACCCGGATGCCGCCGCGGCCGGGCACCGCATCGGCGGGGCGCTGAACCTGCAGCTCATAGGCTGGATCGAGCTGGGTCAGGGTCGCCTGGTAGATGCGCACCGGATGGACCGGGATCACCTGCTGGCTGACCTTGAGCTCGTCGCCCGCCTCGCCCCCCTGCTCGGCGGCGCTGACGTCCCAGCGCAGCTCCCCGGCGTCCAGCGGGGCGGTGAGCGCCCAGGTCACCTCGGCCGCCGCCCCCGGGTCCAGGGCCAGGAGCTTGGTCTCCAGCGCGGGCAGGGGCGTGCCGTCCGCCCGGCTAACCTGGGCATCCACCTCCACCTTCATGGCACGCTGGGAGGCATTGCGCACCGTGAATACCGACTGCACCTGGTCGGCCTCGCGCACCAGGGGCGGCAGCCCGGAGTGCAGCATCAGATCCTGGGTGCTGCGGATGCTCGCCTGCCCGGTGCCGAACAGGCCGCTCCCGGCGCTCGCCACCGCCACCAGCCGGAAGCTGGTGAGCGCATCGTTGAGGGGCACGTCGATCTCCGCCTCGCCCTTGGCGTCCAGGGCAACCCGACCCTTCCACAGCAGCAGGGTGTCGAACAGCTCCCGGGCGGTCTGCCGTCCGCCGCCGCCGCCCTGGGGCACGGCCTTACGGCCATAGTGGCGCTTGCCGACCACCTGCATCTGGGCCGTGGACGAGTACACCTCGATGGGCCGCTCGTTCATCATGGACTCCAGCAGCTTCCAGCTGTCGTTGGGCTTGAGCTCGAGCAGCGCCTGGTCCACCGCGGCGAAAGCGATCTCCGCCCCCGCCGGCAGCGCCCCGCCGTCGGCCCGGCTCACCTTGACCCGGACCCGGGCATGCTCGCGCACCCGGTACTGTTCCTTCTCCGGAGTCAGCTGCACCGCCAGGCGATGGGGCGCCCAGTCCACCCGGATGCGGGCGATCCCCATCCGGTAGGCAGGCTTGCTGAGATCCACCAGCGCGGTGGGGCGTCCGCCCTCCAGGTGCCAGGGCAGGCCGAAGTAGCGCAGCATGTCCGCCGCCCAGGACTGCAGCCCGCCGATACGCCCCCGCAGCGCCAGCACCGAGACGTAGACGTTGGGCGCGTAATTGGGGCCGACCGGCACCTCCACCACCGGGTCGCTGCCGCTCAGCTCGGTCACGAAGGCGTCGACCACGCCCTCGCGCTCCACGGTGACCAGGGCGGTGGCCTTGCGAAACGGCATACGCACCTGGAAGCGTGCGGTCTCGCCGCTGCGATACTCGTTGCGCTCCGGGATCACGTCCATGCGGTCGGTATCGCCGGCGGCAAACCAGACGTCCTCATCGCTCTGGTAGAGCCAGGTGGAATCCACCGCCAGCGCCTGTTTGCCGGCATCGTCCAGGGCGGTGGCCTGGATCAGGATCTCGCCGGCCACCCCGGGCTCCAGCTCACAGTAGAGCAGCCCCTGGGCATCGGTGCGGCCTTCACAGCTCTCCGGCAGCAGCCGGTTCTCGGCCTGGTGCTCGTAGGAATAGAAGCCGCCCACCAGGCGCTTGCGGTAGGAATAGGTCAGGTGCTGGTAGGCTCGGCCCGCACCACGTGCCGGGCCAGCGGCCGGCCCTTGAGGTCCAGGGCGACGACGCGGAACTTGAGCAGCTTGTGGCCGGGGTCGGTGCGGATACCCAGGTGAAGCCCGGCAGGAAACACCGGGATGCGGCTGGCGACGGTGAGCCGCTCGCCGTTGGCGTCCTGGTACTCCAGCTCCGCCAGCAGATCGCGGGGCTGGGCGAGCGGCTGGTCGATGGGCACGCTGACCCGCGCGGCGCCCGCCGCATCCAGGGTCAGGGGGATCTCCCGGGCGGGCTTGGCCTGCTCCTCGCCCTGCTGCTGGCCCACGAAGCGCGCGAAAGACAGCCAATCCTCCGGCTCCTCCTCGGCCACCGACCCGGCACGCACCGGCTCGCCGCCGAATTGGTAGTCCGGATAGTCCTTGAAGGTCACCGCGTGGGGCTCCAGCAGGGTGCGTAGCTTGACCGGCGCACCGCCGGCCCCGCCGCCGCTGAGATAGCCGACGTACAGGTCCAGGGGCACCTGCTTGGGCCGGATCTGCGCCTCCTTGGGCCCCTGCACCAGGGCCTTCATGGTGGGCAGGCGGAACTGCTCGACCCGAAAATCCCCGGAGCGCCAGGTCTGCCCGTCACCGGCCTGCAGCTCGATGCGGTACAGGCCGAGCTTGGCGTCCTTGGGGATCTCCCAGCGGCTCTCGGCGATGCCGCCGGCATCGAAGCTCACCGGCTGCTCGAACACCTGATTGCTGCCGGTGTGGACGATGCGCAGCCGCGTCGGGCGCTGCTCGGGCACGATCAGCCCCGAGGCGGTGTGCCGGCGCAGGAAGTGCTTCATGGAGACCGTCTCGCCGGCCCGGAACAATGCCCGGTCCAGCACCGTATGGGTAATGGTGGGATCGGCGCTCCAGACCGTGGGCAGCTGGAAGTCGTTGGGCCCTATGCCCTGCTGCCAGTCGCTCTCCACGAAGCTGAGATCCTCCCCGGAGCGGGCGCTCGCGAGCAGGTGGTCGCAGCACAGATCGGCCCGGCTGGGCAGCGGCCCGGCAGGCACCCGCGCCAGACCCTGGGCGTCGGTGCGCCCCTGCCAGTAGGTGTGGCCGCCCTTGAAGCTGCTGATGGCGATCGCGGCATCGGCCACCGGGGAGCCGTCGCTCAGGCGCGTGACCCAGACCAGGGAGTCCTCGCGTCCCCATTTGAAGTGCACCGCCATGTCGGTGACCAGGGCGGTCGTCGCCACGTAACGTGTGCGCTTCGGCCCGAGCAGTGCCGCCCCCAGGCGCGGGCTGGCGAGCTCCACCACATAGAAGCCCGGCCTGGGCAGGGGGATGCCGACCACCTCGAAGGGCTTGCCGCCTTCGGGCTTGGGCAGGGTGAAATGCTCGACCGACTTGTCGTTGCCCAGCACCGATTCCGAGCCGGTCAGCTCGGTCCAGCGGGAGATCTCCCGACCGTCGGCGTCCTTGCCGCCGTCCGACCACTCGCCCCGGGGCGCCATGCCATCGCGCACCCGCTGCAGCCATTGGGCGATCTCGGCGTCGGAGTCCAGGCGGCGCTGGCCGCCGGGGACCCGAGCCGCGGCGATCCCGTCCTCGAGATCACGCAGGGTCACCGGCAGCACGCCGCCTTCTCCCCACTCGATGATGCCGAATTCGCCCGAGAACTTTGCCAGCGGCGGGTACTCGTCGGTACCAACACTCAAGGGGAAGCGGGCGGCGTTGGCGGGGGCCCGCCCGGCGTCGTCCACCAGGCCCGGCGGCAGCTCGATGCGCAGGCTGCCCTGCTCCGGGAAGGGCCCGGCGAAGCTCAGCTGCTCGACCAGGGGCACCGCGGGCTTGGGCACGGTCGCCGGATAGGGGCGGCCGGTGGCGGCGTCCACCAGACGCACGCCCTGTGCAAGCGCCGCGGGCACCGGGGCGCTGAACACCACATTCACCGGACGCATCGGCAGGCAGGGACGGTTGGCGTTGACCCGCTCGCACTCCATGCGCACGGTAAACTCCGGGCGCGTCCTGAACGCCAGGCGCTGGGGCTCGCTGGTGGCAATGCCCGAGGGCGCGGCAATGCCGGGGCCCCAGACCAGGGAGACATCGGTCTGGGGCGGCAGCGGACGCCCGCAGCGCAGCGTGACCACCCGGTCCTCGGCCTGCTTCAGCAGCTTCTCGTCCTGGACCCGGTGCTCGGTGACCAGACCCAGCCCCTTCCACAGCACCCAGAAATACTGGTAGCCCAGGCGCCGGCGCTGATCGAGCACGCGCTGGCGCTCCTCGCCCTGGACCAGCTCCACGCCGATGCGCTCATTGAGCCCCTCGACCTCGCACCAGGCGTTCTTGGCGACGCTCGCAGCATCCACCTCGCCGTTCAGGGAGAGCAAAAAGACCTGGCGATCATCCAGGTCCTCGCTGCCCTCCTCCGGCAGCGACGCGACCACTGCCGGCCCCCCGGTATCGAAGCTGAAGGCCGAGGGACCGGCCATCGCCCGCCCATCCAGACCCTTGAGTCCGGTCTTGAGGGTGAAGCTGCAGCGCACCCCGGCAGGGACGTCCTGCTCGAAGTCGTAGACCCAGTTGCGCGGGTCGGCCCAGCGGGCGCGACCCGGGGCGGGACAGTCGATGTTGAACGGCGCCTCGGTGCGCGGATCGCCGAAGGTCACCATGGGCGTGGCAAAGCGCACCGCCACCTGGCGCACCTGCTTCACCGTGCCCTGGGGCGAGAACAGGGCAACACCCGGCGACGCGTCCGCCGCGCGTAGCGGCTGCGAGCACAGACCGAGTGCGACCAGGCCCAAGAGCAACCAGCCCACGACCGCTGAAGCGCGCATCTCCCTCCCTCCTTATACCCGCGCCGTCGAATCGGGCGGGCCCTTACCCATGGGTCACACTCTGCTCGATGCTATGCCGCGGCGGGCAGGTTGGGAAGCGGCTCTCGCATGGCGAGGAGCACACTGTGAATCCGTCCCGCTGATAACATAGCCCCAGCCAGTCCAGAGCCGGGAGCACGTTCCTCAGGTGGCCAAAACAAAAGCACCACGCACCGCCATCAGTCTGTACACCGGCGCCGGAGGTCTGGACCTGGGCTTCGAGGCCGCGGGATTTCAGACCCGCGTAGCGGTGGAGATGGACGACGACTGTGTGGCAACGCTGAGCGCCAACCACCGCTGGCCCATCATCCACCGCTCCATCCACGACTCCCCATCGGACGAGATCCTCTCCCTGGCGCGCCTGGCCTTCGGCGAGGCGGACGTGCTGATCGGCGGCCCACCCTGCCAGCCCTTCTCCAAGTGCGGATACTGGGCAACCGGCGATGCCCAGCGCCTGGATGACCCCCGCGCCAGTACCGTCGACGCCTTTCTCCGGGTGCTGCGGGATACCTGCCCGCGCGCCTTTCTGATGGAGAACGTCGCGGGTCTCGCGTTCAAAGGCAAGGACGAAGGCCTGCGTTTGATCCGCGACACCGTGGAGCTGATCAACCGCCAGCGGGGCACCGATTATGGCGTGGAGCTGCTGGTGCTCAACGCAGCCGACTTCGGCGTGCCCCAGCTGCGCGAGCGCGCCTTTCTCATCGGGGCACGCGATGGCACCCGCTTCGGTAGCCTGGCACCCACCCATCGCCCCACGCCGGGCGGTCAGGACAGGACACAGCTCGACCGCTACCTGAATCTGCCCCTCTACCGTACGTCCTGGGATGCCCTCGGCGACCTGGCCGGGCTCGACCCAACGGAGGAGCTTCGGGTGCGGGGCAAATGGGCGGACCTGCTGCCCTCGATCCCCGAAGGTCAGAACTATCTCTTTCACACCGAGCGCGGAGACGGGCTTCCCCTGTTCGGATGGCGGCGGCGGTTCTGGAATTTTCTTCTCAAGCTGGCCAAGGACCAGCCGTCCTGGACCCTGACGGCGCAGCCTGGACCGGCGACCGGCCCCTTCCATTGGGAAAGCCGCCGGCTTTCGGCCCGAGAGCTGTGCCGGCTGCAGACCATCCCCGACCGGGTTCGTATCCTCGGATCCTTGAATACCGTGCAGCGCCAGATCGGCAACGCCGTGCCGTCCGCCCTGGCCGAGGTGATCGCCCTTCGGATAAGGGCCCGGCTGCTCGGCGATCGCGCTGCCCGCAGGACCGAGCCGACCCTGATCCCCCCGAGCCGGGGAAAGCCTCCAGCGCCGGAATCGGTATCGCCGGTACCCGACAAATATCGCCCTCTGGCGGGGGTCCATACGGCCCACCCCGGCACGGGCAAAGGCAACCGGGCCGCGCGACGGGCAGCCGCCGCCTGAATGCAGTGCGGAGATGCGCTGCCGCAGAAACGTCGACAGACGCCCGGCACCACCGGCTCTCGCTCAATCCGCTCCGGGCCGTCCGAACAACGACACACGATGGACCGCGGCCCCCTTGCCGGTGATCGAGCGTGCCCTGGCAAGCTGAGCAGCCCCATGGCCCACAGCAGCGCCAAGGTGCCCCGCTTCGACCGGCTTCGGCCCGCCTCGCCCACCGCATCCAAGGCCAAACGCAGCAATCCCGCCAAGGGCACCCTGGCAGAGATGCTGCTGCGCCGCCAGCTCTGGGCTCGGGGATTGCGTTACCGCCTCCATAGCAAGGACCTGCCGGGCAAGCCGGACATCATATTCAGGCGCCAGCGTCTGGTGGTCTTCGTGGATGGCGATTTCTGGCACGGCAGAGATTGGCCGAGCCGCATGGAAAAGCTCAAGCGCGGGACCAATGCCGATTACTGGATAGCGAAGATCTCCTACAACATGGAGCGCGACCGGACGCACAACGACCTGCTGCGCGAATCGGGATGGGCCGTGATTAGACTCTGGGAGACCGACGTTCTGCGGAAGCTCGGACCGGGCCATCTCCCGAGTCATAGCGTGCCTTTCGAGCCCGTCGAAGCAGCGAGGCAGCCTCTAAAACCCGGACGGGAAAAGCAGATGACGTCGCAAAGTGGGCGGAGGGCTTCGACACTTGGAGCAGATTCACGATCACGTGCGCCGGGAAGATAGCTTCGCCTTCGAGACTACGCTGCGCGGGCACGGCTATGCCCGCCTTATTCCGCTTTGGCAGAAGAGAGCATATCCGGTGAAGCTTATGTTTCTGCGGCTGCCCACGCCGGAGCTCGGGCTGGCTCGGGTGCGGCTGCGGGTCAGCGATGGCGGGCACGACGTGGACCAAGGGGTGATCCGTCGACGATTCCAAGCCGGTCAGCGCAACCTCGCGACGCCGTGCCAACGATTGGTCGGCGAGTGGGAGGTGTACGATAATTCCGACAGTGCGCCCGTCCTCATAGCGCAGGGAGCCAACGATGAGCCTACCGAATAACGCTGAACGGCAGGTCGACCCGGACATTGCCAACGCCATGCCGACCTTGCGTCGTGTGACGGCGCGGGCCCGCGAGCGGGCCAGGGCCGCGGAGGTACGCAGACCGGTCTTACGCGACGGGCGCATCGTCGAAGATTGGAATTGCGCCTGAGGGACCCGGACGCTACAAGGCGAAACCTGACCCTATGCCTTGCTATGCCTCGTGACCCTATGCCTCGTATGCCTCGTGCCTCGCGACCCGGACTGATCTTCCGGCCCTGCGGAACCCGTCGTGGGTCTCACGGAAGACACCCTGGTCCAGCAAACCACCTCCGATTACCGAATGAGCCTATCGCACAAGATGGGGCGAATCCGAGCCTCTTGTGCGATAGACCGCGATGAAAGACAACATAAGTAGCTGTAAATAACGGAGATTCTATCGAATACCTTTGTCGCACCAACGGCTCGGGCCAACCCCAGGCCTTTGGTATCGGAAATTCCGATTCCAAATGGCGCCGCTTGGTCGTCGACGGTCTATCGGGAGATCTATCGGGACACCCACCCTTTGACACTTACGATTGTCCGCACCCCTGACTTGCGGAAGTTGGGATAGGTCTCGATAGCGTCGCCGACGTGTCACCGCGCGCGCCGCAGCCTGTTCTTTCCGCGCTTGCTGCGGGCCGCTCCCCCAGCCTGTTTCTTGCGGCGCGGCTCCTTCGGCGAGGCTTCCCGAATCGCCGGTGTGGGTCGCGCCCGGGCTGCGAGGAGTGTGCGACGCAGCGCTCGGTGCCTGGAGAAAGGCAAGTGGCGGGTGATATTGATCAATGGGCTACGCAGCTCCGCGGCCAGGATCCGGGAGCGCTGAATCAGCCCATCGAGCAGGCGCGCAAACTCGCCGTCGGGATCTTCCGGATGTCTGGTTGCCAAGCCGTGAAGCCAATGAACGAGGCGCTCGCTGAACGCGTGAGTCGCCTCGGCGCCGAAGTGCTCCGTAAGAGCGGGCGAGGGCTGGTCCCCGGTGTCAAGACCCTCCGCCCAGCGATAGATCTGGGCAATAACGGAGTCACGGTCGCCGCCGTGTCGAACCGCGAGATCCATCAGGGGTACCAGCAACAGGTGGTCCGACGCGATCAGCCCGTCGATGTCCAACCGGCTGAAAATTTGGCTCAGACGTTCCGCGATCGGCTTTGGCAGCGTACCGAGAAGAACAGTGAAATATAGAGAGCGCCAGTGCTCGGCACGTTGCGGTTCCACCGAGAGTTCGTCCAGCCATCGGTCGACGAGACGAGCAAAGGTCTCCGGCGCGAATCGGACGGCTTTTTCCGGTCCAATCAGGGACTCCAAATTCAACGATCGGTCGCCACCCCACAGACAGCCCAGGGTATCCGTGAGTAATCCCGTATCGCGCAGCAAGTGCGCGTCCTCCACTGGCTCGGGTGCACCGGCATCGAATCGCGCGAGGCGCTCTTGGAGCGCAGACAGGTCGAGCCGAGAGGCAAGCTCGGGGTATCTGCTGAGGATCCGGCCGAGGCCGGCGAAGATCAGATCGGCTGTCTGAACATGCCAGGGCCAGGCGAGGTCCCCTATCGGCTCGAGCCCACCAGCATAGAGGTCACGGTAGGGAAAGGGTGCCCGTTGCCGCAAGTCGCTCGCCAGCCGCCCCGGGACCGCGCCGATACGGAGCAGGATGCCTGCGACGCGCCCGGCGTGCGCCCAGGCGGCCAACAGCTGCAGCCGTGGCTCGATACCGTTATTGTCCGCCTCGGTACCGAAGGCGCGGTAGGACAGATCAACCAGGGCTCGGGCCAACTCGACCTCATCTGCGAATCGCGGTGTCGCCAGGTACCCGATCTGCTCTTGGGCGAGCTCCAGCGCCTCTGATAGCTTTCCCGCAGCGGCGAGCAGCAGGTCTACCAGGTGCAGCCGACCGATAGGGTCGGACAGCCCCAGGGCCGACCGTTTCAACAGATCCCGCAGCGGCTCGGTATCGAGCGAGCCGATGGCGTCCCGCAAGCTATCCGGCAACGGGCACGGCAGCAATGCTGTCCTGCATAAGGACTCGGCAAGGCCGCGCTCGGCCGGGACGGACCCGACAAGGGCCTGCCAGCACTGCCCGGCGAGCGACTCGCCATTGGCGCTGGCGTCGGCACAACGGATGTACGTCAGGGAGGATTACGGTGACACCTTACCATTTACACTATTTTCTCCGGCAGGCCCTACGGTTCCGTAGATGCAGGTCGACCTCGTTGCCGGGGCGTATGGGGCGGCCAAGACGCTGCTCTAGTGCCAAAAGCTCTTGATCGTTCATCATTGGTCGCCCGATGCTTTGACCTTTCATCAGGGCAGCTTCCATTTCTGTGTCCGGCTCCATGGCTAGGAACTCGGCGAGATCTTCTACACGATCAAGCAACGGACCCACTGACAACTAACCCATCGTCCTCTCGGCGAAAGTGCGCTGGTGTGCTGGACCAGGGCCAATCAGCCGCCGGCTTCGACAACTTTGCTTTAACCGGATTCAAAGCGACGTAACGGAATGCCGCCATCAGGTGGGGCTCGTCCATCGCTACACAGCCGAATCGCCCCTTTGAAAATAGTGTACATGGTAACGTGTCACCGTAATGCAAGCTGATTGACGGGTAAGGGGCAAAACCGGCGACAGCGTCTCACATTACAACGCGTTGGCATGCGTCACTTGGTCGCTTTCCTGGCTCGGGTGCTACAAGGAGAGACCCCGCTTTTCCTGTGCTGAAAAGACCCCGGTAGTTTGATGCTTAGGGCACGACCACTTTCGGCGAAAGATTCATACGTTTGGCACGTCGGGCGAATTTTCGATCGTCGAACGATACCATGCTTGCGCACATCCGGTAGCTTGCCAAGTGAGGCGCGTCCGCGAAATCCAGACCTCCGGCGGAGTGCGAAAGGGCCTGCTCCACTGCGCTTCGATCTTCGATTTCCACGTGGGGCAGCGAAAGCAGGTGTTGCACGACAGTCGCGATTTCGGTCGCCGAAAAACCGTAATAGCCCCTCATAACCCATTCCAATTCCAACAACACCGACTTGCAGACCATAAGCGGCTCACCGGATTCGATCAGCCGCCGCGCCGCTTCGTGCTGCCGCGCTGCCTCCCCGTCGCTCCGGTCCTGGATGTAATAGCGGGCCAGGATATTGGTGTCCAGCCCAATCACGGTTTCAACAGGCCGGCGGGGTCGAAATCGGCAGGCACGGCCGTACGCCCGCTCTTGAGCAGCCCGAAGCCACCGGGAGAGACGGTTTGCGGGGAACGGACCACCCTCATCTCGACATGGTCGCCTACCACCGAAAATTCCACTTTGCTGCCTTGCCGTATGCCCAGGCTTTGCCGCACTGCCCGTGGAATAGTGACCTGACCTTTGCTGGTAACGGTGGTTGTGCCCATGCGCGGAACTCGAAGTAATACCCAGTAAGAATCTTAACGCTCCGGTGTTCCGTGCGCAACTAAAGTGGACCCCATATCCAGGACAGTTTTCCTCTGAGTTTAAGCTGCACTGGTTGCTTCAATTGCAGCGGTTTGGCGCTGCCCCAGGTCTTCGCCGGGCTCGATATCGACAGGGCCTTCGCATGAGCTGAGGCCAAGGTCGTGGTTGGGACGGTGAGCCTGCCGTGGGGTTGCTCAAACCACCAGACCTGATTGGCCACCGTTCCGACCCACTCAACGGGTCTACAGCAGCGAACAGGTTCGACGGATGGGCCTCTGAGGTGAGCGAGCAAGGGGGTGGCGCCGTCACGGTAGCCACAGATCTGTTTCAATCATCTGGACACGCTCAGGGTACCAATGGTTTTCTGGGGCACGCGAAGTGCCAGGGGCCTGGAGGGCAGCGCCCGCAGCGCCGCCAAGGTATTGAGCCTGATGGGTGACTGGTGCGTATCGGTCAACGGACCGCGCAACCGAAACAAGTGAAAACCCGGGCAGCGTATCCCGCGAACAGGGCGCTTGGTAGACCAAAAGACGGGGCCAAAGGCTCCAGGGAGATGTGTTGCCCCTTGTCAGGAGGCGGCTAATGGGTGACCCTCGCCTCATGACCCCTCGCCTCACGAACCGCGTGTCTTCAAGGAACAGTTCGCGAGCGGAGCGGCACACAGCTCCGCTGCCGCCCGTTCACCGGGGCAATTCGGCCACCATCGCCAGCATGCCGGCCACCGAGGTCGCGAACTCGGCAGTGACCCCCGGAACATCTTCGTCGGGCCCGGTCCAGTTGACGGTGAAGCAGAAGGTGACCGGCCGCCGCGACTTGACGACCATCTGGCCCGGCGCGCAGAGCGCATGAAAGTCCTGCCAATCGATGCTGCCGCCCTTGGCATAGGCCGCGGTATCGGCCGGAGCCACCCGTGGGATCAGATCGGCCATCGCCTGAATGCGCTTGAACTCAGTCAGGGTCTCCGGCTTGGTGAAAAACTCGCCGGCGAGAGCACGCTGGTAATATGACACCAGCTCGCTCGCGGTTGAGATGAAGGCCTCGCAATCGTTGACCGGGCTGTTTGGTGGGCCGAAATCCTGGCCGGCAAGAATATCCAGCATCCCGGACCACCCCTTATCGGTGCCGCACTCCGCGCCGGCCAGATAGGAGAACATGATCCGCGTCGAATCCGGAATGCGCGTCTCACTCAGGCCCGCCGCGGCGATGAAATCGCGCACGTCGCCGATGCCGACCCGAAGCAGCGCCGCGTCGGTGGCGGTGTTGTCGCTGTGCGAGATCATCGCTTCGAGCACGGTGCGGGCCGACGCCTTTCCCGCCAGATTGTCGGCAGCGTCGGGGTTGGCACCGAATACCGAGCTGCTCAGCGAGCGGATGTCGTCGTTGATCGGCAGCAGCTCGTCCTCGGACAGGCTGCCGGCCTCGACCTTCTGCAGGTACTTGGCGAGGATGAAGGTCTTGAGCGCGCTGCCGACGAACAGCGGGGCATGCGGGCAATAAGAGGCCCACCTGGAGGTTGGGCGCGCGTCCATCCCGATCAGAAAGCTCTTGTCTCCCGGCAGGGCGACGAACCGTCGGCGCCAGTCCTCGGAATTTCCGCGCCCGATGGATTGTCCAGCGGCGATTGCCGTTGCTCCCGAGCCGACCAACCCGATTGCCGACCCGGTGAGAGAGAGAAATGTACGTCGATCCATGAAGACTCCCCTGGTTACCCAATCATTACCGGCTTGCGTTCATCAACGAGGCCTGTTGGGCAAGACATTGCCGACGGGCCCGAGCAGCGCGTCCGCCTCACCAACGCGAGCCGGACCTCGCCCCGCCGCAAGGCTCTGTGCGCGAGTCCCATGATTTTGACCCGATTCTATCCCGAGCGAGTCCCACGTCAAGGCTCGAGAACGGTCGGGCGATCACGGGCAGAGGCTCGTCTGTCAGAGGGATCCGGCCGTTGACCGGTCACACCCCACTCCTCGGGTGGGGTGTGACCGGGCGGGCGGCCATTCCAGAGCACCAGGTGGCGCAGGATGCGCTCGATCACCGGCAGCAAGCGCATCGTCCCAGCACCGCGAGCACAGACCAACGGTTCGGACTGCTGCCAGATTCTCCGGCGGGGCACTCGCGAGGCGCCCCGATCGAATGTCACCTGATCGCCTCCATTCTTGGCGCCCAGGGGGTCAGGAGATCGCGTCCTGCATCATGATGCTTGTTGCCTCGCTAGATCCTCGACAGGGCTGTAAACTTGGAGGACAAACCGCTGAGATCAGATTCGCCAAACCACCCGGAGACCGAGCGGTCGCAAGGCCCTTGCCTCCGGAGATCGCTTCGGCGAGGCGAGGTCTCGCGGGAGATCGGCGTCGGGCCTTCGGCCCTCCCGCGCGCCACGGTGTTCGCGGTACCTGAGCCTCAGCCGGCCCGGACGCCAGCAGCGAGGCCCGGGGCGATGATCGTTCCCGCGGCGCTGGATGCGCCGGCCCGGGAGGGCCTGGCGTCGGGGAAACGGGGTGTAGCCGAGGAAACTGGGGCGCAGTGGCCTCGGGACTGAAGCAACAAACCCACGGAGGACCGGTATGAACAGTCTGCGCACCGCCGCTATCACTGGCTGGATCGCCATTTCATTCGCTGTTTTCACCGGTTCGGCCGAAGCGGAAAATCTGTGGCTCAATTCGCAGCTCTTCGGACCCTCCCAGCCCTCGCGCCTGTCGGCCGAACCGGCAGCAACCGTGCTCTGGAGCCCGCTCGCATCGCACTTCACCGATACCGACGGGGATCACCTGCCTGACCGGTACGATCCCGACGTCGACGGAGATGGCATCCCCAACTACCGAGACCCCGAGCCCTACCAAGCGCAAAGTCCGCCGGTCGTCTTCAGCTTTTTCTATGCCCCGGCGCAGGGCACGCTCAGCTGCGACGGCGTCGAGAAGCCGACCACACAGCCCACACCTTGCGCCGTCGGGCAGAGTGGTCTGACGATAAGCAGAACGGACTGGGATGGCAAGGAGGCTCATTTGGCCGAAAACGGCGACGTCAGTGGCGATTGTGCCGGATCGGTCAGCGCGGACCCGAATGTTGCGGGCGCGTACCAGCTGACACCAACCTGCATTACGCCGCCCCCTCCGCCGCCTGAAGCGAGGAAGGATGCGACCGGCGATCCTCCGCTCGTCGACGAATGGTTTACCGACCTGCCCTGGCACCAGAAGCTGAGCACCCTGGACAGCAACCTGATCGACGTCCCGTTTGTCATGCCGTTCAAGGCGCTTCCGGCAGACACCTGTCCGTCGGCGACGACGGAAACCGAACAAGCCCGCTGCATGCTGCGCTACGGCATCGTCGATGTCATGGCCATACACCGCACCGACCGGCTCTACCGCCCGGGTGAAGCACCGACACGACAGGGACAGGATTGTGACAATGGCGATTGTGTCGAGGTCAAGATCGAGGTGCAACGCCTGCACACGCTCACTGACGATCCAAAGGGTTATGCGGCGGATGTCGTGCGCAATGACCCCCACAAAGGCGATCCCCCTACGTATCCACCCGACCCACCCCCTGCCGATCCCGCTGTTCCGAGCCTGGGCTTCGCCATCACCGAGGCAACCATCTTCGCGCCCTGGGAGCCCTGGTATCTGGGACATTACTGCGGTAAAGATCGCGCCGATTATATCGACTCGGTCTGCTACGACGATTATTTCACGACTCAGCTGGTGGCGGCGGCCGATGAACAGGGTAACGAGCGCTGGCTGGACCCGTCTCTAAGTGTTTACAGCTCGTACCCCGCAATATTCTTTCCGCAAGGAGGCGAGCACCAACCTTTCAGGAAATTCTGCCAAACAGGCACCGACGCCTGTTCGATGGTCCTCGGCAAGGTGGATTGGCGTGCGGAGGCGACGGAGCCGCCGGTGGTCGGCTGCGCCAAGAACGACCGCAACAATCAGGACCCCGTCTCCCAATGCCAGGACGAGGTCAACGCTAAGACCGCGCGACTCGAAACGCAGTTCAATGACGCCCTCCACGAATTCGCCGATCAGGGACGTTATCCATGGGGCGAGACCTACAAGTCTCCGGCGGAGCTGGCCTCCGCCATCCCCAGCACGCCGTTCATCGGCTACTACGACCTGACCAGGTACTCCGAAAGCGGGGGCGGCAAGATACCGTCTTCACTATTCAAGGCCCCGCGGTACGTGCTACCCAAGGAATGCAGCCAGAGAGATTTTTCTGCGGCCAGGCATGGTGACAGCGACGCTGTTGGCAGACTGAAGGACTGTGCGCTCGATTTCGAGGTTCACACCAGCGGCTATCATGAAATATGGAAAGAGCTGTACGGCGGAGACGCAAATAACATCAATGTGCCGGAGATAAGCAACGTCCTTGTGGGCTCCGCTGCCAACCAGTATGGCCGAACCATGTTCATGTTTGCCGGCATCCCGGAGCAAAAGCTCCCGGTCTCCTTCAAGCTGCTCGACGACGGCATGTCGATCTACGACAAAGTGTACGGGGCGAGCCTGTTCACCCAGTATCTGCCGATGGTCAATCCGGCGGACCAGACGTCGGCTACGCGCTCGTATGCGAACAATTTTTGGCATGCGTTCTTCATGAGCAACCACATGAATCAGACCCCGGATCACTTCATCCGCGGCATCCGGGGCCGGACCCTGTGGCACAACGAGTATCGCTCCAACATCATGTATCAAGCGGTAAAGGACGGCAAGGATGTCGGCACGACGTATGAGGGGGTCCTCGACCACGTCGACTTTCCTGCGGGATTCCAGGAGCCCGACCACAAGGTGCCGTATCATGGCAATACCTGCGATGCTTGTCATATCAGAAATGGCAGCGGCATTCCTTTGATGCCGAACGGCAAGCTACCGCAAATCACCGTCGACAAAGGGATGAAGGCCGATTTCCAGATCAATGGACGGGACTATACCTACACCAACGAAGAGCTGCCGTCGATGAAGGTGGTGCTGTTCGACCTCAAGGCCCCGTCCGAGCGCCTGGAAAGGTGCGATGCCAATGACGACACGGCGATTGAGCCTTCGGGACTCAATGGTGATCATTACTATATGAACAAGATCATGAACTTTTATGGGAATAGCCTGCACGTCAATCAGGACGTCACGCAGGAAGGGCCTCGGCCGACGTACTCTATGAAATATACTCCGATCACGAATGATACGACCGTCAAGCGCTTCGAGGTGGTGGACCCCACCCCGCGTCAGCCTCAGGGCCGCGCGGAAGCTTACAAGCCGATGCGGGTAAGCATTTACGACATCAAGACGGGTGACTGTGAAAAGTCCAGGGATATCGTGCCTAATCCAGGCGTCGCGGCCGAGCGGTGGCCGAGCGACTGCACTGACACCGACGGAGACGCCATATCCAAAGCTATCGCTGACGGCGACATCGGTTTCATGCACTTGCTGGGGCGCCGGCTCGGAAACACCCCGTTGATAGAAATGATTCCAAACCAGGCCATTGTGGATGCTCAGCGGGCACAGCGTAACGATCCCGATTTCATGTATCCGGGCTGCTTTGCTTTGGCAGCGGGAACCAGAGTAGGCACCGACGGAAATCTGAATTACCGCAACTGCGAGAACAAGGAGCGCGCCGATTGCTACATCAGCCGCTGGGGATGGATCGGCGATCGGGCGTCACTGGAAGACCAGATTGCCAACGCGGCGATCATGGAGATGAATATCACGTCGAAAACAGGGGCTGCCGCCATTGCCGCCATTGACCCGCGTGCGGACGAGCCAAGTCGGCAGGTTCGTTACGACAAGCCGGTGTGTGGCCCGGCAGACCTTAAATGCCTGAACAGCAAGAACGAGGGCGAGGGGAACTCCGACCTTGAGGAGCAGGAAATCGAAGACATGGCGACCTACCAGCGCTGGATCGGGATTCCGCAACGGTCCGAGTACCAGGTCTCCAGCGACATCGTGCAGCGGGGCGAGGAGCAATTCAATCAGCTGGGTTGCAGTATTTGCCATGTGATCCGAAAGATTCCTTTCGTCGAGGGCGACAATATGCTGCCGGACGAGGAAAGGAAGAACCTGAGCAGACTGCAGGAAGGTTTCCGCGGTGCGTCTCGATTCGGGGGGGACGCGCGGCTGCCGGACGGGGAAGGTCGGAGCCTGCTGACAAGGTTGCTGTCGACGGTCGGGGAGCGGGATTATCCGTTTGTTTCCTACCTCGGCACGGACCTGCTGCTGCATGACATGGGGTATCTGTCGCAAGTGGCCGAGTCCCCGGCAGGCGAGTCGATCCGTAACAGCGACGGCACGGTGAAATGGGCGTATAAGGGCTATATACAGCGAATCCGGACGCCGGCACTGAAGGGACTTCGGTTCAACCGATTTGTGACCGATTCCAATCACAACTCAACCAAGCCTCTGGGCAAGGATGTGCCGGCGAACGAGGTTGTGTCCGGGTGTGATTTCCTGCTCCACGACGGCAGGGCATGCGACGCGATCGAGGCGGCCTATCTCCATGATGGCCCGGCGGTCAAGAAGCTGCACATGATTGAGGAGCTGAATAGTCGGAGCAGCGAGCAGATAAGGGACCTGCGAGCGTTTCTGTATTCGCTGTGATCATTGGTCCGACGCGCGCGGTGTCAGGCCCTACGGACAGGAAGGGAGGAGGCACGCAGCGCCTGGCGATGCTGCTATGGCTTACGCACCTCCCCGGTTCTTCCACCTACTGATGGGTCGGAGGCTGCTTCACCAATGAGTTTCGCTTCAAGTGTTCCGCGAAGCGAGCGGCCGGCCCGGGTGAGGCCGGCCGCCGCTATCGCCGCGAGGCCGGTTACTTCTCGCTGGAGAGGTAAGTGGCGATGGCGGCCATCTCGTCGTCGCTGACGTTGGCGATGACGCCCTTCATGACAGCGGTCTGGCCGTTGCTGCGTGCGGCGTTTTTGATGTCCTTCATCTGCCCATGGATAGGAATTCGCTTTCAGCCGCCGCACGCGAAGCGGAGCAAACCGGCCTCGAAACGGCGCCTCGCGCCTGTCCACCCCGACCCTAGCCGCAGCAAACCAAACCCTCCTCAATCCCCCCTGGTGAGGCCGTCGCGTGCCGGACCTGACCCCGACCGACGCCTCTCTGCCCCGTTTCCTTGACCTCTGCCTGATTTTGCCCCCACAGTGGCCTACGTCAAGGCTCGAAGTCAGTCAGGCGATGGCGTGCACGGGCTCGTAGGTCAGCGGAATCTGGCCATTGCCCGGCCAATCGTCGTCTTCGCGTGGACCCTGCTGGCCGGGTGGGCTCGGGCTCCAGAGCCCCAACTGGAGCAGGATACGTTCGATCACCACCGGTTCAGAATTCTATGATATGTGCAGAAAGCATATCTGAAGGAGTGCCAGGCTTGTCCGGCCGTGAGAAGCGAGTTTTGCACTCCGATCCCTTTGATCTACGCTGGATCCGGCAGATCCCTTAACGCTATGCTGTAATGATTCCTAAGTGAAGGACATCGGATTGCACGGGTTTGCGAAGTAACGACTATCGGGAGAAAGAATTTATGATGAATCGCTTTTTTGCGGACACCAACAAGAGGAAGGAAACCAAAATGCTTAACGGATTGATCTTGGGTTTCCTGACGGCGTTCCTGACGATCGACTCGGCCTGGGCGGGCGAGATGGGCGTCGGAGCGGCTGCCGAATGGGACAAGGCCCAGTCCATTCTGATGCACACCCCGGGCGAAGAGGTGTTGATGGGCGTGATCGATTATGAAGCGGCGCTGTTTGAAGACACCTTTAGCATGAAGGAGGCGGCGGAGGAGCATCAAGCCTATATCGAAAAGTTGAAACAGGTGGTGCCTACGGTCAGAACCGTGGAAGAGGTTTTGTTGTACGGGGTCGACGCCGCTCAGAAAAACAAGGAATATCTGGACTTGGTCGATTTGGCCAATGATATGACAATCTTGGATGTCTCGCAACTTCAGCCCAGAGATCAATATTCTCAAAAGCGAAAATATCGGGAGGCACTGATTCGATTGGCACCGGAGGTGCTCGTGCGCATGGTGTTGCAGCGCCCGACAGTTATCCTCAGTTACGACACAAGTGGCAGCAAAGACGGCGGTTATAATGTCATTGCGGACTACCGATCCAATCCGATGATGAATATGTATTTCATGCGGGACCAGATGATTACCACCGAAAAGGGAGTCATCGTGGGGCGAATGGCCAGGTCGCAGCGCCAGGTGGAAAACTCACTGGCCAGATTCATTCTGAAGAAATTGGAAGGCATAGATCATGTGAAATACATCCAGCAAGAAATTGCCGCACCGGGCACTCTGGAAGGAGGAGATTTCATTCCCGCCGGAAACAGAGTATTCATAGGGACCGGCTTGAGAACCAATGAGGCAGCCGTCAAACAATTATTGGCCGGCGATGCCTTTGGGAATGTCGACGAGGTGATCGTCGTAAAGGATGAATGGCATAATCAACAGGAAATGCATCTGGATACCTATTTCAATATCATCGACCATAATCTGGCGGTTTTGGTAAAGGGCAGAACCGATCCGAACTGCACTGTTCAAACCAATAACAAATGCCTGAGTGCCGATGTATTCAAAAGAGAACGCGGCGGTTATACCTTACACCCCGTCACCGAGAATTTTGTGAAGGTCTTGAAAGACAGAGGCTATACGATCATCCCAGTTTCGGAAAAGGATCAGGAGCTGTACGGTATTAATTTCCTGACGATTTCCGGGCGCAATATCTTTGCCGTCGATGATGGTTGCTCTCCAGTCGAACGAGGCGGCAAGGACAAATGCTTTAGTGCCGAATACCTAAAGAATTTGGAAAACCATCATGTAAAGATTACCTGGATCAATTTCTCCAATATGAAAAAAGGCTATGGTGCGGCGCATTGCACGACCCAGGTATTGTGGCGAAGTGCAAAGGAACGGTAAGTTATGAACGAGGCAACGCTTCAGGCCGACGAGGGCGTGTGTTTATATTGGGTTTGGGTTATCAACAGGGCTCTGCCGTCGCTACGGGTTTCTTGCCGGTGACAGACCGGTCGTAGACCCGGTCGTGTCAAGAATCTTGCGCACTTTCTTTGGGGCGGTGCTCACGCAGTGGCCGCGCCGAGCGCGAACGGCTTGACGCTTATCGCTCTATCTTTCGGCCGGAGCTCGATGCGGACGCTATCAAGGACATCCGCGTGGCGCTAAATCAGGGCCAACCGCTCGGAAACTCGCGCTTTGTCGATCAAATCGAGAAAGCCACAGGCCAGCGGCGTGAAGCCCGGCCCCGCGGGCGGCCAAAGAAGATCGTCGAAAACCGAGATTAATCGAGCCTGGCCCCTTTGACCTTTGACCCTCCTTCCCTGACCCCGTGCCTCCCTGTTTAGCATTCCGGCATTCAGCGCCTCGGAGTCGCGATCATCTCGGCCGAGCGGGTCATCCCTCATAAACGCGAGGCGCCATTTGCATGGCGCCTCGTTTTATTTTCCCCGCGGCGAGTTGATGCGGCGTTTAGTCCGTTTACTATTCCGGCATGGCCGAGGAGTGGTGGTCCATGATGCACCACTTGCCGTCGATTTTGTCGTACACGAAAGTGTAGCGGGCCTGGACGTCTTGGGTCTTGCCTTCCTTCGTTGTCAGGGTAAAGGTATAGATGCCGGAGTCGATCGCTCCGGCGGGGCCGAGGATGCGGATGTAGGACTTGTCGATCTTGCCTTTCGGCTTGAGCTTCAGGAAATATTCGAAATAGTCGGCGATTTCGGAGGGGGTGTCGTCGATATAGTCGGTATTTGGAGGATATGTGATCCGGATTTTGTTCGACAGGGTCGGGATCAATACTCCGCCTGGTTTGCAGTAAAGCGCAGCGACCTTTGCGGGATCGCCCGTCTGCAATGCGGCGTTCCAGAGCTGGAACTGTTGCGCGATGACGGCCTCGCTCGGCATGCTGGCGTCTTCAGCAAGCGAAGCTGTCGGTGCTGCAGCAACTGCGGTCAGCAACAGCACGGAAAGGATGGCGGTTTTCATGCGTATCTCCTTGTTAAAGAGGGCGGATTCGTGCCGCTGAATTATATCAGGGCTTCGTGGTCCGTGCTTGGCGGGGCCGGGGGCGTAGTGTGACAGGTCTATCCTAGAGGCCTGCCCTAGGTCCAAGCTGCGTGTGAATGGAGTCCAGTGTTGCAGCGTCCTACCATGCAAGACGCCTTCCGTTTTCAGGAGCCCCTCCCAGCCCTTTCAAGGTGGCAACTCTTTGAAAAATAAATAAAAAGTTCTAATGTGAAAAACGGCGCACTGTTGACACGCTGATATCGCGCGATTCGCTGGAAAAAACTCGACTCGATACGCTCGAAATCGGCAGCAAAATCAGCATATTCCGCCTTGTCGTCTATAGTTGTTCTACAATAAATTGTCCGTCGGACAAAATTTTTCTGGATATATCAATGAGTTATCCGTGCACCTTGAAAGGGCTGGAGCCCCTCCTTCTTCTGAGATGCTATAATGAGAGAACTGGTCCCATGTTTCCGGGCCCCATGTTTCCCGGGTCTTCGGGAATCGCGCCGCGGGCAGGAACAGCACTTACTCCCTAACCGCAACACGCGGCGGGAGTAGTAACTACACTTCCGACGCCCGCTCACTTGAACGACAATCGAAAGGATTGAACTGGAATCCGAGGCTAGGAAACTCGATCCGGCCTCCTCTCTCGCCCCGGTCCATCAGCGATCAATGCCGCAACCTCAACGATAAAGGAAGGCAAACCGATGAATTCAAGACCGCGAATTCTGATCCTCAGCTTCGTGCTGGCGCAGGTTCTCTTCGTGACCCCTCCGACGGACGCCGCGTCACACACACCTGCGAAGAAAGCGACACCGAGCGCCGCCTCGACGAACAGCGGCGTCGGTCAGCCAATCGTCAAGTCGTCCGCGCAGAATGGTTCCGCCGTTCTGCGGGCCCAGATTCTTCTCGACCGCGCGCACTTTTCGCCGGGCGAGATCGACGGCCGTTTCGGCACCAACACGAGCAACGCAATCGCAGCGTTCAACTTGGCAAGAAAAATCACCGCTGGCGCGGAGGCCAATGCCGCGACGTGGCAGGCACTCAACCTCGATACCGCGGACGTGATCGTGCCCTACACGCTGACGGAAGAGGATCTTGCGGGTCCGTTCATTACCATCCCGCCGGACGTCGCCGATAAGGCAAAGCTCTCCGCTCTCGGATACGAGAACGTGGCCGAGGCCCTCGGCGAGAAATTTCACGCAAGCCCGAAGCTTCTCGCGGCTCTCAATCCCGGGCACGCGTTCGATCGCGTCGGCGAGATCATCCTGGTCCCGAACGTCGCGCGGCCGGCGTTCGAGAAGATCGATGGTTTGACGATTCGGATCAGCAAGAGTCATGGGGCAGTCGAGGCCATCGATCGTGACGGCGTCGTGCTGGCCCGATATCCCGCAACGCTCGGGAGTACGCACGATCCGCTTCCCCTCGGCACATGGAAGGTCAACGGGGTCGCGTGGAACCCCCCGTTCAGCTACAACCCGGATCTGTTCTGGGACTCCGAAGCGGGTGATGAGGCGACGAAGCTCGCACCTGGCCCGAATGGTCCGGTGGGGTCGGTCTGGATCGATCTCTCGAAGCCGCACTACGGGATCCACGGCACGCCGGCGCCTTCGACCATCGGCAAGAGCAGTTCGCACGGCTGCATTCGTCTGACGAACTGGGACGCGACCGAGCTCGCGACGATGGTGACGCCGGGAATGTCCGCAATTCTGGAACAGTAGCGGGCGAGACGAGGGAAAGCGCATGAAAAACGTCTTGGTATTCGTGGTCGGCCTTACGCTCGCCGCCCTCCTCGGCTGGGTTGCGAGGGGACGGTACGAGATCAGGAGCGTCGATCCGACGGAGGCGCCGAGGGCGACGACTGCGTTACCTGCGATCGTGAGCGAGGTCCCTGTTCCAGCCAAGCCTCCGGCCGTGATCGATCCGACAAAAGCGCTTGTCTCGGTTGAAGTGCTCGCGGCGATCGCTCCCGTTCCGGAAGAGCCGTCACCCGCGGAGCCGGCGAAGGTCGGGCCGCCGAGTCGGGAACCCGACGTACCTCGCTTGATCATCGTCCCGGTCAAAGGCGTCGCCGCTTCCTCCATGCTCGACACGTTCGACCAAGGGCGCGGAGATCACCGCCACGAAGCGATCGACATCATGGCGCCGCGCGGCACGCCCGTCATCGCGGCCGACGACGGCGTGGTGAAGAAACTCTTCACCAGCGTGGCGGGAGGACTCACCATCTACGAGTTCGATCCCGACGAGCGCTTCTGCTACTGCTACGCTCACCTCAATCGTTACGCGAGCGGCCTTCATGAAGGGCAACAGATACGCCGCGGCCAGATCATCGGCTACGTGGGATCCACCGGCAACGCGTCCAGGGACTCGCCTCATCTCCATTTCGCGCTGATCCGCCTCGACCCCGAGAAGCGCTGGTGGAAGGGGACATACGTCAATCCCTATCCGCTGCTCGTAGACTCGAAGTCGCCCTGAGTCAGGTCTGACCTCACCCTCGACCGGTTCAGCAAGATCGTTGAGGGCCGCGCCCCAGAAACGGGGTCAGGCCTGCAACATTGCAAGTTTGCTCTTTTCTGTTAAGCTCCCAAAATGGCCCGTAAACCCCGCATCCATTATCCCGGTGCCATCTACAATGTCATGCTGCGCGGCAATGGCGGTGCAGACATATTTATTGACGCTCAGGATCGCACTCACCTTTACCTTCTCATGCAGGAAGGTGTTGAGCGCTTCGGTCATCGGGTGCATGCCTTTTGCCTGATGGACAATCACATCCACCTGGTCGTTCAGGTCGGGACGATCCCTCTCTCTCGCATCATGCAGAGTCTCTCTTTTCGTCATACACGCAGGATCAAGGGGTCACGTGGGGTCAGGTCACGTGGGGTCAGGTCTCGAATCGTAGCATGGTACAAGGCGGGACCTGACCCTTTCGAGTACCATCGGTCCCGCTGATTATTTCGAAATTACTACGGCGCCCTCACATCTTTGGACAAAGCCGAACAGAGAGGCTTGAAATCTTCAACGTTGCTAGTCACCAAGACCGCACCCTGAGGGGCCATCGCCGCAAAATACGCATCCCCCAAGGCTCGACACTGGCTCTTCTTAAAGTCCTTGGGGCCATTTAGTAATAGCTCCCTGAGCGCCTTCCTGCGGCTCTTTGTTTCTGGCTTGCCCCGTATCTTTTCGTCTAGCTTCGCTGAGTGCAACGCATCTATCATTTGCTTCAAAGCGGCCTGGTTGTCAAACATGTATGCCGCCGCGGCACATCGCTCTTTACGCTTACAATTGAACGAATCCTCCGGTCCACGCAGCTCCCCAGTGACCGCTCGGCTAAGCTTCCCTTCATTAAAGCAACCCAATGGCTGGACGTTCGTTACCGAGCGCAGCCTGCATGCGCGACGCCAAAGGCGGGCTGCTTTAAGGGCCAATTCTTGAAGGGGCATTGGGGTCAGTTCTCGCATCGTAGCATCCGACTGAGGCCGCCGCGGTTTGCACAGAACTTGCCGCTCACTCCGATCAAATGGGAACAAACCACGTTTTCTCTTCCCTGATCCTTTCATACATCGAAGCCGGATCAAGATCAGCGCCGTTCGGCCAGACCACCGCCCCCAAGTCGAGTTGCGCCCGAGCGAACACTGTTTGATCCTTGAGCAACTCGTAGATACCGCAATCCTGCGCCGTCAAAATTAACGACAAATCGGCTATGCCGCTCGTACCATCCTGGAACGTCACGCCCAGCCGGTACCCGGGAAGCACGGCAAGCTCTTTGATGCGCCAAGGTGCTGCCGGAATCACTCCAGGGGCTGGATCTTGTCGGGCAGTTGTTCGCACCAGCTCCGCTCTTCCCGTGAATGCCACGCGCGAATCACTACGATCTCGTCCGCAGTAATGACGTAGCGCAGGACATATCCGCCCGATCCGAGAGGAAGGCAGAGCTCGCGCCGTCCCATCTCGTCGCCCATGGACCTTCCGATCTCCGGGTGAGCCTGCAATCTCGCGGCGCCCGCTGCGACGAGTCTCATCGCCTTCTCTGCTGCCCGCGGGTCAGCCTCGACCAGGAATCGGTATAGACGGTCACCGTCGCGCTTGGCCTCTGGAAGCCAGACCAGCGATCTATCTTTCCAGGGCACGCTCGGCGGCTTCCCTGGCCTTGGACTCGAGCCAATCCGTCATGTCCTTCTGGCTCAAGCATTCACCGGTGTCTTCATACCGCCGCCAGCGTGCAAGATCTTCCATGCGCTCGCGTTCGGAACGCTCCTCGCGCTCCAGGTACTGGATCACGGCGGCTTGAGCGAGGGCTTGGGTCGAGCAATGTCGCTGCTCGCTCAGGCGCGAAAGCCTCGCGAGCACATCCTGGTCAATTTCGACATCAATCGAAACGGTCTTCATCGAAGGAAATCTCCCCGGCTCCCATGTTGCTAGCAGTCTAGACGCGCCGCTACCTGGCATCCAGTCGGATCTTTGTAACGCGGTTGCCAGCTGTTGCCCTCCCCTTGCGTGGATTCCGCGTCTCCCCCGGATTCGGCTTCCCTCCATCGAGGCTACAACCCCACCTCCCTGAACCATCTCTCAATCCGCGTCACAGACACCGGATAGGCAGTCCCCAGCTCCTGCGAAAACAGCGACACCCGCAGCTCCTCCAACATCCGCCGCAGCTCCTCCACCCGCTCATCGGCGCGTCCACTTGCGCGGCACCTCTCGTCCCTTTCCCTCCCCTGCTCCAGAATAGCCGCCATCTCCCCCAGCCGCTGCAGATCCCGCCCCGCAGCATGCCGCAGCTTCTCCGCCCGCAGCGCCAGCCCCTGAAGATACCGCGGATAGTCCTTCGGATGAACATAGCCCACCTGCTACAGAAAGCCCTTGAACACCAGCCGATCGAGCTGGGCACGCATGTCCTGCACCGACGGCTGCCAGTTCACCTGGGTGATCCCCGCAAGCGCCTTGCGCACCGCCTGATAACGGTTGAGGATCTCGCGCACTAAGGCGCAGGCCTCGTCGGCGACCTCCATCAGGCGCTCACGCCCCTCGGCAATGCGCCGCTCGAACCCCTCCTTGTCCGCGACAGCCGCCAGGTCCGCCACGAATGCTCCAGGTACTGGACCTCGCGGATCAGCTCGGCGTTGTGGCGGAAGAAGGGGGCGCGGGTGGCGAAGTCGCCTTCCACCAGGGCGAAGCGGATGAAGATCTCCCGGGACTGCACCGGGTCGATGGGGCCATAGTTGACCTTGCGCTTGGGGATCAGGGTGAGCCCGTAGAGACTGACCCGCTCGTAGGCGGCCACCTGGGCGTGCTTGCGCTCCCAGTGGGCCTCAAACCAGGAGCGGTTGACCAGTTGGCCTGCGGCCGCCTCCACCCACTCGGGCTGGATGCCGGCGCAGATCCGCCCATAGTGCTTGGCGGTCTCCACTTGCTGGCCGGCGACGATCCATTTGGGCGCCCCTGCGAACAGCCCGGACCCGGGCCAGATCCAGAAGCGTGTGCCCCGCGCCCCCAGGTACTCCTTGGTCTCGGTGCGAAAGCCAATGTGCCCGAGCAGCCCGGTGACCAGCGAGCGGTGGATCTCCTCGTAGCTGCCCTCTTTCTCGTTGTCCCGGAACCCCATCTCGTGCAGCTGGGCGCGCAGCTGCTGGTGGATATCGTGCCACTCCTCGATCCGGCTCCAGTTGAGGAACAGGGTCTGGCAGAGACGCTGGAACTTGCGCCGAGTCAGGTGCGGGCGCTTCTCCTGCAGGTGCTCCCAGAGCTTGAGGAAGGCGAGGAAATCCGACCGCTCGTGACGGAAGGCGGCGTGGGCCTCGTCGGCGGCCTGCTGCTTGTCGAGCGGGCGCTCGCGCGGGTCCTGGATGCTGAGCGCCGCGGCAATCACCGCGACCTCGCGCAGGCAGTTGCGCTGGGCGGACTCCCAGAGCATGCGGGCGATGCGCGGGTCCACCGACAGGCGCGCGAGCTGGCGCCCCAGGCGGGTGAGGTGACGGTCGCGATCCTTACGAGGACACCCTCCCCACCGTTCAGTAACATCAGCCCATGACTGCCGGCGAGCGCAAGATCATCGTCATTGCCGGCCCCAACGGGGCGGGCAAGACGACCCTTGCTGAAGAATTCCTGCCGCAGGAGGCCGCCTGTCCGGTGTTCGTGAATGCCGACCTGATCGCGGCCAGCCTGAGCCCCTTTCGGCCCGAGGTCGCCGCCGTGCGTGCCGGACGAATCATGCTGGAGCAGATCCGCGATCACGTGCGCCGCGGCGAGAGCTTCGCCTTCGAGACCACCCTGAGCGGGCGCGGCTATGCCCGCCTCATCCCACTTTGGCAGGGGCGGGGGTATCGCGTGAAGCTCATCTTTCTCCGGTTGCCCATCCCGGACATGGCCATAGCCCGAGTCACGGAGCGGGTCCGGGAGGGCGGGCACGACCTTCCGCCGGCAGTCATCCGACGGCGATTCGACGCCGGGCTTCGCAATTTCGATCGAGTGTATCGGGCCTTGGTCGACGCATGGATTCTGTACGACAATTCCGGAGAGATGCCGGTGCTGCTGGACGAGGGGCACAATCCATGAAGGGCGCTACCGACCCCGACCACAAACAAGATCCGGACCTGGCCCAGGTCGAGGCGGCGCTGCGGCGCGCGGGACAGCGGGCCCGGGAACGCGCCCGGCGGGTGTCCGGCTACGTCGTAGTCTACCGCGACGGCAGAGTCGTCGAAGAAAAGGCCGGGGAGCGCTAGCAGCCCAGGCTGCGGGCGCAACCGCTATCTGGCAGCCGATCGCGGAAGCACCTCCCCAGGCTCGGGGGGCCTCACGACCTTACCACCGGTCACGGCGGCCACCTGGGGCTGATCGATGTCCGGCAGCGCACGATGGGCCAGCTCATGCAGGTCCCAGCCGCACTGCTTCTCCAGCATGGCGAAGAGGGTCGCGTCCTTGGGGTGGAGCATGGTCAGCGGTGGGTAGCGGGCGCCGGGCCTGCGGCGCTGGTCCCAGATCAGCGCCGGGGACACCCGGCAGGGCTTGGCGTACTTGGCCGGGTACCTGGCCTCCGCGTACTTGGTGCGCCCCCAGACCCGGGCGAGCCGCGGGTCCTCGCCGCGCTGGGCCACGGTGATCAGCAGCCCTTTTCCGCTGTAGCTGACGGCCGGCTCCTTACGGGCATTGCGGTTGGGGTTGAAGTCCATGGGCTGCTCGTACAGCACACCGCCGACGATTTCCTTGGTGCCGGCGTCGAACAACACCGGCTCGCCCGTGGGCAGGGTCACTTTCAGCTGGCGCCCACCGGCGACGCGCTCCACCGAGGGCAGCTGCAGGCGCGGGAAGAAGTGCAGCTCGCGGAACGTGTTGTCGTGGCTGTAACGGCCGGAGACGGCGACATCATCGGTCACCTTGAGGTACAGGTTTTCTTCGGCCCGGTCCGCGAACAGGAACTTGTATTCGCGCATGGCCGGGCCGTGCAGACCCTTGGGATTGATGTTCTCGGAGCCGGTGTTGGTCAGCGCAAAGCCCACCGGTCCCCCTTGGGCTCCCGGCCGATACGACATGTAGGTGAGCCCCGGAATCCCGGTGTCTTTGACCATCACGATATAGCGGTAGGCATCCCGAATGCGGCTGCGCTCCGGGGCCGTCCGGGCAGCCAGCAAGGTCCAGAAAGAGGGCGCCTGGACCGGGACCGGGGCCGGAATGGGCTTGACCTCGGGCTTGGGTGCCTGCACGGTCTCTTTTGCCGGAGGCACACAGGAGACCAGGAGCAGAATCGCGAGCGTGGCAACAACGGTTCTCATTGGAAAAAGCATCTGAACCGCCAAGGCGCCAAGATTGCCAAGTGTTTCAAGGATATATCATCCTAGAAACGGCGGTTGACCGCTTCGAGCCGCCATCAAGTGATTGATTGGCGCATGGTCAAGGAGAATCCTGATGCTCGCCCGTTGGTAGACGGCCGCTACGACCACCAGGGCACGCACTGCGCGGCGCCTGGCTGCGTTATAACTCGTTGGAATAGAGCTACTAGTCCGCCTCCTTATGCCTTGCCAGACACCACAAATCACGCACCCTGGCGGCCGTTCAACTGCCTCTTCTAGGATCATCGAAATCCGAGTCATTCTTTGGGTGAAGAAGGAGCTTTTGTACCTGGCGCACATCTTTCTCGGCGTCCTTTGCGCCTTGGCGGTTCCAACTGCCGTTTTTCGGATAAAGCGTGTCGCCACGGAGCTGCTCGCCAAACAGGCGACCGGCGATGCGGTAAAGACCACCGTCCTCGAATTTCTATGGAGCGACTAAACCGGCCTGCCCGCTGCAAGCGACGACGAGGATGAGGTCTCGGCCAGGGCCGACGTCGTTTACCGGCACATCTACGCGCGCTACCAGGACGCGAAGCAGCACGTCTATGCGCGGTAAGATCGCGCTTTGCCAAGCGATACGCTGCCAATCGTCACCGGGACCGTGGCTCCAGCGACCCGCAGGACAAGCTCCGGCGCGGCCGCTACCTGACAGCCGACCCGGGACCCACATCTCCTGGGTCGGGTGACGGAGCACCCGCCCCGTCGTTCACGGCAGCTACCCGGCGCTGGTCGTTATCGGGCAGGGCGCGCTCGGCCAGCTCGTGCAGGTCCCAGCCGCACTGCTTCTCCAGCATGGCGAACAAGGTCGCATCCGTGGGGTGGAGCATGGTCAGCGGCGGGTAGAGGGAGCCGGACCTGCGGTGCTGGTCCCAGATCAGCGCCGGGGACACGCGGCAGGGCTTGGGGTACTTGGTCGGATACTCGACCTCGGCGTACTTCGTGCGCCCCCAGACGCGGGCGAGCCGCGGGTCCTCGCCGCGCTGGGCCACGGTGATGAACAGACCTTTACCGCTGTAGCTGATCGCCGGGTCCTTGCGGGCACTGCGGTTCGGGTTGCAGTCCATGGGCCGCTCCTGGAGCACGCCGCCGACAATCTCTTTGGTGCGGGCGTCGAACAGCAGGGGCTCGCCCGTGGGCAGGGTCACCTTCAGGCGCTGGCCGTCTTCGACCCGCTTCACCGAGGGCAGCTGCAAACGCGGGAAAAAGTGCAGCTCCCGGAACATGTTGTCGTGGCTGTAGCGGCCCGAGATGGCAACATCGTCGGTGACGTTCAGAAAAACATTCTCTTCCGCCCGATCCGCAAACAGGAACTGAAATTCGCGCATCGCCCGGCCGTGCAGGCCCCTGGGATTGATCCGCGGTGAGCCCTTGTTGGTCAGGGTGAAGCCCACCGGCTCCGCCCGGTTGCCGGCCCGATAGGTCATATAGGTGAAGCCCGGGATCCCGGTGTCTCTGATCATGGCGACATAGCGGAAGTGGTCGCGGATGCGGGTGCGCTCCGGGGACGTTCTTGCCGCCAGCGAGTCCCAGAACGAGGGGGGACGGACCACCTTGGCCACAGGTTTGGGCTTGGGCGCCTCGACCGTCTCTTTCACGGGCGGGGCGCAGGCCACCAGAAACAGGGCTGACAGAATTGCGATGCCGAGCTTCATGGCCGTGGTCCTCCGGATTGGGCTGGCCGATATTAAAAGCGCAAAGACCAAAGCTGGCAACTCGCGCGTGCGAGCGGTGGCTGCCCAGTGATGGCGGCGGATCAGAGATTCGCGACCGCAACGCCGGCAGGTCCCTGGAGAAGCAGATTCTCGCCGCTGGCGGCGTCGAAGAGATGCACATGGGCCGGGTCGACCTGCAGGTGGACGCGATCCCCCTCCCGCACCCGGGTGGCGGGATCGGCACGAGCCACCAACCGGTGTCTGCCCGATGTGTCGGCACCAAATCCGAGCTCCTCGGGCAACACCAGGTCCTGGAAATCCCCCGGGGGGACATCGAGATGGACGAACAGATCGGCTCCGAGCCACTCCACCAGCTGGACCTCCGCCACCAGGCCCAGTCCCGCCGCCTCAGGCGGCGCGAGGCACAGATGGTCGGGACGCAAACCGGCGACCAGCGGCCCCTGGGCCTGCGCGACCTCGGGGGCCAGCTCAAGCTCCCCCAGGGGCAGCGTCAGGCGCCCGCCGGTACGCCGCGCCGGCAGGAAGTTCATGGCCGGAGAGCCAATGAATCCGGCGACGAAAAGGTTGAGGGGCCGCTCGTAGAGCTCCCGCGGGGTACCGATCTGCAGCACCTCGCCTGCCCGCAGCACCGCGATGCGATCCCCCAGGGTCATGGCCTCGGTCTGGTCGTGGGTCACATAGACGGTGGTAGTGCCCAGGCGGCGCTGCAGCCGGGCGATCTCGGCACGCATCTGCACCCGCAGCTTGGCGTCCAGGTTGGACAGCGGCTCATCGAGCAGGAACACCCGGGGCTCGCGCACCAACGCCCGGCCCATGGCCACGCGCTGGCGCTGGCCCCCGGAGAGCGCGGCCGGCCGGCGCTCGAGCAGCTCGGTGAGCCCCAGCATCCGGGCAGTTGCCTCGACCCGCTGGACGATCTCGGCGCGCGGGCGCTTGGCGAGCTTGAGGGGAAAGGCCAGATTCTCGCGAACGCTCAGGTGCGGGTAGAGTGCATAGCTCTGGAACACCATGGCCATGTTGCGGTCCTTGGGGTCGACGCCGTCGATGCGCTCCCCGTCGATCAGGATCTCGCCCCCGCTTGGCTGCTCCAGGCCGACGATCAGATTCAGCAGGGTGGACTTGCCGCAGCCCGAGGGGCCGACCAGTATGAACAGCTCGCCGTCGCGGATAGTGAAGCTCGCGCCCTTGACGGCAAGGCTGCCGCCGAAGCGCTTGCTCAGGTTGCGAAGCTCGATCTCGGCCATGGCCCTATCCCTTGACCGCTCCGGCGGTAAGCCCGGCGACGATGCGGCGCTGGAACACCAGCACCAGGACGATCACCGGCAGGGTCACCACCACCGAGGCAGCGGCGATGGAGCCCGTGGGCTGCTCGAAGCGTGAGCTGCCGGTGAAGAAGGCGATGGCCGCCGGCACGGTGCGCGCGTGGTTGGTGGAGGTGAGCGCGCTGGCGAACAGGAAGTCGTTCCAGGAGAACATGAAGACCAGGATGGCGGCGGTGACCACGCCCGGCGCGGCGAGCGGCACGATGACCCGCCAAAAAGCCTGCAGGGGCGTCGCGCCGTCCACCCGGGCGGCCCTCTCCAGGTCCCAGGGGATCTCGCGCAGGAACGCCGAGAGCGACCACAGAGCGAGGGGCAGGCTGAAGGTCAGGTAGGGCAGCACCAGCCCGGCCCAGCTGTCGTAGAGCCCGAAGCTGCGCCACAGATTGAACAGTGGCCCGATGATCGACACCGGCGGGAACATGGCGATGGCCAGCGCCGCACCCAGAATCAGGCGCCGCCCGGCGAACTCCAGGCGCACGATGGCGTAGGCGGCGAGCAGCGCCAACAGCACCGCCAACAGGGTGGCGATGGCGGCGATCCCCAGGGAGTTGACCAACGCCGCGGCGAACTGCGGATCGCGCAGCACCGCCGCGTAATTTGCGGTGCTCAACACCGCGGGCAGGAAGCGCCCGTCGCCCAGGTCCGCGGCGCGCTTGAGCGACAGAGACAGCAGCCAGACCAGGGGGATCAGCGCGTAGCCGAGGACCAGCAGGCTGCCCGCGCCCCAGAACAGCCGCGCCAGCAGGCCGGCTTGGTCCCGCGCCTTCATCGCTGCGGTCCCCGGGTGCTGAGATCCAGGCCGAAGCCCTTGATGAAGAGCGCGGCGATCACCACCACACAGACGAAGATCAGCACCGACACCGCCGAGCCCAGGCCCAGGTTGAGCCGCGTGATCAGGGTGTCGTAGCCGACCAGGGAGACCGTGCCGGTGTCCTCGGCCCCCCGGGTCTGCACGTAGACGGTGTCGAAGATCCGGAAGGCATCCAGGGTGCGAAACAGCAGCGCGACCAGGATCACCGGACGCATCAGCGGCAGGGTGACGCGGAAGAGCCGCTGGACGGCGCCCGCCCCGTCCACCCGGGCGGCGCTCAGCAGGTCCTCGGGCACCAGGGTAAGCCCGGCGAGCAGCAGCAGGGCCATGAACGGCGTGGTCTTCCAGACCTCGGTCTGGATGATCACGAAGAAGGCCCTCCAGCGCTCGGCGAGCCAGGCCCCGTCCAGCCCCAGCAGCCCGTTGACGAAGCCGGTGGTGGGATCGAAGGCGAAGCGCCAGCTCATGGCGGCCACCACGGTGATGATCCCGTAGGGCACCAGCAGCCCGGTACGCACGGCGCGCCGACCCAGCAGCGCCCGGTGCATCACCAGCGCGAAGATGAAGCCTAGCACCAGCTCCAGGGCGACCGAGCCGAGGGTGATCACCAGGGTGTTGAAAAGGGCGCGCCACCAGACCTCCGAGCCGAGCACCGCGGCGTAGTTGGCCAGGCCGACGAAGTGGCGCTCCCCGGGGAAGCGCAGGTCGTAGCGGAACAACGACAGCCAGAGCGCATAGAGCATGGGATAGGCGGTGACCACCAGCATGGCCGTCACCGCCGGCGCGCATAGCAGCCAGGCCAGGCGCTGCTCGGCACTGCACCGAAGCCTCACAGCAGCCCCTCGGAGCGAAGCGCCCGCCCCACCGCCGCGCGCACGCGCGCCAGGTCCCGATCCGGATCGATCGCGCGCATGGGGTGCAGGGTATGGCTGATGGCCAGCGAGAGGTCGGCATAGAGCGGGGTCTGAGGGCGCTGCACGGCGTCGCTCAGGGTCTCGCGCAGCACCTGGGCGAAAGGGAAGACCCGGCGAATCTGCGGCTCGTCGTAGAGCGCGGCGAGGGTCGGCGGCAGCCCGCCGCGCTCGGCCGCCAGGCGCTGGCTGGGCGCCGAGGCGAGACAGCTGGCGGCCTCGAAGGCGAGCTTGGGATAGCGGGTGTAGGCGCCTACGCCGAGGTTGACGCCGCCCAGGGTGACCCGGCTCGGCCGGCCCGGGATCACCGCCGGCCAGCGCGCCCAGCCCATGTGCGCGGCCACCGCCGGGGCACTGGCGTGGGCGCTCGGCCAGACGTACGTGTAGTTGAGCATGAAGCTGGGGCCGCCCTGCTCGAAGGCCAGCCGCCCCTGGTCCTCGCGGGCGGTGGAGAGCGCCGGATCGGCGGCCGGAGAGGTGGCGAGCCGGTGCATGATCTCCAGGGCGCGGCGGGTCGGCCCAGCCGCCAGCGAGACCGAGCGGCCGTCGTCGGAGAGCACCTGCCCGCCCGCGGAGGCGAGCAGCGAAACGAAGAAAACCGTGAGCCCCTCGTAGCGCTCCCCCTGGGCCTCGATGGTGCCGAGCTTCCCGAGCCGCTCGGCCGTCGCGATCATCTCGTCCCAGGTCGCCGGGGGCCTGGCCACCCGGTCGGTGCGATACCAGAGCAGCTGGGTGTTGGTGGTGAAAGGCACGCCCCAGAGCCGCCCGTCGTAGCTCGCGCTTTGCACCGCGCTGGCCAGGCGCCCCTCGTGTGCGCGCCGAGCGGCCTCGCCCTGCCAGGGCAGGATCCAGCCGGCCGCCGCCAACTCGGCGGTCCAGATCACGTCCATGCCGATGATTGCGATGTCCGGGTCACCGGCAGCGAGCCGGCGCACCAGTTGCTCACGCTGCTGGTCGGCGTCCGTCGGCAAGGGCGCCGGCACGATCTCGTAGCGCCCGCCGGACGCTGCCGAGCAACGGCGGGCGGCCTCGGCGAAGGCCCCCGACTGCTCGTCGAAGACATACCAGTGCAGGCGCGGCGGCTCCGCCGGCTGCCGGGCGCAGGCGGCCAGGGCCCAGACCAGGACTGCGGATGCGGCCAATCGTGCCGGGGAGATCACAGGGCGAGCATAGCATCCTCGCCCGGCTGGTCCCGGCGCCCGCCGCGGTCCGCGCTCCAGCTCGAGCTTCGGCTGCACATCGGCGCGGGGGTCAAGGTCCAGGACCACCGGCGAGATCCGGGCCATGGGCACGAATCCGGCTTGCTCGGCCAGAGGCACCGGCGGCGAGACTCGCACGCGATACGGCGCGAAGGCCGCCAGGGCGCAGAGCACCGCCGCGGCGTAGAGGCAGCACCGCCACACCCACCGCGGCCATCGCGCGTGCATAACCTCTGGACGTCCACGAGGTGCCGAGCCAACGCCAGGATCGGCCCCACCAGCCGCAAACAGCAACCACCCCGACCGCCCTGTGCACAACCCACGGGAGATCCCCGAAGGCCGCTCGTGCGCCGACTCGTTCTGTCTGGAGCGGGCGCGAGCCGGGCCCCTGTCTTCGCGATCGGGGCTGTAGGAGGCCAGCCCCCTGGCCGATCGGGGCGAGCGCCCGATCCAGGCTACGACCGGGGCCCGGATGGCCGGGAGAGCGAAACACCCGTGGCCCGCGACTACAGCTGACGCATGGGCTCCGGCAATTCCAACTAGCCCTCGAAGCCCTTCAGGAAATTCTCCACCAACATGGCGGCCATCTGTTCTGTCGTCTGGCCGCCGGCCAGATCCATGCGGTGGCGGATCTTGAGGGTGCAGATGCCGTGCACACTGGCCCAGAGCACCCGGGCTGCCTGGCGGATCTCCAGGTCGGTGCGATGGCCACCCAGCGGGGCCAGAGCCCCCTCGACCAGCCCGAAGACCCGGGTGAGCCGGGCGAGGTACCAACCCGGCAGCTCGTTGCCCTTGTCCGCCACATACTCGAACAACAGGTTCCAGCGGGCGGTCTCGGTCTCGGCATAGGCGATGTAGGCCCCGGCCAGGGCGAGCAGGGCCGCGCGCGGGTCGGCCGCGGAGCCCCGGCGGGCGCGCAGCCACTCGTAGAGGGCGTCCAGGGTGCGGCCGTTGAGCTGCAGCACCAGGTCCTCGAGGCTCTCGAACACCAGATACAGGGTGCCCACGGTGTAGCCGATGGCCCGCGCGACCTTGCGGGTAGACAGGCCCTTGTAGCCCTCCTCGGCCAGGATCGCCTCGGCAGCACCCAGGGCCATCTGGCGGATCTGCTCGCGGCTGTGGTCGCTGCGCCTTGCCATGCCTGCCCCCTCTGACGTCGCCCTGCCACAAATCCTAGCCGCTTATTGAACATCGTTCAATAATGTGCTAAAAAATAATTGAGCGCTGTTCATAATCTTTCTTCGGACAGCGGGACAGCCCGCCTGCAGGCGGGCACTTCGAGCCTAATAATTGAACGCTGTTTATTTAAGGAGCGACGCCATGAATACCACGCACACACCGACCCGCTGGCTCTGCGCCCTCGCCCTGGTCGGCGGGCTACTGGGTGCCGGTGGGGTCCAGGCCGCAGGCCTGCTCACGCCGAGCGACGGCAGCTTGCCGCCCCTGGAGCTGAAGGAGCAGCACGTCGACGTAGTGATCGAGGACGGCTATGCCGTGACCAGCGTCGAGCAGGTGTTCCACAACCCCCATCCCCGGGACCTGGAGACGACCTACTCCTTCCCGGTGCCCGAGCATGCGGCGGTGGGCGAATTTACGATGTGGATCGACGGCAAGCCGGTGGCCGGCGAGGTGCTGGAAAAGCAGCAAGCCCGCCAGGTCTACGAGGAAGAGAAGCAGGCCGGCCGCGACGCCGGTATCACCGAGAAGGACGGCTACAAGACCTTCGACATCAGCGTCTCACCGGTGCGCGCCGGCCAGGACACCCGCATCCGCCTGGTCTACTACCAGACGGCCTCGGTCGACACGGGTATCGGCCGCTACGTCTACCCCCTGGAGGAAGGCGGCGTGGACCAGCAGAAGCTCGCCTTCTGGACCGCCGACCCCAAGGTCACCGCCAGCTTCAGCTTCGACCTGCACCTGAAATCCGGCTATCCGGTGGACGCGGTCCGCGTGCCCGGCCAGTCCCAGGCACAGCTCACCCAGGTCGGGCCGGCGGAATGGCGGCTGCACATCGGTGATCCCACGGCTGCGGGGGTCGCCGCAACCAACGAGGAGGACACCGCCCAAGTCCAGACTCCGGCCTTCAACCCGCAGCAGCCCAAGGGCGCCGCCTTCACCCTGGACAAGGACCTGGTGGTGTACTGGCGCCTGCAGTCCGGCCTGCCGGGCAGCGTCGATCTGCTCACCTACAAGCCCGACGCCGGCAAACGCGGCACCTTCATGCTCACGCTCACGCCCGGCGACGACCTGCAGCCGATCACCGCGGGCAGCGACTGGGTGTTCGTGCTCGACGTCTCCGGCTCCATGCAAGGCAAGTACGCCACCCTGGCCGACGGCGTGCAGCGCGCCCTGGGCAAGCTGCGCCCGGACGACCGCTTCCGCATCGTGCTTTTCAACAGCCGCTCCTGGGAGCTGACCAAGGGCTACGTCCCGGCGACCGCCGAGGCGGTCAAGCATTACAGCGAAGCGGTGGCGCGCGTCCGGCCGGAGAACAGCACTAACCTCTACGCCGGGCTCCAGGAAGGGCTCGACGCCGTCGAGGCCGACCGCACCAGCGCCATCGTGCTGGTCACCGACGGGGTGGCCAACGTGGGCGAGACCGCCCAGCGCCGGTTCATCGAGCTGGTGCGCCACAAGGACGTGCGCCTGTTCACCTTCATCATGGGCAACAGCGCCAACCGCCCGCTGCTGGAGGCCCTGACCGGGGCATCCGGGGGCTTCGCCATCGCGGTCTCCAACAGCGACGACATCGTCGGCCAATTACTCACCGCGGTGGGAAAGGTCACCCACCAGGCCCTGCACGGAGTCGAGGTCAAGATCGCCGGCATCAAGGTGGCCGATGTCACACCCAAGGAGATCGGCAGCCTCTACCGGGGCCAGCAGCTGGTGCTGATGGGGCATTACTGGGGCGACGGCCTCGCCAAGGTCGAGCTCCAGGGGCGCATCTCCGGGCAGCCCAAGCGCTACAGCACCCAGTTCGCCTTTCCCGCGCAGAGCGCGGATAACCCGGAGCTGGAGCGCCTCTGGGGCTATGCCGGCATCGAGGCGATGCAGCAAGAGATGGCCGACTTCGGCGAAAGTGCAGACCTCAAGCGAGCCGCCACCGACCTCGCCCTGGAGTACGGGCTGGTGAGCGACTACACGTCGATGGTGGTAATGCGCGATGAGCAGTTCGCCGCCCACGGCGTCCAGCGCAGCAACCAGGCGCGGGTCGCCCTGGAGCAGACCGCCCGCCAGCGGCGCGCCCAGGCCGCCCCGGTCTCGCGGCGCGTCGACACCGCCCAGCCCATGTACAACACCCCGCGTGCCGACCACGGCGGCGCTGGCGGAGGCGCGATCGACCCGTGGACGGTCGCGCTGCTGCTGGTCCTGGCGATGGGCCTGGGCGCCCGACGCCGCTCGGGACGCGCGGCGTGATCGGCCGAGCAACAGACCGCGCAGACCCCGGCGGGCTCGCCCTGCCGGGGCTCAGCCTCGCCCTGGCGCTCCTGGCCCTCGCCCTCTACCTCGGCGGCGGACCCGCGCCGCCCTCCTGGGTCTTCGACCGCGCGGCCATCGCCCAGGGCGAAGGGTGGCGCCTCATCACCGGCCATTTGGTGCACAGCGACCCCGAGCACCTGTTCTGGAACCTCGCGGCGTTGCTGCTGATCGGCTGGCAGCTGGAGCGGCGCGACCCCGCGCTGTTTGCCTGGGGCCTGGTCGCCGGCACCGCGGCGGTGGATGCCTGGCTGTGGCTCGGCCTACCCGGCTTGCAGCGCTATTGCGGGCTGTCGGGCGTGCTCAACAGCCTGATGCTGGTACTGATGGTGAAGCTCTGGCGAGAGACCCGGGGACCCTGGGTCATGCTCATAGCGATCCTCAGCGCCGGGAAGCTGGTCGCGGAGCTGGCCTCGGGCCAGGCCATGCTCACCCATACCGCCTGGCCCAGCGTGCCCTCGGCCCATCTCGCCGGGCTGTGCGGCGGCATGGCCGTGCTCATATGGCGACGGCGCATGTACCGGTGCGGGCCGGGGAGCGGCACCTGCCGACGGCTGCCGCACATTACGTCCGGACGGGCCCAATCCCTGAATCGCTTCCCCAATCCACGCCCAGGAGCCTGTCCGACTTCCGACGCAAGCCGACACAGCCGGGCAGGAGCCGATGATCACATTACCGGCGAGCTTGAAAACCGCCGCTGGCTCTCGGACCATGCCTAGGAGCCTGTCGGCAGGCTCCTAGCAGCCACACCGGCGACGGGATCAGTGTGCTGCCGCGCGACCGGGAGCCCGCGCTCGACCTCCCATCTTTGAGGTAACCACGACCATGCGCCCTTGCCGCCTCGCCCTGCTGGTCCTGGCCTCGGCCTTTGCCAGCGCCTTGCCCCGTACCGACGCGCTTGCCGCGGCGCCGCCGCAGGTACTGCCGGCCAACGAGCAGGCCTATCTGGACGGCCTGTACCTGCACCTGCACCGGCACCCGGAGCTGTCCCTGAAGGAGCAGCAGACCGCGGCCTATCTGAGGCAGCAGCTGGACGCCATCGGGCTGAGCTATCGCTACCCCATGGGCGGGCACAACATCGCCGGGCTGCTCGACAACGGCGAGGGCCCGGTGGTGCTGCTGCGCACGGACATGGACGCCCTGCCGGTCACCGAGGCGACCGGCAAGCCCTACGCCAGCGAGGTGCCCGGCGTGATGCACGCCTGCGGGCATGATCTGCACATGACGGTCTGGCTGGGGGTGCTGCGCGACCTGGCGAAGCGCCGCGAGGACTGGCACGGCAAGATCCTGTTCGTCGCAGAAGGCGCCGAAGAGATCGGGCGCGGCTCCGGGCTGCTGCTGGACGCGGGCCTGGTCAAGCAGTTCCCGCGACCGGACTTCGTGCTGGCCTTCCACGACAGCGCCCAGCTGCCCGCGGGCAGCATCGGTATCACCCCGGGCTGGGCCATGGCCAATGTGGATTCCCTGGCGATCCGGGTGCGCGGCCGCGGCGGGCACGGCGCCCAGCCCCAGAAGACCATCGACCCGGTGGTGATCGCCGCTAAGATCGTGCTCAACCTGCAGACCATCGTGTCGCGCGAGATCCCCCCCACCCAGCCCGCCGTGATCACCGTGGGCTCGATCCACGGCGGCACCGCCGGCAACATCATCCCCGATGAGGTGGATCTGAAGCTCACGGTGCGCTCCTTCGGGGACGAGCCCCGCCGGTTTCTACTGGAGGCCATCCGGCGCACCTGCAAGGGCACGGCCATGGCCTCCGGTGTCCCGGACGAGCTGCTGCCCGAGGTGAAGGTGCGTGAGAAGTACACGCCGGCGGTCTACAACGACCCGGCGCTCGCGGCCCGTCTCCGCGCCTTGCTCGTGGAGCGGCTGGGAGCGGCCCAGGTCATCGACGTGGAGCCCCAGACAGTCGGCGAGGACTTCTCCCGCTACGGCCGGGCATTCGACCCGCCGGCGCCCTCCTGCCTGCTGTGGCTCGGGGCGGCGGTGCCCGCACCGGCCGGGACCGAGCTCCCCGGCCTGCATTCGGCCCGGTTTGCCCCGGACTACGCACATGCCATTCCGGTAGGGGTCAGCGTGATGTCAGGGCTCATCCGGTCTCTGACCGCGCAGGCAATACCCTGAGCCGACGCCGCGTACAACGTGCTGAGCACAGCGAAGCGCATCGGTCGGGCGCCGTCCTGGAGCAGCACGAAGGGCATCCGGGACGCACTTCAACCTCATCTATCCGACAAGGGACTACTCCGCGGGGACCGGGGCGCCGCGCCCGCGTCAGCAGCTCTCGTGCTCCGGCCAGGCCGACGCATCGACGGTCTCGCGGTAGGCGTGCCAGCTGGCGTGACCGATCACCGGCAGCAACACCACGAAGCCGAGCAATGCGGTAGCGAAGCCGACGATGACCAATGCAACGATGAGGGAGCCCCAGACCAGCATCGGCCCCTTGTTGCGCAGCACCGCGTTGACACTGGTGATGACGGCCGTGATCGAGTCGGCCTTGCGGTCCACCAGCATCGGCAGGGAGACCGCGCTGGCGGAGAACACGATCGACGCGAACAGCGCGCCGACGGAGCTACCAATCCCGAGAAAGGGGACCAGCGACTCCCAGCCCCCGCCGGTCTCGGACGGAAAGAAGATGTAAACCATGGAGGCCGCCCGCGCCCACACCAGCAGCACGACCAGCAGCACAGCGCCCACCACCAGCAGCTCGCGCAGACGCCGCCAGCCCTCGCGCAGACAGGTGCCCAAGCGCACCGGCTTGCCCGATTCGAGCTGCCGGCTGATGGTGTAGAAGCCGATCGCTAGCACCGGACCCACAAAGACGAATCCGGTCGCGAGGCCGAGGTACAGGGCGAGGGTGCCGTAGGCCCAGGTCCCCCAGGTGATGATGGCGCTGAGCAGCGTCAGCAGCAGACCAAGAATCAGGCTGGGCCCCGGCGCTTGCCGGAAGTCCCACCAGCCGCAGGCCAGCCAGCGCAGCGGCGCATCCAGTGACAGCTCCCGACAGGGCGCGGCGAACGGCAACGCCGAGACGTCGGTCGGTTCGGGCTCAGTCGCCTGCTCATCGCTCATGTCAGATCACCCACGACACGCGGTCGATGGACAGTGGTCCGTCTAAATTACCCAAGACGCCTGTCAGTTCAACCCGGGAAAACCCCGCCCCGCCGATCGACGGCGTCATCCGGCCAGCGGCGGTTTCCTGGCCGCCAGGATGACCCTCGTCCGAAGAACCGGGGTGCCAGCACTGGGACGTCGTCGGGTAGCTACGCAACCCGACCTGCGCGACTACCCTTCCCTGTGGGTAATTGTTCAGAATGTGGATCAATCGGCATTCATTCCCGCGGAAAAACCGGAATCCGGGCGCCACGGACGGCAAGTCGGGCGGTCAACCCCCCCTCGGTACTGGATTCCGGCCCATCCATAGCCGGAATGACGGCAGCTGAATGGTTGCCACTCCGTCTCCGGTCGTTTGAGCCCCGACGCCCGGCGCTGTTGCGAGATCTCCCGCAGCTGCAGAGAATCGCGCCCGAGCCCCACGACAGCGAAAAAGTCTGCTCGGCGGACCGGTTCAGAGCGAGGATCGGAGCCGCCTGGCGTCCCAGACGGCCAGGGTCGAGCGAGGCCGCGATTTCCGCTTGCGTCTACAATCGACACTTGGGCCTGACCGTCCTTTCTGGACGAGGCGTTAGGGCTTGACCAGCATGTCCAAGCAGATTGACGGCCTCAGCAAGCTCCTGAGTCTCGTGCTCCGTCATGACCCCGGCGCGATCGGTCTGACGCTCGATGGGGAGGGTTGGGCAGATGGGAACCACCTGATCGAGTGCGCAAATGCCAGCGGCGCCCGCTTGACGCAGGCATTGCTCACCGAGATCGTCTCGACAAATGACAAGCAGCGCTTCAGCCTGACTCCGGATCAGCTTCGCATCCGGGCGAGACAAGGCCATTCCATCAAGGTCGATATCAACCTCGATCCTGTTGTGCCGGCCGGCCGGTGGAGATCGGTATACTGTCCCCGTAATTGAATTGGGCCGCCACCGGGTAACCGGCCGGGCCCGATAGGCTATCATGGGGCGCTCGCATCCCTGCTGAACGCCCTATCCCATGAGAGTGCTCATCTACCGCGGTCTGGATACCGCGGCCATCCCGGGTTATGACAAGCTCGCCGGCCACCTGGCCGCCGGCGACTTCCGCTCGGCCGAGGTCAAGAAGATCGGCGACAATCTCTACCGCGCGCGCCTGGATCGCAGCGACCGGCTGCTGTTTGCGCTCTACCGCTACCGGGAAGAGCCTTGCGTGCTGGTGCTCGAGCACATCCACCGGCACGCCTACGAAAAGTCGCGGTTCCTCGCCCGGGGCGTGTCCATCGACGAGGACAAGATCCCGACCCTCGATGCGCCCTCGGGGGACGCTGCCCCGGTGCTGCCCTACCTGAGCCCGGATCAGCCTCGGTTTCACCTGCTGGATAAGGTCCTGTCGTTTGACCAGGACCAGGAGGCGGTGTATCGCCAATCCCCGCCCCTGGTGATCATCGGCTCGGCGGGCAGCGGCAAGACCGCCCTGACCCTGGAGAAGATGAAGGACGCGCTCGGCGACGTGGTCTATGTCACCCGCTCCTCGTTCCTCGCCCAGAATGCCCGGGACCTCTACTACGCCCACGGCTATGAGAACAGCGCCCAGGAGGTCGATTTTCTGTCCTTTGGGGAATATCTGGAGAGCATCCATGTTCCGAGCGGCAAGGAGGTCACCGCCCGGGTGTTCGCCGACTGGGCGGCGCGCCAGCGCCTGCCCCGGGAGCTGCGCGACAGCCACCGCCTGTTCGAGGAGATCCAGGGGGCCATCACCGGGACCGAGGAGGCGCGCGCCTATCTGAGCCGCGAGGCCTATCTGGCCCTGGGGGTACGCCAGTCGATCTACCCCCTGGAGCTGAGGGATGCGGTCTATGACCTGTTCGAGCGCTACCGGCGGTTTCTCGACCAGCAGGGCTGGTTCGACCCCAACATGGTCAGCCACGCCTGGCTGGAACGGATCGAGCCCCGCTACGATTTCGCGGTGGTCGACGAGGTCCAGGACCTCACCAACATCCAGCTGCTGCTGATCCTGCGCGCCCTGCGCGACCCTCGCGGCTTTCTGCTGTGCGGGGACGCCAATCAGGTGGTCCACCCCAATTTCTTCTCCTGGGCCAAGGTCAAGACCCTGTTCTGGCAAGAGCAGGGCGACGGCGCGCCGGCCGACCTGATCCGCATCCTCAACGCCAACTTCCGCAATTCGCCACAGGTCACCGAGGTGGCCAACCGACTCCTGCACATCAAGCATGCCCGGTTCGGCTCCATCGATAAGGAGAGCAACTACCTGGTACGCAGCTGCGGCCCCGCCGATGGCCGGGTCGGCCTGCTCAGGGACTCGGATGCGGTCAAGCGCGACCTGGACCGGCGCACGGCGGGCTCGGTGCGCTTCGCCATCCTGGTCATGCACCCGGAGCAGAAGACCGAGGTGCGCAAATTCTTTCGCACCCCACTGGTGTTCTCCATCCATGAGGCCAAGGGGCTGGAGTACGAGAACGTGCTGCTGTACGGCTTCGTCTCCAGCGAGGAGAAGCGGTTTCGCGAGATCGCCGGCGAGCTGGGCGAGCAGGACCTCACGGACGAGCTGCGCTACGCCCGGGCCCGCGACAAGGGCGACAAATCCCTGGAGATCTACAAGTTCTACATCAACGCCCTGTACGTGGCCGTGACCCGGGCGGTGAAGAACCTCTACCTCATCGAGCCACGGCCAGAGCAACGCCTGCTCGCCCTGCTCGGTCTGGTCGAGGTGCACGAGGCGGTCGACCATGTGACCGAGCAGCGCTCCAGCCTCGAAGAATGGCGTCGTGAGGCCCATCGCCTGGCGCTCCAGGGCAAGGACGAGCAGGCCGAGGAGATCCGCGAGCAGATCCTCAAGCAGCGCCAGGTACCCTGGACGGTGCTGCGCGGCGAGGCCCTGGCCGAAGTGGAGCGCAAAGCCCTGGAGCACGGCGAGAAGAAGGCCTGTATCGCGCTGACCGAGTACGCCCTGGTCTATCGCGACCAACGCTACCTGAATGCGCTCGCCGGGGCCGGCTTCAAGGCCGCCAAGCACCCGGACAAGGCCATGCAGGTGCTCGAGAAGAAGCACTACATGCTGTATGGCCTGCGCAGCCACGGCGGCGTGCTCGCCGAAGCCGACAAGTACGGGGTGGACTTTCGCAACGTCTTCGGTCAGACCCCGCTGATGATCGCCAGCCGCACGGGCAACGCCGAGCTGGTCGAGGCGTTGCTCGATCGCGAGGCCGACACGGGGCTGGTCGACGGCAACGGCCTCAACGCCTTCCAGATCGCCCTGGAGCGGGCCTGTGCCGACGAGCGCTTCGCCCGCGCCAAGCTGCCGGCGGTGCTTGAGCGCCTGGCCCCGGCCAGCCTGGATATCCAGGTGGACGAGCGCCTGGTCAAGCTCGACCGGAGACTGATGGAGTACCTGATGCTCAGCGTGGCGATGGTGCTGTTCTACCAGCGCCTCGGCGAGGGCTGGGCCTCGCGCCGGGCCCTGCTCGCCGCCGGCGATTTTGCCGACGTCCTCGGTCATTTCCCGGAATCTGTGGTGCCGGCCCGGCGCAAGCGCCGCCAATACATCTCTTCCATTCTGTCCAAGAACGAAGTCGCGCGCCCCGAGCCCCATAACCGCAAGCTGTTCCTGCGGGTGCACCACGGCCAGTACCTGCTCAATCCCAACCTGGCCCTGCGGGTGGAGGGTGAGTGGCGGCGCATCTACGAGCTGTTGTCGCCGGAGCGCCTGGCCGGGGAGCTGCGCGATCCGGTGCGCTGGGGAGAGCATGTCTGGGACCCCAACTCCAATCGGGAGCGGGCGATGATAAGGCTGCGCAGTCTGCTCAAAGGGCTGAACGAGGGTCGGACGGTCGCCCAGCTCCGGGACGACCCCTTCGGGCAGCGTGAGTCCCCGAAGCTCCAGGAGCCCGACGACCAGGCGCCCGGCACGTCCGAGCCGAGGGGCGGCCCGGTCGCAGCGGGCCGGACCGCGGCGGTGCCGTCGGAGACAACCGCGGCGGAGGAGTCCCGTCCGACCTCCGAGGAGACGCCCGCGCAGCAGCTGGGGCTCGACCTCGATGATCCTAGAAGCGGCAGTTGAACGGCCGCCAGGGTGCGTGCCGCGTGGTGTCTGGCAAGGCATGACGAGGCGGAATAGTAGAACCTATTCCAACGAGTTATAACGCAGCCAGGCGCCGCGCGGTGCGTGCTCTGGTGGTCGTAGCGGCGGCCACCCAACGGGTGAGCAGCAGGTTTGTCCTGAGCCATGGTCGAATCAATCACTTGATCGTTATTGGAAGCGGTCAACTGCCGTTTCCAGGATGATGGGTTGGACGACGGCGGGAACGGATAACGGGACGTATCCGCGGGGTTGGTGGCCACGCGAGCGACCCTGATGCCGAGGGTCACCGCAGGCGCATACCCCCAGTAGGGCCCGCCCCGAGCCGGGCGGCAAGCGCTGCCCAAGGACCGATCCCCGCCGCGGGCCAGGTCAGGTCTCGCGCGCCGATCCCCTGCCGTGATCAGCCCCGAGCCCGTTCAGGCCCAACCGGCTGTGGCCTTTGTCGCCTTTGCCACACCGGGCCGTTCGGTGGCCGCGCCCTGATCAGGGGACAGATCTATCTTTTGGCCCGTTGCGGGTCGAGTCTCATGGGCGATGTCGGGTAGAAATACGGTGCGCGCATGGTTAGGCCAATGACTTCCAATTTATCCCCCGTTTCCGGCTTCGTGGCAAATGGTCATCAGACCATGCATCACGTTTCCGCAAGCCCCCCTACGATCCCGGACGGTCGGATCTCCCGAGTCCGGTTCTGACCTTGGCTTTTCCCCCTACGGCCTTCCCGATACAGCAGAAGCTTAAATGCTGGCTCATGTACACCCCACCCCGTATCGGTTTGCACGTAAGGCTCGGTCCTTCTCCAGGCTGCGGATCGCCCGCTATGTCCGGCTCTGCGTCCGGGTTTCGCCTGCTCCAGACCCGCCAAGCGCCCAGAGCCCCTTTGCACGGCTCAAGGTGTTACCTTGACCGCCAGGGCGTTCCCACCCCGTCAGCGGGTGCTACCCCGCCGTCATCGCTACTACGGACTCATGCGCCAGTCCTACGCCCTCCCCTCGCCTCGGCTTTTCGCCTCGTACTTTGGGTCTTTGCAGGTTGCTACCAGCCCCTGCTGGGCATAGCACCTTCCCGACGTTATCTCTGCGAATCTTTCCTGACGTGCTTGGACCCATACCCCGGCGGCCCCCAAGGTGCTTTCGCTCGTTTCTTCCCCCAGGGCTTCGGCCTTCCCCGATCTCTCAGCGGGTCGGCGCTCCACAACAATCCTGGACAGCCACTTCTGTCCAGCGGGTCTTCTCGGGGCTGCAGCCATTTCGTTATGTTCAGGCCCGCCAGTTTGCTCGCCACCCAGGTGGCTCCTACCGCCGTTCCCTTTCGGGCCCGCGGCAGCCGTGGCTTCTACGTCTGGGCACCCCACGGTTCGTTACCTCCCCGTAGTCCAGATATGCTAGGCGTCCGAATCGAGCAATTGACGCCAGGGAGACTTGCACTCCCCAAGATTCGCAGCCTTGTCGGCTGCTCCGGGAGACCTGACCCCGGCCGCCGGCCCAACATACATTTATCCGTCATGCCGAACTGCGCACGACGGACAAATGCTTAGCTGTTACGCAGACAAAACTTCGAGGATTATGGACACAGAATCAAAGGCACCACCGCTTGAGGCTTACTGGCGCAGTGCCGGAGGTAGGTCGATCCTCTCATGCATCGAACGATGTGGTCACGCCCCCACTACCCTCAGCGATTTGGGGATTCACTACACTGGGGAAGGCCATCGAGGGCTTTTCACTGACATCAGAGACAGTTAGCACGGAAGCTCCGTTCATACATAGGTGCAACCGGCCAGGGTCGCTCATTCCCGATTTCACTCCGGATCAGCCTGACCCTGCACCGACTCGCCTCTCAGTTGCAAAAAAGACTTTCTCCACTTCCGGCGAGGCTGTTCATTGGCTGTTCTTCCTGGCAATGAGAAACGCCCTTGCTGGTATCACGGAGCGTGTTTCGCAGGATCCGCCAAAGCATTGGTATCGGGCGCGTCGATGATCCTCCATCCGGATAACCCGGCGATACATTCCGTATCGCAGTTCAATCGCCTTGTTGGCCTGTCGAGATCCGTACAGCTTCGGGTCAGGGACGCTCTTTTTACTGCGGATCAGCTTGTCAGGCATGGCTGCTACGATCTCGCGTGCCGTGTCGTTGATAGCGTGGCGGCACGCGGCCATCGCAACGAAACGCTCATCCTGCGACTGGAGAGGCTTGCAAAGGCAGCGGAACGTGTCCGTGCGATCTCTGGACTTGATGCGATTCTGGCCGATACATGCAAGGTCGAAAAACTTTTGTCCTTTAACTCCTCAATTTTCGGGGCAGGGGGAACTTCGAACAGGGCCGTCATTGTCTATTCCACGGCTTGGAATAATTTCGATATCTCCTTTCCTTTCCTGCACTGCCTTATTGCCAGCCACGCGGACTGTATCGTATATGTCAAGAATCCGGAGCGTGGAATGTATGCGACCGGAAATCATGAATACGGCGGCAGCATTGACCAAATTTCTTCGAGTCTCTGCGACATCATCGCAGGCATGAATCCGTCAAGGGTGACGGTCATGGGGTTTTCTGGCGGAGGATACGCCGCGCTCCATCTTGCAGCAAAGATCAGAGCGGATGCTTTCCTGGGCCTTGGGATCAGGACAGATTTTTCGAGGTATTCTGCGTTCGCTAATGTTCGCGGCAGGACTGCGCCGCGCAAATCAGACTATGCAAACAACACGCTCGTTAACATGAGGGATTTACCGGAGATCGCGGATATTCGAAGAGCTGTATTGTATTTTGGGGATCGCGACTCATCTGATCGAAAGCATGCTCTAAACATGTCGGGCTTGCCAAACTTCACCATCTTTTCCGTTCGGCGAGGATCGCATCATCTTATAATGGACTTTCTTGTGCATGGGCATCTTCAAGAAGTACTCTATAACGTCCTCGACTGAACTGAGCGGCTCTAAGGGGTGAAAGTGAGGCCTAACCCAGCGTCCAAGCGGAGCTGCGCAAACAGCTGCGCAGCACGCTTAACTCTACGTTGGGCGATTTAATGGTCTCGGAGCGCGGGAAAATTGACTAATAGGGCCAGACTCGATTGCTCTCATACCTCGATCCGGATATTTCTATCGAGTCTGACCCCATCGATCCTACGGGGCCGGATGTCTCACCTACATTGGCACAGAGGGCGAAGGCTTTCGAGCCCATATGTACGATATCGAACAGACGCGGCTGGCGACATGCATGTATATGGGCTATTAGCTACAGCCCGTCGCTCAAATGCTGCCCGCTAATGAGGAGTCATAACATGCCTCGGGTTATCCACTTAATTATCGCCTTCGCGATTCTATGCTACTCAGCGACTTCGTCTGCCGGTACGACTTACATGGACGACCGCAGCGGAAGTCTACACGTGAGTATCGGGATTTCGCTGAATGCTTTTCCGGAAGCTCCGTGTCGTACCGGGTTACCCCGTTTACTACGCGCCTCGATTGGACGCGAACTATTTCTTCTACGACGGGATGTACTGGGTGTACCGGGACGATGCCTGGTACTCGAGTGCCTGGTACGACGGACCTTGGTGGGCCACGAGCAATGAGGATGTGCCGCTATATATCCTGCGAATCCCTGTGCGCTACTACCGCCAGCCTCCAAAGTACTTCCATGGGTGGAAAGCTGACGCGCCGCCGCGTTGGGGTGATCACTGGGGCCGTGATTGGGAAAATCACAGGCCCGGCTGGGATAAGTGGAACCACAGGTCGGCTCCGGCGCCTGCCCAGCTGCCGACTTATCAAAGAAACTATTCGGGCGATCAGTATCCCCGACAAGTTGATCGTCAGCGAGTGCTTCAGCAGCACGATTACCGGTACGAGCCCCGCGATTCCGTAGTCCGGAAACTCTATCAGCGGCTCTATATAGAGCCAGCGACACACGGAGCGCCTGCTCGAAAGGGTACACCTGAGCATGGAAGGCAGGGAGGCGAAGCGGTGCATCGCGGGTCCACGTCAGCATCTCCGCAACAGAAGCCCTGGAAAGATCAGCAACCCGGGCAGCGGCCGCAGCCAGCGTCAAGCCAACAGCGGCGCCAATATCAGCAGAAGCAGGAGCAGGAGCAGGAGCAACCGCAGACGCGCCAGCAACCGCAGACGCGCCAACAACCGCAGACGCAAAATCAGCAGCGGAAGAAGCCAACATCGCAGGGCGGGAATACTGACCACAACCGACAACAGCGCGGGCACGGCAAGGACCACGAGCACGGTCCCGATCAAAACCAGCGTTAGAACAAGCTGAGCCGCCTATCACCCGATACCTGACACCGTGAACCGCCCCGGAAAAGGACGGAAGGACGGCGTCAGGTCTTCCATGTCCCATTCGGCCGGGAGGTGCTACTGTTTGAAAGTCGGACAGGACAGCAAAGGATTGCTTTATGGCCAGGCCATTACGTCTCGAGCTCGCGGGCGCTCTGTATCACGTTACCGCAAGGGGCAACGAACGGAAGTCGATCTTTCTTCAGGATGGCGAGGGCGACAGAACGGCGTTTCTGGAGATCCTCGGTGCAACCTGCGATCGTTTCAACTGGATTTGTCATGCCTATTGTCTGATGACGAACCATTATCATGTGGTGCTCGAAACGCCTGATGCGAACCTCTCCAAAGGGATGCGGCAACTGAACGGGGTCTACACGCAGTACGTCAATCGGACCCATCGCCGAGCGGGCCACCTCTTTCAAGGGCGCTTCAAGGGGATACTGGTTGAGAAGGCCAGCTATTTGTTGGAGCTGGCTCGGTATGTGGTGCTCAATCCAGTGCGCGCCGACAGGGTGCGCGGTCCGGAAGAATGGCCCTGGAGCAGCTACAGGGCGACCATTGGGATGGACAAGGCCGACAGCTTTGTCGAGACAGACTGGTTGCTGCGGGCTATTGGGACCGACAGGCAACGGGCGATTGCGGCGTATAGGAGGTTTGTTGCGGACGGTATCCACGCCGACAGTGTGTGGGGAGCCCTGAAGAACCAGGTATACCTGGGGTCGGAGGCATTCGTCGACAGAATGCAGGCTCTGATAGGGCCGGACCGGGACCTTCGGGAGGTTCCGAGGATCCAGCGGCGGCCGATGGCGAAGCCGTTGGAGTATTACCGGAATCTTCCTGGGAACCGCGACGAAGCGATTGCCGCGGCGTACCGCACGGGAGCGTACAGCATGCAGGAGATCGCCGACCAATTCGGTGTGGGGCGTATGACGGTAAGTCGCGCCGTGGGACCAATCCATTCTGCGGGAGCAGAGGATGGGACATGGGAGACCCCGATCGCGTGTCTGACGCCGATCGCGTGTCTGACATTTGTCTGGGGAACCGGGCCCCGTCTCCTTGGTCGAAAACGCGAAATACCGGGCTGCGAGAGCGTCCGGCGCAGCGCGCGGAGACAGCACTTTCGCGCTAGCGTACCAGCTGAGCCCAATCAGAAATTCACGCAGACATCGGGGGGACGACATGGCAGAACTGATCGACTTCGAGCGGCCGGATGCCCAGACCGCGAAGGGATATCTCGTGGAGCCGGCGAAGGCTCAAGGCGCGCCGGGGATCGTGGTGATCCAGGAGTGGTGGGGCCTGAATGAGCAGATTAAGGGGGTGGCGCACAAGCTCGCCGCCGCGGGCTACCGCGTGCTCGTGCCGGATCTCTTTCGCGGCAAGCTGGCGCTGGAGGCAAATGAGGCCAAGCACCTCATGAATGACCTGGACTTCGGCGATGCCGCGGGGCAGGACGTCCGCGGGGCCATCGAGTACCTCAAGGGGTCAGGCAGTGCGAAGGTCGGCGTAACCGGATTCTGCATGGGCGGTGCGCTCGCGCTGCTCGCAGCGGTGCATGTCCCCGAGGACGATGCCACCGTGGTCTGGTACGGCTATCCGCCGCTCGACTACGTCGACGCCTCACAGATCAAGGCGCCCCTGCTCGGACACTGGGGGACGCACGACGGATTCTTCGCCATCGAGGGCGTGGACGCGCTGGAGAAGAAATTGCGCGATGCCGGCGTGACCTTCGAATTTCATCGCTACGACGCCAAGCACGCATTCGCCAACGAGGAGGCGGACTCCAAGAACCTGCCGGCACTCGGATACAATCCGAAGGCCGCGCAACAGGCCTGGCAGCGGACCTTGGACTTTTTCGACAAGCAACTGCACTAACCCCGACCGGAGATTACGATTTTTCTCGGTTTTTGACCCGGGCTTGCGCCCGGGCCGTCTTCCCATCACCTCTCTTCCCGGGTCGTTCGCAAGTGCCGTAGCTTTGCTAACACGCTAATCGGAATGTAACTACTCACCCGTCTGAGCGTAGATCTCCCCGGAGAGGGCCATCTGAATTGCGACCAAAGGGTTGTATCCTTGGTTGGCCATGGTTTGCAGATAGCTGGAGCTACGGCAATAGGCTTCTGCGTAGAGGCGCGTTCTGAAGCAGCCTGATACCTTCTGCTTGACCTTCCTCATGCGCAGATCGCGCTCGGCGCGGTTGTTGGTGAAGGACACGCATGAGACGGGGTCAGGCGTTGTCTTTTGCCCTCTTCGGGCGTAGCCTTTCGCCATGGCCCGCCCACTGCGCATCGAATTTCCCGGCGCCGTGTATCACGTCACCTCCCGTGGTGACCGGCGCGAAAACATCTTTGTCGATGACGAGGACGGGCAGGGTCTGTTGGAGGCCGTAGCGCAGGCCCTCTCGCGCTTCGATGCTGAGGCCCTGGCCTAGTGCCTGATGGGGAACCATTACCACTTCGTGCTGCACACCCGGCAGGCGAATGTGTCCTCGTTGATGCGCCACATCAACGGGGTCTACACCCAGACCTACAACCGCCGGCACCACAAGGTGGGCCACCTGTTCCGGGGGCGCTTCAAGGCAATCCTGGTGGACCGGGAGGCTTATCTGCTGGAAGTCTACCGCCACGTGAATCTCAACCCGGTGCGCGCCGGCATAGTACCCAAGGCTGAGGCCTGGGGCTGGTCAAGTTACCGGGCGCACCTGGGACAAGCGCCGGTGCCTGTGTGGCTGGACACCCCCGGCTTGCACGGCTACCTGCTGGGCCGGCCGGCGCGGAGCGCCGCCGATCGGCGCCGGACGGCCGATCGTTACGCTCGGCTGGTGGCCTCGGTGCCCGATGCCAGTCTGTGGGACAGCGCGCTGCGCCAGCAGATCTATCTGTGCGACGAGAGCTTCGTCGAGCGCATGCAGGCGCTGGCCGAACCGCGTAACAGCACTGACCCTGACATCCCCCGGGCTCAGCGCCGCAAGTCGCGCACGCTGGCCCAGTGGCTGGCAAGCTGCGAGAATCGGAAAGAAGCGCAATACAGAGCCCACACGGAGAGTGCGCTCAGCATGAGCGGAATTGCAACGCGTTGGCGTTGTCGGTGTTGCGCGTGAGCAGGCTGCTCGCGCGGGCGGTGGGGGCAAAAGACAAGGGCTGACCCCTTTCCTCGCGCTTATCCTACCGAGCGTTGATCCAGAGGATGATCAACTCGAGGTTGAAGGGATCACAAAATTAGACTCAAAGCGCATATATCTGCGCTTTAGCTCACTTCCGTTCCAGAATTACCATGACGTGTTTCATCTGGTTACACAAGAGCCAGAGGAACCTACCGTAGGTGATCTTGCGGATGATCTCATGGATATTTATATCGATTTAAAGGAAGGCGTCCTGTTATATGAAATTGGTAAGCCGACAAATGCAGTATTTCAATGGCGCACAACATTTGGTTTTCATTGGGGTAGGCACGCGGTTTCAGCATTAGAGGCCATGCATTGTTATGAATCAGATGCGGATAAGAGTAATGAGCTCTAACCAGCAGAACGAGAACGACGCGCAAGAACCGCGAGCGTTTTGCCCTTAACATTGAGCTAAACCGCTTCTCGGAGCCAAAGTGGCGGGGCAGAGTTTCGGAGGGTAGACAGACGATGGCGAAGCTGTTGTGGGGAAAGCCGTTTGCTGCGTCGACACCACGCCTGTTGCTGCCGTTCTGGCTGCTGCTCGCCGCCACGAGCGGCTTTGCGGCACCCCAGGCGGAGGCGCCGCGGCTTGACCAGGGCCGGCTTCCCGCGCGCGGCGACGCGCACACCCTTCTGCACATCAACGCCTTCGGCCGCTACACGATCCTGGGCCGGAGCGCCCGGGGCGTGGCCCTGCAGCTGGTCGACCGCATGGCCGGACCGGGGCCGCTCGCCGGCAAGCCGGGTCAGCAGGACGGCCGCCTGGACCCGTTCCTGGAGAAGGGCGACTACCTGCTGCGAGCGCTCGCCGGGGACAAGGGCGGCGGCCAGGTCGCATTGCGCGCGGTGAGCGCCCGCGAGCTGAGCGCCTCCCCCGCACCGCGCCTGGTCGAATACCGCATCGAGCACAGCGCCCTGGATGACCTGCAGCAGCGCTCCTACTGGCTGATGGTCGACAAGGCCCGCAGCATCACGATCGAGGCCGCGGGCCGCAACCTGGCCGACCTGCGCCTGTGGAAGGACGGCAACTGGCTGGTCGACGCCGAGCCCGCTGCGGATGTGACCACACCCGCCCCGGGCAGGCCGCTCGCCGAGCGCCTGCTGACGGCCCGCCTGGAGCCCGGCCTGTACCGGCTCACCGCCTACGGCGGCCCGGCCCAGCCCTGGGCAGAGAGCTCGAGCGACCATCCGCTGTACCTGCGGCTCGGGATCCCGGCCCTGCCGGAGAGCGGCCGGCAGCGCTATATCGCCGGCCCGTTCGGAGTCGACCGCTGGCGGGTGCCGGGCACGACCGACTATTTCCGCCTGGAGCTGCCGCAGGCGGAGAGCGCCTCCCTGGGCCTTGCAAACTACACCGACGACCATCCGTTCGAAGCGCCGGATCAGCTCGCGACCATCGACAAGAAGAGCCTGCCGCCGGTGACCGAGCTGCGGGTCGCGAGCAGGCGCCACGGCGAGCGCCTGCTCAGCGTGAGCCGGGCGGCCGGCCAGCCCTACGTGCTGCAGCATTTCCCGGTGCAGGATTCGGTGCGGATCGATCGGCCGGGAGACTATTGGGTGAGCGCCCTGCAGTCGGGTCATGGCGAGGACGACATCGACCTCACCGCCATCGCGACCTGCTGGGCTGGCCCTTGCAGGGGCGGGGCGAGCGCTCTGGGCACGACCCCGGTTGCCGATTCGGCCATCCCGCTCGACCAGGAGACCGGCTGGCGGAGGCGCTTCAACCTGCTCGCCGAGGCGAGCCTGTTCTTCCACGTGCGCGCGCTCGGCAACTATCGCTTCACGATCGAGGGCGTGCGCGCCGAGCTGCGCCTGGAGCCGTTTCTGACGCAACGCCCGGAGGGCTATCAGGCGCCTGAGCCCGAGGACGGTACACTGGCCCGCACACTCGATCCCGGGTACTACGTGCTGACCCTGGCTCCACGCTCCGCCGCCGGGGGCAAGGGCGTTGTCACCCTGAGCGCCGCGCCCGCCGGGCCCGAAGCAGCGCCCACGCCCAAGCCGAGCCCGGCGCAGACCGGTTTCGCCACCCGTTTGAGCGCGGCGCCTAAAGACGACTACCGCATCACCCTCAACCAGCAGCCCGGTCTGACCCATACGCTGTTGGTGCGACCCCTGCCCATCGACCTGGGTCAGGCCCTGCCGCTGAATCTGGCGGCCCACGGCGGCGTCGAGGTCGGCGTGCGCATACCGGAGACGGGCCACGTCAGCGCCGTAGCGGAGGACGGCAGTGCGCTGCCGCTCAAGGTGGACGGCCGCGACCTGGGGGGCCAGGCGGAGCTAGAGGCGGGAGAATACACAATCGCCCTGCAAAACCCTGGCGAGCATCCCCTGGAATGCACCCTGGCGCTCGCGCCCAGGCGGCTCAGTGAGGATAGCCCGCTGCCGCCGATCCCGGCCGATGCGCTGAACAGCCGCCCCAGCTTCCCGCTTCTGGACAGCTCGCAGCCCCAGTTCTTCGCGGCCGACCGCGGTCAGACGACCACGGTCAACCTGCAGGTCGACCGTCCGGCGTTCTACCGCCTGGAGTCCACCGGCCTGTTGCGCACCGAGGGCAACCTGCGCACCCGCACCCTCACCAGCCTGGACCGCGAGTCGGCCAACGGGGTGGGACGCAATTTCCTCATCGCCCAGTACCTGGGACAGGGCGAGTACCAGCTCTCGACCCGGCCGTTGGGCGCGAGCCGCGGTCCCTTCGGCCTGCGCCTGACGCGCGAGGCGCCCCAGGACGGCGGCGAGCTGATGCCCGGCATGCGCGCGCGCCACTCGCTGAGCGCCGGTGACGGCCTGCTGTACCGCTTCCACATCGCCACGGTCGGAGACTATCGGCTGGACGCCATAGGCCTCAGCCGGCAGTTCCGCGCCCGCCTGGACGATGCCGACGGCTGGCCCCTGGTCAAGCCCGGCGCGCCTGCCCACTTTCAACGCCATTTCGAGCCCGGCGACTACCAGCTGGTGATCCTGCCCCAACCGGTCGACGCGCGCGTGGTCACCCTGTTCGCGCTGGTGCCCGAGGTGCCGAAGCTCGAAGGCCACGGCCCCCACGACATCTCCCTGGACGAGCCGGTCGAGCATCGCTGGATGGAGCCCGCGGAAGGCCTGCCCCGGGTCCCGGATCAGTGGCATTTCGACGTCCCGGCGCCGATGACCGCCACCATCGATCTCACCCGTGGCATGAGTGCGCACCTGCTGCACGACGGCAAGACCCTGGCGGAGATCATCGGAGGCACGCCCTGGAAAGGTGGAGCTCGCCGCCGGTGCCTATATGCTGGAGGCGGCCAGCGCCCAGCCCAACAACCGCTTCGACTACCGGCTCGGCCTGCACAGCGACGAGCTGGTGGCGGGCGAGACCCGCAGGCTGCGGGCGCCGGCCGAGATCGAGGTCTCCGTCGGCGCCGACGCTCCGGTCGAGCTCGTCTCGTCCGGCGATCAGGACGTGCGCGCCCAGCTCTATGACAACCAAGGCACCCTGGTCGCCGAGAACGACGACCGCACAGACGACTGGAACTTCCTCATCAGCCAGCGTCTGTCGGCGGGCCGCTACCGCCTGCGGATCGACCCGGTGGGCACGGACGCCGCCACGACCACCGTCGCCATGCGCCTGCCGATGGTGCAGCCGGCCGTTGCCTTGGCCTTGCCCGCGCGCCTGCGCATCAGCGATGCACACGTGCACTATTACAGCCTGCCCTCAGCGCCTCCCGGCGGGCTCTGGGCATTCGCCGCCCGCTCGGGCGACGGCGCTGGACTGGCCCTGGAGCGCAACGAGGGCGGCCTGTGGCACAGCCTCGGCCAGCAGAGCGGACCCGCGCCACGCATGCTCTTGCCCATCGGCACGGCTGGCGCCATGGCCGACCAATATCGCCTGCGGGTCTGGAAGCTCTCTCGCGGTCGCGCTCCGCTCGATCTGACCGGTGCAGTGCTGAGGGTATCGCCTCAGCCGGCGTCCAGCCTGGCCCAGGGCGTGACGCTGACGCGCTTCGATGCATTCGATCCGCCCCTCGGGGTGGCCGCCGTGCAGCTGGAGCGGCCCGGCCAGCTCGCCCTCGACGATGTCCCCAGCGTGCTCTGGGGCGACGGCGCGCACCAGGTCATGAGTGCCCCGCAGCAAGGCCGGGTGGCCGCGTCCGGGCCGCTGCTCTGGCTGGCTCGCGCGCTGCCGCCCGGCACTTCGGGGCAACTGCGAGCCCGGCGTCTGGTGCTCGGCGGCGACCGGCCGCTGGCGCTCGGCCTGGCGCCGCACGGCTCGGCGACCCTCGACCTGGCGCCGTTGCCGGGCGCCGGCACGCAGCTGGTGCTGGCCCAATCGCCCATCGGCGCGCCCGGCATCCGCCCGAGCGGGGCTGCGCCCGACATGGCCGGGGTCGCCGTGGCAGACCACAGCGCCATTTGGCTGCGTCATCGCAGCGCCCAGTCCGCGGTACGACTCTGGGACAGCGCGGACGCCAAGGTGAGTCTGCCGCTGCAGCTCCATCTATACGGCTTCCCCACCGCCCCGGTGCAAGAGCTGGCGGCCGGCAGCCACGACCTCGCGCTGGGGCCCGAGACCAGCGTCCAGCTACGCCTGCCGGGCGGGCATGAGTGGCTGCGTCTGGCCCTGCCCGCCGGGGTTGCAGCCGAGCTGCGCCGGGGCACAGATACCCTCGAGAGCTTCTGGAGCGGCCCAACGGCACGTAGTTTCGATACCGACACCGAGGCGGACAGCCTGGCCCTGTACAACACCCGCAGCGAGACGGGCGAGGCCGCCCTGCTGACACTGCCGGCGCCATCCTCACCGGCGTTGGACAGCACGCGATTCGGCCGCTACCACTTCGCCACCGCCGGCAGCCGCGCCATCATCGTGCGCCTGAATCCGGCAGAAAAGGCCGCCGGCCGCCGCCTGCACCTGGAGGGTCCGGTGAGCGGCGTGAGCCTGATCGAGTCCTCGGGGCGCATCCTGGCCGACAGCGCGCCGCTCTTGCACGACGATGCACGCGTGCTGCTCCGCCACGCCCCCGGCTTCGTGCTCGCCTGGCTGACCGACACAGCGGGCGAGAGCCAGATCGGCGCCAAGGGGGTCGCACGCCAGACACAGCTGCCGGTCGCCTTGAAGCTGGACGCCGAGGCCTCGGCCCTCAGCCTGGACATGACCGCACCCGGTGCGCTGGCCCTGCACAGCGACGTGCCGCTGATCCTGCGCGTGCGCAGCCCCGGCCGGCCCGAGCGACTGCAGCTGTTCGGCGCTGCGGCGGACCTGTCGCTGTACCTGCCCCGCGGCGCCACTACCCTGCTGTTCGACGGCCTGACCGCGGGCGCGCCGGGCGGCCAGGTCAGCCTGCGACCGATCGCCGCCGAGGCGCTTGCCGAAGGCTTGAGCACGCCGCGCATGCTGGCGCCGGGGGATTCGCGCCTGTACCACTTCCGGCTGGATAGCGCGCGCACCGTCGGCGTGGGCGTCAAGGCCTCGGTGGACACCGCCGGCTGCACCCTGCTCGACGCCGATGGGCACCAGCTCGGCCAGGGCCTGCTGCAGATGCACGACCTGGCCGCGGGCGACTACCTGCTGCGGGTCGAGGTCCCGGCCGACGGCGGCACCGTCCGGGTGCAGGCGGCACTGGTCGGCGCCCGGGCACGTGGCGAGGGCCCGCCACCCGAGGTGATCCGCCAGTACCTGCAGGCCGCCGGCCTCAAGTCCGAATGAAAGGAAACCAACTTATGTCGCGGACGGTCTTCGCCCTGTTGGGCCTGCTGATGCTCTGGCCCGCGTCCTCCCTACCGGAGGTCCAGGCCGCTACCGAGGCAGTGCCGGCACACCCGGCCGGAGCGGTGATGGTGCCGGACCATTTCCTGCGCCGCTGGGACCCGGTGACCCTGTTCTTTGCCCGCGACCTGGGACCCGCCGCGGGCGGCCCGGAGAGCCACCCGGAGCGTTATGTCCAGGTCAGCCCCGCCCAGCCCGGCGCCTATACCTGGCTGGACGCGCGCACCCTGCAGTTCCGCCCGGCCGAGCCCTGGCCGCCACTGACCCGCTTCCACTGGCAGCTCGATGGCCGCGAGCACACGTTGAGCACCCTGTTCTCGCCGCCCGTATCGAGCCTGCCGGCGAACGGCGCCAGCGGCCTGGCGCCCCTGGACAGCCTGACCTTGACCTTCGCCGAGCCCCTCGACGCGGCCGCCCTGGCCGACATGATCTCCATCGAGCTGCGGCCCTATCCCGGTGTCGGCGACCTGGGCGCGCGCCGGCTGGATCGCGGCGACTACGACATCAAGCCGCTGGAGCGCGCCAACCGCGCGGACCAGGCGCGCTACCTGGTGGAGCTCCATCAGCCGATCCCGGAGGGCACCCGGGTCAGCGTGCACATGCGCCTGTCCCTGGACGACAGCGCCGGCAGCTCGTTCCACGACATCGGCTTCTCCACCGAGACCCCCTTCGCGGCGACCGCCGCCGGCTGCGGCGACCGGGACTACCCGCTGACCCCCAAGGGCGCCCACTATGCACGCGAGCAGGCGCTGCTCTGTCCGGACGGCCGGCGCGCGGTGGATCTGGTGTTCTCCGCGCGCCCCCAGGCGATCGATCCGGTGCTGGGTCGCAACCTGGTGCGCTTCACCCCCGCCGTGGCCGACCTGAGCTACGCCAACGCGGGCGACAAGCTCACCATCGCCGGCGACTTCAAGGACGACACCCTGTACCAGGTCGACCTAGTGCCGAGCGCCCTTAAGGACGAGCGCGGCCGGGCGCTCGCCATGGCCGGCGCGAGCCAGCTCTACCTGTACTTTCCCAAGCGCGCCGACTTCCTGAGCTGGAAGACCAGCCAGGGGATCGTCGAGCGCTACGGACCGCAGATGGTGCCGCTGGAAGGACGCGGCTTCCGGCGCCTGGACCTGCGCATCCACAAGATCGACCCCTTGAGCCGCTCCTACTGGCCGTTCCCGGACCGGCCCGTGGCGGTGGACGAATCCCTGCTGCCCCCCGGCCCGGGCGAGCAGCCGGCGCCCTGGGCAAACCCCAACGCCAACATCCCCTACAGCACGCTGGCCAAGCAGCTCAGCGCCCTGGGCTCGCCCAGCGTCTCCACCCTGGTGGACCTGCCCCTCAAGCGCGACGGCCAGAGCGCCCACTTCGGCCTGGACCTGAAGCCCTACCTGGAGAAGATCGCCGGCAAGGATGCGCCGGGCACCTATCTGGTGGGCATACGCAAGCTCGACAGCAGCACCGAGCGCGCCTGGATCCGGGTCCAGGTGACCGACCTGGCCCTGAGCACGGTGGACGAGTCCGACCGGGTGCGCTTCGTGGTGACCTCCCTGAGCACCGGGCAGCCGGTGCCCGGGGCGACCATCGAGGTGCAGGGCAGCCGGCTCGGCAGCTGGACCACCCTGGGCAGCGGCACCAGCGATGAGAACGGCGAATTCGACTGGCCGGCCCCGGGCCCGGGCACGGGCGCGGCGGTGCTGCGCATCCTGGTCACCAAGGGCCAGGACGTGCTGGTGCTCGACCCCAGCCGGCCGCCCCAGGTCTTCGACCACGGCCACTGGACCGACGACGGCGCCACCTGGCTGCAGTGGACCCTGGACGACCTGACCGGGCGCCAGCCCGAGACCACCCAGGTCTGCCACACCTTCACCGAGCGCCCGGTCTACAAGCCGGACGCGCCGGTCCACATCAAGGGCTATGTGCGCGAGGTGCACGCCGGCGTGATCGGCCCCGCCCAGGGCGAGGGCAGCCTGGTGGTGAACGGTCCGGGCGACAAGGAATGGCGCTACCCGCTGACCCTCAGCGGCTCCGGCAGCTTCTACCAGCTGTTCGACGAGAAGGATCTGCCCACCGGCAGCTACACCGCGCACTTCGAGAACACCACCGGCAGCTGCCAGGCGGCGAGCTTCCAGAAGGAGGACTACCGCCTGCCGCGCTTCGAGGTCAACCTCAACGCCCCGGCGCTGGCCAGCCTGGACAAGCCGTTCAAGGTGCTGATGAGCGCCCGCTACTATGCCGGCGGGGTGGTGGCCGGCCAGCCGGTGCGCTGGCGGGTCACCCAGTTCCCCTACAACTGGAGCCCCCAGCCGCGCCCCGGCTACCTGTACTCCACCGACGCCCGCTTCAGCGGCGAGGAGGTGTTCCGCTCCACGCCGGTGCTGAACAAGACCGCCACCAGCGACAAGCAGGGCATGGCCGAGCTGAGCCTGGACCCGACCATCGAGCCCACCGCCCAGCCGCGCCGCTACGTGATCGAGAGCACGGTCACCGGCGCCGACGACCAGACCGTGACCAACACCCGGGAGGTCAAGGTGCTGCCCGCCTTCGTGCTGGGCATGAAGCTGGCGCGCTACCTGCCCCAGGCCACCGAGATCCGCCCCGAGATCATCGCGGTCGGCCCGGAGGGCAAGCTCGTCGAGGGCCAGACCATCCGCCTGCGCCTGCTGCACCGCCAGTGGCATTCGCACCTGGAGGCCAGCGACTTCACCCAGGGCAAGGCGCGCTACGTCACCGACGTGGTGGACAGCGAGATCTACCAGCACAGCTACACCAGCGCTGCCCAGCCCCTGGAGCCCCAACTGCCGATCCCCGAGGCCGGCGTGTACATCGTGGAGATCACCGCCCAGGACCGCCTGGGGCGCAGCCAGGTGCTGCGCATCGATCTGTTCGCCGGCGGCACCCAGGCGGTGACCTGGTCCCGGCCGCCGGCCCAGGTGTTCACCGTCGCCGGCGACAAGGACGAGTACACCGTCGGTGAGACCGCCAACCTGATCCTGGAGAGCCCCTTCCAGGAGGCCCATGCCCTGGCCGTGGTCGAGGAGCCCAACGGCCACAACCGCTACCAGTGGCTGGCGGTGCACCATGGCTCGGCGGTCTTCCAGCTGCCGATCCTGGATCAGTATCTGCCCCGCGTGCCGGTGCACTTCCTGCTGATGCGCGGGCGCATCGCCGAGTCCGAGGCCCCCCGCCCCGACCAGCTCGACCTGGCCAAGCCCCAGACCCTGGCCACCACCCAATGGGTCAAGGTCTCGCCCCGCGACCACCGGGTCGGCATCGACCTGGACTATCCGCAGCAGGCCCTGCCCGGCAGCGAGATCACGCTGAAGCTGCACCTGCACGACTATCAGGGCAAGCCCCTGCCCGGCGAGGTGACGCTCTGGCTGGTGGACCAGGCGGTGCTGGCGCTGGGCAAGGAGCAGCCCCTGGACCCCCTGCCGGACTTCATCGTCGATCGCGGCGCCCGGGTGAAGATGCGCGACACCCGCAACCTGACCCTGGGGCGCCTGCCCTACCAGGAGCAGCCGGGGGGCGGCGGCGACGAGGAAGAGGGCGCCTCGCTGCTGGACCGGGTAACGATCCGCAAGGACTTCCGGCCGGTGCCCTTCTACGACCCGGCGATCCAGGTGGGCGAGGACGGCAATGCCACCGTGCACATCAAGCTCCCGGACAACCTGACCAACTTCAAGCTGCGCGCCAAGGTGGCCAGCGCCGCGGACCGTTTCGGCTTCGCCACGGGCATGATCCAGGTGCGCCTGCCGGTGATCGTGCAGCCCTCCCTGCCGCGCTTCGTACGCCCGGGCGACCGCTTCACCGCCACCGCCATCGGCCGGGTGGTGGAAGGCCAGGGCGGCCCCGGCCGGGCCAGCATCCGGGTCGAAGGCCTGGCGCTCAGCGGCCCGCCCGAGCAGTCCTTCGACTGGCAGACCGGGCAGCCCAAACGCATCGATTACTCGCTCACCGTGCCGACCCCGACCTACGACGCCGAGGGCAAGCCGCTGGCGAGCGAAGTCGGCGTGACCCTCGGCGTGGAGCGCAGCGCCGACGGCGCGCGCGATGCCTTCTCGGTCAAGCTGCCCATCCGGCCCGACCGGCGCCCGGTGGTACAGCGTGATCTCAAGACCCTCGAAGCCGGCGCATCCCTGACCCTGCCCGCCGTCCAGGGACCGGTGCGCCCGGGCACCCTGCGCCGCCTCGTGCAGCTCAGCGACCAGCCGGCCCTGGTGCGCATGGCCGCCGGGCTCAGCTACCTGATGCAGTACCCCTACGGATGCACCGAGCAGCGCATCAGCCTGGCGCGGGTGATGCTGGCCTCCAAGAAGCTCGACGCCCTGCTCGGCCAGCCGAGCGACGACCGGGAGCGCGAGCGGGTGGTCAAGCAGACCCTGCAGTGGATCGGCGGCGTGGTGGGCGACGACGGCCTGGCCGGCTTCTGGCCCGGCGGTCAGGGCTACGTCTCGCTCACCGCCTGGTCGGTCGCGTTCATGGTGGAGGCGCGCCGTGCCGGCTACCAGCCGGACGACAAGCTCTTCGATCGCATGACCGAGGCGCTGCGCCAGTCCCTGCGCTCGGACTACGCCCACTTCGTCGACGGCGGCGCCTACGCCGAGCGGGTCTGGGCGCTGAGCGCCCTGGCCGAGGCCGGCAAGCTGGACACGGCCTATGCCGCCGAGCTGGCGCGCCACGCCGATTACCTGGACCTGGAGAGCACCGCCCAGCTCACCCGGGTGCTGGCCGGCTCCAGCTCCGCCGAGCCCCAGACCCTGGCCACCCTGGACAAGCGGCTGTGGGGCGGCATCGTCACGCGCCTCTACCAGGGCCAGGAGATCTACGGCGGCCTGCAGCCCAGCGCCCAGGCCGCGCCGGCCGCGATCCTGCCCTCGCAGACCCGCACCCTGAGCGAGGTACTGCGCGCGGTGGCGGTCAGCGAGCCGAGCAACGCCCGGCGCAAGCAGCTGCTGCTCGATGCGCTCACCGGCCTCGGCCAGGACGACGGCTGGGGCAGCACCAACGCCAACGCCTCGGCCCTGCTGGCCCTGAGCGATCTGCTCACGGCCGGCACCGGCGGCCCGGCCGAGCCCGTGACCCTGACCCTGGACGGCCGCGAACAGACCCTGCAGGTGGGCGGCAAGACCCCGCTGGTGCGCGTGAGCGACACCGGGGCCGGGACCATCCGGGTGCAGGACGCCGGCACCCGGCCCCTGGAGGTGCGCAGCGTCACGCGCTACCTGCCCGAGACCCCCGGCAGCCAGACCCCGGCCCTGGCCCAGGGCCTGGTGGTCGACCGCGAGCTGCTGCGGGTACCGTCCGAGGCGGGCGTCCCGGCCGAGCACCTGAAGCTGGACAAGGCCGGCACCACCCTCAGCTTGCGGGTCGGCGACCTGATCGAGCAGCACCTGACCCTGGTCAACCCCGAGGATCGTCACTACGTCGCCGTGGTGGTGCCCATCGCCGCCGGCATGGAGCCGCTCAACCCGGCCCTGGCCACCGCCCCGCCCGAGGCCCGGCCGAGCGGGCAGCTGACCCTGGCGCCCACCTATGTGACCTACCTGGACGACCGCATGGCCTATTACTACGACAGCCTGCCCAAGGGCAGCTACGACTTCTACTTCCGCACCCGCGCCACCATTCCGGGCAGCTACACCGCAGCCGGCCGCCTACGCGCAGATGATGTACCGCGACGCGGTCTACGGAAACAGCAACGGCGCCCGGGTGGTGATCGAGCCGGCCCCGGCCCAGTGATCCCCGCCCCGTACCTGCGTGCCCGTCCGTCAACCGGAAAACGGCAGTCTGAACCGCCGAGGCGCAAAGGACGCCGAGGAAGATGCGCACGAAATGCGAAAGCACTCGCTTCACCCAGGGGGTGACACCGGTCTCGAAGAGATATCTTTGAAGACCCTTAGCGATCTTGGCGCCTTTGCGGTTCAAAAGCTCTTTCTGGGGTCCGGGATTGCTCGCGGCCGCGGGGCTTGCCTTGCTGGCCCTGGCCGGCTACGCCTACACCCTGGCCCGCTTACAAGCGCCGGCGCCCACCCTGCTGCTCTATGACCGGCACGGTCAATTTTTGGCCGAATCCAGCGCCGATCCGGACCAGGCTACGGCTACTGGCCCCTGGCCGAGCTGCCGCCCCGGGTGGTCGCCGCCACCCTGGCGCTGGAGGACAAGCGCTTCTGGGAGCATCCGGGCGTCGATCCCCTGGCGCTGCTGCGCGCCGCCTGGCAGGACCTGCACGCCGGCCGCCGGGTGTCCGGTGCCTCGACCATCGCCATGCAGGTGGCACGCATGCAGCACCCCGGCCCGCGCACCTATGCGCGCAAGCTGGTGGAGAGCCTCACCGCCCTGCTCCTCACCGCGCGCTACGGCCGCGAGGCGGTGCTGCGCCAGTACCTGCGCCTGGTGCCCTACGCCAACAACATCCACGGCATCGCCTATGCCGCCCGCCGCTACCTGGACAAGCCGGTGGCGGACCTGAGCTGGGCGGAGATCGCCTTCCTGTCCGCCATCCCCCAGGCCCCCGGCGAGACCAACCCCTTCGTGGACAAGGGCCGGGCGCGGGCCATCCGGCGCGGCCAGCGCATCCTCGAGGTGCTGCATGAGCGCGGCGTGATCGACGGCCCGGCCTATGCGATGGCCCGGCTGCAGATCGCCCAGCTGCGCATCCCCAGCGCCGAGCCGCGCCCGCTGAGCGCCCTGCACGCCATCCTCGAGCTGGAGCGCCGCGACCGGGGCGCGATTCGCGGCGAGCCCATGGTGCGCACCAGCCTGGATCTCGACCTGCAGCGCTACCTGGAAGACCTGGCCAACCGCATGCTGGAGAAGTGGCACGACGCCGGCGCCCAGCAGACCGCGGCGATCGTGCTGCGCCGCCGCTCCCGCGAAGTCCTGGCCTGGCTGGGCTCGGCCGGCTACTTCGACGGCGCCCACGGCGCCATCGACTACACCCAGGTGCCCCGCTCCCCGGGCAGCACCCTGAAGCCCTTCATCTACGCCCACGCCCTGGACCGCGGCACCATCACCCCGGGCAGCGTGCTCTACGACCTGCCGGCCTTCGCCGACGGCTTCGGCAACATCGACGGGCGCTTCCTGGGCCCCATGCTGCCGCGCCGGGCCCTGGCGAACTCGCGCAACGTCCCCGCCACCTGGCTGGTGAGCGCCACCGGCCTGGACGAGACCTACGATTTCCTCGGCCGGCTCGGCCTGCACGGCGACCGCCGGCCGGCCAGCTACTATGGCGTCGGCATGGCCATAGGCACCCTGCCGGTGACCCTGGAGCAGCTGGTGCGCGCCTACGGCGTGCTGGCCGACGACGGCGTGCTCAAGGACCTGGTCTGGGTCAAGGGCGGCCGGCGCCGCCCCGGCCCGCGCCTGATGTCGGTGGACGCCGCGCGTCTCGTGTCCCTGTACCTGTCCGACCCCATGGCCCGCCTGCCCAGCTTCCCGCGCATGGGCAGCACCGAGCTCCCCTTCCCGGTCGCCATCAAGACCGGCACCTCCCAGGACTACCGCGACGCCTGGGCGCTGGCCTACTCGAGGGACTACCTGATCGGCGTCTGGGTCGGGCGCCCGGACCGCGTGGCGATGCACAAGCTGGGCGGCGCGGCCAGTGCGGCCGAGCTGGCGCGGGAGCTGCTGCTGCATCTGGATGGGGGACGGCAAGGATTGGCGGATCTGAGCTTCCCGCCGCCGCCCGGGTATAGGGCGTATCAGGTGTGTGCCTATACGGGGATGCGTGCCAACGGGCTGTGTGAGCCGACGTTGAAAGAGTGGTTTCCGGCGGCGGAGCCTCCGGCGGCCGATGACCGGTATGTGCGGCTATGGGACCGCGACGGAGTTGGCGGGCAGTCGGGGGACCAGAGGCCCCGCGTGTTTCTCAGGGCGCCTTCGTTCATGCGCGAGTGGGCGGACGAGCATCAGATCGCGACCCTGCCGCTGGACTTCGATGCGGGGCGGCTGCTGCGGGTCGGGGATGCCGAGCGGGCGGTCCGGCTGACGCTGGAGTCGCCTGCCCACCCGATGCGCCTGCTGCGGAACCCGGATACGCCGGGGGATCTGGATACCCTGGCGCTGCGGGTCGATGCCGAGCCGCGGGTCGGACAGGTGGTGTGGTATGTGGATGGGCGGCCTTACCGGCTGGCCGAGCCGCCGTATACGGTGTTCTGGCCGCTGGTGAAGGGGCGGCATAGGTTTCAGGCGCGGTTGCCTTATCGGGGGGAGACCTCGGCGGTTGTGGAGGTGGAGGTGGATTGAGGGGGGCGGCAATATGCAACCAACCCGCCGCGACGGCAGCATTCTCTGTCCCTTGCGTTCTGTCAGAGCGCGCGTAAACTCCCGAAGAGCTTTTTTCGCATACCAAGGATATCGGGATCACAAACGCCGCGGGGGACCCAGCGCCGCCAAACCGGCCGGACCATTGCGAGGTAGAAAATGTCCACGACAGTCATTAAAGAAGAGGCGCACAGGCTGATTGATCAGCTTCCCGCCAATGCAACCTGGGACGACCTGATGCATGAGATCTACGTCCGAGAAGCGATCGAGAAAGGGCTCGAAGATAGCAGGGCCGGAAGAACAAAGGATGTCACGGAAATCAGAAAGAAATATGGATTTTATAACAGAATCATATATCACGTTAAAGCAGAACAAATTGATGTGATCGCCGTGATACACGGGGCAATGAATGTGCTGGGAGGCGAGTTTGAGTAGGAACTTTCACTGACCTCCGCGCCGTGGACGTCGATCTAAGCAGCGGTCCTTGCGCTGGCTTGCGGTCAGTGGCAGCTTCGCCGGGGCTTTCGAGAGACACCGGCCGACTCTCGCCTCCGGGAAATCCCCATCGGGCCGCACGAACGTTTCCTTCTTGTTCTATGCTCTCCTCAGTGCCAGGGAGGAGAGCATGCCTTGCACGGAAGCAACACCCGAGTGTCCCGTCTATCGCCCCCGAAGCCCTCGGGCGAGTCCTCTATACCGCTGCGTCAAGGATCACGCCGAGGAGCTGCGCGAGGCCGGGCACATCCACCGCCGGGTCGAGGACGAGACCCTGGAGCGCTTTCTCGACTGCGGTGACCTGCATAAGGGGTTCGCCCGGGTCCACTGCGACCAATGCGGTCACGAGTACCTGCTGCCCTTCTCCTGCAAGACCCGCTGCTTCTGCCCGTCCTGCCACCAGAAACGGATGCTGATCTTCGGGGAGTGGGTCGAGGAGGAGGTCCTGGCTCCGGTGCCGCACCGCCAGTACGTGTTCACCGTCCCCAAGGTCCTGCGCCCCTGCTTCCACCAGCGTCACCGCCTGGGCGAGCTCTGCCGCATCGTCGGGCGCCTGCTCAGCGAGGCCTACCGGGAGGCCGATCCCGACGGCCAGCCCGGGCTTCATCCTGTTCGTGCAGACCTTCGGCGACCTGGTCACCTTTCCGTCCTTAGGTCCGTAAACGGTACCTCCCTGTACCACTCCTCATCCCCACATCCACGCCCTGGTCACCGACGGCGTCTTCCGCCCCAACGGGGTCTTCCGGGTTTTGCCACCCATTCCCTCCGAGCTGCTCGAGCAGCAGCTTCGGCGGGCCGTGCTGGAGATGCTGTTCGCGGATGAGGCCATTGACGAGGATATGGTGGCCAAGCTGCTGGGCTGGCAGCACAGTGGCTTCTCGGTGGACAACCAGGTGCGTATCGAGGCCGGCGATGCCCAAGGGCGCCAGCAGCTGGCCCGCTACATGATCCGAGCGCCGTTCTCGCTGGAGAAGACCGAGTACAAGGCCGAGCCGGGGGTGATCGTGTATCGGTCCAAGCAGCACGCCACTTTGAAGAGAAACTTCCAGATCATGCCCGGGGCCAAGTGGCTGGAGATGCTCTTGCAGCACGTGCCCGACCGGGGCGAGCACCTGGTGCGCTACTACGGCTGGTACAGCAACCGGGCTCGTGGCAAACGCAAGGCCGAGGCGGCGGACGCTGAGACACCGGCCCCGGTGGATGACGGGATACCGGAGCAGGTCGACCCTGAAGCCTCGCGTGCCGCTCGGGCCGCCTGGGCCCGGCTGATCAAGAAAGTGTACGAGGCCGATCCTCTGGTCTGCCCCCACTGCGGAGGGGAGATGCGCTTCCTTGCGGTGATCGAGGCGCCGCTGGTGATCGAGCGCATCCTGCGCCACCTGGGGCTCTGGGACCCGCGCCCGCCCAGCCAGGGCCCGCCCGAAGACGATGACTGGCCGGTCAATGGTCAGATTCCTCTGACCTACGAGCCTCTGCCCGCCATCGCCTGACAGATCTTGAGCCTTGACGTGGGAGTCGATCGCGCTAGAATCCGGAGAAAGTCAAGGAAATCGCGCACAGGGCCGTCGGGCTGGGCTACGTCCGGCTCTCGGCGGCATCACCAGGGGGATTGAGGATGGTTTCGTGCGGCAAGGGTGGCAGATCGCGGGTGGTTGGCGCCGATTTTGGGCTGGTGGCTTGCTCTCCGCCTGCGGCGGCTGAAAGCAAATTCCTATCCCTCTCTCCGCCTGCGGCGGCTGAAAGCAAATTCCTTTCCCTTGGCTTGCTCTCCGCCTGCGGCGGCTGAAAGCAAATTCCTTTCCCTTGCTCTCCGCCTGCGGCGGCTGAAAGCAAATTCCTTTCCCTGATTTTGGGCTGGTGGCTTGCTCTCCGCCTGCGGCGGCTGAAAGCAAATTCCTTTCCCTTTTGCTCTCCGCCTGCGGCGGCTGAAAGCAAATTCCTTTCCCTCGCCGAAGTCGAAGGACTGGTGTTGCCCTTTGTGCAGCCCCTGCTGGCCCAGGCCAGGGTGCTGGCGGCCGTGCTGGCCGGCGACCCGTCGAGCATCGCTTATCCGGCCATGCCGGTCGTGGTCAAGACGCCGTCCAGCCCGCTGGTCGTCGCGCCGCCGCCGATGGGCGCCAACGGCGGCTGGCAGGTCGAACTCACTGAAAAAGGCATGATCGCGCGCTTTCAGGACGGCCCGGACGGGCTGCTCGGTTTTGCCCTGGGTGGTGGCGAAACGGGGCAGCGTATGCACTACACGAAGCAGCTTCCGGCCACGCTGGCCTGAGGTGCGGGTGGGGCGGTTTGCCCACCAGCTCGTGTGGGTGTTGGCGGGACATTGTTATTGAACTGGCCGCAAACGGATGACATTGCTGTCAATACCTTGGGAGTTTCTGGGGCAACTCATCGGCCAATGCTGCCTTTCGAAGTGTCCCGGGTGAATGGCCGGTGTAGTGCAGGTTCCTGTCGTTGATGGCCCAGGCGGCGGGGACGGCGGTTTCCATCCTCCACGAACTCACACTTTCGCTCACAGCCGCCGGACGATCCGTCGAGGGCCCAAGGGTGTGGTTAACGAGTGACGCTGTCACTTGGCACACCGGCCCACAGCATCCAGCGAACCACGCGATCAGCCTTGCCGCAGCAGTTCGAGATCCGGCCTTTGCGTGAGCCTTTGAATGATGCCGATAGCCATGGCACCTGATGCAAGCGCGATCATGAATGTTGCTGCGAGATATGGCCACGGCACAACCAGAGCTTCAGGCGGCGGATCGAACGCGCCCGAAAGTATCTTCACCAGCGTGTGCGCAACGACGAATCCGGCCGCAACACCGAGTAGTGCGCCGCCAGCTACGACGATTAGGCCTTCGCTCCATAGGAAGCCACCGATCTGCTTGCGGCTGGCACCCAGCGCCGAGAGCAGCGAATAGCTGCGGTGCCGTTCCTCCAGGCCCAGACCTAGAATCAGGCCGGCCACACCAATGATCATCAGCACTGCAAAACCGAGTTCAAGATGCGTGAGCCCGCTGACATTGACCGCTGTCAAGCTGGAACTGATGATCTGCTGGGTCTCGTCCAACGTTGTCACCTTGATCGCGGGTGTCGAGGCCACAATCTGCCTAGCCGCATTGGCAACGCTCGCCACATCGCTCTGGCTGCGCAATAGCACGACCTCGTGCGCGTCGCTGGCGGTCATCTTCGCGAGATAGGTGTCGTTGGCGACCAGGAACGAATCCTTTGGCGCAGTCGGAAATTCCTTGGCAATGCCGACGAAGTGGAACGGCACGACGTGGTACTGATGGTCCTGAGCGCTCTGCAGGCGCAGGTTGATTGTGTCGCCGGGCTGCAGTTGGAAGTCGGTGACGGTTTCGGCTGATACCAGGACGCCGTCTGGCACTTTCCTGAGCGCCGCGAGCATCTCGGCCGTGCTGCCGTTGGCGAAATAGGCGTTGGCCAGCGTGGTCGCCCGGGTGAAGTGGTTAGGATCGATGCCGTAGATGTCCTGCAGATCGGCGCCGACATAGGCATAGCGGTGCATCATCGGTTCGGCCGCCTTGACGCCGTGGAGGGTGCGCAGGCGTTCGAGCAATGCGCCCGCAGGCTGCCCGGTCGACCCCGTCAGCGTCACGTCTGAACCATTAGTCAGTTCGGCATCGATGCGGCCTTGCGCCTCATACGTCGCGTTGAAGATGGAAGTCGAGGTGGCGAAGGCGAAGGCTAGCGCCACCAGCGCCACGCCCTGCGCGATGCGGTCGCGCTGACGCATCAGCGAAGCGGCGATCAGCGGCGATAGGTCGCCGCTGATCGGGGCCATCGCAGTAGCCAGCAGCCGCCAGCCTCGACCGAGCAGGAGTTGCGCGATGCGCAGCCAGAGCAAGCCCATGCCAAGCCACAGCAGGGCTGGTGCGAGAAATGCCTCGTAATGGATCGAGCTCTGCGGCACGCCCTCGGGCGCCAAGACTAGCTCGTAGCCGGTGCGTGAGTAATACCAGTAGGCCAAACCGCCAAGCAGGAGCAGCAGGATATCGACATAACGACGTTGCCAGAACGGAGCCGCGCGCTGTCCCGTTTCTGCCCGGGCAGTCAGGACCGTCTGGCCGGTCGCTTGGCGCCAGGTCGGCAGTAGCAATGCGGCTAGCGCGGCGACGAAGCCGATTAGAGCGGCCACCGCTAGCCACGGCCAGGCCAGGCGGATGTCCGCCACATGCCACCACAGGACAGCCACCAGCCCGGCCAGCGCAACGCCGGCCAGCATGCCGAGCAAGCCCAGTACAGCGGCTTCCAGCCAGGCGAAGCGGAGGATCTGCACCAGCGAGGCACCGCGCATGCGCAGCAAGGCCTGATCGCGCTGGCGACGGCCCGCCGTGGCATCGGCCACCGCCCAGGTCAGCAGCAGGGACAGAGCCAGACCTGGGACGCCCAGAAACAGGAACAGGACTCGGGCATACAGGGCATCGGCGCGCACCCCGTCGAGGCGCGCCGCCAGGTTGTTGCCGACCATGGCACTGCCGGCCACGTGCGCCTCGAAATTGTTCGCTGCGTGCTGTACCTGCACGAAGGCCTCGCTCGGGTCGCTCGGCAGGGTGTCGTGTGGAAGGCGCACGTGCAATTGCTGGCGGACCGTGTCGGGGCGAACCGTCGCCTGAGGCTCGAACAGCGTGCGCCAGATGTCCTGCGGCAGGATGAGAACGTTGTCAGGCGGCGCCTGCGGGGCCAAACCCTTGGGCATGCCGACGGCCTGGAACATGGCATCGGCATTGGGCAGACTGACGATGCCGGCGATTTTCACACTGGTGTCGGACAGCCCGATACGCTGGACGGTGACACTGTCACCCGGCACGACATGCAGGTTGGCCGCCGTCTGCGAGAAGATCAGTGCGCCGTTCAACGAGCCGAGCAGTAGCCGGATCTGGCCGGGGAAACGGCTCAGGTAGTCGGAAGAAATGCCAAGCACCTGCCCGGCGCCGGTGGTCTGCGTAGTGCCGCCGGTGCTGGCGACGAAACCACCGACGTCGGCATAGCTGATCGGTAGTGATTGCGCCCTCGGCACTGCCGCATGCAACGCCCCGGCAACCGTGTCGAGCTGCGCGCCGCGCGCCAGCAGGATCTGCCAGTCCACGGGCACGGCGGTCATGGCGCGCTGTGTCATGGTCTTTGAGGCGACGACGACGAAGGTGCCGAGACTGCCCAGCAAGGCCACCGTCAAGGCGATGCCGGCCATGGCACCGACCACGACGTTCATGCGGCCTGAGAACAGGGCCTTTAGCCACAGGATCATCGCTTATCCTCCATGCCCGTCGTCGGGGAAGTAGCCAATCCGGCATTCTCTTGGCCAAGAAGCCGGCCATGATCCATGTGCCAGACACAACCCATGCGTGCCGCCACGGCCCGATCATGGGTGGTCACGACCAGGGTCGCGTCAGTGCCGGCTAAAGAATCGAGCAGCGCGTCGATCACCTTCTGCGCCGTCGGCTGGTCGAGCTGGCCGGTCGGCTCGTCGGCCAGCACCAGACGGGGCCGTAGCGCGATGGCACGCGCGGCCGCGATCCGCTGCATCTGTCCGCCGGACAATTCGCCCGGCAACTTGTCGGCGACGGCATCGAGCTGCATCTTGGCCAGCGCATGCCGGGCCAGTTCCGATGGGTTTGCGACGCTGCCCATGAGGCGTAGCGGCAGTTCCACGTTCTCCAGCGCGGTCAGGGTCGGGATCAGGCTGGGCGCTTGAAACACGATGCCGATTTGGGCCGGGCGCAGCGTGCCGCGCGCGCCTAGGGCCGGCCAGTCGATCTTGCCCTGCGTCGGCAGGTCGAGGTCGGCGATCAGGTGCAGCAGGGTCGACTTGCCACTGCCCGAGGGGCCGACGATGGCGATACGCTCGCCTGAACTGATCTCGAAGGTCGCCGGAAGCAGGGCGAAAATCTCGGCATCGCCCTGCCGGAAGCTGCGACCGACGCCTCTGGCTCGAACGAACAAATCAGGCATCGACGACCCTCCCGTCGCGTAGGTGGATGAGCCGATCAGCATGTTCGCTCATGCCGGGACTATGGGTGGCAACGAGGATCGCCATGCCATCGGCTCGCAGCGCGTTGAACAGATCGAGTAACCGGCTTTCCGTAGCGGCATCGACCTCGCCGGTGGGCTCGTCGGCTAACAGCACCGAGGGCTGGGTGGCGAGGGCCACCGCCAGGCCGGCGCGCGCCAGTTCGCCCCCGGAGAGTTGGCCGGGCCGCGCCTTGGCGCGATGCGGCAGGCCAACCTGCTCTAGGAGGGTATGGATACGGTTGCCATCGACCTGATGCGCCAACTGCATGGGCACGCGGATATTGTCCTCGACCGTCAGGGCTGGAAAAAGGTTGCCGGACTGCATCAGGATCCCGATATGCGCGGCCCGTAGCCGCGCCCGCTCAGCTTCAGGCAACCGGGTCAATCGCTCGCCATTGATTTCGACATGGCCGCCGTCAGGCTCGTCCAGCCCAGCCAGGCAGGCAAGCAGGGTCGACTTGCCACTACCCGACGGACCGACCACCGCCACCAATTCGCCAGCCTCGACAAGCAGGCTGACGCCGCGCAGCGCCAGTGTCTCAGACTCTCGGGTATGGAAGAAACGATAAAGGTCTTTCGCTTCGATCGCAGCCATTATTGCCACCTGAAGCTGCGCGCCATCAACCGCCACTGGTCGGCATTGTCCGCACCGTAAGGCGCCGACAGGGTCAACGTCACCAGTTTGCCCTGGCGCCAGAAGTAATAGCACACGTTTTCCAGACGGATGGCCTTGTTGGTGACCGGATTGGGATCTGAATTTGAGGCGAAGTAGACGGCTTCCGTGTTGCCTGCCGGCAAGCGCTCGGTTTGGATGCGGGAGATTCGAACTGCCTTGCCACTCACCTTCAGTCTGGGGACTTCGACCGTATTCAATCCTTGCCGATCCAGCGGTGTCCGACGTTGGGAATAGGTGAGCTGGATGGTGTTGTACTTGTCGCTGAACAGGGCTCCCGCAGCGATATCTCGGAGGGCCCAGCCCTCTGGCACCTTCATTGAGTAACCCTGGGGGGCGTGATATGCGATAAATACCTGACTGTCCGGAATATCGCCGGGCGGGTTTTTCTCAGGTGCCAGTGGCTGTTCTTGAACCGGTAGAGGCGCGGCGGACTGTTGAGCCAATGCTGATGTAGCCTGTGCCATCAGGACAAACATGCAGTATGAAAGCGATCGTAGAATTGATGTCTTCATTGCGGCTCTCCTTAGGATGGTTCGATCGTTGCTGGGCTGATTTCAATCGCTTTACACATAAATTTCTGAAAACACGCTTTGCACTTCAAGATAGCAACGGAAAATTAGCCCAGAATTAGCGAATAAGAATTCATAGAACTGAGCTTGAAGACAGGCCTTTTCTTGCGGCTCATAATCGATGAAAAGGCTATCTTCCATCTTTAGGTAATGATCAACAGCCGTTTCATTAGACCAGCAACTTCAGTCTTAAACCCTCATAACACCTTGGAAGGCCCAGACTGGGCTTGGCAGTGGCCGGCTCGCTGTGCCGGTAGGACGGCGGATAAATGGGGACGGAGGGATAAAAATTTGAACAACCTCTCGAACCTCTCGTAGTTGTTCATGGTAAAGGCTCGTTTACCGAGAAGAGCAAGGGAGTTGCGATGCCGGGGACATTTGTTTGGGGTCAGAGTAAAAAACTTCTCGTAGATGGTAATTTTACTCTGACCCCAAAAGACCCGCAGCATGCCATGCTCTAGGACCCCGACGGGGCGGACATGCACCGGCCATCTCGCGCCTGCCCGTGGTGACTTCCGCTGGGTCAACGGCGTCGTCCCCCAGGGCCTTCGCATCAAAATCCACGTAGATTCAATAACCTATAGATAAGGACTCAGAAGCGCTGGTGAAAGGGCTGGACATTAAGCACTCCTCTGCTCATGATGGCGTGGGTACCCACGTGCAAAGGAGCGGAGATCATGCAGACACCAACCCCCCGGTCGCTGGTTTACCACTTTGGATCACTAAAAGATCCGAGGGTATTGGGGAGGACCCGGCACAAATTGATAGACATTCTTGTGATCGCGATATGTGGAATGATTTGTAGTGCGGATGACTGGGTATCCATTGCCGAATTTGGCAAGGCAAAGGAAGCCTGGTTCCGAGGATTTCTGGAATTACCCAATGGGATACCTTCCCACGATACGTTTGGCCGAACCTTCTCGCTGCTATCGCCGGAAGCCTTTCGCGAAAGCTTTCTAAGCTGGATCCGTTCGTTAACTGATGTCTTTGAGGGACTGATCGCCGTTGACGGTAAAACGTTAAGGCGGTCGCATAATCGTCGGGACGGCACAGCCGCCATCCATATGGTAAGCGCCTGGGCGAGTGAGCACGGTTTGGTGTTGGGGCAGGTGAAGACGGACGAAAAGTCCAATGAGATCACAGCGATACCGCAGTTGCTGCGAGCGTTGTCGATCAAAGGCTGTCTGGTGACCATCGACGCGATGGGTTGCCAAAAGGCGATCGCGAAACAGATTGTCGAGCAAGGAGGCGACTACCTCCTGGCGCTCAAAGGTAATCAGAGCAAGTTAGCCGATGAAGTCGAGACTGTCTTCAGCGCGGCGGACAGCGCCGGCTACGACGGTTACGAAGTCGACTACCACGAGACGAAGGAGCGCGGTCATGGCCGAGACGAGATTCGTCGGTACTGGTCACTGTCCAGTAAAGACCTGCTTGTCAACGCCAAGGCGTGGACTAAGCTCAATATGATCGGAATGATGGAAAGCGAACGTACCGTTGATGGGAAAACGAGCATCGAGTATCGCTATTACATTAGCTCGATGCAGACCGATGCGGTCGAGTTTGCCAAAGCCGTTCGCGGGCACTGGGGTATCGAGAACGGCCTGCACTGGGTATTGGATGTGGCGCTACGCGAAGACGACTGCCGAGTTCGTAAGGGTGATGCGCCGGAGAACCTGGCCATCCTGCGTCACATTGCGGTGAATGCGGTGAAGCAGGAGAAGACAAAGAAACTAGGTGTAAAGAATAAGCGGCTCGCTGCTGGTTGGGACGAGACGTACCTCGCCAAGATCCTGTGCGGCGTGTAATTTTGATGCGATTGCCCTGCGTCGTCCCCCGCATTGGTAACTTTCGAGGCTCAATCACTTCAGCTTTCGCTTACGGCCTGCTGGCTCGATCCCCCTGTGCTTGACCTTTGGAATGTAACCGCCGGCCCAGGGCTCTCTTCCCGGTGGCTGGCCTGGCTTGCCGGGGCGGGCTTCTCACCCGCAGGAATTCGCGACCTTGCCCGGCCGCACTGACCCCTTTTCGCATTTCCAAGTTCCCGCCTATTCTTTATTATTCCTCGAAATAGTGGCGAGCGGCGGAGGACGGTAACTACTATCAGCTTGCCGCCTTTCGATGATGTTCACTTCAATCAACTCTTGAGCCACGAAACTTGACCCCTTAAGAGCCTTCTCCATATCCTCTGAAGGAATCCCGATGATGCTAGCATATAGAACTCTAACGAAATTACGCATCCGGACTATCGCATAGTACATGCCCTGATTATCCAAAATGGACATCCTAAGCCCCTCGTCCCAGTGAGTATAGAAGTTCCCCGTGTCGATCCAAGAGCGCGGCACCTTGCCCGTGATGCCGAAGATTTGGAGACGAACGCCTTCTGATAGACTCCCCGCCAATTGAATCAATAGGGTCAGACTCGATTGATTCTGCTCCACCCCAATGTTACCCTCGGCCATCCCTGATCCCGGGAGGAATCAAATGGCCCGTCTTCCCAGATTCACGATCCCCGGCCAGCCCCAACATGTGATCGTCCGGGGCAATAATCGTAGCGAGATTTTCCGCGCCGATGCGGATTACCGTTTCTATCTCGAAAAGCTGCAGGCGGCCTGCGATAAACACGGCTGCGATATCCACGCTTACGTCCTGATGACCAACCATGTCCATCTGCTGCTTACGCCGCAAAAGGAGCGTGCGACGGGCAAGGCCATGCAGATGCTGGGGCGCTATTACGTCCAGTACTACAACTACTGCTATCAGCGCACCGGTACGCTGTGGGAGGGCCGCTACAAGGCCACCTTGATCGATTCGGAGAGTTACTTGCTTACCTGCATGCGCTACATCGAACTGAACCCGGTACGCGCGGGCATGGTGGCGCATCCGTCGGAATATCCATGTTCAAGCTACCGCTGCAACGCACAGGGGCAGCCGGATGCGCTGGTGACGCCGCATGCGGAGTACCTGCGACTGGGCAAGTCGGATGAAGAGAGACAAGCAGCCTACCGGCAGTTGTTCAAGCACCGTATCGCGGAACGCGGCCTGGACGAGATCAGGAAGGCGACCAACAAGGCCTGGGTGCTGGGCAACGAGCGGTTCAAGCAGGGTATCCAGCAGCAACTGGAGCGGCGGGTGGAGCCGGCAACACGGGGTGGGGACAGGAAGTCGAAGAAGTTTAGGATCAATCGAGTCTGACCCTTTTGATTCTCGAACGGTTGGAAGCACTGCTTAGCCAAACAATCGATTCATCCGGGTACGACCGTAAACGCGCGATACCGAAACTTCGGTATCGCGCTGGTCGTCTGGTGTATCTTGCTTCTGAAGATACACTCTCGTCGTTGGCAAAGGGTACTCAGGCGATACCAGAGCTCCATTTGCTGACTGAAGTAATGCGTGCGGTTTCCAGTAGCAATCTAGATCGTGTTCTTCATCTGGGGACGAATGCAGCTCAGGCAGCAGCTCAGCCCATTAGGGCTGCTCAAAAGATCTGTTCGACAACCCGGAGAGATCTCAATGAAGTTGAACAACAATCGCTGGCAGTTTTTTTGCTTAACGGTGTTTCGGTAGAGCCACAGGGGCCGGACAGTGATACCGAGTTGATGCGCTTTGCAAAGAAAGGGGCGGATCGGAATCTGATGAAGAGTGGAGAGCCATTCATGAGAGAGCTTGCCTGTTTGCATGGACTGGGCGTGCATCCACGCCATTCGGAGATACTAGAGACAGCCTACGATGAGGACGAAGACTTGGCGCTTGACGCAATCGACCAACTTCAACAGTCGGTCTCAATGTAGGTAGTGCAACGCTGTAGGCCTGTTCAAAGTTGATGGAAGGACACAAATCGACGAAAGAAATACCAGCATTATGGCGGCATGGCGTGATAACTGACCCAATTGTAGGCATCCGTATACTATACTGTTGGGCACGTATCTGACGGAGGTATTCTGATGCCTACAATTTCGATGTTTTATGGGATATTGATCCTGATGTACTTCTACGACAACAAGAAACACAGCGCTCCGCATATTCATGCAGAATATGGTGATTACGAAGCAACTATCTCCATTGAAGACGGCGCCGTTCTCGGCGGCAGTCTTCCGCCAGCAAAGATGAAATTGGTTGGGTGCGGCTCTTCTAGAACGACGCTCCGTACCGCAGAATCAATGAGATACGGCCGACCTGCGATCTTGCCTCATGAGGCTTCGGCCAGTAGCGGCGGTACAGTTGTTGCCGGGTAATTCCTACGCCGTTCTTGCTCGAAGTGAAAGGTCAAGTAAGCGTCGAGATCACCGCTGACCTTCAGTGAGCGCAGCCGCAGAATGGCCTCGGCCCGGTCCAGTCCCCAGCGGGCTCCGGTGATGTCCATGCGGTCCTTGATCAGGTGCCGGCAGGCCCCTTCGATGACACCGGTGGCGATCGGCAGACCTTGTGCCAGCGCCTCGTCGTAGCGCAGACGCCCTTGGCTGTTCTCCAAGTAGCTGGCCGCCTTGTCCACGGGGCTACGCTGCGCTTGGCTTAGCTGTGCCCGAGTGGCGGCCCGGCGTAAGCCGATCGCCACATCGCGGGCCTTGCCCAGAAGCAGGGCGTGGGCGCGGTCGAGCACCCAGGCTTCGCGTTCAGCGCTGTCGTGGGGGTGCAGCGCATGCGCCGCTTTCCACAGATATTCCAGGGCGTGGACAAAATCCTGGATGATCGTGATGTCGACTTTGTAGCGCTCGGCCGCCGCCTGGACCTGGCGGACCAGCTCTTCTTGGCCGTCGACGAGCACCACCCAGCGCATCGTCTGCTCGGGATCTCGCCGAAGCGCCTCGGCAAAGCCCTCCTCAACCATTGCCGCCGTACCCGGTTCGACCCGCGCCCAGGTGCGTTTGTGCTCGGGGCTCGGTCGGGAGCTTTTGGGGTGCTCGTGTGGCTGCACAATCTGCTCGGGCGTGCGCTGGTGCGCCGCGACGAGGTAGACCGATACGGCCGTGGCCATGCGCTTGCGGTTGGCCTTCTCGCCCGGACTCAAGCGCGTACGCATCTTCTGTTGCGCCTGCTCAGCCGCCCGTTGCGTCGCCTCGCGCAAGCCGCTTGGATGCATCACGATACCTTTGCCGTCGGCGCTGATCACCAGGATGCGCTCGCCGTCGCCCTGAGCACCTTGAGGCTCTAGTGGCCGAGCATAAAATGCCTCGAAATCCCGGCTCAACGTCACCACCAGCTCCTCGGCTTGGCGTTTGGGAAGATGCCCGCCCAGATCGCAGCTCATCTGCTCCAGGCTGCTGTCGAACGAGCGGTGGATGGCCTCGCTGATCAGGCTCATTCTCAACCCGTGGGAGTAGCGCTGTGGCGGCAGGTTCAGCTCTGCATCGAGCGGGAATACGCTATCCAGTCCCCTGGCACTGTAGCCGATCCGCTTGACTTCCACGGTGCCAAAGCGCGTCTCAAGCGCGCGAGCACAGCCGTTCCTGCGATGGGTACGCACCTCACCATCTCCGCCTACCACCCGCATCTTGGGCTCCTCTGCGCTGCTTCTCTCGTCCAGGTAGCCTTGCATCAGCCGCCGCATCAGCTCCATCCCGCCCTCCCAGATCCGCTCTTCCGCCTCGCCATGGCCGCACGAGCGGGTATCCGGGGCTTTGAGCTCGCCGATCAAGCTCTCTAGCTGCTCATAGGCGCTCTCAAAGTGGCTGTCGCATTGCGCTTGGGCTGTGCGGTAGCATGTCATCGAAGGGGTCTCCTCTGGATGTGCTTTTTGTTGACACTCAAAGTTTACACCCCCTGTGAGGCCCCTTCACTCAGCTGCGCCTGCCCGATACGGTCGTAACTCGTTGTTTTTACGACGTTCCGCGTCGTTTCAGAAGAGCCGCACCCAAATTGGTTCAGGCGTGGATCGAAATCCACAAAGATGACTTGATGGCGGATTGGAAGTTGGCAGTTTCGGGTGAGCCGTTGTTCAAGATTGAGCCATTGCGATAGGAGCCATTATGGACAAGATTGTAAAAGCCGTCCCGCTTGCGGGCTACCGGATTGAGATTGAAACGAGCAGCGGCGTTTCCGGTATTTTCGATGTTAAGCCCTATTTGGGAGGAGGCGCATTTAAAGAACTCTCGGAGGAGTCATATTTCCGCATGGTTCGTCTAGCACACCATGGGATCGCGTGGCCGCACGAACAGGATTTCAGCGCCGACACTGTTATTTGGGATATTCAAAATTTCCAACAAGGCGCTTAACTCGGACAGCCTCGGTAGCTGCGCTCCCTTGGCGTCCGGTTAGCTGTGGTTTTTGCTAAGAATTGCACAAAAGGGAAGCCTGGCGGAAATTCCTGTATATCAGTAAGTAAGACGTGCCGTTACAATGGCGGAGGTTCTTCTTATAGCAGCGGAAGTTCGTATAACTCAAATACGACAAGAGATAATACTAAGAGCACTTATGTTTCAACGAATACTTATCGCAAAGAAGATCGAACGAAGGACAAAGCACCAGAAGTTCGAATGGAAGTAGATTATGAAATCATAAAGGATCGAGTAGTTGCGAAACACTTACCAGAATCCGATGATGTAACAGGTGTTCTTCGCAAGGGTGCCATAGTGAATATTTATGAAGAGTGGGTTCGTGGGTTCAGGTTTCACCAAACAACAACTATCAATGGATAGAACGGAGTACAATTGCGGAAAGAAAATTGAAATGAGCCCTAATCGGGATAGGGAGCCGCTCAAGCGGCCCCCTCCTAACAACACCGTACGGACCACGCACAAAGGGGTCGGAGGGATTAAATTCTTGACAGCCCGCTTTGCCCTCTTTTTTCGGACCATGAAATTGACCATTTTTTGATCCCTCCGTCCCCAATACCCCCGGGGTGAGACTATCCCTCACGAAGAGAAAGTTTTCTCGCTCTTTGAGCCCCACACCGAATGGATCAGCAAGGGCAAGGCCGGGGTGCCCGTGGAGCTGGGGTTACGTGTCAACGTGGTCGAAGACAGCGATCGGTTCATCCTGCACCATCTGGTGATGCAGAAGTGCACCGACGACCAAGTGGCTATAGTCACGGTGGAGGAGACCCAGAGTCGCTATCCACGGCTACGCGCTGTTAGCATGGACAAAGGCTTTCATAGCCCATCCAATCAGCAAGCGCTCAAAGCGCGCCTGGGCTGCGTAGTGTTGCCCAAGAAGGGTCGACTCACGCAGGCCGATCAGCTACGCGAGACCGATCCGGAATTCATTGCGCTACGCAGGCAGCATTCGGCCGTGGAATCGGCCATCAACGCTCTGGAGGTCCACGGACTGGACAAGTGTCCCGACCACGGCATCGAGGGATTCAAGCGCTACGTGGCCCTGGCCGTGGTGGCGCGTAACATACAACGGCTCGGAGCGGTGTTGCGCCAGCAGGAGCGCGAGGCCGAGCAGCGAAAGCGCGAGCCTTTTAAAAAAGCCGCTTAAGCAGCAGTCGGCGTTTCGCGCAAAAGCCAGCGCAGGGACTCGTTTGCCTGTCGACCCGCTCAAGTGCGAGCGATTTTCATTTTCCGCGTCCGCGACGGAAAATTATCAGCGTTCCGGTCGCTGGACCATCGCCTTATCCGAGCGTTGCCCTCGGGTATTGCGGGGAACACAGGGGTTTTCGGTCTGGCACTAACTACTCACCCGTCTGCGCATAGATCTCCCCGGAAAGCGCCATCTGAATGGCCACCAACGGACGGTATCCACGGTTGGCCATGGTCTGTAAATAGCGCCTGGAGAGAAACCTAAAACGTCAAGAAAAACAATATGTTAATTATCATATATGTAACTTTTCAATAAGTCACGGCCTAGCAGACACAGCGGCTGCCCGGTCGCGAATGATATCGGCTAATGGAGGAATGGAGCCGCATCGCTCGATCCGATCGGCAAGATAGTCCCAAAACGCTACGCCGAGCTTGCGGCAGGTCTTGTTGAGACTGGCCAGACTGTCTCGACGGCGCTTTCCCAGATCACTGCGCGTTCCACCGCTGATCTTGCGCCATTTGACATACACCCGAATATCGCCCTCGCTGTTGTTGGTATGCAGGGGGATGTCCGGGCGGCGCAGCACCAGCAGCAGCTTGGCTTTGTGGATTACGGTGACACCTTACCATTTAAACTATTTTCTCCGTCAGACCCTACGGGTCCGTAGATGCAGGGTGGTCAAGGCAAGGCAGAGGCCTTGTCTTTTGCCCCGTCCGGGCGTACGTGGTGACCGGCGCGAAGACATCTTTGTCGATGACGAGGACAGGCAGGGTCTGTTGGAGGTAGTGGCGCAGGCGCTCTCGCGCTTCGATGCCGAGGCCCTGGCCTACTGCCTGATGGGCAACCATTACCACTTCGTGCTGCAAACCCGGCAGGCGAATCTGTCCTTGTTGATGCGCCACATCAATGCGAGCATAGGGTCAGTTCTCGCCTTGTAGCATGCTGCGAGACGGGAATTGCAACCCGCTCACCCTCGTCGGCGGGGCGTTTCCGCCCGGACCCACTGCCCATGCTAACCTAATGGACATGAGCACGCCGCTTACACATAGCCCCCCCGATCCCGCCGCCCACTTCGACCAAAGAGTGAGGTTCCATGGCATCGCATGGAAAGACTACGAAGCCATCCTCACCATGCGAGGGGAGTCTGCCTGCGTCCGTATCACCTACCTGAACGGGGACCTGGAGCTGATGACCCCTTCGCTGGACCATGAAGCATGGAAGAAGCGGCTCGCGCGTTTGTTCGAAGCTTGGGCCGAGGAACGCGGAGTCGAGGTGGAGGGTTACGGCTCTTGGACAGTGCGCTCCGAGGCCGTCGGCCGGGGAGTGGAGGCAGATGAATGCTACGTGGTGGGGATTCCCGAGGCCGACCCGGAGCGGCCAGACATTGCCATCGAGGTCATTCGCAGCTCGGGTGGCATCGACAAGCTGGAGGTATACCGAGGCCTGAGAGTGCCCGAGGTCTGGTTCTGGGAAGACCGCACCTTGCACTTCCATCTGCTGCGCGGTGGTGCCTATAGCCCCAGTCCTCGCAGTGCACTGCTGCCGGATCTCGACCCGTCGCTCATCGCCCGCTTTATGGCAGGAAGCAGTCAGAGCCAGGCCGTCAAAGATCTACGAACGGCGCTACGGGAAGCGACAACACGCTGTTCCGCAGAATGACGTCAACCGCGGACGGTAAGCCTGTAACAACCCTCTCGCACAAGACCACCATGAGCGGAACGGGGTCAGAGCGGAACCGGGTCAGGCCTTGACTGTTGCCCCTTCGGCCCGCGGGATGAAATGACTCAGGCAAAACACAAGACTTCGTGATTCCGTGTACCGGTCTTCTATGGCTCGGCGCGGGGGACGAGATCCTCGGCTGCCACCATCACGTAGAGTGTGTATCCGCCAGTCACCATGTCGCCGATGCGCTGAACGAGTTGGAAGCCATAGATGTCCCCCGGCTGGGCCTCGGGTGGCACTTGCCCTTTGATGCTGACCTTGCGTATCTCGAACGGCTCCAGGGTCTGGGCTGCGGTGATGGCTGCCACAGGCTGGCAGTCCTTGCCCCCTCCTGCCTTTGCCTGGATCGTTTGGGACAGCAGGCGCCGGGCGTAGTTGGTCTGGGGCGCCGTCAGGGATGTCCCGTCGGCGGCGAAGTCCAGCCGTGCCAGAGCCGGCTGGGCCGCCGCCTTGAACTTGCGGGCGCTGAGACCGACCACCGGCGAGGTCAGGGTGGTTTGCATCTCTTCGGCCGAAAGGGCCCGGGCCTGAACCGTCACCTTCTGCCCCGCCGGGGAGATGTTCATCGCCTCGATGTCCATGTGCCAGCTGGCCCCGGCCAGTGCCTGGATGACATGCAGGTTCTTTTGCCCCACGTGCCGGTCGGTCGCCGGCTCCAACGGATCCATCAACGGATCGAGCTCGGGCACGACCGCCTCGGCTGGGATGCATTCATGGCCCGAGCTCTGTAGGACCGGGACCCACTGTGTCGGGCATTCCACGACTACCGAGTCGTGGGCCGGCACGTAGGCGTCGGCGGTTCCCACGAGATGAGCGTTGGCCTCGGTGATGGCCAACGACGGGTTTGCCCACCAATAGCGGACCCGCACCCAGCCGGCGTCCACGCGCCCCCCTGTTGGTGACCAGGGCGAACATTTGGCACGCCGAACAAAAGGTGACAGATTTATTTTCCCACTCGTCGGAGGTAGAGTGTCAATCAGTTGTGGGGAAGTTCTTGCCATGCCAAGGATGGGGCGAGTTGTGTTGCCGAGATATCCGCATCATGTCGTGCAGCGTGGACAGAATCGCCGGGCAGTGTTTGCGGAAACGGGAGATTACGAACGTTGCCTGAACACGCTTGGTGAGTTTAAGGATGAGTATGGCGTTGAAGTGTACGCTTTTTGCCTGATGACCAACCACGTTCACCTGTTGCTTTCGCCTAGTGACCCTGGAGGTATCGGGAAACTGATGAAGCGACTCGCCGCCCGCCAGACCCGAAGCCACAATCCGTTGGACGGGCGCAGCGGCACGTTATGGGAAGGGCGGTACACATCGAGCCCAGTGCAGACGGAAGCGTACCTGCTTGCGTGCTACCGCTACATTGAGCTCAATCCCGTTAGGGCGCGAATGGTGGTGGCGCCGGAGCACTATCCGTGGTCGAGTAGCCGTCATCGGCTTGGCGAGACAGGCTGCGAATGGCTCGATTACGATCCATGCTATCTGGCCTTGGGAGAGGGGGACGAAGTACGGCGGGTTCGGTACAAGCAGTTCCTGCAGGCGGCGATCCCGGATGGCGAGTGGGCCCTCATCCGCGAGGCCGTCCAGCGGGGACAGTTGACGGGGACCGAGCGCTTCACCGAAGAGGTGGCAACGATCATCGCAGGATCGATGGGGTCAGACTCGATTGATCGTCCTGGCCCACCCCGTTGATCCCAGCGAGGCGCGGCGGAGACCCTGGAGCGTGGCGTCCCCGCCGCCGTTCTCTGATAATATCGGTTTGAGGTGGACCCCAGGGCACTGTCAATCCCGGCCGGTCGGTGGCGCCGCCCCCTGCCGCAGGCGCTGAGGCGTGAGACCGAAAGAAGATGCCGGTGGCGGAACCTCAATGTAACGAAAGCAGCGTGTGATATAACACATGATTCCAGCCAGTCAAAGGAGGAGCATCCCGATGGAGAACGGAAAAGGCGTCATGGCGATCCCGGCGGGCGGGTTGCCGATCGATTTCAGGCAGGCACTCTCCTTCATGGCCGCCCCGGCGACGGCTTGGGCCCAGCGTCGCAATGCCGTGTTGGACGGCCTGTTCTACGACGTGGACGATCTCACCGAAACCGAGCGGAACGCCCTGCTCGAGGAGGACAACAAGGAAGGGTCGATTCTCGTCGTCTGGCCGACGGGAGCCAAGGGCGACATGGGAATCCGGAAATTCGCCGACCACGCCGAGCTGGTGGCCGCCCCGGGGCGGACGTTGTCGCGGTTCGCCATCGCGGGGGTCGGCAGCTCCGACCTCGGCGCGGCGGCGTTCGCCCGCACGGCGGCGGACCGCTACGGGGAGCCCGTCGGCGCTATCGTCGCTGGCTACGGGCTGTCCGATCTGCTGCAGGAAGCCCTCGGAGGCTGGTTCGTCCTCGGCGGGGCGAACCGGATGATGAAGGCCTTCCATGAGGTGACCGGCGAGACGGCGTCTTTGGTTGAGGAGTTCTCGGCGGTAACGGGTCGCGGTGCGGTGAAGCCCGATACGGTGATTCCCGATCCCAAGAAAATGGCGGAGCCCCTGACCGGTCGCACGGACTCGGAAACCCTGTTTCGCCTGCTCCTCGATGAACACCGGACCATTGTTTCCGTCGCCGGTCACAGCAAGGGATGCCTTTCCGTCGCCTTCGCCCTCGAGGCGTTGGCGCTGTCGGGCGTTGAGGACGCCATCGAACGATCGCGGGCCATGCGGATCACCACGGCGAGCACGGTGGTGGAACTCCCCGACGGCTACGAGAACGTCGGCCAGTACATCGGGTCGATCGACGGCTTCGGCGCCATGAACTCCCGCTTCCGGGTCCCGCGCGAGCTGGTCCCCGGGGCCTGGCACCACCTCAACACCCGGCTGCCCTGCCATCTCGACTTCGCGGCGGTGTTGGCGCATGAGCCCGATTGACAGGCTGGCGGCGGACCCAAAACAAAACTCGCTGCTTTAAGCAGCGGGTTTCGATGGTGGAGCCGGACGGAATCGAACCGACCACAGAATGGCGGAGAATGGCGGGGTCTCACATTCAAAAGAATAGGACAGCCACCTTTTGAGAGGCGCCTCAACAGTCCGCCCGTTCAAGCCCAACCTCGCGTCCGGAAGATGTGATCGGCGCTTACGAGCCGTCGAATCGGCCGGTCAGGCGGGCTGAACGGCGCAGTTTGGGGGATTTAGGAAGCTTCAGCCCAACGGTTGGCTTCAGCGAAGTGGGTTTCGCTGAGGATCGAGCACTCTTAAGCTGGGGGACCAGGCGTCAGCTTGGAAACAGCCGCCGACAGGCGCGGATGCCGTGGGCCCAGCGCTGACCGCCGCGCTCGCAGGCTTGCTCGACATGCTCGGCTTGACCGATCCAGTGGCTGAAGTGAGTCTCGAAGTCCTTGGCCGGCTGCAGCCAAGCCTGTCGGGTGATGCCGATCCGCTCCAAGATCGGCGGCGGATCCTCGGCGATGGCCCCTCTCTTGTCGTCGCGCACCGCCCGTCCGGTCTAGTTGACCAGCTCCAGGTAGTCGGCGAGGTGGAAGGGCAGCCCCTCGGGCGCGCCTTCGCGGACACCACCCACGAAGGGGTACAGCTCGGGTGGCTGGGTCGGTGGCATGGCCTCCTCTGCCTCGACGGCCGGTGATCCTCCGACTCTGGGCTCGGCGGCCGCCTGCAGTGCGCGTATCCGCCGCTGTATGGAGGTATAGTCGGACTGCTCCGGCGTCTCGGCGATGGCCGCGCGCACGGGATTGAGGTCTACGTAGGCGAGGCAGGCAAGCACCGCGCTCTCGTCGAGCAGGGCTGGGACTTGAACCGTCCTTCCCAGAAGTGCCCGGTGCAGTCGTCCTCCTCGTTGGCCTTGCGGGCAATGTGCTCGTTGAGACAGCGCATGAACCAGCTCACCGAGGTGAGCCGCTCGCGCCAAGTCTCGATCAAGCCCTGCAGCTGTTGGTGCTCGATTGCGAGCAGCTGCTCAGCTTTCAGAAAGCGCTCCGAGAGAACGGTGCCGCCAAACAGCTGATGCCAACGCTCGACCACCTCCTGCATCGACCAAGAATCGGCAAGCGGTTGGTCCACATGCAACACGAGGTGGCTGATTGCCGAGCAGCGCGTAACCGCAGACCTCTATGGCGAATACCTGCGCCAGCTCCAGCAGCCGTTCCTCGACCCAGAGCCCCGGCGGTGCTCGAAGGAGCGACCGGTGTGAGCGTCCTCGCCACACAGGAAGGCGCGGCGCACGCAGCGAGAGATCCAGTGGTAGTAGGCGGTCGCTTCCAGACTGATCAGCGATTTCCGTGGCTTGGGCATGGGGGGAACTCCCTGGTGGCGCTTGGTTTCCTGTCCGTTCCTTTACTATCGCCCCTCACTAGCACTTGTCAACGCCAGGGTGTCATCGGCTGGTGCTCGCAGCATGGCCCAAAACGGAGATACCGCGACAGGGGGCTGGCGCAGTCCCCGTAGCGCCGGCAGAGTAACGACCCGGCAAGCCCTGGACCGATCACGGCGCATTCCCAAACTTTCCGTTCCTTGGAAATCGACGAGCACTTCCAGTGGGACGGAAAACCGAGGTCACCCTGTATCGGGGCAAGGGCTGTCCCGCCTGTCGCCACACTGGCTACCGCGGGCGCGGGGATCAGGCCCGGGATACTCAAGACGAAGAGCGTCGGGCCCAAAGCGTTGGCCGAATCCCACCCCCGCGCTATACTTAGCTAGACCAGACCAAGCCCGATCGACGAGGACGCCATGACACCGATCAACATGCTCGAGGCTAAGTCGAATCTATCCCGCTTGGTGCAGGCCATCGAGGAGGGCAGAGAACGGGAGATCATCCTCGCCCGCAACGGCCGGCCGGTCGCGAAGCTGGTGCCGATCGCGACAGCCTCCCCGTCCCTGCGTATTGGTGTGGCCAAGGGGCGATTCGAGATCCCTGACGACATTGATCGTCACAACGCCGAGGTCGCCCGCCTGCTCCTCGGTGAGCATGTGATCTGAATCTTCTCCTGGACACGCATATTGCACTCTGGGCCATTGTGGACAGCCCGCGGCTGTCGGTCGTCGCGCACGAGCTCATCCTGACACCTCGCGCCACCGTCTGGATCAGCAGCGCCAGCATCTGGGAGATCGCTATTAAGCACGGCCTGGGGCGTGGCGACATGCCAGTCTCCGGCCAGGAGGCCCTCGGCTACTTTCAGGCCGCTGGTTATCTATTTCTCCCCGTCGAGCCCGAGCATGCCGCAGCGGTGGAGGGTCTCCCGCCCCATCATCAGGACCCCTTCGACCGCCTGCTCATCGCGCAGGCCCTGGTGGAGCCGATGCGGCTCCTCACCCACGACGAGGTCATGGCGCACTACAGCGACACAATTCAGCTCGTTTGATGCTATTGGTGCGGATTCCGGTCCGAACCCGCCAATGGCTACACAGCAAATTTGCCACCCATTCCACGCCAGGCCTATCACCGATTCCGGTGTAATCCTGCCCCCGGCCCAGGGGGTTCGAGTGGGCCAGGGAAAGAACCGGACATCACCCACCTTCCGAGAGCCTTCGGCTACTCGTGTACTTCCGGCAAGCGTGCGTGACCCGTTGACAACGGGCTGATTAGGATGCCTACGGTGAACATCAATAACCGGAGGCCCTATGAACGCACCCATTGAGAGAAATGGACAGCCATCATTTGGGAGCTTCCGAAAGCCGGAGACCGCTCGTGCCCGCTAGCGCCCCTTTTTGGGGTTAAGAGCGACTCGAACGCGGCAAATGGCGCCCAAAGCGGGCCAATGGGCAGGAATGACAGGGTTGGACCGGAAACCGGCCACGGGCTTCCCCCCGATTCTCGATCGGGTGCGGCTATGGGATTTCAGGGAGAGAGCTGAGGGCGCTCAGCTGGGAAACAGCCGCCGGCAGGCGCGGATGCCACGCGGCCAGTGCGCGCAAAGGGGTCAGGCCTTGTCTTTTGCCCCCTCCGGGCGTAGCCTTCCGCCATGGCTCGGCCACTGCGCTGCGCATCGAATTCCCCGGCGCCGTCTATCACATTACCTCCCGTGGTGACCGGCGCGAAGAAGGACGCGAAGAAGGACGGGGTCAGGTCTCCCATGTCCCATTCGGCCGGGAGGTGCTACTCTTTGAAAGTCGGACAGGACAGCAAAGGATTGCTTTATGGCCAGGCCATTACGTCTCGAGCTCGCGGGCGCTCTGTATGACGTTACCGCACGGGGCAACGAACGGAAGTCGGTCTTTCTTCAGGATGGCGAGGGCGACAGAACGGCGTTTCTGCAGATCCTCGGTGCAACCTGCGATCGTTTCAACTGGATTTGTCATGCCTATTGTCTGATGACGAACCATTATCATGTGGTGCTCGGGCACAGAGAGTCTGGCCCCTTTTTCGAGGACTGGTCGTGGTCAAGTTACGTGGCGCACCTGGGACAAGCTCCGGTGCCTGCGTGGCGGGACCCCCCCGGCTTGCGCGGCTACCTGCTGGGCCGCCCGGCGCGGAGCGCCGCCGATCGGCGCCGGGCCGCCCGATCGTTACGCCCGGCTGGTGGCCTCGATGCCCGATGCCAGTCTGTGGGGCAGCGCGCTGCGCCAGCAGATCTATCTGGGCGACGAGGCTTCGTCGAGCGCATGCAGGCACTGGCCGACCCGCGTAACAGCACTGACCATGACATCCCCGGGCTCAGCGGCGCAAGTCGCGCACGCTGGCCCAATGACTGGCAAGCAGCGAGAATAGGGAAGAGGCGCTATACAGAGCCCACACGGAAAGCGCGCTCAGCATGAGCGCGATTGCGCGCGAGCTGGGGTTGTCGGTCTCGCGCGTGAGCCGGCTAATCGCGCGGGCGGAGGGGACAAAAGACAAGGCCTGACGCTTTCTTGCGCACGAAGGAGGCTGTCCATTTTTTTTGGCGCATCGGTATCAGCCGGCGGGATCGAGCAGGGTGAGGTCCCGTGTGGGCAGCAGCCGCTTGAAGTCCCGGTCGAAGGTTACCAAGTGTCGCCCGATTGCTTGGACTGAGGCAGCGATCCAGGCGTCGGTTACGAGATTTCCGCGTAGCCCGAGCGTCAGCAGCTTGTCGCGAAGCAGCGGCCACTCCTTTGTGCAGTCGCACATTTCCACGCCGGGCGAGTCGAGCAGCACATCGAGGAACGCCACGGCATCTTCCATTGGGTCCGGTTCGGAAAATACCCGCGGATTGGTCACCAGCCTCAGGAATCCCGCTGTGATCATGGGCAGCAGGGTCAGGGATACGCTTCCCAAGGCGCAGTCGCGCCTTGCCTGGACGAGCCAGGTGTGCGCCAGTTCGTGATGGGGATGGTCGGTGCGGAACCCGGGCGACCAATATGTCGAGGTCCGGAGTCACTCGTCGGCGGCGTCCAACAGCGACCGGTTGCTGGCGCCGTCAATACCTTGCCGTAGACCGCCCTGGCGCCGGGAAAGCGGGAGCTCCTTCAAGGCTCCCGTCGTCGGTGTTTTTCTCCGCCGCAATCTCAGAGCGAGCCCCTCTTCCACCCACCTTGTCGGTGTCGTGCGCTCCAGAGCCGCAACAGCCTTCACCCTAGCCATCAGTTCGTCCTGCAGGTTCAGTGTGGTCTTCATAAGACCTACGGTACTGAAATCTGTATCGCCGATCAACTCCAAGGAATCGGACACCCACCGTATGGGGGTTAGGGCCGACAAGCTTGCAGCCATTCGCCCTCAACGCCTCCCTGCGGGCTCGATAGCCGCTAAGCTCGCCTAATAGAGCGCAATCGCCAGAAAGAATAGGGTCGGGTCTTGCTTTTTGCCTTTCTGATGGAAGATAGAAAATCCATTGTAGAAGAACCGAATTCTGGGGAGAGTATGCAGCGCCCAAGGGGTCTTGTCTTTTGCTTGGGCAAAAAACAAGACTTGATGGTAGACCCCGTTCTTCCCTGGTGCGCTGCACACTTAAATCAGGCGCCATTCTACTCGTACCCCAATTTCGTACCCTGATCGCGGTCCTTTCCGCGTCGAAAACCATCGCCGCAGCTCCGGCTTGTCGACGACTTGTCCGCAAGCACTCAAAGGCGCAGCCGCTCACGCTGTATCACGGTATAGTTGGCCGGTCTTCGCAGGAGCCATGATGCACGCCTCCCCGCTCGCTCAGGTGCTTGTCCTGCTGGCGCTCTCCGTGGTGGCCATAGCGCTGTTGCGTCGCGCTCAGCTGCCGCCCATTCTGGCCTACCTGTTGGTCGGCGTTGCCGCCGGTCCCCACGCGCTGGGCTGGATCGCCGAGGGGGACACGGTGCGCCTGCTCGGGGAGATCGGCGTGGTCTTCCTGCTCTTCATGATCGGGCTGGAGATCTCCATCCCGCACCTGCTGGCCATGGGCCGGACGGCACTGGTGTTCGGCGGCGCCCAGGTGGTGTTGACCACATCCATCGCCATGGTCATCGCCTGGGCCAACGGCGTTTCCTGGCACGGCGCCCTCGTGGCCGGGGGCGCCCTGGCGCTGTCCTCCACTGCCATCGTCGCCCGACAGCTCACCGAGCAGGTGGAGACACAGAGCCGTCACGGCAGGCTCGCGCTGGGAATCCTGCTGTTCCAGGATCTCGCCGTGGTGCCTTTCCTCGTGGTCATACCCATCCTTGGCGGGGACAGCTCCGAAGGCATGGCATTCGCGCTGCTGCTCGCATTGCTGAAGGGCACCGCCGTGCTCGTCGCCATGCTGGCGGCAGGCCGCTGGCTATCCCGACCGCTGTTCCATTGGGTCGCCGCCGCCCATTCGGTGGAGCTGTTCACACTCGCGGTGCTGCTGGTCTCGCTCACCGCCGCCTGGCTGACCTACTTGGCGGGCCTGTCGCTGGCCCTCGGCGCCTTCATCGCCGGCATGCTCATCGGCGACACTGAATACCGCCACCATGTGGAGACCGAGATCCGGCCGTTTCGCGACGTGTTGATGGGCCTGTTTTTCATCACCGTCGGGATGCAGCTGGATCTCACCGCCCTGCCCGGAATGCTGCACTGGGTCCTGATGCTCGTGGCCGGACTGGTCCTGGGCAAAGGGCTGTTGATCGCCGGGCTGATCCGGCTGGGTGGACAGGAGCCCGGGGTCGCGCTGCGTACCGGTATCGTACTGGCTCAGGGAGGCGAGTTCGGATTCGCCCTGCTCGCCCTGGCTCTGGGCAACCGACTGCTAACCACGGCACAGTCGCAGCCCATACTGGCCGCGGTGGTGATCTCCATGGCCCTGGCTCCGCTGCTGATCCGGAGAAACGGGCCGCTCGCGGTCTGGGCCAGCCGCTCCTATCGGGAGCACAGAGCGAGCGATGCCCATCTCATCGAAGAGCAGGTCGCGCAGCTGTCACGGCACGTAATCATCTGCGGATTCGGCCGCATCGGGCAGAATCTGGCCCTGTTCCTGGACACCGAGCGCATCGACTATCTGGCACTGGACATGGATCCCACCCTGATCGGGGAGGCCTGGGAGGCCGGCCGGCAGGTGTTCTTCGGTAATGCCGCCCACCCCCAGATCCTCGAAGCAGCGGGCATACGCAAAGCGGCGGCGCTCGTCATCGCATTCGACGATCACCGCGCGGCCGAGCACATCATCCCGGCGGCCAAAGCCCTCAACCCGGGGCTGCCGATCATCGTGCGCGCCCGCGACGACCGGCACATGGAGGCCCTCGAGGCGACCGGCGCCACCGACGTGGTGCCCGAATCGGTCGAAGCCAGCCTGGTGCTGGCGACCCGCCTGCTCCACCGACTCGGGGTGGATCTCGATGAGATCCAGCGCCTCGTAGAGCAGGCGCGTACGGACCACTACCGGCGCGTGCGCGGCTATTTCCACGGTCGCGAGGAGCTCGAGCAGGCCGCGATGACCGACGACCACTTCCGGCTGCACACCCTGGTGCTCAGACCCGGAGACCGCGCCGTCGGCATGGCCATCCGCGACCTGGAGCTCAAGGCGCTCGGGGTACGCATCGTCACGGTGCGCCGCGCCGGCATCTGCGGCGAGCAGCCGGACCCGGCCATGCGTCTGCGAAGCAGTGACGCCCTCATCCTGCAAGGGGACGCCGAGCACCTGCTGAGCGCGGAGACCCGGGTGCTCAAGGGGCCGGCCACCCTGGGCTGAGAGACGCCCGACCGGCGCACCGAGCCCCTGGCGGGGCACAGCGAGGCATCTAGCTCCGGGATAGGCCGGTCGGAACGCGCCGGGAGCCCTGCTGTCCCCCTGAGCCCTGCCCCGGAGCCCGCCCGCGTCGAGCGATGACGAGAGTGTCCTTTTCGTGAGTTTTTGTGCAATATACTGACCACCTAGGGTTGGAAAACCCGATTTCGGCACTCGGTGGACGGGGGATCTGACGATGAACCACAAGATTGCAACCTGCTTGCTGACGCTGGCCGCCGCAACGGGGCTCAGCAGCTGCAGCAAGTCGCTCACCTATGCAGATGTAGAGCCGATCTTGCAGCAGAAATGTGCGGAGTGTCATACCGGTGACAAGGAAGGCGTGGTGGCGAGCGGATTTTCCGTGGACACCTATGAAACGGTGATGAAGGGCACCAAGCTCGGCCCGGTCATCGTCAAGGGCTCGTCCGAATCCAGCAGCCTGTATCGCATGGTCGCCGGCAAGACCGACCCCTCGATCCACATGCCGCACGGCAAGGCTCCGCTGGGCGAGGATCAGATCAAAACGATCGAGACCTGGATCGATCAAGGCGCGGTGAAGTAGGGGCCGCCACAGGAGATTTCGCTGGCGGTTGCGGAGTCGGGGAAACGTCAGCCAGTCAACTGGCAACCCAGGGTCACCCGTTAGCCGCCCTTGGATCGCCTCCCGCACGGACTACTCCGGCGTTCGTTTTCACAAGCGGATGCTACGATGCGAGCACTGACCCCGGCCCGCGAGCACTGACCCCGGCCCGCGCGCTGCATCATCCGTAGATCGCATCGCCATCGACACCATGACCAGGCGCAGTCCCATACGGCGGCAGGCCCGAACAGTGTCCTTGGTGCTCGGCAGCGGCGGCGCGCGGGGGCTGGCGCACATCGGGGTGATCCAGTGGCTGGAGCGGCACGGCTACAGCATCCGATCGATCGCCGGCTCTTCCATGGGGGCGCTGGTGGGCGGGGTCTATGCCGCGGGACAGCTGGACAGCTACGCGACCTGGGTGGGGGCGCTGAGCAAGCGCGATGTGATGCAGCTGCTCGACTTCGCCTTCAGCCTCTCGGGCATCTTCAGCGGGGACCGCATCATCCAGCGGCTGCGCGACATGCTCGGCGACGTGCAGATCCAAGATCTGCCGATCGCTTTCACGGCGGTCGCCACAGACCTGGACAATGGTCGCGAGGTCTGGCTGAACAAGGGCTCGCTGTTCGACGCCATCCGCGCCTCCATGGCCATCCCCACGATCTTCACGCCGGTGGTCTACGAGGGGCGGCTGCTGGTGGACGGCGGACTGCTCAACCCCATTCCCATCGCGCCGACCCTCTCGGATATCACCGACATGACCGTCGCCGTGAGCCTGAGCGGCAAGCCGCAGCCGCTGGAGTCCGGGCAACCGCAGCAGCCATCGGCGGACGCCGGCCGGGAGAATTCGTACCAGGCCGCGATACGTGAGTTCATCGACGGCATCCAGCGCCACCTGCCGGGAAGGAAGGAAACGCAGCAGGAGTCGGCCAACATGCTCGATGTGATGTCGCGCTCGCTGGAGTCCATGCAGAACACCATCGGCCGGCTCAAGCTGGCGGCCTACAACCCGGATTACCTGGTGGAGATCCCGAGCAACGCCTGTGGCCTGTTCGAGTTCTATCGCGCAGCGGAGATGATCGACCTCGGCCGGGCGAGGGCTGAGCAGGAACTGGGGGCGGCTGGCTGAAGGGCGCTCACTGTGCCGGCTGCGACGACCGGCTCTGGTCTGTCGCTCACCGAGTCGAGGGCGGGCATCCGGCCCCATCCCTGATCCCCGTGACTGCGCAGATCGGCGTCAGTACCGCGGCGGCCCCCGGTACGCTCCCGGGAGATTTCGGTTCGCAGCACTCTTGCGCCTTCATAGCACGAGACGGGTAGACCTTCATCGCGCCGCGGCCGTGCTTTTACCGATGAAGTCGATGCTGACCCACCTACCACTGGTGTTGTCGAAATGGTCCGAAAACTCCCGACCGTTGCTGCTAGCCGCCGCGACGGGTACGAGTGGAGCTGCTGGTCAAAGATCCAACGGCAGGTAGAAGAACACGAACCGGCCCTGCTCGATGTCCACCTTGAGCTTGGCGCCGTGGTAGATGCCGTAGTCCACATAGCCGGGCACGGCGCTGGCGGCGTGGCACTCGCTGGAATGCTGGGGCGATTCGAAATCCCGGTCGCGGTCATACCAGGACAGCAGCATGTGCTCGCCCAGGCGCTCATCGGCGGTACGGTTGGCCAGCCGCATCGCGACGAGATAGTCGGGCAGCGGCGTCTCGGGATCGATCTCCACCTCCTCGATGCCGGTCAAGTCGGCCTCGGTTCGGATGTTGCAGACGTCCATGGACGGGCCCTCCGGGTCGTGGGCCCTCCTCTGTCCGGCCCGATGGATAACTGAAGCTTACCCTCCCCGCGCGGCCCGCGCCTTGCTCCTCGGGGCTAATCATCGTCAATGACGATCGTTTATATCATTTCAGACTGTCTTATTGATTGATCGAGCCCTTCTGGAGTCGATTTCAAGCCCGGCCGTACCGGGCCTTCCGGTACAACCAGCGACCCCGAGGAGAACGATCATGTCGAGACCAAAGACCATGACCACGGCAGCGGGCTGCCCCGTCGCGGACAACCAGAACGCCATCACCACCGGCCCGCGCGGACCCGTCCTCATGCACGACGTGCAGCTGTTCGAGAAGATGGCGCACTTCAACCGCGAGCGGGTGCCCAAGCGGGTGGTCCGCGCGAAGGGCGCGGGCGCCTATGGCACCTTCAGCGTTGGCACATCAACACCCGCCAGGGCAGCCGAAACATGCCGGTCGAGGAGGCCGCACGACTGGCCGGCAGCGACCCCGACTTCCACCGCCGCGACCTGTACGAGGCGATAGAGCGGGGCGCGCCCCCGGCGGCCCAGTACCGCTCAGCCGCCGGAGACACGCCCAGCAAGCAAGCCCCGGCGCTGGCACGGGGCCACCCATTGCGTCCCGCCGCAGTGGATGTCCTGCGGGCTCCGAGGATAGGCTAATCTTGGGCCGTTCCAGCTCGCAGAAGGCTTCGGCCATGAAGTTCCACATGCTGCCCGTCGGGGCCCGGTTCGAGGTCCGAGGCAAGATCTACGTCAAGTCCGGGCCGCTCACCGCCAACGACGCGAGGGGCGGCCAGCAGCTCTTGCCCCGCGCCACTATGGTCAACCCGATCGAGGGTGCCTCTCAGCCTGGGCAGCCACCTTCCGCTCCGGCCCTGACGCCGCAGGCCGTCCGTGCGGCGTTCGACGGCTTCGAGGCTGATTACCGACACCGTCTACTGCAGCTGGGCTCGGCCTTGGGCGAGCCGCAGGCGCAACGCCTGATCGCCGAGATCGACGCCGCCGGCCGGGCGTTCTTGACGCGACTGGGGCTCACTGGCGAAGGGGGCTGAGCGCGACTGGGATCACCCGCCCTGATCTACGCTTTGACAGGGGGCGCAACCAGGACTGCAGAAGTGTCCGCACTGCTTGGCAAGACCTTCGAGGCACTGGGACGGCGCACCGCAATCGCGTTTCGGGTCGAATTCGCCATCGGAGTGGGCGGCTTCGCCGAGACCCTGAAGCGCCGTGCCCAGGACATCAAGGCGCACTGGGTGCAGCTGCTGAGCCGCCTGACCCGCGCGGGCCTGCTCGAGCCGGGCGACCTTGAGCTCGGCGGCTGCAGCTGCTACGCGCACACGCCGACCAGCCCCGGCCGGTCGGGCAACGCCTGGGTCGTCGGCGACGCCGCGGGCCTGGCCACCCGGGATCGGTGCGAAGGCACAGGCCCGGCGGTGCGCAGCGGCCTGCTGGCCGCCGGGGCGATCGCCGGGCAGCGGGCCTACAACCCCACGGCAATCGGGGCCCACACCAGCGGCAACGCTTGGCTCAGCCGGCTGCTCGCCCTGAAATATCTGCACTGATGTGAGCTCGGCCGCTGCACGCGCGCCCCTCGGGTTTACAATAGGTCGAGCCGGCCGCACCCTCTTCGCGGCCGCTCCCCCGAGCCGGTGACGAGCGTTCCAGAGCCATGCTGAAGAAGTGGATCAAACCCCGTTGGCAGCACCCCGATCCCCTGGTCCGGCTGGAGGCCGTGGGGGAGCAGGACCTACAGCAGGACGTGCTCTCGCAGCTGGCCAGGCAGGACCCTTCGTTGGACGTACGCCGCGCGGCCGTCCGCCGGCTGGACGATCTTCACCTGTTGGTCGGTATGGCCGCCCTGCGCTCCCCGGTGAGCGACGCCGCCCGGCAGCGGCTGCGTATGTTGCTGCGCGCCATGCCGGACGGCGGCAAGACATCCGACAGCGTGCTGATCGAGGCCCTTCCGGTCTGCGACGATCCCGTGCTCACTGCACAAATGGCCCGCGACTGCCCGCTACCGCGCGTGCGCCTGTCCGCCGTCGGCCTGCTCCGCGACGAGTGGATGCTGACTCGCCTGGCCTGCGAAGACAGCGCTCCGGAGGTGCGCTTTGCCGCCGCCGAGCGGGTGCACACCGAGGAGGCCCTGAAGGAGATCGAGAAGACCGCGCGCAACCGCGACAAGCGGGTCGCGCAGAGCGCTCGCCAGCGCCTGGCGGCGATTCGCGAGAGCGAGGCACGCCGCGCCGAGCGCCGGGCCCTGGTCGAGGAGCTGGCCGCGCGCGGCTGCGGCGACAACTGGCCGGCGGATGAGGCGGCCTGGCTGCGCATCCGTACCCGCTGGGCGGAGCTGAAAACGGACGCGACGCCCGGGGAGCGCAACACCTACGTGGAGGCGGCGCAAGGCTTCGAAGTACGCCTGGAGGGCTACCGCGCCGAGCGCGCCCGTGAGACCGAGATCCGCCGCCACCGCGAGGAGCTGTGCACCGAGCTCGAGGGCCTGACCCAACAGGTTGCCGAGCTTCTGCCCGAGACCCTGCAGGCGCGCCTGGCCGAGATTCAGGCAGCCTGGCGTCTGCTGCTCGGAAACACCGGCGCGCCACTCGCCGCGCACACCGCCGAGCGCTTTCAATCCCTGCTCCAGGACCTGGGAGAGGCTCGCAAACTGGCCGCCGCGGGCCACGCCAAGGGCCGGACCCTGGACGCCCTGGAGGCCCGGATTCAAGCGGAGGAGAGCCGCCCCGACGCCTCCGACGAGCGCGCGGTACGAGCCCTGCAGCGGGATCTCGAGCAGCTGCCCCGGGCGACAGAGCCACATCTGGCCGATCGCCGGCGAAACCTGGAGCGCCGGGCCGGCGAGCTGCAGCAGCGTCTGGACGAGCGAAAGCAGACCGAGCGCAAGCGGCTCGAAGCGGTGGACACGGCAATAGCGGGGCTCGAGCAGGCCCTGGAACAGGACCACCTGCAGCCCGCTCTGCACCATCACAAGCAGGCCAGCGAGCTGCTGCGGACATTGGAGGGGGTGCCTCCCGCCAAGCGCCAAGCCCTGGAGGCGCGACTGCGAGCGGCGGGCCCCCGGCTCGCCAAGCTACGCGACTGGCGCCACTGGGGCTCTGATCAGGCCCGCGAGGAGTTGATCGGGCGCGCCGTCGGGCTGCATGAGCCGGAGCTGGCTACCGAGAAGGTGGCCGAGGCCGTCAAGGGGCTGCGCGAGGAATGGACCAAGCTTGGACGGCTCGACCCGGGCAACAAGGCGCTCTGGGAGCGCTTCGACGCGGCGTGCACGCGGGCCATGGAGCCTGTGCTCGAAGCGCGGCGCATAGCCGCCGAGATCCGCAAGGAGAGCCTGGAGCGGCGCGCCGAGCTCTGCGATCACCTGGAGCGTCTCGAGCGCGACGCCGACTGGGAGCGGCCCGACTGGCGCCACATCGACAAGATCGTGCACCGGCTGCGCCGAGACTGGCGCCAGCAGGGGGCGGTGGACCGCGCCGACTGGCAGGTGGTCAAGTCCCGCTATGACGAGGCCCTTGCCGCGCTGGAGACCCGCCTCGACGCCGAACGGCGCCGCAACTGGGTGCGGCGCCAGGCCGTAGTGGAGCGCGCCGAGGCCCTGGTCACCGCCGAGGACGCCCACGGCGCCGGAGAGGCGGTCCGGCAGCTGCGCGAGGAGTGGCAGGTCACAGTCAGCTCGCCCCAGCGCGAGGAGAAGCGGCTCTGGGAGCGATTTCATAGCGCCCTCGATCAGGTATTCCAGCGCGAGCACGCCCAACGTCAGGCCGCCCGCAAGGCCCGGGACGAGACCCTGGCGCGGGCCGAGCAGCTGTGCGCCGCGCTCGAGGCCCTCGGCCAACTCGGCAATGACGAAGCTCTCGCGCGGCGCGGCGAGGGCACGCAGCTCGGTGAGGCGTTTCGCGCCTTGAATCTGCCGCCGAAGGAGCGCAAGGGTATAGAGGCGCGCTTCGAGCGAGCGCGCCAGGCCCTGGGACATCGGATCGAAGCGGCCCAGGCCGCCCGCGAGGACGCGCGCCTCCAGGTACTGGCGGCTTATGCCGAGCTCTGCGAGCGTGCCGAGCAGGCAGCGCTGGGCGGCGAGCCCGGCCTCGGCGCCCAGCCGGAGCTGCACGCGGCCTGGGAGACGCTGCCTGCCCTCGAAGACAGTGAGGCCCTGGGGCGCCTGGAGGCGCGGTTCCGGTCGGCCCTCGCGGCAGCTGCAGACACGGCGGCACGCGATCGCCTCAGCGATGGGCTGACGCGCAATCTCGACCAGTGCCGCGCGCTTTGCCTGGACCTGGAGATCCTGTTGGGGGTCGAGTCCCCGCCCGAGGAGCGAGAGGCCCGCCTCGCCCACCAGGTACAGCGGCTCGCACGCGCCATGGGAGAGCGCGAGCGCGACAACACACCCCAGCAGGCGCACCGGCTGCGGCGCGAGCTGCTGCTGACCGGGCCGCTGCCGCCCGAGCATGCCCCCATCCTGCGGGCGCGTCTGGAACGGCTGCGCTGACCTGCCTCGCCCCCTCTCCCTGAGGGAGAAAGGACGGGAGAATCTTTGTCAGGCAGGCGCTTCGCGTCGGCCCGACCAAGCAGCACCGGCTCCCTCTCGCCCCGGTACGAGGCTGGGGTAGATCGATTGATGGTCCTATCGGCACCGACCTCCTGCCCCCTGCCGGGCAGATGTTAGAATCGCGATCCTTCAGATCACCCCGACCCGACCATGGAAGAACGCTCCCACCCCGCCCAGTCCCCCGTGCGCATGACCGAGTACAGCCACGGCTCCGGATGCGGTTGCAAGATCGCCCCCAACCTGCTGGAAGAGATCCTCAACAGCGGGTTTGCAATCACCCCCGACCCACGGCTGATCGTCGGGAACGAGTCGCGGGACGACGCTGCCGCCTATGACCTCGGGGACGGGCGCTCGGTGATCAGCACCACGGACTTCTTCATGCCCATCGTGGACGATCCCTTCGAGCTTCGGTCGGATCGCCGCGACCAACGCGATCAGCGACGTCTATGCCATGGGCGGGCGGCCGCTGATGGCGATTGCGGTTCTCGGCTGGCCCATCGCAAAGCTGGGGCCGGAAGTGGCGGCCCAGGTGGTCGACGGCGGCCGCGCCGCCTGCCGGGACGCCGGCATACCCCTGGCCGGCGGACATTCCATCGACTCGCCTGAGCCGATCTTCGGGCTGGCCGTCACGGGCATAGTCGACAACGCGCACCTGAAGCGGAACAGCACCGCCGAGCCCGGCTGTCGGCTCTATCTGACCAAGCCCCTGGGCATCGGCATCCTCACCACGGCCCAGAAGCAAAACAAGCTCAGGCCCGAGCACGCGCGCCTCGCCCCCGACACCATGTGCCGGCTCAACAGCATCGGCACGGCGCTCGGGGCCCTGCCAGCGGTGAAAGCGATGACCGACGTCACCGGCTTCGGGCTGCTCGGACACCTGCGCGAGATGTGCGACGGCAGCGGCGTGCGCGCGGAGATCGATTACGCCGCAGTACCCAAGCTTCCCGCGGTGGAGCAGTACCTCGCCCTGGGCTGCTCCCCCGGCGGGACGCGGCGTAACTTCGAGAGCTATGGACACAAGCTGGGTCCCATGACCGAGCGGCAGCGCGAGCTGCTGTGCGACCCCCAGACCTCCGGCGGCCTGCTGGTGGCCGTGGCGCCGGAAGGCGAGGCGGCGTTCCTCGCCCTGACCCGGCAGGACGGCCTGGCGCTCACCCCCATCGGGCGGCTGCTGGAGCCGAGCGAAGGGCCACTGATCAGGGTCGTCTGAATGACTGCTTTCCCGGGTCTTGGCGCTCGCCTCACCCGTCGGGCAGCTTCGCAACCCGACCTACGTGAGACTCTCGCGATCCGCACCTGCGTAGCTCAGCTAGGCGCAATGCGCCTAGCTGACGTCCCCCTGTGAGACCCATGGACCTCCCGGTCACCGACGATTACCGGCGTCTGTTCTTGGAAGACGTCGCCCTGCTCGACGTGCGCGCGCCGCTGGAGTTCGGCCAGGGCGCCTTCCCGCTGGCCGAGAGCCACCCGCTGATCGACGACGCCGAGCGCCACGAGATCGGCATCCGATACGCGGAGCTGGGGCAGGACGCCGCCATCGAGCTGGGCCACGAGCTGGTGCACGACCCCATCAAGGCCGAGCGCGTAGCGGCCTGGGCGGCATTCGCCCGGCGCCACCCCGGCGGCGTGCTCTATTGCTTTCGCGGCGGGATGCGCTCCAAGATCAGCCAGCAGTGGCTCTACCAGGCGACCGGGATCGCCTACCCGCGGGTCAAAGGCGGCTACAAGTCGTTGCGCCGCTTCCTGCTGGAGGAGCTGGAGCACGCCGCCCGGGAGATCCGGCCCCTGGTCATCGGTGGACGCACCGGGGTAGGCAAGACCCGGGTCCTGGCACGCCTGGAAGGGGCGCTGGACCTGGAGCGTCTGGCCTGGCATCGCGGCTCGGCCTTCGGGCGCCACGCCAGCCCCCAGCCGAGCCAGATCGCTTTCGAGAACGCCCTGTCGATCGCGCTGCTTCGGCACCGCGCCCGAGGCAACGCACTGCTGCCGGTGGAGGACGAGAGCCGGG
>CAVQCX010000028.1:0-88240 GCA_963711095.1 uncultured Gammaproteobacteria bacterium | reverse complement strand
CCTGCACCCTTATTCCTGTCTTGTTCGCCTCGTAGTCATCGGCAAGATGGGGATCGGCGGCGACCGGGTCCTTGCGATCCGCGAAATTGGTCCAGCTGCCGGTGACGATGGTAGGCGTGCGCACCCGAGGGTCGTAGTCGCGCTCCTCTTGGATCTCGTGCTTGACGTGGGGAAGCCCGAGCGGCGAGCCGATGGTCACCAGCTCCTCGACCTGCACCTGGCTGGGCGCATCGCGTCCCAGATCGCGCAGCGTATCGTAGGCGATGATGGAGCCCATGGAATGGGCGATGAGCATCATCTCCTTGTCCCTCTCGGCCAGGAGCTCCTCGTGCAGCTGCGTACACAGCACTCTTGAGGCAGGCGCCAGCCGGCCGTCCCGACCGAGAATCTCGCGGTGCGGATCGTAGTAGAACGCCAGATCCTTCGCGACCTTTCCGAGTACCCAGTCCGCCAGCCCATCCATGCCGAAGTGCCGCTTGAGCTGATCCACCCCGGCGCCGACGAGGCTGCCGCCCCGGACGGGGGCGTCGTCGGCCCACCCTTCTTTATAGGTCTTGAGCGCCCCGTCGTCGGCGGGGACATAGGGCTCGTCGTTGTAGAGCGAGTCGAAGCTGAAGTTGGTGTCCTCGTGAAGCGGATTCTTGTAGAGCAGATCCGCCCAGTAGACCAGGCGAAATTCGAATTGGGGGTTGGCGATCTCGAGATTCTTCTTGAGTCCCTCGGCGATCGCCTTGCGCCAGGCGTCTGCCAGGACGTCCTTCGGCGGCTTGTTGGCCAGCCCGTGGATGCCGATGATGATCTTGCTCATGGTGATTCCTCCGTGTTTTTCGACTTATTCAATGCCTCGCTTCGCAGCGGCACGATCTCATCGCCGCAACGAGCCGCCGCGTCGGGAAGATCGTAGCCGGTGATCCATCAGCTCTCCTTCTTCGAGCTCGGATTCCTTCCCTTTCGCGCCGGCGGTTTGGGACCACCTCGCCCGGCTCCCTTGCGCTTCCCGCCGGCAGGCGACTTGATGGCGCTGTGTGATGCTTCGGCCGGCGCCTGCGGATCCAGGCTCCCGGCCAGCTCACGCAACGCTGTTGCGTTCTCAGCGTCTCTCTTTTCCTGCGAGTCCCGAGAACGCGCTTCGAGCCAATCGCCCATCAGGCGCAACTGCCTCACGACTGAGTCGAACTGCCGGGCCCCGGTCGGCACCTGGGTCACTGCCTCCTCGTAGATCCGCTTCAGCTCCTCGACACTCTTGGCCAGCGAGCCGTCGATCAGCCGGATGGCCACTTCGGCATCCGCCGCCATGACGGCGTCGAAGAACCCATAGGTTTCGGCGAACCTTCTCCGTGCGACCTCCTGACAATGCCGGGCGCGCTTCTCCAACTCCTGCACGGGCACAGTCGAGCCCAGCAGGCCGTCCAGCTGCAGCTCGTTGATGATGGAATAGGGATCGAAGTCGGCAGACTCGATCTTGGGTGCCGCCTGGGCGTAGGCACTGCGGCTCTTCTCCAGAAGTTCCCGCACCCGGGACCAGGGCTTCCCCTGTCGCCCCAGCAAGGTGGCCTTGCGCTTGTAGGCGCTGCCCAGCATGGACCAGCGCTCCGCGTTAGGCCGCGAAGGGGCCTGCGGCGACTGGGCGGGCTCGACCAGGGTAGGCCCGGTGGCCGCCAGAAGGCTGTTCAGCCGATCGATCGCCCGATCGACAAGCCGGACGCCCTCCGGGCCGCCACGCCATTCCCCTTCCCGTGCCTCCAGGTTGGCCAGCTGCTCTATGGCCGTCACGGGCACCCGACCCTTCCTGTCCTCCTCGGCGATGCCGCGCAGATAGGCACGGCTGGCGAGATCGAAGCCTGCGGGCCCCAAATCGCCGTAGACCTCACCGAGCACTGCCTGTATCTCGGGCAGATCCCGCCAGGTCGCGGGGGCCTTTCGGAGCAGGCGCTCCACCGCCTCGACAGTGCCCTGCAGCCCCACTTTCTCATCGCACTTGATGCCACGTAGGCCCTGGATGAGCTCCTCGGGCGCCACAGGACGCCATCCATCTTTTCGGGTCGCGGACTCGCGGGTCGGATCGAGCACATAGCCGGGGTCGCCGTAGGCCTGATAGGCGCCCCAGGTATTGAGGTAGGGAAACTGCTCGTAGACCGTCTTGCGCGCGGTCCATACCGCTTCACCGAACGGCTTTTTGTCCTGCACCAGGGCGGAGAAGAAGGTCTCGGAGAACAGGCTGGCCGCCTTATCGTTGACGGCCCAGCCGGCGGCCACCACGCAGCGCACCCCCATCTCGATCAGCTCCCTCGAGATACTGGAGGCGAGGCGGTTGTAGCTCGAGGCGTCGATCTGGCCCAGATGGCAGCAGTTGAGGAAGACCACTTCAGGCACGATCTCCATCTGGCCGATCTCGGCGGCGGTGAGCAGCACACCGTCGGAGAGTACGACGCCGGTCCGCGGCTGGCCTCCTTTCGCCGTCGCGGCGAACACGCCGTGGGCGGCGATCATCAGCACGCGGTAAGGCTTCTTGAACAGCAGGTTAAGGACATCCAGGGCCCCTCTGTCGGGCGGACAGAGCTCCACGGCGTAGCCCGCCTTTTCAAGGGTATCCCGCACCGCCGCTGCCTCCTCCACGGCCGCCGACAGGGACTGCAGCGCGGTCTCGCCGGTCTCCGGTCGGTTGCCGCCGAAGTGGTCGTAATAGCCCTCGGTGGACGGATTGCCGATGACGCAGGCGGTACGCGTCAGGGTGGTTCGGACCACCTGGCGGTAGTCACCGGACACCAGCTGGCGGACCATCCGGGTGCCGAGCACCATGGGCCGGTCGTCCACCACCAGCATCTCCCAGGGCAGGTTGGCGGTGTATCCGTCCACCACCAGCACAAGGTTCTCGGTCTGCCGCGCGGCAGCCTTGAACTGGACTGGCACCGTGAGATGAAACAGGGTGTGGGAGATGTCGCGGTTGAAGGTGTCGAAACGGATTGCGCTCCTGATCAGCTCCTCGACCAGTCCCGTTTGGCGTTGGAGCACCAGGGCTTCGGCCCGCGCACGCTCGGAGAGGTAGACGTACTTGAGCCGCTCGGCGACCCGGGGACCGGAGCGACTCCTGCGCCCTGCGCCGGTGCCGTCCGCAGTGGTCCCGCCTTCCTCCCCACCTGTGGCATCCGGCGGCGGGCAACCCGCTTCCTTCAGCAGCGCTCCGAGGACCTCGTCGGGGATCGGCGAGACCCTGTGCACCTGATAACAGTTCGGCGGGCAAGGCGCTTCCGTCCGATCGGCGTCGGTGACGATGAGCCGCGGCCAGTAGTCCGTGGCGGCACTGACGTCCAGCCGCTGGAGCACACCTTCCCCCTGGATGAGCTCCCGGGCCGGGTCGATCTGCGCCGCGAGCCGCCGTAGCTCCTTCTCCAGACGCTCGGGCAAGCTGACGACTGCGTGGGCGGCAGTGATCGCCGTATCCAGATACAGCTCGAGGAGCTCCAGGTCGGTCACCCTGAGATCCGAGCCCGTGGCCTCTGCGTACTGCCGGTTGGCCTCGCACACCCCGAGCACGATGGCGTCGATGGAGTCCTGCACACTGATGAAGGTGGTGGAATTCTGCCCGATGAGCAGACTGGCAAGCTTCAGACCCTGGGGCTCTGCACCCGACGCCGAGCCGTTCCTGGACATGAAATCACGGCTGTGTAGCAGCAGGCGCAGCACCCCGGCGCGGACGGTCTCGGTGATCCGGGCGAGGGACAGGTTGTCGAACTCGCCCAGACCGACGATGACAGCCCCCTTGCCGGTACCGCGCAGGACCTCCTCCCGGGTCTTGTGACTGAGCACCACGGCGCTGGTACCTATCTCCGTGGCGTACACCCCCAGACGCTCCCGCTGGCCGAGTGCGCCCCCGACCAGCTGGTCGATGATCTTCTCGGCGCCGGAGATCGGGTCCCCCACGTAATGGCCGCACATGACCGGCAGCTGGGCGTGGAGAAGGTCCATCGCACGGACCCTGACCCTGAGCACCCGGCGCTTGCCCGTTACCGAGCGGCGCTTGGGCTTGCCGCCGTAGATGCTGCGGGCGAGATCCTCGGGCGTGGGGTAGAGCACTGGCCCGGCATCGACCAGGCGGGTGGGTGCGGCCAGGCCGCGCGACACCGGCAGGCGACCGAGGTTGTCCGTAGTGCCCTTTTCCAGCAGATCGACGATCGCGTCGAAGTGCTTTTCGGTGCGGGTGAGGTCACCGTGGCTCTCCGGCATGTACCAGCAGCGGTCCCGCTGCGGATCTTGCGGATGATGCAGATTGTCAAGGCGCCCCGAGGCCCAGGTGACCGAGCCGTCACCCTCGGTCGTGAATTCGATCTTCAGCCGCGAAGCCTTTCCCTCACCCACCACCTGCAGCCCACAAGGGGTGTCCTCGGACTGGCCGAAGACGTAGGCCACGCGCTCGGGGCTCGGTATCTCGTTCCGGGGCAACACGGTCTGCCAGAATGCCGACGCACCGGCCAAGGCACTCGCCGACGGGGTGGCGACCACACCGTCGCCGAGCCAGCGGTCCTTGGCGAGGGGCTTGTACTTGTCCCGCCACAGGCTGTCCTGAAAATAGTCCTTCTCGGTCTCGCCCCGGTCCTTGAAGCCCGGCCGCGGCAGCAGCTGCAACGCACCCGGAAAGCCCCCGACTATGTCCAGGACGCCTTGCAGGTGGTGCTTGGCGTCGATGCGCGCCAGCATCCGGACCGTGTCGGCCTTACCCAGCAAGGTCTGCACCATGAGGTGCGAGCCGTTGTTGGGCGTGCCCAGCATGACAAGCCGCCCACCCTCCCGGGCGACGATGTCCGCCCACACCTGCGCATGCTTGGAGATCATGGCGCGGACCACCAGACCACCCATGCTGTGGGCGAGCAGACGCACCGGCAGGCCGGGGTTGTCTCTCAGCTGCTCCCGCACCACCTCGGCGAGCCCGTCGGCGCTGTCCTCGATCGGCACGCGCCAGTCGTATGGAAAGCGCACGACCTGGTGGCTGTCCTCCAGATGCCTGGCCAGATCGCCGTAGAACATCTCGAACAATCCGTCCGGCTCCACCCCATCACGGCCGTAGCGGATCTCGTCCAGCCCGCCGCGGATCAGGTCGAGCGGATCGAGCCAGATGCGGTGGCCACCACGGGAGCCGGGAATCCTCAGGTGGGAGCCCATGATTCCCGGCAGCAGGATGGCGACCGGCCGGCCGCCCGCGGGCGCCTCGCCGCGCGCCGCCCCCCGGCGGGCGGTCTGCGCCTCCACTTCCTGCGGGCGTCGGCTCGCGCAACGACACCGATCGCTCGAATCCCGCCAGGGCCTCGGGCTCCTCATCGGTCAGCCAGTCGCGCACCGCCACCCGAGTCCGGGAGTTGCGGAAGTAGTGGAAGTGGTTCACCTCCGGGCCGTCGTCGAACAGACCCAGGGTGCCGCGCGACGCCAGGCCGCCGTACATGGACGTGGTGTCCACCACCAGATCGTTCTTGGCGCCATCAAAGAACATCCAGTCGGTGAACATCACGCCGATGCGCTTGAAGAAGCCGGCCTCCATCTCGATGTCGCCGGCGATGACCGCCATGCGGATGCCCTGCTTGCGCGGTGCCCAGGCCAGCAGCGCGGCCATGGGCGCGTCGGCGAGCATGGCCTCGATGCCCGGCACCAGCCGCGGGTCCATGCGCTTGTCGGCGATCTCCAGCACGATGCGCTTGAATGCCGAGAGCACCGGGCTCGCCCCCGGGCCGGCGACTGCCCCGACCAGCTTGTTCGTCAGCGAGAGCAGACCGGACAGGAACAGGTCCAGGTTGTCCGAGAGCAGGGTCGTCCCCTCGGCCGGACAGGCCACCCGGACATAGCGGTCGATCAGGAAGGCCTTCGCGTTCAGCAGGTCGCGCAGATCCCGCAGCTTCTGCTGCTCCTCGGCGGCCACCTGCTCCCGGACGGTCTTCTGCCAGGGCTTCTCGTCCTCGCCGGCGGGCGCATCGCGCCGATAGGCCCGGATAAGCTCCTCGTCCAGCCCGCCCAGGCAGAGCAGGTCGCCCACCAGACCGCCGCGGGAGTGGGTGACGACGGACAGCCTGGCCCCCTTGGGCAGGGCCTTGGCCAGCATGAGCGCGTTGTCGATGGGGCTCTCGGAGAAGGTGCGGTGCTCGAAGCCGTAGATCCTGCCCTGGAACGGCAGAGTGAGCTGGTCCCAGTCGTCGCGGGAGCCCGCCGAGTACAGGTCCTTGAACCCTCCGTAGGTGTGCGAGCCGGTGCCGTGGATGAACAGCAGCACGGCCCCGGCCTCGGCGTCCCGCCGCAGCTCCTCGCCGTCCGGCGTCAGCCGGTCACCGAGCTGCAGCGCTTCACCCTTCCAGCGGTACAGTCCCGGCTCCCCGGCGAGCTGCGACTCGATGGCCCACATCAGGGCCTTGGCGCCCAGCCAGGAGACTCCGGCCTCCACGACCTCTTGCACCTGGTCGCCGAACTTCTCCCGCGCCCACTCGATCGCCTTGTCGCGGGCGGCGTCGATGATCGCGTCCTTGCCGAGCTCCAGCACCGACAGCCTGGACCAGAGCCAGTCTCCCAGGCCCCGCGCGGCGCCCGCCCTATCGCGCAGCACCGAGATATCCAGCTGCCCGGGCTGGACCTCGTCCGGAAACAGCCGCTCCAGGTCCGCGCGCAGCTTGTCGGCGCGGACAAAGAGCGTCGTCCCATCCGCGGCCTCCAAGGCGAGCAGGGCGTCGCCGGCGAGGGCCTCCCGGACCTGCTCTCCCGGCTCGCCGCGGGCGGTGGCCGCGAGCTCGAAACACCTCGCGGACGCCAACGACGCCACCGAGGAAGGGATCCGCTATGCCCTCCCCGGACCGGGTACCGTCCTGAAGCAGGCGCGGCAGGGATCTGTGCTCGGCCTTCACCCGGGTCCCGGGCAGGGCAAGCTGGATCTGCGAGGACTCTTCCTTCTTGTCGGCCATTACGGCTTTCTCCTATGAGAACCTGTGAGTATTCGGATCATGTATTGGCAAGGCCTTCCGCTACTGGACCGTGCGGCGAATCGCATCGGCGAAGACCCTCCGCCTAACGCGCCTCGGCTCCGCTCTCCCGAAGCACCACCGCGCAAGACGCGAAGACGCCTCCAGCCCCCGCTGCCACGCCCCCTCGCCCACCGGGAGAGGGTCGGGGTGAGGGGTCTGACAAGAACGAATCCGTTGATCTCGCCATCACTCCCCCATCCCGAATTCTTCCCAGCACAGCCTCCGCGACCCGAGGGCGCTCGGGACACGCGATTCACGGCGACCCGCGCTCATTCGAGCACCTTGAACCTGCGTGCCTGAGCCGAGCCCAGGATCTGCGGTGACTGGGGCAGCCGGCTGCTCGGCAGATAGCCGCGGATGGCGTTGAGCCAAGCGTCGTAGCTCGCCGGCTTCTGCTCGCGCAGGGTCTTGAGCGCGTAATAGGTGAAGGCACCGTTGGGGCGGCCGCGGAAGCTGGTGTCGTAGCTGTACTCGGTGTCCTGGCAGCCGGCCAGCAGCAGGTCGCCGCCGGTGCGCTTGAGGCCGCTGACCACCTTTGGCGGCCGGGCAACGGCTGGAGGAAGATCGGAGGCCGACATCCAGGCAGAGAGGGGCAGGAAACGGACCCGCGCGCCACCCGGGTCGAGGTCGTCCTCGGCACCGCGGGTCACCGAGCCCGAATGACAGCTGTCTGAGATCAACAGGATGCGCACGCCGGGGACGCGGCGGTCGAACAGTGCATGGATGTCGTCGTCCAGCAGGGGTCCGACGGTGCCGATATCGTAGGGGCAGAGCGCCTCGTCGCGGCCGTCGGGCTCGTCGCCGGAGCTATCCGGCACCCAGGTCCCGTGACCCGAGTAGGTGAGCACCAGGGTGTCACCGGACCGCGCCCCGTCGATGAGACCACCCATTGCGTCGGACATCGCCGCATGGGTCGCTGCCGCGTCGAGCAACATGTCCACCGCGTAGCCGCGCCCCTTGAGCTTCCGCGGCCCAATCCTGGGCGTCGTTCACGCAGCCGGACAGATCATTCTGCGTGCCGGGATAATCGTTGATACCGATGCAAAGCGCCTTGTAGGCCATGGCTGTCCACTCCTTGTGAGGGTCGTTGGTCGAACGGGCTTCCTGGGCAAATCAGGTGTCGGTGTTATGGGCTCGGGGGTCATGGCACTTCCCTGTGGATCAGGCTTCGGCGGATGCGCGGGGACCCTCAGCGGATCAGCTGCCCGCGGAGCCGGACGGACTGCCCGCCCCCCGGCTCAGCCAGCCCTTCAGCTGGCCCTGGATTGTTCGCTGATCGGCACCGAGCCCGGCCGGGTCGCGCTCCAGGAGCCAGGCGAGATGATCGGTGAAGATCTTCGCTGCTACTTCGTCGTCAAACCCGAGCAATGTCGCGAACAGGTTGAACGCGGAGATCGATGTGTCCGGGTGCTCCTCGCCCAGCACCCGACGGCGGATCTCCAGTACCTGCTCATGCAGCGCACGCGCTCCCGACAGGTCCCCCTGGGCCCCAAGCGTCCCGGCCAGGTTGTTCATCGAGGTCAGCGTGGACGGATGCTCCTCGCCCAGCACCCGGCGGCAGATCTCCAGTACCTGCTCCTGCAGCCCCCGCGCTCCCGACAGGTCCCCCTGGGCCCGAAGCGTCCCGGCCAGGTTGTTCATCGAGGTCAGCGTGGACGGATGCTCCTCGCCCAGCACCCGACGGCAGATCTCCAGTACCTGCTCCTGCAGCCCCCGCGCTCCCGACAGGTCCCCCTGGGCCCGAAGCGTCCCGGCCAGGTTGTTCATCGAGGTCAGCGTGTCCGGGTGCTCCTCGCCCAGCACCCGGCGGCGGATCTCCAGTACCTGCTCCTCAGCCCCCGCGCCCCCGACAGGTCCCCCTGGGCCCGAAGCGTCCCGGCCAGGTTGTTCATCGAGGTCAGCGTGGACGGAGGTCAGGTGTCCCTCGCCCAGCACCCGACGGCGGATCTCCAGTACCTGCTCCTGCAGCCCCCGCGCTCCCGACAGGTCCCCCTGGGCCCAAGCGTTCGGCCAGGTTGCCCATCGAGGTCAGCGTGTCCGGGTGCTCCTCGCCCAGCACCCGACGGCACCCGGCAGCCTGCTTGGTACCAACCCCGTGCAGCCCGGTAGCGACCCCGCGCTAATTCGTAGCGCCCGAGCCAACCCTTGAGGCTCAGGCCGGCCTCGGTCTCCTGGTCGGTGCCCTCCGCGAGCAGCTGAGCATGGCTCAGGGCATGGGTCAGGACGGCGTGGTTGCGGATATCCCCGACCGCGCTCAACCTGCGGTTCAGGACGCCAACCGCCGCGCGGCGCAGCTCGCCTTGACGCTCCCTGGACGTGTCTCGGAACCGGACGGTGCGGGCGATCAGGGTGTGCACGCTGGCTGCCTCGCCTGATGCCTCCTCCGCCAGTGAGAGGGCGATCGCCTCGCCCATGCCGCGGTCCGCGCGGTCCTCGGCCTCGGTCTGTTCCAGGCTGTCGGCCTCGGCCAGACACCCGGCAAACAGCCACCGCTCAACCGGGGCGGCGGACAGCTGGGCCGCCAGGCGCAGGAAGTCGAGCCCCTCGACTCCCAACTCTCGGATGCTGGAGAGAAAGGTCGCGGCGATGTCGGGGTCGTGCCCGCTCGGCAGCTCGGGCGCCAGCTCGGCCGCCAGGGCCAGGGCGTCCCGATCCGGTCTTTCCAGACGCTCGAGGAATCCGCGGTAACCCTGGCGCCGGCAGGCGGCATGGGCCACGTCCAGGGCCAGGGCGTGGCCGGCCAGGCGCTCCAGGATGGCGACGACGGCCGCCTCCTCGTCCGACTCCGGCGGGTAATCGCGAGTGAGGAGGTCCCGCGCCGAGGCGGGGTCCAGGAGGCGCAGGTCGATCGGCGCGCCCGAGCCGTCGTGGCGCCGAGAGCGGGTGGTGATCAGGGTCTGACCGTTGCTGCTGGGGCGCGAGCCAGCGCTCCAGCTCGGCCCGGTCACAGTCCGGCAGGTCGTCGACGATCCAGAGATAGGGCGGCGCGCTGCCCGAGGCGCCCTGCTGCGCCAGTCGCCGGCTCAGCGCGGCCTGGAGCTGCATATCGGTCATGTCGCCGATGTCGATGCCCAGATCCAGGGCGAAGCGGCCGAGCTGGGTCTGGTACTCGGACTCGCGGCGCACCGCCAGGGCCTCGCGGCTCTCGTCGGCGCGGTCGCTGTGGCCGTAGGCGCGCAGCCAGAAGACTCCGCCCGGCCAGAAGGCCCCGAAGCGCAGGGCGTACTCCTCCGCGAGCAGGGACTTGCCTATGCCCCCGCTGCCCCGGACCTGGGCGAGCTGCCCGGCGGCAGCTGGTGCGGGCATGCCCGAGACGATGGCGAAGTCCCCCGCCGAGAGCACATCGTGGATATGCCACAGATCCGGGACCCGGCCAACGAAGCGGTTGGAGCCCAGTCCGTGCCAGCCGTGCCAGGCGGGGCGCGCGAGGGACCTCAGGGCCCCCAAGGGTCCGGTGATGGGACGCACGGCCTCGGCGAGGGACCGGGCCAGGCCGTCCCAGTCGCCCGAGGGCGCGAAGTGCCGGGCGTCGCGCGCCTCGTTGAGCAGGATGTGCTGGTCGTCGGCCTCCGGGTTGACCACCAGCACCCGGTGCACCGGGGCGGTCTCGGCCCGGGCGGCGATCACCGCGGCGGTGATCTCCCACTGACAGGCGCGGGAGGCCGGATAGCTCTTGGAGTACCAGGCGAGCAGGGCCCGGGCATGCGCGAGCCCCTGGTCGATGCGCCGCTGGATGCTGGCGCCGTCCGCGATCTCGCTGCGATCGATCCAGACCCGGAGTCCCTGGCGCTCCAGGGCCGCCACCAAGGCTTCGACGGGCCCGGCGTCCTTGTGGCGATAGCTGATGAAGAGATCCGCTGCGCCGTCCATGATCGCTGGATACGCCTCGCCTCTCAGGCCAGCCGGGTGATGGTGACCGTGAGCGGCCCGCCCTGCTCGGGCGGCACGACGCGGTTGTTGTGATAGAAGGACGGCCAGTCGTTGGCGAACAGGAAGAGCTGCCGGTCGGAGCGCTCGCCTACTGCCTCGGGGACGCTCCACTCCCGCCGCTCTCCGATGGGGAAGGCCTGGGCAAGGTCCTCCCCCACAGTGCCGCAGAGAAGAAAAAAGCGATGCCCCGGCAGACGGTTGCGGGCCTGCAGGAGCCAGCCCGGCCAGCCCTTGGGGCCGCAGGGAGGACGCCAGCCGTCCTTCCACTTGCCCGCGGCGACGAAGCCATAGCGCTCGCCCGGCGATACCAAGATCCCACTGGGCACGAACAGCGGCCGCGGATCGACGTCGAGTCGCTGGCACTCCAGCACGACGAGGCTTCGCATGGTCACTCCTTGGCCGGTGGCTCCTTGATCAACCGCTCGGCCAGCTCGATACCCGAGCCGGGCGCGGCCAGATCCAGGTTGAGCCGCGGCACCCCTTTGTTCAGACCGAAGGGCTCCCGGACCTGGGGACCGATCACGGCGATGGCCGGCTTGGCGCTGGCCTCAGCGGCATTCAGCTCCTCGATGAGGTAGGGGCTGGAGAAGTCGCTGGTCACCAGGCCCAGGACCAAGTCGCTGTCCCGGATCATCTTCTGGACCGCGGCTTTCACCGGCTCGCCGGGCTTGACCCCGGAGGCATCCCGCACGTCAAAGCCCCGTTGCTGCATGTCTTCCTTTACCTGGGCCGCCAGCCCAGAGTCTTCCGAGCCGTACGACAAAAATACCCGGGTCCGAGGCGGCGCGCCGCGGGCCGATGCAAACGCCTCGCCTTTGGCGGGAGCACCCCGGATCACCGCGGCCTGCTCGTCAGGATAGGAGAGCTGGAGCCAGTAGCGGAGCGGCTCCTTGCTGCCATCGGCGAGTGCCAGCTCGGCGCGGATCTGAAACGCGCCCCAGCCGGTGCGCTCGATCGCGAAGCGGCCCTGCCGATCAGTCGTCTCCACCACCGGTTGGGGAAAGCTGTGGTGCAGGAGCCAGGTGACCTTGGAGACGCGATCCAGCTCCGGGTCGGAGGCCTCAATCCAGGTGCACCACCGCCAGCGATCCTCGCCGAGATAGGTCTGATTCTGTCCGATGCCGTAGCTCATCCCTAAACCCTCTCCAGGGTGATCCGCCCCGTAGGGCTGCAGAACAGCGACTCCCACTGCTCGCCGCCGATGCTGAGGCGCAGTTTGACCTTCGAGTCGTCGGGAACCCGCGCCAGATAGGCGAAGGTGGCGCCCGGCTCCGGCCAGATCATGGCGGGCTCCCAGCCCGAAAACGAGTAGCCGGCGAGGTACTGGTACTGGCACTCCTGCCCCAGGGCGTCGGCCCTGAAGCGGGCCCCCAGCTCGGAGGGCTCAATCTCCACCTGCATGGGGCGGCCGGACTGGCGCTTCCACAGCGCCAGGGTGCGCATCAGCTTGAGCACTGCGCTCAGCTCATCGTCGCCGCGCAGCGGTATGTACTCCTCGTGCTGGCCCATGCCCCGCGGGGGCAGGAGCTCGTGCAGCACGCGAATCGCGTTCTTCCGCCGGTTCCTGGCGAGCTGATACTCGTCCTCGACGTAGGGCGGCGCCATGGGGTTGCCGGCGGGATCGGCCTGGGGGGTGACGATCGCCACCAGGGCATCGGCCTCGCCAATGCGCCGCTCGATCTCCGCGTCGATGGCCCGCCCGCCCAGATCCACGCCGTCGAGGACCCGCAGCCTCAGCGACTCGATCACTACGCGGGCGGCGAGCTGGAGCCGTTCCGTCACCCCCGCGTAATCGGGATGGGGGTTGTAGGTGTAGGAGAGAAAGATACGTTCCATGAATCCCGGTCCTTGCAAAACCCGACTACTGCCGGTCGGGACGTGTCTCACGCTCTTGATCAGGATAGGCAATCCGGGCTCGTTTCTCCAATGGGGGCTTGCTCCCATTCGCTGCCCTCCAACCCCCGGCAACCCGCAGAGACCACCCATCCGACGACTACCCGGTAGCCAGAGGACAGCGGGCGCGCCCGTTCGGGCGCTGGCGGTCAGACGTCGTGCGAGCTGGCGACTCGCCGTGATGCGGGCGAGCCGGGAGCCGGCTGCCCTGTCCCGCGCTCTGGGCCTGGACACGGTCATCAACCCCCGAGCGGAGACCAGCATGGGTTGGCCCCAGTCGGTTGAAGATACGGCGAAATCGGGGACGTTCACCGGCCCGGCGTCGCACTCGCCATCCGGCAATTATTTCTTGTGCGAATAACTGAAGACATCCGCTTTCGGGCCCAGATCGAGTCCCCAGGCCGGAGCCGAGCGACAGCGCCCATCATACCCCCACGTGCGACAGGGCAAAACGCCATCCCGAGGGCCTCCTGGAGCCCCGTTCCAACCCTCTAAGTCTTTGACACGACAAGGCATAATCATTTACGATACGAAATGTTAAGCCTGTCTCCGCGAGCCAAGGATCGGTGTCCTGGCTCTGGGGCCGGCCAGGCCTTATCGGCGCAGCGCGCCTGCCTTGGACGGGCGGTCACGTGCGCGAGGATCGTCTCCAAGTCTGATGTGTGGAATCTGCGGAGAGATCAGGTTCGACGGGGCCCCGCCCCGGGTCGAGGCCGTGGCCGCCATGGCCGATGTGCTGCGGCCGCGTGGTCCCGATGGTGCGGGCCTGTTTCAGGCCGGCAATCTGGCCGTGGGCCACCGCCGGCTGAGGGTCATCGACCTCAGCGAGCACGCCCAGCAGCCGATGATAGACGCCGAGCTGGGGCTCGGCATTGTCTTCAACGGCTGCATCTACAACTATCCGGAGCTGCGCCGCGAGCTCCAGGATCTGGGCTACCGCTTCTTCTCCTCCGGCGATACCGAGGTGATCCTCAAGGCCTACCACGCCTGGGGCACGGATTTCGTTCAGCGGCTCCTCGGCATGTTCGCGTTCGCGCTCTGGGAGCGCGACAGCGGGCGTCTGGTGCTGGGACGCGACCGGCTCGGGATCAAGCCGCTCTACTACGCCCAGATGCCGGGGGCCCTCAGATTCGCCTCCACCCTGCCCGCCTTGCTGGCGGGGGGCGGCATCGACACCAGCATCGACCCGGTGGCGCTGCACCACTACCTGAGCTTCCACTCGGTGGTGCCGGCACCGAACACGATCCTGCAAGGGGTGCGCAAGCTGCCGCCTGCGACCCTGCGCATCCTGGAGCCCGATGGCGCCGTGCGCGACCAGGGCTACTGGTCCCTGCGCTTCGGCCCGTCGGACGAAGAGCGCGGCCTGAGCTTCATGGACTGGCAGGAGCGGGTGCTCAGCGCGCTGCGCCTTGCCGTCAAGCGGCGTCTGGTGGCCGACGTACCGGTGGGCGTGCTGCTGTCCGGGGGGCTCGACTCCAGCCTGATCGTCGGTCTGCTGGCGGAGGCGGGCCAGCAGGGGCTGAATACCTTCTCCGTGGGCTTCGAGACGGTCGGCGAGGAGCGCGGCGACGAGTTCCAGTACTCGGACATCGTGGCGCAGCATTTCCAGACCCGCCATCACCAGTTGTTCGTCGACTCCGCGCGGCTCATCCCGTCGCTGGAGCAGTGCGTGTACGCCATGAGCGAGCCCATGGTGAGCCACGATGTGATCGGCTTCTTCCTGCTCTCCCAGGAGGTCTCCCGGCATCTGAAGGTGGTGCAGAGCGGCCAGGGCGCCGACGAGGTGTTTGCCGGCTACCACTGGTATCCGCCCATGATGGAGTCGACAGACCCGGTGTCGGACTACGCCCGGGTGTTCTTCGACCGGGATCAGGCCGAGCTCCTGCGCATGGTCCAGGGCCCGTTTCGCGGCGCCGATCACAGCCGGGCCTTCGTGGAGGGCCACTTCGCGCTTGCCGGAGCCGGGTCGGCCATCGACCGGACTCTGCGCCTCGATTCAACGGTCATGCTGGTCGACGACCCGGTCAAGCGCGTGGACAACATGACCATGGCCTGGGGCCTGGAGGCGCGGGTGCCGTTTCTCGACCATGAGCTGGTGGAGCTGGCGGCCCGCGTCCCCGCGCAGTACAAGGTCGCCGGCGGCGGCAAGCACGTGCTCAAGGAGGCGGCCCGTGCGGTGATCCCGTCCGCGGTCATCGACCGGCCCAAGGGCTACTTTCCCGTTCCCGCGCTCAAGTACCTCCAGGGCGAGTATCTGGATTTCGTGCACGCCGTACTGGCCCAGCCCGCCGCCCGCAAGCGCGGGATCTTCGATCCGGATTACCTCTCCGAGCTGCTGCGGGACCCGGGGGCCCACATCACGCCGCTACGCGGCTCGAAGCTCTGGCAAGTGGCCCTGCTGGAGTATTGGCTGCAGGTTCAGGGAATCTGAGGAGATCTTGCCGATGCCAGCGAAGAATCGTTTACGGCACCGTCTGGAGCGCAGCCGCTCGCCCTCCCTGGCGGGCTGGGATGGCGCTGCGCGGCACGACGGGCGGACTCAGCCGATCCCCGATGCGGTGGTCGACTGCGGCTGGGGGCGCCTGATCTTCGGCCAGACCTTCCAGGAATCCGCGCGGCTCGCCGAGACCCTCAAGCTGGAGTCCCCCGGGCGCCGGGACATCGCCATGTATCTGCGCGATCCCCATGTGGTGATCTCCATGGCGCCCCAGGAGCTGTTCCTCGACCCGTCCCACACCTTCCGGCTGTGGCTCGACCAGTACCACCCGGGCAAGCGCCGTACTGCCGGGTTCACTGTGCGCCTGTTGAACAGCCTGAGCGACGCCGAGTCGGTGCATGACCTTTACAAGAAACGGCATATGGTCCCACCGGACCCGGAATTCGTCTGGGAGCAGCGCAAGTCGCGGGCCCTGACCTATCTGGTCGCCACCGACGACCTGAGCGGGGCCGTGATCGGAGCGGTCACCGGCGTGGACCATAACGAGGCGTTCGACGACCCGGAGAACGGCTCCAGCCTCTGGGCGCTGGCGGTGGACCCCCAAGCCCAGCAGCCCGGGATCGGCGAGACCCTGGTGCGCCGGCTGGCCGAGCACTCTCAGGCCCGGGGCCGGGCGTTTATGGACCTCTCGGTCATGCATGACAACTACCAGGCCATTCGGCTCTACGAGAAGCTGGGCTTCCAGCGGGTCCCGGTATTCGCCATCAAGCGCAAGAATCCTTACAACGAGCCCCTGTTCGTCGCCGACGGCCCCGAGGCGACCCTGAACCCGTACGCCCGCATCATCGTCGACGAGGCGCGCCGGCGCGGCATCGGGGTGGAGGTGCTCGACGAGGAGGGGGGCTACTTCTCGCTGAGCTTCGGCGGACGCACGGTGGTTTGCCGGGAATCGCTCTCGGGAGCTCACCTCCGCGATCGCCATGAGCCGCTGCGACGACAAGGCGATGACCCACCGGGTGCTGAGACGGTCAGGACTCAAGGTACCCGCCCAGAAACGGGTGGATTCGCTCGCCGAGGCCCGGGAATTTCTCGCGGAGCACGGGAGCGTGGTGGTCAAGCCCGCGCGCGGCGAGCAGGGGGCGGGGATCAGCGTGGACGTGCGCACCCCCGAGACGCTGGGGCCGGCCCTGGACACCGCCCGCCGGGTCAGTGATGCCGTGCTGTTGGAGGAGTATGTCCGGGGACAGGACCTGCGCATCGTCGTCATCGACTTCAAGGTGGTCGCTGCAGCGGTACGCCGACCCCCGGAGATCGTCGGCAGCGGCCAGCACAGTGTCCGGGAGCTGATCGAGAAACAGAGCAGGCGGCGCGCCGCCGCCACCGGCGGCGAAAGCCACATCCCCCTGGATGGGGAGACCCGCCGTTGCGTCGAGGAGGCCGGATACAGCATGGATGCCGTGCTTCCCGAGGGCCAGACCCTGGTGGTGCGAAAGACCGCTAACCTGCACACCGGGGGCACCATCCACGACGTGACCTCGCGGCTCAGCCATAAGCTGTGCCGGGCCGCGGTGGCCACGGCCCGGGCACTGGACATCCCGGTGACCGGTCTGGACTTCATCGTGCCCTCGGTCGAGGGCGACGACTACCGCATCATCGAGGCCAACGAGCGCCCGGGGCTGGCCAACCACGAGCCCCAGCCCACCGCCCAGCGCTTCGTCGACCTGCTGTTCCCCCAGACCAAAAGAGGGCGGAGGCGCGCGTGAAGGTCCTGCCCATCGACGAGACCTACACCCTGGACCTGCTGGTCCGGCTGCTCCACACCCCGAGCCCCAGCGGCTACACCGACCGCGCCGTACACCTGGTCTGCGATGAGCTGGAGCGCATGGCGGTATCTTTCGACATCACGCGCCGGGGCGCCATCCGCGCCAGTCTTCCGGGGGAGGTCTCGTCCCCCGATCGGGCCCTGGTCGCCCACCTCGATACCCTGGGTGCCATGGTCAAGGGCCTCAAGGCGAACGGGCGCCTGGAGCTGGTGCCCATCGGCCACTGGAGCGCGCGTTTCGCCGAGGGCGCCCGCTGTACCCTGTTCACGGACGCAGGCGCCTACCGGGGCACCATCCTGCCGCTCAAGGCCTCCGGCCACACCTTCGGCCCCGCGATCGACCAGCAGCCCTGCGGCTGGGAGCACGTGGAGCTGCGCATCGACGAGATGGCCTACGCGCTCGCGGACCTGATGCACCTGGGCATCCACGTGGGGGACTTCGTCGCCATCGATCCCAATCCCGAGATCATGGGCAACGGCTATATCAACTCCCGCCATCTGGACGACAAGGCCGGAGCGGCGGTGCTGCTCGCGGCGATCAAGGCGATCAAGGATTCGGGCGTGACGCTCCCGCTCGACTGCCATCCCCTGTTCACCATCTCCGAGGAGGTGGGCTCCGGGGCCTCGGCCGCCCTGCACCAGGACGTGGCCGAGATGCTCACCATCGACAACGGCACCACCGCCCCGGGCCAGAACTCCAGCGAGCTCGGGGTCACCATCTGCATGGCCGACCTGAGCGGTCCTTTCGACTATCACCTCACCCACCGGGTGATTCAGCTCTGCCAGGAATTCGGCATCAGGCACCAGCGCGACGTGTTCCGCTACTATCGCTCCGACAGCGCCGCCGCGGTCGACGCCGGCAACGACCTGCGCACGGCGCTGGTGACCTTCGGCGTGGACGCCTCCCACGGCTACGAGCGCATCCACTGGGACGCGCTGAGCTCCCTCGGCGCTCTGCTCACCGTCTACATGCAGAGCCCGCCGCTCTCGCCCCGAGACCGCTTCGACCTGGGTCCGCGCGCAGGCTTTTCCACCATGTCGGCCTGAGCCGCCGGGGCCCGCGGCGCGGCCGGCGACGGCTCGGGCAGCCCGCGGGCCAATTCGGAGAGGTCCCCAGGGCCAAGACGATAGCTACCACCGCCAACGCTGCCAGGCTCGTCCCCGACGAGGCGCGGTGGGTCTGCCTGAGCGGCTTGCTCTTGTGATCTACCGTTGTCACGGGGGTCTGGTGGTGCGTACCGGCTCGGTGTTGTTCGCGGCTGTCCAGCCCGCCATGGGATCAACACTCGATACGGGTGGGCGGCCGGCCCTCGGAACAAGTGACAGATTTCTGTGACTATTCAGCTCGCGTCATTCCGGCCATGGATTGGCCGGAATCCAGTGCCAGGGAGGGTGCTTAACCATCCGGCCTGCCGTCCATGGCATCTGGATGGCGTCCTTAGCTCGGTAAACAGCACGTCCATGTGGCACTTCTCCGGCTTCCAAGCCGGAATGACCGTCGATTTCTCTGGGCGCTGAAGAATTACAGATTTCTTTTCTAAACATCCATCTGTCCCGTTCTCGCCTCGATGGCCCGTGGCAAATAGACGCCGACCCCCGGACTCTACCCCTCGGGATCGAGCCGAGGGCGCTGCTGCGCGGGAGAGTCGGCAGCTGGACCCTACCTCATCCCTGACCGCCCTGCCTTCGCGAGGGCCAGAGTCGTCCGCAGGCCCCTCGCCGCAGATTGTCCGTCCTCTGCCTTGCCGAAAAAGCGCTGAAATATTAGAATATAAGGACTTCCGAATCTTTCCCCCGGACGCGGAGGTAACACCATGACAAAGCAAGCGATTGTGGCTGCGGCATTGGCGCTGGCGATGGGCCTGGCAGGTCTCGCAGTCACCGGCGCAGCCAGCGCCGACAACATCTTCAGGACCATGAACCCGTTCAAGTGGTTCTTCGACAACGACTCGGACGACGACTACGACTACCCCTACGGCTACTGGCGCGACCGTTGGGGAGGCCCCTACGGCTGGAACGGTCCATGGGCAGGACCGGGCGACGCCGGCGGCTCGACGGTGATCGTGGTCGGAGGCCAGGGCCAGTCCCCGCGCAACTCCGCCGCGCTCGCCTCGGTCCACACGCCGGAGTGAGCCGGGCCCGCTGTCCCGGTGGGACGCGACCATCGAGACCCTCGGCCTCCGACCCAGCCACGGCGGGCCGGGGGCCGTCAGCCCACGCATCAAGGAGAAGACCAAGAAGACAAGCGCGCGGCCGATGCCCAGGGCCCCTACGATGAGGCCCTGTTCGACGAGCTGCGCGCCCTGCGCAAGCGCCTGGCCGATACCGAGGGCAAATCGGCCTAGATCGTCTCCCGCGACGCGACCCTGATGCAGATGGCTCGGCGCTAACCCCTGGACGAAGAGGCCTTGCTCGCCATCAGCGGCGTCGGCCAATCCAAGCGGGAGAAATACGGCGGGGAGTTTCTTGCGGCCATCGCGAGGTACTGCATGGGCGAGGCGGCGGTGCCGGAGAGGACCATGCCCGGCGAATAGAAGACACCGATGCTCGGCTACCAACCTGCATAGTCCGAATATCATCTTCGCGCCATAATGGACCTGTGACGAACCTGATAGACATGCACCGCGAGGAAGTCGCTGCCCTGTGCAAACGAGCCGGCGCACGGCGGCTGGACGTCTTCGGCTCCGCCGTCCGGAACGATTTCGATCCGGCTACGAGCGATTTGGATTTCCTCGTCGAATTCGACGACGTGCCGCCGGCGCAGTACGCCCAGGCCTATTTCATGCTGAAAGAGGGCCTGGAACAGTTGTTTGGTCGGTCAGTGGATCTCGTTACCGATAGCAGCCTCGCGAACCCTTATTTCCGAGCCCGCCTCACCGACGAGCGCCGGAGCGTCTATGCACGCTGATGCCGGCAAGCTCCTGTGGGACGCGCGACGGGCCGCTGCGCGCATCGCACGCTTCACCGCGGGCAAACACTTCGCAGACTACGACGCCGACGAACTTCTCCGCTCTGCAGTCGAGCGCCAATTCGAGATCATCGGGGAAGCCCTCAACCAGCTCGCACGAATCGACCCCTCGACGGCGAGTCAGATTCCCGCCCTGCCGCGGATCGTTGCGTTCCGTAACGTCTTGATCCACGGTTACGCTGCCGTGGACAATCGACTGGTTTGGGGCGTCGTTGAGACAAGCCTCGGCGCGCTGGGCGCAGTCCTCGAGAAGCTACTCTCCGACCCTCAAGACCCGGCCGTGTAAACGAAGCCCCCCGAGCGGCAGCTAATCGGCAAACGCCCCGGCCCCGCCCCTGTGGGAGTGCCGCCCCCGGCGCGATCGACGGCCCCAACCCGCTCCGTCCCCCGACAGCTCGGGAAACCTTGCTCCACCGCGCGTCAGCGCCGACAATCCCAGGGTCCTCCACGGAAGACCCAGATGACCTCGGAGCAAGCCGCCAGACAGACGATCGACGAGTTGCTGAGCGCCGCCGGCTGGGGGACCCAGGATGCCTCTCGCGCCGAGCCCACCCGGGCGTTCGTCGGCAACCCAACCGCATCCGCTATTTCGTATTCGGTGGGAGCCGGGTTAATATGTCGGCGTTTATACAAAACGTCGACATATTAACGGGAGCATGTCGAGCATCTCGACATATCCCGAAAATACGTCGAAGAAACAACAAGAGCCCGACATATGGCGGCCTTCGACCCTGCGCGCCCGTACAACGACCTACCCCCTCTGCCCCCGGAGCAGGAGCTGGAGACGAAGGCCGTCTTGAAGCTTTGCATCGAGGCCCGGGCCGCGGTGGCCGAGCTGAAGCAGGTCGGGGAGACCCTCCCCAACCAGGCTGTCCTCATCAACACCATCCCCTTGCTGGAGGCACAGGCCAGCTCCGAAATCGAGAACATCGTCACCACCAGCGACCAGCTCTTTCGGTTCGCGACCACAAGCCAAGCCGACGCCGCCACCCAGGAAGCGCTGCGTTACCGCACGGCCTTGAATCGCGGCTTCCACGCTTTGGAGAAGCGCCCCCTGTGCACCGCAATCGCCGTCCAGGTCTGCCAGACCATCAAAGACACCGACCTGGACATCCGCCGCGTCCCCGGTACCACCCTCGCCAACCCAGCCACCGGCGAGCTGATCTACACCCCACCGGAAGGTGAAGCCCTGACTGCGGGACAAGCTCGCCAATTGGGAGCGATTCCTGCACGAGCACGATGGTGCTCGACCCGCTCGTTCGTATGGCCGTTGGCCACTACCAGTTCGCGGCCATCCATCCGTTCACTGACGGCAACGGCCGCACGGGGCGCGTGCTCAACATCCTTTACCTGGTCGACCAGGGCCTGCTCCAGCTCCCGGTGCTATATCTTTCGCGCCATATCATCCGCCACAAGGCCGATTACTATCGCCTGCTGATGGGGGTCACGCGAAATGCCCAATGGCAACCCTGGCTCGAATTCATGCTTACAGCCGTCAACGACACCGCCATCTGGACCGCGAACAAGATCCCGAGCCGCCCGGGCGCTCCTGGAGCACATGGTCGACTACATACGTCGTCGAGAGCCGTCCATCTACAGCCGTGAGCTGCGTCGACCAGATCTTCATTCAGCCCTATAGCCGCATCGGCAATCTGGTCGACGCCGGCATCGGTCACCGGGAGACGGCCTCCAAGTATCTCAAAACGCTCTGCGACATCGGGGTGCTCAAGGAAATCAAGGCCGGCCGCGAGAAGCTGTTCGTGCATCCGAAGTTCCTGCGTCTGCTGACTCAGGACACCAACGAATTCACCCCTTATTCCCGAGTAGGCCACCATGGCCCCTAGTGCAACCTAACCGACGACATGGCCGAAGCTGACCCGCTCCGCCGTGCCGGACGTTATGTGCGCCGGCCCACCGACCATCGGGCGTGTATCTCCTCCCCGCAACCACTCGGCTTACGCCGCCAGGGGCTCCGACAACGCCTGGCGCGTCCCCTGTGGGAGCGCCGCCCCCGGCGCGATCAGCGGCCCCAGGCCGCCCCCTACCCCAACCAACCCCGCAAACCTTGCCCCACCGCGCTTCACCACCGACAATCCCAGGGTCCTCCACGGAAGACCAAGATAACCTCGGAGCAAGCCGTCAGACAGACCATCGACGAGCTGCTGAGCGCCGCCGGCTGGGCGGTCCAGGATGCCTCTCGCGCCGACATTCACGCCGAGCGCGGCGTCGCCATCCGGGAGTTTCCCCTGCCCGGCCATGGCTTCGCCGACTACCTGCTCTGCATCAACGCGGCGGCTGCGGGCATCATCGAGGCGAAGAAAGAGGGCACGACCCTCAGCGGGGTCGCGGAAACGCTCGAACGCGTGTCCTCCGGAGCCGGCTGAATGCGATTCGTCCGCCACGGCCCCGACATTCCCGAACGCCTGACACAGGCGCATGAGGATGGGCGCGCGGTGTTCTTCTGCGGCGCGGGCATGTCCTACCCAGCGCGCCTGCCCGGTTTCGCCGGTCTGGTGAACAAGCTGTATGCGGCCTTGGCGACCACACCCAACGCGGTACAACAGGCGGCGATCAAGGCCGGGCAGTTTGATACCGCTATTGGCCTGCTGGAAGCGGACATCGTCGGTGGCCGCGAGACCGTGCGCCGGGCGCTGGCGGGCATCCTGACACCCGATCTCAGCGCCCCAAACGCAATGGCGACCCACAACGCCTTGCTGACGCTGGGCAGGAACCGCGAGGGCCGCACGCGACTCATCACCACCAACTTCGATCGCCTGTTCGAGGAGGTGATTGCCGCCAAGTCGCTGTCCATCGAGCGGTTTCACGCCCCGCTGTTGCCCGTGCCGAAGAACCGCTGGGACGGCCTGGTGTATCTGCATGGCCTCCTCACCGCCACACTGACAACGAGCGAACTGGACCGCCTGGTCGTCTCCAGCGGCGATTTTGGCCTCGCTTACCTCACCGAACGCTGGGCGGCACGTTTCGTCACCGAGCTATTTCGCAACTACACCGTGTGTTTCATCGGCTACAGCATCAACGACCCGGTGCTGCGCTACATGATGGACGCACTCGCCGCCGACCGCCTGCTCGGCGAGTCGCCGCCGGAAATGTTCGCCTTCGGCAGCCACTCCAAAGGCAAAGAGGAAGAGCGGGCCAACGAATGGCAGGCCAAGAACGTCACGCCCATCCTCTACCGCGAACACAACCGTCACGCCTACTTGCACAAGACGCTGCGCGTCTGGGCTGATACCTACCGCGACGGCGTGCGCGGCAAAGAACGCATCGTCGTCGAGTGCGCGATCGCGCGTCCGCTAGCGAGCACCTCGCAGGACGGCTTCGTCGGCCGCCTGCTGTGGGCGCTGAGCGATCCGGGCGGCCTGCCCGCCAGGCGCTTTGCCGATTTGGACCCGGTCCCCTCGCTGGATTGGCTGGAGCCGTTGAGCGAGGATCGCTACCAACACGCCGACCTTGCCCGTTTCGGAGTCCCGCCCAGGGCCGTCGCGGATGACACACTCGCCTTCAGCCTGACCCGCAGGCCATCGCCTTATTCCCTGGCGCCATGGATGTGTATCGTCGATGCCGGCGCGCGTGGCAGCCGCTGGGACGAAGTGATGCGGCAATTGGCGCGCTGGCTCATCCGTCATCTCGACGACCCGGCCTTGCTGCTTTGGCTAGTCAAACGCAGCGGTCAGCTGCACAAGGATTTAAAGAAGGCCCAGAACAAGTTTGATTCGCGCCATCCATGGCGCTCATCCATCGGGCGCTACGCGCGTCCAAATTCGCTCCCAGCGAATTTGTCAGGACCGGGCCAAGCTACGGCGATTGACCGTGGACCTCATCGACAAGGAAGGATGGGTGTCGATGAGCGCCGACGTGGAGGGCGATGCCTACGAAGGTCTGCTGGAGAAGAACGCCCCGGACACCAAGTCCGGCGCCGGCCAGTACTTCACCCCTCGCCCGCTAATCCAGGCCATTGTGGATGTCATGGCCCCGAAGCCCGGCGAGACAGCCCGCTAAAGGGACACCCACCTTACCGGCCACCCATCTTACCAGCCGGGATGTGCATACCACGACGGTGACACCGGCGCTCAAGCCGGTTAGCTTCGATACGGCCACCGATCGCTCGGTGCAGGCCTCGCGGCGCGTAGCGAAGCGCGACTTGGAGGCGCAGGTGCATCAGGTGCCCGACGTTGTGGACCTGGACGCGCTGGCCGTGTCCTGCCGGCTCAACGAGCGGCAGTCGACGGTGCGCGGGAAACTGGGATGGCCGGATAGGGCGATGCGAGATTTGGTGTCGTCGCTTTGAGGAGCGGCCAGATGTTCTCTTTCTTGCTACAATCGAAGCGTTTCTGAGAACAATTGCGCATGCCCGTCAATCTCCTAGACCTTTTTTTTTCCACTTATCGCCGCCGGGTGCTGGGGCTGCTGCTGCTGCGGCCGCACGACAGCCTGCACGTGCGGGAGATCTCCCGACTGACCGGGGTACCGCCGGGGTCATTGCACAGGGAGTTGCGCAGCCTGACTGAGGTGGGGCTGCTGCTGCGCGAGCCGGCGGGCAATCTAGTGCGGTACCGGGCCAACCGGGCCTGTCCGATCTACCCGGAACTGGCCGAGATCTTCCGCAAAACGGCCGGGCTGGCCGATCTGCTGCGCGAGGCGCTGGCACCCTTGGCCGGGCGGATCAAGGCGGCCTTCGTGTTCGGCTCCCTGGCCCGGGGCACGGAAACGGGGACCAGCGACGTGGATCTGTTCGTATTGGGCAAGGTGGACTTCGCCGAGGTGGTGGCGGTGCTCTGGCCGTTGCGGGAGCGGCTGGGGCGGGAACTGAGCCCGGTGGTGATGACGCCGGAGGAATTTGTCGCCCAGCGCGCCGCCCAAGAGCGCTTTGTCCAAAGAGTGATCGCGGAGCCCAGGCTTTTCCTGATGGGGACGGACGATGACCTTGGATAACCTGTTCAAGATCGGGCGGTTAAAAAGACACACGACTGACCGGGTGGAGATCGGCAACCTGCTGGCCGCCGCGCGGCGCAACATAAGCGATGCGCGGGCGGAGAACATCAGCACGGAGAACCGCTTCGATGCCGCCTACAAGTGCATCATGCAGTGCGCCCTGGCGGCCCTGATGGCCAACGGCTTCCGGCCGGACACCAAGGTGCCGGGCCATCATCAGACCGTGCTCCAGTCGCTGCCCAAGACCATCGGTCTGCCGAGCCCGCGGGTGGCGGTGCTGGACGCCCTGCGCAATAAACGCAACCTTTCGGACTACACCGGCAAGGACATCGACCCGGCCTCGCTGGCCACCTGCATCGCCGAAGCGGAACGGCTTTTGGGCGAGATGACCGATTGGCTGGCCGCGAACCATCCCGAACTTGCACCATGAATACCACCACCGTCGTCCAGAAGCTTTGGAACTACTGCGACGGCCCAGGGCTCGGGCAGAGCCTCGCCCGTTCGCCGGCACGCGAGTACGCAGGTACTCGCGAGAAACCCCGGCTCACCCTCCGCGACGACAGGAATTGAGCTATGAGTCCGGGCGATATCGTTAACAAGCTCTGGAATTATTGCCATGTCCTTAGGGATGAAGGCATGTCGTATGGCGACTACGTCGAGCAGTTGACGTATCTACTATTCCTCAAAATGGCCGACGAGCGCACCAAGGCGCCGTACAACCAGAAGAGCCCGGTGCCGGAGAAGTACAGTTGGCCGAGCCCTCACCCCGGCCCTCTCCCGCAGGAAGTTACGGCGGCGAGCTGTTCGATCAGTTTTCAGGCTCGCGCTGTCCTGCGCTCGCACGAAAACCCGGCTCTCGGCTCCTGCCTCGGGCGTTCGGCGGGACCGAAGTCCACTGGACTTCGGTCTCTTTCCGCCTCACCCACCACACCCTGGAGGCGCTGGGCAACCACAAGGGCCTGCTCGGGCTGATCTTCAACAAGTCGCGTAACAACCCCTTCATCGCAGTTCGAAACTGAACCCCTGCGCTTCAGCAATTGAGAGCAATCCGGAGCCAAATGGGCGTATGCAGTATGCAGATTGCATACATCCGCTGGTAACCTGCCCAGCAGTATGCTATATGCATACAGCATATGAAACGCGCCAAGTCGTCTGAAAGGTCAGTCGCCATGAAGCGGGCCAGCAACCGGCAGTGGGTGCTGAAGCCCCAGGATTTGGCGATCGCCCTGAAACTCGTGGCCCTGAAAGGTCAGTGGCTGGCGTATGCCACCCTGGGCGAGGCCATGCGCCTGTCCCGCTTCGAGGCGCATGCGGCCGTCCAACGTCTGATGGCCGCCCGGCTGGTGGCCGAAATCGAGGGTCCCCCTCAGCCGGTGTTGGCGGCTTTGCGATCCTTTGTGATCTTTGGTGCGCCTTATGCCTATCCCGCCGTGCGCGGGGAGATGACGATCGGCTTTCCGACGGCGCACGGGGCCGCGCCACTCACAGGGTTGATAGCGGCGGTGAATGAACCGCCACCGGTCTGGCCGCATCCCGAAGGCATAGCCCGCGGGCCGGGGTTACTGCCGCTATACGGGAATCTGCCGCTGGCCGCGCTGGATGATCCCCCGCTGTATCAGTTGCTGGCTTTGTTCGATGCGTTGCGGGCAGGACAGGCGAGGGAGCGGGAGCTGGCAAGAAAGCTCCTCGAAGAACGGTTGCTTTAAAGGGGCTCGAAGATCATGGACGACCCGAATCTGAATATCTTGTTGTCGATCGTCGAAGCGCTCGGCGATCTACGCGAGTCGCTGGTGTTCGTCGGCGGTTGCGCGACGGGACTTCTGCTGACCGCGCCGCGAGCGCAGACGATTCGGCCCACCAAGGATGTGGACGTGGTGGTGCATGCCGTTTCGATCGCGCATTACCATGCCATCGAGCGCGAGCTGGAGGCGCGCGGTTTCAGACACGACCTGTCGGACGATGCGCCGATATGTCGCTGGGTGATGGATGGCGTGTTGCTGGACATGATGCCCAGTGAGCCCGGCATCCTGGGGTTTCACAATCGCTGGTATCCGAAGGTCGTGCAAGCCGCTCGGACCGTCCATCTGCCGAATGGGCGTGTCATCCGGCTCATCACCGCGCCGTTGTTTCTGGCGACGAAGTTCGAGGCATTCCGTGGTCGCGGCGGTAACGATTACCTGGCCAGTCACGACCTCGAAGACCTGATTACCGTGATCGACGGGCGTCGTGCGCTGATCGACGAGATCAACGCGGAAGATGCGGATCTGCGGCGTTATATCTCGCACCAATTGCGCACCCTGCTGGGCGATAACGGTTTTGTGACCGCCCTGCCCGGACAGCTTTCCGGCGATGCGGCGAGCCAGGCGCGTCTCCCCGAACTGATGCGCCGGCTGCGTCTGATCGCGGCATTGGACGACTGAAAGTTACCGAAGGCATGAATACCGCCACCATCGTCCAGAAGCTCTGGAACTACTGCAACGTACTGCGCGACGACGGCATGAGCTACGGCGATTACGTCGAGCAGCTTACCTACCTGCTGTTCCTCAAGATGGCCGACGAACGCACCAAGGCGCCCTACAACGAGCAGAGCATCGTGCCGTCGGTGTGGAACTGGCGAAACCTGTTGCGCAAGGATGGAGACGAGCTGTTCGATCACTATCGCCATACCCTGAAGGCGCTCGGCAACAAGAAGGGCCTGCTTGGGCTGATCTTCAACAAGTCGCAGAACAAGTTTGACTCGGACCATCCCTGCTCCTCGGCCTGCGGCCGCGCTGGCCGCGTCCAAATGCGTTCCCGGCGCATTTGTCAGGACCCGGCCAAGCTGCGGCGGCTGATCGTGGATCTTATCGACAAGGGTGAGGCACGCGGTGCCGAAGGCGCTATCGGGGCGCTATCGGGACACCCACCTTAGCAGCGGCCGAGACTGCTTCTGAAGTGCGGAATTAGCAGCTACTGACCACTAAGCTGAATCATGCCTTCGGTCTTTTCCTGGCTCAAACAGTGGCGCTCGGATGAGCTCGTCGGCACGCTCGAGGCGATCTTCATTGCCCAAGCAGCGGGCGAGCCGATGCATCGTGTCGATGAGATCGGGGCGGTCCCTGGACAGGGCCTGGCCGGTGACCGCTATGCGACGGGTCAGGGCCATTGGCGATCGACCGATAGTTGTCAGCTCACGTTGGTTACGGCCGAAGACCTGCGCCGGGCGGAGCGGCGTAGCGGTTTGGATTTCTCCGCCGGCCAACACCGGCGCAACCTGGTTGTCAGTGGTATCCCCCAGGATGCCTTCCGTCGCTGCCGCGTGCACATAGGCGACGTGGAGCTTGGCTTTCACCGACTGCGGCCACCGTGCGGTTATCTGGATCGCGTCTATGCCCGTGGCGCCGGCAAGGCCCTCGGCCGGGGGGCCGGGGTCGGGCTGAAGGTGGTCGTCGGCGGGGTGCTGCGCGAGGGCGATGCGGTGCGCCTGATTCCAGTTTAGCGCGCTGTAGAGCCACCGACCTTGCCAGCGCGCCGACCCTGCCAACCCGAGCTTCTTCGACTGATTTCAGGCCGTGGAGCGAGAAGATCGGGACGAGCTTGTACCTTGATACGACGCGGCGAATCGGCGCGGCCGAAAGCCAGGCTTCGCTGGATCATCCCCTCACCCGGGCCCTCTCCCTGAGGGCTGACCATTACCCATAAGTCTGCTGGACACCGGGCGGACCGGTGCTGCCAGTGAATAGGAGATACATGGCGGTGGCGCGCCGGCTGCCCTGGCGCGGCACGGCCAAGTACTGAACACCGGCCGGCGGCTGCTGCTCCATGCAGGCCCACAGACTGCCGTGATCCTCGGTCATGCGCCGGGTGCGCTCGGCACGGATCACCAGCCGGGCACCCTGGGGCTGTTAGGCCATCGTCAGGCCACGCGGCGCGAATCTGCGACGGCCCGCGTCTTCTCGGCCCGCGCCGGGCGCAGCGGATCGGCACCGATGGTGCCGACCAGATCGTCGACATATTCCGGCCGCTGCACCGCCGCAAGCTGCGCCTTCGCCCGCTGGAGCCGGTCGCGGATGCCGAGCGCCTCGGCCTGATCGGCGTAGTCCTGTCGGTTCAGAAACTGCTGCAGGCTGTGCACATGGCGGCGCCACAGCTGCGCGTCGCGTGCCTGCTTGACCTCCAGGCGCTCGCGGTACCAGTCGCTGGCGAGCAGGTAGTCGCGGGTGAACATGGCGCGCACCTGCGGATGGCTGGCATCCATGCCGCGGTACTGCCCCTCGGCCATGATGTGCAGCAGCACCTGCAGCGGCGGGCAGGCGTCGTGCACGCTGCCATCATCCAGGTAGCGGCGCGCCACCCGCTGCTGGGCCTCGCAGATGTTGTGCACGCCGTCGACGAACACCTCCAGGTCCTGGGTCTCGGGCTTGAGGATGGCCGCGGTGAACACGGCGTTGGGGTTGTCGAAGATCTTGCCCATGAAGTGGTGCACGAAACGGTCGGTGATGCGGTAGCCAAGCCGGCTGGCGAGCACCCGGCGGCCGGCATGATCGAAGTCCGTCAGCGGCTTCGAGGTAGGCGTTCTCGATGAGATACGCGGGCTCGCGCTCCGCGGGGCGGAGCCGCGTCCAGATCTCCGGGATCAGCAGGCTCACATCGTGATCCACGCGCACGTCGGGGCCGATGTAGCCCGCCGAGCTGGAGAAGCCGGCATGGCCGGTGAGGATGAACGAGACCAGGGCGTTGTTGAGATCCGCGGTGGGCCGCAGGGCGTTGAAGGGGCCCTTGGTCAGCGCACCCTCGCTGCCGGCGCCGGTGGTCGAAGGCGACTTGCCGGTCAGCGAGCAGATGAAGTCCATGAACAGCTCGGGCAGCTCCTGGTAGTGAATGGGGTTGTACACCGCCAGCGCACGGATACCGGGCTCCGGGGGGTTATTGCGTCGCCCGGCGAGCACCGCGTCCACCGGGTGGCAGACCGGCGCCGAGCAGGGCAGCTTGCGGTGAAAGCGCACCCCCACCTCGGCGACATACTTGCGCACCGGGTCCATGAGGTCGGGCCGGGTCTGCAGATAGCGGGGGTTCTTGGACGGCTTGCCGTCGACCAGGCGCGGGTGCCCGGAGGACACCACGAAGCCGCCCCCTTCGAGATAGGCCTCCCGCAGCAGGCCCTGCATGGGCGCTGTGAAACCGCTGAAGCTGAGGACGTTCTCCACCACCTTGGCCAGCTTGTCGCCGTGGAGCGGCTCGTAATTGGCCATGAAGTTGCCGGGCCGGGCCATGTCGGCCTCGGTCTGCTTGTCGAAGCCCGGATGCACCGCCTCGTCGGGACGCTGGAACAGCCGGTACTCGCAGTTCTTGACCAGCTTGGCACTCTGCGCCTGGGGCTGACCGGGCCGACAGTCGCTCAGGCAGCGCGCCGGCACCACCACGGACGCGCTGATGTCGTCCTCCATCTGGACCTTTTCGGCGGCGATGTAGTCCTGACGCACCTTGAAGGTACGCCACTTGCCCTCGCCGTCGAAGCCCACGCGCAGGTAGGAGGCGATGATCCTGCGGTCGAACAGCTTGAGCTCGTGACCCGGAGCCCCGTCGACCTCATCCACGGACAGCTGCTCGCGCCAGCGATCGCCCCACTCCTGGCGGTAGAAGCGCTTGATCAGAAAGGCCAGCGCGAGGATGCGCGGCGGAATGGATTCCAGCCAGGCGTTGAACTCGTCGGCGTAGCTCGAAGAGGGCGTGAGCAGCTTGATCACCGAGCCGAGGCTGCGCTCCGCGCTCAGGGGGCTGCGCCCGGCTTCCCGGTCCTCGCTCTCACAGCCCGGCTTGAGCCGGTCGGCGTAGTCGCGCTCGAAGATCGCCTGAACCCGGTCCAGGTCCCGGTGCAGGTCATCGACGAACATCGGGCCGTAGATCACCGCGTCCTCGATGGACTTGGAGATCTCCGACTTGCCACCGCCGGAGACGGTACACGGCTTGTGGCAGAAGGTGCCTTCGGAATCGGTCCCGATGAGACGCCAGGACGGCGCACCCGGGTGCTTCATCATCTCCACCTTGTAGCCGTTGGGCTGCATGTAGATCTTGCCCGGCTGCAGTCGGATGCTGTGAAACGCCCCCTTGCGCTCCCAGTTGATGGTCTGGGCGTTGAGATCCATGCGCAGCGTCTGGGAGACATAGACGACCTCGGGGTAACGCCGGTCGATCGCATAGCCCTCGGGCCGGACATCCATCAGCTCGCCGTAGCGCTCGACCATGTCGTCGAAGCTGTAGCCCGGCTCGCGGGTGCGGCTGTCCACCCCGAACTCCTCGCCGTGATTGCGCCGATGGAAGGCCAGCGCCCCGCCGGCATGCTCCTCTTCGGCCAGGCCATAGAGATTGGCCGCGAAGCTGAGCTGGGTCTTCACCTCTTTCTTGCAGTAGCCGTAGTAGTTGTCGGCCAGGATGGTGAAGATCACCCCGGACTCGTCCCGGGCGGTCACCTTGAAGGCGTCGCCGTCGTTGTAGAGCTCCTCGGGCACCTTCCAGCACATGCCGTCGCGGCGCTGACGCTCGCTGGCATCCTCCCAGCGGGGCAGCCCGAGCTGCTGCTTGGTCAGGCTGGTCAGATGGGGTGCGAGCAGCACGCAGCCGGAATGCCCGGTCCAATGGTCGACATCGAGCGCGGCGTCCGAGTCGGCCAGCACCGGATTGCCGGCATTGCCGAAGATGCTCTCGACGAAATCGAGATTGCTCACCAGATTGCCCGGCGCGAAGAAGCGGATCTCCATGGTCTTCTCGGGCTGCCGGCCGCCGATCGCCGGGCACACCGTGGGGCGCAGCGCCAGCGAGGCGAACATGCGCGCCGGACTCGGCTGACCGGCGGTGAAAGGCAGCACCATCAGGTCCTGGGGCGGATTCAGGGCCTCGGCCAGGAGCCGGGCGAACACGCCCTTGGGCACGGCCTTCTTGTCCCCCGGGATCGGCAGCCCCCCCTCGGCGATATGGAAGGAGCCGGCGCTGGTGCGCCGGTCGCTCACCGGGTTGTGCAGCACGCCCTGGCGCACCCGGTAGCTGGAGACGATGTCCGAGTGAAACTCGTCCTCGGCCATGGGCAGGGACAGCTCCCGGGCCAGTCCATGGCGATCCAGCACGAAGGTCATGACGGGCAGACTGGGCACCCGGTCGAGCTCCAGGTCTTCCAGGTAGCGGTTCAGAAAGTCCTGGATGCGCCGATCCGCCGGGCACAGGTAGTTGGACAGCAGCCGATTCTTCTCCCGGTAGCTTCTGAGCAGATCGTGGGCGGTCGCCAGAAATCCCGTCGCCTCGCCGGAGACGCAAGTAGGCTGACCCGAAGAGGCCAGCTTCAGGTTGATGTAGAGGTGAAGCTTGTCGCGCTCCTCCTCGGGGTCGCCGGGGACCGCATCAAGCCCCAGGGCGCGCAGGAAGTTCATGGCCTGTCCCCATAGGATTGCTGGTGCTCATCTAGGTCGCCCGCATCCAGCCACGGGCGAAGCGTTTTACATCATAGCCGCTACCCGGGTCCGGGAGGGGCGCCGCGGCGCATGCGGGTCTCCCGGGGCCGGCTCCGGCCCCGGCATGATGCCGCCCCAAACTCCATTCAGCAATGTTCGAGCCACCAGCCGAACGGGCGTCTGCGCCGCCAGAATCGACCGAGACGACGCCCGTCCAGCATGAATGCCTGCCCTGTCCCGGGGCAGAGCCTCAGCTCTATGCCCCGCGCGCGCGCCAATCCATCGGCCAGACCCGCCAGCCATGCCTCCAGACGACCCAGCCCATCGATCCAGCCCGCCAGGTCCCCGGTCAGGACCGCGGGGAGCAGGCCCTGCCAGAGCGCCAGGCTGTGCCCCGGCGCGCCAAGGAGCTGCGTCGCGCGCGGCGGCAACGGCTGTACCGGCACGCCGCGCAACCGGGCAAGGCCTGCCAGCAGCGGATGCTCCCCGAAGAAGCCGTCGGCCTGGGGCACCGCGCCCACCGGCAGTCTCCCGGCCCCGTGGAGCCAGACCCCGTTGACGCTCGGCAGACCGCGGGCCTCGCGCTCGACGTTGACAGCCGCCGAGTGAAACAACATCTGTACCTCGTTCAGCAGCGCGCGCCAGAGGCCCGCGTCATCGCCTGTGGGGAGCAGCTCGTCGGGACTGCGCCCCAATGCCGTCTCCAGGGGCTGCGTGCGGATCCTCGGGCAGTCTTCCAGGCGCAGGTACCAACGCTCCGGATGGGGCGCGACCAGGCTCAGCCCGCGGTCAGCAAAATGGGCGTTGAACAGCTCGACCAGGGCCCGGGCCTCCGCGGGCAGCAGCGGGAAGGCACCGGTGTCGAACACCAGCAGCCGCGTGAGGTCCGCACGCAGGTGCAGCGGGTCCGCTCGCAGCCAGCAGGCGTGCTGGGGGTCGCCCCCCTCTCCGAGCAGGCCCAGGGCGCCGATCGGGGGCTCGGCGGAGGACAGGCCCGCCAACACCAGCAGTGTGCCGTCGGTACCGGTCCCGTCCAAGGGCACGCGATCCGCCCGTGCCAGCAGCCGCTCCAGGGCGGGCGCCCGATCGCCCGCCGACACGCCGCCCGACGGCAGGGGCCCGAGCAGCCCCGGGATCAGCAGGTCGATCAGCGCCATGTCGCAGCGGCCCGCACGGTCGGACCTACTCAGCCGCCCATGTCATCCAGGATCGCGCGCTTGACCGGTCAGCGGCGTAGTGCCTTCGCCCAGGGAGACGACGCGGGTATCGTCGTGCACCCGCAGGCGGTCGCGGTAGCTCTCGGTCAGTCCCGTGTAGCGGGCTCGCATGGGCATGGCTGGTCCTCGGACGGTCATCGCTTAGGCGAGACCCGTGGGTCTGAAAGGGGGTATTTTGACAGAAGTCGGGGGCTCGGTTGGCTCCAGCAAATCGCCGGCGTGTTGCCCTGTCAAGGACGGCGCCAGGTAGCGCCTGCACCGCAACCTGGCCTACTTCGAAAGCTATTTCGGTCTGACAGCCCGAATTACCCTATCTTGTCGCCCTAACCCTGAAGCCCGCCCCTTGGTACCGTCTGCTCGGAGATCCGCAAGCACAACCCGTCGCCGACCAACAGCCAATCGCCTCTACACACGCCTCCCCGCTCCCCCGATCCTCACGGACTCCCCCAACAACCTGGAGCCGTCGACCCGCCCGCGGTGCTCAAAATGCCTCACCACCCCATCGTCACCACAGACCCAGACCTCTCGAGCCCCTCTGGCAAGGTACGGCTCGACCTTCTGCTCAATCTCGCCCGACAAGTTGGAAGGACTGACGATCTCCACGCAGATCTCCGGTGCCTCCTGGAAAGGCGTTGCCTCCCCGTTTCGCTTCAGAAAGTCATCCGATGCCCATGCGACATCGGCAACCTTGACCCCGTCGGACGTCTGGATGGAGCACTCCACGATGACGGCGCCACCTGGCAATCTGCTGCGCAGCAGATAGACCATTTCGGACTGCAGCATGCCATGGCGATTGCTTGCCGGGGTCATCAGGATCTGGCCCCACTTGTTCAGCTCGATCTTGAACGGCAGGTTTTGCAAAAACGGGTTGTTGATCGCTTCCGCCCACTCCATACCGGGCTCCCTAGAAGGACGATGACGCCTGGGGCGAGTATAGCCCAACAGACTCGCTCGACTGACTCGATGCCGCCAGGTCGATGCCACTCCATCCATGGAGCACCCAACGCCCTCACTCCCCCCGCCCGCACCGAATTGCATCCGGTGCGTGTCCTTGTATCCCAGGCGCCTAGCGCCGGCATCAGCCCGGCGTTGAGGGTGGCGGTCGGCGAGGGGGGCGACGGTTTGCCGGCGGCATCCACGTCGGTGACCGTTCCTGTAGAAAACGTGAGGTACTTGCTTGACACCAACCAGCGTCTGCATCCACGTGCTGAACGAGCGACATCAGGGCCTGCTGCAGCGCTTTCGTGAGGCCTTGCCGGCGGAGATCGCTCTGTGCAGCCTCGTCAAGGCCGAGCTGTTCTACGGCGCAAGACGAAGTCAGAGGGTTGAGGAGAACCTGCGATGCCTTGATCGATTCTTCGAGCCGCTCTGCAGCCTGCCCTTCGACGATCGTTGCGCACAGGAATACGGAAGGATTCGGGCAGATCTCGCCGAGCAAGGAAGACCCATTGGCCCGAATGACTTGATGATTGCCGCGATCGCCTGCGCCTACGACGCCACCCTGGTGACCCATAACACCAATGAGTTTGGTCGTATCACAGGCCTGCGGCTTCAGGATTGGGAGGCTGATTGAAAAAGGAAGCGAGGCCCGTTGGCTCCCCCTAACTCGTTGACGCCATCATCGTTGGGCGGAAACAAGCGACGCTGGCACGCCTGGCAGCCCGGGGCTCAGTACGACGATCCAAACCGCCGACTGCAACAAGACGAGACCTGACCCTCATGGGTCCGGGTGCCAGGGGAAGATCGAAGGGCGCAGCGGGGCGGCTGCTCAGCTCGGACTCAATCCGAGCACCCTACGCTACCGCATGCAGAAGCTCGGCATCCGCAAGGAGCCGATCGCTCCGTAGGGCGCGTCGCTGAGCAGCCTCTGCCTATCGCGAGCGGGCGCTCGCTCCTACAAGGGAGGGTGTAACCGGGCGGTAGGAGCGACCGCCCGGTCGCGACCGCCTGTCCATCGCGCCATAGGAATTAGGAACGGAATTAGGGGTCAGAGCCCTTTACGGTTCTGAACCGTCGAGTGGACGCCCACTCCGTCAATCGTCCATCGCGGTTACCGTTACCAGCGTTACCAGGACACCCATCCTACGGGTAACGAGCCGATTGTTCCGGCCACCTACTCCACTCTCTCAGGCGGTCCGGGATGGGTCTGGCGGGACCGTGAGCCGCCCGGACGGCGGCTCCCGAGCCTCCATGGACGGATTCACGGCGTGTCCCGGCAGGCCCATCGCGGGGCGCACCCCGCACGGTGCTGCCGATTTCGGCCATAGTGGATTTGTTAAGCGACTGCAGCATCGACACGGCTACGAGGTTTCGAAAACCCCAGCCCAGAGATCCTTGGGCGAACAGGCCGGTATGCGGCTTCGGCTAGGTACTACCCGCCATCCATGGCGCGACTACTAAACTTCGATGAGCCCCAGCCCGTACATCCTGCACGGGCGTTCGCCGAGCTGCGAAGGTCCACTGGACCTTCGGTCCCGGCTCACCCATGGCGCGACTACTAAACTTCGATGAGCCCCAGCCCGTACATCCTGCACGGGCGTTCGCCGAGCTGCGAAGGTCCACTGGACCTTCGGTCCCGGCTCACCCATGGCGCGACATATCTACAGCGTCTCGATCGAGCCGCCGGCCGGTCAGACTCCCGTCACGGCGCGATATTAAGCTTCGATGAGCCCCGCGTAGATCCTGTACGGGCGTTCGGCAGCGCTCGAAGCTTTGCTTCGCAAACGCTTGCCTCACCCTTGGCCGGGCGTTCGCCGGGCTGCGAAAGCCCACTGGGCTTTCGGTCCCGGCTCACCCCGCCAGATGCTCGACGCGGATGCGGTGGATCGGGCCGTTGATGGCGGACAGGCGCTCGATCTCGGCCTGGGCCAGATTCATCTGCTTCTCGCGGATGCGGTGGGTGAGCAGCACCAGCTGGACGTGGGTCTCGCCCTCGGCGGGCTCTTTCTGCTTGATCGCCTCGATGCTGATACCCGCGTCGCCGAGGATGCCGGCGACCCGCGCCATGACGCCGGGCTTGTCCTCGGCGCGCATCCGCAGGTAATAGGCCGTCTCGATCTCACCGATGGGCAGGACCGGGATATCGGCGATCTCGCTGGGCTGGAACGCCAGATGGGGCACCCGGTTCTCCGGGTCGGTGGTGAGCGCGCGGGTCACGTCCACCAAGTCCGCCACCACCGACGAGGCGGTCGGCAGGGCACCGGCACCGGCCCCGTAATAGAGGGTCGGACCGACAGCATCGCCCTTGACCAGCACGGCATTCATCACGCCACCTACATTGGCGATCAGGCGACGGGCCGGGATCAGGGTCGGGTGCACCCGAAGCTCCACCCCTTGAGCGGTCTTGCGCGTTACGCCGAGATGCTTTATCCGATAGCCGAGCTCCTCCGCATACGCCACGTCCTGGGGCTCGATACGCGTGATCCCTTCCGTGTAGCATTTCTTGAACTGCAGGGGGATGCCGAACGCCAGCGAGGCCAGAATGGTGAGCTTGTGGGCGGCATCTATGCCTTCCACGTCGAAGCTTGGATCGGCCTCGGCGTAGCCCAGCGCCTGGGCTTCCCGCAGCACGTCGGCGAACTCGCGACCCTTGTCGCGCATCTCGCTGAGAATGAAATTGCCGGTGCCGTTGATGATGCCCGCGATCCACTCGATGTGGTTGGCCGCCAGACCCTCGCGCACCGCCTTGATGATGGGGATGCCGCCGGCGACCGCGGCCTCGAAGGCCACGGTCACGCCCTTGGCCTGGGCGGCGGCGAAAATCTCGTTGCCGTGCAGCGCGATCAGGGCCTTGTTGGCGGTGACCACGTGCTTGCCGTTCTCGATCGCCCTGAGCACCAGCTCGCGCGCCGGGGAATAGCCGCCGATCAGCTCGACGATGATGTCCAGATCGGGATTGTCAACCACCGCGAAGCCATCGTCAGTGACCGGGACCTGATCCAGTCCCTCGATGCCCGCCGCGTTGTATGCCTTGGCCGCCGCGTGCGTGACGCGGATCGCCCGCCCCGCCCGGCGGGCGATCTCCGCCGCGTTGCGGGTCAGCACGTTCATGGTGCCCCCACCGACCGTGCCCAAACCCAGAAGACCGACTCTGACCGGATTCAACTTATCTCTCCTCAAAAAATGCCCCTGCCCGCCGGCGCGACCCGGATTGCCCGGACTGGGCGCGGGTACGAGCGGCCGAGACGCGTGCGGACGCCGCGGCGCCCGACGGCACGCGAGCGACCCTGCCCAACCCGGATGCCGCGGGCCGCAACCCCGTTTCAGAGCACGCCGTCGGCACGGAACATGTCGCGGATACCCCTGACCGCCTGGCGCGTGCGGTGCTCATTCTCGATCAGCCCGAAGCGCACATGATCATCGCCATGCTCGCCGAAGCCGATGCCGGGAGAAACCGCGACGTGCGCCTCGTGCAGCAGCTTCTTGGAAAACTCCAGCGAGCCCATGGCGCGATACGGCTCGGGGATCGGCGCCCAGACAAACATGGTCGCCTTGGGCTTTTCCACCTCCCAGCCGATGTTGCACAGGCCTTCGCACAGGGCATCGCGGCGGCGCTGGTACATGCCGGCGATCTCGCGCACGCAATCCTGGGGGCCCTCAAGCGCGGTGATCGCGGCGACCTGGATCGGGGTGAAGGTGCCATAGTCCAGATAGGACTTGATACGGGCGAGCGCCGCCACGAGCGTGGCATTGCCGACCATGAAGCCGATCCGCCAGCCAGGCATGTTGTAGCTCTTGGACAGCGAGAAGAACTCAACGGCGATATCGTCCGCGCCGGGTACCTGAAGGATCGAGGGCGCGACATAACCGTCGAAGACGATGTCGGCGTAGGCGAGGTCGTTAATAACCCAGATCCCGTGCCGACGGGCGGCCTCCACCACCTTCTCGAAGAACGCCAGCTCCACGCACTGGGTGGTGGGATTGCCGGGAAAATTCAGCACCAGCATCTTGGGCCGCGGCCAGGACGCGTGGATCGCCCGATCCAGCTCGTCGAAGAAGTCGACGCCCGGCTTGAGGGGCACGTGGCGCACGTCCGCCCCGGCGATGATGAATCCGTAGGGGTGGATGGGATAGGCCGGGTTGGGAACCAGCACCGAGTCGCCGGGACCCATGCAGGCGAGCGCCAGGTGGGCAAGCCCTTCCTTGGAGCCGATGGTGACTATCGCCTGGGTGTTGGGATTGAGGTCGACATCGAAACGGCGCTTGTACCAATGACAGATCGCCCGGCGCAACCTCGGGATGCCCTTGGACATGGAATAGCGGTGGGTGTCCCGGCGGACCGCGACCTCGACGAGCTTGTCGACGATATGCCGGGGCGTGGGCTGATCGGGATTGCCCATGCCGAAATCGATGATGTCCTCGCCGCGGGCTCGCGCGGCCGCCTTGAGCTCGTTGACGATCGCGAACACGTAGGGCGGCAAACGCTTGATTCTTTGGAACTCTTCCATCGGCGGCGGGGACACGGGGACCTCGGTGTGCGGATCAGGGCGGGAAAAGCGATTAAGCTACCCGACAACGAGCCAAAATGTCAAAGAAATTAGGTGGATACACCTTGCGGCGCGACCCGGCCCAGGCTAGGGTGGATCGATGAAATTCGCCTACGAAGATCAGACCGGACTGTACACCATCAGCGGCTACGGGCCCGGAAAGATCCTGGTCCGCGGTAGCGCCTTCACCCGCAGCCTGGTGGTCACCCCCGAGCGATTGATCCCCGATTGGGGGCCCCAGCGCGCCACCGACCTGAGCCCCGAGCATTTCGACGCGCTGCTCGCGCTGGAGCCGCAGATCCTGCTCCTCGGCACCGGCTCGCAGCAGGCGTTTCCGAGCCCGGCGCTCTACCGGGGGCTGCTCCAGCGCCGCATCGGCATCGAGGTGATGGATACCGGCGCGGCCTGCCGGACCTACAACATCCTGGTGGGCGATGGCCGCCGGGTGGTCGCCGCCCTGATCATGCTCTGAGGTACCGTAACCGTGGAAACACCATTTGAACGGCCAAGGCGCCAAGATCGCCAGGCGTTTCAAAAAGATATCCGCGAAACCGTAGTCGCCCTTTGGGTGAAGAGCGTGCTATCGCACTAGGTGCGTATCTGCCTTGGCATCCTTCGCGCCTTGGCGGTTCCAGTTGCCGTTTTTCAGGTCACGGGCTCGGGGAGCCACCGGGTGCCCGCCGCGGGAGCGGCGCGGGAGCGGCGCGGGAGCGGCGCGGTCACTTGAAGATGGCGTCGACCGAGAAGCCTTCCTTTTCGAGGATATCGCGCAGCCGCCTCAGGGCATCCATCTGGATCTGGCGTACCCGCTCGCGGGTGACACCGAGCTCGTTGGCGACCTGCTCCAGGGTGGAGTTCTCATAGCCGTGCAGACCGAAGCGGCGCTCCACCACCTCGCGCTGCTTCTCGTTGAGCTTGCTGAGCCAATGGTCCATGTTGGCGTTGATGCCCTGGCTCTGCAGACTCTCGGTCGGGTCCGGCGTCTCGTCATCGGGTATGGAGTCGAGCAGCGGCTTGTCGGCATCCTTGCCGTAGGGGGTATCGACGGAGGTCACCCGCTCGTTCAGACCGAGCATGCGCTTGACCTCGTCGATGGGCTTGTCCAGCAGACCGGCAATCTCCTCCGAGGAAGGCTCGTGATCGAGCTGTTGGGCAAGCTTGCGCGCGGCGCGCAGGTACACGTTGATCTCCTTGACCACGTGGATCGGCAAGCGGATGGTGCGCGTCTGATTCATGATCGCGCGCTCGATGGTCTGGCGGATCCACCAGGTGGCATAGGTGGAGAAACGAAAGCCGCGCTCGGGATCGAATTTTTCCACCGCCCGGATCAATCCGAGGTTGCCTTCTTCGATCAGGTCGAGCAGGGCCAATCCCCGGTTCATATAGCGGCGCGCAATCTTCACTACCAGGCGCAGGTTGCTCTCGATCATGCGCTGGCGGGAAGGCACGTCGCCGCGCTGCGCACGGCGCGCGAAAAACACCTCCTCCTCCGCCGTGAGCAGCTTGGAGATGCCGATCTCGCTCAGATACAGCCGGGTCGCATCCATCTGGCCGTCGGGAATCTCTCCGGCGGCATAGACGGGATTGTCGTCGTCCTTGTCGTCCTCGAGGGCCCCCTGCTCCGCGCTGAGATCCTCCTCCGCCACTAGATCCGCTTCATCGGCGATATCCTCGACCAGGTCCTCGCGCATGATCGGATCTTCGGCAGCCTTCTTCTTCACCATCACGCATCCTCTTCAAGTGCCTGGGCAGAGCGCAATCAGCAGCCGGGTACCCTGAATCGGGGGCGGATCATCGAGGCGGCAAGACCCTTGTCGGATCAACGGGCTTGCCACGCTGCCTGATCTCGAAATGCAACATGGGGGGCCCCCCACCGTTGCGTCCCATCTCCGCGATGTGCTCGCCTTTGGTGACCTGGTCGCCTTCCTTGACCAGGATTTTGCTGTTATATCCGTAAGCGCTTAAATAATCTTTATTATGTTTGATGATGATAAGCGCTCCGTATCCAATCAGTCCACTTCCGCTATAGACCACTCGACCCGCCTCGGCGGCATAGATGGGCTGGCCCAGAGTCCCGGCGATCTTCAATCCCTTGCGGGTCGCATCGTCCTCGGCAAAGCCCTGGGCCACCCGGCCTTCGGTGGGCCATTGCCAGTGCAGACTGCTGCCGATCTCGGCGACGCCGTTGTCCCCCAGCGGGGCCGGCGGCTGCCCCCGGGCCACGGTCGGCGATGCCAGGGGCGATGCCGGGGACAATGCCGGGGACAATGCCGGGGACAATGCCGGGGACGATGCCGGGGACGATGCCGGGGACGATGCCGGGGACGATGCCGGGGACGATGCCGGGGACGATGCCGGGGCGATGCCGGGGACGATGCCGGCGACAATGCCGGGGGCGCGGGCTGCGCGGGCGGCAGCGGGCGCTGCACCCGGATCGGCACGCTCGCTGCAACGCCGAGAGATCGGTCGGGTGGCCCGGCGGAGATCAGCGGCGGGTAAGGGCTGGTCAGACGCAGACGTTGGCCGGGGTAGATGGTGTAGGGCGGCGGCAGCCGATTCCAGTCGGCCACCTGACGATAATCCAGGCCCGCGCGCCAGGCGATGCTCCAAAGGGTATCGCCGGCCTCGACCCGATAGCTGCTCGAGGTGATGGGGGGCCGGCCGGCGGATTCGCCAGTCTCGCTGAGTCCGGATTCTTCCAGCGTGCTGCAGCCGGCGACCAGCGCCAGCACCAGCGTGCAGGCAAGCGCCAGCCGATAGCGCTTCCTGGGGCCTATCCCCGGTCCCATGGCAAGGCGCAAGATCAGAGCGGGCGACAGATCCATGACAACATCGTACACCGCCTGTCCGATTGATAAAGTTCGGCGACTACTCCTGGGCCAAGACGAAGGCCACCAACGCCAGCACCAGGAGCAGCCAGCCCAGGGCATCGACATATCGGCGAAGCAGCCCTTCCATGCGCTCCCCGCCCCAGGCCATGAGCGCCGAGACCAGATAGAAACGCGCGCCGCGGCCGATCAGGGAGGCCGCGACGAACGGCAGGAAGGCCATCTCAATAACCCCCGCAGTGATCGTGAACAGCTTGTACGGGATTGGAGAAAACCCGGCCAGAAACACCGCCCAGAAGCCCCAGCGATCGAACCAGACGCGGACATCCAGATATTTCGGGTAGTAGCCGGTATCGCGAATTAGCGGCAACACCAGATCAAACGCGAACATCCCGATCAGGTAACCGAGCATCCCCCCGAGCGCCGACGCCAGGGTCGTCAGCAGCGCGAAGCGCCAGGCCTTGCCGGGCTCGGCCATGCACATGGGCGCCAGCATCACATCCGGCGGGATCGGAAAGAACGAAGACTCCGCAAAGCTCAGGGCCGCCAGATAGCGCTCAGCATGGCGATGCCGGGACCAGCGAATGACGCGCTCGTAGAGCGGCGAGAGCGGCCGGATCAATTCACACCCTCCAACAGCGGCACGAAGCTTACCGGCTCCAGTATCTCGCTCTCGTAGCCGTCGTCCCCGACCCTGATCACCCGCACCAGGGCCTGCTTATCCCGGGTACCCACCGGCAGGACCATGCGGCCCCCCGGCCTGAGCTGCTCCACGAGCGCGCGCGGGATGCCCTCCGGCGCGGCGGCGACGAGGATGCCGTCGAAAGGCGCGTACTGGGCGAGGCCCGCTCGCCCGTCGCTATGCACCAGCCGGGTGTTGCGCGCGCGCAGCGCCTGCAAACGTCGCCGGGCCAGCGGAATCAACGCATCGATGCGCTCGACGCTGTACACGCGCTCGACCAAGCGCGCCAGGATCGCGGTCTGATAGCCCGAGCCGGTCCCCACCTCCATCACCGTAGCGAGCGGACCGGCCGCGAGCAGCGCCTCGGTCATGCGCGCAACAATGTAGGGCTGGGAGATCGTCTGGCCATGGCCGATCGGCAGTGCGGTGTTCTCGTAGGCACGACTGGCCAGCGCCTCTTCCACGAAGATATGGCGCGGCACGCTGCGCATGGCCTCCAGCACCTCGAGCCGCGTGATACCCTCTGCCCGCAGCCGCTCGATCATCCGCTCCCGGGTCCGCCGGGAGGTCATGCCAATGCCGGAGAGCTCGGACAGTCGCATCATCGCGCCATCGCCTCCAGCCAGACGGCCAGCTCCGGGAGTGCGCTATGGCGGGTCAGATCCACCTGCAGGGGCGTGATCGAGACATAGCCCTGGCGCACCGCGTGAAAATCGGTGCCCGGACCCGCGTCCTGCTCCGGCCCGGCCAGGCCGATCCAGTAGATCGTGCGCCCCCGCGGGTCCAGATCCTTGACTGCCGGCTCGGCCTTGTGGCGATGCCCGAGGCGGGTCGCGCGGATCCCGTTGAGCCGCTCGTAGGGCACGTCGGGCACATTGACGTTGAGGATCACCTCAGGGGCCAGCGGGCGGCATTTGAGCATCTCCACCAGCTCCCGGGCGACCCGGGCGGCGCTCTCCAGATGCGCGGGCGTGTGCGAATTGATGGACACGGCCAACGCCGGCAGCCCGAGGAACCGACCCTCCATGGCCGCCGCCACGGTCCCCGAGTAGATCACGTCATCGCCTAGGTTGGGTCCGGCGTTGATACCGCTCACCACCATGGCGGGCTCCTCGTCGAGCAGACCGGTGATGGCGATGTGAACGCAGTCGGTGGGCGTGCCGGCCACGCGGATGAACCCGTTCTCGGCACGCTCGGCCCGGATCGGCAGATCCAGGGTGAGTGAGTTGCTCGCCCCACTGCGGTCGCGATCAGGCGCGACCACGGTAATCTCGGCGACAGTGGAAAGCGCAGCGGCCAGCGCCGCCAGGCCCGGCGCCTGATATCCGTCGTCGTTGCTCAAGAGAATCTTCATCAGAACCGGCGCCGCATCGGCGCGCCCGGTCACCTCCGCGGATTGCTCGGCGGCGCTACCCGGACCCCAGGCCACTCGGGATTTTTGACCCGCAGACTATACTGGAAATCGTCCGAGCCGCCCATCCTGCACCGGCCCGAGCCGAGGCTGCCGGGGCGGCCGTCCCATCAGCATCCGCGGGTCCGACCTGCCATGTCCGATTCCAAGCACCCCCACCCACCCGCCGAGGACATCGAGGTCTTCCACCAGGCGATAGGTGACGTTGAGCCGCTGGAGCAGGACCGGGCGCAGCCGTTTCAGCAAGGCCGCCGGCCTGTGCCCCTGGAGCAACCGCCCGAAAGCCCGTTTGCGGAGGACTTTGCCGACCGCCGGATCGAGCCCGGTGAATCGCTTCTGTTCGTGCGGCCCGGGCTGCAGCAGCGGGTACTTCGCGAGCTCAGGCGCGGCAGAATCGTGCCCGAGGCCAGTCTCGACCTGCATGGCCTGCGCGTGGAGGAGGCGCGACGGGTGTTGCAGCGCTTCCTCGCCCATGCCCTGAGCCGGCGATTCCGATGCCTGCGGGTGATCCACGGTAAGGGCCGGCGCACCGACGGCAGCCAGCCGGTGCTGAAACAGAAGCTCGATCAGTGGCTGCCCCAGTGCCCCCAGGTGCTGGCGGTCTGCTCGGCCCCTTCCTGGGACGGTGGAGCCGGCGCGGCCTATGTCCTGCTCTCGCGCAGCCGTCCCGAGCAGGAGCCCTTCTGAGCCGGGGGATCGGTGCGTCGCTCCAGGACCCGGGTCACCCCGGGGCCTGCACCGCGAGCAGTTCCCGCAGCACGACCGTCGCGTAGCTGCCGGCACTCAGGCTGAAGCTCAGATCCAGCCAGCCGGGGTCCGTGATCTCCCAGTCCAGGGATTGCACCGGGACCCGCAGGGCGCGTCGGTCGCCCTCGACCTTGAGCCGCTCCAATCCCGCCAGCCAGGCCGGATGGGCCTGCGCGACCCCGCGCTCCAGGTCCTCGACCCGGCCGCGCGGGCGGATGCGCTCGATCCCCCAGAGCGGGCCGGTGGGATGGACCTCCAGGCGCGTCACCCTCGCATCGATATCGGCGTCCACAGCATCCAGCAGGAAGACTCCGTGGGAGCCGTCCGGCTGGAGCAGATCGCCGGGCAACGCTCGGTCCCAGCTGCCCTCGCGCACCCGCTCGGCCAGGACCTCGTTGAATAGGAAAGAGCGCGCCGCCGACAGGGCGAGGGAGCGGCGCTGCCGGCCGGGATCCCGGCCACCCGCGAGCAGCGCCTCGGCGGCGCGCAGATTGGAGCCCAGATTTCCGAAACGCTGCTCGCCGAAATAGTTCGGCACCCCGGTCTGCGCCAGGCGGCGCAGGCATCCCTCGAGCGCAGCCGGCTCGGCCTGCAAATCACGCACGCAAAGTCGAAAGCGGTTGCCGCGCAGGGCGCCCCGGCGCAGCTTGCGGCGGTGGCGGGCCGCCGAGAGGATACGGATCTCGTCACTCTGCAGCGCGCCCCAGTCGGGCTCCGGCGCCCCCCCAAGGCGCACCGAGAACCACTGTCGGGTCAATGCATAGCGGTCCTTGAGACCGGCAAACCCGATGTCGCGCGGCGGGACCCCGGCGAAGCGGGCCAGCTGGCGGGCCAGCCACTCGGTGTTGGTATTGCGCTTCTCGACGTAGAGCATCACATGCTCGCCCTCGCCGTCCGGGGCAAACCCGAGGATCTCTTCCACCTGGAAATCCTCGGGCAGGCTGCGCAGCGTGCCGCTGCCGAGCGGGCCACCGAGCGCGCGCGGCAGCGCAGCCACCGAATAGGCTGCCATCCAATCGCCAGCGGCGCTCACGCGCGCAGCAGGACCACCGCATGGGCGGCGATGCCTTCACGACGGCCGGCGAAGCCCATGCCCTCGGTGGTCGTCGCTTTGACATTGACCGCACCTACTTCGGTGTGCAGGTCCGCGGCCAAACGCTCGCGCATCTGCTCGATATACGGCGCCAGCCGCGGGACCTGGGCGACGATGGTGATGTCCACGTTGCCCAACCGCAGGCCCGCCCCGCCGAGCAAATCAACGACCCGACGCAGCAGCACCCGGCTGTCGATGCCCGCAAGCTCGGCGCTGCCGTCCGGAAAATGGCGCCCGATGTCGCCCAGTGCCGCCGCACCCAGCAGGGCGTCGCAGAGCGCATGTATGGCCACGTCCCCGTCGGAGTGGGCGGCGAGCCCCTGGTCGTGCTGGATCGGCACACCCCCGAGCACCAGTGGGCGGCCCGGCGCGAACCGGTGCGCGTCGTAGCCATGGCCGATGCGCATCAGGCCGCCCCCAGCTGCTGATGTTGGAGATAAAAGGCGGCCAGTGCCAGATCTTCGGTGCGGGTGATCTTGATATTGTCCGCGGCCCCCTCCACGAGCAACGGCCGGGCCCCGGCCCGCTCCAGGGCGGAGGACTCATCGGTGACGCCGGCCGAGGCGCTGACAGCCGACTCCAGTGCCGCCCGCAACGGCCCCAGGCGAAACATCTGGGGCGTGAAGGCATGCCAAAGGCCTTCCCGTGCGACCGTCGCAGCCACCTGCGCGCGAGCGTCGACTCGCTTCATGGTGTCGCGCACCGGCGATCCCAGCAGGCCGCCGACCGGGTGGTCCCAGAGCTGGTCCACCAGGCGCGTGATGTCATCGGGGCGCACGCAGGGCCGCGCCGCATCGTGCACCAGCACCCAGTCGTCCTCCGCACCCTGAGCGTCCAGCGCGCGCAAGGCGTTGAGCACAGACTGGCAGCGCTCGGCTCCGCCGCCCACAGCTACCACGCCGGGGTGACCGAAGAAGCCGTTGTCCGGCCACCAGCGATCCTCGGGCGACAAGGCAACATAGACCCGGCGCACGGCCGGATGCTCGACCAGCCGCGCCAGACTGTGCTCGAGCACCGTGCGCCCGAGCAGACTCAGGTGCTGTTTGGGCACCGCACTGCCCATGCGCCGACCCAGACCGGCGGCCGGCACCACCGCCCAGCAGCGACACTCCGGGCTCAAGGCGCAGGCTTCCTGGGCGGCTCGGGGATCTGATAGAAGATCTCGCCGTCGCGAATCATGCCGAGGTCGCTGCGGGCGCGATCCTCGATCGCATCGAGCCCGCGTCTGAGGTTGTCCACCTCCGCTTCAAGCGCCTGATTGCGGCGCTTCATACGCTCGATCTCGCCACGCTGCTGCTGGATGTCGCGCCGCAGGGCGCTGACCTCGGCAAAGCTCCCGTCGCCCACCCAGAGCCGATACTGCAGCACGGCGAGCATCACCAACAGGATGCCGATCAGCACCCGCATGGCGAGGGCGCGGTCCCGGGGCTCAGGCGCCGAGCCGCGCGAAGGCAGCGCGACCGGCGAAGCGCGCCGTCTCGCCCAGGTGATCCTCGATGCGCATCAGCTGGTTGTACTTGGCCACCCGATCCGAGCGTGACAGCGAGCCGGTCTTGATCTGCCCGGCATTGGTTGCCACGGCGAAATCGGCGATGGTGGTATCCTCGGTCTCGCCGGAGCGGTGCGACACCACCGCCGTGTAGCCCGCACCATGGGCCATGCGGATCGCCTCCAGGGTCTCGGTGAGCGTGCCGATCTGATTGAGCTTGATGAGGATCGAGTTGGCGACGCCGCGCTCTATGCCCTGCTTGAGGATGCCGGTATTGGTGACGAAGATGTCATCGCCAACCAGCTGAATCCGATCACCGAGCCGCTCGGTGAGCAGCTTCCAGCCGTCCCAGTCGCCCTCGGCCATGCCGTCCTCGATGCTGATGATCGGATAGCGGTCCACCCATGCGGCCAGATAGTCCGCGAGCTCCGCGGAGCTGAGCTTGCGTCCCTCGGAGGCCAGGTCGTAGACACCGTCCCGGTAGAATTCCGAGCTCGCAGCGTCCAGACCCAGATAGATGTCCTTGCCGGCGCGGTAGCCCGCCTTCTCGATCGCCTCGAGGATGACCTCGATGGCCGCCTCGTTGGAGGGCAGGTCCGGGGCGAAGCCGCCCTCGTCGCCGACCGCCGTGGCGAGCCCGCGGCCCCCCAGCACCGTTTTCAGCGCATGAAAGACCTCGGCCCCGTAGCGCACCGCCTCGCGGATCGAGGCGGCCCCGACCGGCAGGATCATGAACTCCTGCAGGTCCACGCTGTTGGCGGCGTGGGCCCCCCCGTTGATGATGTTCATCATCGGCACGGGCAGCCGATACTCCCCGGTGCCCAGATACCCGTACAGCGGCAGCGCCCGCTCCTGGGCTGCCGCATGGGCGGTGGCGAGCGAGGCCGCCAGGATCGCGTTGGCGCCCAGCCGGCCCTTGTTCTCGGTGCCGTCGAGCTCGATCAGGCGCCTGTCCACCGCGCCCTGGTCCGCCGCCTCCATCCCGCGCAGTGCCCCGCGGATCTCCCCGTTGACATGGCCCACCGCCTTGAGCACACCCTTGCCGGCGTAGCGACTCGCATCGCCGTCGCGTAGCTCCAGCGCTTCGCGCGAGCCGGTCGATGCCCCGGACGGTACCGCCGCGCGCCCGATGGCGCCGTTGGCGGTGATCACGTCAGCCTCGATCGTGGGATTGCCGCGGGAATCCAGGATCTCCCGCGCGCGGACATCGACGATTTCAGACATGTCTGTTTTCCTCAGGCCTAATATACGGTTGACATTCAGGGATCATACGGTCAGGCTCGCGGCTGACCAGCGCCCGGCCAAGCGCTCAGAGTCCGGTCTCCAGAAAGGCTCGGGTCTTTACTGCGCGATCGATCTCGCTCAGGGTCTCCAGCAGCTCACCCATCCGCCCCAGCGGCCAGGAGTTCGGCCCATCGCTCATCGCCCGCTCGGGGTCCGGATGGGTCTCCATGAACAGCCCGGAGATCCCCGCCGCGACCGCTGCGCGCGCCAGCACCGGCACGAATTCGCGCTGCCCGCCGGAGCAGCTACCCTGTCCCCCGGCAGCTGCACCGAGTGGGTGGCGTCGAACACCACCGGACAGCCGGTCTCGCGCATGACCGCCAGCGAGCGCATGTCGGATACCAGATTGTTATATCCGAAGGACACCCCGCGCTCGCAGACCAGCAACTGGTCGTTGCCCGCCGCGCGCGCCTTCTCGACCACATTCTTCATGTCCCAGGGCGCCAGAAACTGCCCCTTCTTGAGATTGACCGGCAGGCCCTGGGCCGCGACCGTGCGGATAAAGTTGGTCTGGCGGCACAGGAAGGCCGGGGTCTGCAGCACATCCACCACCGCGGCGACCTCCGCCAAGGGCGTATCCTCGTGCACGTCGGTCAGCACCGGTACCCCGATCTGGCGGCGCACCTCGCCGAGGATACGCAGACCCTCCGCCAGGCCCGGCCCCCGGAAGCTCTCGCCCGAGGATCGGTTGGCCTTGTCGAAGGAGGACTTGTAGATGAACGGGATGCCCAGCGCCCCGGTGATCTCCTTGAGCCTGCCGGCGGTATCAAGGGCGGACTGCTCGCCCTCGACTACGCAGGTACCGGCGATCAGGAACAGCGGCCTATCCGGACCGACCTCGAAACCGCACAGCCTCATGCGCTGGCCGCTTCACGGGAGCTGGCCCTGCGGTACTCCAGCGCGGCGCGCACGAATCCGGCGAACAGCGGGTGACCATCGCGCGGGGTGGAGGTGAACTCCGGGTGGAATTGGCAGGCGACGAACCAGCGGTGACCCGGGTACTCCACGATCTCCACCAGCTGGCTGTCGATCGACCAACCGGAGATGCGCAATCCGGCATCGCGCAGCACATCCAGGTACTGGTTGTTGAGCTCATAGCGGTGGCGATGCCGCTCGACGATGACCGGTTTGCCGTAGAGCGAGCGCGCCAGACTGCCCGGCTCCAGCCGACACTGCTGACCGCCGAGGCGCATGGTGCCGCCGAGATCCGAGCCCTCGCTGCGCGTCTCCAGCCGGCCATCCTGGGTCAGCCACTCGGTGATCAGGGCGATGACCGGATAGGGCGTATCCGGATCGAATTCGCTACTCTGGGCGCCCGCAAGACCGGCCGCGTTGCGCGCGAACTCGATGACCGCCACCTGCATGCCCAGACATATGCCCAAATAGGGGACGTTGCGCTCACGCGCGAAACCGGCCGCAGCGATCTTGCCTTCCACCCCCCGCTCGCCGAATCCGCCCGGCACCAGCACCGCGTCCACCCCCTCCAGACAGAGCGTGCCCTCCGCCTCGATCTGCTCGGCGTCCACATAGACGATGTTGACGCGGTTGCGCGTGTGCACCCCGGCATGCACCAGGGCCTCGGACAGGGATTTGTACGCCTCGGTGAGGTCGGTGTACTTGCCGACCATGGCAATGCTGACCTCACCCGTTGGGTGCTCCAGCCCCTCCAGCACCCACTTCCAGCCGGACAGGTCCGCGGGGGGCACATCGAGACCCAATTGCTGGACCACGATCTCATCCAGGCCCTGGGCATGGAACAGCAACGGGATGCGATAGATGTGATCAGCATCCACCGCGGAGATCACGGCCTTCTCAGGCACGTTCGTGAACAGCGCTATCTTGCGGCGCTCGCTGAACGGGACCGGCTGCTCGGCCCGACACAGCAGCACGTCCGGCTGGATGCCGATCGAGCGAAGCTCCTTGACCGAATGCTGGGTCGGCTTGGTCTTGATCTCGCTGGATACCCGGATGTACGGGACCAGCGTCAGGTGCATGAACAGCGCGTTGTCGCGCCCCAGCTCGACGCCCATCTGGCGGATCGCCTCCAGAAACGGCAGCGACTCGATGTCACCGACCGTGCCGCCGATCTCTATCATCGCGACATCGGCGTCGTCGGCCCCCAAATGGACACAGCGTTTGATCTCGTCGGTGATGTGGGGAATGACCTGAACGGTGCCGCCCAGGTAGTCGCCCCGCCGCTCCCTGCGGATGACGTTTTCGTAGATCTGGCCGGTGGTGAAGTTGTTGGCCCGCCCCATCCTGGTGCGGATGAAGCGCTCATAGTGGCCCAGATCCAGGTCGGTCTCCGCGCCGTCGTCGGTGACGAACACCTCCCCGTGCTGGAACGGGCTCATGGTCCCCGGATCCACGTTGATATAAGGATCGAGCTTGACCATGGTCACCTTCAGCCCGCGCGCCTCCAGCAGCGCGCCCAGCGAGGCCGAGGCTATGCCCTTGCCCAGGGACGAGACCACCCCACCCGTGATGAAGACGAACTTTGTCATTGAGCTGCCGGGAGCTGTGAGCCGGGATGGGCCTCAAAGGTACCAGAACGACCGCAGCCAAACAACGCGCGGCGCGGGCGCTGCACGGGCCCTGCCGCCCCCGGGCCGGGGGTTTGAATCTTCCCGGATCTGGGCCATAATCAACGCGCATTTCGGAAGGCTTTCCGTGGCCGGCGGGTGCTTCAGGGATTTCCGTTCGACTCCGAAGTGAGCGCCGCCGAATCTCGTCAATTCAGAAAAAATACGAGGAGTGAAGATATGCGCAAGATGTCCAAGGTCCTTGGCGTAGCCGCCATCGTCGGCGCAGCCGCCTTCTCCGTACAGTCCGCCAACGCTTGGTGGGGCGGCGGCCCCGGCTGGGGTAATAGCGGCTGGGGCGACGACTGGATGGGCGACGGTTGGGGCTCCGGCGACTTCAACATGTCCATGAGCGGTGGTGGCCACGGCGGTGGCCGTGGCTACGGCTACGGTCGCGGGTACGGCTACGGCTATGGCTACCCCTACGGCGGCTGGGGTGGTTACCCCGGGTACGGCGGCTGGGGTGGTTACCCCGGGTACGGCGGCTGGGGTGGTTACCCCGGGTACGGCGGCTGGGGCGGCTATCCCGGCTACGGTGTCCCCTACGCCGCGCCGGCTGCTCCGGCTGCGACGACCGAAAGCAAGTAAGCCAGGCCAAGCGCCTGAGAACCGGCCCGTGCCCTTCCGGCACGGGCCGGTTTTTTTGCCTGATCCGCCAGGGATCAGGCCCCTTTCTTGATCCAGATCAACGATCGGCCCAGAATGAAATAAGGGCTGAGTGCCGGGGGGCAATGAGTGGCGGATCAAGACAAGGTCATCTCCATCGAGAACATCAAAGTCGCCTGCAAGAATTGCAGCCTATCGACGCTCTGCCTGCCGATCGGTCTGGCTCCGGAGGATGTCGAGAAGCTCGATCGCATCGTCAAGCGCAACCGCCCTCTCCACCGGGGCGATCACCTGTTCCGCTCCGGAGACCGTTTCTCCAGCCTGTTCGTGGTCAAGACCGGGACCATCAAGACCTACGCCGCGAGTCAGGATGGTGGCGAGCAGGTCCTGGGGTTTCATCTGCCCGGGGAGATCATCGGGCTGGATGCGATCCAGAGCGAGGAGCACCGCTGCTCGGCCAAGGTGCTGGAGACCTCGGCGGTCTGCGAGCTGCCCTTCGGCCAGCTCGCCGAGCTGAGCGCCAGCGTCCCGACCCTCCAGCACCAGATGTACCGTATCCTGAGCCGGGAGATCGGCCAGGAAACGGAGATGCTGATGTTGCTCGGCAAGAAAAGCGCCGACGAGCGTCTGGCGACCTTCCTGCTGAGCCTGTCCGGCCGATTCGAGCGGAGGGGATTCTCGCCAAAAGACTTCTACCTGAGCATGTCCCGCCACGAGATCGGCAGCTACCTCGGCCTGGCCGTGGAAACCGTAAGTCGGCTGTTTACCCGCTTTCAGGAAGAGCAGCTGCTCACCGTCGAGCGCAAGCACATCCAGGTCCAGAACGTCGATCGGCTGCGGGTGCTAGCCCAGGGCATGCCGCCCGGGGACTCATCGTTTCGCTACTCCTGACCCGCGCGGGAGCACCGCTTAGGATTTCACCCGATCCACCCCGTCACGAATCCCACTTATTGACCCAGATCAATGTCTGGCCTGCAGCAAATTAGCATATTAGGCCCGCCTGATCGAATGGCACCCACTGAGCCAGCCGATACCCCGCAGAGCGGGCAGGGTCGAGGCTGGAAAACCGTCTTCGGTATCAGGTACAGTTACGCGGCGAGTGGAGCCGGGCAGCCAGGCAGGCCCGGGAAGCTCGAACAACAATGACCCTGCAGCCCACCCGGAGGTTCCCCCGGCGGGCAATTTGAAGTCTGCTCCGCGCACGTCGGACGCCGGTTCCCTGGGTTTTCAGCAAGTGGAGACACGCTATGGAGTCACAGACCACGTATAATTATAAGGTCGTGCGCCAGTTTGCCGTGATGACGGTGATCTGGGGCATAGTCGGCATGCTGGTCGGCGTCATCATTGCCGCCCAACTCGCGTTTCCGGAGATCCTTCCCAAGCTCTCCTTCCTGTCCTACGGACGGCTTCGTCCCTTGCACACCAACGCCGTGATCTTCGCCTTCGGCGGCTCGGCGCTGTTCGCGACATCCTACTACGTGGTCCAACGTACCTGCCAGGCTCGCCTCTGGGGAGGCTCCCTGGCCTCTTTCACTTTCTGGGGCTGGAATCTGATCATCGTCCTGGCGGCGATCACCCTCCCACTCGGCTACACCTCCGGCAAGGAGTACGCCGAGCTGGAGTGGCCCATCGACATCCTGATCACGATCGTCTGGGTAGCCTACGCCGCGGTGTTCTTCGGCACCATCACCAAGCGCAAGGTCAAGCATATCTACGTCGCCAACTGGTTCTATGGCGCATTCATCCTGACCATCGCGCTGCTGCACGTGGTCAACAGCGCCGAGATCCCGGTGAGCTTCGTGGGGATGAAATCCTACAGCTTCTATCCGGGCGCCATCGACGCCATGGTCCAGTGGTGGTACGGCCACAACGCGGTAGGCTTCTTCCTGACCGCCGGCTTCCTCGGGATGATGTACTACTTCGTGCCCAAGCAGGCGGGCCGCCCGGTCTACTCCTACCGGCTGTCGGTGGTGCACTTCTGGGCCCTGATCTCGACCTATATGTGGGCCGGCCCTCATCACCTGCACTACACCGCCCTGCCCAACTGGGCCTCCACCGCCGGGATGGTGTTCTCCCTGATCCTGCTCGCGCCCTCCTGGGGCGGCATGATCAACGGCATCATGACCATGTCCGGCGCCTGGCATAAGCTGCGCACCGACCCGATCCTGAAGTTCCTCATCGTGTCCCTGTCGTTCTACGGCATGTCGACCTTCGAGGGCCCGATGATGTCCATCAAGACAGTCAACGCCCTGTCGCACTATACCGACTGGACCATTGGCCATGTGCACTCCGGGGCCCTGGGGTGGGTGGCCATGGTCTCCATCGGCTCTATGTACTACCTGATCCCGCGCATGTTCGGCAAAACCGAAATGTACTCCAAGGCCCTGGTCGAGCTGCATTTCTGGATCGCCACCATCGGGGTTGTGCTGTATATCGCCGCGATGTGGATCGCGGGCGTGATGCAGGGCCTGATGTGGCGCGCGGTGAACGCCGACGGAACCCTCACCTACTCCTTCATCGAGTCGGTCAAGCGTACCTACCCGTTCTACGACGTGCGGCTGCTCGGCGGTATCCTGTTCCTGTCCGGCATGCTGCTGATGCTCTACAACGTGCTGAAGACGATCGTCGGCAGCCGGGCCGCTGACGAGGCCATTCCGGCCCCGGCGGCCCACTGAGAGGAGAACACGCCATGTCTCATGAAGTCGTCGAGAAGAATATCGGGTTGATGGCGCTGTTCATCCTGCTGGTGGTGAGCGTCGGAGGTCTGGTAGAGATCGTCCCCCTGTTCTTCCTCACGGAGACCACTTCGCCGGTCGAGGGAGTGCACAAATACGATGCCCTGCGCCTGGAGGGCCGGGACATCTACGTCCGCGAAGGATGCTACAACTGCCACTCGCAGATGATCCGACCCTTCCGGGCGGAGACCGAGCGTTACGGTCACTACTCGGTCGCCGGAGAGTCGGTGTATGACCATCCCTTCCAGTGGGGCTCCAAGCGTACCGGACCCGACTTGGCACGGGTGGGCGGGCGTTACAGTGACGCCTGGCAGTTCGCCCACCTGAACAACCCGCGCGATGTCGTGCCTGAATCCAACATGCCCGCCTTTCCCTGGCTGTTCGAGAACAAGCTCAGCGGGGATGAGACGGCCGCCAAGATGAAGGCACTGAATATCGCAGTGGGTGCGACCTGTCCCAAGTGCGAGCTGTACACGCAGCAGGACATGGACGGCGCCAAGACGGCAGTCCAGGGCAAGACCGAGGCAGAGGCACTGGTGGCCTACCTGCAGGGTCTGGGTACGGCGCTTAAGTAGACGATGGACATCAACGACTTCAGATCCTGGCACACCATTGTGCTGCTGGTCCTATTCATCGGCATCGTGGTCTGGGCCTATGGCAAGAAGCGGAAGAAATCGTTTGACGAAGCCGCCAACTTGCCTTTTGCAGACGAAGAGCTGCACGAGGCAACCATGAAGAAGGAAAAAGATCATGAGTGACATGAGTGCATTCTGGCAGGGGTGGATCATCGTCCTGAGCGTGGGCAATATCCTCGCCTGCTTCTGGCTGATCTGGTGGAGCACGCGCCGGCGGGAAGGCGAGGCCGTTGCGGGCGATGTCACCGGTCACACCTGGGACGGAAACCTGCAGGAGTACAACAACCCGCTGCCCCGGTGGTGGCTGTGGATGTTCTATGCGACGCTGATTTTCGGCATCATCTATTACATCCTCTACCCCGGACTCTGGGGGGGCGCGCTCGGCTGGACCAAGGAGGGCCAGTACATCGGCGAGATGCAGGCCGCTGAAAAGAAATACGGACCGATCTACGCGCAGTACCGGGATGTTGCCATTCCCGAGCTGGCCAAGAACAGCGACGCCGTGGGCATGGGCCAGCGCCTGTTCCTCGCCTCCGACTGTGTCGGGTGCCACGGCTCCGACGCCCAGGGCTCCGCCGGCTACCCCAACCTGTCGGACAATGACTGGCTCTATGGCGGCACACCGGAGGCGATCACCGCCACGATCACCAACGGGCGTCAGGCCGCTATGCCAGCCTGGGGGCCGGTGATCGGCGAAGACGGTGCCGACAAGGCTGCCGCCTACGTGCTGAGCCTCAGCGGCCGCGAGCCGGACGCCGCCAAGGCGGCCGCGGGCAAGAAGATCTTCATGACCAACTGCATCGCCTGCCACGGGATGGACGCCAAGGGCAACCAGCTGCTGGGCGCCCCCAACCTCACGGACAATGTATGGCTGTATGGCGGCAGCCCAGGCACCATCAAGCAGACCATCATGGGCGGTCGCAACGGCCTCATGCCCGCCCACAAGGACCGGTTTGGTCCCAATAGTGCCGACAAGATCCATCTGCTGGCGGCCTACGTTTACAGCCTGTCGAACTGACAGCAGACCGCTGATAAACTCCTGCGCCCGGTGTTAGACTAACCGGGCGTTTTTTCTTCACAGGAACCACCGATGCCCACGCAGCAAGCGACCCGTGACCCCGATCTGCAGATCCCGACGGTGCAACGGATCGTGTCGGTGCTCTGGCCTTCCTTCCTCACCGCCGGCGTTGCCACGGTCCTGTTCTTCACGGCCTTCGACCCTCAAAGCCTCGCGGCCTGTACTTGGGGTAATATCGACATCAGCCGGCTCGGCGGCTACTCCATCGGTTTCTTCCTGTTCTGGATCCTGACCTCGGCCTCCAGCGCCCTGACCTGTTATTTCCGCCGGCCCTGCAGGCCCGAGCCCAGGACCCGGGACCCGGGCGCGTGAGTCTGCACAGGGCACCCGGGATGCCCGCCAGGGCAATTGCGGTTTGTCAATGCGCCGGGCCAGCCGCCGTCGCATAGTGCGCAGCTCCCATATTCACCGCCAAGCGATCGACGCCATGTCCGCCGAAAACCTCAACAGGCAGCCCCAGCAGCCCGGTACCGACGACGTCGAGGGCGAGCTGTATCGCAAGCGCGAGAAGATCTATCCCCGAGAGGTCCACGGCATCTTCGCGTTCTTTCGCAGCCTGGCCATGGTGGGGCTGCTCGGGATCTTCTATGGGCTGCCCTGGGTGAGCTGGGGTGGGCGCCAGGCAGTGCTCTTCGACCTGCCCGCCCGCAAGTTCTACATCTTCGGATTGACGCTCTGGCCCCAGGATTTCATCTACCTTTCGCTGCTGCTGATCATCGCTGCCCTGTCGCTGTTCTTCTTCACTGCGCTGGCAGGCCGGCTCTGGTGCGGATACGCCTGCCCCCAGACCGTGTGGACAGAGATCTTCATATGGATCGAGCGCAAGATCGAAGGTGATCGCAAGGACCAGATGAAGCTCGACAAGGCCCCCTTGTCGGGGCGCAAGCTCGCCCTCAGGGGCGCCAAGCACGCGGCCTGGCTCGCGTTCGCGCTCTGGACGGGCTTCACTTTCGTCGGCTGGTTCACACCGATCAAAACACTCTCGGCGGAGCTCCTGGCTTTCGACCTCGGCCCCTGGGAGGCCTTCTGGATACTTTTCTACGGGCTCGCCACCTGGGGCAACGCCGGCTTCATGCGCGAGCAGGTCTGCATCTACATGTGCCCCTATGCGCGCTTTCAGAGCGCCATGTTCGACCGGGATACCCTGCTGATCGCTTACGACGAGAAGCGCGGCGAGCCGCGCGGGTCCCGCAAAAAAGGCGCCGACTACTTGGCCCAAGGGCTCGGCGACTGCATCAACTGCCAGATCTGCGTACAGGTCTGTCCGACCGGGATCGATATCCGCGACGGCCTGCAGTACCAATGCATCGGCTGCGCCGCCTGCGTCGATGCCTGCGATGATGTGATGGACAAGATGGGCTACCCCAAGGGGCTGGTCCGCTACACCACGGAGAATGCCCTCGAAGGCGGCAAGAGCCATCTGCTGCGTCCGCGAGTCATCGTCTATGCCAGCTTGCTGTTGATCCTGTTCGGGGCCCTGGTCACGGCGCTGGCGGTGCGCGTGCCCCTGGAGATGGACATCATCCGGGACCGTAACGCCTTGTATCTGGAGACGCCGGAGGGCTACGCCGAGAATGTCTACACGCTGAAGATCATCAACATGACAGACCACGAGCAGACCTACCGGCTTTCGGTATCCGGGATCCAAGGCGCCGAGCTGATCAACCGCGCCGGAGACATCAGCGTCCAGGGTGGGGCAGTGCTGGCCCTGCCAGTGCGCGTGCGGGTGGACCCCGTCAACCTCAAGTCCCCGAGCTCCGAGCTGCACTTCCTGATTGAATCGCTCACCACGCCCGGGCTTCGACTCGAGCAGACCGGGCGATTTCTGGGCCCCGCGACCAGGTGACCTGCGATGAGCTACCGACCCCCTGTAGAAGACGACCAACCCTGGTACCGGCAATTCTGGCCCTGGGCGGTGTTTTCGCTGCCCGCGATCGCAGTGGTCGCCGGCATAGCGACCTACATCCTGGCGGCCACCGACGCCGACAGCCTGGTCCGGGATGACTATTACAAGGAAGGTCTGGCCATCAACCAGGACTTGGCACGGGTCGACAAGGCGCGCGAGCTGGGGCTCAGGGCGGACGTGCGGTTCGATGAACAGGGGCAGGAGCTTCGCGTGACACTCAAGGGCGAGCAGGCCATACAGCTGCCGTACCTGGATCTGGCCCTGGTCCACCCCACCCGGGCCGGGGAGGACGAGACCCTCCGCCTGCCGGCGCTGGGAGGGGGGGAGTTCGCCATACACCACGCCCCGCCGGCGAACGTCCACTGGCACATCACGCTCTCCTCGCCCCAGGGGGATTGGGAGCTTAAGGGCCGTCTGCAGCTTCCCCTGCGCGGTCGGACCGAGCTCGACTGATCTCCCTCACTCAGCGGTCTTCCGGCAACCCCGGCTCCAGCTTCAGCCACAGACAGCGCCCGCCGCTCGCCTGATCGATGGCGCGCAGACGTGCGGCGTGGGCCCGGGCCTCGTCCTGGTGCGCACGCACGATGCGCAGGGCGGGCCGGTCACCGGAAAGGCGGCGTGTCTCGGCCTTGGCGTGGCGCTCGGCCGGTCGTTCCGCCGTGCCGTCCAGACCCAGATCGGCCTGGCCCCCGGTCATAGCCAGATAGACGTCGGCGAGGATCTCGGCATCGAGCAGGGCGCCATGCAGATCCCGATGCGAATTGTCCACTCCGTAGCGCTTGCACAGCGCATCGAGGCTATTGCGCTGACCCGGATGCAGCTTGCGCGCCAGCACCAGCGTGTCGATGACGCTGCAGCAACGATCGAGCGTGGCCGCATCCCCGCCCAGCAGTTCCAGCTCGTGGCTCAGAAAGCCCAGGTCGAACGGGGCGTTGTGGATAATCAGCTCGGCACCACGAAGATACGCCAGCAGGTCTCCGACCAGGTCTGCGAAGCGGGGCTTGTCCGCGAGAAACTCGCCGGTCAGGCCATGCACATGGACGGCCCCCTCGTCGATCCCGCGATCCGGATTGAAGTATTGATGAAAATTGTTGCCCGTCAGTCGACGGTCCATCAGCTCGACACATCCGATCTCTATGATGCGGTGGCCCTCTTCGGGCTCGAGTCCGGTGGTCTCGGTATCGAGGACGATCTGGCGCATGGGCGGTAGTGGCTAGTGGCTAGTGGCTAGTGGCTAGTGGCTAGTGGCTAGTGGCTAGTGGCTAGGGCAAAGATTATAGGACCCTGGGGCCGGGCGGGGTCATCGCTTGGAAAGCTCGTCGATGCCGCGGTTGGCCAACTGATCCGCGAGCTCATTGCCGGGGTGTCCGCTGTGGCCGCGCACCCAGGCCCATTCCACCTCGTGCTGGCCGACCAGCACATCGAGCGCTTTCCACAGGTCGACATTCTTTACGGGGCTGCGCGAGGCGGTGCGCCAATCCCTTCGCTTCCACTGCACGATCCACTCGGTGATGCCCTTCTTGACGTATTGCGAGTCCGTGGTAACGCGGACCCGGCAGCGGCGCTTGAGCGCCTCCAGCGCCTTGATGACCGCCGTGAGCTCCATGCGGTTGTTGGTGGTCAGGGGCTCGCCTCCGTGCAGCCGCTTCTCCGAGTCCTTGAAGCGCAGCACCGAGCCCCAGCCGCCGGGCCCCGGATTGCCCCGGCAGGCACCGTCGGTAAATATCTCCACAAGCTCAGTCAATGGCCCCTGCCCTCGTCGTAGGCTCGACCGCGCGTCCGCTGAGCAGCCTGGGCTTGGCCCGCCACGCCGGCTCAATGGGCGTGAGCCTGGCCACGCGCTTGACCGCCCGTATCATGTAGGCACCCCCGAGCGGCAGGCAACAGCGGGCGCCGAGACGATCCAGAAATGCCAGCCTGCGCATCATGCCCTCTCTGCGTAGCGGCGGACAGAACATCAGGTAATGGGTCAGCTCGACCTCGAAGCCGAGCAGCCCGAGCCAATCGTGGATGCGCAGGGCTCCGATGAACCGGGCATTCCAGGGGATCCGCTTCCTGGTCGGTGGCCAAAGCCGACGCAATCCCCAGAGGCTGAGCGAATTGAATCCGATCAGGATCAGCCGCCCCTCGGGAATCAGGATGCGGTCCACCTCGCGCAGCACCTGGTGCGGATCGGCCGCGAAATCCAGAGTGTGAGTGAGCAGCACCGCGTCCACACTGTCGGTCCCGATGGGTAGCTGCGTGAGGTGCGCCGACACCGCGATCACCCCACCCGGGACCGGCCCGTCCACGCCGATGACCAGACGCTGGCGTATGCGCACCGCAAGGGCCGCCTCCGGCACTTCGCCGAGGAATCCCAGCTGGACCAGATAATAACCGAACAGGTCGGGCAGCTGCTCCTGGAGCAGGGCATGCTCCTGCTCCAGGAGCATGCGACCGGGCGTACCGCGGAACCAGGCGCGGACCGCGGCCGCGGCGTAGGATTCCTCAGCGCCGTGAAAATTGCCTGCAGCTGCCATCACGGAAGATGATCGTGGTCTCAGATTGTGCACATATCCGGGCAATCGCGCCGGTCCCATGGAAAACTACGCAAACCAGGCTTGAAAAACCGAGTCTTGTTTGCGTATAGTCGCCGCAAACACTAACAAAACTTTGCTGGCTGCTCCACGGTAGAACCACTGACCCATGCGGGATGGCTTTGAATTCGACAGTGGCCTGCGCTCCACCGAGCGCCCGGGTCACGGTGTCTGCACAATCAGTGCAGCCCTCGGCGTCGCGACCCTGCTGATCGGCGCCCTGCTCTCGGGCTGCAGCAGCATGGCGACCGACGGCTCCGGCGTCGGGCCAGAGCCCGTCTCCGGCACAGCTGCGGAAAATGGGTTTCATCGCCCGATAGTCAGCACCCCTGCCGCAGCCCCGTCCGGACAGAGCGACGACGCCGACGAGCTGTGCTCGGCGACAGGGACCTTCAGGCCGGGACAGTCCAAGACATCCGGCACGGGCGATCCCCTGATCTGGGACCGACTGCGAGATGGTTTCGCGCTGTCCATCCCCGACGATCCACGCGTGGAGCACGAGCGGGAATGGTATGCCTCCCATCCGGACTACCTGGAGCGCGTGCAGGAGCGCGCCCGCCCGTACATGCATTTTATTCTCGACGAGCTGCACAAGCGCAACATGCCGGCCGAGCTCGCGCTGCTGCCGGTTGTCGAGAGCGCATTCCAGCCATTTGCCTACTCTCCCGGACAGGCCGCCGGCATCTGGCAGTTCATCCCGTCCACGGCCGACGACTTCGGGCTCAAGCGGACCTGGTGGTATGACGCCCGCAGGGACGTGGTCGCAGCCACCCGGGCGGCCCTGGATTATCTCGCCCAGCTCAACGCCCAGTTCGACGGCGATTGGCCATTGACCCTGGCGGCCTACAATGCCGGCGCAGGCAACGTCGCGAAGGCCATCGAGCGCAACCAGCGGCAGGGACTACCAACCGACTTCTGGTCGCTCGACCTGCCCGCGGAGACCGAGAGCTACGTACCCAAGCTGTTCGGCGTCGCCAAGCTGTTCCAGGACCCCGAGGCTGCCGGTCTGACCCTGATGCCCATCCCGGACAAGCCTTACTTCACGGAAGTGGATGTGGGCGGCCAGATCGACCTGGGTATCGCCGCCCAGCTGGCCGGCCTATCGCTGGATAAGCTGCATGTGCTCAACCCCGGCTGCAACCGCTGGGCCACCGACCCCGAAGGACCGTACGAGCTGCTCATTCCGGTGGAGCAGCGCGAGCAGTTCGAGCGCGCTCTGGCGGACCTCGATCCGGACAAACGGGTGAAGTGGGACCGTTACCAGGTCCGGCGCGGGGATAGCCTGCCAGGCATCGCGCGCCGCTTCCAGACCACGGTGAACGTGCTGCGCGACATGAACGATCTGACCAGCAACCGGGTGCGAACAGGGCGCCAGCTGGTGATTCCGGTGGCCACGGCCGCGGACATCGCCTACCGCGAGGACAACGGTGGGACGATCGTGGCCGCCGCCGCGGGCGCGCCCAAAGCTGCGCGGCCCACGACCTACATCGTGCGCTCGGGGGACACACTCTCGGCGATCGCCCACAACAACAACGTGAGCGTGCACGAGCTGACCGCATGGAACGGCATATCCACAAAGGGCACGCTGCACGCCGGCCGGACCCTGGTGCTGTCGAACGCGCAGACCGGCAGCGTCGCGCAGCGCAAGTCCGGCACGGATCGCCCGTCGCTGCGCTACAGCGTCCGCAGCGGCGACTCGCTGTACAAGATCTCGCGCCACTTCAAGGTCTCTATCGAAGACATCCAGCGCTGGAACAAGCTCACCGGTACTGCGCTTCAGCCGGGACAGAAGATCAAGGTGTACCTCGAGGTCTCCGAGCAGAGCGAGCTCTGAGCCTGCGCGGCCGCGCACACGCCCGTCCTCCACCTCCCGCAATCCTGCCGCCCGAGCCCCGGGTCCCACCGCGGTCGCGAGACGCCGGCCTACAGCGCAACCCGAGGAACCGCCGCCAGCAGCTCTCGGGTGTAAGGGTGCTCCGGCTGGGCGGAGATGCGCTCCGTGGGCCCCTGCTCGACGATGCGCCCCTCGCGCATCACAGCCATCCGGTTGCTCACGTATTCAACGACACCAATATTGTGCGTAATGAACAGCAGGGTCAGGTCGCGCTCGCGCTGCAGGCGCAGCAGCAGGCCGAGGATCTCCGCCTGGACCGAGACGTCCAGGGCACTGGTAATCTCATCGCATACGATGAGCTTCGGGTCCAGCACCAGGGCACGGGCGATGCAGATGCGCTGGCGCTGCCCGCCCGAGAGCTCGTGCGGGTAGCGCCAGAGATGCTCGGGCTCGAGCTGCACCTGCTCCAGCACCCGGGCCGCCATCGCGAGGCGCTCCTCGCGGCTCTCGCCGATGCCGTGGGCGGCCATGGGCTCGGTGAGCGCCGCCGCAACCGAGAGCCTGGGGTTGAGCGAGGACATCGGGTCCTGGAACACGATCTGCAGGTGGCGCCGGACTCGACGCATGGCATGGGGCTTGAGTGAGGTGAGATCCCTGCCGTCGAGCCAGACGCTCCCACCCGTGGGGGCGACCAGGCGCAGGATCGCCCGCCCCAGGGTGGTCTTGCCGCAGCCGGACTCCCCCACCAGCGCCAGAACCTGCCCGCGCGGGATGGTCAGATCGACGCCGTCCACAGCCCGGATCCAGTCCACAGTGTGACGTAGCACGCCTTTGCGAACCGGAAAGTACACCTGCAGTCCCTTGAGCTCGATGAGCGGCGCCGCGCTGGGGCCTTGCGGCGACGGGGCCGGGGCCCGCACACCCCGGGCGCGGCAAAGATTCTCCGGCAGGGCGGCCAGCAGCTGGCGGGTGTAGGGGTGCTCGGGGTGGCCCAGCACGTCATGCAGAGGCCCCGACTCAACGATCTCGCCATGCCTCATCACCGCCAGCCGGTCGGCCATCCGGGAGACCACGCCGAAGTCGTGGGTGATGAACAGAATGCTGGTGCCACGCCGGGCCTGCAAGTCCTTCATCAGGCGCAGGATCTCCGCCTGCACCGTCACATCCAGGGCCGTGGTCGGCTCATCGGCGATCAGCAGGTCCGGCTCGCAGGCCATCGCCATGGCGATCATCACGCGCTGGCGTTGCCCGCCGGACAGGCGGTGCGGATATTCGTCGATGCGCTCGGCCGCCCGGGGGATGCGCACCTGCTCCAGGGCCTGCAGCGTGCGTGCGCGGGCCTCCTCGTCATTCATCGCCGGAAAGTGCAGCTGCAGGGCCTCAATGATCTGCTCACCGATGGTAAACACCGGATTGAGCGAGGTCATGGGCTCCTGGAAGATCATCGCGATGCGCGCCCCGCGCACTTGGCGCATGGCCAGCTCCGGCAACGACAGCAGATCCACAATCTCCCGGTCCCCGTCGTCGCGGCGCCAATCGAACTGGATGCGTCCGCTCGGATGGAAGCTGGTCTGCGGGGGCAGCAGCCGGATCACCGACAGGGCAGTGACCGACTTGCCGCTGCCCGACTCGCCGACCAGACAGAAGGTCTCGCCCCGCCCGATCTGGAAGCTGACTCCGTCGACGGCCCGAATGCGCTCGCCGCCGCTTTCGAAATAGGTCCGCAAATCCTCGACCTGGAGCAGCATGGCCGGCTATGCCTCCCTGCGCCGGCTGTCTCGGAGGCCCGCTCTCACCGGGAGGACCGTTTCAGGTAAGGGTCGACGGCGTCGCGTAGCGCCTCGCCGATCAGGTTGTAGGCAAACACTGTGATGAAGATCGCCCCACCCGGATAGGCGGCCATCCACCAGTTGAAGGTCGACGAGCGGACCGCCTGGTTGAGCATCTGTCCCCAGGACGGATCATCCACCAGACCGAGCCCCAGGAAGCTCAGGGTGGCCTCGGCCAGGATCGCCGAGGCCACCCCGAAGCTCGCCGCTACCAGGATCGGCGCCACCCCGTTGGGCAGCATGTGCCGGAACAGGATCGAGCGCAGCGGTAGACCGGCGGCGATGGCCGCCTGGACGAAGTCCTGCTCGCGCAGGCGCAGGAACTCGGCGCGCACGTAGCGCGCGTAGCCGGACCAGCTGGTCACCCCGATGATCACCATCAGCAGGTAGAGACTGCGCCCGAAGAAGGCCACGAAGGTCAACAGCAGGAACAGCGTCGGGACCGCCTCGAAGATCTCGACCACGCGCATCCCGAGGATATCGGCCAGACCGGAGAAATATCCCATGAGGCCGCCGATCAGAACGCCGATCGCCATGGCGATGCCGGTCGCAATGAAACCGATCCCGAGCGCGATGCGCGAGGCGTGAATCATACGCGAGAGCACGTCGGCGCCGTTCTCCTCGGTGCCCAGCCAGTGTATTCCTGCCTTGCTGGAGAGCGGCGCCTCCAGGCCGGTATCCCCATAGTCGCGCAGATAGTCCTTCGGCGAGAACGGCACCGGGGCGTTGATCACCCAGTCATAGCGGCCGGCGGCCTCGGCACGGCGATACTGCTCGTAGACGGTGAGCGCCGGCGGGTGCACCAGCCAGGCGCTGAGCGCGCCCGCGACCCCCAGGGTCACGCCGAGCACGGCGAGCCAGACCCTTGCACGCACCCGCAGCGGTGCGAGTAGCAAGGCTGCGCCCAGCAAGGCCAGCAGGGTGCTGTCCGCAGCGCTCAGGTGGTGCAGCACCGGGCTGGAGATCTCTCCGTGCCGGCTGAGCAGCAGCGGGTGGCTGCTGGCCAGAAATGGGGCGAGCACCGCGACCAGGACCAGCAGGCCGATCCATGCCAGGCCCAGCCGTGCACCCCAGCGTCCGAGCACCTCCCGGGCGACCCGGGCGGCGTAGCTCCTGCCGCCCGCGGGCAGGGCAGGCGCGGCGGCCGCGGCTGAGTCAGTCATAGCTCACCCGGGGATCGGCGATCGCGTAGCAGAGGTCGGCGAGCAGGTAGCTCACCAGGGTCAACAGGCCGCTGATCAGCGTGATCGACAGCACCAGCTCGCGGTCCCGGGTCTGCACCGCCTCGACCGCGAGCTTGCCCATGCCCTCGATGGAGAAGATCGACTCGACGATCACGGCGCCGGCGAGCAGGCTGGGGAGCAGGCTCGCCGAGACGGTGATCAGGGGCAACAGGCTGTTGCGAAACACGTGCCGCCAGAGCACCTCACGCTCGCCCAGGCCTTTGGCCCGCGCGGTGCGCGCGTAATCGGCGAGCAGGTTCTCCAGCACCGCGGCTCGGGTCAGCTTCGACAGAAAGGCGAAGCCGCCGTAGGTCAGACAGAGCACCGGCAGGGCCAGATGCCAGAGGCGATCGAGCAGGAATCCGCGGACCATTTCGCCCTGCCCGAGTCGCACGCCCAGGATCACCCCAAGGACCACCCCCAGGCCGCCGATCAGGCCGATGCGCAGCCCCGTGTAAGCCGTCACCCCCAGAGAGCCGAGCAGCGCGGCAAGCGACAGCCCGAGCAGCGAAGCCGCCACCGGGCCGCCCTCGGGCAGGGCGGACGCCATCCACAGGCCGAGCGCCAGCCCGACGCCGCCGAGCACCGCCACGCGCAGGTTGCGCGGCGCCCGGGCCGCGAGCCAGACGGCCAGGCCGGTAGCGCCCAGAGCGCTCGCGGCCAGCACCCCGACATCGCGCAGCGAGCCCCAATGGGGAAGAAACGGCATGTCCAGTGCCTCGCGCTGGCTCAGCCCCGCGGTCGGGAACCAGTGCCAGTACTGGTTGCTCGCGAAGAAGCCGATCATCAGCACCCCCGCCAGCATGGTGGGCACCGACCAGAGACCGAGCATCAGGGCAGTCGAGCCGAGATCGAAAGCGCGCCCCCGCTCCACCGCCGCACGCACGCCCACCGCCACTGCGATCATGTAGATGAGCGGGATCGACAGAACGTTGAGCAGCAGCGTGATCGGCACCCGCTCGGCCACCAGGTCGAGCACCGGTCTGCCATAGCGGAAGCTGCGCCCCAGATCCGAGCCCTTGGTCAGCGAGAAGCCGGAGATGTGATGGTGCTCGTCGAAGGTGAAGCCCAGCGGCGAGACGTTGTTCAGCCAGCGCAGATACTGGATGGGGGCCGGCTGGTCCAGGCCGTAGATGTGATTGTAGTAATCTTCCAGCGCCTTCTTGGCCTGGGGCTCCAGATTCATGCCCTCCACCAAGCCCTGGGCGCTGATCCCGCCAGGCGACAGCGCCATCACCGTGAACACCACCAGCGTGATCCCGAACAGGGTCGGGATCATCAGCAGCAGGCGCCGGACGATGTAGGTGTACATCGAGGCCGGGCTATTCTAAGAGCGCCGGCGGCCGAGCGCTGCGAGCTGACAGCGGACCGCCCCCCATACCCCGGGCCAAGCGCCAGGACATCATCAGCCGTTTTCCGCGACGCGATGGGCGGTGCGCTGCCTTGCGGCGATGGGCGGACTCGGGCACAGGCTCAGTGGGCGTACTTCTGCAACGGGGCGGGCACGTAGATCTCGACCGGGACCGACCCGAGGTTCAAGCCCAGGCGGTTGATCTGCAGGTTGCGCACGCGCTTGTCCACGAACACCAGCGACTGGCGGCGCATCAGGAAAGTGTAGGGCTGGTCTTCATAGAGCACGCGCTCACAGGCCCTCCACAGGGGCATGCGCGCGGGCTCGTCCACAGTAGCCCGGGCCTTCTCGATCAACTGGTCGAGCTTGGGATTGCGATAATTGACGAAATTGTCGCCGCCCTTCAGGGTCTGGCTGCTGTGGAACATCTGATATATGTCGATCTCCACCCCACTGGTCCACCCCAGGGTGATGGCGTCGAAGTCCTTGCGATCAATCAGATCGAGCATCACCGACCACTCGGTGGGCTTGGGCTCCAGCAGGATGCCGGCAGCGGCATAGAGGTCCTTCAGAAACAGTACGATGCGCTTGGTGTCATCATTGTCCTGGAAGTACACCAGCTGGAAGCGAAACGGCTTGCCGTCCGGTCCGTCGAGCACCCCGTCGCCATCGCGGTCCGCATACCCTGCCTCCGCCAGCAGGGCCTTGGCCCGGGCCGGATCGGCCGGTCTGGGCTCGATCGAGGGGTCGTGCTGGGGGCTGCGCGGATTGAACGGGCTGACCGCCACCTCCGCATAGCCCAGCATGATCTCGTCGACCACCCGCTTGCGGTCGGTCAGCAGGGTCATGGCCTCGCGTACCCGCGGATCGGCGAACCGGGTCGGCTTGCCGTTACGCTCCTGATTCCAGCCGATATAGGAGTAGCCTGCCGTCGGGCTCATGTACTCGAAGTGCTGGGCGTGCCCGATCAGACCCTGGTCTGCGAGCAGGTCGCGATACTCGATCGGCCGCGCCCCGTAGACATCGATGTCGCCGTTGCGAAAGGTGGTCAGGCGAGCGGTGTCGTTGACGATGACCTTCCAGAGCACCCGGTCGAAAGGCGGCTGCACCGGCCCCCAGTAACGCGGGTTGCGCTCCAGCTCGACCAGGCCCTGATCCGGTGTCCAGCCCTTGGGGTCCTTCAGCCGGTAAGGCCCCGACCCGAGCAGCAGCCCCTTGGACTCATTGAATCGCTCGGGCTTCTCCAGATAGGCGCCGTAGAAGTGCTTGGCCAGCACCGGCATGCCCCCGGCCAGCGCCAGGCTGTTGAAATAGGGCTCCTTGAACTGAAACTCGACCTCCAGCGGTCCGAGCGCCTGCACGCTCCGGATCTTGTCGTAATAGGCCCGGTCCCGAGGCGCGGCGATGCGCGGATCCATGATGAAACGAAACGTAAAGGCGAGGTCGTTGGCGGTCAGCGGCTCCCCATCCGAGAAGCTCAGACCCGGCCGCAGCCGGAAGCGGAAGGTCAGCCCGTCGGGCGAGACGTCCCAGTCCTGCGCAAGCAGCCCCTCCCATTGGAGCGTCTCAGGGTCACGCGTCAGCAGCGACTCCAACACATAGGACTGTACATCGGCGGCATAGGCGTCCGTGGAGACCAGCGGCGTGATGGTCTTCAGGCCGGTCCCGAAGGCCTGCACCAGCCAGTCTCCCGCCGCGTAATCGGGCTTGCGCGCCGCATCGCCGGCGCGTCGGAACGCCGGCGCCAGCTGCTCGGACACACCGGGGCCGCCGGACCCCGCGACGCTTACGCCCTGCTCGAGCCGCCGCTCGATGGTCCTAAGACCCTCGCGAAGACTGCGCAGATCCACCGACTGCTCGCGCATGCGGGCCTCGATGTCGGCGAGCTTCAGCCATTGACGATCGACCATGTACATGGCCAGCACCAGCGTGACGAGCACGGCGGCGATCGCCAGGAACAGGAAGCTGTCCTTGACCGTGACGCGTCGCTCCATGGGTCTATGGGATGCTCATCTGCAGGGCGGCCGAGGCCGCACTATAGAGCGAAAGTGCGGGCTTTGCATCCCCGCCGTGGTTTGCCGGACCCGCAAAATCCGGTACCGTAACGGCCTTGCCTGTCAGGTGGTGGCGGCTGCCGCCCCGTTCCCGGAATTCGGAGCCAATCATGGGTTTTCTAAGTGGAAAGCGCGTCCTCATTGTCGGGCTGGCCAGCACCCGGTCGATCGCCTGGGGCTGCGCCCAGGCCATGCGCCGCGAAGGTGCGGAGCTCGCATTCAGCTATCAGAACGACAAGCTGAAGCAGCGCGTCGAAGACATGGCCGGAGAATGCGGATCGGACATCACGCTGGCGCTCGACGTCGGCAGCGATGAGCAGATCGATACCGCCTTCACCGCCCTGGCGGCGCGCTGGGACGGACTCGACGCCATCGTTCACTCGGTCGCCTTCGCGCCGCGAGAGCAGCTCGAGGGAAGCTACATCGACGCGGTCACCCGCGAGGGCTTCGCCATCGCCCACGACATCAGCGCCTACAGCCTGGCGGGGCTCGCCAAGGCCGGGCGCCAGCTGATGCACGGGCGCAACGGCGCGATCGTCACCATGAGCTATCTCGGTGCCGTACGCACGGTGCCCAACTACAACGTCATGGGGATCGCCAAGGCGAGTCTGGAGGCAAACGTGCGCTATCTGGCCGACTCGCTGGGGCCCGAGGGTATCCGGGTCAATGCGGTCTCTGCGGGCCCGATCCGCACCCTTGCGGCCGCCGGGATCAGCGGCTTCAAGGGGATGCTCGCCGAGGCCGAAAAGAAGACCCCGCTGCGGCGCAATGTCTCCATCGAGGAGGTCGGCAACGCCGCGGCCTTCCTTTGCTCGGACCTGGCATCGGGGATCACCGGCGACGTGCTCTACGTCGACGCCGGCTATCACATCCTCGGCATGGTCTGAAACGGCTCGCCGCAGCGCACCCGCGGGGCGCGTGCTTGGCTAGGACCGTGGGGTAATGCTGATCTTGGTATGGCGCTTCAGGTAATCGACGTAGTCCCGGAACACCCCGTCCGCGCGGGCCCGCTCCGCGGCCGCCGGTCCCTGACGCGGGTCGGGCGGCGACTGGCCAGCGCCCTCTTTCACCTGGTCGATCGCCATCACCGCGAAGTCGCCGCCGTTAAGCTCGGCCTCTCCGTAGCTGACCGCCCCGGAGACCGGCTTGGGCAGCTTGAAGGCCTCGGCCAGGATCGCGGGCGGCACGTTCGCCGCGTCGCGGACCACCAGCCCCGGCTGGCTGAGCTTGAGGCTCTGGGCCGCGGCCTCCGCCTCGATCCCCGCCCCGGCGCGCAGCTTCTTCAGCAGCGCATCGCTCGCTTCGCGGGCACGCTCGGCTCCGCGCTGCCGGCGCAGGGTCTCGGCGATCTGCTCGCGCACCGTATCCAGCGGCTTGGCACTCTCCTCCTGGTGATCGGTGACCCGCAGCACCAGTACATGCTCCGATCCCAGCTCGATGGGCTCGCTGTTGTAGCGCTGGACCAGTACGTCATCGCTGAAAGCGGCGGTAGCGACTTTGGGGCTCGAAGATGCCGGGATTGCCGGAGCGCTGCAGCCAGCCGCTCTCCTGGATCTTGAGGCCCAGCGCCTTGGCCGCCGGCTCCAGGGTATCCGGATGCTCGTAGCTGAGGTTGGCGAGACGGTCGGAATCGTCGTAGAAAAGCCGCTCGCCCTTGGCGGCGCGCACCGCCGCCAGAACCTTGTCCTTGACCGCGGCAAAATCCACGGCCCCCCCGGCGCGCTCGTCGACGAGCTCGATAATGTGCAGTCCAAAAGCGGATCGAACCGGTCCTTTCACCTCGCCGGGCTTCATCGAGAATACGGCTTTTTCGAAGGCGGGATCCATGACCCCTCGCTCGAACCAACCGAGGTCCCCGCCCTGAGCCGCAGAGCCGGGATCGCCCGAGAGCGCCTTGGCGAGACTTTCGAAGGATTCGCCGGCCTTGAGGCGCGCCATAACCTCGGCCGCCTTCTTCTGCGCCTCGGCCTCCGCCGCAGCGCCCGCCCCTTTGGCGAGCGGGATCAGGATGTGGCGCGCCCGGCGCTGCTCGGGGGCGGCGAATTCATCGTGATGCTGGTCGAAATAATCCTTGAGCTCGTCATCGGTCACCTCGGCGGCCGCACCCAAGGCCTTGGCATCGAGCTTCCAGATAGGCGACTTTGATCTGCTCCGGCGCGACGAATTCGCTGGGGTGGGCACGATAGTAGGCCGCTGCGTCCGCATCCGTCACCGGCTCGCTCGGACGGAAATCGGCCGCAGGAAACACCAGGTAGGAGAGCCCCCGCTGCTGGCCACGCAGCCGTTGCGCCTCGCGCAGCTCGCTCGCGGTCAGAAATGCCGAGCCCTGGATCCCGCCGGAGAGCTGCCGGCTCACGATCGAGGCCCGCACCTGCTGCTCGAACAGGCCGGGCGTCAATCCCTGAAGACGCAGCGTACGCTCGTACGCTTCTCGGTCGAACCGCCCGTCGGCCTGGAAGGCCGACATCCCGCCGATGGTCTCGCGGATCAGATCATCGCCGGCGCGCATGCCCATACCGACCGCGGCCTGCAGGATCAGGTCGCTGCGAATCATCGAGCTGAGCACCTGCTCGTGCAGCTTGGCGTCATCCAGGGACGAGAGATCGTAGGAGGCACCGAGACGCTCGCGCAGCTCCATGCGGAAGCGCCGGAAATTGTCGTCGAATTCGCGCTGGGTGATCTCTCGGCCGCCGACCTTGGCCACGACCGGCTCGCCGCCGATGCCGAGGTATTCCTGGATGCCCCAGAGGGCGAAGGGGATGGTGATCAGGATGACAATCGCCCAGGCGAACCAGCCTTGGGCTCTCTCACGGATAGCTTGCAGCATGGGACTCTGGCAGTCGGCTCAAGACAGCGGTTAGTTGGAAAAACGAACGGGGTATCGAGCCCGATACCCCGGTGCGTCTTACGATCTGGCGGAGCGGACGGGACTCGAACCCGCGACCCCCGGCGTGACAGGCCGGTATTCTAACCGACTGAACTACCGCTCCGGTGCTTTGGTGGGTGCTGCAGGGATCGAACCTGCGACCCTCGCCTTGTAAGGGCGATGCTCTCCCAGCTGAGCTAAGCACCCCCAAGGAAGACGCGCTAGTTTACGGCATCCTTGAGGGCTTTGCCAGCCTTGAAGGAGGGCGTCCGGGATGCCTTGATCTCAATGCTCTCGCCGGTTTGCGGATTGCGCCCGGTGCGGGCACCGCGCTCTTTCACCTGAAAGGTTCCAAATCCGACCAGCGACACCTGCTCGCCGTTTTTCATGGCCTCAGTGATAGCTGCAACCATACCTTCGAAGGCGCGGCTCGCCGCGGCCTTGGAGATATCTGCCGCGTCGGCCATCGACTCGATCAATTCGCCTTTATTCATCGTATTCCCCCCTTGGCGCTCTCCGTTCGGGACGGCCGGAAAGCTGGTCTGCAACTGACACCTTAGCCCGGTGCGAAACGGGCACTCTTTATACCAAGTGAAAATTTATGCTGTCAACAAGTGACACTTTCACCACATCCGGCAGCATACCAGACAAAGCTGCCGCAGGATATTCGGCAATTAACGTATAAGTTCAATAAGTTATTAAATAGTTACAACCTGGCCTCGCCCGATCCCATTGTGGCATTTTTCTCCCTGGAAAGACCGGTAGCAGATCACGGCAGGCACTGGTTAGTGTCTAATCAGACAGCCGGGCAAAGACCCTTCGAAGCACCACCCGGCGGCGCCGGTGTGCAGTTGCGCCCACGACCGGGCGCAACTACACATCTCAGGCTCAATGGGTGGTCAGGCTGCGCCGCTTCTTCGTCTTCTTCGTGCCCTCGGCCTGGCTCGGTGGCGGACCCTCCTCTTCCGAGTGGGCCGTCTCCGGCTCCTTCTCCCGGGGAGACGGCATGCGCGTGAGCGCAATCTCCAGCACCTGATCGATCCAGCGCACCGGACGAATATCGAGATTCTGTTTGATGTTTTTCGGAATCTCGACGAGATCGCGCTCGTTCTCCTGCGGGATGATCACGACCTGGATTCCGCCGCGGTGGGCGGCAAGCAGCTTCTCTTTCAAGCCGCCGATCGGCAGCACCTCGCCGCGCAGCGTGATCTCGCCGGTCATGGCGACGTCCGCCCGCACCGCAATCTTGGTGAGGGCGGAAACCAGCGCCGTACACATGCTGACTCCGGCGCTCGGGCCGTCCTTGGGGGTCGCGCCCTCCGGCACATGAATGTGCACGTCGTACTGCTGATAGAAATCCGCGTCGACACCCAGCGGCTGCGCGCGGCTGCGAACCACGGTCATCGCCGCCTGGATCGATTCCTTCATCACGTCGCCCAGCTGCCCGGTCTGGGTCTGTCGACCCTTGCCGGGGACCACGGCCGCCTCGATGCGCAGCAGCTCACCGCCTACCTCGGTCCAGGCAAGCCCCGTCACCTGACCCACCTGGTCGCGCTCGTCGGCCATGCCGTAGCGGAAGCGCTTGACTCCCAGATATTTCTCCAGGTTCTTGGGGGTTACCAAGAGCCTTTCCTTGCGATCGGTCAGCAGGATCTCTTTCACCACCTTGCGACAGATCTTGGCGATCTCGCGCTCGAGATTACGCACGCCCGCCTCGCGGGTGTAGTAGCGGATGATGTCGCGGACCGCCTTTTCGGTAACGGCCAGCTCGCGCTCCCCGAGCCCGTTGTTAGCGGTCTGCTTGGGCACCAGGTAGCGCACCGCGATGTTGACCTTTTCGTCCTCCGTGTAGCCCGACAAGCGAATGACCTCCACCCGATCGAGCAGGGCCGGGGGGATGTTCAGGGTGTTGGCCGTGGCGACGAACATGACCTCCGAAAGATCGAAATCGACCTCCAGGTAGTGATCGTTGAAGGTGTTGTTCTGCTCCGGGTCGAGCACCTCCAGCAGCGCCGAAGCCGGGTCGCCCCGGAAGTCCATGGCCATCTTGTCGATCTCGTCGAGCAGGAACAGCGGATTGCGCGTCCCCACCTTGATCAGGTTCTGGATGATCTTGCCAGGCAGCGCCCCGATGTAGGTACGCCGGTGACCACGGATCTCCGCCTCGTCGCGCACTCCGCCCAGGGACATGCGCGTGTACTTGCGGTTGGTCGCCCGGGCGATCGACTGGCCCAGGGAGGTCTTGCCCACGCCGGGCGGACCCACCAGGCAGAGGATAGGGCCTTTCAGCTTGCGCACCCGCTGCTGCACTGCCAGGTACTCAAGAATCCGCTCCTTGACCTTCTCCAGCCCGTAGTGGTCGGCCTCCAGCACCGCCTCCGCGCCAGCGATGTCGTTGCGGGTACGCGTGCGCTTGCTCCAGGGTACGTTGGCCAAGGTGTCCACGTAGTTGCGCACTACCGTAGCCTCGGCGGACATGGGCGACATCAGCTTGAGCTTGTTGAGCTCCCCGAGGGCCTTGTTCTTGGTCTCCTTGGGCATGCCCGCCTTCTCGATCCGCCCGGCCAGCTCCTCGAGCTCGTTTGGGGCCTCTTCCAGCTCCCCGAGCTCCTTCTGGATGGCCTTCATCTGCTCGTTGAGGTAATACTCGCGCTGATTCTTCTCCATCTGGCTCTTGACCCGCCCGCGGATCCGCTTCTCCATCTGCAGGATGTCGTTCTCCGCCTCCATCATCGCCATCAGGTGCTCGAGGCGCTCGCGTACGTCCGCCATCTCCAGGACGCGCTGTTTCTCCTCCAGCTTCAGCGACATGTGCGCGGCCATGGTGTCGGCCAGCCGACTAGGGTCGTCGATGCTCGACAGCGAGGTGAGAACCTCCGGCGGGACCTTCTTGTTCAGCTTCACATACTGGTCGAACAGGTTGGTCGCCGAGCGCATCAGGACCTCGATCTCCCGCTCGGCCACCCCGATGGACTCGGTCATCGATCGCAGCTCTGCAGTGAAGAAGTCCGTCGTATCCACGAACCGCACCAGGTGGGCACGCTCCCCGCCCTCGACCAGCACCTTCACCGTGCCATCCGGAAGCTTAAGAAGCTGCAGGATGTTCGCCAGCGTGCCGATCTCGTGGATGTCACCCGGTGCCGGGTCGTCCACGTCGGCACTCTTCTGGGCCACGAGCAGAATCTGCTTGTTGTACTGCATGGCCGCGTCCAACGCCTTGATGGACTTTTCGCGCCCCACGAACAGGGGGATAACCATGTGCGGGTACACCACCACGTCGCGCAGCGGCAGTACCGGCGCGACCTGGCTCGACTGAGGGACTGCTTCGGAGGTCATAGGATTCTCGGCCCTTGGCGGGATTCGCCTGTCGTCGGCACCACGGCCGGGCTGTCGTTACCCCCTCGGCGCGGATCCGAGCCTCTGCGAGGGGGTGAGCGGGCCAGTGTGCTATCGGATAGAGATCGCGGCATCCTGTTCGCGATCGATCGGGGGACCCGATGTGCGGGCCTTTACCGCATCTTGGGGTGACCCGCCACCTGTTTCAAGTCCGCCCCTTGCAGAACGGGCGGTCTGTACCGAGCGGCGGCAGCGTCCGGACGGCGGCGCCCGTCAGTCGGAAACGGCAAGCTGACGCTCACCGCCTTCGTAGATCAGGTACGGGGATGACTCGCCCGCGATCACCGCCCCGTCCACCACGACCTTGCTGACGCCGTCGGTCGACGGCAGGTCGTACATGGTGTCGAGGAGCACCTGCTCCATGATGGTGCGTAGACCTCTGGCACCGGTCTTACGCTCCATGGCCTTGCGCGCGATGCCCCGCAGTGCCTCCTCGCGTATCTCCAGCTCGCAGCCTTCCATCTCGAACAGGCGGATGTACTGCTTGACCAGCGCGTTCTTGGGCTCGGTAAGGATCTGCACCAGGGAATCCTCGTCGAGCTCGTCGAGCGTAGCCACGACCGGCAGCCGGCCGACGAACTCCGGGATGAGCCCGTACTTGATCAGGTCCTCAGGCTCCACCGCGGCCAAGATCTCGCCGACGTTGCGCCGCTCGTCCCGGCTGTGGACCTCCGCGGCGAAGCCAATCCCACCCTTCTGGGAGCGCTCCCGGATCACCCGGTCCAGGCCCGCGAAAGCGCCGCCGCAGACGAACAGGATGTTGGAGGTGTTGACCTGGAGAAACTCCTGCTGGGGATGCTTGCGCCCCCCCTGGGGCGGCACAGACGCCACCGTGCCCTCAATCAGCTTGAGCAGCGCCTGCTGCACACCTTCCCCGGACACATCGCGGGTGATCGAGGGATTGTCGGACTTGCGTGAGATCTTATCGATCTCGTCGATGTAGACGATCCCGGTCTGCGCCTTCTCCACGTCGTAGTCGCACTTCTGGAGAAGCTTCTGGATAATGTTCTCCACGTCCTCGCCGACGTAGCCCGCCTCGGTCAGGGTGGTGGCGTCGGCGATGGTGAAGGGCACGTTGAGCAGGCGGGCGAGGGTCTCGGCCAGCAGGGTCTTGCCCGAGCCGGTGGGCCCGATCAGCAGGATGTTGCTCTTGGCCGAGCTCGACTTCCTCCTTCCGGCCCGCGACATCCAGGCGCTTGTAATGATTGTACACCGCGACCGAGAGGACCTTCTTGGCACGCTCCTGCCCTACCACGTACTGATCGAGGGTCCCCTTGATCTCGTGGGGCTTGGGAAGATGGCTGGTCTTCTCGCCGGAGCCCGTCTGCATCTCCTCGCGGATGATGTCGTTGCAGAGGCTCGACACACTCGTCGCAGATGAAGACCGAAGGGCCGGCAATCAGCTTGCGCACCTCGTGCTGGCTCTTGCCGCAGAACGAGCAGTACAGCAGTTTGCCGTCGCTGCCCTTCCCGTGCTTGTCTTCAGCCATCTTCTAACCTCTTCGGCGGCTGGACGGACGAGCGCACCGGCCAGCGGCGCGACTGCCGTCAAAGGAAGCCCAATCCCATCATATCCGATTACCGACCGATGACAAGCGTTCCGGCTACCGGAAATCCAGGGTTGAGGCACATTGCGACGGCGACCGCCAGCGCAGGCTCGCGGTCCCCGTCGGCAGACCCTCGGACTGCCTCACTTTTCGGCGGCCCTGACCCGCTGGTCGAGCACCTGATCGATCAGCCCGTACTTCGCCGATTCCTCGCCGCTCATGAAGAAATCCCGCTCGGTGTCCCGCGCGATGGTCTCCAGGGGCTGGCCGGTGTGCTTGGACAGGATCTGGTTGAGCCGGTCGCGGATCAGCAGGATCTCCTTGGCGTGGATCTCGATGTCGGTGGCCTGCCCCTGAAAGCCGCCCAGGGGCTGGTGGATCATGGTCCGGGAATGGGGCAGGCAGTAGCGCTTGCCGTGGGCGCCGGCCGCCAGCAGGACCGCGCCCATGCTCGCCGCCTGGCCGATGCACATGGTGCTCACGTCCGGGCGGATGAACTGCATGGTGTCGTAGACCGCGAGCCCCGCCGTCACCGAGCCGCCCGGGGAATTGATGTAGAGATGGACATCCTTGTCGGGGTTCTCGGACTCCAGGAACAGGAGCTGAGCCACGATCAGATTCGCCATATGGTCCTCAACCGGACCGACCACGAATACCACCCGCTCCTTGAGCAGCCGCGAGTAGATGTCGTAGGCGCGCTCGCCCCGCGACGTCTGCTCCACTACCATCGGAATCAAGCCCAGCGCTCGGGCATCCAGCGCACCTTTCCCCGGTCTGTCGGACATGCTGTGTCGACCTCCCCGCCGTTAAACCCCCGAGCCCATGATGGCATCGAACGAGTTGGGCTCGTCCTCGACGCGGGCCCGCCCCATCACCCAATCGACGACCTCGTCCTCCAGCACCACGTTTTGGACCGCTGCCAGCTGTTCCTTGTTCCCGTAGTACCAGGCCACCACCTCCTGGGGCTGCTCGTAGGATTCCGCCAGCTCCTCGATCATGGCGTGCACCCGTTGGGGGTCCACCTTGATGCTGTGGGCCTTGACGATCTCCCCGAGGATCAGGCCCAGGGCCACACGCCGCCTGGCCTGGTCGCCAAATACGTCCCGCGGCAAATCCACAGTGCTGCGCCGGCCCGCGCCCGCCATCTCGGCCTTCGCCTGTTCCTTGAGCCGCTCGGCCTCTTGATCGGCCAGGGCCCTGGGCACCTCGACCTGGGTGTGCCGAACCAAGGCGTCCATCACGCGGGTCTTGATCAGACCGCGCACCTTCTGGCGCAGCTCGCGCTCCATGTTGCCCCGGATATCCCGCTTGAAACTGTCCAGGTCGCCGTCCTCGACGCCGAAGACCTTGGCGAATTCCGCGTCGACCTCGGGGAGCCTGCCGTAGCTGACCTCGGCCACGGCCACGTCGAAATGGACTGGCTTGCCGGCGTACTTGGCGGCAGGGTAATCGTCGGGAAACCGCAGATCGAGCCCTCGCGTCTCCCCCGTAGCAGCGCCGATCAGTCCCTGCTCGAAGCCCGGGATCATCCGCCCCGATCCCAGCACCAGCGGCACCCCCTCCCCGCTGCCTTCCGCAAACGGCTCGCCGTCGATACTGCCCGTGAAGCTGATCTTTACCTGATCGCCTTCCTGGGCGGGTCGCTCGGCGCTCTCCCAGGTGATGCGCTGCCGACGGAGCTTCTCGATCATCGCGCCCAGGTCCTCGTCGGTTACCTGCACGGCAGGTCGCTTCAGGTCCAGCTCGGACAGATTGCCGAGGCTCACCTCGGGCATCACCTCGAACACGGCCGTGTAGGCGAATCCGCCCTCAGCATCCTCGTCCACCGCCTCGATGCGGGGCTCGCCCGCGGGCTTGAGATGCTGGTGCTGCACGGCCTCTCCGTAGCTGGCACGGATCAGCTCCCCATACACCTCCTGGCGCACCTGCCCGCCATAGCGCTTGCGCACCACGCTGAGGGGCACCTTTCCCGGGCGAAATCCATTCATGCGGACCGTACGGGTGAGATCCTTGAGCCGCCGCTCCACCTCCGGGGCCACCTGCTCGCTCGCAAGCTCGACCCGCATCCGCCGCTCCAAACCTGCACTCGACTCGACAGAAACTTGCATGCCAATCTCTCTGCGGCAGCCGGCGCCACCCGCCCCCGCTCTGTATGGACCCGTGACTGAAGGGCGCGGTCCTGGCGAGACCGCGTCCGCGAAGCCAACCTGGTGCGAAAGGAGAGACTCGAACTCTCACCCCTTGCGGGACTGGAACCTAAATCCAGCGCGTCTACCGATTCCGCCACTTTCGCCGGCCCGCCCTCGCCCGGGCGGATCGGAGATTATACAGACTCGGCTCCCGGCGTTGTAACTCCATACCCGCCAGCGGCGGGCCTGGCGCTGGAATCGGAGCTTGCGCCAGGGCTAGAATGCCTGCCGACCAGCCCCAGCGGGCGGCACGCCTGCCCATCGGAGCATCATGAGAGCCTTTGGAATCTTCTTGCTGTTCCTCGCCGGGACCCTGATCGCTGCGGCACTGCTCATCTATCCTGCCTGGCTCGCGCTCTCGCCGATCGCCGACATACCGCCCCATCAGCTGATCAACAAGCTCGCCAAGGTCCTGGCGCTCATCTATGTCTTCGTGCTGGTGCGCCAGCTCGGCATGAACGACCGGGTGTCCCTGGGCTACGGCCTGCCCCGGCGGCGATTCCTGAGGGAGATCGGCCGCGGCTGGGTGCTGGGGGTAGTCATGTTGGCGGTGCTCGCCGGGGCGCTGATGATGCTGGGCGTGCGCACCCCTGATCCGGCCCATTGGGGGATCCGCACGCTGGCGAAGGGGCTGCCGGGCGGCCTGCTGGCAGGGCTCGCAGTGGCCTTCATCGAGGAGACCTTCTTCCGCGGTGTCGTGTACGGAGCGATCCGCCGGGAGACCGCGGCGCCGAGCGCCGCCGTCCTGTCGAGCCTGTTCTTCGCCGGCCTGCACTTTCTGCGCCCCCAGGCGCTGCCCGCGGACCAGGCGATCGGCTGGACCAGCGGGCTGCAGGTGCTGGCCACCGAGCTGCAGACGTTCACGACGCCCGCTTTCCTCGACACCTTCTGCGCCCTGTTCTGCGTCGGGATGCTGCTCGCGCTGGTCCGCGAGCGCACCGGCAACATCGCGCTCTGCATCGGGCTGCACGCCGGCTGGGTGCTGGTGATCAAGCTCACCCGGACCCTCACCGACGCCCATGCCAGCGCGGATCTCGTGTTTCTGGTCGGAAGATACGACGGGGTTACGGGCTGGCTGGCAGCGGCCTGGGTCACCCTGATCGCCGGGGTCTACTGGGCGAGATCGCGCGCCCCGGCCGTGAACAGCTGACGGACCATTCAGGGCCGGCGCGAATCGATCCCGCGCTCGATCTCGCCGGCGCGGCGCAGCTCGCGCTTGAGCACCTTGCCGGCGGCGTTCTTGGGCAAGGCATCGCAGATGACAACCCGTCGCGGGACCTCGTGGCGTCCCAACGCCCCTCGACAGAAGGCCTTGATGTCGGCCGCGCTCAGCGCCGCGCCCTGCGCAGCTACCACATAGGCCACGGGCACCTCCCCGTGCAGCGGGTCGGGCTCTCCCACCACCGCGGCCTCCGCCAGACCCGGATGCTGAAACAGGATCTCTTCGATCACCCGCGGATAGACGTTCATGCCGTTGACGATGATCATGTCCTTCTTGCGGTCGACGATAAAGACGTACTGGTCCTCGTCCTTGTAGCCAAGGTCTCCGGTGCGCAGCCAGTCTCCGACGAAAGTCGCGGCGGTCGCCTCCGGCAGCTTCCAGTAGCCCTGCATCACGTTCGGCCCGCGCACGCAGATCTCACCGATCTCGCCCCGGGGCAGCGCACTGCCCGCGTCGTCAAGGATCGCTATGTCGACCTGCGGAATCGCCGGCCCCACGGAGCCCGGCTTGCGCGGGCCCGCCGGCGGGTTCACACAGGTCACCGGCGAGCACTCGGTGGGACCGTCGCCCTCCAGCACCGGGATGCCGAAGCGCTCCTCGAAGCGCCTCATCAGCTCCAGGGGCATGGCGGCACCCCCTGACACAGCGAAACGCACCGAGCGCCACTGCGCGATCCGCCCGCCGGGCTGGCGCAGCAGAACGCTATACATGCTGGGCACCCCTAGGAAGATGGTCGCGCCCGTGGCCTCGATGGCATCGCAGACCAGACCCGGCTCGAACCGCGGCAGCGGGACGAAGCTCAGCCCGTGCAGCATCGGCGTCAGCATGCCCACGGTCGCGGCAAAGGCATGGAACATCGGCAGCACCACCAGCAGCCGGTCACGCTCAATCCCCAGGCAGAGCGCCCGTACGATACTGTTGGTGTTGGCGACCAGGTTCGCATGGCTGAGCATGGCGCCCTTGGGACGCCCGGTGGTCCCCGAGGTATAGAGGATGGCCGCAAGATTCGCGGTGGGATCCAGCGCCAGGGCCGGGGCAGCCTCCCCGGACGCCGCCACCTCGGCAAGGCCGATCTCTCCCGCAGCCCCCGGGCTCGACCCCATGCAGACACTGAGCTCCAGGGCGCCCACCTCGCGACGCACCGCCTGGAAGCTCTCGGAGAAGGCCGCGTGATAGAAGATGCCGCGTACCCCCGCGTCATTGAGGATGAACGCCACCTCCCGGGCACTGAGCAGCAGATTGATGGGCACGACGACCGCACCGGCCTTGAGAATCCCCATATAGGCGAGCGCGAAGTCCTCGCCATTGATGCCATACAGGGCCAAGCGATCACCTCGGACCATGCCCCGCCCGACAAGCCAGGCGGCTACCGCGTCCGATCGCCGGTCCAGCTCCGAGAAGCTCACCTGTCCATCCGCGCAGACCACCAGGGGCTGGTCGCCCCTTGCCTGTGCGCTCTCTCGGAACAGCTCGGGAATGTTGTGCATGGGCGATAGGGTCCTCTGTGGGCACGGCGCCATACCGTGCCGGTGCCCGCACCCCGGCTCAGGCCGCGATCGCGTCGCGCACCCGCTCGAGCTTCTCCCGAACCTGGGCGGCCAGCTCCCGGACACCCTCGTGCTCCACCAGGGTCAGCACGGCCGCTGGGTCCATGAATACGACCATGTTGCTGCCGTCCTCATCCGCGCGCACCACCACGTTGCACGGCAGCAGCGCGCCGATGTCCGGGTCCGCCTCCAGGGCGCGACTGGCAAGCACCGGGTTGCAGGCTCCGAGGATCTTATAGGGCAGCATTTCCAGATCGAGCTTCTTCTTCATCACCGCCTTGACATCGATCTCGGTCAGCACGCCGAACCCTTCGGCCTGCAGGGCCTGGGTTACGCGCAGGATCAGATCGTCGAAGCTGCCAGCGATCCGCACACCAAAGCTATACATACAAGCGATCTCCATCTGCGGCTGAGGGCCTGACGGCCCCCGGTGAAGGCTCAACGGTAAGAGACGGGGTCAGAATCGCCCAGACCAAGGCCAGCGCCCCGGCAGGCCGGTATCCACAGCTCACAGCGAGAAGGTGTCGCGCGTCTTGACAAATCCGCGAAATCCCTCGGTGCAGGGATCCGGTCGATCCCCGTCGTTGTAATGGTATAGCCAGGTCTTGGCCTTGATCCCGGCAGGCAGCCCGACCAGCTCGCGGTAATGGGCGTGAACCCCGGTCGCTTGGGCAATGGTCTCGCAGTCGTGAAACACAACGTCGGCCTGCTCCATGAACGGAGCGAGATCCTTGGGCGCAAACACGGTGTCGGTGGTCAGGAATACCCGAGTCGAGCCGGCGCGGAAGAACAGGCCGTAACTGAACATGATGTCGTGCTTGCCGGTGACGTGGCGCGTGGGCACCAGCTCGATCTCCAGACCCTCCCATCGGAACAGGCCTGAGGAATCCACCGGCCGGGGGGTGAAGAAATAAGCGAGGCTGCAGTCGTCACCATCGGTCATGCTCATGCCGCCGTAGAGCGAATGAGTCCAGAGGTCTCGCATCACCGCCTCGTTGGCGATCAGGCTCATCGAGAACGGCCGCGAGGCAAAACGCGAGGTGAATCCCATGTACTCCAGCCCCCCCACATGGTCGGCGTGGAGGTGGCTGATATAGATATCGCTGATGTCCCGCGGGGCCAGGCCGGCGGCTGCCAGGGAGAAACGAATGTCCGAGCCACAGTCGATCAGCAGCCTTCTACCGGAGGGGCTGGTGAGCACCATGTTCGACTGATAGCAGCCGGGAGTGAGACAGAACGCAGAGCCCGCCCCCAAGAACATTAGTTCCATTCGAAGACCTTCAAGGGTTCTGTTCCTGTTCGCTGTCGGAGCGCTGGCGGGCGTCCAGCGACCCCGGCCGGCGGCCCATCGACCAAGCCGCCGCCGGGCATGACCACAGGACGCCCCGGCCTATCGGGGAAAAGTACGACGTGGATGCCGAGGCGTCAACGTCTACCTTGTCACGAACAGGGCAGCCGATCTGGGCTGGGGGCTGGTGCTGGTGCGAGCGGGACCAACAGCCGGAGGCGGCACGCTTAGACCGAGTCCTTCAGCATCAGCGCCTTGATATGGCCGATGGCCTTAGTGGGACTCAGCCCCTTGGGGCAGGACTCTACGCAATTCATGATGGTGTGGCAGCGAAATAGCTTGTACGGATCCTCCAGGGCGTCCAGGCGCTGCTCGCGCGCCTGATCGCGGCTGTCGGCCAGAAACCGACAGGCCGTCAATAGTGCCTGAGGCCCGAGAAACCGCTCGGGATTCCACCAGAAAGAGGGACAAGCGGTGGAGCAGCAGGCACACAGGATGCACTCGTAGAGCCCGTCGAGGCGATCCCGCTCCTCGGGCGACTGCAGCAGCTCCTGCTCGGGGAAGGGCTCCTTGCGCACCAGCCAGGGCTGCACGCTCTTGTACTGGCGGTAGAACTGCGCCATGTCCACCACCAGGTCGCGGATCACCGGCCTCCCGGGCAAGGGGCGCACCTGCACCGGCTCGTGGAGCTCGGTGATCGGGGTGATGCACGCCAAGCGGTTGCGCCCGTTGACATTGACCCCGTCCGAGCCGCACACCCCCTCGCCGCAGGAGTGCCGGAAAGCAAAGGACTCGTCCTGGTCCTGCACCGCCAGCAGGGCGTCGCGCAGCATCATGCCGCGGGACACCTCGACCTCGAACGCCTGCATGCGGGGGCCGTCGTCGGTCTCCGGATTGAAGCGAAAGACGCGAAATTGCATGGCGCTGCTCCTCGGCAAAACGCGGCCCCGGGGGACCGTCCGGCTAGCTGCTAAAACGCTCCGATGTTTCCGCAGCCTGGGTGCAATTCAGAAATCCTTTGGAAAAGGATACGCAGATCCTGTGCGGCATCCTGATCAGTAAACCCGCTCCTTGGGCGGAAAGCTCGGCACCGTCAGGGGACGGGTGCGCACCGGCTTGTAGTCCATCGCATCGCCCGCCCGCAAGTATAGGCTGTGCTTCATCCACTGGTTGTCGTCCCGCTGGGGATGATCGGGGCGGGAGTGGGCACCGCGGCTCTCCTTGCGGTGCAGCGCGGACATCACGAGCGCCATCCCGACATCGACCATGTTGTCCAGCTCCAGGGCCTCGATCCGCGCGGTGTTGAAGGTCCGGGAGTGGTCCCTGAGCCGCACCGCGTCGAGGCGCTCGCGGATCTCACGCACTTTCTCGACCCCCTCTTCCATAACCTTCTCCACGCGGAAGACGCCGGCGTGGTCCTCCATCACCTTGCGGAATTCCTCGCGCAGCTCGCGCACGCTCGTGCCCTCGCCCGGGCGGTCCCAGCGGCTCAATCGCGACATCGCCTGCTCGACGCTGTCCTCGCTCACGGGGCGATGATAGCTGTTCTCGGCGACGTAGCGGATGATGTCCTTGCCCGCAAGGCGACCAAACACCAGGATGTCGAGCAGGGAGTTGCCGCCGAGCCGGTTCGCTCCATGCACCGAGGCGCAGGCACACTCCCCGGCCGCGTAGAGGCCCGGCAGAGCCTCCTCGGCCCCGTGCCCGGCGGGCACCACCACCCGGCCGAAGCGGTCGGTCGGAATGCCCCCCATCAGGTAGTGCGCCGTGGGGAAGACCGGTATCGGCTCGTGCACAGGGTCGACCCCGGCGAAGATACGGCTGAGCTCGCGAATACCCGGCAGGCGCTTGGACACGACCTCCTCGCCCAAATGGTCGAGCTTCAGCAGGACGTGATCCTTGTCTCGCCCGCAGCCCTTGCCATCGCGCACCTCGGTGACGATCGCCCTGGAGACTACGTCCCGGCTGGCCAGATCCTTGGCATGGGGTGCATAGCGCTCCATGAAGCGCTCCCCGTCGCCATTGACCAGATAGCCTCCCTCCCCGCGTACGCCTTCCGTGATCAGCATGCCCTTGCCGGCAATCCCAGTGGGATGAAACTGGAAGAACTCCATGTCTTGCAGCGGGATGCCCGCGCGCAGAGCCATCGCCAGACCGTCGCCGGTGTTGATCCGGGCGTTGCTGGTGGTGCGGAACACCTGTCCGCAGCCCCCGGTCGCCAGCAGGGTGGTCTTGGACTCGATCAGCAGCGGCTGGCCGGTGGCGATGTCCAGGACCAGGGCGCCCGCCACCACACCCTCGGCATCGCGCACCAGGTCGACCCCGAAGTACTCATCGAAGAAGTGCGTCTTGGCCCGGATATTCTCCTGATACAGGGTATGCAGGATCGCATGCCCGGTGCGGTCGGCAGCGGCGCAGGTGCGTACCGCCTGGTCACCTCCGAAGTCCTGGCTCTGCCCGCCGAAGGCACGCTGGTAGATCTTGCCGTTGTCCAGGCGCGAGAAAGGCACCCCGTTGTGCTCCAGCTCGTAGACGGTGGGGATGGCCTCGCGACACATGAATTCGATGGCATCCTGGTCCCCCAGATAGTCCGAGCCCTTGACCGTGTCGAACATGTGCCAATGCCAGTTATCGGGCAGCACATTGGCCAGGGCGGCGTTCACCCCGCCCTGGGCGGCGACGGTGTGGGAGCGGATCGGGAACACCTTGGAGACCACCGCCACACGCAGCTCGGCGTTGGCCAGCTGCAGGGCCGCGTTGAGGCCTGCCCCGCCGGCGCCCAGGATCAGCGCATCGAAACGTCTTCTCTCCAGCGTCATGGAATCCCACCCGACCTCGTTAACCGATACGCGCCATCAGGAGCACCTCGAGCGCCCAGAATCCGCACGCCACCAGCCCGAATCCGACGAGGGTCAGCAGCGTGACTCGGACCGCGGTGGGACGCACATAGTCGATCAGCATATCGCGCACGCCGACCCAGGCGTGCCCCATCAGCGCCGCGAAAAACAGCATCAGCCCGAGGCCGACCGCCGGATCGGCCACCCAGCCCCGCCATTGCTCGAAGTCACTCGGCCGATTCAGGAGAAAGTGACCGAGCAGATAGAGCACGCACAACCCCAGGTAGACCGCGCTGACGCGCTGCAGCACCCAGGCGCGCAGACCGCTGGCACGACGGCTCATGACAGACCCCCGAGCAAGGCCAGCGCCAGCAGGGGGGCGGCCAGCGTCGCTGCCCAGGCGCTGTAGCGGTACATCGGCTTGTCCACCCCGATCCCGATATCGATGAGCAGGAACCGTATGCCGGCCAGCAGATGGTGCAGCAGCACCCAGAGCCCGAGCAACAACAGCATACGGGCAAACACCCCGGTCAGCAGCGCGCGCACCGCATCGAACCCCTCGGTCCCCGAGAGTGAGCGCGACAGCAGGTGGATCACAAAGGGTATGGAGACCACCATCAGGGCGCCGGTGATGCGATGCAAGATCGAGGCTAGCCCCGCGATCGGGAGCCGGATCTGGGTGACATTCAGGAAGACAGGTCTCTTGGGGCTGGTACGCATGGCGCTAGGGTCCGGACTGCAAATCAAACCGAGTGTGATCGCATAAACGGGGCGCGGGGACGCTCATGTCGCCGCTCGGCCCCGGGGCGCTCCCCAAGCGCGCACTACCGCCAGCGCCGTCATGTTGAGCAGCCCCCGCACCGTAATGCTCGAGGTCACCACGTGGGCCGATTGCGCCGCCCCCACCAGGATGGGTCCGATGGCGATGCCCTCGCCCAGAACTTTGAGCATGTTGAAGGCGATATTAGCAGCGTCCTGGCTGGGCATGACCAGAAGATTGGCCCGACCGCCCAGGCGCGCCCCCGGGAAGCGATCCTGGCGCAGGGGCTCGGACAGCGCCATGTCCGCATGCATCTCGCCTTCCACCTCCAGGTCCGGCAGGCGCACGCGTACCAGATCGAGGGCCTGGCGCATCTTCAGCGCCGAGACCGAGTCGTGGCTGCCGAAGTTGGAATGCGACAGCAGCGCCACCTTGGGCTCCAGGCCGAACCAGCGCACCTCCTCGGAGCAGAGCGCAACGATCTCGGCGACGTCTTCGGCATCGGGCTCCTCCTGCACATAGGTATCGGCCATGAACAGGGTCCCGGAGTGCAGCACCACAGCGTTCATGGCGGTGAGCTTACGCACCCCCTCGCGCAGCCCAAGGATACGCTCGATCCGGCCCAGATGGATGCGATAGTGCCCCAGGGTGCCGCAGATCATCGCGTCGGCCTCACCCGCCGCCAACATCACGGCGGCGAGCACCGTGGGCTCGTCGCGCACATATCGGGCCGCCTCCTGGGGCGAGAAGCCGCGCCGCTGCACACGCTCGAAGAACAGGGCGCAGTGCTGCCCATAGCGCGGATTGTCACGCGGGTCGACGATATCCAGATCCACCCCGGGGCGCACCCGCAGGCCGAGCTCGGCGAGACGCTGCCCGATCAGCTCGGCCGGCCCGATCAGCACCGGCCGGGCGATGCCCTGATCGACCGCCTGCTGGCAGACCTGCAGCACCCGCGGCTCCTCGCCCTCCGCGAACACCACCCGCCCTGGCCGCTCCCGGGCCCGCTCGAACACCGGGCGCATGATCACCGCGGTCCGAAACACCTGACCGTGCAGCTGCGAGCGATAGGCCCGCAGATCCACCCTGGGCCGCTCCGCCACCCCGGAGGCCATGGCGGCCTCGGCCACCGCCAGGGACACCGTCTCCAGCAGGCGCGGATCGAAGGGTTTGGGGAGCAGGTAGTCGGGACCGAAGCGCAGGCTGAGGCCGTCGTAGGCGGAGCGCACCACGTCCGAGGCCTCGGCCCGGGCCAGGCCGGCGATGGCATGGACGCAGGCGACCTTCATGGCGGCGTTGATCTCGCGCGCCCCCACATCGAGGGCACCCCGGAACAGAAACGGAAAGCAGAGGACGTTGTTGACCTGGTTGGGATAGTCCGAGCGGCCGGTGGCAATGATGGCATCAGGCCTGACCCGGCGTGCCTCCTCGGGCGCGATCTCCGGCACCGGATTGGCCAGGGCGAGGATCAGAGGCCGCTCGGCCATCCCCGGCAGCCAGTCGGGCTTGAGCACCCCCGCAGCGGAAAG
>CAVQCX010000027.1:0-5352 GCA_963711095.1 uncultured Gammaproteobacteria bacterium | reverse complement strand
GACCTTTCTGTGACCCAACGAAAAAGCCGCCCTGCGGCGGCTCTCGTAACTCCTTGATTTTGTGGCTCCCCGGGACGGGCTCGAACCGCCGACCTAGTGATTAACAGTCACCCGCTCTACCGACTGAGCTACCGGGGAATCGGAGCGAAGGCGCGTATATTACGCAGACCCCCAAGGGGGGTCAAGCCGAGCCCTGGGCGAGCGCGGCCTCGATGCGGTCGAGCGCCTTGGTCAGGTTCTCCATGCTGGTGGCGATGGAGATGCGCACATGGCCGTTGAGACCGAACGCCGAGCCCGGGACCAGGGCGACGCCGGCCTTCTCGATGAGGTATTCCGCGAAGTCGAGATCGTTCCTGATGCCTGAGAGGCGCCCCATGGCCTCTTGCACGCTCGGGAAGCAGTAGAAGGTGCCGTCGGTGGGCAGGCAGCTGACCCCGTCGATGCGGTTGAGCCGCTCCACCACGTAATCGTGGCGGGTCTTGAATGCGGTCCGCATCTCCTGCACGCAGCCCTGGGGGCCCTCAAGCGCCGCCTGTGCGGCCACCTGGGAGATGGATGTCGGGTTGGAGGTGCTCTGGGACTGGATCTTCTTCATCGCCTTGATCAGCTCTGCGGGTCCGCCCGCGTAACCGATGCGCCAGCCGGTCATGGAGTAGGCCTTGGAGACGCCGTTGAGCACCATGGTGCGCTCGGCCAGCTCGGGGCAGACGTTCACGATGTTGACGAACGGCTCCTTGGACCAGCGGATGTGCTCATACATGTCGTCGGTGGCGATCAGCAGCCGTGGGTGCTCCTGCAGCACCTCGGCGAGCGCCGCCAGCTCTTCGGCCGTGTAGGCCATCCCGGTAGGGTTGGACGGGCTGTTGATCACCACCAGCCGGGTCTTCAGGGTGATGGCCCCGCGCAGCTGGGCCGGGGTGATCTTGAAGCCCTGGGCGGCGCCCGCGTTGATGAACACCGGCACGCCGCCCGCCAGCAGCGCTATGTCCGGGTAGGACACCCAGTAGGGGGCCGGGATGATGACCTCGTCGCGGGGGTCCAGCAGGGCCTGGGCGAGGTTGTAGAAGCTCTGCTTGCCGCCGCAGGAGACCAGGATCTGATCAGGCGTAAACTCCAGGCTGTTCTCGCGCCGGAACTTGTCGATGACGGCCTGCTTCAGACCGGGCGTGCCGTCCACGGCGGTATACTTGGTGAAACCGTTCTTTATGGCCTTGATCGCCGCCTTCTTGATGTGCTCGGGGGTGTCGAAGTCAGGCTCGCCTGCGCCCAGCCCGATGACGTCCTTGCCGGCGGCACGCAGCTCCGCGGCCCGGGCGGTGATGGCGAGGGTGGGGGAGGGCTTGACGGCCTGGACGCGCGCGGAGAGTTTGATGGCCATGCTGACTGGGGTCCGGGTTGAGTCGTCGCTCGGGGACGGGAGCGGGGATGCTCGACCGGCCCCGCGCCGTCCGTGGGGGCGGCGACAAATTAACCGCGCAATGATACCGGATAGCCTCTCGCAGAAGAATCCCCGATGACCAAAGTATTCCGACTGGAATCCCCTTTCGCGCCGTCCGGCGATCAGCCCGAGGCGATCCGCCAGCTGGTCGAGGGCCTGGAGGCGGGGGAGGCGGCCATGACCCTGCTGGGGGTGACCGGCTCGGGCAAGACCTACAGCGTGGCGAACGTGATCCAGGCGGTGCAGCGCCCGGCCCTGGTGCTGGCGCCGAACAAGACCCTGGCCGCCCAGCTCTATGGCGAGCTCCGGGCGTTCTTTCCCGACAACGCGGTGGAGTACTTCGTTTCCTATTACGACTACTACCAGCCGGAGGCCTATCTGCCCTCCACCGACACCTACATCGAGAAGGACGCCTCTATCAACGAGCACATCGAGCAGATGCGTCTGTCGGCCACCAAGGCGCTGCTGGAGCGCAGGGACGTGATCATCGTGGCCACCGTCTCCTCGATCTACGGCCTGGGGGACCCCCGCTCCTACCTCAGCATGGTGCTGCACCTGGACCGGGGCGACCGCATCGACCAGCGCTTCCTGCTGCGCCGTCTCGCCGAGCTGCAGTACACCCGCAACGAGGTGGAGCTGCACCGGGCCAGCTACCGGGTGCGCGGCGACGTGATCGACATCTACCCGGCGGAGTCCGACGCCGAGGCCCTGCGGGTGGAGCTGTTCGACGATGAGATCGAGAACCTCTCGCTGTTCGACCCGCTCACCGGCGAGATGTTGCGCCGGGTGCCCCGTTTCACGGTGTTTCCCAAGTCCCATTACGTGACCCCGCGCGAGACCCTGCTCGGTGCGGTCGAGCAGATCAAGGTCGAGCTCAAGGAGCGCCTGGAGCAGCTGCGCGAGGCCGGCAAGCTGGTGGAGGCCCAGCGCCTGGAGCAGCGCACCCGCTTCGATCTGGAGATGATCGTGGAGATCGGCTACTGCTCGGGCATCGAGAACTACTCGCGCTACCTCTCTGGCCGGCAGGCCGGCGAGCCGCCGCCGACGCTCTTCGACTACCTGCCCGCCGAGGGCCTGCTGGTGATCGACGAGAGCCACGTGACCGTGCCCCAGCTCGGGGGCATGTACAAGGGCGACCGCTCGCGCAAGGAGACCCTGGTGGAGTACGGCTTCCGGCTACCCTCGGCCCTGGACAACCGCCCGCTACGCTTCGATGAATTCGAGGCGCGTGCCCCCCAGACCATCTATGTCTCGGCCACCCCGCGCGACTACGAGGTGCGCCGCTCCGGGGCGGTGATCGAGCAGCTGGTGCGGCCGACCGGGCTGGTGGACCCGGAGCTGGAGGTGCGCCCGGCCACCACCCAGGTCGATGACCTGCTCTCGGAGGTGCGCCTGCGCACCGAGGCCGGGGAGCGGGTGCTGGTTACCACGCTCACCAAGCGCATGGCCGAGGACCTCACCGATTATCTGGGCGAGCACGGTGTGCGCGTGCGCTACCTGCACTCGGACATCGAAACCGTGGAGCGGGTGGAGATCATCCGCGACCTGCGCCTGGGGGAGTTCGACGTGCTGGTCGGCATCAACCTGCTGCGCGAGGGCCTCGACATGCCGGAGGTCTCCCTGGTGGCGATACTGGATGCCGACAAGGAGGGCTTCCTGCGCTCCGAGGGCTCGTTGATCCAGACCATCGGGCGGGCGGCGCGCAACCTCAACGGCAAGGCGATCCTGTATGCGGACCGGGTGACCGGCTCCATGCGCCGCGCCATCGACGAGACCGAGCGGCGCCGCGCCAAGCAGATCACCCACAACCAGGCCCACGGCATCACCCCGCGCAGCATCCAGAAGGCGGTGGCGGACATCATGGAGGGCGCCTACCCGGGGGCGCAGGTGCCGGCCCAGCGCTATGCCCGAGTGGCCGAGGAGGTCGCCGAATACGCGGCCCTGACCGCGGAGCAGATGAGCCGCCGGCTCAAGGCCCTGGAGAAGCAGATGTACCAACATGCGCGTGATCTGGAGTTCGAGGAGGCGGCGCGCATCCGCGACCAGATCCGGGAGCTGCAGAAGCGCGGGATCGCCGCCTGAGGGCGTCGGTGTCCTGGAGCGGGGTGCCATAATTCGCAATAGGAGAGGGTGCTGCGGGAGCTTGGGCTCCGGTTTCGTGGGGAAGCCTCGATTGGAGCGTTGAGGCGGCTGGTAGGGCTGCTGTTTTATCCCCTCACCCTGGCCCTCTCCCGGGGGGAGAGGGGATGTGGGACCGGGGCGTGGCGGAAACTCCGGTTTCCCGATCCCCTCACCCTGGCCCTCTCTCGGGGGGAGATGGGATGTGGGACCGGGTTTGGTGGCAGGACTCTGGCTGAGCGTAGAGGGTGGACCTATGGGGACCCCGGACAAGCGAATTACCCGTGAGCGCGACCGCATGCTGCGCGAGATCGAGGCCGAGGCCCGCTATACGCGCGAGATGATCGGCTGCGAGCGCTTCTCCTCCCGGGTCATGGGGGCCATGGGGCGGGTGCCCCGCCACGAGTTCGTCGGACCGGGTGTGCTGGCTCACGCCTATGACAACGGCCCCCTGCCCATCGGCTGGGGCCAGACCATTTCCCAGCCCTACATCGTCGCCCTGATGACGGAGCTCGCCGGCGTGAGCAAGGGCTGCAAGGTGCTGGAGGTGGGCACCGGATCGGGCTACCAGACTGCTGTGCTGGCCGAGCTCGGGGCCCGCGTCTACACCATCGAGATCGTCGCCGCGTTGGCCCGGGAGGCCGCCGAGCGGCTGGTGCGGCTCGGCTACGACGGCGTCCATACCCGGCTCGGAGACGGCTACCGCGGCTGGCCGGAGGAGGCGCCCTTCGCGGCGGTGATCGTTACCGCCGCTGCCGCCGACGAGGTGCCGCCGCCGCTCATCGAGCAGCTCAGCCCCGGGGGAAGACTCGTGATCCCGGTCGGCGGACCCTACTCGGCCCAGGACCTGCTACTGGTCGAGAAACGGGCCGACGGGTCCGTGAGCGAGCGCAGCCTCCTGCCGGTCGCCTTCGTACCCCTCACCGGCACGCACTGAAGCCTCAATGCCGGGAGGCAGGGACCGCGGGCCTACAATTAAGTATGAAGGCGCCCCGGTCCCGGCCGGGTCGCAGGAGGTATGTCCATGAGCACCCAAGCCCTGCCGGACCTGGTCCCCACCCGTTACTGGCACGCCCTGGAGGACGGACGCGTCCAGTGCGATGTCTGCCCTCGCTACTGCAAGCTGCACGAGGGCCAGCGCGGGCTGTGCTTCGTGCGGGCCAACCAGGGGGGGCGGGTGGTGCTGACCACCTACGGGCGCTCCAGCGGCTACGTGATCGACCCGGTGGAGAAGAAACCGCTCAACCACTTCCTGCCCGGCACCCCGATCCTGTCCTTCGGCACCGCCGGCTGCAATCTGGCTTGCAAGTTCTGCCAGAACTGGGACATCAGCAAGTCCCGCGAGATGGACACCCTGGCCGATCAGGCCTCCCCGGAGGCCATCGCCCGGGCCGCCAAGGCCTATGGCTGCCGCAGCGTCGCTTACACCTACAACGACCCGGTGATCTTCCACGAGTACGCCATCGACGTGGCCAAGGCCTGCCGCGAGGCGGGGATCAAGTCGGTGGCGGTGACCGCGGGCTATGTCTGCCCCGAGCCGAGGGCCGAATTCTACCGCTGGATGGATGCGGCGAACGTGGACCTGAAGGCCTTCACCGAGGACTTCTACCACCGCATCTGCGGCGGTCGGCTGCAGCCGGTGCTGGAGACTCTGGAGTATCTCAAGCATGAGACAGACGTCTGGCTCGAGATCACCAACCTGATGATCCCGGGGCTGAACGACTCGCCAGCGGAGATCGAGGAGATGACCCGTTGGGTGGTCGAGCACCTGGGTCCGGACGTGCCCATGCACTTCA
>CAVQCX010000026.1:0-76217 GCA_963711095.1 uncultured Gammaproteobacteria bacterium | reverse complement strand
TCGTGTTATGTACGTGCTACACTCGACTACGAGTACGTGCTTGCTACACATCACATCGGCAAGTCGTGCCGAGACCCCGATCTTTGCCAAGGGATCGCTGCATTCATCTATCGCACACTGGTACGGACTCGACATGTCACGGATCTTCGCTTTGACAGCCCAGCGTTATGGCAATCCGAACATCCTGTCCGTTCGGTGACGCACATGATTGCCACCAGCAGCCCTCGACGCGTGGGACCATCCTCAGGCTTCCCTTAGTCCGAGCCGACAACCCTTGGCCACACGGCTGGAGGATACTGTCCACGGAAACAGCAACGGTCCTAGAAGACCGAATCTGAGAGCGACAAACGCCACCCGTGCCGTGGAGTATCGCTGGCCCACAGCGGGCATTCTCTCTTTTGCGGCTCTCTCTAGCCCATGTCCAGCGTGCGGTGCCGCACCGAAAGCCCCTGGTCTTGCGTGTACCATTTATGTTGAGTGAAGGAAGCCGTCATTCCGCGCTTTCCGGGCTCGGGTCATGGCCATCGTGGCCACGGCTAACCTCACCGTCGGAGACTCGCAATGAACAAAGATCAGGTCAAGGGACACATTGAAGAAGCGAAGGGCAAAGTCAAGGAAGTCGCCGGCAAGGTCGTCGGGAACAAGGAGATGGAGATCAAAGGAAATGTCCAAAAGAACATCGGCAAGGCCCAGGCGGGCGTAGGGGACCTCAAGGAAGATATCAAAGACGCACTCTAACGCCTGAGAGGGCCCGATTCTGAAGGAACAATTTCCCGGCGACGCCGGGCTATCGGATGCCTGCGCCTTTCTGGGGTGCGCTGCGGCCTGGGGAATCTACTTCGCCTTCCTCCTAACGCCGGTGCATCGCTGGCTGGTGCGCAGGCTGAAAGGACGAAAGGACGCATCGGCCTGCCGGCAGGGATCGTTGCCCTGCTGGTACCTGTCCTGCCGGACGGCCCGCTGTTCTGGCCGCGCTTGTGGCGCTACTGCCAGTGTTGGCGGCGGCGCCGTCGTTTGGGTGTCGGCTACCGTCGTCTTCGCCTCCACTTCGCTTTGCGGTTGGGCTCAGCGATCTTCCTGTTGCTCCGGGGCGCGGGCGTGTCGGCCTCCGGGAACCTGATCCGACCCTTGCTTATTTGCCGCCAGGCGCCGGTATCGACGCTCGCCCTGTTCGTCGGCGTTATCGGCGGCGTCTCGGCCTTCGGCATCATCGGCGTGATCATCGGTCCGGTGTTGCTGACAGTCGCGGCCGCACACTTTTGCGCTTTGTCGATATGACGCTGTCGCGCCAGCCCGGACACCCCTGGCTCGCGCCGAACGACACTCTCAGACAGGCCGGACCGACCATGTTGGGAGCTGTCGATCATCGTGCAGGTCTGGCATGAGGCCGTTTCGTTTGGGCACTCAGTCCCCAGCGATCCCCCGGAGATACCGTGTAACCTTTGAACCTAGAAACAGCAGTTGACCGCTTCGAGCAGCGATCCAGTGACTGCGCGGACTGTGTTTATGGAAAAGCTTGATACTCACCCGTCGGGTGATGGCCGCTACGACCACCAGGGCACGCACCGCGCGGCGCCTGGCTGCGTTATAACTCGTTGGAATAGTATGACTATTCCGCCTCGTCATGCCTTGCCAGACACCACGCGGCACGCACCCTGGCGGCCGTTCAACTGCCGCTTCTAGGTTGAATTCAGCAGGCGTGTGCAACTGCGATATAGGTCCGCTAACAGAGGAATCGCGCGTGCCCGACCCCCCCGATTCAAGACCCTGGCGCGAGGACTGGCGGCGCCTACGGCAGTTGTTGCTGAGCCCAACGGTTGACGACGAAGCCCTGGAGTCCGCCCTGCGCAGCGCGCGGGCACGCCAGCCCGTGCCGGTGGTATGGCTGCTGGGCAAGGCCCAGTCCGGCAAGACCTCCATCATTCGCGCCCTGACCGGTAGCCCCAGCGCCGAGATCGGCAACGGATTCCGGCCCTGCACCCGCACAGCCCGCCTCTACGACTTCCCGGCCGAGGCCCCGGTGGTGCGCTTTCTGGACACCCGCGGATTGGGGGAGGTGGCCTATGACCCCGCCGAGGACATCTGCTTCTGCGAAGCCCAGGCGCATCTGGTGCTGGGCGTCATGAAGGCGACGGACTTGGGGCAAAATGCGGTCTTCGAGGTCCTGCGCGCGGTGCGCGGGCGCCACCCCCAGTGGTCCGTACTGATCGCCCAAACCGGGCTCCACGAGGGCTATCCGCCAGGCTCGGGGCACATCCTGCCCTACCCCTTCGATCGGCAGCCCTGGCCCACGGCCGTCCCCAATGATTTGACCCGCGCCCTACTTGCCCAGCGCGATGGCCTGGGCCGGCTGCCCGGGGCCGCGGTGCCGCTATGGGTGCCGATCGACCTGACTCTGCCGGAGGACGGACTGGACCCGGCCAACTATGGGCTCGAAGCCCTTTGGGCGGCTATCGGGGAGGTCTCGACCCTGGACCTTCAGGCCCGGTTGCGCGGCGACCCCGGGATGCGCGACACCTTTGCCCGCACCGCCCACCCCCACATCGTCGGCTATGCCCTGGCGGCGACCGGGGTCGGCGCCCTGCCGGTCGTAGACCTGGTGGCCGTGCCGGCGATCCAGGCCAAGCTCCTGCACAGCTTGGCCGGGCTCTATGGCCAGGGCTGGACCCGCCGCGAGGTCTCCGAGTTTCTCGGCCTCCTGGGCCTTGGGGTCGGCGTTGGCTATGCAGCACGCCTGGTCGGCCGTGCGCTGGTCAAGCTTGTCCCTTACCTGGGTCAAACACTCGGGCCTGTGTGGGGGGCCACGGCCAGCGGGGCGACCACCTATGCCCTGGGCAAGGCCGCCGGCTACTACTTTGGCACCCGCCGGGTCGGGGAGCGAATCGACGCGGCGGAGCTGCGGCGTGTCTACGCGGAGGCACTGGCCTCTGGCACCAACTTGATCAATACCGACGCCGATTCGCCGTAGCCCACGAGGGAGTAGGTTTCCTCTCGTATTCAGTAACCTGGATTGATTCGTCATGCTCAGCCGAAGCGACCGCCTGCGCCTGTTCGCCCTGCTTCTGTGGGCCCTGCCCCTCGCGGCCCTAGTTCCTCTGGGCCTTTGGTGGCTGTGGCAGAACGGAGCTATGCCCTATTGGCTGGCGGCCACGCTGGCGTTCAGCGCCGCAGGCTACGGTCTCCAGCTCTGGCTCCGCCGACGGGACCGGCGGCTGCTCGCCGATGCCCAGACTGCCCCCGACCCTCATTGGCCGCCCAAGTCGCAGGCTGCCTGGGACGCCATCGAGGACATGGCCGAGAGGATCAAGCCAGAGGACTGGCCCCTGGCCGACGGCCCACGGCTCGTTGCCCTCGCGCGCGATGCCCTGGAGCGGGTCGCGCGCATCTATCACCCGGAACGGGAGCGGCCCCTGCTGGAATTGACCCTGCCCCACGGACTGTTGATCGCCGAGCGGGCCTGCCGGGACCTGCGCACTGATCTCGCCGGTCAGATCCCCTTCAGCCACCGCCTGACTCTGGGGGACCTCGTGCGCGCCTACCGCTGGAAGGCGAGGGCCGAGCGCCTGCTCGGCCTCTATCGCGCCGGCCGGCTGGCCGTCAATCCGATCAACGCCGTGTTGAGCGAGGGCTGGGAGCGGTTGCGCGGCCGGGCCTTCGATTCCGCCTGGTCTGATCTGCACCGCTGGCTACTCCAGGAGCTCGTCCGCAAGGTGGGCTACTACGCCATCGAGACCTACAGTGGACGCCTGATCCTGACCGAGGGGGAGCCCGCGGCCGCGGTCACCCCAGGCTCCGGTCGCGACCTTGACCAAGCAGAGGCCGACGCAGCCGCCCGCGCCGACGAGCCCCTGCGCATCCTGGTCCTTGGCCGGGCCAACGCCGGCAAGTCGAGCCTGATCAACGGACTCTTCGGCCGACTGACCGCGCCCTCCGACGTCCTGCCGGACCCGGCCGCGGCCGTCGCCCCTTATCGGCTGGAGCGGGAGGGCCTCACCGCCGCCCTCGTCTTCGACACCCCGGGGATCGACACGGACGGGCTCCCTCCCAAGGATCTGGACCGACTGGCGACCGTTGCCGACCTGGTGCTCTGGGTCACCGCCGCCCACCGTCCGGATCGCCAGGTGGAGCGGGAGGCGCTGGACCGCATCCGCGCCCTCTGGGACGCCCGGCCGGACCGCCATCGCCCTCCCTTGCTGGTGGCCGTGACCCATATCGATCTGCTGCGCCCGCCCCGGGAATGGCAGCCGCCCTATGACCTCTCCAATTCCGTGGGCCCCAAGGCCGCGAATATCCGCGCCGCGGTGGGGGCGGCTGCCGAAGACCTGGCGGTGCCGGTGACCGATACCATCCCCGTCTGCCTGGCCGAGGGGCGGGTCTATAACGTGCAAGACAGCCTATGGGTCACGCTGCTCGACCGCCAGGGCGCGGCGGACAAGGTCCGACTCCTGCGCTGTCTGGACGAGCGAAAACGTGCAGAGGACTGGCCGCTCCTTCGGCGCCAGCTGGTGGGCGCCGGGCGCTTCCTGGCGAAGCTGCCGGGTCGGCTGATTGGGTGAGAGGTGCTGCCGCTTGCGCCGCCGCATCCGATGCAGAGGGGCGCTTCGTGCTCGCCCCGGGCAGCGCCGAGAACAGGTGACGCACCGAAGTTGCCAGTGCAATAGTAGTCCGCGCGGTATCGGAGAAAGTATTGCCTGAGCTAGGCGCAGGACTCGAATCCTGCGGTTTGGGCCCCTGGTGCTGCGTGAGCTCTCCAATGAGGAGCCCCATGCTCCCTGCCCACAGCAACACCGTTGGATCCGTGATTGTCTTTGCCACCCCAGGCACCACAAACGATTGATTGAGTCAAACGTTTGTTCTACTCTTTAGACCCATCCTTCCCCCGACCTGAGGCGCATCCTATGCCGCAATCCACCGACGCCCAGGTGCGCGCGCCGGCCGAGACGCGTCGACGCCTGCTCAATGCCGGCCTGAGGCTGTTCGCCGAGCACGGGTTCCGCGGGGTCTCGGTGCGCGACCTGTGTGCCGCAGCCGGCGCCAACCTGGCCGCGGTGAACTACCACTTCGGCGGCAAAGAAGGCCTCTATCAGGCCATCTTCGAGGCCTTCCTAGACGAGGACGAGGCGCGACACCAGGCGACCGTGGAGGCCATGGGAGCCCACCTCGGGGGCGCGCGCGGGCGTGGGGCGGTGGATGTGTTCGTCCGTGATCTGGTCACCATGTTCTCGGGCGATGAGCGTACCCGCTGGCTGGGGGTGCTGGTGATCCGCGAATTCACCTTCCCGTCCGCGGCATTCGAGCTGATCTACGCCCGTCGGATCGTGCCCCTGGAGTCGGTCCTCGGCCGTTTGGTGGGCGGGGCCAACGGCCTGTCGCCGGATGCCGAGCTGGTACGCATCCAGGTGCACGCCCTGATGGGCATGTTGATGGGCCTCGGTATCTCCCGCAACGTGCTTTGGCGGCAGCTCGGCTGGGAGGGCTACACCGCCGAGGCTGTGCAGAGCACCGTCGAGGCCGTCTCCGAGCTGATCTGTCGTGCCCTGGGTCTGGTCGAAGCGGCGGCGCCGGGCGCGGGCGGCACACCGGCAGAGCGCCAGGCTCCCACGGTTCATCCGGCTCCCGATTCAAAGCGCCTTTGAGGCTCGAAATGTCCAACCGCCTCCTCGCCGCCGCCGCGCTGGCCCTGGCCACGATCTCGGTCCCGCTGGTCGCGGCTCCAGCCACGGGCGCCCCGGCCGTGCCGCGGGCCGCCCTGACCGTGCGCACGATCGCCCCGGTCAGCGAGCCATGGCCGGAGACGGTCACCGCCACCGGCGGCCTGTTCGCCTGGCACGAGGCGGTGATTGCCGCCGAATCTGGGGCCCTGCGCATCGTGCAGCTGAATGCCGATGTGGGCGACCAGGTCGAAAAGGGCAGCGTGTTGGCCGAGCTGGATCAGGACTCGGTGCGGGCGGACGTCGCACAGCAAGAGGCCCTGGTCGCCCAGGCCAGGGCCTCCCTCACCGAAGCCCGCGCCAACGGCGTTCGCGCCCGCACCCTCAAGGGCGGCTCCAGCCTCTCGGAGCAGCAGGTGGACCAGTACCTCGCGGCCGAGCAGACCGCCAACGCCAACCTCGCGGCGGCCCAGGCGCGGCTGGAGGTGCAGCGTATCCGTCTGGCACAGACCCGCATCCTGGCCCCGGACGACGGGGTGATCTCGGCGCGCAGCGCCTCCCTGGGGATGGTGGTGCAACCAGGCACAGAGCTTTTCCGGCTGATCCGCGGCAATCGCATCGAGTGGCGTGCCGAGCTCACGGCAGACGCGCTGAGCCGCATCCGGCCCGGCCAGACCGGGCAGGTGCAGCTGCCGAGCGGTCAGACGTTGAGCGGCCAGGTGCGCACCATCGCCCCCACCTTCGACCCCGCCAGCCGCCGCACCCTGGTCTACGTGGACCTGCCGCCCGGCTCCCCGGCCCGCGCGGGGATGTTCGCCCGCGGCCAAATCCAGGTCGGTGAGCGTGCGGCCCTCTCCGTGCCCGAGTCTGCGGTGATCCTGCGCGACGGTTACAGCTACGTCTTCGAGGTCGAGCCCGACCAGACCGTGGCCCAGCGCCACGTCGTCACCGGCCGCCAGCTGGGGGACCGCATCGAGATCGTCCGGGGGCTCGAGCCGGGCGCGGCGGTGGTGCAGACCGGCGGAGCCTTCCTCAACGACGGCGACCGCGTGCGCGTCGTCCCTTAGAGCCATCCCATCGAGATGAACGTCTCCGCCTGGTCCATCCGCAATCCCGTCCCGGCGATCCTGCTGTTCGGGCTGCTCACCGTCTTCGGCATCGGCAGCTTTCACAGCCTGGGCATCCAGAATTTCCCGGACATCGAGCTGCCCACCATCCTGGTCAACGCCACCCTGGAGGGGGCGGCACCGGCACAGCTGGAGACCGAGGTCGCGCGCAAGATCGAGGACAAGGTGGCCACCCTGGGCGCGGTCGAGCACATCCACACCACCATCACCGACGGTCTGGTGCGCATCGCAGTCGAATTCCAGATCGACACCCCGCCGGAGGCGGCGCTCAACGACGTGCGCAACGCCGTCGACAGCATCCGCGCCGACCTGCCCGCGGATCTCAACCCGCCGGTAGTCTCCAAGGTCGCCACCGCCGGCTCGCCGATCCTCACCTTCAGCGTGCAGTCGGACCGCATGGACGAGGAGGCCCTGTCCTGGATGGTGGACAACGACATCTCCAAAGCGATGTTGGCGGTGCCCGGGGTGGGCCAGGTGGCTCGCAAGGGCGGCGTGGACCGCGAGATTCACGTCGACCTCGATCCGGTGAAGATGACGGCCCTCGGGGTCACCGCCGCGGATATCTCAGCGCGTCTTCGCCAGGTCGGCATGGACGCCTCGGGCGGGCGCGGCGACATCGGCGGTGCCGTCCAGTCCATGCGCACCCTGGGGGCGATGACCGACCCCCGGGAGCTCGCCGCCCTGGAGCTGCCGCTGGCCGATGGCCGCAGCCTGCGTCTCAAGGACGTAGCCCGGGTGAGCGACGGCATCGCCGAGCGCAGCAGCTATGCCCGGCTCGACGCCAGGCCGGTGGTGGCCTTCGATGTCACGCGCAGCAAGGGCGCCAGCGAGGTGGCGGTGGCCAGCGCAGTGCGCGCCGCGGTGGCCGGCTTCCAGGCAAGCCATCCGCTGGTCCACATCACCGAGGCCTTCAACACCGTGACCCCGGTGGAAGACAACTTCCACGGCTCCATGGAGCTGCTGGGCGAGGGCGCCCTGCTCGCCGTGCTGGTGGTCTGGCTGTTCCTGCGCGACCTGCGCGCCACCCTGGTCTCCGCCGCCGCGCTGCCGCTGTCCATCATCCCCACCTTCCTGGCGATGTCCTACCTCGGGTTCAGCCTCAACGTGCTGACCCTGCTGGCCCTGGCCCTGGTGGTCGGCATCCTAGTGGACGACGCCATCGTCGAGGTGGAGAACATCGTGCGCCACCTGCGCATGGGTAAGACCCCCTTCCAGGCGGCCATGGAAGCGGCGGACGAGATCGGCGTGGCGGTGATCGCCACCACCTTCACCCTGGTAGCGGTGTTCATGCCCACGGCCTTCATGGGCGGAATACCGGGCAAGTTCTTCCGGCCCTTCGGCCTCACCGCGGCGGCGGCGGTGATGGCCTCGCTGCTGGTGGCCCGGCTGCTCACCCCGATGATGGCCGCCTACCTGCTCAAGCCCCACGATGAGCCCAATACCGAGAGCCGGCTGATGCGCGCCTATCTGCGCCTGGCCGGCCGGTGCCTGGCCCATCGCAAGACCACGATCGCGCTGGCCGCGCTGTTCTTCGCCGGCTCCCTGGCGCTGATCCCGCTGCTGCCCAGCGGCTTCATCCCCCCGGCAGACGTGAGCCAGACCGTGGTCAAGCTCGAGCTACAGCCGGGCACCAGCCTGGACCAGACCCGGGCCGTCGCGGAGCGGGCACGCGAGATTCTGTCCAAGGACCCGGACGTGCAGCACATCTTCACCGCGGTGGGGTCGGTCTCCGGCGGCGGCCCCTTCGGCGAGGGAGGGGGCGCGGATGTGCGCAAGGCCACGCTGACCATCGGCCTGACCCCGCGCGCCGAGCGCCCCTACTCCCAGCAGGTGATCGAAGCGCGTCTGCGCAAGGCCCTCACCGCCCTGCCCGGGGCGCGCGTCTCCCTGGGGGCCGGCCATACCGGCGAGAAGCTTCAGATCGTGCTGGCCGGCGATGATCCGCTGGCCCTCGATCAGGCCAGCCGCGCCGTGCAGCGCGACCTGCGCACCCTGCAAGGGGTCGGCAACATCACCTCCAGCGCCAGCCTGCAGCGTCCCGAGGTCCACATCCGCCCGGACTACGCGCGCGCCGCGGACCTGGGCGTGACCTCCGCGGCCCTGGCCGGTGCCCTGCGCATCGCCACCGCCGGCGACTACGAGATGGCCCTGCCCAAGCTCAACCTGCCCCAGCGCCAGCTGCCCATCCGGGTGCGCCTGGACAAGTCCGTGCGCTCGGACCTGGACCGGATAGCCGACCTGCGCGTGCCCGGCCGCAGCCATCTGGTGCCCATCAGCGAGATCGCCCAGGTCAGCCTCGGCAGCGGCCCGGCCCAGATCGACCGCCTGGACCGCAGCCGCAACGTCACCTTCGACATCGAGCTGGCCGGGCGCGTGATCGGCGCGGTACAGTCCGACGTCGACAAGCTGCCCTCGCTGCGCAAGCTGCCGCCAGGCGTCCGTCAGCCGGTCTCGGGCGACGCCGAAATCATGAAAGAGCTGTTCGGCAGCTTCGCCTCGGCGATGCTGATCGGCATCCTGTGCATCTACGTCGTGCTGGTGCTGCTCTTCCACGACTTCCTGCAGCCGGCCACCATTCTCGCCGCCCTGCCCCTGTCCGTGGGAGGGGCCTTCCTGGCCCTGCTGGTCACCCACAACGCCTTCTCCATGCCTTCGGTGATCGGCCTGTTGATGCTCATGGGCATAGTCACCAAGAACTCGATCCTGCTCGTGGAGTACGCCGTGCGCGCCCGCCGCCGCGGCGCCGGCCGGCTCGACGCCCTGATCGACGCCTGCCGCAAGCGCGCCCGCCCCATCGTCATGACGACCGTCGCCATGGGCGCCGGCATGCTGCCCGTAGCGCTGGGCTGGGGTGCCGACCCGTCCTTTCGCGCACCCATGGCTATTGTGGTCATCGGAGGCCTGCTTACCTCCACCTTCCTGTCCCTGCTGGTGATCCCGGTGGTCTTCACCTACGTGGACGACTTGGTACGGGGGCTGGGCTGGCTCGCGCGGCGGGCGCAGGGCAGAAAGCCGGCGCGGGCGGTGGCGGCAATCGACATCAGGGCGGACGTCAGGCGATGAATTTCTGCAGCTCGGCAACGGATCTCCACCAATTGCGCTGCCGGCGGATCGCCTCGCAATCACGAATTTGCGGGTCTCCGTATCCTGGGGAGTTACGAAACGATCGTCGGATAGTCCGCCAGGCCCGGGTTGCCCGCCACGTTCTTCAGCTTCGGCGTATTAATCTTCTTGAGGCGAACGGTCTTCTGACTGCGCAGGTAATTCGCGACCTGATCCCAAACCGGCGCACCGGCGGGCGGCCGATCCGCCACCGAGGCCCAGCCCGAGACCACGTATTTCTTCGAGGCCGCCACCCGGGTGCCGTCATCCAGGGTCATGTCGCTGATGCGCCTGCCCATGCTCGCGGTGGGGTCGCACACATAATCCATCCCGCCCACGCGCACCATGTCGCCACCTTGCTGGATGTAGGGATCGACGTTGAACAGGTTGTCGCAGACATCCTCCAGGATCGCCTTGAGCTCTTCTCCGGTCATCTCCCGGCGGTAGGTCTCCGGATAGGTGATCGCGGTCTGATCCATCACATTGTCCATGGTGATGGCCTGCCCGGGCAGCACGGTGGTGCCCCAGCGGAAGCCCGGCGAGAGCGCGACCTGGGCGTCATTGGCATCGCGCAGGGCGTCGCAGATCACCTGGTCGAAGGTGCCGTTGAAGTTGCCTCTGCGATACAGCGTCTCCTCGGCTACGGCAAGCTTCTCCTCCAAACGGTCCTTGTAAGGGGCCCGCACCTTCTCGATATAGGCCTGCATCTCGGCATCGGCAGGCAGCAGGTTGGAGAACACCGGTAGCAGCCGATAGCGGAAGTCACGCACCTTGCCGCCCTGTATGTCGAGATCCATGACGCCGAGAAACTTGCCGTTGGAGCCGGCGTTGGTGACCAGGGTCTTGCCACCGGCGTTCTGCACCACCGAGGGGGCGGGTATGGCATCGTGGGTATGCCCGCCGAATATGGCGTCGATGCCACGGACCCGGGAGGCCATCTTCAGATCCACGTCCATACCGTTGTGGGAGACCAGGATCACCGCGTCCGGCTTCTCGTGCTCGCGCAGGGTGTCGACGATCTCCTGCATGCGCTGGTCCTGGATGCCGAAGGTCCAGTCGGGGATGAACCGGTGCGGGTTGGCGATCGGGGTGTAGGGGAAGGCCTGGCCCACCACCGCGATGCGCTTCCCGCCCACCTCCTTGATTGTATAGGGCTTGAAGGCCAGCCCGCTGTCCTCGTCGAACCCGGGAAAGTCCGCGAACCGGTAGTCGAACAGGGCCTCCTCGATCACCTTCACGTTCTGGGCGACGAGCTCGCCGTTGAAAGCCCCGATGTTCTTGATGATCTCCTCCTCGTGGTAGGTGAACTCCCAGTGGCCTGTCATCACGTCCACGCCGAGCAGGTTGCAGGCCCCCACCATGTCCATGCCTCGGGTCCAAAAGGCGGTGCCCGAGCCCTGCCAGGTGTCCCCGCCGTCAAGCAGCAGGCTGTTTTCGGCCCCGCGGTCGTCGCGCAGGCGCTTAACCAGCGTGCGCAGGTGGGCGAAGCCGCCGACCCGCCCGAACTTCTCGGCGGCCTGGTCGTAGCCGAGATAGCTGAAGGCATGCGCCTCGATGCTGCCGGGCTCTATTGCGAAGTGGGCCAGCAGCTTGGTGCCGACCAGATGCGGCGGTTTGCCGAGCGCGGAGCCTACGCCGATGTTGACGTTGGGCTCCCTGAAGTAGACGGGATTGAGCTGTGCGTGGGTATCGGTGATATGCAGGATTGAGACGTTGCCGAGCTTGGGAGACTCATAGATGTCCCCGGGCTTGCGGGCCGCAGCAAACACCGAGCCCGGCAGCAGGCCGGCCGCCCCCGCAAGGCCTATCAGTTTGATGAATTCTCGCCTTGAGATCGTCACGGTCTGTCATCCTCCGGGTGCCCCTTCAGGAGGGCCGCGGCGTACCGGCAGCCCGCCGGACTCTGGATGTCCCCTTCTCGCAAAAAGACGCCCAGGCTCCTAGCCCGCATCTCTCACCAGCTTACTGCTACGGGACCCGATCTACCTGCGTCTACTGGGCTGCGCTCGGCCCGGGCGCTAAACCTGTTGGCGGGCACGCCTGCACGCCCGGTCTGTCGCGCTCCCTGGATCCACGCGCATCGCAGACGCCTCGCGACGAAACCGGGTGAGAAATGCGGGTTAGCTTGGGAGATGGCAGTATAAATGCTGAGGGTGCGTTTGAAAACGCGGTCGTGCGGCAGGGGAAATCTCAGATTTCCTTGCCAGTCATGATGTTACACGAGGACTCTGAACGGGCCTGGCGGCCACGGACGGGCGCGTGGGCGCCCGCGGTCGGCGCAGGCGGGCGGCGAGCAGCACTCCCAGCACCAGGGCATAGAGCGCCGGTTCCCGGTAATCGGCTTTGACCAGCCAGAAGTAGTGCACGACTCCCGCCCCGGCGATCAAGTAGACCAGCCGGTGCAGGCGTTTCCAATTGATCCCGAGACGGCGCATCCAACCCCGCGTGGAGGTTACCGCCAAGGGGACCAACATCAACAGGGCTCCGAAGCCCAGGGTGATGTAAGGCCGCTTGATCACATCGGCCAGCGCAGCGCTCCACTGGAAGTCCTGGTCCAGCCAGATCCAGGTGAGAAAGTGCAGCACCACATAGAAAAACGCGAACAGCCCGAGCATGCGCCGCAGCCTCAGGGGCAGTTGCCAGCCGGTGATCCTGCGCAGGGGCGTGACGGCTAGGGTGATCAGCAGCAGTCGCAGCGTCCAGTCGCCGGTACGATGGGTGATGGCCTCCACCGGGTTGGGCCCGAGCCCATCGAAGAAAGCTCCCCAGACCAGCCAAAGGCAGGGCGCAAGGCACAAGCCGAACACCAGCGGCTTGATTGCGAACCGCAGCCAGGCGTCGTTGCGACGGCTCATGATGGGGTGACCGGCCGCGCGACTCAGAAAGACTTGCGCAGATCCATACCCCGGTACAGATCGGCCACCTGATCGCCATAGCCGTTGAACAGCAGCGTAGGCCGCTTAGCGGCGAAAATGCTCGCGCCGATCATGCGCTGGGACTTCTGGCTCCAGCGCGGATGATCGACTTGGGGATTGACATTGGCATAGAATCCGTACTCACGAGGCGCGAGCGCCGACCAGCTGGTGACCGGCTGGGGCTCGGTGAAGCGGATGGCAACGATCGACTTGATGCTCTTGAAGCCGTACTTCCAGGGCACGACGAGCCGGATCGGCGCCCCGTTCTGGCCGGGCAGCAGCTCGCCATAGAGCCCGGTGGCGAGGATCGTCAGCGGATGCATTGCCTCGTCCATACGCAGGCCTTCCCGGTACGGCCAGTCCAGCACCCGGCGCTCCTGCCCCGGCATCTGCTTGGGATCTTCGAGCGTCTCAAAGGCGACGTACTTGGCCTTGGAGGTGGGCTTGAAGCGCTTGAGCAGGTCAGAAAGGGGAAAGCCGACCCAAGGGATCACCATGGCCCAGGCCTCCACGCAGCGCAGGCGATAGATGCGCTCCTCCTGGGTAAAGGCGCCGAGGATGTCCTCGATGCCGATGGTGCCGGGCGTTTCGCACTCGCCTTCAACCCTGATCTCCCAGGGCCGGGTCCTCAGGGAACCCGCATTGGCCGCCGGGTCGCTCTTGCCGGTCCCCAGCTCATAGAAGTTGTTGTATGTGGTGACATCTTCGTACCCGGTCGGTGTCTCGGCGGTGCTGAGCGGACTCTCCACCACCTGTGGGATCCACGAGTTGCGCCCCGGGCCGGTCAGCAGCGCGCTCGCCGCGGGCGCCAGGGTAGCGAGCCCGGCCCCGACGCCCAGCGCCGCAGCCCCCCGCAGAAACCGGCGGCGGCTAGCCCAAACCGCGCGGTCAGTGATCTCCGAGGGTGGAATGGAATCAGGTATCTTGATCAGCACGGGCATGGCCTCGACGGGTGAACGGTGCGCGCCACCCGGGAGCAGTCCCGGCGGCACGCCTTCATGACCAGGAGACCCGCCGCCGGCCGGATTTGTTTCCGGTCACGTCCGAGTCACGCCGACAGCCCCACAACGGGCACTGGCGGGCCGCTGTGTAATAATTAAGAATAGAAGCATAATCACGAACACTGCAGGACCCACTACATGCGAACCGTGCGCGTCAAGACATTGTGGCATGCCGCTGCGCTGATACTGGCAACCGTTCAGGCCGTGGCCGACCAGCCCTGGGAGAGAACGCTGCAGAACGGCGGTCAGGTCTCGGTGGACCCGACCACCGGCAAGGCCACGGTGCTCACCCCGGGCGGCGCGCAAACCATGCTTTGGGACGGTGTGCACAAGCTCGACAGCGGCAGGACGATCATCGTGCGAGACGGCGTGGTCGTGCCCGACGTTCCGATGGCCAGTGCCCGCCGCGAGGTGCCGACGACGGTGGCTCGGGACACCGTGTCCCCCTGCTCCGTACTAGAGCGCACCACCTGCGGCCTGGGGGGCAAATGCGCCGGAAGCAAGGCCTGTCTACTGTCGCGGCAGCTGCGGCAGTTCGAGTCCGAGGAAACCCCCGGCTCGCTGTCGGAGACCGCGGCGCAGTGCCGCGATGCCCTGGGCCAGACGGACACCTTCCAGCCCTGCCACGAGCCACTGGCAAAAGGGCCCGCCTCGGCCTGCACGCAGCTGCAGGAGCAGGTCTGCGGGCCCGCGGCACAGTGCACGGGTAGCGACGCCTGTCGGGCGGCCCGGCAGTTGGTCAAGATGGAGCACCAGGAGCGCCTGACAGCGGCCGACCCGGACGTCCCGACCGACGCCACGCGCCAGTGCGAGGCGGCCGCCAAAGACGCTTTCTTCGCAGCCTGTCCTGCCTCCGCACCCGCCGCCGCGAGCGGCGGCCCGAGCCCCCCGCGACCGGCCCGCTCGGCCGGGCCCGGCGGGACTGCTCAGCCGTCCAGCCCGTCCAAACAGTAGGTAGGGCGCATCCTCTGCGCAAGGCCGAGGCCGGCGGCAGCAAGCCCGGTCTGCACCAGCGCCGAATCGATCCCGAAACACCTGGCGCCGAGGATGTCTGTGGCCGGCTGATCCCCGATCATCACCAGCGCCCGGGTCCCCAGCCGCCGCGCGGCCTCCTCGAACATCCCACGATGGGGCTTGCCCAGGCGCGCGAAGCGGGGCTGCGCGCCCGGATAGCGCTCGGCGAGCACCGCCTCGAGCATGGCCGCCAGGGCGCCCGAGGTCAGGCCGTAGCGACCCGGCGAGACCGGGTAGATCAGGTCGGGGTTGCACAGCACCAGGTGCAGGGGCAGACCGCCATCCAGTCGTCGCAGTGCCAGGGTAAGCGCCCGATCCATCCCCTGCAGGCAGTTGAAGCCCTGCTGGTCGGCGATCGTGAGGATCTCGGCGTCGACATCCTGCTCGGGGCCCAGCGCCCGGGCGCCAGCACGCTCCACATAGATGCGCGCGTCCTGGGGTCCGAGCACCATGCAGCGGCTGCCCGCCAGGGTGGATGCCTCGAAGTGCCGCTTCAGCAGCATCCCCGAGGTGAGCAGGCGATTGGCGGGGATCGACAGGCCCAGGCGCGCAAAATCCGCGGCCAGGGTCTCGGGCAACCGACTGGCCGAGTTGGTCAGGACCAGATAGGGCTTGCCCAGGCGGTTGAGCCGCTCGATCAGCCGGACCGCCCCCGGCAGCGCGCCGGTCCGGTTCACCAGCACCCCGTAGGCATCGAGCAGCAGCGCGTCGTAGACCTCTATGAGGCGGGACAGACTGACGGACGGGATTTGGCACATCGCGAAATGTGGGACCGATCCGATCGCTGATCTGAACGCCGCGCGTCACCACCGCGCGGTGTGTCTGGCGCCCGAGGATCTCGGCGCTGGGGTTGCCCGAACGTCGACTCGGCCGCGGGGCTCCCGCAGACGATGCGATCCTGCCCGTCGATCAGGATCACGGCATCCTAAACCGAGGCACTGATCGCCCGAAACCTCGCCAGGCGTGCAGCACCGGCGGATATCCTAAGGCCGCCAGGGGCAGATGGACAGCCCAGGCCGCCGATGCAATGCATCGGACCCCCGGGAAGGTCAGCCGACCCAGACGCGGGCGTTGCGGAACAGGCGCAGCCAGGGTCCGTCCTCGCCCCACTCGTCCGGGTGCCAGGAATTCTGCAGGCTGCGGAATACCCGCTCCGGGTGGGGCATCAGAATGGTGACCCGGCCGTCTGCGCTGGTGAGCCCGGTGATGCCGTCGGGCGAGCCGTTGGGGTTGGCCGGATAGCGCTCCGCAACCTCGCCCCAGCCCTCGACGAAGCGTACCGCGACCTGGGCACGCACCGCCGCCAGATGGGCGGCGTCCAGAAATTCGGCCCGCCCCTCCCCGTGGGCGACCGCCACCGGGATGCGCGAGCCCGCCATGCCCGCGAGCAGCATCGAGGGCGATTCCAGCACCTCCACCAGCGAGAAACGGGCCTCGAACTGCTCGGAGCGGTTGCGCACGAAGTGCGGCCAGAGCTCAGCACCGGGGATCAGCTCGCGCAGGTTGGAGAGCATCTGACAGCCGTTGCAGACCCCGAGCGTGAAGCTGTCCGGGCGCTCGAAGTACGACTGGAACTGCTCGCGAGCCCTGGGGTTGAACAGGATCGATTTGGCCCAGCCCTCGCCGGCACCCAGCACGTCGCCGTAGGAGAAGCCGCCGCAGGCCGCGAGACCCTTGAAGCCATCCAGTGTCTCCCGCCCCGAGATCAGGTCGGACATGTGGACATCCACGCAGTCGAAGCCTGCCCGATGGAAGGCGGCGGCCATCTCGACCTGGCCATTGACCCCCTGCTCGCGCAGGATGGCGACCGCGGGCCTGGCGCCGCTGGCCAGGTAGGGGGCCGCGATATCCTCGGCGGGATCAAAAGAGAGTCGCGGGGAGATGCCCGGATCTCGCGCTTCCCCGATGCGCCGGTACTCCTCTTCGGCGCAGTCCGGATTGTCCCGCAGCCCCTGCATGCGATAGCTGGTCTCGCTCCAGGCGCGTTGCAGGTCGCTGCGCTCGGCGCCCAGCACCGCCCGCCCGCCCCGCAGGAACTGCAGGGTGTCGTCCTCGGCAAGCGTCCCGATCACCCGGGTGTGGCGGCCGAGACCCGCATCGGCGAAAGCCTTGAGCACGGCGTCGGACTCGTTGTGGCGCACCTGGAGCACCGCACCGAGCTCCTCGCAGAACAGCACCGCCAGGTCATCCTCGCCGAGCTGGTCGAGCTCCACCCGCAGGCCGCAGCGTCCGGCGAAGGCCATCTCGCAAAGGGTGGCGAAAAGCCCGCCGTCCGAGCGGTCGTGGTAGGCGAGCAGCACCCCTTCAGCGGCGAGCTGCTGGAGGGTGGCGAAGAATCGGCGGATGGCCGCCGGGTCATCGAGGTCCGGCCCGCGCCGCCCGAGCTGCTTGTAGACCTGAGCGAGCGCCGATCCGCCGAGCCGGTTGGCACCCTTGCCGAGATCGACCAGGATCAGATCGGTGTCCCCGCAGTCGGTGCGCAGCTGCGGGGTCAAGGTGCGACGCACATCGCTCACCAGGGCAAAGGCCGAGACGATCAGCGACAGCGGGGCGGTCATGACGCGGGTCTCGCCCTGCTCGCTCCAGACCGTTTTCATCGACATGGAATCCTTACCCACCGGAATGGCGATGCCCAACGCGGGGCAGAGCTCCATCCCCAGGGCCCGCACGGTCTCATAGAGGCTGGCATCCTCGCCGGGGTGGCCGGCCGCGGCCATCCAGTTGGCGGACAGCCTCAGATCTCCGAGCCGCTCGATGGCGGCGGCCGCGATGTTGGTGATCGCCTCGCCCACCGCCATGCGCCCGGCGGCGGGTCCATCGAGCAGCGCCAGGGGGGGGCGCTCGCCGATCGCCATCGCCTCCCCGGCGTAGCCGCAGAAGTCCGAGGCGGTCACTGCGCAGTCGGCCACCGGCACCTGCCAGGGCCCGACCATCTGGTCGCGGGCCACCAGGCCGCCGACGGAGCGGTCGCCGATGGTGATGAGAAACCGTTTGTCCGCCACGCCGGGCAGACGCAGGACCCGCAGCGCAGCCTCCTTGAGATCCAGCCCCCCGAGCTGCAGCTCGGGCTTGTGAAACGGCCGGCGGCGCGCCTCGCGCAGCATACGCGGCGGTTTGCCGAACAGCAGCGCCATGGGGATGTCGATGGGGCAGTTGTCGAAGTGGCCGTCGCCGAGCACCAGGTATTCTTCGTCGCTGGCCTCCCCAACCACCGCATAGGGGCAGCGCTCGCGCTCACAGATCGCCCGGAAATCATCGAGACGCTCGGCGCGCACCGCCAGCACGTAGCGCTCCTGGGCCTCGTTGCACCAGATCTCCATGGGCGACATGCCGGGGTCATCGCTGGGCACCGCCCGCAGCTCGAATCGCCCACCCCGGGCGGAATCGTGCACCAGCTCGGGCAGGGCATTGGACAGCCCGCCCGCCCCGACATCGTGGATGAACAGGATCGGGCTCGCCTCGCCCTGGGCCCAGCAGCGGTCGATCACCTCCTGGCAGCGTCGCTGCATCTCCGGGTTGGCCCGCTGGACCGAGGCGAAGTCCAGATCCTCAGCCGAGGTCCCGGAGGCCATGGACGAAGCGGCACCCCCGCCCAAGCCGATCAGCATCGCCGGCCCCCCCAGCACCAGCAAGGGCGTGCCCGACGGGAAGCGCAGCTTTTTCACGTGCTGCTCGCGGATGTTGCCCAGCCCCCCGGCGAGCATGATCGGCTTGTGATAGCCGCGTAGCTCCGGACCATCGGGCCCCGGCACCCGCTCTTCATAGGTACGAAAGTATCCGCAGAGGTTGGGCCGCCCAAATTCGTTGTTGAACGCGGCGGCCCCGATGGGGCCTTCGAGCATGATCTGCAGGGCCGAGACGATCCGCCCGGGCCGACCGTGATCGGTCTCCCAGGGCTGCTCGGCCCCCGGGATGCGCAGGTTCGACACCGAGAAGCCCGCCAGCCCGGCCTTGGGCTTGGCGCCGCGGCCGGTGGCGCCTTCGTCGCGGATCTCTCCGCCGGCGCCGGTCGCCGCTCCGGGGTCCGGCGAGATCGCCGTGGGGTGGTTATGGGTCTCCACCTTCATCAGCAGGTGGATGGGCTCCTCATACACGGTGTAGCGGCCACTGACCGGGTCAGGGAAGAATCGCCGCCCGGGCCGACCCGCCACCACCGCCGCGTTGTCCCGGTACGCCGACAGCACCTGCTCCGGTGCCTGCTCGGTGGTATTGCGGATCATGGCGAACAGCGAGCGCGACTGGGGCAGCCCGTCGATGATCCAGTCGGCGTTGAAGATCTTGTGCCGGCAGTGCTCGGAATTGGCCTGGGCGAACATCATGAGCTCGACGTCCGTGGGGTTGCGGCGCAGACCGCCAAAGCTCTCCACCAGGTAGTCGATCTCGTCGTCGGACAGTGCCAGCCCCAGCTCCGCATTGGCAGCCGCCAGGGCGTCGCGGCCGCCGGACAGCACGTCCACCGAGCGCAGCTCCCGCGGCGCGGCAGACATGAACAGGGCCGCGGCATCAGCGACCTCGTATAGGGCGACCTGGGTCATCCGGTCGTGCAGCACCGCGGCTGCGGCAGCCAGCTCGGCATCCTTGAGGGGCGCCCCCTGGGCCCCGAGGTAATAGGCAACCCCGCGCTCCAGGCGCACGAGCTTGGTCAGGCCGCAGACCCGGGCGATGTCGGTCGCCTTTGACGACCAGGGAGAAAGGGTGCCGGGACGCGGAGCCACCAGCACCAGCCGACCCTCCGGGTCGTGCCCCGCCAGCCGGGGGCCATAGCGCAGCAGGCGACCGAGGGTCCGCTGCTCGTCCTCATCCAGCGCCTGCTCGAGCTCGACGAAATGCATGAATTCGGCATAGAGCGCGGTGGCTCGGCCGATCGCGTCGGCCAGGCGGGTCTGCAGTTTCCGCAGGCGAAAATCGGACAGGGCGGGGGCACCGCGGAGCGTCAGCATGTCAGGGTCCAGGGCTTGCAGCACGACGACGCACGCATCATAGCGCAGCGTCCGCGAGGATGTCGTCGCAGCGGCGGCGGGCAGAGCCTGTCGATAATGCCCCCGCTGCATGCAGCGCCCGGCCAGCTGCCGAGCCTGCAGCGTGGCGGCCGGGGCGCCTGCTGCGCAATGGCGGGGCCAGGGCTGGCAGTCGGCGTCCTTGCCGAGCGGGCCCGCCGCCCACGCGAGCGCCTCAGGGCGCAGGAGACTCGCGCTCTAGAGCTCGAACCAGGGACTCACCCGCTGCTGGTCCAGCAGTGCCAGGCACCCCGCCAGGGTCGGGGAGGCCTCGAGCAGCGCCGACTTGGCCAGCTCCGGACGGTTGTTCTTCTCACTGAGGTGAGCGCCCACCAGATGACGCAGGCGGGCACCATCGAGGCGCGCCACCAAGGCGGCGGCCTGGCGGTTGCTAAGGTGGCCCAGCGCGCCGCCAACCCGCTCCTGCAGCGCCGGCGGATAGGGCCCGGCAGCCAGCAGCTCGGGGTCGTGGTTGCACTCGACAACCAGGGCGTCGCAGTCCGCAAAGGCCTCCGCCAGGTGCGGGGTGACGGCCCCGGTATCCGTGAGTATGCCCAGACGCAGGCCCTGCGCGCGCAAGCAGAACTGCACGGGCTCGCGCGCATCGTGCGGCACGGTGAACGGCTCGATGTACAGATCGCCCACTGAGAACCCCCCCTGGTGGGCGCTGAACGAGCGGGGGTCCGGCAGATCGCCGCAGCCCCCGTGCCGCTGAGTGCCAACCGTCATCCACACCGGCAGGCCGTAGCGGCGCGCCAGCGCCCCCACGCCCCTCAGGTGGTCGCCGTGCTCGTGGGTGACTAGGATGGCGTGCAGGCTCTCAGGGGCCACGCCAAGCGCACCCATTCGCTGCTCCGCCTCCTGGGCGGGAAACCCGCAATCGACCAGCACGCGGGTGCCGCCTCCCTCCACGACAGTGGCGTTGCCGCGACTGCCGCTGCCCAGGGAGGCGAAGCGCATGCTCCCGTCAGCGCAGCTGCTCGTGGATCAGCTTGAGGATGCGAGCCGCCGTATCCGAGTTGCTGCGCTGACCATTCTTGTCGAGCACCACCACGACCGTGGTCGCGCCCTCGGGCCGCAGACTGACCTGGTACTGGCTCTCCTTGTCGAGCTTGCGCGAGTCGCGCCAGAAGGCGAGCTTGGAGAGCATCCCCCGGTCCTTGTCGTCGGCCAACGGGTCACTGTAACGCACGAAGTAGACGCCCTTGGCGCGATCGCGATCCTCGACAGCGAACCCGACGCGATCCAGCGCGACGCCGGTCATCCGCCAGGCGTGCGAGAAGTCATCGTTGATGGTGAGCAGGGTCCCGGCGCTGGTCTGGGTCAGCTGAGAGCGGTTCGGCGCCTTCTGCTCGGTGGCGGCCACCGCCTGACGCTCCTCGTCCGTGGTGGCGCCCAGATAGACCATGATCCGCTGCAGCATGATCGCCTCCAGGCCGTGGTCGGTGGGACGCGGGACCCAGATGGTCTGCTGCTTCTCCCCCGTGGAGCCGACGGCGAAGGTCTGCTGCATACCGCGCTCGGTCAGATACAGCTCGGTGGTTCCCGGCTGCTGGCCCCGCTCCAGGCGCACCCGGTACTGGTCGCGGGTCGCCGACGAATACAGCCCGTCGACGAAGCCGCGCAGCTTATCGGTGACGAAGTCGGACTTGATGTTGGCGCGGTTCTCAACCCAGGCAGTACGCATCACGCCGGCACCGGGGTCCTGCTCCTCGAGCAGAATGCCGTTCTGCTGCCAAAACGCCACCACCGAAGCCCAGACCTCATCCGCCGAGGCCCCGATGACCAGCCAGCGCTGGTCGCCGTCCCGGCGCATGTCCACGTTCTGCGGCTTGGGCAACACCTGGGCGCCGGTAGCGGCACGCGAGGCCTGCTGGCGCTGGTCCGCGAACTGCGAGTAGGTCGCCCCCCCGATGCCGGGAGCAGCCAGGCCCTCGTCAGAGCCCCGGGTCAGGTCCGGCGGGATCTCCAGATTCCGCTCCGCGTGCTGCTCGCGCTTGTACTCGACCTTGCGGTCCGGGAGGATGCTGTCGCTGCTCGGCAGCCAGCTGCAGCCGACCAAACCGAGCACCAGCAAGCCAGGCAGGATGAATCGAGTCGCTCTGGAGATCATTTGGGATACCGTCTTCTGCTCGCGCCGCCGCGGCCGTCCCGCGTCGCCCGCCGTTGAACATCCCCGGCAACACCGGGGCGCCTGAATCGCGCTGTCAGATCGCGCCGGCCTGCTTCATCGCCTGGCGCACCGCATCCCAACAGCCCTCCGACAGCCAAGTCAGGGGCAGCCGGATGCCCTTGGGAATCATGCCCATCTCGGCCAAAGCCCATTTCACCGGGATCGGGTTGGCTTCCACAAACAGCGACTTGTGCAAGCCAGCGAGCTTGGCGTCCAGAGCCGCGGCGGTCTCTCGATCGCCGTCTAGCGCCGCTTGGCACATGCGCCGCATGAGCCCCGGAGCCACATTCGCAGTGACGGAGATGACCCCCTGCCCGCCCATGAGCATCAGCTCCCGGGCGCTGAAGTCGTCGCCGCTTAGGATACAGAAGTCCTCGCCGCAAAGCTCCCTCATGCGGCTGACCCGCTGCAGATCGCCCGTCGCGTCCTTGATACCGACGATGTTGTCGACCGCCGAAAGCCGCCCGACCGTCTCGGGCAGCATGTCACAGGCGGTGCGGCCGGGCACATTATAGAGGATCTGGGGGATGTCCACCGCTTCGGCGATGGCCCGGTGGTGCAGATACAGCCCCTGCTGGGTGGGCTTGTTGTAGTAGGGCGTAACCAGCAGGCAGGCGTCCACCCCGGCCTGCCGGGCACAGCGCGTCAACGCGATAGCCTCGCTGGTCGAGTTGGCGCCGGTACCGCCGATGACCGGGATACGCCCGGCGGCCAGCTCGACGGTACGGCGGATGACCCCGCAGTGCTCCTCCTCGTCGAGGGTTGCCGACTCGCCGGTGGTGCCCACAGCAACGATCCCGCGCGTGCCCTGCTCGACGTGCCAATCGACCAGCCTGGCGAGACCCGCATCGTCGATCCGGCCGTCCTCTTCCATGGGAGTGACCAGCGCCACCAAGCTGCCTTGGAACATGCCGAAGCCCTGCAAATCAACAAATGGAGTATTTTATCTTGGGCTCTCCAATGCTGACAAGCGCACCTGACCGCCGCGCGTACCGGGCATCATCCCGGTGCTCGTCGCGCTTGTCCCGGCCAAGGATTTCCGTTACACAAGGGCGTCCCCTGAGCCCGCCGGAGAGCGCATGTCCGAACAGCCTCAGTCCATCCGAGAGATCCGCATCAACCCGGTGGTGCCCACCGAATCGGTGCTGGTGGCCACCGCCCGCGGCATGCGTCCCCGCAAGCCGGAGGAAAAGGTCGCCCGAGACACCCGGGCCCATGTGGAAAGCTGCCCCTTCTGCAAAGGCAACGAGGCAAAGACTCCCCCGACCATCGGCGCCTTTCCCAACGACGGCGACTGGCAGATCCGGATCGTCGAGAACCTCTACCCGGTGCTCGGCGACGACAGCCCGACAGGGCCGCTGACCTTTGGCCTTCAGCAGGTGATCGACGGCTACGGCCGCCATGAGGTGGTCATCGACCACCCCCAGCACGGGATCGCCCTGCATGAGATGTCCGTGGCCCATCTGAGTCACTTGTTCGCGGCCTACCGCCAGCGCATGGCCGAGCTCTATGCCGGCGACCCGCGCCTGCGCTACGTGCTGGTGTTCAAGAATTTCGGACCGGCCGCCGGGGCCAGCATCCCGCACACCCACAGCCAGATCATCGCCATGCCGGTGGTCCCCGAGAACCTGCAGAACGAGGTCCTGCACAGCCGCGCCTATTACAAGAAGTACCGACACTGCGTGTTCTGCTCGCTGATCGACGAGGCGCTGACGTTCGAAGCGACCATCTACGACCGCAGCTCCGGTGCGATACGACGCAGGATCAATGTCGGTCAGTATGTGGTCGAGCGCGGCGAGAGATTCATCGCGGTCAAGCCCTTCGCCTCGCGCTTCGAGTGGGAGGTCCATATACTGCCGCTGAGCCACGAGAGTGACTTTCTGCGGTCCCAGGGGGCAGACCTGGAGGACTTCGCTCGGGTGCTCAAGCGGACCATGGCACGTCTGGACGCCGTCATCGGCGGCGCCCAATATAACTTCTTTCTCCACTCCAAGCCCCATGGCGAGGAGTACGCCGACTGCGACGGGAGCTACCACTGGCACCTGGAGATCTGCCCCAGAACCAGCATCCCCACGGGGTTCGAGCTGGGCTCAGGGCTGTTTGTCAGCACCATCAGCCCCGAAGCCGCCGCCGAGCAGCTGCGCGGCGTGGCGATCCCGGACAGCTGAGCGCCAAGACAAGGCTGCGGGCACGGCGCTAAACTGGGCGCCGCCGAGCCGGCCCGACCAGACACCTCGAGCACCTACCCATGACCTCCAGTCCATCAGCGCCCCGGAAGAAGAGCTATCTGGTGATCTCCGCCCTGGGCAAGGACCGGCCAGGCATTGTCGACGAGCTCACGCGCCGGATACTGGACGACGGGTGCAACATCGTCGACAGCCGCATGACAGTGCTGGGCGGCGAATTTGCCATGCTGCTGATGATCGAGGGCAGCTGGAACACGCTGGCGAAGCTGGAAGCGGCGTTGCCGGAGGTCAAGCGCCAGATGGGGCTCACCGTGATCTCCGAGCGCACCCAGGAGCGGGAGCCCCACGCCAACCTCATGCCTTACATGGTAGAGGTCGTGGCCCTGGATCATCCCGGCATCGTGCATAACCTCGCGCGCTTCTTTTCCCAGCGCGCTATCAACATCGAGGACATGGTGACCACCGGCTACGCCGCCCCGCACACCGGGACGCCCATGTTCTCGGTCCACATGACCGTCGGCATCCCCTCGGACGTGCACATCGCGAGCCTGCGCGAGGAGTTCATGGATTTCTGCGACGCCATGAACCTGGATGCGGTGCTCGAGCCGCTGAAGCAGTAACCGATGCAAGTCGCATTCAGCGCAGATAGCGGGAGAGCACAATGAGCCAGGCGGCCTTGGGCGAACCGGTGCCGGACACCGAGCTGAAGCTGACCGGCAACCAAGCGGTGCGGCTGTCGGATTTCAGGGGCGCTCCCCTGGTGCTGTACTTCTACCCCAAGGCCAGCACGCCGGGCTGCACCCAGGAAGGCCGCGACTTCTCGGCCGCGCTCGCGCAGCTGCAGCGCCACGGCGCCCGCGTGCTCGGCGCGTCCCGCGACAGCCTCAAGGCCCAGGAAGGCTTCAAATCCAAGCAAAGCTTCCCGTTCGACCTGATCTCCGACCCGAGCGAGACCCTGTGTAACCTGTTCGGGGTCATCAAGCTCAAGAACATGTACGGCAGGCAGGTCCGCGGCATAGAGCGCAGCACCTTCCTGCTGGACAGGGAAGGCGTGCTGCGACGGGAATGGCGGGGGGTGAAGGTCAAGGGGCACGTGGATGAGGTTCTCGAGGCGGTCAAGGCGCTCGACGCGTCCTGACCCACCGCCGCTCAGGGCTCCCGATCAGAGGATTGCCGGATCAAACATATGCCAGAGGCAGAGCGCTTAGAAAATCGACTGTTTGTCCTCGACACCAATGTGCTCATGCACGATCCCAGCTCGATTTTCCGGTTCAAGGAGCACGACATCTTCCTCCCGATGGGCGTGCTCGAAGAGCTCGACCGCCACAAGAAGGGCACCTCCGAGGTGGCCCGTAATGTCCGCCAGGCGAGCCGTTTCCTCGACGAGATGATGTCCGGCGCCGACAAGGCGACGATCGACGCGGGACTGCGTCTGCCGGCTCCGACCAACGGCGCGGCGGAGGGCGCTCTCGAGCGCGGGCGACTGTTCTTCCAGACCCGCCACCTCCCCCAGCTGCTGCCCGAGGGGCTGCCAGGCAGCTCACCGGACAACAACATCCTGGGCACCGCGCTGGCGCTGCAGAATGAGCATCCCCACCGGACCGTGATCCTGGTCTCCAAGGACATCAACCTGCGGATCAAGGCCTCGGTGGTAGGCATCCGCGCCGAGGACTACCACAACGACCAGGTGCTCGATGACGTGCGTCTGCTGTACAGCGGCCAGCGTGCGCTCCCGGCAGGCTTCTGGAGCGATCACAGCAAGGACGTGGAATCCTGGAAAAAGCAGGGCCGGACCTTTTATCGGATCAGCGGGCCGGATGTCGCCAATTGGTTCGTCGGGCAGTGCCTGTACCTGGAGGAGGACGAAAGCTTCGAGGCGATCGTCAGGGGCATCGACAGTGCGGGTGCCGTCATTGAGCTGGTCACCAACTACCGCGTGGCCGGACACGCTGTCTGGGGCATCAGCGCCCGGAACCGGGAGCAGAACTTCGCCCTGAACATGCTGATGGACCCGGAGATCGACTTCGTCTCTCTGCTCGGCAACGCCGGCACCGGCAAGACCCTGTTGGCGGTGGCCGCCGGCCTGGCCCAGGTGCTGGATATGACTCGCTACCGGGAGATCATCATGACCCGGGTCACGGTGCCCGTGGGCGAGGACATCGGCTTTCTGCCCGGCACCGAGGAGGAGAAGATGACGCCCTGGATGGGCGCCCTGATGGACAATCTGGAGGTGCTCACCCGCACCGACGCCAGCGAGTGGGCCCGGGCGGTCACGGATGATCTGCTGCGCAGCCGCATCCGTATCCATTCCCTGAACTTCATGCGTGGACGGACCTTTCTCAGCAAGTACCTCATTCTCGATGAGGCCCAGAACCTGACGCCCAAGCAGATGAAGACATTGATCACCCGGGCCGGACCAGGCACCAAGGTGATCTGTCTCGGCAACGTGGCCCAGATCGACACGCCCTATCTCACGGAGACCACCTCCGGGCTCACCTATGCGGTGGACCGTTTCAAGACCTGGCCCCACAGCGGCCACATCACCCTGCTGCGCGGTGAGCGCTCCCGGCTGGCGGACTTCGCTTCCGATACGCTCTAGGAGCCTGTCGGTAGCCCGGCATGCCCGCCTGATGGCGCCGACGCACCCGCGCCGGCCCGAGGGCCCGCCCCCTACCCGTTGCCGGCCCCCTTTGGGGAGGTGCGGTTGGTCGCGCAGGCGCGCGCGGCACCTACGGGCACCCCCTCAGCGCGCGCAGCCCTGAATGCGGTCGCGCTAGGCAATCTCCCCGGCGCAGATGCGCTTGAGCGCCGACTGCACCCGCTCGAGCTTCCGGACGCACTTTGCGGGAGGCGCTCACCGCCCGCTCGGTCTGGCCCTGACGGGAGGCGTGCTCGACCTCCTTGGCGAATTCGGACAGACGCAGGGCGCCGACATTGGCGCTGCTCGACTTGAGCGAGTGCGCCGGCAGCACCATCCGCTCGACATCACCGCTACCGGCCCCCTGCTCAAGCTGGTCAAGGAAGTTGGGCGCAGTTTCCAGATAGGTCTGCAACAGTCCGTCGAACTCCTCTTCCATCACCTCGCGCAGCTCCTCGATGATCTGCCGATCGATCGGCGAGCTCTCATCGATCGCCCGACCTCGGGGCTCTGCCGTGGGCATCGCTGCGGGCTCGGCAGCCCGTGGCTCCGGGCGCTGCTGGCTCGGCAGCCACTGATTGAGAATACCCTGCACCTTGGGCGCGTTGATGGGCTTGGAGAGATAGTCGTCCATGCCGGCATCCAGGCACTTCTGCCGATCTCCCGCCATGGCATTGGCGGTCATGGCGACCACGGGCAGCCGCGGCAGCTTGTGCATCGATTCGCGTATCCGAATCGAGCGGGTCGCTTCATATCCGTCCATGCGCGGCATCTGGCAGTCCATGAACACCAGATCGAAAGGCTCCTGCTCGATGGCAGCCAATGCCTGCAGCCCATCGACGGCCACGTCGCAGCTCAGACCGAGCCGCTCCAGCATCTTCTTGGCCACACTCAGGTTGACCGCATTGTCCTCGGCAAGCAACACCCTGCCCTGATATTGCAGCTGCGCGGACCGGACCGGCGGCGGTTGATCGACAGTCTCGACCAGGGTGGACTCCTGGATCCAGGCCTCCTCGTCGAGCATCACAGGCATGGCCAGGGGCGCATCCGCTCCGAGCCCGGACTTGCTGTCGACCTGCACGTCCAGCAGCCGGTGCAGCTTGCCCCTGAGCTCGCCCTTGTTGATCGGCGGGCGCAGCAGATCGGAGATGCCGAATTCCTCCATCTTGGAGCGCAGGGACATCTCACCCTCGATCACCAGCGTCTGCAGATCCATCAGGGTGTCGGAGGTCTTGACCTGCTGGAGCAGCGTGAGCGCCGCACCGCCCAGCCCCCCGGCATCGACCAACAGCAGCTCGTAGGCCCAGGAATCGCCCAGACGCGCCGAGGAGCGCAGCTTGTCCAGCGCGTCCATAGGGCTGTCGGCGCGATCGTAGACAATCTCCCACTCGTCGAAGAACCGGCTGAGCTCGCGGTACTCGTAGGCATCCACGCCGACGATCACCACGCGCGCGCCCTTGAGGTTCTTGCGCTGCGAAGGCACGTCGGTGATGGAGCGGCGCATGGGCACCGTGAACCAGAACACCGAGCCTTTGCCGATCTTGGACTGGACCCCGATGGTGCCCCCCATCATCTCGGCCAGACGCTTGCAGATCGCAAGCCCCAGGCCGGTGCCGCCGTGGCGGCGGGTGGTGGAGGCGTCCGCCTGGGTGAAGAAGCTGAACAGCTTCTCGGCCGTCTGCTTGCTCATGCCCACCCCGCTGTCCTTCACGGCGAACTGGATCTCCACCTCCTTGCGGCTCGACCGGCGCTTGGACACCTCCACGAGGACCCCGCCCCGTTCAGTGAATTTGATGGCGTTGCCCACCAAGTTGGTGAGGATCTGTCGGATGCGGATCGGGTCGCCGCGCACGCGGCGGGGCACCCCGGGCTTGATGACGTAGCCCAGCTTCAGGCTGCGTCTTTCCGCGCTCTTGGTCAGTAACAGCGTGACCGACTCCACGATCTCCTGAAGATTGAGCTCGATTCTCTCGAGCTCCATCTTGCCCGCCTCGATCTTGGAGTAGTCCAGGATATCGTCGATGATGCGCAGCAGGTGATAGGACGACCCCAGCGCCGTGTTCACATACTGGCGCTGCTCGCCGTTGAGCTCGCTGTCGCGCAACATCTCCAGCAGCGGCACCACCCCGTTGAGCGGGGTGCGGATCTCGTGGCTCATGGTCGCGAGAAACTCGCTCTTGGCGAGATTCGCGGTATCGGCCTGCTCCTTGGCCGTGGACAGCTCCTTCTCCACCGACTGACGGTGCCCGGTCTGCTGCAGCAATTTCTGGCGCGCCTTGTCGAGCTGCAGCTGCAGATCCGAGATCTGGCAGCCAAGATCGAGGGCGTCCCCGTGACCCCGCTGCAGCTGAGCCACGACCACCCCGACGACGATGCTCGCCAGCGTCAGAGCCGCCAGATAAGCACCGAGCAGGCCAACGCCCGCTCCGCCGCTACCCCAGCCCCCCCCTGCCGAGACCAAGGCGGCGATCCAGAAGCTCGCCAGATAGGCCCGCCTGGCAGGGGCATAAAATCCGGCGAGCAGGCCGATGGCCACGCCCATCACGCCGGCAACCAGCGTCGCCACCGCGGCCGCCGGCGTGGCATAGGTCGGGAAGTGCCAGCACAGGGCAGTGCCCCAGACCGCACCGGCGGGCACCATGGAGGACACGAGCAGGGCCAATGGGAAGGACGCAGGGGGCCCAGCTTCGATGCAGCGACGCCGCTCGACCAACCCGACCAGCAGCTGGACAACGCCCGTGACCAGCGCCCCAACCGCCCAGATCGCAACGCCGACCAGACCCCAGCGGCTCCCGGGCGGACCTATGAGCAACACCAGCACGGCCAGCACCAGGGTCGCCGCACCCGCGCGAACTGCCCCGCGGCAGATAACGGCGGCTCCGCCGGACAGCCGCCAAGTGGACTCGGCCTCCACGACAGGGTCCTGAGCGCTCAACCGATCTGCCCTCGAGCCGAAACGACGTTTTCCGGTCCATCGACCGGCACGCCTACACGGACCCGTCCGAGGTATCCGTGTGACCCGGACGGGCGGCAGCTTTCGTCGAGCAAGCGGTGTTGCACCAAGGTAGCGCCGATTTGATGATGCGGCCTTATGTTATTGTTTAGAATGTTTACTTGAACTTGGCCGAGCTGACAACCATAACCGAGACGTCATGGACATCCAGCCCCGGACCCCGATGGAAAAGCCCGACTCCGCCCCACGAAGCCCTGCCAGCGCCGCACAGACCCTGCTAACTCGTGTGCCGCAGCATATCACAGCGATCAAGGACGAATGGGCCGCACTGAGCCGGGGAACCTGGGACTCGAAGCGCTTCGAGCAGCTGTTCCGCCGAGTCCAAGGCCTGGGAGAGGCCACCGGGCGGGCCGGATTCGGGGAGATCAGCGAGAGCGCGTTTTCCCTGGAGATCTATCTCAGCACCTTCAGCGGAGACGACAAACGACCCAGTCTGGAGCGGGCCCGCGAGGTTGCAGAGCTCGTTCATGTGCTTGAGGCGGCCGTCCTGTCGGCCCTCGAGGCGGGACCGGTAGGCAACGCAACGCAGGCGTCCGGAGAGGGCGCGGTCTACTGCCTACTCTCGCGAAGCGATCTGGTGCCGGGCCTGGACAAGCTGCTCCAGGCAAGCCATTGGCGTTGTGTCATGTTCCGGGACCTGACTCAGCTCAGCGGAGAGCTGGAGCGGGGCTGGCCAAGCGCGCTGATTGTGGATGCGAGCCTGCTGGCACAGGCATCCTCGCTGCTCGAGACCATTCGAAAACAGCGCGCCGGGGCTGCCCAGTCCCTGCCCCTAGTCTTCGTCTCCTCTTCCAGCGACATCAAACGCCGTCTGGCAGCCATGCGGGCCGGGGCCGACGCCTATTTTTCTGCACCGCTCGACACCGAGTCGGTGGTACGCCGGGTCACGCAGCTCGCCAAGGACGGCGAGCGCGCGGCCTACCGCGTGCTGGTGGTCGAAGACGATCCATCGCAGGCCAAGTTCGCGGCAACCATCCTGCGCAAGGGAGGCATGGAGACCGAGGTGCTGACCGACGCCTTGGAAACCGTCGGCGCGATCCAGCGCTTCAAGCCCGACCTGGTGCTGATGGACGTGTACATGCCCAACGCCAGCGGCGTGGAGCTCACGCGGCTCATTCGTCAGGACAAACACCTGCTCACCCTGCCTATCGTTTATCTGTCCGGCGAGCAGAACCCGGAGAAGCAGCAGACCGCCCTGAGCGTCGGGGCAGACGACTTTATCGCCAAGCCGATCCGCCCCAAACACCTTATCGGCACCGTAACCAACCGAATCCGCCGGGCTCGCCAGCTCCAGGACGGGCTCGACCAGGGCGAGCAACCGCGCATCGATCCGGCGACCGGGCTGACATCCAAGCAGCACTTCTTCGAGCGCGTGGACGCCCTGCTCTCGGGGCAGGCGGGGGATGACGCCCCCGCTGCGATGCTGCACATCGACCTCGAGGATTTCCCGGCGCTGTGCTCCCAGGTCAGCCCGACAGCCCTCGAGACCCTGATTGCCATGGTCGGCAAGCGCATCTCCAACCAGCTTGGCGAAGGCGATGTGGCCACCCGCGCCGGACGGAACAGCTTCGCTTTGCTCCTACGTCAGCCCGGGGGGGGCAACCTGCGCCCGATCGCCGAGCGTCTGGTGCGCTCCCTGGCCGAGCCCCCATTCGAGGTCGAGGGACGCCCGATACGGCTGCGAGCCAGCTCCAGGCTCTGGCCCCTGCATCGCGAGCTGACCCAGGGATCGGCGTCACTCGAAGCGCCGTCGGCAGCGCCGGCTCCTGGCACGGCCAATGTCGCCAGTGGTCGGCGCGAGCGCGATGCGGTGGTGGCGCGGGTCCGGGACGCTATCGCCGCGGGCCACCTGGAGCTAAGCTTCCGGCGGATCTCGGACTCCCAAGACCGGTCGGTCCGCGGCTATGAGCTGGCCCTCTGCACCAATGGCCAGGATGGGTTAGCCCCCGCGTCCGAGGTGCGTCGCATTGCTGCCGAAGCCGGCCTGCTGCGCCAGCTTGACCGCCACACCCTGGAGAGGGCGGTCGCTTTTCTCGAGGATCAGCAGGGGCGCGCCGAGCAGACCCTCCTGGCTCGGATCTCTCCCCAGTCCTTGTCGGACCCGGAGGCGCTCGGAGAGCTTCGCAACAGCCTGCGCGCCCGTCACCTAGCCGGCACCGGGCTGGTATTCGGGCTGTCCCTGGCCGAGATCGGCGCTGACCCAAAAACGGCCCGCAACCTGGTGCGACGCCTCAAGGAGATGGGCATAGCGACCGCCCTTACGCGCTTCACCGGCAGTGATGCGGCCGCCCGGATGCTGTCTTTTCTGGAAGCGGGGTACGTGGAGGCCGACGCCGCGGTCGCTCGCAAAGGCAGGGCCGCGCTGGCAGCCCTGGTCGACGTCGCCCATCGCGCGGGCGCGCTGGTGATCATCGCCGAAGAGGCCGTACCCCAAGGCGGCGAGCCGCCGGACGCCTGCGGTGCGGACCTGTGGGTCGGACGGTTCGTGCGCCCCGGCGACCGGCGTGGACAGGGCACCAGGGAGCCGGCCTCGGACTGAGCCGGCCGCTCGGCGGGCGGGTCTGTGACTATGTCACCGACAATCCGGCGGCCGGAGCAGCAAGCAGGTCTGATCCGGAGTCCCCAGCTGCGTGCTGCCGGGCCGCCCGGACGGGCGACGCCGACGGCGCGGACCAGGGCGGTCGGCGTGCTCAGGCCCGCTGTTCTTCCAGCCGCTTTTCCGCTCGCTGCTTGCCCGGGGGCGGCCAGGCGCTGATGATCGCATGCACCACGGTCGCCAGCGGGATCGCAAAGAACACCCCCCAGAACCCCCAGAGCCCCCCGAAGACAAGAATGGCGACCATGATCGCCACCGGGTGGAGATTCACGACCTCCGAGAACAGCAAGGGCACCAGCACGTTGCCGTCCAGCGCCTGTATGACCAGGTAGGTGGCGGCGAGCCAGAGAAAATCCGCTCCCCAGCCCCACTGGAACCAGGCGATCAACAGCACCGGAATGGTCACCACGGCCGCCCCGACGAACGGAATGATCACCGACAGCCCCACCAGCACCGCGAGCATCATTGCATAGTCGAGTCCGAGCGCCCTGAACGCGGCGAAGCTGATCGATCCGACGATCAGGATCTCCCAGAACTTGCCCCGCACGTAATTGCCAAGCTGTCGGTCCACGTCGGCCCAGACCTCCTGGGCCAGGGCGCGGTCATCGGGCAGGAACTGCACCAGCCAGCTGAGTATCTGGTCCTTGTCCTTGAGAAAGAAGAACACCAGCAAGGGCATCAGGATCAGGTAGATCAGAATGGTGATGATACTCACCACCGAGGCGATGGACAGGGACACCACCTGTTGACCGAACGCGAGCACCTCCTGGCGGATATGCCCGATCAGCTCCTGAATCTGCTCCGGAGAAACGACGTCGGGGTAGCGCCCGGGCAGCTGCATGAGCTGGCGCTGCCCCTCGGAGATGATGTTCGGCAGCTGCTGGAAGAATTGGGTCACCTGGCGCGAGAGCGCAGGCACCATACCGAACAAGATCAGCGTCACAAACAGCAGGAACACCACGAACACGATCCCGACCGCCACCAGTCGCGGCACCCCGCGGCGCGTCAGCAACCTGACCAGACCTTCCAGCAAGTAGGCGACCACGATGCTGGCCAGGACAGGCGCCAGCATGTTGCCCATGGTGAGCACCACGGCGAAGCCCAGCACCAGCAGCACAGCCAGCAGGACGACCTGCGGGTCGGAAAAATGCAGCTTGAACCACTCTGCAAGCAGCCGCATCGCCGGGCGTTCCGGGGATCAGTCGGCAGACTCGGGCTGCAGCCGGCGGTAATGGGCCTCGAACAGCTCCTCAAGCTCGTCGATGACCTCCGCCGCCGGGCGTCCCTGCATCAGATGGGCTGCCATCAGCGAGGACGTGTCGGTCAGCAGCACCGCGCGGTCCAGCATGAAATAGGTCTCCGATAGACGTTTGATCGCCGCGACCACGGATTCGCCCCCTGGGCGGGGAATCGGTTTGGGCGCGACAGCGCGAGCGGGCTGCGTGCCTTGGGCATCTTGCCGGCGGGCGGCGAGGAACTCGGCAAACGCGATGAGCGTGCCTCGCTCGGACTCGCCCAGGCGTCCGAACAACCCGAGGAGCCGCCGCTGCTCCGGAGGCAATTGGCTTCGCAGATCGAGCAACCTAACGATCTCCTTCGGCTTCGTGGCTCTTGCAGTAGGAGCGGGCAAAGTCGAGCAGCTCCTCCATCACCCGCAGGCGGAACTTCTGCTTCTGGTGTACGAAGGAGAAGGGACGTTGGAGTGGCGGCTCCAGATGGATGGCCACCAGGGTACCCAGCTTGAGCTCCTTCTGGATGGTCGCCCCCGACACCACCGAGACACCCATCCCGGCCTCGACGGCACCCTTGACGGCCTCGGGACTCCCGAGCTCCATCGATATATTCAAGGAATCGGCACAACCATCCAGCTTACCCAGGTACTCGGTGATCACCTCGCGGGTGCCCGAGCCCTCCTCTCGACAAATGAACGGGTACCCGATCAGCTCGGGCAGGGCCAGCGCCTCACGCCCGACCAGGGGGTGCTTGGGCGGCACGATGGCTACCAACTGGTCCATGCGGCAGATCTCCACCACCAGGTTCTTGTTGGTCACCGGGGCCTCGACCACGCCAAGATCGATGGTGTTGTTCTCGACCATGGACACGATGCCTTCAGTATTGGACACTTTGAGATGGATCTCGACTTCCGGGTACTTGGCCTTGAAATCGCCGAGCAGGGTGGGCAGCATGTACTCCGCAATCGTCGTGCTGGCGCCGATGGTCAGGGCGCCGCGGATCTCCCCGGTCATCTCGCGGATCGAATTTTCCATCTCCTGGTAAAGCTCGAAGATCCGGTCGGCGTATTCGTAGGCGCGCGCACCGGCTTCGGTCAGGTTGATGCGGTTGTGAGTCCGGTCAAACAGCCGGGTGTTGAAATGCTCTTCCAGCTGACGGACCTGGAAGGTCACGGCGGGCTGGGTCATGTGGAGCGTCTCGGCGGCCTTGGTGAAGCTGAGCAACCGGGCCACTGTGTGGAACACCTGGAGTCGTCGATCGGCCATCTCGTCCACCCCCGCCTGGGGAGCGATAAAAATCCCTTATATAGTACACCAGCGCAGGACCGCGCCCAACCGATCCGACCCTGCGGTCCCGGGCACGTGCAGCGGGAACGCGGCCGGCTCCCGACGTCAGGATTGAACAGGGGAGATCTGGGCCGGGACGGCCCCAGGACTTGCGCGGGCCGGATCAGCCGCCAGCGGCCGGCGCGCGGCTGTCCGCTCGGCGCCGGTCGTCGCTAGGAATGCGCTCGGGCCGGGATTCAGAAATTGAATCCACCCCGCGAGGCCGGCGTCTCGCTCCAGGAGCCTCCCGCTCCCAGCGTCAGCGCCTTTTCGATCGCCTGCGGACTGTTCATGATACTCATGAAGCTGTTGTCGCCCATCATCTTCTGGTCGGGAAAATCGATTGCGATCCGGAAGCGCGGCGCCAGCGCCTTCACCTCACCGTCGTGCACCACCATCTCGTAGGGCAGATGGGCGGCCTGCTTGAGCTCGTCTCCGACATCGATGGTCGACATGATCTTCTCGTCGCCGCTGTATCCGTCGGTCATCGCGACGCCGAAAACGGTCACCTTGCCGTCGGAGGAGTCGATGCGGTACACCTGCGATGTCCCGCCCTTCTTGGCATCGAGCGCCTTCTCCACGGAGCGTAGCGCCTGAGCCTGATCACTGTACGTCGCGACCGTCATCTGGTCATCGAAGTATTCCATCCCAAACGTGTAATGATAGCGCGCAAGCTTCGACGGCGTCAGACCGTTCTTTGTTCCAAACTGCTCCTGGGCGCCGAGCGCCGTTTTGAGCTTGGCGGTGACCGAGCTGACGTCACCTTTAATCCGGTAGGCCGCGGCGAGATAATCGGGATTGGTATAAGCGACCTGGATGTTGGACCCCTTCCGCACGACGGATACGCGCTGCCCGGCGAAATAAGGGCCGCCCTCCTGCTCACCGGCGAGCCGCTTCAGAAAGCCGTTGGTGACCACGATGATGTGGGTGTCCGCGTAGGGACTGTACTCCCCCGCCACCTGAAATCCCGCCCCCTTCAACGCGTCCCGGACCTCCGAGATCGTGTTGGCGAAATCGCCAGGGCCATTGGAGGCCAGCACAAACGGCTTCAGCTTATCCGCAGCGCCGGCCAGGGCGGCGGCACACATCAGGGACACGAACAGGATTCCTCGAAAGGTCGTTCCAAACCGCAGTTCTCTCATCGCCCACCTCTGTGAGTTGTTATCTACACACCCCCCCGCCCTCGGTGCACCGCCCTGCCATCGACGAGTCCGGAAAGGCGCGGCCGGAAAACCCTTGCTAGATCAATGTCACTTGCCACACAAGCTTATATTATAGCGAACAAACTTCCGGGCGGGCCGAACTGGGCTCCCCTAAGCGAATGCGGCCCCAGCGCCCGGAGACGGGTGGGGACAAGGCGATCCATCCCGTGAGAGAGAAATCGGTGCAAAACCACAAGACATCCATTCAGCGATATTGGCGCCCCGGGGTCTGCGCGTTGGGCCTGCTCTGGGCCGGTACCTGCCCGGCCTCCGGGTTCCTGCTCATCGAGCAGAGCGTGAGCGCCATGGGCGGGGCGTACGCCGGGGGGGCAGCACTGGCGGAGGACGCCAGTACCCTGTTCTTCAATCCCGCCGGCATGACGAGGCTGACCGCCCCCGAGGCCGTGGCCGGCGTGCATCTTGTCGCTCCCAGCGCCCAGTTTCACGACCAGGGCTCCCGGGATCTGGTCCGGCTGTTCGGCACCGGGCTCGGCCACAACGACGGGGGCGACGCCGGGGTCCCGTCCGCCATTCCGAATCTCTATTACGTGCATCCAGTCAGCGACCGCCTGGCCCTGGGCATGGGGATCACCAGTCCCTTCGGATTGACCACCGAGTATGACCAGGGCTGGATGGGGCGCTACCACGCCGGGCGCTCGCAGCTCACGACGGTCAACCTCAATCCGTCGATCGCCTTCCGGCTGACCGACCAGATCAGCCTCGGGGCAGGCCTGGATTACCAGTATCTCAAGGCCGACCTATCCAACGCCGTCGACGTCGCCGGCGTGCTCCCGCTGCTGGGGCGGCCGCTCGCGGGGCGCCTCGACAGCAACCTGGACATCAAAGGTGACGGCCAAGCCTGGGGCTACAACGTCGGAGCCCTCCTGGAGTTGCACGACGGCACCCGCATCGGTGCCCACTATCGCTCCGGTCTGGACTACCAGGTCAGGGGCAGGGCCGATGTCACCCTGGTCAACGGCCCTAAGATCTCGTCCCGGCCCGCCGGATTACTGCACGACGTCCCCGCCCGCTCCGACACTTCGATGCCGGCGCTGGCGTCACTCAGCCTGTTCCACCCGCTCAACGATCGCTGGGCGCTGATGGCGGATGTGACCTGGACCGACTGGAGCTGCCTGCAGGCCCTGGTCTTCGAGTTTGGCGGTATCCTGCCCACCGGATCCGAGGTGATCAACTGGAAGGACACCTTCCGCTACTCCCTCGGAGCCGAATACCGCCCCAACAAACAATGGGTATGGCGCGCCGGTGTTGCCCTGGATCAGGCACCGGTGCCCAATCCGCAAAGCCGGACGCCCCGCATCCCTGACAACGACCGGCTGTGGCTGGCAGCGGGCTTCGGATACCAATGGTCCGAGAGGCTGGGCATCGATGTCGGCTTCGCTCACCTGTTCGTTCCAGATCCCAGGATCGACCGGGTCGATTCGCTCGGGGTCGCCGTGTTGAAAGGCAAGTACGACGCCCATGTGGACATACTGAGCGCTCAGCTCCGCTGGCGGTTCCTGTAGGACCTGAGCATCCTTCTCGGGCCGCTCGAGCGGCGGGCGGAGCGCGCCCCATGCCGAGCGCCTCGCGAGGGCCGGAAAACGGTCATGCAACACAAAAAAGCCGCCCTCGGGGCGGCTCTCTCGCTTGGCGGCGCCGCGCGGACGCCGGGACGGCACTCAGATATAAAGGCAGATGTCGGTCTCGCCGGCGAATTCGAAGAATGTCGCTGCGCCACCGTACTCGACCCCTTCGATGAACTCCGAGGTATCCATGTCGAACAGGTCGACGGTCATCTGACAGGCGATCAGCTTGACCTCAGCCTCCTGGCACAGGGAGCGCAGCTCCTCGATGCTCGCCACGCCCTTGGCCTTCATCTTTTTCTTCATCATGGCGGTCATCATGCTCTGCATCCCGGGTAGAGCCGTGAGCAGGACCGGGAACCACTTATCCATGGCCATCGGCATCGGCATGCCGGGGTTGCCCAGCGGCGTCACCTCCAGGCTCAGCTTCTTGCGCAGCAGCTGCAGGCCATAGAAGGTGAAAAAGATCTGGGTCTCGTAGCCCAGAGCGGCAGCCGTAGATGCCAGGATGAAAGGCGGGTAGGCCCAGTCCAGCGAGCCTTTCGTGGCAATGATGGCCAACTTTTTCTGAGCTGACATCTCTCTATCCTCCAAGCTTGTGCGTGTTGTCTTAGGGCGACGGGCAATCAGGCCTTCTGGATCAAGAAATGGAACTTCCCACCTTGTTCCTTCGACTCGATCAGCGCGTTTCCGGTCTGCTTGGCGAACGCCTCAAAATCCTTCACGGAGCCGGGGTCGGTGGCGATGACGTGCAGGATCTTGCCGGACTCCATGCCGGATAGCGTCTTCTTCGCGCGCAGAATAGGCAGCGGGCAGTTCAGACCACTCGCGTCCAGTTCCTGATCAAAATCAGCCATCTTGCGACCTCCCGAGGTTTGTTTGTTGTAAAAAGCAGCCTTTACTTATATTCGAATTCCCGCGCGAGCGCAAGAGCTGAGCGGCCGGCCGGGGGCCCACTCAGGCCCCGGAGTGAGGGGCGGGAGGGGAGTCGACCCGCAGCCCGTGGCGCATCCATGCCATGATGCCACCCCTCAGATTGATGACATTGCGGAAACCGTGCTGCACCAAGTACGCGCAGGCGTGGTAGGAGCGAGCGCCGCTACGACAGTAGAGCACGATCTCCCGATCTGGGGGGTATTCGGCGATCCTGGCCGGCAGAAGATGCATGGGAACGTGCTCCGCCCCGGGCAGCACACCCTGCGCAACCTCGCCATCGCTACGGATGTCGAGCAGGTGCATCCGCCCGGGACCTCTCATCCGCTCCACGAGGTCCAGCGATTCGATTTCTCTGATCACCCTGCGGATCCGTTCGGAAAAGTTAACCGAAACAGTATATTATAATTTCATGATTGCATCAACTGGGGCCCTGCGGAGTCCGGCCAGACACCTGCCCAGGCCCATGATCCTAGAAGCGGCAGTTGAACGGCCGCCAGGGTGCGTGCCGCGTGGTGTCTGGCAAGGCATGACGAGGCGGACTAAATCGCCGGGAGCGATTTGAACAGCTACCGCTGGCCCGCAGGGCGAAGGGCAGGATGCCCGGAGTAATAGTAGACCTATTCCAACGAGTTATAACGCAGCCAGGCGCCGCGCGGTGCGTGCTCTGGTGGTCGTAGCGGCCGTCACCCAACGGGTGAGCAGCAGGTTTGTCCTGAGCCATGGTCGAATCCATCACTTGATCGTTATTGGAAGCGGTCAACTGCCGTTTCTAGGATGATAGATTGCCCGCCGATGCGTCGCGATCCGGCGCACCGGGCGGTCCCAATTCTGAGGTGCGAGCGTGGACTTTCTTCCCATCTTTCTCGATGTCAAGGGCAAACCCTGCCTGGTCGTGGGCGGCGGGGACATTGCCACCCGCAAGGTCAATCTGCTGCGCCGCGCTGGGGCGGTGGTGCGCGTGGTCGCACCCCGCCTGGGCCGCGCGCTGGCGGGGATCCGCGACAGCGGCGACCTCGAGCACCTGGCGCGGGACTTCCAGCCCAGCGATCTGCAGGATTGTCACCTGGCGATCGCGGCGACCGACGACCCCGCGGTCAACCGAGCCGTTGCTGCCGAGGCCGAGGCGCGACGCATCCCCGTCAACGTCGTGGACCAGCCCGAGCTGTGCGGCTTCATCGTTCCCTCGATCATCGACCGCTCCCCGGTGGTGGCGGCGGTATCGACCGGGGGGGCATCGCCGGTGCTCGCCCGTCTCATTCGCACCCGCCTCGAATCGCTGATTCCGGCCGGCTACGGCCGGTTGGCAGAGCTCACCCGGCGCTACCGCGACAAGGTCAAGATCCGCTTCGCCAACCCCCCGGACAGGCGACGCTTCTGGGACCGGGTGCTGCAGGGCGCCGTGGCCGAGCGCGTCTTCTCGGGACACCTGCAGGAGGCCGAGGCGATCCTGGCCAAGGAGCTTGCCGAGTCACGGCCCACCACGGGCATGGGCGAAGTGTACCTGGTCGGCGGTGGACCCGGGGATCCGGACCTGCTCACCTTCCGGGCGTTGCGACTGATGCAACAGGCGGACGTGGTGGTCTATGACCGCCTGGTTGCCAAGGCGATCCTGGACATGACCCGCCGGGACGCCGAGCGCATCTACGTCGGCAAGGAGCGCGACAATCACGCCATGCGCCAGGGCGAGATCAATCGCCTGCTCGCGCGGCTCGCCAGGCAGGGCAAGCGAGTGCTGCGGCTCAAGGGCGGGGACCCGTTTATCTTCGGACGCGGCGGCGAAGAGATCGACACCCTGGCGCAGGAAGGCGTGCCGTTCCAGGTCGTGCCCGGCATCACCGCCGCTTCGGGGTGCGCCGCCTACGCAGGCATCCCACTGACGCACCGGGATTACGCCCAGTCAGTCACCTTCGTGACCGGGCATCTCAAGGACGGCACCATCAACCTGAACTGGCCGCAGCTCGCCCAGCCCCGCCAGACGGTGGTCTTCTATATGGGCCTGCACGGTCTGCCGGAGATCTGCCGCCAGCTCCTGGCCCACGGCGTGTCACCGCAAATGCCGGCGGCCCTGGTGCAACAGGGCACCACGCACCTGCAGCGCGTATTCACCGGTACCCTCACCAGCCTGCCGGCCATCGTCGAGCAGGCTCAGCCCAAGCCCCCGACCCTGATCATCATCGGCGAGGTCGTGCAGCTGCAGGAGAAGCTGAGCTGGTACAAGGCGCCGGAGCACTCCAGCCAAGGGGCTACATCCCCGGTCGAGCCCGGCGGTATCCTTTGATCGAGCGTACCCGATTGGGGGCGGGGATCAGCACGCCTGGGCAAACCCCTCAGCGGCGAACGGGCCCGTCGGGTCGCAGCTGCTCAACGCGCAGCTTGGGCGTGAAATACTCGTCGGCATCCTCCACCGCGACGGCGCCGCCGGCGATGTCGACCAGGGGCTGCTCGTAGTCGTTCCAACCGCGCAGCCCTGTCTTCAGGGAGGCCACGTCCGTGTACCCCAGCACCTGCATGGCATGGGTGGCCAGTACGCTGCGGTAGCCCGAGCGGCAGACCACGACGGTCTCGCGCTCGCGCCCCCTGACCAGCTCGGGAACGGTCTCCTCGTAATCCCACTCGCAGGCCGACTCCAGGATGCCGCGCGGGACGTTGATAGACCCCGGGATGTGCATCACCTCGTACTCGTAAGGCTCCCGCACGTCGACGATCATCAGGTGCGGGTTGGCCTCGAGACGCGCCTCGAGGTCCCAGGGCATGATCTCTCGGACATCGGTCAAGCTATCCTGGATCAGCTGGAGGAACTTCTTCATCTGCTTGCATCCGCTTGGTGTTGCGCCACCTGTCCGGGAGCGCGCCGGCCAGCGCAGCACCCGAGCCCCGCCCAGACTGCTCTCAATCCCTCGAGCAAAGGCTCTGCTCCACGGCGATGACAGCGGCCTCCACCCTGGAGTGGACATCGAGCTTACGCAGGATCGCCTTGACGTGCAGCTTAACGGTACCGTCGGAGATACCCAGGTGCCGGGCGATCACCTTGTTGCTCTGCCCTTCCGCCAGATGGCAGAGGATCTCGCGCTCCCGCGGGGTCAGCTCGGAGAAGACGTCCGTGGATCGGCCCGGGTCCTCGCCGCCCTGCACCGCCTTGGCCAGCACGGCGGTGAGCTCCTTGGCGACCACGGTCTCACCCTTGACGATGCGGTTGAGGGCATCGAGCAGCTCATCGGGCTCCATGTCCTTGAGCAGATAGCCGCGCGCCCCGCTCTGCAGCGATTCGATCAGGTCGCTCTCCTCGCGGCTCGTGGTCAGCATGGCCACCGCCATGGGCGGGGCGATCTCGCGCAGGCGCCGCAGCACCTGAATCCCGGTCATCTCCGGCATGCGCATGTCCAGCAGCACCACGTCCGGACGCAGCTCCCGCACCAGGCGCACACCCTCCTGGCAGTCGCCGACCACGGCAATCACGTCGATGCCGCGCCGCTCCAGCAGCTCCTGCAGGCCGACCCGAAACAGGGCGTGGTCATCGATCAGCATCACCCTCATCGAGGCGCTCCTCCCACCGGGGCATCGGCCAGGCGATCCCCGGGGCGGAACCAGAAGCCTCCACGCGGGTGCCCTCCCCGGGCTCGCTCTCGATGCGCAGGCGCCCGCCCAGGCGCCGCGCGCGCTCTTCCATAATCGACAGGCCGATGTGCTCGCCCGGCCGTCCCCGGGGGACGGCCTCCGCGAGCCCTACCCCGTCGTCCTCGACCAGCAGGAGGTAGTGGCCCGCCGGCTTGCACCGCAGCAGCACCCGCACCGTGTGGGCGTGGGCATGCTTGCGGATGTTGGCCAGGGCCTCCTGCACGATGCGCACCATCTGCATCTCCTCGCTGGCGCTCAACATCACCTGGTGGCAATCGCACTGGCAGAACGCAGCCACCCCTGTCTCCTGGCGGAAACGGGTCACCAGCCGTTCCAGCGCGGGGATCAGACCGCGCCGGTCCAGGGGCGTGCGAAAGCCGTTGAGCAACGCGCGCAGCTCGGTGTGGGCCTCGTCGAGCCCGTTGCGGATGCGCAAGGTCTCGCTCAGGGCCTCCTGCCCCGAGCCCCCCTGCTCCAGGGTCTCCCAGAGCATGCGCACCTGGAAGCGCAGGCTGGCCAGGGTCTGGGCGAGGGAGTCGTGCAGCTCGTGTGCCAGGGCCGTGCGCTCTTCGATGATGGACAGCCGGCGAGTCTCGGCGTCGGAGCGCTGCTTGGCGACCGCCACCCCGAGATGACTGCCGATGGTGCTGAGCAGCTCCATCACGTCCTCGCGCCCGGAGATGCCGGGCTTCGCCACATAGATCTGGTACAGCCCGAGCAGATCGTCGTGGTAGGCCAGGGGCACCTCCACCACCTCGACCTGGTCGCGACCGAACATGCGCCGGCCCTGCAACCGGGTGCACTGGACGGCATCCTGGTCGCAGAGCACGTCGCCCGGGGACAGCGCCCTGCCGCACTGGCAGAGCCGGATCGGAAGTATGTCTTCCTCGAGGGAGAGCTCGTTGTCCAGGTCGATACAGGCGACCAGTCTCATGCGGCCATCGGGCATGCGCACGCGTACCGTGGCCGCACGGCCGTTGATCATCTCCTTTAGGGTGCGCAGAAAGCGGGTCAGCAAGCCCTCGAGGTTCTGGGCCTGGTTGATGCTGATGGCGACGTCGTAAAGGATCTTGAGCGAGGCGGTCTTCTGGGCGAGACGCCGGGTCTGGCGGGCCACCCGGTTATCCATGTCCTCATAGAGCTCGGTGAGCTCCTCGCTCAGGCTGCCGATGTCGCGGGCCACCGAGGCGAGCACCCCGTCGCTTTCGACCGGCAGCGTCGAGGCGGCGCCGGGGACACCCTGACAGACGTTCGACACCGAATCCTCCAGGGAGACCAGGGGAGAGAGCAGGCGCTCGCGCAGCCGCTGTGCGGCTACCCCCAGGGCGGCCAGCCCGACCAGCGCAGCCATCAGCATCGCCGTGCCGAGCTGTGACGGGTCCCGCGCAGCGCTGAGCAGGCGCGCGGCCAGGACCAGCACCAACACCAGGCTGAGGACAAGCACCAGCACGGGCACGGCTACCCGGGCAGCCTTGAGGATCCGCACCACCCGCCGGCGCCGCTGGCCCGCACTGCCCCGGACCGGCCCCCGGGGCGACGATCCGCCGGGCCCGAGGTCGCTCAGGGCAGGCATAGCGGCGCAGGCGGGCTGGCTCGGGCAGGCGTCATCGACATCGTCTGGACACGCTGGGGCGCACTATCGCGAAGTTATGCCTATTCCCTGCCCCTTTCAACGGCCTGCCAGGCGGCGCGAACCGCCTCCACGCGTCGCCGGGTGAGCGCATGGCCGAGCTCGGTCCCTTGCAGTCCGCTCTGACGGAGATCGGCCCCGCGCACCGCCGCGGCCGCCAGCCGCGCCTGCTCGAGACGCCCCCGCGCCGGGACGACCGACTCGGGCCAGAGCGCCGCGCCGACCTGCAGCAGCTGTACCAGAGCCTGGGGACTCTGCAACGCCCGGATGGCCTCGAGCAGCGCAACCGCCTCGCCCGCACCCGCCGTGCCCACCGCGCGCAGCTGCCCCCCCCGGGAGACTGCGAGTCCGAGCAGATCGCAACATGCCTTGCCGGCGCGCAGTCGTCGACAGATCGCGCCGGGGTCGCTACCTGCGGCGTCGTGCATCAGCACGGCGAATCGAGCCCGCGGGTCGCCGGTCAGAGCGGTGACCCGCTTGAGTGCCGCAAGCGGCGCCGGGTCGAGCCCTTCCCGGTGAGCGCCGGAAGGCCCGAGGCGCTCGGCGAGCTCCCGGTACCAGGATCCCGAGGGCACCACAGCGGTGCAGTACCTCCACGAAACGCCAGGGCTGCTCCTCGGCGAGCGCCTTCTCCAGCTCCTGCCAGACGCGCTCGGCCGGCAGGGTCCGGAGATCCACGCCGGCCGACATGTACCGCATCAGCTGGTGGGTGCCATGGGCCACCCGAAAGCCCCAGCGCCCCAGCCGCGCCGCGAAGCGGGCAACGCGCAACACGCGCAGCGGGTCCTCATCAAAGGCGGGCGAGACGTGGCGCAGCAGGCCAGCATCCAGATCCGCACGTCCATGAAACGGGTCGATCAGCCGCCCATCGGCATCCTCGGCCATGGCGTTGATGGTGAGATCGCGCCGGCGCAGGTCCTGCTCGAGGGTGATCTCCGGCCCCGCGTAGACCTCGAATCCCCGATGGCCCGGGCCGGTCTTGGTCTCGACCCGGGCCAATGCGTGCTCCTCGCCGGTCTCGGGATGGTGGTAAACCGGGAATTCCGCAGGCACCTTGACGAATCCGGCCCGCAGCATCTCGGCCTCGGTGGCCCCAACCACCACCCAGTCGCGCTCGCCCACCGCCAGGCCGAGCAGCCGGTCGCGCACGGCACCCCCGACCAGGTAGACCTTCACGCGGCCGCCTCGGCCCTGGCCCGCGCCTCGGCCTCGGCCCGGGCGTCCTCCTGCTGGAGCCGCCACATGCGGGCATAGAGCCCTGCCTGGTCGATGAGCTGGCGGTGCGTGCCGCGCTCCAGGATTCTGCCCTGCCCCATCACCAGGATCAGGTCGGCATCCACCACGGTCGACAGCCGGTGCGCGATCACCAGCGTGGTGTGGTACTCCGCCACCTCGCGCAGGGTCTCCTGGATCGCCTGCTCGGTCCCGGAATCGAGGGACGAGGTCGCCTCGTCGAAGACCAGGATGCGCGGGCGCTTGAGAATCGCCCGCGCGATGGCCACCCGCTGCTTCTCTCCGCCGGAGAGCTTCAGACCCCGCTCCCCCACCAGGGTGTCGTAGCCCTGGGGGAGGGACTCGATGAATGCCCGGATGTGCGCCATGGCCGCAGCCCGCTGGATCTCCTCGCGGCTCGCCCCGGGGCGCCCATAGGCCAGGTTGTAGTAGATGCTCTCGTTAAACAGCACCGTGTCCTGGGGAACGATCCCGATGGCCGCGCGCAGGCTCGCCTGGGTGAGCTCGCGCACGTCCTGCCCGTCGATAAGAACGGCGCCGTCACTGACGTCGTAGAACCGGAACAGCAGGCGCGCCAGGGTGGACTTGCCTGCCCCACTGTGCCCGACCACGGCGACCTTGCGGCCCGGCTCCACAACGAAGCTGACGTCCTGGAGAATCCGCCGCTCGGGCTGATAGGCGAAGTCCACTCGGCGAAATTCCACCCGTCCCGCCTCGCAACGCAGCCCCCGGGCACCCGGCCGATCCCTGACCTCGGGCTCGCGCTCCAGCAGCTTGAGCACCAGGTCCATGTCCGCCAGCGAGTACTTGATCTGGCGGTATACGATGCCAAGAAAGCCCAGCGGCATGAACAGCTGGAGCAGGAAGGCATTGACCAGCACCAGATCGCCGATGCGCATGCTGCCCTGCACCACGCCCTGGGCGGCGAAAAACATGATGCCTGTGACCCCCAGCGCGATGATCGCCCCCTGGCCGAAATTGAGCACGGACATGGAAGTCTGGCTCTTGACTGCGGCCTCCTCCCAGTCCCCGAGGGTGCGGTCGTAGCGCTCCAGCTCCAGGCGCTCGTTGCCGAAGTACTTCACCGTCTCGTAGTTGAGCAGCGAGTCGAACGCCTGGGTGTTGGACTGGGAGTCGAGTCGGTTCATGGCGTGGCGGTACTCCATCCGCCATTCGGTGACCGCCAGCGTGAAGGCCACATAAAGCGCAATCGCCGCCAGCGTCACCAGGGTGAACACCCGGTCGTACTGGGTGACAAGCACGGCAGCGATCAGGACCAGCTCCACCAGCATCGGCAGGATGCTGAACACCATGTAGTTGAGCAGCGCGCTCACCGAGGCGGTGCCGCGCTGCAGATCCCGGCTGATGGCCCCGGTCTGGCGCTCCAGGTGATAGCGCAGGGACAGCTCGTGGAGATGGCGCAGCACCTGCGTCGAAAGGTGCCGCATGGCATGGTAGCGCACCCGGGCGAAGACCGCGTCGCGCAGCTCGTTGAACAACGAGCTGGCCAGCCTCAGCAGTCCATAGCCCAGCAGCAGTACCACCGGCAGCACCAGCGCGGCCCGGTCGGTGCGCTCCAGCGCGTCGACGATCTGCTTCAGGACCAGGGGGACACCGACGTTCGCCACCTTGGCCAGCACCAGGGTGCCCAGGGCCACCAGGGCGCGGCCCCGATAGTCCCAGAGAAAAGGCAGCAGCGAGCGCAGGCTGTGCAGATCCCGGCGATCGCCGTGGACCTTTTCGGTATAGGCGGCGTGGTGCATGCTATATTCCGCGCACTCGCTACAGAAACCATTGAATTCGCGAAGCGCGGATTCTATCTGAATTGCCAGGGCCGCGCCGCGGCCAATCCCCCCTCGACAAGCGGGTTAGTGGGCATGACCGAAGACAACCCCAACGACACCTCCGAGCACTGCGGGCTGCACGAGAACTATGCGGCGCGGGTCCTCGACGACAGCATGGAGCCTGAGCTCCCGGACGGCTGCATCGTGATCATCTCCCCCGCGAACGCCTGTTACAACGGCGCCTTCGTGTTCGCCGAGGTCGAAGGCGTGCGCTGGCTGCGGCGCTACGTGCGTGAGCCCGACGGCACCGAGAAGCTGGTCGCCCTCAAAGATCTGTATCCGGAGATCATCCTCGACGGGTTGGACTGGAAGGTGCTCGGCATCGTGGTGCAGCGCAACATCAAACGCAAGATCAAGCATTATCACCCGACCAACCGGGACGGCGGGCTCGCCGTGCCGCTCAACTGAAGGGTCGCTCCCGGACCACCCCTCGGGCTGGCATCCCGCGCCCCAACGCGCGCGGATCGAGCAACGCGGCAGGAGGCTAGGAGCCTGTCGGACTTTGGGGTCCGTAGCGAGGGAGAGCGGGATCGAGACGGATTTTTCGCTCGATTGAGGAGAGAAGTGGCATCAGGGATGTGCCGTTTACGGAGCTAAGGATGCAATAGCCGGCTCTATTTGACGAGATCGAGCGGGAAATCCGGCCGATATCCGCTTTTCCGCAGTAGGACATCCAAAGTCCGACAGGCTCCTAGAGCGCCGACTCGACCTCCTGCCAGAGCCTCTCGTACGCCTGCGCCGCGGCGCTGCCCGGGGCGTAGCTGGCCAGCGGCGCGCGATGCAGGCCCATCTGCTCGACCGCGCTCGCGTAAGGGATATAGGCCTCCAGAGAACGCACGCCGTCCGGCGCGGACGACCCCATGGTCTCCAGATGCAGGCGCTTTCGCCGATCGACCATGGAGAAGAACACCAGCACCGGGACGTAGCCGAGATCGTGCCCGTTGAGAAAGTCCACCAGCTGGCGCAGGGTGCGCAGCGACAGGGTGGTGGGGATGGTCGGCACCAGCAGTGCGTCGACCGCCCGAAACACGTTCTCCGAGACCAGAGAGATGCTGGGCGGGCAATCCAGAATCACCCGATCGTAGGATTCGGCAAGCGGCCTGAGCAGCTTGAGCAGGCGCAGGGTCGGCTTCTTGGTCTCGCCCAGCACCAAGTCCATATGGCGATAGGAGAAATCCGCCGGCAGCAGATCCAGGTTGTCGAAATCCGTGCCCTTGACAAGCTCATCGAGGTCGCGCTTGCCCCGCAGCATTTTGCCGCCGCCGCCCTTCACCTTCGGCTTGATGCGGAAGTAGAAGCTCGTCGCCCCCTGGGGGTCCAGGTCCCAGACCAGGGTTCGAAGGCCCGCCGCGGCCCAGAGGTAGGCGAGATTGACGGCCGTGGCGGTCTTTCCCACGCCGCCCTTGATGTTGTAAACCGCAAGGATCTTCACGCCGGCTCGGGAGTACGTGCACCCGGGGCGAACAGGGCCTCGAAGCGCGCTCGGCTGTCGTGGGCGTCGAGCGCCGAGAAACGCTGCGCAAACTCCTCCCTCGCCTCGGCCTGGTGCTGCAGCAGCGCACCGACCAGCATGCCCATGGCGAGCAGGGTGGCGGTGGGCGCCCCGCCCTCCTGGACCATCTGCTCGGCATAGCCGCGCAGATGCCCTGCCTGGACCTGGTAGTCCTGGAAGGCCCCCAGGTTGTCGAGCAGGCCCTTCAGCACCGCGATCAGCTCGCCGATCTCCCGGTACGGGTACAGGCTGCGGAAGAACTCCATCAGGTAGCGCAATTTCTTGCAGCTCTTACGTAGCTCGTGAAGCTCGGCAGCCGGCGAATTCGGGCCGATCGACCGACCCTCCCGGCGCACCCGCCGGTACATCTTCCAGATCCGCTCGTCGGCCACCTCGGCAATAGGCCGCGCGGCGTTGGCAGCGACCGACGGCGCGGCCACCGAACTCTCCAGAACGCCCCGCCAGTCCCCAAGCAGATCCCGGAGCCGGCGCGAGCCGAGCTGCCTCGCCAGTCGGGCGTGCTCACGCCGCTGATGGCTCTGAAGGAAGTCCCGCAGCGGCTCCAGATCCGGGCGCAGCGGCCCCGGGAGGCTCGCCCGATAGGCGGGATAGGCCAGCAGATAGACATCCATGTCGCGTGTGGGTCCGGTAATCTTCTGCACCCAGGCAAAGGCTGCCTTGAAGCGCTCGGTGGTGCCAGGGTCGAGCACAGCCTTGACCTGGGTCAGGGCGGAGCGGGTGCGCCGAGTGGCCACGCGAAGGTCATGCAGAAACTCGCTGTCGAGGTCGGCCCGGGCACCCGCCACATTGGCCTCCAGGGTGTCGAGCAGCCCGAGGCAGATCTGCCTGATCGCGAGCCCCGCGGGCTGGCCCGGATCGAAGCGGTAATCCAGCTTGGACAGATAGCCGCCCGGGCTCAAGCCCAGCACCCGGGCGGCCGTCGGCATCGGGTCGGTCGGCTCCGGATGCGCCTCCAGCGCCTCGACCAGCAGCGCCTCCATCCGCTCCAGCCAATCCTCATAGCCGCGCACCGGGATCAGCCGCAGCCAACCGCCGAGATCCGCCTCGCCACCAGCCTCGGCCGAGCGGACACGCAGCCGCTCCATGTCGACGCGCAGCACAGTCTTGCCGTCATCGTCGAGGACCCTGAGGCTTTTGCGCTGTGCAACGTAGCGAATCCGCGGCAGCAACGCGCGGATGTCGAGAGCCGGCTCGAGATCGGCGCGTAGCGGGTCGTCCTCGGCAAGATCCCGGGCGAAGCGCGGAAGGGCCGATTTGTGCACCACCCGCAGCGGCATAGGCGACCCCAGCGCGCGCAGGGTCAGGCGGCGTCGGCGTCCGCTTCCCTCCTCCTCCAAGACCCTGCCGCTGCCGTAAAGGCGCCAGTCGAAGCTGTCGAAGAAACGCCCGCGAACCTTGCGCTCCGGCTCCGTCTCAACGCGGAACACCGCCCCCATGCGGTGCTCCAGAGCAGCCGCATCGCCGGTGGTCGAAAGACGGTAGAAATCCATCGCTAAGGCCCGTTGAGCCCGGGCTGCAGGGACCCGGGCGCTGTGCTGTTAGGCCATGGTAAGCCGCTCCCGAGAGCCGGGCAAACGGGTCTCGGTCGCCCCAGGGGAGAAACCGGGCCGGCAGCTTCAAGCCCCGGCCAGCTCCAGAATCAGCTCCGGGACGTGCTCGGCGGCACCCAGATAGGGGGCGATCCGCATCGGGATCTGCGGGTGCTCAAGCTGCTTGATGAGCACCTCCCGCGGGATATCCTCGGCGACGTGACGGCCCGCCGATAGAAAGTACGGCAATACCACGACCTCCCGGGCCCCGCGCTCGACGCATTGCTGGATCGCGTCCGGAATCGACGGCTCGGCGATCTCCAGAAAGGCGCAGCTCACCTCGTCGAACGCGCCCGACACCCGGTCGGACAGCCGCGCGGCGAGGACCCTGACCTCGTCGTTGGAGGTAGTCCGGCGGCTGCCGTGAGCAACCAGCAGTAGACACTTCATGGCCGCACCCCAATACTCTAAGCTTCCCACGCGGCCACAATGCCGCCCAGCTCGACGTATATCAACCCGCTGCCTCCGCCCCCGTATCCGAGCGCCCGGATAGCGCTTCGGCGCCGACACCATACAGCGAGACCATCCTGCATGCGCTATTTCGTAATCGACGGAACCGACGACGGCGATCACGGCCGCGGATTCCGTAGCGTCGCCGATACTGTCGAGCAGCCGGGGCTCGCCGACGCCCTGGTGGTATTCGGCGGGGACGGCGCGATGTTGCACGCCATTCAGGACTACATGGACCTGGACAAGCCCTTCATCGGCATCAACGCCGGTACTCGTGGCTACCTGATGAACAACACCCCGGACCCCGACGTCTTCTACCCCTGCCTGCCGCTCGTCCAGCTCCGGGCCATGTGGATGCTGGAAGGCCGCGCACGCACCGCCAACGAAGAGGTGCACGCCTACGGCTTCAACGACATCTGGGTGGAGCGCTGCACCGCCCAGACCCTGCGGATGCGCCTGACCGTGGACGGCATGCCCCAGCCTCCCCTGTTGATCGGTGACGGCATCCTGTTCTCCACCCCCCAGGGCTCCACGGGCTACAACCTGGCGCTGCGGGGCAAGCCGATCTGCCCGAGCGTGCCGGTGATTCAGGTCACGCCGATGTCCGCGGTGGTCGACAAGTCTCCGATCGAGTCCCTGATCCTCTCCGACCGCGCGGTGGTCACGGTGGACTTCGAGCAGATCGGCAAACGCCCGGGACGCCTATTCTACGACGGCATCCACCGGGTCCGCGAGCCGGTACTGTCACTGACGGTACAGCGCAGCGCGCGCGCCATCCGCCTGGGCTTCGTCGAGGATTACTCCTGCATCAACAAGGTCTTGCCGTGGCAGCTGCATTACTAGCGGGATGTTGAAAAGGCAACTCCCTATCCCTTTCTTGAACACGGAGACCGCGCGGCGCGACATCAGGTTTTCTTTATTTTCAGTCGCTTACAGAGATTTCGAACGGCGGCCCGGCCCCGCGCAGCACGCAGACTCCCGGAAAGTCCTGTGTTTCAACAACCTGCTGGAACCGGACTAGAATTCGGCAATGCGCCGGAAGCACCGAGCCATAACCATAAAGGACGCAGTCGGCGGGTGGATCGACGCCCCCGAACATAACGACCACCATCAAGAGGAAACAGAGAGACACCCATGCCCGGAACACATTTCCAAGTCGAGATAAGGCCCAGCATCCCAGAGCGCCTCAAGCGCCTCGAGGATCTGGCGAACGACCTGTACTACAGCTGGAACCGCGGGGTGCGAAGGCTGTTCTGCCATCTCGACGAGGGCGTCTGGAACTTCTGCCTGAGCAACCCCAAGGTGTTTCTGCGGCGCATCGGCCAGCGCCGGCTCGAGGAGGCGTCCCACGACCCGATCTTCCTGGCCGACTACCGCAGCGTGCTCTCGGCCTACGACACCTACATGCAGGAGCGGCCTTTCTCCGAGGTGGCGACGGCGCTCGACAAAGACCAGGATCTGGTCGCCTATTTCTCGGCCGAGTTCGGATTCCACCAGAGCGTGCCCATCTACGCCGGGGGTCTGGGCATACTGGCCGGGGACTACTGCAAGGCCATGAGCAATCTCTGGGCGCCCTTCGTGGGTCTGGGCCTGCTCTACCGCGAGGGCTACTTCACCCAGCGCATCCTGTGCGACGGCCGCCAGCTAGCCCACTATCCTCACGTCGACCCCGAGGACCTGCCGGTCGTCGCCGCCGTTGATGCCCAGGGCAACGAGGCGCGCGTCCAGGTCGAGATCATGGGGCGCACCGTGGCCCTCAAGGTCTGGGAGGCACGGGCCGGTCATATCCGCCTGTATCTGCTCGACAGCGATTTGCCGGAGAACCGCCCGGACGACCGGGCCATCACCAACAAGCTCTACGGCGGCGGCACCGATGAGCGCATCAAGCAGGAGATCGCGCTCGGCATCGGCGGAGTGCGCGCCCTGCGCGCCATGGGCCTCAGCCCCACCGTATGGCACATCAACGAGGGGCACGCCGGATTCCAGATACTGGAGCGGTGTCGGGAGCTGCACGCCAAGGGCAAGGACTTCGCTACCGCCCTGGAGCTGGTGGCGGCAGGCACGGTCTTTACGACCCACACGCCGGTGCCGGCCGGCCACGACATCTTCTCCACCGGCCTGATGCGCGCATGCTTCTCCGGCCTGATCGCCGAGCTTGGCATCGACGAGGGTCAGTTCTTCGCCCTGGGTGCGAGTCCCCGGCACCCCGACGGCTTCAACATGACATCTCTCAGCCTGCGTGGCTCGCGCTTCCGCAACGGGGTGAGCCGCATCCACGGCGGCGTGGCCTCGCAGATGGAGTGCTACATCTGGCCCCAGATTCTGCCCGAGGAGAACCCGATCGGCTACGTGACCAACGGGGTCGACGTCGACACCTTCCTCGGCATGTCCTGGGTCGCCCTGTTCGACATGTACATGGGCCGCGGCTGGCGCGCCGAGCTGACCGATCAGCAGTTCTGGTGCAAGTTCATCTCGGAGATCCCAGACCACGTCTACCAGAGCGTGCGTCAGGTCCACAAGACTGAAATGTTCGAGGCGGTACACGCGCGGACGATGCTCCAGCTGCGCCGCAGCGGCTGTCCGGAGTCCTGCGTGCGAGAGATCACCCGTAACCTGAGCTCCCCACAACCGTGACGTGCTGGTGATCGGCTTCGCCCGCCGGTTCGCGACCTACAAGCGCTCCACGCTGTTGTTCAGGGACCTGGAGCGCCTGGCGCGCCTGGTCAACGACCCCGCGCGGCCGGTGTTGTTCATCTTCGCCGGCAAGGCCCACCCGAACGACGACCCCGGCAAAGAGATGATCCGCCAGATCACCGAGATCAGCATGCGCCCCCAGTTCCGCGGCAAAATCGTCATGTTGGAGGACTACAACCTGTCTCTGGCGCGGACTCTCTACCCCGGCGTGGACGTCTGGCTCAACGTGCCGGAGTATCCCAAGGAGGCCTGCGGCACGTCGGGGATAAAGGCGGCCATCAACGGCGCCATCAACCTCAGTGTGCTGGACGGCTGGTGGGGCGAGGCCTATGACGGCGACAACGGCTGGGCCATCATCCCTCACCCGGAGCTCGACCCCCAGACCCGGGACAACCAGGAGGCCAACGAGCTGCTCGACATCCTCGAGCGCCAGGTGGTCCCGCTGTACTTCACCCATAACGACGACGGCGATCCCCAGGACTGGATCGAGAAGTCCAAGGCTTCCATGCGCACCATCCTGCCCCACTACAACGGCATGCGCATGGCCCGGGACTACCTGCGGGACTATTACAGTCCGGCGGCCAAGCACGGACAGCTGCTCGCCCAGAAGGACGCAGCCGGGGCCAAGAGCTCGCACGCTGGCGCAAGAAGGTCGCGGACAACTGGACCAACGTGCGCATCCGCCTCGCCAGCCCACCGCCCCAGGCGGTGACCGCCGGCGAGCCGCTGCTGATCCAGGTCGCCGTATACCTCAACGGGCTCGACGCCGGGGATGTGCACGTGGAGTGCGTGCTGGGCTGCGACAACGAGCTGGAAGACTTTGTGCCCTCGCGCTACTTCCCGTTCACACCGGCTGGACCCAGCGGCGACGGGGAAACCCTGTATCAGGTGGATCTGTGCGAGCCGCGCCCCAGCTACACGGCGGAAGGACTGGAGCAATACAAGATCCGGGTTTTTCCCCAGCACCGCCTGCTCGGTCACCGCTTCGAGACCGGCTGCATGCTCTGGCTTTAAGCTGGCATTTCTCACCAAGCCCTTGCTGCGGCAACCGACCCGACCCCGTCTGCTGCGTTGCGCTCGGCCCGTGTGCTCGACGTACGGTCGGGCACAGCCGCGCGCGCGGTCTGTCGCGCGCCTTGCATCCATGCGCATCTCGGAGCCCGTGCCGCGGACCCCGGTGAGAATTGAGGGCTACCAGCTCAGGGGACGTCCACAGCGAGCGGCGAGGCGTCCGCCGGCCACTGCCCCTTGAGCAGATTGGTCGCCTCCGGACCCTCGAAGACCAGGCAGGTGTACTTGCCGTAGTGCGGTACCTTGCGCGCGAGCGCCGCGGCGGCCCCGGGATCGTCGAGGCCGACCCAGCCCAAGGCGCCCCCCGCGCGCGCGCCCAGGGTGAGCACCAGGGCATGCCCTCTGCGATCGACGCGGCGGCCATCGAGACTGAGCCCGCTGGCGGAGAGATCCCTCACCCGCCCGCCAGCCGCCGCGACAAGATCCGATAGTCGGCGATTCTCCCAGCCGAACAGCCAGAGCGCCGACCCCGTCGGTATCGGGCCGACCGCATCGTCGGTCACCAGATGAAGCTGCCGACCGTGGGTCCAGGCCTCGGCCAGGCCACGATAGGCCTCGCGCAGCGCTGGTGGCGCCCGGCCCGGCAGCACCGCCCAGACATCTTCGGCCCCCAACAGGCTGCTCACCGAGGTCGGCACCTCACCGGGCAGCAGCCGGCGGAAGACATCGAAGTCGGGATCGACCTCCAGCCGCGCTGGTCTTGCGGGCAGATCGAGTTGGTACGTCTGCTCGCGGCCGTTCAGCACCAGAGTCCGATGCACCGGCCGTTCGGCGCCCTTCAGCTCGACGCGCACCGGCACCCGAACCTGAAACGGCGGCTCCGCCTGAGTCTGACGCAAGCCGAAGCTTAGGCCGTGGCCGGACGCCCCTTCGACCCTGGGCATCCCGGCCAGCTCGATGCGGGGGGCCCCGCTACGCTGCACCCACTGCTTGAAATCCGAGGCCAGGTCCTGACCGCTTTCGGCCTCGAAGGCGGCGCGCAGGTCGGCGAAGCCCGCCTCGGTGAAACGGTGGTCCTGGTAGAAGCGGCGCAGCGCCGCGAAAAAAACGGGGTCTCCCAGGCGCTTGCGCAGCATGTGAAAGAACATCAGCCCCTTGTCGTAGCCCACCGCCTGGCTCGCCTCACCGTGGCGCATGTGAAACTCCGCGAGCGGGAAATCTCGCGCCTGGCTCACGTAGTCGGCGTACTTTCGCAGCGAATCGCGCCGGTAGGACTCCCCCTCGCCGCGGCGCTCCGCCAACAGCTGATCGGCCAGATAGGCCGTGAGCCCCTCGCTCCAGTTCCCCCCGGTGTTGTCGACGTACACGCCGTTGCCCCACCAGTTGTGCAGGATCTCATGGGGGTAGGAGGTGCGCACGATGAACGGCAGGCGGATCACGGTGGAGCCGAGCAGGGTGAACGAGGGCATGCCGTAGCCGGTCTCCCAGAGGTTCTCCACCAAGGCGAATTTGGCGTAGGGGTAAGGCCCGATCATCGAGGAATAGAGATCCAGATACTGCCGGGTGGCATCCAAATAGCGGTCCGCCAGATCCGGGTCGGGGTGGCGCAGAAAGACCATCGCCTCGGCCCGGGTCCCGGGCCGGGAGTACTCGGTGAAGCGCGCGGCGATCAGGTGTATACCCTCCTGAGGCGCATCCTCGGCCCAGTGCTCCTCCCCATTGGCTGCGACCGTGCGCCGCCCCTCGCTCACCGAGTGCCAGCCTTCGGGCAGATGCACCCTGAGATCGAAGCTGAGCAGCCGCCCGGGCAGGTCCGGGTACCAGCCACTGTAGGGGGCGAGAAACACCCCCTGGTCATCGATGAGCCCGGGCGAGCCCTGGGTCTGCTGGCCGCCGTCCGTGATCTCGCCAGCCAGCGGGTGGTCGAGCCGGCCCGCGTAGTCCAGAACCAGCTCGCGGCTTGGACGGTCGAAGCTGAGGCTGTAACGGGTCAGGGGCACGGCGCCGGCCCGCGAGCCCAGCACCTTCAGCCGTCCGGAGCCCTCCAGACTGAGCTTTAGCTCGGCATGCAGCCAGACCTCGGCGCGGCTCAGGGGCTGGGCGAGCTGGATGCGATCCCGGCCCTGAATCTGGTGCCCGGCGGGATCCAGGCTGACCTCCAGCGAATGGTGCACCGGAGCCTCGCCCCCCCGCGCCGCGCCAGCCACCAGGCAGCCCAGCAAGGCCAGCAAGCGCCAGGGCGGGAGTGCAACTATCTGCGGGAACAAGGCTCTACCCATGGACCACCTCCGCCAAGGCTTGAAATGAAGTCCCCCGACGCCGATCAGCCCGCCCGGAGGACGGAGCCCTCAAAAACTCCGCCAAAACAACCCCCCTCTCCCACCGGGACAGGGCCGGGGTGAGGGGATCCAAACATCCTTCGTCGAGATCCGATCCGCCGCCTCATCCCAAGGTTCCCACCCCACCCGCCGAAGCATCCGTTTAACCCACGACAAAGAGCAGGACATGGCCCGGAAAAAAGCTGCCCCCACGCCCGACATGCCCGGTAAGATGCCTGCTGTCCAACCACTTCCCACCCCGAGAGCGAGTATGCGCGAGAGGGCCCGCTCCATGAAACGCCGCCGTCCGGTCGCCAGACCTTTCACCCTGTGCGCCGTCGCACTGCTCGCCGGCTGCTCGACCCAGCAGGCGGTGACCGATACCCTGCTGGGCAACAGCCCCGGCGTTCAGACGGACATGAGTGTCCTCGACCTGAGACACACCGAACGGCTCGCCGAGATCGCCGGAGTACTCGCCCAACAGGACGTGGTATTCGTCGGTGAGCGCCACGACCGCTACGCGGACCACCTCAGCGAGCTCGCCGTCATCCAGACCCTGGCCGGGCGCTGGCCCGACATGGCCATCGGCATGGAGTTCTTCCAGCGACCCTTCCAAAGCGCCCTGGACGACTACGTCGCCGGCCGCATCGACGAAGCACAGATGCTCGAGCGCACCCAGTACTTCGATCGCTGGCGCTTCGACTACCGCCTCTACCGCCCCATCCTGCGCTTCGCCCGGGATCGCCACATCCCCCTGGTCGCCCTGAGCCTGCCCTCGGAGCTCACCCACAAGGTCGGCGCCCAAGGTCTAAAAGCCCTGGACACCGAAGACAAGGCCGCCCTGCCCCACGACATCGACCGCAGCAACGCGAGCTACCGCGAGCGGATCCGATCCGCTTTCGACCAGCACCCGGCCACCCCGAGCCACAGCTTCGAGCGGTTCCTCGAAGTGCAGCTGCTCTGGGACGAAGGCATGGCCGAGACCGCCGCCGAATACCTGCGCGCCCACCCAGGCCGACACATGGTGATCCTCGCCGGCACCGGCCACGCCGCCTGGCACTCCGGTATCCCCAACCGACTCGCTCGGCGCATCCCGGTCAAGAGCACAATCGTGATCAGCCGCCCGGAGGGCCAGTTCGAGCTGGGCGACGCCGATTTCCTGCTGCTCGCCCCCTCGAAGGAGCTTCCCCCGGCCGGGCTCATGGGCATCTACCTGGAGAAGGCCGAAGGCGGTGTGCGCGTGCTCAAAGCCCTGGAGCACAGCGCCGCGGCCGAGGCCGGAGTCCAAGACGGAGACGTGATCACCGCCGTCGCCGGTCAGCCCGTGCACAGCGCTGGCGAGATCAAGATCCAGCTCATCGACCGCCACCCCGGCGACCGGGTGCGCGTGGAGCTGCTCCGGGGTAAAGAGAGTCTGAGCAAAGACTTGGTCTTGGGGAACGGCTGAGCTACGGCTCTTCTCAGAGCGCCGGGGCGGGAACAAGCCCGCCCGCGGGGCCAAATCGGCCCGCATCTGGTCCCTGAGCCCGTCGCCGGGACCGTCCCGCCCCGCGGGACCCCTCCCGGTTCCTCTCGGGACTGCCACGTGGCGGCGGCGGCCCGGGCAAGACCTGGCCAGGATATCCGGTCCGCTTCTCGATGGCCGCTTTCGACCCAATGCTGCCCTTCGTCGTGGGCTTCCGTGCGTCGGGAACTCGGTCCAACAGGACAACCGAGCCTGGCTCCTTATTCTCGTAGGGACGGGGGTCTGGGGTCAGTTAGTTCAAGTCCTTCAGGGCCCACCACTTAAAGCCCCGAGCCGCAAGGCTTTCGGGGCTTTTTCTTTGCCTACCGAACACCACCCAGACTCGGTTACATGGCGCTTACATGCCCCGTCTTCGGCGGTCTCACATCTGATTAATAGGAGATATGTAACATATTTCTCTTGATCTCTAATCCAGAATATGTAACATATTCACCGTCAGATCCCCTGTCAGACCGAACGGAGAAGCACATGATGCCTGTACTTAGAATCAACGACGCCACCTTTGCCGACCTCAAGTCCATTGCGGCCTGGTACGGCACCAAGACGCCCAGCGAGACGATTGACCGCATGGTGCGGGAGGCGATGGAGACGCTTGGCATGGAGCGGGATGACGAGCCGGAAGCGGCAGCGACTACGACCCCGGAAGGGGCGATGCAATTCGACAGTGCGCCGGGACTTGCCTTCACGAAGCCACTGGCCGCCACGATCAACGGAAAGGAGCTTCACAACCCTCGCTGGTCTGCGATCCTGCTGACCATGATCGGCCAGGTAAAGGCCAAGGGGTTCGAGGGGGAGAAGCTGGTCCGCGAACTGTCGATCCCGGCCAAGGCCATGCAGTACGAGGACGAAGGGTTCAAGTATCACCCAGAACTTGTCATCTCTGTGCAAGGGCAATCAGCGTCGGACTGCTGGAAGGAAGTGGACCGCCTCGCCAAAAAGTGGCGTATCCCCGTCTCGGTGAAGTTTTGGTGGCGGCAGAACCCGAAGGCGCAGTATCCCGGCAAGACTGGCGTACTGCGGTCAGGAACTGCTTAACGCCCTCGCAGGCGCGCGCTCCTAGGTGCGGGGAGGGCAGGCTAAACACCTGCCCTTACCCGATTCGAAGTAGGGTTTCGGTCATGCCAGGATGTCCGGTTCTGGCCGAATGCGGACATCGAGCCACAGACCTCCTTCTGGGAAGGGATGGCAGCAGGCGAGCGCGAATGGGCCAATTTGGCGCCAGCGCTTCGTCGGGCAAGAGGCGCTTTGCTGACGCTCAACGTCCCGAACGGCCCGCCGATGACGCGCAGGGTCACCCGCAACCTGCTCCTCGGCCCGGTACAGGCGCGGGGCGCACTGGAAGAGACCGCGGAAAAGCTCGGCAAAGACGGCAAAGAAACGGCCTCTCTGCATCAGCTGCCCATGTTTTCCGCGCACCGCGGAGAAAACGCCGAACAACCCTCCAGGAGCGGCTCCCGCAATCTCTCAGGACCGCTCCAGACTCTTGGCCGCGATCTCGTAGACGTCCTTGGACACCCCGGCGGCGCCCAGCACGCGCTCCAGCTGGGCCTGCATCAGGGCCTGGCGCGGCTCATCGTAACGGCGCCAGCGGGCCATGGTGCGCAGCATCCTGGAGGCGATCTGGGGGTTGAGCGCATCGAGCTCCAGCACACGGTCGGCGAGGAAGGCGTAGCCGGCGCCCGAGGCGTCGTGAAAGCGCACCGGGTTGCCGGCGGCGAAGGCGCCGATCAGGCTGCGCACCTTGTTGGGATTCCGGATCGAGAAGGCCGGGTCACCCGTCAGAGCGCGGACCCGCTCCAGGGTGTCCGGGCGCTTTGACGAGGCCTGGATGGCCAGCCATTTGTCGAGCACCAGGGGGTCGTGACGCCACTGGTCGTGGAAAGCCGTGAGCGCTGCCTCGCGCTCCGGGGCGTGCGAGTCCGCAAGCAGACCCAGGGCGGCGATCACGTCGGTCATGTTGTGCGCGGCGTGAAACTGCTCAAGGCAGAGCGCTCGGCCCTGGGCGTCGTCGGGCTGCATCAGGTAGGAGAGACACAGGCTCTTGAGGGCCCGCCGACCGATCGACGCGGGCGCAAGGTCATAGGGCCCAGTCTCCCGGCACGCCTCGTAGACCCGAAGGAGGTCCTCTCCAAGCTCCAGTGCGATGTGCAGGCGCAATCCCTCGCGCACCCGGTGGATGCCCTCCACATCCACCACCGCCATCTGATCGCCCAGATAGGATTCCGCGGGCAGGCTGAGCACCTCGGCGCGCAATGCCGGATCTGCGCCGGGATCGGTGAGGGTCTTGCGGAAGGCGGCGAGGAAGCCCTCGGGGACTTCCGGCTCGCGGCCTTGGGCACGGGCGGCCACGCCGCGCAGGATGATGCGCTGGGCCAGCTCCTGGGCGGCATCCCAGCGGTTGAATTCGTCGCTGTCGTGGGCCTTGAGAAACATCAGGTCCGCGTCGGAGCGCTCGATCAGCACCTTCACCGGAGCGGCGAAGCCGCGATTGATCGAGGGCACCGGGCGGGCGGAAAGCCCCACCAAGTCCACGACGGGTCTCGCGCTCGCGCAGCTCCAGCACGCGGGTGCCGGGCTCGACTGCCCCTTCCCCCGCGAGGCGCACCGGCAGGTCCTCACCCTCGGATCCGGCCAGACCCAGGGCCAGAGGGATGTGCATGGGCAGCTTGTCGTGCTGGCCCGGAGTGTCCGGCACCTGTTGGCGAATGCTCAGGCGGTAGCGGCCCGTATCGGCATCCCAGTGCTCGGAGACGTCCAGCTCCGGGGTGCCGGCCAGCTCGTACCAGAGCCGAAACTGCGCGAGATCCTTTCCGCTGGCCGCCTCCATGCAGCGCACGAAATCCTCGGTGGTCACCGCCTGGCCATCGTGGCGCTCGAAGTACAGATCCGTGGCCTTGCGGAACAGCTCCGGGCCCAGCAGGTGGGCCTGCATGCGCACCACCTCGGCGCCCTTCTCGTAGACCGTGGAGGTATAGAAGTTGTTGATCTCGATGTAGGAGTCCGGGCGCACCGGATGGGCCATGGGGCCCGAGTCCTCGGCGAACTGGTGGGCGCGCAGGGCGCGCACATCGTTGATGCGCTCGACGCCGCGCGAGCCCATGTCGGCGGAGAACTCCTGGTCGCGAAAGACCGTGAAGCCCTCCTTCAGGCTCAGCTGGAACCAGTCGCGGCAGGTGATGCGGTTGCCGGTCCAGTTGTGGAAATACTCGTGGGCGATCACCCCCTCGATGCCCAGGAAATCCCGATCCGTGGCGGTCTCGGGGCGGGCCAGCACGTACTTGGAGTTGAAGACGTTGAGCCCCTTGTTCTCCATGGCGCCCATGTTGAAGTCGTTGACGGCGACGATCATATAGATGTCAAGATCGTACTCGCGCCCATAGGTCTCCTCGTCCCAGCGCATCGCCTTCTTGAGGGAGGCCATGGCATGGTCGCACTTGTCGAGATTCTCGGCCTCCACGTAGATGCGCAGGTCCACCTCCCGCCCCGAGGCGGTGGTGTGGCGATCCTCGATCCAACGCAGGTCCCCGGCCACCAGGGCGAACAGATAGCTCGACTTGGGAAAGGGGTCCTCCCAGGTCACGAAGTGCCGGCCGCCCTCCAGGTCCCCTCGCTGAACCGGGTTGCCGTTGGAGAGCAGCACCGGGTAGCGGGTCCGGTCCGCCTCGATGGTGGTGGTGAAGCGGGCCATGACGTCGGGGCGGTCCAGAAACCAGGTGATCTTGCGAAACCCCTCGGGCTCGCACTGGGTGCAGAACAGCCCGCCGACCTTGTAGAGCCCCTCCAGGGCGGTGTTCTCCTGGGGACGGATTCGCACCTCGGACTCCAGATAGAAGGCGTCGGGCACCCCGATCAGTGTCAGCCCCTCGGCGTCCGTCCGGTATTGCTCGGGCTCCAGCGGCCGCCCGTCCAGGCAGAGATCGAGCAGCTCCAGCTTCTCGCCAACCAGGCGCAGGTCCGGCGAGGCCGATTCGGCCGCCGGGTTGCGACGCAGATCGAGCCGGGCGCGCACCAGGGTCTCCTCCTCATCCAGCAGGAAGCGCAACGCCACGCGGTCGATCAGGAATTCCGGGGGGCGGTAGTCTGAGAGGCGAATCGGCTGGGGGGTTTCGCGCAGCATCGGGGGCTCCGGGCTCGGAAGAATGGGATGGGGCTGGCCTCAAAGTGCGGTCGCTCCTGCCGAATGTTAACCCGTCGCACGGCTGGCACAGCCCCTTCCAACCAAGACCGGGACCCTGTCGCGAGATGGCGGGTTGCTCCCTGTGCGGCGCGGAAGCCAGTCCGGGGCTGCGCCCGGCGGGCCCTGCCCCTACAATCGCCTGCAATCCGGCAACCACGCGAGCCCGCCATGAAGAGCCTGTGGAACGACGAGGAGGCCGCCCGCCATACCGATGACCTGGCACTGCGCGTGTACAGCTCGCGCCTGCTGGGCCGCGACCCGTCCCTGGTGCTGCACGGCGGCGGCAACACCTCGGTGAAGCTCCGCGAGACGAGCCTGCTCGGCGAGGCAGAGGACATCCTCTACGTGAAAGGCTCGGGCTGGGATCTGGCCAGCATCGAGGCTGCCGGATTCACCCCCATCCGTATGGACCACCTGGTCAAGCTCGCCCGCCTGGAGCGCCTCTCCGACCTGGAGATGGTCAACGAGCTCGAAGACTCACCAGACCCGTACCGAGGCGCCCACCGGCTCGGTGGAGGCCATACTGCACGCGGTGTTGCCCTATAGATACGTGGACCACACCCATGCCGATGCGTTGGTCACCATCACCAACACCGCCCAGGGCGAGGCGCGCATCCGCGAGGTCTATGGCGATCAGGTGGTGGTGATCCCGTACATCATGCCGGGCTTCGACCTGGCGCGCCTGGTGGCCGAGCGCTTCGCCGCCGGGGCCGGGGCGCAGACGCTCGGCATGGTGCTGATGAATCATGGGGTGTTCTCGTTCGGGCAGACCGCGCGCGAGTCCTATGAGCGCATGATCGATCTGGTGGACCGGGCCGAGCGCTATCTGCAAGCGAGCGGCGCCTGGGAGCTGGGGCGCAAGCGCCAGGCTCGGATCGCCGGAAGCCGACGCGTGGAGCTGGCGCGGCTGCGCCGAGAGGTGAGCACGGCGGTCGGATTCCCGTGTGTGCTCTGCGCCGACGAGCAGGACGCCTGTCTGGCCTTCGCCCGCCACCCGGATCTGGAGGCCATCGCCGGGCGCGGACCCGCCACCCCCGACCACGTCATCCGCACCAAGCGCATCCCGCAGATCGGGCGCAACGTCACCGCCTTCGCTGCCGCCTACCGCACCTATTTCCGCGAGCACGCGCCCCATGCCCGCACCCCGGTGCAGATGCTCGATCCGGCACCGCGGGTGATCCTGGATCCCGAGCTGGGCATGGTTACGGTGGGAAGGAGCGCCCAAGACGCCGACATAGTCGCAGACATCTACCGCCATACCATCGACATCATCGAGCGCGCCGAGCGCCTGGGCGGCTGGCAAGCCCTGCCCGCCCGGGACATCTTCGACATGGAGTACTGGGAGCTGGAGCAGGCCAAGCTGCGCAAGCCCGGCCAGGCGCCGGTGTTCCAGGGGGAGGTGGCGCTGGTCACCGGAGCTGCCTCCGGCATCGGCCGGGCCTGCGTGGAGTCGCTGCTGGCGCGCGGCGCGGCGGTGATTGCCCTCGATCTCGATCCGCGGGTGATCGAGCGGTTCGACCGCACCGATTGTCTGCCCCAGGTCTGCGATATCACCGACCGCGACGCGGTCGTGGCGGCCCTGGAGGCCGGCGCCCGGCGCTTCGGCGGCCTGGACATATTGATCCTCAACGCCGGCGTCTTCCCCGGTGGCACCCGCATTGCCGAGCTTCTCCGACGAGGTCTGGCGACAGGTGATGTCGGTCAACCTGGACGCCAACCTGATGCTGCTGCGCGAGTCCCACCCCTTGCTGGTGCGCGCGCCGCGCAACGGCAGGGTGGTGGTCATAGGCTCCAAGAACGTGCCGGCGCCGGGCCCGGGTGCCGCCGCCTACTCGGCTTCCAAGGCAGCCCTCACGCAGCTGATGCGCGTGGCCGCCTTGGAGTGGGGCAGCGAGGGCATCCGCATCAACGCCCTGCATCCGGATGCGGTGTTCGATACCGGTGTCTGGACCGAGCAGGTGCTCGCGGCCCGCGCCGCCCATTACGGAATGTCGGTGCACCAATACAAGACCAAGAACCTGCTGCGCACCGAAATCAGCTCCCGAGACGTGGCCGAGCTGGCCGCCGAAATGTGCGGGCAACTGTTCGCCCGAACCACGGGCGCCCAGATACCGGTGGACGGTGGCAACGACCGGGTGATCTAGCGCTGTTTCGCCAAGCTGCGGCGGCGCCCGATCGACCCGGGCCCGCGACCTTTGGCTCGGCTGGTGGGCTCGAACGGCGGCCGAGCCCGCCAGCGCGTGCGGCCTCGCGCGCCTCGTACCCACCGGCATCGAGTGAAGTGTTGGTGAGGAATGTGAGCCCGCAAGGCGCGGAGACCGACCTCTGTCCCTCTGCCGGTCGTCTTCAACGGCGCCGGGCGAGGCCCCCTGTCACGGGAGACCGGGATACTCGGAGACCACTATCCGATTACGGCCCGCCGCCTTGGCGCGGCGGAGATTCGCGTCACAGCACACGAACAGCGAGTCGGCATCCGGCGCGCCGACGATGGGGGCAAATGTACCGCCGATGCTTACGGTAACGCGCACCTCGCCCTCGGCCGTCGAGACTGCGCGGCCTGCAACCTCACCGCGAATGCGCTCGGCAACAATCTTGATGTCTTCCGAGCTACCGTTGGGCACCAGTACCGCGAACTCTTCGCCGCCCCAGCGGTACAGGCGATCAGACGCACGCAGGGAGCACGACAGCGCGTGGGCGACCATCTGCAGCACCTCGTCGCCGATGGCATGGCCGTATCGGTCGTTGACCCGTTTGAAGCGGTCCACATCGATCAGTAGAAGGGCCAGGGGCTCGCCATCGCGTCGGTGCTGGTGGACTTGCTTGGCGATGTCGTTGTCGAACAGCCGCCGGGTGCCCAGGCCGGTCAGGCTGTCCTGGACGGCTACCTCGCCGAGGCGCCTGGAGATACATTCCCCGAGCGCAGAGACGATATCGTCGGAGGCCTCTTCGATGTCCCGCAGGTATTTCAGGGCCGCCTGCGGCTTGCCGCCTCGAGACGCATCGAGCGCCATGCGCACGAGCTGATGCAGACGGTCGTGGGCCCGGACCACGTCCTCGCCGCGCTCCCGTGGCACCACACCCAGGCCCCCGTCCTGCAGCCAGCGGCCCAGATCACACTCCCGAGGCGACAGGGGCAGCGCTTCCATGTCCCCCACATCGTCCAGGGCCAAGCGGTAAGCGCGGATCTTCCACTCCAAGTGTTGCACGTAAGCATTGAGCAGGCGATCGCTGTCGGGCTCCAGCAATGCCCTGCAGTTGTCGCGCACCCGCACGATGTCGTGGGCAGCAAGGCGCTCAAGCTGCCCCAGCACGTGACCCTGCTGAAACACGACCGCGTGAATCGCATAGGCAAGATCCACCAGCCGGCACAGCGCCTCCGCGGTGCGCATCGCCGACCAGGCGGCGGCGGTCCTGACGAACAGGGCGCGCAGGCGGCTCAAGGCGGCTGCGGCGAGTCCCGCGTCCAGGCCCATCTTGAGCCAATGGAGAGCCTGCCGGTACTGCTCGTGGTAAAAGTGATGATCGACCTGACCGCTGGCGAAGCTCGGCAGAAAGTCCGGCAGCAGCAGCGGTGCATCCACCGCGGATTGACTGGCCGCGCACAGCCAAGATTCGAACTCACCCCGCGCTTGCACCAGCGCGAGCTGCAGGCGAGTGCTCTCCCGAGCGATGGCCAGCTCATCGCTGTTGTCGATCCCGACCAACTGGCGCAGCTCGTCCAGGTGGGACATTGTCGTAGTCCTTGTGGTGTGCGAGCCCCCAGTTTCCGAGGCCCTTCCCGCCCCAATGGCGGCATACCGAACACGCCCCTCCGGATGCGCGTCTGGTCAAAGTAGAGTCTGTCGGGACAGACGGCAAATATTTCCGAAAAAGCTCCGCAGCCGCTAGACCAACGCTCGCCGGCGCCAACCGATCCATCCCGACCCTCCCGGCCGATGCGGATTCTATAACCACTACCTTATCATTCGACGAGGTTTTCTCAGCAAAACCTCGTAGAAATCCTGGAATTGTGCGCCCTCGGAAGATGGCTCGAGGGCCCTCCACCGGTCAGGGATCACCACAACCCTGGTACGCGCTGGCTGCTGCAACAGCCCCTTCGGAGGCAAGAGCGACCGACCCTGGCTTGGCACGGCCGGAGACCCGAGCCGACACTGCTCACCAACCATGGGGACCGGCCCGCCGACGCATTAGAGCCATGCCGGAGCCTTTCAATAGTCCCGTGACCGGCGCATACGGCGCTTGACGGACCGGCGACCGCCTTCGTTGGCCGGGTGGAGCGCTGCCCCTGCCGAGATCGAAAGCCATGCCCTTCGCACCGCACACAATCCGTATGACCTGCGCTCGGGTTGGCCCTACCCCATGGGCCCTCACGACCATGGGTAATCCTGCCGAGCTCAAGGCAGTTCAAGGGGTCCAGTTCACCCGCTCCTGACCCCTTGATCCCGTTCGCCGATCGATGGCCAGCCGAGCTCGGTTACTAGGTCGCTGCTCCCCGCAATCTGACCTTCGGCGCTTTTCCCCGTCTACCGCCCTGCACTCGCCGAGAGGGCTCGGCTCCTACACGCAGGGCTTCGACCGCTTACCGAAGCCGCCCCCTGTCTACTGTTTACCGTCTACCTTGCCTTCGGCCGGGTGGACCCCCTTCCCAACCCCCTGCTAGCATGATGGGCTCGCAGAGCAGGAGCTGCCGCATGCCAGAAGTCGTCGTGTACACGACCGCCATCTGCCCCTACTGCGTCCGGGCCAAGAGGCTCCTCGCCAAGAAGGGCGTAGATTTCGAGGAGGTGCGCATTGACCACGACCATGCGCGCATGGTCGAGATGATCGAGCGCAGCCGGCGCCGGACCGTGCCCCAGATCTTCATCGGCAACCATCACGTGGGCGGCTACGACGATCTGGCCGCGCTTGATGCCTTTGGCCGGCTCGACCCCCTGCTCGGTCTCGCCCCCCACGACGACGAGGCCGCCGTGGCCCATGCCGCGGACGCCTCGGAGGACGGCCCTACCTGAGCACCATGAGTGATCCCGCGCAGCCCTGCGTCCGGCTCGACAAGTGGCTCTGGGCCGCCCGCTTCTTCAAGACCCGCCAGCTCGCCGTGGAGGCCGTCAACGGCGGCAAGGTGCACCTGAACGGCCAGCGCAGCAAGCCGGGCAAAGAGCTCAGGATCGGCGCCCGCCTGGAGATCCAGAAGAACGGCCTGCGCTGGGAGGTGCTGGTACGCGGGCTCAGCGAGCGGCGCGGCCCCGCCGCCCAGGCCCAATTGCTCTACGAAGAGACCCCGGACAGCCTCGCGCGGCGCGCCGCCGAGCTGGCGGAGCGCCGGCTGCAGCGCGAGGATATTTTTCAGCCTGGCGGCCGGCCCAACAAGCGCGAGCGCCGTTTGATCCACCGCTTCAAACAGGAGACGAGCTGATCCCATGGATCAGGATGCGTTCCGACGCACCTACCGCGACGTCAACGAGCGTCCCTGCGCGTTCGAGAAGAGCGTGCTGACCAACCAGTGCCGCTGCTCCCAGGCCGAGCGCTTCTGTATCGCCGAGCGCGAGGGTGTGCACTGCCGCTCCGATGAGGCCCAGACCCAGTGCATCGAATGGCTGGAGCTGGTGAGAGTGAATGCGCGCTTCGCTCTGAAGTCGGACCAGGAGCGTCGCGCCCTGCCCCATGCCAAGGCGATGCGGGTACAGATGGGCGGCCTGCGCGGCCTGCACCGCGCGCTCGCACCCGACACGGACCCGCCCCAGCCGATCCCCGACGTGCACGGCGTGCTCAATCGCGCCCGAGAGACGTTCGACGCCCTGGACCTGATGCCATTCGGCGAGGTCATCCGGGAGGTGGCGGCCTACCGAGGCCGACCACGCTCCTCCAGGCGCCGCCGCGACTGAGGCCGAGGCCCCCGGGGGGTGCCTGCCGCCCCGAACGGGCTCGGTTATAATCCGACGTTTCGCCGATCCGCCCGATTCCCCAACGCACTCAGCCGACGATGGACAAGACCTACGACCCCCACGCCATCGAGCAACGCTGGTACCAGACCTGGGAGGAGCGCGGCTACTTCGCCCCGGAGCGGACCGCCGGCGGCGGCTGCTACTGCATCATGATCCCGCCGCCCAACGTGACCGGCAGCCTACACATGGGCCACGGGTTCAACAACACCGTGATCGACACCCTGATCCGCTACCACCGCATGAAGGGAGACAAGACCCTCTGGCAGCCGGGCACCGACCACGCGGGCATCGCCACCCAGATGGTGGTGGAGCGCCAGCTGGAGGCCGAGGGCAAGACCCGCCACGACCTGGGCCGCGAGGCGTTCATCGAGCGGGTCTGGACCTGGAAGACCGAGTCCGGGCGGCAACATCACCCGCCAGCTGCGCCGCCTGGGCTCCTCGCTCGACTGGGCACACGAACGCTTCACCATGGACGAGGGCCTGTCCGACGCGGTCAAGGAGGTGTTCGTCCGCCTCTACGAGGAGGGCCTGATCTACCGCGGCAAGCGCCTGGTGAACTGGGACCCCAAGCTGCATACCGCGGTCTCGGATCTGGAGGTGCTCAACGAGGAGGAGGCGGGCCACATGTGGCACATGCGCTACCCCCTCTCCAACGGTCGGGGCCATCTCACGGTCTCCACCACGCGGCCCGAGACCCTGCTGGGGGACTGCGCGGTAGCGGTGAGCCCGGAGGACGGGCGTTACAAGCACCTGATCGGTGAGCTGGTGGAGCTGCCGCTCACGGGCCGGCGCATCCCGATCATCGCCGACGAGCATGCCGATCCCGAGTTCGGCACCGGCTGCGTGAAGATCACCCCGGCCCACGACTTCAACGACAACCAGGTCTGGATGCGCCACCGGGACGAGAAGGCGATCTGCGAGCAGCCCCACAGCGGCCTGATCAACATCTTCACCCCGGACGCAGTGATTCGCGCCAACGAAGAGAGCGAGGGCCAGCTGATCCCCGGCGCCTACATCGGCATGGACCGCTACGACGCCCGCAAGCGTATCGTCGCGGACCTGCAGGCCGAGGGATTGCTGGAGCGGATCGTCGACCACAAGCTGGTGGTCCCGCGGGGCGACCGCTCCGGCGCCGTCATCGAGCCCTACCTGACCGACCAGTGGTACGTCAGGGTCGCGCCGCTCGCCGGACCCGCCATCGCAGCGGTGGAGAGCGGGCGCATCCGCTTCGTGCCCGACAACTGGAAGAACACCTACTACGACTGGATGCGCAACATCCAGGACTGGTGCATCTGCCGCCAGATCTGGTGGGGCCACCGCATCCCCGCCTGGTACGATGCCGAGGGCAATGTCTACGTCGGGCGCTCCGAGGCGGAGGTCCGCGCGCGCCACGACCTGCCCGACGACTTCGCGCTGCGAGCAGGACGAGGACGTGCTGGACACCTGGTTCAGCTCCGCGCTCTGGCCCTTCTCCACCCTGGGCTGGCCGGAGCAGACCGAGCGACTGCGCGACTTCTACCCCACCTGCGTGCTGGTGACCGGCTTCGACATCATCTTCTTCTGGGTCGCCCGGATGATCATGATGGGCCTGAAGTTCATGGACGAGGTGCCCTTCCGCGAGGTCTACGTGCACGGCCTGGTGCGCGACGCCCAGGGCGACAAGATGTCCAAGTCCAAGGGCAACGTGCTCGATCCCATCGATCTGATCGACGGCATCGACCTGGAGGCGCTGGTGGACAAGCGCACCAGCGGCATGATGCAGCCGCAACTCGCCCAGCAAGATCGAAAAGGCCACGCGCCAGGAGTTCCCGGCGGGCATCCCGAGCTTCGGCACCGACGCCCTGCGCTTCACCTTCGCGGCGCTGGCCTGCCACCGGCCGGGACATCAACTTCGACCTGGGCCGCATCGAGGGCTACCGCAACTTCTGCAACAAGCTGTGGAACGCCGCCCGCTACGTGCTGATGAACACCGAGGGCCAGGACTGCGGCCAGAACGGCGGCGCGGTGGTGCTCTCGGCCGCCGATCGCTGGATACTCTCCCGGCTGCAGGCCGCCGCCTCCGGGGTGCGCGAGGCCCTGGACGGCTACCGCTTCGACCACGCCGCCCAGGCGATCTACGAGTTCACCTGGAACGAGTACTGCGACTGGTACCTGGAGCTGTCCAAGACCGTCCTCACCGACCCAAGCGCCGCCGAGGAGGCCCAGCGCGCCACGCGGCGCACCCTGGTGCGGGTGCTGGAGACCCTGCTGCGCCTCGCCCATCCCCTGATGCCCTTCATCACCGAAGAGATCTGGCAGCGGGTGGCGCCGCTGGCCGGGGTGGCCGGCGCGACCATCATGCTGCGGCCCTTCCCGGAGCCCGACGAGGCCCTGATCGACGTGGCGGCGGTCGCCGAGATGCAATGGGTGATGCAGCTGATCCAGAGCATCCGCCGCATCAGGGGCGAGATGAACATCGCCCCGGGCAAGCCGGTGCCGGTGCTGCTCGCCCACGCCTCGCCCCAGGACCTGCGATGGCTGCCAGCAAGCCGCCCCTATCTGGATTTTCTCGCCCGCACCGAGTCCGTGCGGGTGCTCGACGAGGGCGAGGAGGGCCCCGAGTCCGCGACCGGCCTGGTCGGCGACATGAAGGTGCTGATCCCCATGGCCGGGCTGATCGACAAGGATGCCGAGCTCGCGCGCCTGGACAAGGAGATCTCCAGGCTCAAGGGCGACCTGGAGCGCACCGAGAACAAGCTCCTCAATCCGGCCTTCGTCGACAAGGCCCCCACGGCGGTCGTGCAGAAGGAGCGCGACCGACTGGGCCAGACGCGCGCCGCGATCGGCAAGCTGGAGGAGCAGGCGACCAGAATCCGGGCGCTGTAATCCGCCGTAGCGCACGCCCGATACCGGCCACCGCCCGGACCCACCCATCGATAAGCCCCGGAGGACGCCCATGAGCGAGAGGCACTTCCAGATGCGGCTTGAGTGCCGCTACCGCGACTCCGGCAACGAGGTTGCCGCCCTGGCGGTGGAGATCCTGGACAACGACGCCTGGCGCCCGCTGGATATGAGCATCGGCTCGCCCGGCTTCCAGGTCTTCGTCTACGGCATCTTCAGCTGCCAGCACCTCTACGTGCGCACCAACTGCGCCGAGCTGGGTCTGATGCTCGACTCCGCCCAGGGACACATCCATGTGGCCACCGGCGACGATTGGACCATCGACAGCCTGCATGTGGAATTCGAGGCGCGGCTAAGGTCGGGCAGCCCGTCCCAGGAGGTCATAGACCATATCCTGGACCGCATGGGGCGTTGCCCGTCGTCCATCAACCTGCGCAAGATCGCCGATACCCGGGTTAGCCTCAAGCTGCTGTGACCCCAGGACCATGATCCTAGAAACAGCAGTTGACCGCTTCGAGCAGCGATCCAGTGACTGCGCGGACTGTGCTTATGGAAGAACTTGATACTCACCCGTCGGGTGATGGCCGCTACGACCACCAGGGCACGCACCGCGCGGCGCCTGGCTGCGTTATAACTCGTTGGAATAGAATCACTATTCCGCCTCGTCATGCCTTGCCAGACACCACGCGGCACGCACCCTGGCGGCCGTTCAACTGCCGCTTCTAGGATGATCGACTGCCACTCGCATCTCGCCTGCGACGCCTTCGACGCCGACCGCGCCGAGGTGATCGGGCGCGCCCGGGCAGCTGGCGTACAACAGGTGCTGGCGGTCGGGGAGGACCTGGCGGACAGCTTGCGCACGCTGGCGGTCTGCGCCCGCCACCCAGAGATGCTGCGGCCCTGCGTGGGCATGCATCCGGATCGCTTCGCCGACGACCGCGACCCGCCCGAGGAGTCCCAGATCTCGGAGCTGGAGCACCTGGCAAGGCTGCGCCGGGCCGACCTGGCCTGCATCGGCGAGGTCGGGCTCGACTACTGGTGCACCCGGGACCCGGAGCGGCGCGCCGCCCAGGGGGCCTGTCTGGAGCGCATGGCGGCCCTGGCGACGGAGCTGGGGTTGGCGCTCAACGTGCATTCGCGCTCGGCAGGCCACTATGCCATCGATCTGCTCGCTGGCTGCGGCGCCGGGCGGGTGCTGCTGCACGCCTTCGACGGCAAGGCGTCCCACGCGGCCCGCGCCGCCGAAAACTTGGGCTATGGTTTTTCAATACCGCCTTCGGTGGTGCGCTCGGTCCAGAAACAGAAACTGGTGGCCCGCCTGCCCCTGGAGGCCCTGCTGCTGGAATCCGACAGTCCCGTGCTCGGGCCCGAGCCGGGGGTGCGCAATGAGCCGGCCAACCTGGCCCAAGCCGTACGTTGCATCGCTGCCATCCGGGGCATCACGGAGCATCGGGTCCGGGAGATCACCACAGAGAATGCGCGCCGCCTGTTTGCATGGAATGCCTGATTTGATCTGCCGACCCATGCCCGCCCTGCAGGGCGCCCTGTCATGAGCACCGAGATCCATTTCCGCGTCGAAGGTCGAGTGCAAGGGGTGATGTTCCGCCAGACGCTGATCCGCGCCGCCCAGCGCCGCGGGCTCCAGGCCGGGGCCAGCAACCTGGGCGACGGGGCGGTGGCCTGCGTCCTCAAGGGTGACGCGACGGCAATCGAGGCCATCCTGGCCGGCTTCAAGCGCGGCAACCCCCTCAATTCATGGGGCGCCCAGGTCCGCTCGCTGGTGCCGATCGAGCCGTCCGCAGGCCTTGCCCTGCACGCCCACCAGGTCACCACGGACAACGTGGATAGATTTCGCTGGAACCCTCGGGTCAACATGTTCCTGTGAGTCGCCACCGAGCACGGCCGCCATGCACAAAGCGCTGAAGATCGCCCTCGCCTGTCTGATCTGTCTCGGCGTCGCGGCCCTGATCGTGCTGGCGATCCAGGGGCTGGCGGGCTGACGGACGGCATTGCCCAAGAGAGACGTGAGGCGCCGGGCGCGAGCGCGATCCTGTTACTACGATTCGCGGCAGGAATGCCGCTCCTACCGGGGGGCCTCGGACCCGGCGACGGACGCCTTGCGACGCACCAATTGGCCGTCCCGGTAATCGGCGAAGGCCTGCATGACCTGCTCCCGCGTGCTCATCACAGCAATACGTACGGTTCGGGCGCGCGACAAGACAGCACCACGTATTGCTTTGCAAGGATTTACCAGTAATTGCTATGCAGTCATAATAAAGGAAAGCCACTCAAATATCGGAAGATGGCTTTCCGAATTTCCAGACAGGTAAAAATAATTAGGTTTCTCATAACTTTGGCATAGCGTTAAATCAGTTAGTTTCAATATGTTGGTGGTTCGCTCTATTTATCTAGTCTTTTTAAAGGGTACCTGAGTGATTTATGAATTTCGTATTTACTGATTGACTTTTTCTAAATCCTCAATGATCAACTTACCATGTTCACCGAAACCAGGCTTCGGAGTTCCTCCCCATTCGTCAAGTGTTTCTTTACTTGGCTCTAAGCGACGTGCCTCCCTTGCTCCTTCTTCAGGGAATTCCTCCATCCCTTGGCTATATTCAATTGTTAACCCATCGGGATCAGTAAAGTAAAGGAAAATACTACTAGATGGATGGTGTCTTCCTGGACCGAAGACAATTGGAACATTTGCTTCATTTAATCGATTCACTTGAATACCAATATCATCAATTCTTTCTGCTTGGTAAGCTAGATGATTCAATTTATTTTCCGGACCCTTTGTAAGGGCAAAGTCATGGTGATATGGTGAAGGGAACGCTCGTAGCCATGCCCATGCCGTTTCTCTTCCAGAAAAATCTGATACTTTAAAGTTTAATGTATTAGTGAAAAAATCTAATAACTCATCAAATTTATTTGTTTCATATACAACATGTAAGAATCTCGTAATTTTTGCTTCTTTAGGAACGAATGGTAATCCCAATTGCATCATTTCAACATAGAATTCATAGGTTACACCTAAATATGGATCTTTAAATCGCAATGTTCTACCTTGAGCCAAACTTTGTGTTTCTTTTGCGCTTAATTCTACAGGAGATAAGCCTTGTTCTGTTAAATAATCGAAAACACCTTGAAATTGATCAGCTTTTTCAAGTTCATAAGCAACTCTTTTCAAACCTGCTTCCTCTGCTTGTTCAAGTATCAAATTGTGATGATCCCTACTACTTCTTAAGAAAGCGATTTCACCTTGACGTTCAACGAACTGCATTCCAACAATATTCTCATAGAAATCAACCGATTTATCCAAGTCTGTTACATTTAATACAACATAGCCTAATTTATTATAACGAATCATTTCAATATCCCCTTTTCTTATAAAACGAAATTAATTATTGTCATTTCAATGATTACAATACCATCCCAATTGATTCTGCTTACATTAAGCGCTTAATGTTAGGAAGAACTGCCATTAATTACTGTTTCTAACGTAAGTTTACGATATAAAATTTATCCAAACAATTCAGATTATGATATGATTAATTCCGATATGGAATAAATAGGAGTGAATCTACATTTGGATCTAGAACAATTAAAATATGTAATGGCAATTGCAAAACATCAGCATTTGACGAATGCCTCTTATGAACTTTCGATTTCACAATCTTCACTTTCCAAACACCTAAAAAAAGTTGAACAAGAGTTGGGTGGTGTTCAACTATTTGATCGTACAACAAGAAATGTTAAACTTACCGATGCTGGTCAAGAATTTGCAAAATATGCCAGCCGTATCATTGCTGAATATGATCACTATGATGTCTGCAATGAAGGAATTTACTGAAATTGAACATGGGAGTCTTTCGGTTGGTACGATTCCGGTTTATAGCAGTAGGGGACTCATTTCACTATTTACATCTTTTCAAAAAAAATATCCAGGGATTCAGTTAGAAGTCAAAGAGAAACTGACAAATGAGCTGATTGACCTTCTCAAGAAATCAGAATTAGATATGGCCATCATTGCTCTTCCTGTTGACATGAATCCTTTAAATACTTATAAAACCTATCCGATGATTGAGGATGAAGTGGTTTTAATTACTCATAAATCTCACCCGTTTGCAAAGAAACAATCTATTCATCTATCGGAGGCTGCAGATCAAAGCTTTATCTTTATCAATCACGCTAGCACTCTATATCAAATTTGTATCGATGCCTGTAAAGAAGCAGGTTTTACACCCAAAATTGCCTATGAAAGCAGTCAAATCGATATCGTTACAGGACTAGTTGAAGAGGGATTAGGCGTTTCTTTAATCACCTTGAGAGAAGCTGAGTTTTCTGCTCAATCTAATATTGCTATAATACGACTAGAGACAACGATTAAGCATACAACTGCTCTTGCAATCCGTAGCCGATTAAATCATTCAAATGCAATGAGAGCATTCCTCGAACACTCTACACAATGGAGTGAAACGAGGAAATGACCTTTTTTCTAAATTTTATACTGGAGATAAACTATTCATGGCAGAGTTTTAACTATGTTTATTCTGGACTCAAAAAAGGGACACCGGTAAAGAATGGACTTAAAACTTGTAGTTACAAAAATACGGAGAACCGTTAAAGGAGTTTGTTGTTGAACGAAAGGGGGCGCAATACGCAATACTGGAGCAACGGTTTTTGAAAATGAGGTGGAAATATGAGTGAAAAAGAGTAACTTCCCTTTCAAGGTTTAGTAATAGTTGGGGTATTGCATTAATCGTGTTTACAATTTTAATTGTTTCTCAATTTTATTTTAGTTATGTAGAAGTAACAGAAGCATCCGATAATTGTATAAACATTGGTGGATATCCAATTATTTCAAAGAAGGTTGAAAAATGACATTTTCTAATGTGTAAAGAATTAATTTTAATTTTTCTTATTGAAGAAAGCATCTTTAGTGAAAACAGGGTGTTGGCATTATGTCAGCATCTTTTATTGAAGCAACTGGTAGGTTTCTCGAAGAAGACTTAGTTTAGGGCTGTCATTTTGTAGCTTTGTATTTGAAATGAAAGGATAATAGTTAAAGGTAATTTTTTAGTTTGAATGGTAAAATATGTTTGTG
>CAVQCX010000025.1:0-28710 GCA_963711095.1 uncultured Gammaproteobacteria bacterium | reverse complement strand
CAATATTCCACATTCCCTCATCATGGATTTGATGACCCGCGAGATTGCCGATGGTAATATTCTAGGTCTGATCCGGAAGTTTCTTCAGGCCGGTGTGATGGAAGATGGCATGGTCCGACCAACATTCAAAGGGGCGCCACAAGGCGGTATCGTCTCGCCGTTGATCGGCAACATTGTCCTCAACCATCTCGACTGGAGCTTGGAGGCGCAGAGCTATAAATTCGTCCGTTACGCGGACGACTTCCTGGTCTTCTGCAAGTCCAAGCGCCAAGCGGAGAAGGCGCTGGAATTCGTGACTGGGATCATCGAGGAGGATCTGGGACTCAATCTGAGTCCCGAGAAGACCCGCATCGTCACCTTCGGTGAGGGTTTCAACTTCCTCGGATTCTACGTCTCGGCTTTCACCATCCGTATGGGTGGTAAAGCGGAAGAACGCTTCAAGGACAAGATCAAGGCGATTACCCGACGCAGTCACAACCTGGACTCACAGGTGGTCGTGGATCTGAATCGTGTTATCCGGGGCACGGTGCGTTACTTCAGCGCAGCGTTCACCACCGGTCTAGGGCGTTTCAACGAACTGGACCAGTTTATTCGAAGGCGCATCCGCTGCATGCGGTACAAGCGTATTTGGATAACGGACAACGCTCGGTTCCTGAACAGGCACATCAGAAATCGTGGCTTCATCTCCTGTCGTGAAGTCTACTTGAGCGCAAGCTAAGGTGTTGATACACATTCCCCTGTGGGGGCAATCACTCGGGGGCCGCCCAGTACGAGAAAGACGTACGCTGGGAAATATGGGGAATCGACCCCATTGCGATAACGGGAAGGGGGTGCCTACGGGCACTCCCTGACCCTCTGGCGGCTAAAACAATGAGGTGTAAGATGCCAATAGCGAAAAGAACACTTGCTCGCTTTCCACGCTTGAAACATCTATTAACGTCTATTTACTACCGTTGTCAGGGGATGCCTCCTGTATCATATTCCAAGATAACCAAGGAGCTAATACGGGAGTGCGTCGGCAAGGAAGATCCCACGATTCTAGAGATTGGCTGTAATGATGGGGGTCATACGCTTTGGTTTCTTGAAATATTTAAAAATCCTAATATTTATTGCTTTGAGCCCGATCCCAGAGCAATTGCTCGCTTCAAGACGAAAGTTGGTCGCCGCTCTAATATCAATCTCTTTGAGATTGCATTAAGTGATCATAACGGTAACGTTGAATTTTACCAAAGCAGTGGACAACGAGACGAAGAACAGACCAAATCGATGCCAAATGGATGGGATCTTTCAGGTTCAATTAGACAACCAAAAGATCACCTTGTCGTACATCCTTGGATCAAATTTGATCATAAAATTAGTGTTACGACATCAACTCTAGATAGTTGGTGCCAAAAACATGGCTTAGGTGAGATCGATTTTATATGGATGGATGTGAAAAATGTCCAAATTGATGTATTTAGAGGTGGAATAAATACGCTAAACAAGACACGGTTTATATATACTGAATATAACGATCAAGGGCTATGTAAGGAGTAAGCTTAATCTGAGACACTTGATGAAATATCTAAAACAATTTAGTGTCATCATTAGATACCCTGGGGATGTCCTCATTAGGAATAAGCAAATGGTTGCAGCGCCCAACAAAATATTCTAAGGGCTCTGACGCCTGTCACCTGTTGAGCTGTCCACCGAGGCCCTCGGCGGCCTGAGTGCCAGTGCGACCAGTGCGGGGCCGAGCAGCCGCGTTACCGCAGCTGCGGCGACCGCCACTGCCCGCAGTGCCAGGGACGGGCCACCGAGGCCTGGAGCGAGCGCCAGCGCTGCCGATCAGCTGCCGGTGCCTTACTTCCACCTGGTGTTCACCCTGCCCCATCGGCTCAACCCCTGGGTGCAGTCCCATCCTGAGGTGGTCTACCGCGCCTTATTCCATGCCGCCTGGGGCACGCTCGATGCGTTTGGGCATGACCCCAAGCGACTGGGCGGACAGCTGGGCATGACCGGCGTGCTGCACACCTGGGGCCAGAGCCTGTTCCAGCACGTGCACCTGCACTGCCTGGTCCCGGGCGGCGCCTTGGCCGACGATGGCAGTGGGTCCCGGTCCGGGCAGCTACCTGTTCCCGGTGCGGGCCTGTCGCGCCACTTTCGTGCTCGCTTCGTCAGTGCCCTGCGCAGTGCCGCCAAGGCCGGCGAGCTCGCCGGCATCGATTCGGGCGAGGTCTGGGCCCTGCTCGATGCACTGATGGGCGAGGACTGGGTGGTCTACGCCAAGCCCTGCCTGGAGCACACCGAGTCGGTGATCACCTATCTGGCCCGCTACACCCATCGCATCGCCATGAGCAACGCCCGCATCCTGGGCCTGGACGGTGACAACGTCCATCTGCGCTACCGCGACTACCGCGACGGCGAGCACAAGACCCTGCTGCTAGAGGCCCCCGAGCGGGTTCGACGCTTCCTGCTGCACGTACTGCCCAAGGGCCTGATGCGGGTGCGCCACTATGGGCTGCTGGCGAATCGCTGCCGGGTGCAGCGCTTGGCGCAGATCCGCGAGATCCTCACGCGCCACCGCGCCACCGCCCGAGCCGGACCCGAAGTCCGGCCAAGCCGGCGAGCACGAGCCGGGCTGGCCCTGTCCGGTGTGCCGGCAAGGGCGCATGCGCCCGGTGCGCGGATCGCGCCGCGCCCGGCGGCACTGGGCTGCGCACCTTATCGCTGACGCACTGAGCCCCTCGGGCTGAGTCGAGCACTCGACTGAGCCCGGACAGCGCCACTGAACCGCCGGTGCCCCACGGGCGCCGCAGGCCCGCTCGTGCGAAGCCCGAAATTTCGGCTAAAATCGGGCTATTGTTTACCAAAATCGGACGCCAGAGGGATGCTCAAGCGGTCAACGAATGCCTCCAGGACCCGTCACAGGCCTTGAACGCCGGCCTCCCCCTGAGCCCCAGCCGGAGCCCCGCGATACGTTTCCCTCTCTACCGCAATACTTTTCCCTCTCTATAAGGTGTCGAGCTCCCGGGCAGAAGCGGCTTAGCTCAACAGACATTTATACGGCACGCTGGGCTTCGGAGGTTCTCCTGCTAGGTCGGGGCGCGCGGCGTATAAACGCTTATTTGTTAGGCTTCCAACATTCAAAATAAGGAGAAGCCTTGGAGATCATTAGAGTAGTCTGGCTTGAAGACATTGTTGAGAAACTCAGATGGAAGCACGGTATTGAAGAACACGAGGTGATTGAGGTGCTCGAAAACAAGCCACTCTTTCAGCGTAAGGAGGCGGGCTACAAGCCTGGAGAAGATGTATATGCCGCTTTCGGTCGAACCAACCGCGACCGTTTATTGAGCGTGTTCTTCGTGTATACGCAGGATAGACGAGCCATTATCGTTTCAGCCAGAGACATGTCAGAGAAAGAAAGGACGAAATATGCCACGTAAAACTCCAGTTTCGAACGCGAACACCTACCAAGATATTGGTGCGTTTTGGGATGAACACGATGCTACGGAGCCGGAGAACAAACAAATGCCCACTTCGAAGTGAACGTATCATCACAACGCCGGTATTATCCAGTAGATCGGGATCTTTCCTTCAAAATTAGACGAATTGCTGAACAACATGGGGTTAGTGAAGAAACATTGCTGAACATATGGCTACAAGAAAAGATCGATCAAATTCACGTTGCCGACGAAGAAGATAGTCCAACAAAAGGCTCAAGCTGACCGCCAAAAGCGCCGCTTCCCTCTGCTTTTTGGCGGCAGCTTAGCCTCGCCGTCATGCCAAAAAGGGACTGCAGCAGTGAAGACAACCAAATATTTCCAGGCCACCAGCATAAGGCCGGATCGGGCACAGATTAAGGAAGAATGGATTGAGCATGTTGTCCGGTTTCCTGAATGCGAGCACATACAACCAGATGGTCGAATAAGGCGGTGGGCTAAAATAGGAGAAATGGAAGGCCGGTATCTGCGGGTGATCTTGTTGCCGAATGGGGAGACCATACACAATGCGTTTTTTGACAGAGGGTATAAACCGTGAAAGTCAGCTACTTCGATGACACCGACACGCTGTATATCGAGTTTCGGGACAGTGAAATCGCGGAGTCAAAAGACTTGGATGAAAATACCATTCTTGATGTGGATGACAAGGGTAATGTCTGCGCTATCACATTCGAACACGCAAGTCAGCGCACCGACGTAAGCCATCTCATCGTTGAGGGTATTGCGGCATAACCAGCCCATCCACCGGACGCCAAAAACCGGGGCGGCTGAGGAGCAATTACCGAGCCATGGGGGGCTTGGAACGATCCCCGAGCTGGCTCGTTACCGATTGGATACTGGGCCAGTTCGGAAACTGAATACTTGATTGCCAAATCCAGCCCCTTTGGAATTTGTTCCTGGAGGACCATGAATAACGATCCCCAACTGCCTGATGAAGTTATAGCGGCGATACACGCACATCACACCGTTGAGGCGATAAAACTGCTGCGAGAGCATACGGGCCTCGGGCTAAAAGAAGCCAAGGACGCCGTAGAAGCTTACCAACGCGACCAATCTTATCGCGGTAGTGATAGCGGTGATATGGACTCGGAATCGGGCAAAAGTCACGATACCGAATTGCCCTTCGAAGTTGTGGCGGCGATACGTGCTCATCGCAAGATTGAGGCAATAAAGCTGCTCCGAGAGCGCACGAGCCTCGGGTTAAAGCAAGCTAAAGACGCTGTGGAGGCTTACCAGCGCGATAATCCCATGTACGGTGGTAGTAATCGTAGTAACCTGGGCTCCGAAACAGGTATCGGCAGGGTAGTCCTTTTGCTTCTACTTGTCGCTGTACTGTATGGCGCATACCAGCTTCTCTTCTAGGCTCATTTCGAAACGAAGGACGGGGATAATACCGGCGTTCGGCCGGCCCCGGAAACAGGGTGCCTGGGCGGCGGCCGGGAATGGTCAGTGGCGGGTAAATACGCCGAGGCTTCCTTTGCCCTCGCTCTCGCGGTCAAGGTCTTCCACAACGAACGACAGGACCCGTCCGGCGGTGTCAGCGGTGAAGGTCACGGCCTGGCGGCCGCTTGCATTTTCGCCGCTCGTCTCGTAGGCGAAGGTGTCGCCGTCCCAGTGTCGCAGCGGAAACTGGGAGTGGCCGGGACCGAGGCGCATCAGGAGATGGTCCCCATCGGTCGCGATCTCGGCGGAGCCATAGTAGGGGCTGGCGTAGGTGCCGGCATAGACATGGGTCGGCCGTGCCGGAGCCGGGTGTGCCGGTGGCTCGGCCCCGAGCTTGGTCTCGAAGTCGTAGAAGCGGGCAAACATCTTTTCGTAGGCGGCGAGCCAATCGCGGCTGACCGTGCCGGTCTCCGCCAGGTCGAGGAGCTCGGCAGCGATTGCCTCCGGGACGCCGATCGGCATCCCGTTGGTAAGGACCACGATCCCGAGCCGTTCGGCGGGCACGAGCACGACGGTGGTGGCGGCGCCGAGCGTGAAGGCGCCCGAGTGGGAGAGGCGAACCCTCCCGGTCTCGTCCACCGACACTCCCATGCCAAGTGCGTAGGAGCTCGCGCGCGCCTCCGGGTTGGACAACGGACTACTGATCATGCGCGGGGTGCGTAGCTCCATGATCTCTTTCACAGAGACCAGCTCCTTGCCTTGGTACTGGCCGTCGGCGAGGAGCAACCGCAGCCACCGGCTCATGTCGTTGACGCTGGAGCTCGCACCGCCGGCAGGGCTCTGGGCATCCGGCTGACGGGTATATCTCGCCACCCACCGCTTGCCCTCGCGCACGTGGGTGACTGCGCGGTTGGGCGCTGCCTGGAAATCTGCAAACCGCGAGCTGGTGCTCGCCATGCCCAGGGGCTGATAGAGCTGCCGTCGCGAAAGAGTCGCCCAATCGGTGCCCGCCGCCGCGGCAACCGCCTCGGCGGCGGCGGTGATGCCAAAGTTGGTGTAGTGGTAGACGGCTCTGAAGGGATCGAGCGGCAGCAGGCGGAGCCGGGCGAGCACCTCGGAGCGGCCGTATCCCAGATCCTCGAGCCTGTCGCCCGCGTGGTCCGGCAATCCGCTGCGGTGCGCGTACATGTCCTCGATGGTCACGTGCCGGGTGACGTAGGGGTCGGACAGCGTGAAGCCGGGCAGGTGTGTCACGACGGGGTCGCCCCAGGCGACGGTACCCTCGTGGACCGCGCGGGCGATCACGGTTGCGCCCAGGGGTTTCGACACAGACGCGAGCTGAAACACCGTATCCGCGTCCACGGGCTCTCCGGTGCGGACGTCGCGCACGCCGAACCCCTTCGCGTACACCAACTCATCGCCGTGCACCACCGCAACGGCAAGGCCAGGAACGCCGGTCTCATGCAGCACTCGATGGACGATGCCGTCGATCGCCGTGACGGCCTTGTCGATCTGCCCGGAGGGGATCTGCCAGGCATAGGTCGCGGTTGGCGGTGCATCCGGCTTGGGCTTGGTCGGCGACTGTGTGACGGTGTCGGCGGCAACCCCGCCCCACGCCAAGCCGAGCAGCCAGATCAGGGGCATGGTCCGCGGAAAACCGGGTCCTGGTATCCAGCATTTCCGGGCTATCCTCCCAGCATGGCCAGACCATTGCGTATTGAGCTCGCTGGAGGGCTCTAGCATGTGACCTCTCGTGGGAATCGTCGCGGGGCTATCTGCCGCGACGAGGAAGCCGGGCGGACTGGCTTGATGTCCTGGGAAACGTCTGTGCGCGGTTCAATCGGCGCTGTCACGCCTATTGTCAGATAACCAACCACTATCACTTCGTGGTGCTCCGGATTCACGCAACGGCAAGGTTACCGGCGCTACTGTTTCCAATCTCCCTGGCTGCAAGTTTGGGTGCTGCCGCAGCCACCCGACTTAAAGCACGTGTTGCCGTCTTGCTTGATGAATTTAAACCAATGGTCGTTCCCGCACTTCCCATCGACCGTGAAATCGAAATTGGATCTTTCCCCCGCGTTGATCTTGCGCGTTCCGACCCATTGATTCTTGAAAATGATCGCCTTGACTCCGGTGTCGCTGGTCTTGATCTTTGAAACCGTTATGTTCTGCTTTGCAAATCCATTGACCAACGTAACACTGCAACCACAGGTGGCGGATGCGTCGTAGCTGAAAGCGGCTGCAAGAACTGCAATCAGAAACGGATAACGAGCCCTTACGCGAGCATCAAGCTGATTCATTGTCTTGTCTCCCTGATAAGCGTGGCTAGGATCCTGGTCTGCCCCCACCCCCTGGGTCCGGCCGCCGAGGGCGTACGGGGGCTTAGATAAATCTAGCCCCACCATGGACCCTCTGCAACCGGAAAGGGAGGGTCAGGTCTTGCGCTCCAGCATTTCTGGTCTATCCTCCACGCATGGCCAGGCCATTGCGCATCGAGCTCCCTGGAGGGCTCTACCATGTGGCCTCTCGCGGGAACGTCGCGGAGCCATCTACCGCGACGAGGTGGATCGGGAGGACTGGCTTGATGCCCAGGGAAACGTCTGTGCGCGGTTCAATTGGCGCGAGCAAAGGCGACAAATTTATTTTTTCCAGCACAGCTTAAACTTGGGTTAAGGGATTCGGCTATAGTTCGTCTCCTTCAGAGGTCAACCCCAATGCCTGCGAGGTGTACGGCTACAGCCGCGAGGAGCTGCTCGCGCTCGACGCCGGACAGCTGAGCTCCGGAGTCCCACCCTACACCCCGGAGCGCAAGATCAGGCCTTTCCCGTGACGGGCGCTCAGGGAGTGTCCGGACAGAGGTCCGGCACGGCCTCCAGGCTTGTCTTCAGGAACACCCCCAGCTCGTCGAGAAACCGCGCGAGGGCGCGGTGCGCCGCCGCAACACCGGCCTCGGGAGAGGCCGCCGCGGCCGGCTCGGTCACCGCGAGCTCGCGGGTACCGAGCACCCGCTGGTGCGCCAGATCGACCAGGCTCACGCGGGCGCTGAGCCGCACCTGGCTGCCCGACTTGGCGAACAGCTGCTCCAGCCGCAGGTCGTCGGTCTCCAGCAGCAGCCCCGCGCTGGCCCGCACATCGACCCCCAGCACCGCCTGGAAGCGTCCGGAGCGCTCCAAGGCACCCACCAGCACCGGGGCGAGCATCTGCGCCGGGGCATCGGCCCAGCGGTGGTGGACGAAATACTCCAGCCTCAGGGGGTCCTGGCGGTAGGCCATGGCGGAGGTGCCGTAGCCCGGAGCGGCCCGCGGCGCGCCCACCCGGAGCACCGGACAGGCGCCCGCGGCGGCGGGCGCAGCCGTCGGCCCGGCGTCCGGCTCCAGCAGCCAGACGTGCTCCTGCTCGGCGGAGGCGTGTGCTCCGAGCAGGGCGCAGCCTGCCAGCAGCAGCGTCACCGGCAGGAGCAGCCATGGCGCGCCCAGGCGCCTCGGTATCCAGTCACCCCTTTTCATGCGTACCCCCTTTCGACGGATCTCCCACCGCCGCTACTCGCCGGGACCCGGGTGGCCCGGATGGCTGCCGTAGAGGATGATGCTCGGGTCCCGCGCCAGCGCTTCACTGGCCCGGCGCAGGTTCTCCGCCGCCTGGCGCAGCTCCGAGACCATGGCCACGGCATCGGGCGTGATCTCCAGGGCGGCACGATCCACCCGGCGCAAAGTGCCGACGGCGGCGGTGCTCACATCCCGCGCGGAGCCCGCGATGCCGTCGGCCGTGGTCTCGATGGACTTGGCGCTGGTCTTGAGCTGCTCGGCCAACGCCGGCAGTGCCGCGCTGCCCTTGCGGGCATTGTCCATGGTGGCCGCCAGATCGGTCATCACCTTCCCGAGATCATCGGTGCGGGCTGCGAGCCCTGCGGAGACCGCCTCCATATGGCCGAGCATGTGCGCAACCTGCTCCTGATTTTGGTCGCCGAGCAGCCGGTTGAGTCGATCCACCGTCTCGGAGATCTGGTCCATCAGCCGTCCGAGCGCCGTGTCCAGACTGCCGAACACCGAGGGCTCGCTCGGGATCACAGGGTGGTCCTGTCCCTCCTTGGCGATCAATGGCGGGGAATCGGGACTGCCGCCGGAGAAGCTCCACATGGGCCAGTCCAGTCAGCGCCTGCACCTGCAGGGTCGCCACCGTGTCCTCGCGCACCGGGGTGCCCTCACGGATCTCCATCACCAGATGCACGCGCTTGGGGTCCTGCCTGTCCAGCTCGATGGAGATTACGCGCCCCACCGCCACACCCCAGTAGGTCACCGCGGCATCCCGGCTCAGCCCGTACACCGACTCGGGGATGTAAGTCTCGTACAGCAGCTGGGTCGGACGCGGCCCGCCGGCACCGAGCCAGAGTACCCCGGCCACCAGCGCTCCGCCGAGAAAGATCACGAACAGACCGACCAGTGCATAGCTGAGACGTGGCTCATCGGTGTACCTGCATCGCCGCCCGCCCGCGGGGGCTATCGAAAAATTCGAGGACCGACGGGTCCTGTGAGGCCATCAGCTCGGACATGGTGCCGACGCCGAGCAACCGGCCCTGCCCCAGCAGGGCGACGCGGTCGGCCACCCGCCAGAGGGAATCCATGTCGTGGGTCACTAACAGTATCGTAGGCTGCAGGGCGGCCTTGAGGCTCAGGACCAGCTCGTCGAAGGCATCCGCACTGAGGGGATCGAGCCCCGAAGTGGGCTCGTCCAGGAACAGGATCTCGGGGTCCAGGGCGATCGCCCGGGCCAGCGCGGCGCGCTTTCGCATGCCACCGCTGAGCTGATTCGGGTAGAGCGCCGCCGCCTCGGGCGCGAGCCCTGCCAGCGCCAGCTTGAGCCGGCAGATCTCGTCGATCAGCTCGCTGCCCAGCCGGGTGTGCTCTCTCAGGGGAAAACCCACGTTGCCCAGCACCGACCGGGCGCCGAACAGGGCACCGTTCTGGAACAGCACCCCAATGCGCCGGCGCAGGCGCAGCCCCTCCTCCTCCCCCAGGGTCGCCAGCTCCCGGCCGAGCACGCGGATGGTGCCCGAGCTCGGACGCTGCAGCATCACCATCTCGCGCAGCAGCGTGGACTTGCCGCTGCCGCTGCCGCCGACGATGGCGAAGATCTCTCCCCGGCGGATGGTGAGGCTGATCCGGTCATGCACCAGATTGTCGCCGAAGCGGGTGGAGACCTCGCACACCTCGATCACCGGCTCGTCCCCCGGCGTCGCCACGGATCAGATCCCCATCCAACCGAACAGCACGGAGAAAGCCGCATCCACCACGATCACCGCGATGATCGAGTGCACCACGCTCACCGTGGTGCGCCGCCCCACGCTCTCGGCACTGCCGCTCACCTGAAGGCCCTGGAAGCAGCCGACCGCCGCCACGATGGCGGCGAACACCGGGGCCTTGCCCACGCCCGCCAGATACGAATCCAGGGTGAGCGCCTCGCCGAGGCGGTCCACGAAGGTGGCGAAGGAGATGTGGAGCTGCACGCTGGCCATCATCATGCCGCCGAGCACGCCCATGATGTCCGCATAGACGGTCAGCAGCGGCAACGCCACCAGCAGTGCGGCCACCTTGGGCAGCACCAGGATGTCGATCGGAGAGACGCCGATACTGCGCAGGGCGTCGATCTCCTCGGTGACCTTCATGGTCCCGATCTCGGCCGTGTAGGCCGAGCCAGTACGCCCGGCCACGATGATCGCCGTCATCAGCGGCGCGAACTCGCGCAGCACCGACAGCCCCACCAGGTCGGCGATGAAGATGGTGGCCCCGTACTGGCGCAGCTGCACGCCCCCCTGGTAGGCGATCACCACGCCCAGGAGAAAGGACAGCAGGCCCAGGATGGGCAGCGCCTTGTAGCCGGCCTGGGCGAGCTCCTTGAGGATCTCGCGCCAACGCAGACGCCAGGGATGCGCGAGCAGCCGAACCGCCGGCACCGCGATCTCGCCCAGGAAAGACAAGAAATCCAGGGTGTCGCGCAGTGCAATCAGACCGCCCCGACCCAGGGTCTCCAGGGCACCGGGCCCGCGCTTGCGCGGCGGCTTGCACCGGCGGCGGCCACCCCGCGCACCAGCTCATAGAGCCGCGCTCCCTCCCCCGACAGCCCGCTCAGGGTCACGCTCCGGCCTTGCGCCTCCAGCTCGGCGACCGTGCGCACGAGCAGCCAGGCGCCCCCGGTGTCCATGCGCTCGACCGCTGCCATGTCGATGGCGCGAGGGCTCTCGGCGGCCCGAGCCAGCTGCCCCAGCGACGGACCGAGATCCGCCAGGTGACGAACGGTCCAGCGCCCGGAACAGCGCAGGGTCGTCCCCTTGAGCTGCACCGAGGCGCGTCCCGGCTGCCTGTTGTGCTCATCCATCGGGCGAGACTTTCCCCCATAACGGTCGGGGTGGCAAGGCCGAGATGGTGCCCGCAGTCCCGGCGTACGGGCCCGGCCCAAGGCCCCGCCAGGCACAAAAAAGGCCCCGCCGGAGCCGGCGGGGCCTGACTGGTTGCAATCAGCGGATCGGCTTAGCGGAAGAGCGCGCTGAGCTTCGGTGCTTTGGCTGTGACGTTGGCAGCCTGGATATCCTGCACCTGGATGTTGGGATGCTGCGTCAGATAGGCCTGCTCCGCCGTGACCATCGCGGGAGTGTGATACGCACCAAGGGCCAGGAGTACGGCTGCGATCGGGGCCAACATGATCTACCTCCGGAACGGACTGGGTCCGAGCTGTACGTTGAGTTGTAGATCAGTATATTATGAATTTCTAATTCGTCAACTGCCAATCTGCCACGGCTGTCGCACTTTGCGCCTGGAGTCCCCCCGGTGGAACGGCCGCGCCCGCCTATTCCGCCCGATCGACCAGCCTGCTCAGCAAGGTCTGCAGATCGGCGGCGATGGGCTTGACCAGCCAGAACCGCCCCAACAGCGCCCCGAAATCTTCCAGGGCTCGCCGCCCCTGGGGGCTGTCGGTCTCGGCACAAAACTCGCGCACCAGCTCGCGCAGCAGCGCCCGGTAGCCCTCCACCGCCTCGGTGTCCAGCCGGTGGATCTCCACCAGCTCGTGGTTGTAGCGGTCCACGAAGGCGTCCTCGGCATCCAGGACGAACGCGAAGCCCCCGGTCATACCCGCCCCGAAATTCAGACCCGTGGGACCCAGCACCACCACCAGGCCGCCGGTCATGTACTCGCAGCAGTGGTCGCCGACCCCCTCGACCACTGCGCGGGCCCCGGAATTGCGCACCGCGAACCGCTCCCCGGCCCGACCTGCTGCGTACAGGCGCCCGCCGGTCGCCCCGTACAGGCAGGTGTTGCCCATGATGATCTGCCCCGGGCCTTCGCAGCCGCTCGACCGCCGCGGCCTGAGCACGATCCTTCCCCCCGCCATGCCCTTGCCTACGTAATCGTTGGCGTCGCCCTCCAGGTGCAGGTGCAGGCCGCCGGCATTCCAGGCGCCCAGACTCTGACCGGCCGTCCCGGTCAGACGGATGACCAGCGGGGCACGCTCCAGCCCGCGGTCCCCGAAGCGCCGGGCGATCTCGCCGGACAGCCGGGCACCGATCGAGCGATCGGCGTTGTGCACCCGATAATGGAACAGCCCCCCGCCACCGCCGTCGAGCACCGGCAGGGCATCGGCGACCATGCGCTCGGCCAGCTCGCCGCGGTCGAACGGCCGATTGTGCGCCTGGACGCAGAACCGCGGCTGCTCAGGCGGGCCGTCGCCCGCCTCGAGCAGCGGGCGTAAATCGAGTCGCACCTGCTTGGCCGTAGTGCCGGGCAGCAAGCGCAGCAGCTCGGTGCGTCCGATCAGATCCTCGAGCCGACGCATGCCCAGGCGCGCCAGCCACTCGCGGACCTCCCGGGCGACGAAGCGGAAGAAGCGCTCGACCTGCTCCACCTCGCCGTGGAAGTGGTCCCGGCGCAGGACCTCGTGCTGGGTGGCGACGCCGGTGGCGCAGGTGTTCAGGTGGCAGACCCGCAGATACTTGCAGCCCATGGCGATGAGCGCCGCTGTGCCGAAGCCGAAGCTCTCCGCCCCGAGCACGGCAGCCTTCACCACGTCCAGCCCGGTCTTGAGCCCCCCATCGGTCTGCAGGCGCACCCGCCCACGCAGGTCGTTGGCGCGCAGGGTGTGCTGGGTCTCGGCAAGTCCCAGCTCCCAGGGCGAGCCGGCATACTTCACCGAGGTCAGCGGGCTCGCGCCGGTGCCCCCGTCGTACCCGGAGATGGTGATGAGATCGGCATACGCCTTGGCGACACCCGCAGCGATGGTGCCCACCCCGGGCTCGGCGACCAGCTTCACCGAGACCAGGGCGTGCGGATTGACCTGCTTGAGGTCGAAGATCAGCTGGGCGAGATCCTCGATGGAGTAGATGTCGTGGTGGGGCGGCGGGGAGATCAGCGGCGTGCCCGGCACCGTGTGGCGCAGCCGGGCGATCAGCTCGTTGACCTTGTGCCCGGCCAACTGCCCGCCCTCACCGGGCTTGGCCCCCTGGGCGATCTTGATCTGCAGCACCTCGGCGCTGACCAGGTATGCAGGGGTCACGCCGAAGCGCCCGGATGCGACCTGCTTGATCCGGGAGGACCGCTCGGTGCCGTAGCGGGCCGGGTCCTCGCCACCCTCTCCCGAGTTGGAGCGCCCGCCCAGGTGCCCCATGGCGACCGCCAGGGTCTCGTGGGCCTCCGGCGACAGGGCCCCCAGGGACATGGCCCCGCTCTCGAAACGAGGCAGGATTGCTGCCTCGGGCTCGACCTCGTCCAACGGCACCGCCTGCAGATCTTCCCGAAAGCCGAGCAGGTCCCGCAGGGCAAGCGGCGGCCGCCCGTTGACCAGCGCTGCATAGGCCTGGTAATCGGCATAATCACCGCTGCGTACCGCCCGGTGCAGGGCGACCACCACGTCCGGGTTGAAGGCGTGGTGCTCGCCCCCGTGCATGAATTTGAGCAGACCGCCCTGGGGGGGCGGCCGGCTCGGCGACCAGGCGGCCTTCGCCAGCGCCCGCTGATCCGCCTCCAGCTCGGCGAAGCCGGCCCCCTGGAGTCGGCTGGGCGTGCCCCGGAAGCACAGCGCCACCACCTCGTCATGCAGGCCGACCGCCTCGAACAGCTGGGCACCGCGGTAGCTCGACAGGGTGGCTATGCCCATCTTGGACATGATCTTGTACAGCCCTTTGTTGATGCCCCGCCGGTAGTGCTCGAGCGGGGCCGCGGGCTCGACCGGGGTCGCTCCGGCCCGGCTATTCATGGCGCAGAGGCTCGCATAGGCGAGATAGGGATGGACCGCGGTGGCACCGTAGCCGATCAGCACCGCCACATGGTGCGGGTCGCGGGCCACGCCCGTGTCCACCAGGATGTTGGCATCGCACCTCAGGCCTTCGTCGATCAGACGGTGATGGACCGCCCCGGTCGCAAGCAGCGCATGGACCAATCCCCTGCCCGGCGCGATCTCGCGGTCGGAGAGCAGGAGCAGGGTCCGACCCTCGCGCACCGCCGCCACGGCCCGCGCGCAGATGCACTCGACGGCCTCGCGCAGCCCCAGTCCAGCCGGATAGTCCAACCCGATCCGGGCGTGGGCGTAGCGCGGGTCCTCGATCGCCAGCAGCTGCGCGAGCTTGCTGGTGGACAGCACCGGGCTGTCCAGGATCAGGCGCGCGGCTCGGGCCGGTGTCTCCTCGAACAGATTGCCCTCGCGCCCCAGGCAGGTCTCCAGAGACATCACGATCTGCTCGCGCAGGGAGTCGATGGGCGGATTGGTGACCTGGGCGAACTGCTGACGGAAGTAGTCGAACAGCGAGCGCACCTGGGCCGACATGACGGCCATCGGGGTATCGTCACCCATGGAGCCCACCGCCTCCTGCCCGGTCTGGGCGAGCACTGCGAGGACCTGCTCCTTCTCCTCCCAGGACAGCGCAAACAACTTCTCATAGACCCCCAGCTGCGGCAGCTCGGGGCAGGCGTTCTCCTCATCCAGGCGCGATTCCAGGCGCACCGCCCGCTGATCGAGCCAGGCCCGGTAGGGGTGGCGCCGACTGAGGTCGCGGTCGATCGCCTCGGGCAGCAGCAGCCGGCCGGTGGCGGTGTCCGCTGCGATCATCTCGCCGGGCTTGAGACGGCCCCTGGCCAGCACCCGGTCGGGCGGGACTTCGTGCACCCCCGCCTCCGAGGCCAGGGTGATCAGGCAGTCCGAGTAATCGTCGGGATCGGCGCGCGGCCCCGCGCCCTGCGCACGGCTGATCAGGTACCGGGCGGGCCGCAGGCCGTTGCGGTCCATGACGGAGGCGGCGAAGCGCCCGTCCGTGAGCACGATCCCGGCCGGCCCGTCCCAGGGCTCCATGTGCAGGGAGTGGAATTCATAGAAGGCCCTCAGGTCCGGGTCCATGCCCTGCACGTTCTGCCAGGCCGGCGGGATCAGGATGCGCATGGCCCGGAACAGATCCATGCCGCCGGCGACCAGCACCTCGAGCATGTTGTCCAGGGCGAAGGAGTCGGATCCGGTGGCCGACACCCAGGGCCGAAGCTCATCCAGATCGGGGATCAGCGGGGTGGCGAGCTTGTGGCTGCGCGCCTGGGCCCAGTTGCGGTTGCCCTGGATGGTGTTGAGCTCGCCATTGTGCGCCAGGTAGCGAAACGGCTGGGCCAGGCGCCACTCGGGCCAGGTATTGGTGGAGAAGCGCTGATGGAACAGGCAGATCGAGGAGGCCAGGCGCGGATCGCTCAGATCGCCATAGAAGCGCACCAGGTTGTGGGGCATCACCAGCCCCTTGTAGGCGATCAGGCGCGAGGACAGGGTGGCCACATGGAAGACATGCTCCCGGTGCTCGAGCGCCTTGCTGGTCTTGCGCCGAGCCACGTAGAGCCGACGCTCCAGCTCCTCGGGGAGCATCCCGGCGGGCGCGCCCACGAACAGCTGCTCGATCCGCGGCAGGCTCTCCAGCGCCTGGGGCCCGCAGGCATCCGGGTCCACCGGGACCGGGCGCCAGCCCAGGGGGCTCAGCCCCTTGGCGGCGAGCTCGCGCTCCAAGACCCCGCGCTCCAGCGCAGCCTGTTCCGGGTCCCGGTTGAGAAACACCATGCCGATCGCATAGCGCGCACCCAGCGCCAGGCCCCGCTCCGCCGCCAGGGCCCGCATGAAGGCATCGGGCATGCTGATCAGCAGCCCGCAGCCGTCGCCGCTCTTGCCGTCGGCGGCTACCGCCCCGCGGTGGGTCAGGCGCCCCAGGGCGGCGATCGCCGCGTGCACCAGCTCATGGCTCGCCCGGCCACCCATCTGCGCCATCAGGCCGAAGCCGCAGCCGTCACGCTCGAATGCGGGGGAGTACAGTCTGCTCATGGGGGCGAGCATGTTGTGCAGTGTCCCTGCCAGCGGCACATGTTATGCCGTTTTTTAGCATAGCCGACCCCTCGTCGCCGGGTATCCCGCCCCATGCGCCGGGTTGGAATCACCGGTCGAACGGTCATACTCTAATATTGATGCGCCCGTGCGCAACCCGCCAGCTCGTCCATGTCCCAGCCCAGCGACAAGCTCTTCCAGTTTCTCGAGCTACCACGCCAAGACCCTCAAAAGGTCCCGGTCGCCGAGCGCATCCTGCGCTGGGAAGAGATCTACCGGCGCTTTGAGCATCCGCAGGCCGCAGCCCAGGCCGGGCGCTGCCTGGCCTGTGGCAATCCGTACTGCGAGTGGAAGTGCCCGGTACACAATTACATCCCGAACTGGCTGGCGCTGGCGCGCGAGGGCCGCATCCTGGAGGCCGCCGAGCTCTCGCCACCAGACCAACTCGCTGCCCGAGATCTGCGGCCGCATCTGCCCTCAGGACCGGCTCTGCGAGGGCGCCTGCACCCTGGACGACGGCTTCGAGGCGGTCACCATCGGCGCGGTCGAGCGCTACATCACCGACACCGCCCTGGACCAGGGCTGGCGACCCGACCTCTCGCAGGTTCGCCCCAGCGGGCGGCAGGTCGCTGTGATCGGCGCAGGACCCGCGGGGCTGGCTTGCGCCGACGTGCTGGCACGGGGCGGGGTCGAGGCAGTAGTCTTCGATCGCCATCCGGAGATCGGCGGACTGCTCACCTTCGGCATCCCTGCGTTCAAGCTCGACAAGGACGTAGTACGGCGGCGCCGGGCGGTGCTCGAAGACATGGGGGTCCGGTTCGTGCTCGGCACCGAGGTGGGCGGCGCCCTGCCCGCGGCACGCCTGCTGGCGGATTACCACGCGCTGTTCCTGGGCACCGGCAGCTATACGCCGGTCAGCGGCGACCTGCCGGGGCAACATCTGGCGGGGGTCCATCAGGCCCTGCCCTATCTGGTCGCCAACACCCGCGCCCTGCTCGGACTCGACCTCGGCGAAGTCGACCGTGTCGACACCGCCGGCCGGCGGGTGCTGGTCCTGGGCGGAGGCGACACCGCCATGGACTGCGTACGCTCGGCCGTGCGCCAAGGCGCCGCCGAGGTTACCTGCGTCTACCGCAGGGACGAAGCCAGCATGCCGGGCAGCCGCCGAGAGGTGGCCAACGCCCGGGAGGAAGGGGTCAGGTTTCTCTGCAGCCGCCAGCCCCTCGGGCTGGTCGGCGGGCAGCGGGTGGAAGGCGTGCGCCTGGTCGAGACCCGCCCCGGCGACCCCGACGTACGCGGCCGGCGCCGCCCCGAGCCGGTCGCCGGGACCGAGCAGACCCTGCCGGCGGATCTGGTGATCATCGCCTTCGGCTTTCTGGCGAGTCCGCCGCCCTGGCTCGCCGACATCGCTGTCGAGACCGGGCCCGCAGGGCGCATCCGGGCACCTGAGGAAGGCCCCTACCCGTTCCAGACGAGCAACCCGCGCGTTTTCGCCGGCGGTGATAACGTGCTCGGATCGAGCTTGGTGGTGACCGCGGTCGACGAGGGCCGCCGGGCAGCCGCAGGCATCCTCGCCTACCTCGGTATCTGACGCCGGCGCTCCGCAATGGGTCGCCCGGGCGACAGCCTGCCCCGTCCCTGCTCGGGATGGAGCCCTAGACCGCTCATCCTGCCTCTTTCCAGGGCCCGGCGTGCCGGCCTTGCCCCGCTCTGGCGCAGCCGGCGACGGTGCCGGCCGTTGGCGCCGCCGGCAGCTCCGCGCAAGCCTTTGACTGTGCAGGGTTTCGCCGACGCAGACGTTGCACCTAACCGCTGGCCCGAATCCTGCTTTATGATTGTCGATATCAAAGCCGCCACCAAAGACGGGCCGGCTCGTGTGTCTTGGGAGACATCTCGATGTTTCAGCCAAAACAGCTGCGCGTGCAAGGCCATCCCATCAGCTCCCTGCTCGGGCTCGTTTCCGCGTCGGATGACCCCTCGGCGGCGCGACCGAGCATCGAGTCGGCGAATCCATCGGTGCAGGAGCTGTTCGGCCATGCCGTTCAAAGGCAGGAGGCTGTCGTGGCTGCCAACGGCGCTCTCTGTGTGCGCACCGGCAACCGGACCGGCCGCTCACCCAAGGATCGGTTCATCGTCCGCGATCCCGCAAGCGATCCCCACATCGATTGGGGGCAGATCAACCAGCCGTTCGATCGCAACACCTTCGAGCAGCTCTGGCAGCGCGTCATGGGCCATCTGGCGGCACACGGAGACTATTTCTCGTCGCGGCTCCAGGCCGGCGCCGACGAGCTCCACAGCATTCCGCTTCGGGTCATCACCGAATATGCATGGCACAATCTGTTCGCGCGCCAGCTGTTCATCGTCCCGCGCCAGCACAGCCCTGCGCGCCCGGGCGAGTGGATGGTCGTCAATGCCCCCCGCTTCAAGACCGATCCGCAGCGCGACGGAACCGCCAGCGACGGGGCCGTCATCATCGACTTTTTCAGACGGCGCATCCTGCTCGCCGGCATGAAATACGCCGGTGAGATGAAAAAGGCGGTGTTCACGGTCATGAATTACCTTCTGCCCCAAGCTGGCGTGCTGCCCATGCACTGCGCGGCCAACCTGGGCCCCACCGGCGACGTGGCGCTGTTCTTCGGGCTTTCCGGAACCGGCAAGACCACGCTCTCGGCAGACCCCGACCGCTTTCTGATCGGAGACGACGAGCACGGCTGGAACGAGCAGGGCATCTTCAACTTCGAGGGCGGCTGCTACGCCAAGTGCATCAACCTGACCCAGGAACGGGAGCCGGTGATCTGGGAGGCCATCAAATTCGGCGCCATCATGGAGAACGTGGTGCTGGATCACGCCCGGTTCCCGCGTTATGACGATGCCGCGCTTACCGAGAACACCCGGGTCGCATACCCCCGTGAGCACGTTGAGAACCGGGTCGAGGAGAACCGCGCAGGACACCCGAGCGCCATCCTGTTCCTCACCTGTGACCTGTTCGGCGTGCTGCCTCCGGTGGCGGTCCTGGACGAGCGCCAGGCGGCCTATCACTTCCTCAGCGGATATACCGCGCTGGTCGCCGGCACCGAGCTGGGGAGCGGGATCAAACCGACCTTCAGCGCCTGCTTCGGCGCACCCTTCTTCCCGCGCCGCCCAGTGGAGTATGCCGAGATCCTGATGCGCAAGCTGAGCTGCACAGGGTACCCCGGTCTATCTCGTCAACACCGGCTGGACCGGAGGAGGCTGTGGCAGCGGCGGCCATCGATTCGAGATCGCCACCACGCGCGCGATCGTCAGCGCCATCCTCGAAGGCTCGATCCGGAAGTCATCCACCGCGTATTTGCCGGCGCTCAACCTGCGCATCCCCAGGGCACTGCCGAGCGCCGGACTGGACGAGCGCCTGCTGAATCCCCGAAACGCCTGGGCCGACCCATCGGCATACGACCAGGCCGCCGAACACCTGGCCGGGCTGTTCAGCGAGAATTTCAAGCGCTTCGGCGGTGCCACCGGGCTGGAGGACGCGGGCCCCCGCCACGCCTGAGAGCGCCGAGCCCGGGTGGGCGGCGCTCGACCACACCACCCCGAGCAGCGGCGGCTACCAGGCCACCACCCCTGCATAGGCGGTCGCCAGCACGATCAGCCCGAAGGCGATCCGGTACCAGGCGAAGACCACGAAGCTGTGGGTGGAGATAAAGCGCAGCAGTCCTCGCACCGCGAACATGGCAGCGACGAAGGAGACCGCGAAGCCCACCGCGAACATCGGCAAATCCGCCGCGTGCAGCAGCTCCCGCCCTTTGTAGGCGTCGTAGACGGTCGCCGCCAGCATGGTGGGAATGGCGAGAAAGAACGAGAACTCGGTGGCGGCCTTGCGTGAAAGCCCGAAGATCATGCCGCCCATGATGGTGGCACCGGAGCGGGACACCCCGGGGAACATCGCCAGGGTCTGGGCGAAGCCGATCTTCAGCGCCTCCCGCCAGGAGATCGCCTCCACGGTCTCGAAACGCGGCCGGTAGGGCCGGCGCTCCACGTACAGGATGATCAGCCCGCCGACCACCAGCGCACCGGCCACCGTCAGGGGGTTGAACAGATAGGTCTTGATCACGTGGTACAGCAGCAGGCCCAGCACCACCGCCGGCAGGAAGGCGATCAGGATATGGGCGGCGAAGCGCTGCTGCACGGGCTCCGACGCGAGCCCACGTACCGCCTCCGCGATGCGCGCCCGGTACTCCCAGCACACCGCCAGTATGGCACCCAGCTGGATGACGACCTCGAAAATCTCGCCGCGCTTGTCGTTGAAATTCAGCAGGCTCCCGGTGATGATCAGGTGCCCGGTCGAGGACACCGGCAGGAATTCCGTGAGCCCCTCCACCACACCCAGAATGAGGGCCTTGACCAGGATCGGAAGATCCGACATCTATGCCTCCAACAGTGAATCAAATCCCGCCCGCCCGGCCCCCTGGCAGGGGTGAAGGCCGGCCCGTATCTCCCGTGAAACCCCTGCCAGGACACCCTGCCCAGCCGCACTCAGGGGGTTGCGGCCCGCCTCACTGCCCGAGGTAGGGCTCGAAGGCCTTGGTGTTGCGATCCGAAAACCCGCCGCCGGTCTCGTGGATGATGAAATAGGCGGCCAGGCCCCGGCGCTCCGCCATGGCCGGGCCCCGCTGCTCGCCAAGCACCATCAGCGCGGTGGCCAGTCCGTCGGCACGCATGGCCGTATGGCTCACGGCTGTCGCCGAGCCCAGATGATCGGTGGTCGGATAGCCGGTATGGGGATCGATCTCGTGGGAATAGCGCCGACCGTCCTGGTCGAAGAAGTTGCGATAGTCGCCCGAGGTCGAGAGCCCCATATCGCTCACGTGGATCACCCGATGGGCGGCACGCTCGCCGGGCACCGGCTCTTCGATGGCGATGGCCCAGGGCTCGCCTTGCGCGTTCGTGCCCCGGACGCGGATCGCCCCTGCTATCGCTGCCATATAATTGTGCACCCCCTGGGCGTCCAGATAGGCCGCAATACGATCTGCCCCATAGCCCTCGCCCAGGGCGGAGAGGTCGATATACATGTCACCGCGCTGCTTGCGGATGGCAGGCGGCGCGGCGCGCAGATGCAGCTTCTGATAGCCGACCCGGGCGAGCGCCTCGCCGATCGCCTGCTCCGACGGCGCCTGATCCGTGCCGGGCGTCGGCCCGAATCCCCAGAGGTTCACCAGCGGCCCGACGGTGATGTCGAACGCCCCCCCGCTCAAGGCACTCTCCCGCTGACCTTCTTCGATCACGGCAAGCAGCTCGGCGGGGATCGCGATCCAGTCGGTGCTGGGATTGCGATTGAGCTGCGAGAGCTGGGACGAAGGGTCGTAGGTGGAGATCAGTGAGATCACTTGCGCGAGCACGCCCTCTATCCCCTTGCGCAGCGCTTGCTCGCTGGTGCCGTCCGGGGGCCGGACGACCTTGACCGAGTAATAAGTGCCCATGGTGGGCCCAGCGATCTCGAGCACCGGCTCCGCCCGCTTGGCGCAGCCGGCAATCGCCAGTGCAGCGATCAGGGCGACGAGCGCTCGGGCCAAGGGGGCGAACATTCTCATCCTGACTCTCCGGGACCGCCAGAGGGCTCAACGCCGCGGCGCCGAGCCTCGACGGCGGGCCATTGTACGACGCGAGGATAAATGACGGCGACCTCGGGTTACCGGCCGCCGACAGCGCCTGCATGACAGCTGCCTGGGCGCGGCGCCCCGGACGCCGGGCCGCCATGCTGGGTCCTGTGCTATTGCAGGCGCGGACCCCGCGTAGGCAGACGCAGGGTCACCACCAGACCGCCGTCCGGGGCGTTGGCGGCCAGCACCCGGCCGCCGTGGGCCGTGACCGCGCGACGGGTGATGGCCAGGCCCAGGCCGTATCCGCCGCTGGCCCGGTCGCGCGCCTCACCGACCCGGGCGAAGGGCTCGAACAGGCGTTCGAGCTCCGCGTCGGGCACCCCCTCACCGTGATCGCGCACCGTTACCAGCGCCTCGCCCGGAAGCGACTCCAGACGAACCTCCACCGTGCTGCCCTCGGCGGTGTGGCGCACCGCGTTGCGCACCACGTTCTCCAGCGCCGCGCGCAGCAGCACCAGGTCGCCGATGAGCGTCGCGGGCGCATCGACCGTCAGGGTCACGCCGCGGGCACGGGCGCGGGCCTCGAAGTCGGCGTCCTGGACGATGCCGGCGAGCAGTTCCCCGAGGACCACCGGAGTCCGATTCAGGTCCATCTGGCCGGACTCCAGGCGGGCCAGAGAGAGCACGTCGGCGAGCAGCATCTCCAGGCGGTCGGCCTCACGCTCGATGCGGTCCAGGCTAACGCTCGGATCGGCCTTGCGCCGGGCCAGCTCCAGGGCCACCTTGAGCCGCGCCAGCGGCGAGCGCAGCTCGTGAGATACATCGCTCAGCAGGCGCCGCTGGGCCTCCAGCAGGGCCCGCACCCGGGTCGCCATCAGGTCGAAGTCCCGGCCCAGGGCCGCCACCTCGTCGTCTCCCTGAAGATCCACCCGTACGTTCAGATTACCGCTGGCCAGGCCCTGGGCGGCGGCGCGCAGCCGGCGCAGGCGACGGGTCAGCACCGTGGCCAGCCCGAAGCTGACCAGCCCGGTGATCATCGCCGCGAGGGCCAGGCGCACCCAGGGCGCGATCAGCTCGGCGCGCCCGACGTGGTTGACCGCCACCAGATACAGCGGCGGCCGGCTCTCCGGCACCGTAGCGACCATGACGAAACGGTCGGGCCACAGGCGCGTGGTGCCCGGGGTCAGCTCCAGCCGCTCGCGCAAGCGCTCCGGCAACCGCCCGCCGGCATAGGGCCTGCCGGTCCCATCCACCAGCCAGACGCGCGGACGCCCGCCCCGCTGCAGGCCACCCAGCCAACGCTCGACGGCCGGCCTGGCACCCTCGTCGAGCAGGGTCGCCACGATCTCGGCATTGGCGCTGAGCCGCTGCTCGGCCTGGCGCAGGTCGTCACCGCGCAGGTAGCCCTCCAAGGCAAACATGGTGCCACCGAGCAGCAGGGCGGCAAGCCAGAAGCTGAGGAGGATCTTGGAGAACAGCGAATACATTCACCGCACCAGATACTGGTAGCCACTGCCGCGCACCGCGCGGATGCGCGGCGCGCCATCGGCCAGCGGCCCGAGCTTGCGGCGGATCTGGCTGATGTGGGTGTCCACGCGGCGGTCGAACGGGAGCAGCGCACGACCCAGTCCCTCGCGCGCGAGCACATCCTTGGAGACCACGCTGCCGGCATTGCGCACCAGCAGCTCCAGAAGGTTGAGCTCAGCGCCGGTCAGCTCCACCGCACGGCCGGCCACGCTCACCGTGCGCGCGGCCGGGTCCAGGATCAGGTCGCCCACGCGCCGCGGCCCCGGCTCCTGGCCGGCGCCCCGGCGCAGCAGCGCCCGCAGGCGCGCCACCAGTACCCGCGGGTTGGCCGGCTTGGCCACGTAATCGTCGGCACCCAGCTCCAGCCCCACCACCATGTCCACGTCTTCGCCCCGGGCGGTGAGCATCAGCACCGGAGTGGCGATCTCCGGGCGCAGCGCGCGGAGCACGTCGAAGCCGTTCATGCCCGGCATCATCAGATCCAGCACCAGCGCGTCCCATCCACCCTCGCGCGCCCGCGCCGTGCCGCTCACGCCATCGTGGGCCGCCGCTACCTCGAAGCCCTCGGTAGCCAAATACTCGCCGAGCATCTCGCACAGCTCTTGGTCGTCGTCGATCAATAGAACCCTGGGCATAGATCTTCCTCCGGGAGCGATTCTCGCCGCTTCGGCCGGCCACCGGAAGGCCGCTCCGGCCCGCTTTGCCTTTCTTTACATTCCTTTGCAGGAGCGCCACCCACCTTCACCGGCGCGGCCGCTAAGTTATATGCACCCCCGGCGAGACCGGGACCCCAAGATTCGAGGAGAGATGAAATGCAGATCAAGAAGACCTGGCTGATCCCCGCCGCGGCGGCTGCCCTGATCATCACCGGCGGCACGGCGCTGGCCTGCAACGGCGGCTTCGGCGGCGGCCAACACGGGAGTCCCCACGGCATGCACGAAGGTGCCTTCGGCGGCCATCGCGCCGGCCTGCGCGCGGCCTACCGGGTGAGCGGCCTCACCGATCAGCAGCGCTCCAATCTGGACAAGGTATTCGACGCGGCCCAGGACAGCGCCTACGAGAAGATGAAAAGCTGGCGCACCGACCGCCGCGCCCTGCGCGAGGCCCTGCGCAACGGTGCCGACCCGGCCACCATCAAACCGCTGGCGGACAAAGCCGGCCAGCACGTCGCCGAGATGATCGTGATGCGCGCCGAGACCCGGGCCAAGGTCAACGGCGTGCTGACGCCCGAGCAGCAGACCGAGCTCAAGCAGATGTCCCGGCGCGGCCGCCACCCGGGTTTCGACGGCCGGACTTCCTTCAATCCTTCCCAGACCCAGCCGCGCGCCCAGGGACTGTGACCGCCGCGCCGAAGGGGCCGCCAGGCGGCCCCTTCGGCCGACCCTGGTACGGCAAACCGCAATGACGACCGATTACGACAAAGTACCTCGACAGCAAATCCGGCAGGTATGTCTTCCCGACGACCACCTTGGAATCCCTACAGGACTTCGAGCCCTATGATCTGACCTCAGTCTGAGTGCGGAGCGGAGCGTTGCGGGAGTGCGGTCCGGGATGGGACCGTCGGGACACGCCGTGAATCCCTGCTGGCGCTACGCAGTCCCGCTACGCTGGCAGGTCCCGGACTCAGCATCCGTGCTGAGCCCGTTCGGCCGGAAAAAGCGCCACTGGCGCTTTTCCTACTCGGCCTCACCCCTGGAGGCTCGGGAGCCGCCTTGCTGGCGCCAAGCCATCCTGCTTGGCTTGCAAGTCCGGGGTTTGCCATCCCTGGCAAACCCGTTCGGCGGGAGGAATGTCCACCGGACATTCTTCTTTTCCGCCTCACCCAGGCGGCTCACGGTCCCGCCAGACCCACCCCGGATCGCTAGACAGAGCGGAGTCAGTTGCTGGAGCAATCGCCCAGCCGCCAGGGGCGGCTCCAGGTTTCATGGCGCCCTCGGGGCGCTCACCCAATAAGCCCCCGGCTTTGCCGGGGGTCATTTAACTCACCTCATACCCCGCAGCGCTCAGTTCACGTCGATTGACAAAACGGGTCTTCGCGGATTAGTGTGGGTTACATTGGGGGTTTCTTGGCCGCCACGGCTCTGTGCCGGGCAAACCGCTGGCCCAAAACGCGATTCAGCCCTATTGCTCTGGCCGGATCGCTCTCTGGCCGGCAGTCAGTCCACACTATGTCGCAGACGAAGCCGCCGGCTGGGAGAAATGACGGGTTTTCAATTATGTTTAGAATATGATAATATTGCAATCTCTCGAGTAAAGGCTCGCCCCGCGATCGCCCGTGGGCGGCAGGGTCTTCAACTCGATCACAAGAGGAACGGCGATCATGTCCATCAACACCCTAGCCGCCGGGGTCTTTGCGATCCTGGTATTCACCCCCCTCAGCGGCGTCGCGAGCGGCCACCGCACCCACCACCGCACCCAAAGCCTGCAAGGCACTGCGTCCTACTACGGCGGCAGGTTCCACGGCCGCAAGACCGCCAGCGGGGAGCGCTTCAACCAGAATGCCATGACCGCTGCCCACAAGACCCTGCCCTTAGGCACCAAGGTGCGGGTCACTAATCTGAGAAACGGCGAGACCGTCGACGTCAAGATCAATGACCGCGGCCCCTACATCAAAGGCCGGATCATCGATCTCTCAAAGGGCGCGGCGCGCCGGCTGGGCATGCTCCATTCCGGCACAGCCAAGGTGAGGCTCGAGGTCGTCTCGGAGAGCGGCGGCGCCTGAGAGGCGGGGGCCAAGATGCCGACAGAGCCCTCCAGGGTCTGCGGGACTCTCAGATGTCCCGTTTTCCCTGGCCCCGTCACGGGTCCGAGTGTGCATTGGGGTCTTGTCTTTTGCCCGCCCCGCCCGCGCGATCAGCCGGCTCAAACGCGACACCGACAAGCCCAGCTCGCGTGCGATCGCACTCATGCTGAGCGCGCTTCCCGTGTGGGCTCTGTATAGTGCCTCTTCCCGATTCTCGCAGCTTGCCACCAGGATTGCCTTGAAGCGCTTCTGGAACAAGTGACCCACCTTGTGGTGGCGGCGGTTGTGGGCCAGGGTGTAGACCCCGTTGATGTGACGCATCAACAAGGACAGATTCGCCTGCCGAGTGTGCAGCACGAAGTGGTAGTGGTTGCCCATCAGACAGCAGACAGTAGGCCAGGGCCTTGGCATCAGAGCGCGCGAGTGCCTACGCCATTACCTCCAACGGACCCTGCCTGTCCTCGTCATCGACAAAGATGTCTTCGCGCCGATCACCACGGCACGTGACGTGATAGACGGCGCCGGGGAATTCGATGCGCAGTGGCCTGGCCATAGCGAATGGCTACGCCCGAACAGGGCAAAAGACAAGGCCTTTTGGTTTTACACGCTCGACGGTTCAGAGCACAACATGCCGCCCGCCCTGCTCCGCGAGCCAGCTCTTACGCTGCTCGAACTCTGGCAGCGCCCGCCCAACCTGCAGCCAGAACTCGGGCGTGTGATTCGGCTCGACGAGGTGAGCCAGCTCGTGGACGATGACGTAGTCCACGATGCTGCCGGGCAGCAGGATCGTGGCCCAGTGGAAATTGACGTTCCCGGCATGGCCGCAGGAGCCCCAACGGAAGCCCAGGTCGCGGACCTCGACACCCTTTGGCTCGACGCCCATACGGGCGGCCCAGCCCTTCACCCGCCGTTGCAGCCAGTCACTGGCGTGCTCGGTGTACCAGCGCATGAACTGCGCCCGGCCATTGGCGGCCAGGGGCCGCAGCAGCTTGAACCGGCCCGCCTCCAGCTTGAGCGGCGCGTCCTGCTCTTCCACGAGCAGCAGCCGATAGCTCCGGCCCAGGTAGGGGAAGCCCTCGCCGGTGACGAACTCCTTGGCATCCAGCGTCTGATGGCGGGCCTCCTTCTCGGCGATCTTGGTGTAGAGCCAGAACCGCTTCTCGCGCACAAACTCGGCAAGCAGCGTCCGGTCTGTCTCCGGCGGGGCCGCAATGATCAGCTCGCCGCCACGGTCCAGGGTGATCTCCAACGTCTTGCGCCGCGGGCTACGCCGGACTTCGAAGGTCAGGTCGTCGACGGCCAGCAGCTCGATCGGCGTTGCCATCATCCCACCAGCCGGTGATGGTTGGCCTTCGCCAGCTCCATCAGCTTGTCCGCCACCGAGTCCAGCAGCCCGAAGGGCACCACCTCGGCGTCGTCCAGGGTCTGGAAGATCCAGCCCCGCAGCCCCTCCCGAGCCTGGGCCCGCTGCCAGAAGCCGACCAGCGCGATCTCCTGGCGTATGTGGTCGACCAGCTCGACGACCACATCGCGGAGCCGGGCGTTGGCCTCGGCCTCACCTGCCGCATCTCTGACCGACTGCGCGAGCAACAAGTCGAGAAAGACCTGGGTCTCGGGATCGAGGCCGGTGCTCTCGTCGCGCCGGCGGCCCTGCGCGGCCTCCTGGACCAGTTTCTTGAGTGCCTCGGCCAGCTCGTCCCAGCGCCCCTCGAATTCCTTGAGAATGCCCTTCAGGCGTTCGGAGAGCTTCTCGTAGCGCGCCGGGTCCTCGTCGAGGTGCTTGCGGATGTGGTAGCGCAGGGCGTGCTCCATTTCGCTGGCCTTCGCACGCGAGGAGTGCTCCCGCTCGACCTGCTCCTCAAACTGGGCCGAGGTGATCTCGATGGGCGGAATCCTGGGGTCGATCCCCAGGGAGATGATGTGGTCGTCGATCAGCTTGCGGACCTTCTCGCCCACCTCCTTGCCGATCAGCCGTTCGCTGCTGCGGTAACGATTGCGGGCCTTGGCCTGGATGTGCGCCAGGGTCTTGGCGTCGTTGACGAAGGGCAGCCCCTCGGGGCGCGGCAGCACCAGATCCAGCGTGGTCAGGAACGCTTTGAGCTTGACGTGGGCTTGGCCCGCAGCCCTCGTCCTTCAGGAGCTGTACACAGGCCTCGATGTCGGCGATGTCCTCGATGCCGCGCGAGAGAAAGATGTCCAGCGTCCGGCGGTGCCGGTCCCGCAGCTTGGGGATCTCGTCCTTCAGGCTCTCCAGCGCCCCCTCCACGTCCTCGGCGCTGTAGGCCGCCAGGGCGTCCTTCAGGTGCCCGGCTACCCCGTAGTAGTCCACGACGATGCCGCAGCCCTTCTCGACCCCGCCGCGGGCATAGGTTCGGTTCACCCGAGCGATAGCCTGGAGCAGCTCTGCCTCCTTGATGTGCCGGTCGAGGTACATCACCTGCTCCACCGGGGCGTCGAAACCCGTGAGCAGCATCGACTTGACGATCAGGAAGGCCAGCGGGTCGGCCTTGTCGTGATCCACTGTGTTGGGCCCGTCGGCGAACAGCGGCTTCTTGAAGCGGGCGATACGGGCGTCGATCTTGGAGCGGGTCGACCATTCGCGCTGCGGGTCCACGGAGTCGTTGTGCTCGCTGGAGATCACCGGGGCGAGCTCCAGGGCCTGGATGGTCGGCAG
>CAVQCX010000024.1:0-296725 GCA_963711095.1 uncultured Gammaproteobacteria bacterium | reverse complement strand
AGCGCCATCGCCTCAGGGTGAAGCTCGCGCCGCGCTTCCAGGTCCGCCTTCGCCGCCTTGAGCTGCGGATCGTTCTGCACCGCCTCCCCGTACACCTCCAGCAGGTCCCGCGCCAGCACCGGCTCGCACACCAAAGCCGCGCTTAACGCTATCCATAACAAGGTTTTTTTCATTGGCTCGTTACTCGCACCGCCAGTAGCCCAAGTCGCTTAGTATATCCGGGATAACCCCCTATGCCGACCGCACGATTGTAACGTAGCGGATGCGCAGCGCGGCGGCCACGTCCGGGCGGCTTCGCGGGTCTGCTACCATGATGCCCACTGCCCCGCGCACCGTCTCCAGCCTGTCCCATGAAGCCGCCCCTGCCCACCTATCCGCCGGTCACCCCGAACAGCGTACGTGGCGATGATTACACCTGGCACGAGCTGCTCGCGATGGTACTGCGTCATCGCCGTCAGCTGGTGGCAGCCAACCTCATCGCCATCACGGCCGCGGCCCTGGCAGTGCCCGTGCCCCTGCTCATCCCGCTGCTTGTGGACGAGGTGCTGCTGCACAAGCCCGGCACCACGGTTGCCCTCGTCAACCGGCTGTTTCCGCCCTCCTGGCACGGGCCGGCGCTGTATATCGGCGTGATCCTGCTGCTCACCCTGCTGATGCGCCTGGGCTCGATGCTGCTCGGCGTGGTGCAGATGCGCCAGTTCACCCGCATCTCGAAGGACGTGACGTATCGCATCCGACGCGATCTGCTGCACCGCCTGGAGCAGGTGTCCATGGCGGCTTACGAGACCCTCGGCAGCGCTACCGTCGCCTCGCACCTGGTGACTGACGTCGATGCCCTGGACGAATTCATCGGGGTCGCCACCAGCAAGCTGCTGGTGGCGGTGCTGAGCATCCTGGGCACTGCAGTGGTGTTGCTTTGGATACATTGGCCCCTGGCCGTGTTCATCCTGCTGGCAAATCCGCTGGTGATCTATGTGACCACCCTGTTCGGGCGCAAGATCCGGGACCTCAAGCGGCGCGAGAACAAGGCCTATCAGCTGTTCCAGGAGTCCCTGGCGGAGACCCTGGATGCCATCCAGCAGATCCGGGCCAGCAACCGCGAGCGCCATTACATCGCCCGGGTGATCGATCGTGCCGACGGCGTGCGGCGTCGCTCGGCGGCGTTCACCTGGAAGAGCGACGCGGCCAACCGTTTGTCCTTCCTGGTTTTTCTGTTCGGCTTCGATATCTTTCGAGCAACCAGCATGTTGATGGTCCTCTATTCGGACCTGAGCATCGGGCAAATGCTCGCTGTGTTCGCTTATCTCTGGTTCATGATGCAGCCGGTGCAGGAGGTAGTGGGCATCCAATACAAGCAGCACGCCGCGCGCGCCGCCCTGAATCGCATCAACGATCTGATGCGCATGGAGCTGGAGCCCCGCTACCCGCACCTCGCCGACCCCTTCCAGGGCCGACGCACCACCTCGGTCCGACTGGACGACATCTGCTTCGCCTACGGCGACGGGCCGCCGGTGCTCGACCGGGTGAGCCTGCGGATCGCTGCCGGAGACAAGGTGGCGCTGGTGGGCGCGAGCGGCGGTGGCAAGACCACCCTGGTGCAGGTCATCCTCGGACTCTACACGCCCACTGCGGGCCAGATCTACTTCGCCGACACGCCCGTCAGCCGCATCGGTATGGACGTGGTCCGCGACAACGTCGCCACAGTCCTGCAGCATCCGGCCCTCTTGAACGACAGCGTGCGCATGAACCTGACCCTGGGGCGGGCGCTGCCGGATGAGCGGCTCTGGCAGGCCTTGGAGATCGCCCAGCTCAGGGCGCTGATGGAGGAGATGCCCGAGAGGCTGGACACGCTGGTGGGCAGAGACGGGGTGCGTCTGTCCGGTGGGCAGCGCCAGCGCCTGGCCGTCGCCCGCATGGTGCTGACCGATCCCAAGGTGGTCATCCTCGACGAGGCCACCTCGGCCCTGGACACCACCACCGAAGGGCGCCTGCACCAGGCCCTGGCGGCCTTCCTCGCGGGCCGCACCACCATCATCATCGCCCACCGGCTGAGCGCCGTGCGGCAGGCGGACCGCGTCCTGGTATTCGATGCCGGACACATTATCGAGGAGGGGCGCCACGAGGAACTGCTGCGCCAGGACGGACTCTACGCCCGCCTGTATGGCCGCCAGGAGCACTGACCCACCGCCGCAGGGGCAAGTGGTACAGGCCGCCTTCCGCGCGGCCTGGTGGCTGAGAAACCCGCACCTGCAGACGCTGTGGCCAACATGGCGCCGCCGCAGGCCACCCCTGCCGATCCGTCGCGAGCGCCTGGAGACGCCGGACGGAGACTTTCTCGACCTCTCATGGGTCAGTGCCGCTGCAGGCCCTCGGGTGCTGCTGCTGCACGGCCTGGAGGGCTCCCTGCGCTCCCACTATGCCGCCGGTCTGCTGCAGAGCCTGTGCGCGGCGGGATTCCAGCCGGTGCTCCTGCACTTTCGCAACTGCGGCGAACAGCCCAACCGGCTTGCCCGCAGCTACCACTCCGGCGAGACCGGGGACATCGACTTCGTGATCCGCCGCCTGGCCGCCGACGGCCGGCCGCTGAGCGCGGCGGTGGGCATCTCTCTGGGCGGCAACGCCCTGCTCAAGTGGCTGGGCGAGCAAGGCGAGCGGGCCCCGCTCGCCACTGCCATAGCCGTCTCCGTGCCCTTCCTGCTGGCCGATGCGGCCCGGCGTCTGGACCAGGGCCTGTCTCGCATCTACCGGCGCCACCTGCTGACCAAGCTGCGAGCCAGCTACCGGCGCAAGTTCTCCCGCATACCCTCGCCGCTGCAGGTGGACCTGGAGCAGTTGCACACCTTCCGCGACTACGACGACCAGGTCACCGCCCCGCTACACGGCTTCGCCGGCGTCGACGACTACTACGGCCGCTGCAGCTCGCGACAGTTTCTGCGCCGAATCCGCGTCCCCACCCTGATCCTGCATGCCCGGGACGACCCGTTCATGTTTCCCGCCACCTGCCCCGGGCCCCGGGAGCTCAGCGCAGCAGTAACCCTGGAGCTCGCCGAGCACGGCGGCCATGTGGGCTTCGTTGCCGGTCCCTGGCCCTGGCGCCCCCGGTACTGGCTCGACGAGCGCATCCTCGAGCACCTCAAGCACTATCTCCCCGGCGGCTCCACCTGATCGCGCAAGACCTCACGACGCGTCACCTTTGACCTTTCGCCAGATGGCGGGATGCGCTTCGCTTTCCCGCCCTACGCGCCGACTCCGCTGTCTCAAGCGATCCGGGGTGGGTCTGGCGGGACCGTGAGCCGCCTGGACGGCGGCTCCCGAGCCTCCAGGGATGGATTCACGGCGTGTCCCGACAGGCCCATCCCGGATCGCACTTCCGCGCCCGTCCGCTTCGCATTCAGACCGCCTTTTCAAGCCGACCGTTGCAAAGGTCAAACCTCGGGAATCCCCCCGGCAAATCTGGGAATTGCCCCAAAAGAATGAGAAAGGGGCCCGCCGGGCCCCTCACCTCTCTTACACTGCCTTAGCCCGGGCGATCAGCCTTCCCCGACCGCCTTCATGCTCAGCCGGATGCGGCCCTGCTTGTCGACCTCGAGCACCTTCACGCGCACCATGTCGCCCTCCTTCAGCTTGTCGCTCACCTTCTCGACCCGCTCCTCGCAGATCTGGGAGATGTGCACCAAACCGTCGCGGCCCGGCAGGATGGTGACGAAGGCGCCGAAGTCCATTAAGCGCGCGACCTTGCCCTCGTAGATCGTGCCCACTTCCACGTCGGCGGTAATCAGCTCAATGCGCCGCTTGGCCTCCTCGCCGGCGGCCTTGTCCACCGAGAAGATCTTGACCCAGCCGTCGTCGCTCAGATCGATGGAGGCACCGGTCTCTTCGGTGATGCCGCGGATGGTCACGCCTCCCTTGCCGATGACGTCGCGAATCTTCTCCGGGTCGATCTTGAAGGAGAGCATGCGCGGGGCGTGCTCGGACATCTCCTCCCGGGGCTTGGAGATCGCCTTGTTCATCTCCGCCAGAATGTGCAGACGGCCGACCTTCGCCTGGCCTAGCGCGGTCTCCATGATCTCGCGGGTAATCCCGTCGATCTTGATGTCCATCTGCAGCGCACTGATACCCTGCGCGGTACCGGCCACCTTGAAGTCCATGTCACCCAGGTGGTCCTCATCGCCCATGATGTCGGTGAGCACCGCGAAGCGCTCCCCTTCCTTGATCAGGCCCATGGCCACGCCAGCCACCGCCGCCTTGACCGGCACGCCGGCATCCATCAGCGACAGGCTGGTCCCGCACACCGAGGCCATGGAGGAGGAGCCGTTCGACTCGGTGATCTCCGAGACCACGCGGATCGAATAGGGACAGACCTCATCGGAGGGCATCACCGCCAGCATGCCGCGCTTGGCCAGCCGTCCATGGCCGATCTCCCGGCGCTTGGGCGAGCCCACGCGGCCGGTTTCCCCGACGCAGAAGGGCGGGAAATTGTAGTGAAGCATGAACCGCTCGCGGCGCTCACCCTCGAGGGCGTCGATGATCTGGGAGTCGCGCTGGGTGCCGAGCGTGGTCACCACCAGCGCCTGGGTCTCGCCGCGCGTGAACAGCGCCGAGCCATGGGTGCGCGGAAGCACCCCGGTCCGGATACTGATCGCACGCACGGTCCGGGTGTCACGCCCGTCGATGCGCGGCTCCCCGGCGATGATACGGCCCCGCACGATCTTCTTCTTGAGCTTCTCGAGGGCGCCCTTCACCGCCTGCTCGGCCCACCGGGGCGCTTCGCCGCCGCAGAGCTGCTGCACGACGGCGGCGGAGATCTCGTCGATCCTGCCGTAGCGCGCCATCTTGTCGGCTACCGTGTAGGCCTCACCCAGCGAGGCGGCAGCCTCGGCGGCCACCGCGGCCGCCAGCTCCACGTCCTCGGCCGGCGCGCTCCAGGAGAAGGGCGCCTTTCCGGCCTCGGCCGCCAGCTCGCGGATCGCCCGGATCGCCACCTGCATCTGCTCGTGTCCGAACAGCACGGCGCCGAGCATGATCTCTTCCGCCAGCTCCTGCGCCTCGGACTCCACCATCAGCACCGCGTTCTCCGTACCCGCCACCACCAGGTTCAGGTCGGTCGAATCGCCCAAGCCGGTCCACTGCGGATTGAGCAGGTACTGGCCGTTCTTATAGCCGACCCGGGCCGCACCGACCGGGCCCTGGAAGGGCAGCCCGGAGATGGCGAGCGCCGCCGACACACCCAGCAGCGCCGGGACCTCCGGATCCACCTCGGGGTTCAGGGACTTGACGGTAGCGATCACCTGGACCTCGTTCGCGAAGCCCTTGGGGAACAGCGGCCGGATCGGCCGGTCGATCAGGCGCGAGGTCAGGATCTCCTTCTCCGAAGGACGACCCTCGCGGCGGAAAAATCCGCCCGGGATGCGCCCGGCGGCGTAGGTCTTCTCCTGATAGTCGACGGTCAGGGGGAAGAAATCCCGCCCCGCATCGCCAGTCTTCGCGGCCACCACGGTGCACAGCACCACGGTATCGCCCATGTTGATCAGGACCGCGCCGTCCGCTTGGCGCGCGATCTCGCCGGTCTCCATGACGACACGGTGGTCGCCGAACTGAAATTCTTTCTTGGTAGGGGTCACATTGATCTCCTCAAGCCCGGAATCGTGTCAAATCAGCGGCGCAGCCCGAGCTGACCAATCAACGTGCGGTAGCGCTCCACGTCCTTGTTCTTCAGGTAGTCGAGCAGCTTGCGCCGCGAGTTGACCATGCGCACCAATCCGCGCCGGGAGTGGTGGTCTTTCTTGTGCTCGCTGAAATGGCCGGTGAGCTGGTTGATGCGCGCCGTCAGCAGCGCAACCTGCACCTCCGGGGAGCCGGTGTCGGAAGGAGCCCGCTTGTACTCCTCGATGATCTTGCCCTTGTCCTCTGCGCTCATTGTCATGACGAATGTCTCCCGTCGTGATGAAAAGAGGCTGTGCCGCTACCGCGGTGGCCACCCCAACAATGAGCTCAGGGGGCCATGCCTCACCTGCCCTTGCGGGCCGAAAACCCGTGGGCCGGCCTGGCCCGTGCCGATGCCGTCCCGCGCCATCCCTGCCCGGCGGGGCCAAGTATGCGGGCTCAAGCGCTCTGCCGCAAATTGCCGCTATGCCCTGCGGGCCCCCGCGCTTCGCCCGCGGCTCAATCGCCGTGCAGCAGGCGCCGCGGGGCGACCCGCCCGTCGTCGAGGATCTCGCCGACCCCCAGGAACGCACCATCGGCGCCGTACAGACGCACCCGGCCTCGCGTCGGCGCCTTGGGCACCAGCACCGGCTGGCCCATGGCCAGGTAGTAGGCGGTATCCACCGACAGGCGCACCGCAGGCCAGGCACCCAGGGCGCTGTCCATGGGCAGCAGCAGGGTATCCAGCGCCTGCAGACCGGCCTCGGCGCGCGCCTGCAGATCTGTCAGTCCGATCGCCGAGGCATCCTCATAAGGCCCTACGCCGGTACGCCTGAGGGCGCTGACGTGGGCACCGCAGCCCAGGGCCACCCCAATGTCCTCCGCCAGGGTGCGCACGTAGGTCCCTTTGGAACAGTGTACCTCCAGCTCCAGCTCCGGGGGGACCCAGGCGAGCAGGCGCAGCGCGTGGATCTCCACGGTGCGCGGGGTGCGCTCCACCTCGATGCCGCGACGAGCCAGATTGTACAGTCGCTCGCCCTTGTACTTGAGCGCCGAGTACATGGGCGGCAGCTGCTCAATGGGCCCGGTGAAGCGCGCGAGCACCGCCTCGATGGCGTCCAGGCTCAGCTCCGGCACCGCCCGGCGCTCGGTGATCTCGCCCTCGGCATCCGCCGTGGTGGTGGTCTCGCCGAGCCGGATCCTGACCCGGTAGTGCTTGTCGGCATCGAGCAGAAAGGCCGATACCTTGGTCGCGCCCCCGAAGCACAGGGGCAGCAGGCCGTCGGCGAGCGGATCCAGGCTCCCGGTATGGCCGGCCTTGCGCGCCTGGAACAGCCATTTGACCTGCTGCAGCGCCTCGTTGGAGGTCAGCCCGACAGGCTTGTCGAGCAGCAGAATGCCATCGACATTGCGCCCCTTGGTGCGCCGGCGCGACATGACTCGGATCGACTCCTGCGAAGGACCAGGCGGCTCAGCCGTCCTGGTCCGTTTCTTCGCCCAGGGCACGGTCGATCAACGCCGACAGTCGGGCGCCGCGCTCGATCGACTCGTCATAGACGAAATGCAGCGCCGGCATGGTGCGCAGCTTGATGCGCTGCGCCAGCGCATGGCGCAGGAATCCCGACGATTGATTGAGCAGGCGCTGATTGGACGCCGGATCACCCTCGCCGAGCACCGTGAAATAGACCCTGGCATGGGAGAGATCGCGCACCACCCGCACGGCCTGGACGGTGATCATGCCCAGACGCGGGTCCTTGAGCTCGTCGCGGATCAGCGTGGCGAGCTCGCGCTGCAGCTCGGCGCCGATGCGCTCGGTACGGTCGAACTCGCGCATGGCCGCAAGCGCCCGATCAGATCCCGCGCGCCACTTCGACGCGCTCGAAGACCTCGATCTGATCTCCCGCTTTCACGTCGTTGTAGTTCTTGACCCCGATGCCGCACTCCATACCCGCCTTGACCTCCGCGGCGTCCTCCCGGAAGCGGCGCAGGGACTCCAATGCGCCCTCGTAGACGACCACGTTATCACGCAGCACCCGGATGGGGTTGTTGCGCTTGACCAAACCCTCCAGGACCATGCACCCGGCGATGTTGCCGAGCTTGGACGAGCGGAACACGTCGCGCACCTCGGCAAGCCCGATGATCTCCTCCTTGATCTCCGGGGACAGCATGCCGGAGATGGCCTTCTTCACGTCGTCGATAACCTCGTAGATGATCGAGTAGTAGCGCAGGTCGATGCCTTTCTCCTCGATCACACGCCGGGCGGACGCATCGGCTCGCACATTGAAGCCGATGATGATGGCCCCGGAGGTCAATGCCAGGTTGGCATCCGATTCGTTGATGCCGCCCACGCCGGCCGCCACCACCTTGACCCGGACCTCATCGGTGCTGATGTCCTCAAGGGTGCCCTTGAGCGCTTCGACGCTGCCCTGGACATCCGCCTTGATGATCAGGTTGACGTAGATGGCCTCGCCCTCGGTCATCTGCGAGAAGACCTCTTCGAGCTTGGTCGACTTCTGGGCCGCCAGCTTGGTGTCGCGTTCGCGCACCTGGCGCAGCTCCGCCAGCTCCCGCGCCTTACGCTCGTCGGCCAGCGCCACCGCGTCATCCCCGGCGCTCGGCGCGCCGGACAGGCCAAGCACCTGCACCGGGATCGACGGGCCGGCCTCTTTGACCGAGTGGCCGCTCTCATCGAACATCGCCCGCACCCGGCCGTACTCTTGGCCGGCCACCAGCACATCGCCGCGCCGCAGCGTACCGGACTGCACCAGCACCGTGGCCACCGGGCCACGCCCCTTCTCGACGCTGGACTCGATGATCACGCCCTTGGCGAGGCCGTCGCGCACGGCTTCGAGCTCCAGCACCTCTGCCTGCAGCAGGATCGAATCGAGCAAGCTGTCGATCCCCTCCCCGGTCTTGGCCGATACCTTCACGAACTGGGTGTCGCCACCCCACTCCTCGGGCACGACCTGGAACTGGGTGAGCTCCTGCATTATCCGATCCGGCTGGGCACCGGGCTTGTCGATCTTGTTCACCGCCACCACCATGGGCACCCCGGCAGCCTTGGCGTGCTGGACCGCCTCCCGGGTCTGGGGCATCACCCCGTCGTCCGCGGCCACGACCAGGATCACGATATCGGTGACCCGGGCACCGCGCGCACGCATCGCCGAGAACGCGGCGTGGCCGGGGGTGTCAAGGAAGGTCACCGTGCCCCGGGCCGTGCCTACATGGTAGGCGCCGATGTGCTGGGTGATGCCGCCGGCCTCCCCGGCCGCCACTCGGGTGCTGCGGATATAGTCGAGCAGCGAGGTCTTGCCGTGGTCGACGTGCCCCATGATGGTCACCACCGGGGCGCGCGGCTCCACGGCGCCTTCCGGCTGGTCCTCGATGGCGCTCAGAATCTCGGCCTCGGCGTCTTCCTTCTTGCGCCGCACTGCGGTGTGGCCCATCTCCTCCACGACCAGCATGGCGGTATCCGCATCCAGTACCTGATTGATCGTCACCAGATTGCCCATTTTCATCAGCGTCTTGATCAGCTCGGCGGCCTTGACCGACATGCGCTGGGCAAGCTCGCCCACAGTGATCGACTCGGGGATCTCCACTTCCTTCACGACCGGGGCGGTCGGGCGCTGAAAACCATGCTGGGTCTCGGGCATGGCACCGGGGCTGAGGCGTTTACCGGGCTTCTTGCGCCGCCGACCCCGCATCTCCTCGGCCACATGCAGCTCAGTGCGGCCAGCGCGCTTGGCGCGATCGCCGGCCGCTGCCTCGCGCTCCTCGCCCTTGCGTCCCTTCTTCGCCTTAGGCTTGGCGGGGGCCACGGCGGCCTTGCCCTCCCCAGCGGCCGCACTCAGTCGCTCGGCCTCCCGGCGCGCTGCCTCCTCCTGGCGCGCCCGCTCTTCGGCCTCCAGGCGTTGACGCTCCTCATCCCGACGCCTGGCCTCCTCTTCCAGCTTGCGCCGCTCCTCCTCTTCGCGCCGCCTGGCGTCCTCGGTGGCCCGGTGGCGGGCCTCAGCCTCGGCTTCGGCCTGGCGCTGCTGCTCGGCCTGATCCTCCAGCGCCTGCTTCGCCTGCTCGGCCGCGAGCAGCTGATCGTCGGTCTCGATGATACTGCTGCGCTTCACATAGGTGCGCTTGCGCCGCACCTCGACGCTGACCGTCTTGCTGACCCGCGGAGTCGCCGCGGGACGTGCGCCCGTGCGCGTTCCGGCGGTGCTCACCGGCTGGCGCAGCTCGGTGGTGGTCTTGCGCTTGAGCGTAACCCGTCGCGGCTCGGCGCCGGCCGCGTCGCCACCCACCTTGCCATGACTGCGCCGCAGATAGTCGAGCAGCTGGACCTTTTCGGCCTCGCTGATCGCCTCGTCCTCGCCCTGCTTGGGCAGACCGGCCTCCTCCAGCTGCGACAGCAGCCGGTCGACCGGGATGCCGACATCGGTAGCGAGCTGCTTTACGGTTACTTCGCTCATGGCTTGTGCCTCCCAGGCGGCTTCAGCCCTGCTGCTCTTCGTCTGCGAACCAGGGCGCCCGCGCGGTCATGATCAGCTGACCGGCGCGCTCCTCGTCCATGCCTTCCAGCTCCATCAGGTCGTCGACCGACTGCTCCGCCAGGTCCTCCATGGTGACCACACCGCGTGCCGCCAGCGCAAATGCCAGTCCGCGGTCCATCCCCTGCATATTGAGAAGGTCGTCCGCCGGCTCCACCTCGGCGAGCGTCTCCTCCTGGGCGATGGCGCTGGTCAGCAGCACGTCCTTGGCCCGCTCGCGCAGCTCTCGCACGATGCTCTCGTCGAACTCCTCGATCTCCAGCAGCTCGCTCATAGGCACATAGGCCACCTCATCGAGGGTGGAGAAGCCTTCCTGCACCAGGATCGCCGCGACCTCCTCGTCAACGTCGAGCTGCTCCATGAACTGGGTCATCAATTGGCGCGACTCGCTCTCGCTCTTCTCGGTCGCCTGGGACTCGTCCATCACGTTCAGCTCCCAGCCGGTAAGCTGACTTGCCAGCCGCACGTTCTGGCCGCCGCGACCGATCGCCTGGGATAGAAATTCCTCCCTTACGGCGACATCCATGCTGTGCGCGTCCTCATCGACCACGATGGAGACCACCTCGGCCGGGGACATGGCATTGATGACGAACTGGGCGGGATTGTCGTTCCACAGGATGATGTCCACGCGCTCGCCGCTGAGCTCGTTGGACACCGCCTGCACGCGGGATCCGCGCATGCCGACGCAGGCCCCCACGGGGTCGATGCGCGGCTCGTTGCTGCGCACCGCAATCTTGGCCCGCAGCCCGGGATCGCGGGCGGCGCCCATGATGTCGATGAGTCCTTCCCCGACCTCCGGCACCTCCAGCTTGAACAGCTCGATCAACAGCTCGGGCATCGTCCGGCTGATGAATAGCTGTGGCCCGCGCAGCTCCGAGCGAACGTCATGGAGGAAGCCCCGGATGCGGTCTCCCACCCGCACCGACTCACGGGGGATCAGGTGCTCGCGCGGAATAAATCCTTCGGCGTTGCTGCCCAGGTCCAGAAACACATTGCCCTTGTCGACCCGCTTGACCACGCCGGTGACCAGCTGACCCTTACGCTCGAGATAGGCTTCGACCACCTTGGCGCGCTCGGCCTCGCGCACCTTCTGAACGATGACCTGCTTGGCGGCAGTCGCCCCGATGCGTCCGAACTCCACCGACTCCATCGGCTCCTCGATGAAGCCGCCCACCTCGATGCCGGGGTCGCGCTCGCGTGCCGTGCTCAGATACAGCTGTCGATCCGCGGACTCCATCTCATCCCCGTCCGGAATCACCTCCCAGCGACGAAACGTGTCGTAGTCCCCGTTGACGCGGTTGATGGCGACGCGCGCGTCGATATCTCCGCGCGAGCCTTTGCGCGTGGCAGACGCCAGCGCCGCCTCGATCGCCTCGAAGACGCTTTCCTTGTCGATACCCTTCTCGTTGGAGACGGCCTCGACCACCAGCAAAATTTCTTTGGTCATCTATGCAATTCCCAATCAGAGCTCAGGCGCCAGGCGGGCCGAATCGATCTGATCCAGGGGCAGGCGCAACGCCTCCCCCTCCACTTCCATCAGCAGGGCGTCGCCATCGACACCTCCCAGCACACCCGTGAAGCGCCGACGTCCTTCCAGCTTGGCGTGCAGGGTCACCTTGGCCTGGCGCCCCGTGAACCGCTCGAAATCAGCCCGGCCGAACAACGGCCGGTCGAGCCCCGGCGAGGAGATCTCCAGATCGTAGTGCTCGACGATCGGATCCTCCACGTCCAGCAGTCCGCTGACCTGGTGGCTCACCGCCGAGCAATCGTCCAAGGTGATGCCCCGTTCGTGGTCAATGTATACCCGCAGCAGCCCGCTCTGGCCCCGACCGTGATACTCGATACCCACCAGCTCGTACCCCATGGCGCTCACCACGGGACCGATCAAGCTCCGCAATCTATCGGGCAGATTCTGCATAACCGACAAAACAAAAATGGGCCCTCAGGCCCACGCATTGATTCCGGTACCCCGGGGCGGCGGACCCGACCGTTCCGCCACCCGTCGCGACGCTCGCATCAAGGGGACCCGACGAACAAAAAACCCCGGTAACCGGGGTTTTTTGTTATGTGTGGTAGCGGGGGCAGGATTTGAACCTACGACCTTCGGGTTATGAGCCCGACGAGCTGCCAGACTGCTCCACCCCGCATCGACGAAACAGCATGGTACCTAGTTACGCTGCCGGACGCAAGCCTCGTCCGGCTCGCCCGGCTACCTCCGGAAAACCCGTCCAGACCCGATGCTGTGACCCTGCTCGGCACCGCCCGGGGCGCCCTCGAGCCATCGGGCGCGCCCCGGGCGCCTCATCCCACGGCAAAGTTGCAGACCGAGAGGAGACCGGCCGGGAACAGGCCGAAATACAGCATCGCCAGCCCGTTCAGGCTCAGCAGGGCCCGCGTGTCCCAACCCGCCTGGAGCGGCTCGTCGGTCTCGGGCTTATCGAAGTACATCAGCTTGACGATGCGCAGATAGTAGAAGGCACCGATGATGGAGAAGACGACCGCCGCGACCGCCAGCCAGACCAGGTCGACCGCGACCACGGCCTGAAGCACGAACAGCTTCGCGAAGAAGCCTACGGTCGGCGGGACACCGGCCATGGAGAACATCAGCAGCAGCATCATGCCCGCGAACCAGGGACTGCGCTGGCTCAGGCCCTTGTAGTCCGCCAGGCTCTCGGCCTCGAACCCGGCACGACTGAGCAGCATGACGATACCGAAGGCGCCGGTCGCCATCAGCGCATAGACGATGGCATAGAACATCGCAGCCGTGTAGCCGGCGCCGGTGGCCGCCAACAGACCGAGCAGCAGGAAGCCGACGTGGGAGATCGTGGAATAGGCCAGCATGCGCTTGATGTTGGCCTGGGCGATGGCGGCCAGATTGCCGATCGCCATGGACAGCACCGACAGGATGATCAGCATGCCCTGCCAGTCCGCGTGCAGCGCGCCCATGGCGTCGACCAGCAGGCGCATGGCGAGCGCGAAGGCGGCCAGCTTGGGCGCGCTGCCCAGAAATACGGTGGTCGCCGTGGGGGCACCCTGGTAGACGTCGGGCACCCACATGTGGAACGGCACCGCGCCGAGCTTGAAGGCGATGCCGATGACCAGAAACACCAGGCCGAACACCAGCACCAGGCGCTGATCGCCCGGGTCGGCGATGGCCCGGGCGACAGCCGGGAAGTCCAATGCGCCGGTCGCCCCATACACCATCGACATACCGTAGAGCAGCATGCCCGAGGCCAGAGCGCCGAGCACGTAATACTTCATGGCCGCCTCGGAGGCGAGCGGCGAATCGCGGTCGAAGGCCACCAGGGCATACAGAGACAGGGAGAGCAGCTCCAGCCCGAGGTAGATGGCAAGCAGGCTGTTGGCCGAGACCATGACCATCATGCCGAGCATGGCGAACAGGCTCAGAGCGTAGAAGTCGCCCTTGAACAGCCCGCGCTGGCGCAGATAGTCCTTGGCGTAAACGAACACCGTAAAGGTGATCACCAAGATGGCCACCTTGAGCGCGTCCGACATGGGATCGCGCACGTAGCTGCCGTCGAGCAGTACCTGGCGCTGGGGCTCGGCCACCCAGAGGGTCAGGGCCACCGCCACCACCAGCCCCACCTGGGCCAGCCCATAGGTGAAGACCCTCTGTCGCTCCTTGACGAACAGATCCGCCAACAACACGGCGCACGCCAGGCCCAGCACGAACATCTCGGGCAGGACCGGAATCAGATTGGAGACCTGGAATTGCATGGCTCGCTACCCGCCCTCTCCGCTCAGAGCTTGGAGACCTGGACGTGCTGAATCAGATTCTGGACAGTCGCGTCCATCACCTTCACCAGCGGCGCCGGCCAGATCCCGAGAATCAGCACCACCACAGCGAGCGAGCCCAGCACCAGCAGCTCGCGGCCGTTGACATCCTGCAGCGCCGCCACACCCTGGCTCACCACCTTGCCGAACACCACGCGTTTGACCATCCAGAGCGTGTACGCGGCCCCGATGACCAGAGTGGTCGCCGCCAGGAAGGCGAACCAGAAATCCGCCCTGAAGCTCGCGAGGATCACCATGAACTCGCCGACGAACCCTGAGGTGCCCGGCAGTCCGGCGTTGGCCATGGCGAAGAACACCATCAGGGCACCGAACACCGGCATGGTGTTGACCACGCCACCGTAATCGGCGATCTGACGGCTGTGCAGCCGATCGTACAGGACGCCGACGCATAGAAACAGGGCCGCAGAGATGAACCCGTGAGAGATCATCTGCACCATCCCTCCCTGCACCCCCATGGCCGCCCCGCCGTGCACATCGGCGCGGTGCAGGATGGTGAAGACGATGAAAAAGCCCAGGGTCACGAAGCCCATGTGCGCGATGGACGAGTAGGCGATCAGTTTCTTCATGTCCCGCTGGACCAGGGCGACGAAGCTGATGTAGACCACCGCCACCAGCGACATGGAGATGATAAGCCAATCCAGATGCTGGCTCGCGTCGGGGGTGATCGGCAGACTGAAGCGCAGGAAGCCGTAGCCGCCGATCTTCAGCATGATCGCGGCCAGGATCACCGAGCCGCCGGTCGGGGCCTCCACGTGGGCGTCCGGCAGCCAGGTATGCACCGGCCACATCGGTACCTTGACCGCAAAAGCGGTGAGAAAGGCCAGGAAGATCAGAATCTGCGGCGTCAGGGCCAGCTTGGCGTCGTAGTAGCTGAGGATCTCGAAGCTGCCCGCCTGGAAATACAGGTAGATCAGGGCGACCAGCATCAGCACCGAGCCTAGGAATGTGTAGAGAAAGAACTTGATGGTCGCGTACACCCGGTTGGGACCGCCCCAGACCCCGATGATGACGAACATCGGGATCAGCATCGCCTCCCAGAAGACGTAGAACAGCATCGCATCCAAGGCCGCAAACACGCCGACCATCACCCCCTCCATGAGCAGAAACGCCGCCATGTACTGGTGGGGCTTGTACTGGATGACCTCCCATCCGGCGATGATCACCATGACCGTGATGAAGGTGGTGAGCAGGATCAGCGGCATCGAGATGCCGTCGACGCCCAGGTAATACTCGATATGCAGCAGCGGCACCCAGGGCGCGCGCTCCACGAACTGCATCTGCGCGGTGCCGAGATCGAAACCGCTCCACAGGGGCAGGCTGACCAGGAAGGTCAAGACCGCTATCACGAGCGCGGTCCAGCGCGAGACGTTGGGCGCCTTGTCTCCGCTGGCGAGCACCATCAGGCCACCGACGATAGGCAGCCAGATGGTGAGACTCAGAATGGGCCAGTCTGCTGTCATTGCCTCGTGTCCTTGCTACTTCGGTCAGGCGATCACGAACCAGGTCAGCAGCAGCAGCAGCCCCAGGATCATGGCAATCGCGTAATGATAGAGAAACCCGGTCTGTACCCTGCGCACCACGTGAGCGATGCGCCCCACGGCGCGCGCCGTGCCGTTTACCATCACCCCGTCAATCAGGAGCTCATCGCCCCCACTCCACAGGATCTTTCCCAGACCCCGACTGCCTCCCGCGAACAGAAACTGATAGGTCTCGTCAACCCAGTACTTCTTATCGAGGATGGTGTATAGGAAATCCGCTCGGGTGCGCACCTCGAAAGCCCAGGCGGGCCGCTTCATGTAGAACAACCAGGCCGTGAGCAGCCCGCCGATGGCGAGCCAGAAGGGTGCGTGGAGCGGACCGGACAAGGCCAGGGCGCCGGCCCCGTGAAAATGCTCGCCGGCCTCCGCGGTCGCGTGCTGGGGCAGGACGTGCAGCGCCCCCTGGAACCAGTCGCCAAACAGAATGGGGCCTACCGTGACATAGCCGATCAGCAGCGATGGAATGGCCAGCAGCACCAGCGGGACCCACACCACCGCGGGCGATTCATGCAGATGTTTGCGGGCATGCGCGTCACGCGGTCCCTCGCCGTGGAACACCAGGAAGAACAGGCGGAAGCTGTACAGGGCGGTCACGAAGACCCCCACCAGCACCAGGGCATAGGCATACCCGGAGCCCGCCAGACTCGACTCGTGCACCGCCTCGATGATCGCGTCCTTGGAGAAGAAGCCCGAGAAGCCGGGGAAGCCGATCAATGCCAGCGAGCCGACCAGCGAGGTCCAGTAGGTGATCGGCATGTACTTTCGCACACCGCCCATGTTGCGGATGTCCTGATCATGGTGCATGCCGATGATCACCGAGCCCGCTGCCAGGAACAGCAGTGCCTTGAAAAACGCGTGGGTCATCAAGTGGAAGATGCCCGCGGCATAGGCCGACGCCCCCAGTGCCACCATCATGTAGCCCAGCTGAGAGAGGGTCGAGTAGGCGATCACGCGCTTAATGTCGTTCTGCACGATGCCGATCAGACCGGTAAAGAACGCCGTCGTCGCCCCGATCACCAGCACGACGCTCAGTGCCGTCTCCGAGAGCTCGTAGAGCGGAGACATGCGCGCCACCATGAACACCCCGGCGGTCACCATGGTCGCGGCGTGGATCAGCGCCGAGATGGGCGTGGGGCCCTCCATGGAGTCCGGCAGCCAAACGTGCAGCGGGACCTGGGCGGACTTGCCCATGGCCCCGACGAACAGCAGCACGCAGATCAGCGTCATCAGCGACCAGGAAGTACCGCCCCAGATGCTAATCTGGGTATCGGCCAGGGCCGGGGCACGGGCGAAGACCTCGCCATAGTCCAGGCTGTTGAAGTACATGGCCACCGCAGCGATGCCGAGCACGAACCCGAAGTCCCCGACGCGGTTGACCAGAAATGCCTTGAGGCCGGCGAAGATGGCGCTCTCGCGCACCGACCAGAAGCCGATCAGCAGATAGGACAACAGGCCGACCGCCTCCCAGCCGAAGAACAGCTGCAGGAAATTGTTCGCCATCACCAGCATCAACATCGAGAAGGTGAACAGCGAGATGTAGCTGAAGAAGCGCTGGTAGCTGTTGCGCCCGGCCTTGCTGTCCTGCGGCCAGTTGTGCTCGTCGTCGGCCATGTAGCCGATGGTGTACACGTGCACGCAGAAGGACACGAAGCTCACCACCGCGATCATCACCGCGGTGAGCCGATCGACCAGGAAACCGATCTCCATGTGCAGGCCGTCGCTGACCATCCAGGTGTAGACCGTCTGATCGAAAACCGGCTCGGCGTCGGCGATGAAGCGCTTGAGCACGTACAGGGAGAGCACCATGGCGACACCGACGCCGCCCGTAGCCACCCAATGTGCCCCGGTCCGCCCGATCCGGGCCCCAAACAGCCCCGCGATCAGCGCGCCCAGCAGCGGCGCCAGCACGATGGTGAGATAGATCTGATCCATAAGGTTGGTCTCTACGCCAGTAGACGGTAGACGGTAGACGGTAGGCAGGGAAAACAACGGACGCGTCCGCTGTCGAACCGGTTCTCGGTCTCTACGTGCCTCATTTATCCGCCCCTTCGAAACCCACTGACTTGGTCTTTTCAGGCTATCCCAATTGGAGCCCTGTCCGTTCCAAGGGACGCGACTGGCCGGCCACTCCGCCCCCTGTCTACTGTCTCACTTCTTCAGCCCTTCAACGTATCCAGCGCCTCGACATCGATGGTGTGCCGGTTGCGGAACAGAGCCACCAGGATCGCCAGGCCGATAGCCGCCTCGGCGGCCGCCACGGTCAGGATGAAGAACACGAACACCTGACCGGCCGTGTCGCCCCGGAAATGCGAGAAGGCGACGAAGTTCATGTTCACCGCCAACAGCATCAGCTCGATGCACATCAGCAGGATCAGCACGTTCTTGCGGTTGAGAAAGATCCCGGTCAGGCTCAGCGAGAACAGGATGGCCCCGAGGATGAGATAGTCAGACAGTGCGATCATCGGTCGGTCCCTATTTCTCCGGCTGCATCCGCACCAGGCGGATCCGCTCGGCGCGCTTGACCCTGACCTGTAGGGACGGATTCTGATACTTGGTCTCCGGACGCTTGCGCAGGGTCAGGCCTATGGCCGCAATGATGGCGACCAGCAGGATCACCGCGGCGATCTCGAACGGGTACATGTAGACGGTGTAGAGCACCTCCCCGAGCGCCTCGGTGTTCGCATAGCCGGTAACCGCCGGCGGGGGCGCAGGCATCCGCTCCAGCCCGAAATGGCCGGGGCCAACCACCAGGAACATCTCCACGACCACCGCGGCGGCAATCAGCATACCGAGCGGCAGGTAGCGCACGAAGCCGGCCCGCATCACCGCCACATCGATGTCGAGCATCATGACCACGAACAGGAACAGCACCATCACGGCGCCCACGTAGACCAGTACCAGCGCAATGGCGAGGAACTCTGCCTCCATCAGCATCCATAGCCCCGCGGCATTGAAGAATCCCAGAACCAGGAACAGCACAGCGTGTACCGGATTGCGTCGCGTGATCACCATGCTCGCGGCAAACACCAGCACCGCCGCGAACAGATAGAACAGAAGCTTTTCGAAGGTCATCTGGGTATCCGGGTTGCCCTGTGTTGGCTGCTCAGCGGTACGGCGCCTCGGCCGCACGGTCCCTCGCCAGCTGCGTCTCGTACTTGTCGCCGATGGCGAGCAACATCTCCTTGGTCATGATGTGATCACCTCGCTGCTCGAAGTGGTAGTGATGGATCCGGGTCTCGACGATCGAGTCCACCGGGCAGGACTCCTCGCAGAAGCCGCAATAGATGCACTTGAAAAGATCGATGTCATAGCGCGTGGTGCGTCGCGACCCATCCGGCCGCGGCGCGGCTTCGATAGTAATGGCCAGCGCCGGGCAGACCGCTTCGCAGAGCTTGCAGGCAATGCAGCGCTCCTCGCCGTTGGGGTAGCGGCGCAGCGCATGCAGCCCGCGGAAACGCGGCGATTGGGGTGCCTGCTCCTCGGGAAACTGCACCGTGAATTTGCGTTTGAACAGGTAGCGCCCGGTGACCCCCAGGCCCTTGAACAGCTCCAGCAGGAACAGGCTCTTGATATAGTCGCGCGTGGCTCTCAGCACGGATTGTCTCCTCAGGCCGCCCACCAGAGCACTTTCTCGACCACCATCAGCCCCACCACCATGATCCAGACGATGGTGATCGGGATGAACACCTTCCAGCCGAGGCGCATGATCTGGTCGTAGCGGTAGCGCGGAAAGGTCGCGCGCAGCCACAGGAAGGCGAACATGAATACGAAGGTCTTGAGCACCACCCAGATCAGGCCGGGGACCCAGGCCAGCCAAGGCTCCATGAACGTGCCCTGGACCGGTGAGAGCCAGCCCCCGAAGAACATCACGGCAGTCAGCGCCGAGATCAGCACCATGTTGGCGTATTCGGCGAGAAAAAACGTCGCGAAGGCCATGCCCGAGTACTCGACGTGGAAGCCCGCCACGATCTCGGACTCGCCCTCGGCCACGTCGAAGGGCGCCCGGTTGGTCTCGGCCACCCCGGAGATGAAATACACCGCGAGCAAGGGCAGCAGTGGCAGCCAGAACCAGTGCAGCAGGCCGCCCTGCTGGGCACGTACGATCTCGCTGAAATTGAGGCTGCCAGCGGCCACCAGCACGCCCACCAGGGCGAAGCCCATGGCGATCTCGTAGGACGACGATCTGGGCCGCCGATCGCATGGCGCCCAGGAAGGCATATTTCGAGTTGGCCGCCCAACCGGCGATGATCACCCCGTATACGCCCAGGGAGGTCAGCGCCAGCACATAGAGCAGTCCCGCATTGACGTCGGCCAGCACCAGCCGCTCGTCAAACGGAAACACCGCCCAGGCCGCCAGCGCCGGACCGAGCGACAGCAAGGGGGCGAGCAGAAACAGAAATTTGTTCGCCCCGGTCGGGATCACGATCTCCTTGAACATCAGTTTGACCGCGTCGGCGATGGGCTGCAGGCAACCGCGGGGACCCACGCGGTTGGGGCCGATGCGCACCTGCATGTAGCCGATCACCTTGCGCTCGGCCAGGGTGTAATAGGCCACCACCAGCATCAGCGGCACGACGATCACCACGATCTTGATCAGGATCGCGATCACCGGCAGCTCGGTACCCAGCCAGCTCCAAGCCTCGAGCAACGCACCCATCGGCTTACGCCTTCTCCAGTGTCAAGTCGCCAAATTGTCCGCCCAGACAGCCGCTGCCCTCGACCCCGGCCGGCATCCAGACGCAGCCGTCTGGCACTTTGCGGTCCAGACTGAGCGGGCGCTCCAAGCGGCCGCTGCCCTGGCTCACCAGGACCCGGTCGCCCTCACCCACGCCGAGTCTTTCTGCCAGGGCCGGATGGATGCGAGCCCCCGTAGCCTGGCAGGCGTCGGCGGTGCGCTGCAGGGCCGGGGCACGCCGCACCAGCGCGTCGCTGGCATAGATAGGAACCTCACCGATACGCTCCAAGGTGCCGGCGGCGTACAGCACCTTTACCGTCGGCTCTCCCCGCAGTTGATTGCCCGGCTCCACCCCCTGGCACAGGCCACGGACCTCGGCGAGCACCTCCTCGGAGCTGGTCTGCTCGAAGCCGTCGAGACCCAGCAGGTTGCCCAGCACCCGCAGCACCTTCCAGGCCGGCCTCGCCTCTCCGAGCGGACTCGCGACACCACCGAAGCTCTGCCAGAGGCCGGCGGCGTTGACGCAGGTCCCGGAGGTCTCGGTGAATGCACCGATCGGAAGCAGCACATCCGCGCAGCTCTGCAGCACCGGAGTACGGTAGACGCTCAAGGCCACCACCGGGCTGGTGCCCGCGAGGGTGGCCCGTACCGCCGAGGGGTCCCAACAATCCAGCGCCGGGTCGACGTCGAGAAGCAGATAACCGGCCTGACGCTCGGCGACCATCCGCCCGGCGTCCACACCCTTGATCTCGGCGGCCCGTCCGGCAGGGTCGTGCAACGGCAGGGCACCGGCCAGACGGGCGCCCAACCCGTTGCAGCCCTCGCACAGATAGCCCAGATTGCAGCCCGCCTTCTCGGCGATGCGGTGTGCCAGCCCCCGCAGCACGGCGTAGTCCGGATGGGCCTGGGCCAGCGGCCCGATGAACAGCGCCGCCCGCTGCGCACCCTTCAGCTCGCCGGCGATCCGGCGATGCTCAGCGGTGGGCTTGGCATCCGTGGGGACCTTGGTAGTTAGCCCGAGCGCCCGCGCCAGCGCCGCCAGCTCACGCACCAGCCCCGAGGGCGGCGCCACGAGCTGGGTCGCTGCATGGGTCAGGTCGACACCGAGCGGATTCAGGTAGGAGATCGCCGCGCCGGACAGGGCGGCCTTGCGCAGACGATGACCGATCAGAGGCTGGTCCTTGCGCGGATTGCCGCCGATGATCAGCGCTGCCTGCAGACGCTCGATGTCTTCTATCGGCATGCCCAGCCAGGCGAGCGGCGGCTCCGCCCCATCGTCCCGGAAATCGGCCTGGCGCAGGCGATGGTCGACCGAGCCGCTGCCCAGGCCGCGGGTGAGCTTCTGGGCCAGATAGCACTCCTCCACGCTGGCCCGCGGCGAGATCAGGGTGGCCAGCCCGCCGCCGGCCCGCTTGAGCGCCTTGGCCGCGCCATCCAGGGCCTCGGCCCAGTCCACCTCGCGCCACTTGCCATCCTTCTTGAGCATCGGACGGGTCAGCCGATCCTCGGCGTACAGCCCCTCGTAGCTGAAGCGGTCGCGGTCCGAGATCCAGCACTCGTTCACGGCCTCGTTGTCCCGCGGACTCACCCGCATGACCCGACCACGGCGCAGGTACACGAACAGATTCGAGCCTACGCCATCGTGCGGCGCCAGGCTCGGATACCGGCTGAGCTCCCAGGCGCGGGCGGTGAACAGGAACGGCTTGGAGGTCAGGGCCCCGACCGGACACAGGTCGATGACGTTGCCCGAGAGCTCGGAGTCGACGGTCCTGGCGACGTAGGTCCCGATCTTCATGTGCTCGCCGCGTCCGGTCGCCCCCAGCTCCCGAACCCCGGCGATCTCCTGGCCGAAACGCACGCAACGGGTGCAATGGATGCAGCGGGTCATGTCGGTCTGGATCAGCGGGCCGATATCCGGGTTGGCCACCACACGCTTGCGCTCGGCGAAGCGCGACAGATCCGAGCCATAGCCCATGGACAGGTCCTGGAGCTCGCATTCCCCGCCCTGGTCGCAGATCGGGCAGTCCAGGGGATGGTTGATCAGCAGAAACTCCATGGTTCCCTGCTGCGCCTCCAGGGCGAGCGCCGAGCGGGTGTGCACCTTCATCCCGGCGCTGATCGGCGTCGCGCAGGCGGGCATTGGCTTGGGCGCCCGCTCAACCTCCACGAGACACATGCGGCAATTAGCGGCCACCGAAAGCTTCTTGTGGTAACAGAAGCGCGGAATCGCGATCCCGGCCGCATCGGTCACCTCGATCAGCATGGCGCCCGGCCGAGCCTGCAGCTCGCGCCCGTCCACCTCGATGGTTATGGTCTGGTCCTGCGACATCGACTGTGTTCTCTAAGCACCATCAGGTTGATGCGACAGGGCTGGGCCGCCCCCGCGCATGCTCGCCGCTCCGGTAGACCCCCGGATCGGCACGTACCAAACCGGGCACCTCAGTGCCCGCTGCTGTCCGGCGGGGCGGCCCTCGTCTCGCCCGGCATCCCCTCAGATCCTGCACTTCTTGTGATCGATGTGATACTGGAACTCGTCCCGGAAGTGCCTGAGCATCCCCTCGACCGGCATGGCGGCGGCATCGCCCAGGGCGCAGATGGTCCGCCCGCCGATCCTGTCGGCCACGCTCGCGAGCAGGTCCAGGTCCTCGGGGCGACCTGCGCCATGCTCGATACGCTGCACGACCCGGAAGAGCCAGCCCGTGCCTTCCCGGCATGGAGTGCACTGGCCGCAGGACTCCTCGGCGTAGAAATAAGACATCCGCTCCAGCACCCGGACCATGCAATTGGTGTCGTCCATGACGATCACGGCACCGGACCCCAGCATGGAGCCCGCCGCCGCGACGGCATCGAAATCCATCGTGAGGTCCATCATAATGTGGCCCGGCAGGACCGGCGCCGAGGACCCGCCGGGGATCACGGCCTTGAGCGGACGCCCGTCCTTCATGCCCCCGGCCAGCTCCAGCAACTTCGCGAAGGGCGTGCCCAGCCCCACCTCGAAGACCCCGGGATTGTTGACATTGCCGGAGACCGCGAACAGCTTGGTGCCGCCGCTGTTCTCCACGCCCAGCTTGCGGAACCACTCCGCACCCTTCTCCAGGATCACCGGCACCGACGCATAGGTCTCGGTGTTGTTGATCACGGTCGGCCGCCCGAACAGACCGAACTGGGCGGGGAAAGGCGGCTTGTAGCGAGGCAGTCCTTTCTTGCCTTCGAGGGATTCGAGCAGCGCGGTCTCTTCGCCGCAGATGTAGGCCCCCGCCCCCAGGTGGGTATGCAGCTGGAAGTCAAAGCCCGAGCCGAGGATATTCTCGCCCAGCAGCCCGGCCGCGCGCGCCTCTTCCAAGGCGGCCTCGAAGCGCTCATAGGGCTCCCAGAACTCCCCGCGGATGTAGTTGTATCCCACGCCCGCGCCGACGGCATAGCCCGCCAGGATCATCCCTTCGATCAGCTGGTGGGGGTTGTAGCGCAGGACGTCACGGTCCTTGAAGGTGCCGGGCTCCCCCTCATCTGAGTTGCAGACCACATATTTCGGGCCCGGGGCCTTGGGATTGATAAAGCTCCACTTGAGCCCGGTGGGAAATCCGGCGCCCCCGCGCCCGCGCAGCCCCGAGGCCTTGACCTGCTCGACGATGTCCGCGGGCGAGCGCTTCTCCTGGAGCACCTGCGCCAGGATCTGGTAGCCGCCGCGGCTGCGGTAGGTGTCCAGCAGCCAGGGGCGGTCGAGATCCATATTGCGAAAACAGACTTCGTTGGCCATGGCTTACTCCAGCCCGTCCAGGATCGAGTCGACCAGCTCCGGCGTGAGGTTCTCGTAGTACTGCTTGCCGACCTGCATCATCGGCGCCCCGCCACAGGCACCGAGACACTCCACCTCCTTGAGCGTGAAGCGTCCGTCGCGGGTGGTCTCGCCCATGCGCACCCCGAGCTTGCTCTGCAGGTGCTCCACAATCTTCTCCGAGCCGCACACCATGCACGAGACGTTGGTGCAGACACAGACCTTATGGCGACCCACCGGTTTGAGCTCATACATGGAATAGAAGGTCGCCACCTCGTAGACCGCGATCGGCGGCATCTCGAGATAGGCGGCCACCTCGTCCATCAACGCCTGGGTCAGCCAGCCGCCGTTGGCATCCTGAACGATCGTCAGGGCGGGCATGACCGCCGACTGGCGCCACTGCGGCGGGTACTTGGCGATCCAGCCGTCGATCTCGGCGCGTATCTCCGGCGAGAGCAGGCCTTGCTTGTCTGGATTGCGGGAAACGCTCATGGGCTCACTCGGTCCTGCCTTCATCTCAGCGATCGATCTCGCCGAAGACGATGTCCATGGTACCGATCACGGCGACCACATCGGCCAGCATATGCCCACGCACCATCTCGTCCATGGCGGCCAGGTGCGGAAAGCCGGGCGCGCGTACCTTGACCCGGTAAGGCTTGTTGGCCCCGTCGGACACCAGATAGACACCGAATTCGCCCTTCGGGGCCTCCACCGCCGCGTACACCTCGCCCGGGGGCGTGCAGTAGCCCTCCGTGAACAGCTTGAAGTGGTGGATCAGTGCCTCCATGCTGTCCTTCATCTCGGCGCGGTGCGGCGGCGTGATCTTGTGGTCCTCCAGCATCACCGGACCGGGATTGCTACGCAGCCAGTCGACACATTGGGCGATGATGCGGTTGGACTGGCGCATCTCCTCGACGCGCACCAGATAGCGGTCGTAGCAGTCGCCCCGGACACCCACCGGGATATCGAACTCCACCTTATCGTACGCGGCGTACGGCTGCTTCTTTCGCAGATCCCAGGCAATCCCCGAGCCGCGCAGCATGGGCCCGCTGAATCCGAGCTGCTTGGCGCGCTCGGGCGAGACCACGCCGATGCCCACAGTACGCTGTTTCCAGATCCGGTTGTCGGTCAGCAGAGTCTCGTATTCATCGACCAGGGCGGGAAAACGCCGGGTGAAGTCCGCGATGAAGTCGAGCAGCGAGCCCTCGCGGTTCTGGTTGCGCCGGGCGATCTCCGCGGCACTGTGCCATTTCGAGGAGCCCTCGTAGCGGGGCATCGTCGCGGGCAGATCCCGGTACACGCCTCCCGGACGATAGTAGGTGGCGTGCAGGCGCGCCCCCGAGACCGCCTCGTAGCAGTCCATCAGGTCCTCGCGCTCCCGGAAGCAGTACAGGAACACCGTCATCGCCCCGATATCCAGGGCGTGGGTGCCGAGCCACATCAGGTGATTGAGGATCCGCGTGATCTCGTCAAACAGGGTGCGGATGTACTGGGCGCGCACCGGCGCCGCTATGCCGAGCAGCTTCTCGATGGCGCGCACGTAGCCGTGCTCGTTGCACATCATGGACACGTAGTCCAGCCGGTCCATGTAGCCGATCGACTGGTTGTAGGGCTTGCTCTCGGCCAGCTTCTCGGTGGCACGGTGCAGCAGGCCGACGTGCGGATCGGCCCGCTCGATGACCTCTCCGTCCATCTCCAGCACCAGCCGCAGCACACCGTGGGCGGCGGGGTGCTGGGGGCCGAAATTCAGCGTGTAGTTGCGGATCTCAGGCATCGCTTCGGTCCGGGTCATCGGAGCCGGAACCGGCGGCGTAGCGATTGTCTTCCCGGATCACCTTGGGCACGAGCACGCGCGGCTCAATGCTCACCGGCTCATAGACCACCCGCTGCTGCTCCGGATCGTAACGCATCTGCACCTCGCCGCTCAGCGGGAAGTCCTTGCGGAAGGGGTGGCCGATGAAGCCGTAGTCCGTGAGGATGCGGCGCAGATCGGGGTGGCCGGAGAACAGGATGCCGAACAGGTCGAAGGCCTCGCGCTCGAACCAGTTGGCGGCACTCCACACAGGGACGACCGAGTCCACCACCGGCGTATCGCCGCCGCAGTACACCCGCAGGCGCAGGCGCAGGTTGCGCGACAGGGACAGCAGGTGATAGACCGCGGCGAAGCGCTGCGGGTCGCTGTTCTGGTCGAAGGCGCCGCGGCGTAGGCCGCGCGGTCCGGGCAGCCCGTCGCCTTCCACGCCCCGGCTGAAGCCGGTGTCGGTGGCCCCTTCCGCCTGCCACTCAGACTGGCCATACGCTGCATAGTCGACGCCACACACGTCGATCAGCTCCTCGAAGCCGAAATCCGAGCCATCCCGCAGCGTCCTGGCGACCTTCAGCAGCCGCCCGGCGGGCACCACCAGGGTGAGCTCGCCGAAGCCCCGCAGCAGCTCGCAGCCCTCGGGCTCGAAGTGCTCGACCAGTGCCGCCGCAAGCTCGTCGAGCCGCTCGGCCATGGAGGTCGTCTGGGCGCTGCTCATCTGTGGGAGGTCCTAGCGGGCGATGGTATTGGTGCGCCGGATCTTGCTCTGCAGCTGCAGGATACCGTAGAGCAGCGCTTCGGCCGTGGGCGGACAGCCGGGCACATAGATGTCCACCGGAACGATCCGGTCGCAGCCGCGCACCACCGAATAGGAGTAGTGGTAATAACCGCCACCGTTGGCGCAGGAGCCCATGGAGATCACCCAGCGCGGCTCGGCCATCTGGTCATAGACCTTGCGCAGGGCCGGCGCCATCTTGTTGACCAGGGTCCCCGCCACGATCATCACGTCCGACTGCCGGGGGCTCGCCCGGAACACGATGCCGAAGCGATCCATGTCGTAGCGCGCGGCCGCCGCGTGCATCATCTCCACCGCGCAGCATGCCAGCCCGAAGGTCATGGGCCAGAGGGAGCCGGTGCGGGCCCAGTTGATCAGCTTGTCGGCGGTGGTGGTGACGAAGCCCTTTTCGAGAACGCCTTCTATTCCCATTCCAGCGCCCCCTTCTTCCATTCGTAGATGAAGCCGATGACCAGTATCCCCAGGAACAGGGCCATCGCCAGGAAGCCGACCATACCGATCTTGGCGAGCGCCACGGCCCAGGGAAAGAGAAAGGCGATCTCCAGGTCGAACACAATGAACAGGATGGCGACCAGGTAGTAGCGCACGTCGAACTTCATGCGCGAATCCTCGAACGCCTCGAAGCCGCACTCGTAGGGAGACAGCTTCTCGCTATCGGGCCTCTGGGGACCAAGCAGGAACCCGATGGCCACGACCACCCCGCCGACCAGCAGGGCGACGATGAGAAAGATCAGGATGGGCAGATAGTTATCAAGCATGCGTTGTGCGCCCTTGCGCCCGGCGCCTGAGGCCCGCTGGGCGTCTGACCTCTTAAGGAAGACGCGAAGCATAGTGCAGCGAAGCGATCGCTGTCAACCCTGTGCGCCCGTCGATAATTTCGCTGAATCAATGACTTAGCACACCTTGAGCAGACATAAAAAAACGATATCACCCGCCGGGTGATATCGTTTCCTGGTTGGTGCCGAAGGCCGGACTCGAACCGGCACGGCTTGCGCCACTACCCCCTCAAGATAGCGTGTCTACCAATTCCACCACTTCGGCTGTGCTCGCCTGCTCATGATATTGGCTTCCCCCTGCCCTCGTCACGCGCTCAATGGGTCTTGGCCGGCTGCGGTTTGCCCTCGGCATGGGGGCTGGTCTTGGACGCGGCCCCCGAGGTCGCGTCCTCGACCTTGGGCGCGGTGGCCGGGGCCTCCACGGCCGCGGCAGGCGTCGGCGGCTCGGGCACATCGGTTTTCAGGGCTGGGGCACCACTCGGGATCTCCGGGAGATCGCTCGTGGGCGCCTGGGCGGCCGGGGCGGCAGCCGGCTCAGTCGCCACCGACGGCTCGGCCATCAGGTCCTTCTGCTGGCGCCCCTGCATCGCGAAGTAGCCGAGCGTCATGCTGGTCAAGAAGAACCCCGTGGCCAGTGCCCCGGTGGTGCGCGACAGAAAGGACGCCGAGCCCCTCGCACCGAACACCGTCGAGGAGGCTCCGCTGCCGAACGCTGCCCCGGCGTCGGCGCCACGGCCATGCTGCAGCAGGATCAAGCCGACCAGGCTGACCGCCAGCAGCAGGTGTACCACACTCAGAATGGTCTGCATCTAGCGATGGCTCCGTCAGATTCTCAGTCGGCGGCCCGGCAGATACCGAGGAAATCCGCCGCCTTGAGCGAAGCCCCGCCGATCAGCCCGCCGTCGATGTCGGGCTGGGCCATGAGCTCGCTCGCGTTGTCCGGCTTCATACTGCCGCCGTAGAGGACGCGAATCCCCGCCGCCACCTGGGCGCTCTGCTGGGCGACCCGGGAGCGGATGAAGGCATGCACCTCCTGGGCCTGCTCGGGGCTCGCGGTACGACCCGTGCCGATCGCCCAGACCGGCTCATAGGCGATCACGCCCTCGCCGAGCAGACCGACACCGCCCAGCTGGATCAGTGCATCCAGCTGGCGGGCCACCACCGACTCCGTCACCCCGGCCTCGCGCTCCTCTAGGGTCTCCCCGACACAGAAGATCGGCACCAGACCCGCACCGCGCGCCGCCTGGAATTTCTGAGCGACCAGCTGGTCGCTCTCGCGGTGATAGGTGCGGCGCTCGGAATGGCCGACGATGACGTACTTGCAGCCAAAATCCGTAAGCATGGGGCCGGATACCTCACCCGTGTAGGCCCCCGACGCCTGCACGGACAGATCCTGGCCGCCCCAGGCGACCGTACTGCCTGCGAGCCTTGCCTGAGCCTCGGGCAGGTACACGAAGGGCGGGCAGACGGCCACCTCTGCGGTCTTGATCTGGGCGACGCCCGCCAGGATCCCATCCAGCAGCCCGGCGATAGTCTCGCGGCTGCCGTTCATCTTCCAGTTGCCCGCGACCAGTGGCTGACGCATCACCATCTCCCCTCGAAAAATAGCGCGTTAGCTTACCGTCGACGCGCTCGTAAATCAATGTGCCGAAATCAGGAGCGAGTCGCTGACCTTGCGGAGCGAAGCCCCCGGGAGGATAATGAGCGGTTCCCGGGGGGCCACAATCGGAGGCAATACTCCGTCGCCGCCCCAAAACCCGATGAACTGTCGGTTGTGCGGTCTGATCGGGATGCCTAGCATCTTTAAGGACGTAGACAGATTCACGCCCAGCCAAGACCGCCTGCCCGGCGCGGGCGTTGGGAAAGCCAGCCATGAGCACCATCAGCCCGATGCCAGACAGCCCCTGCGTCATCGAGGACGTCCAGAGCAGAAAGGACACCCGGCGAATCGCCATCAACAAGGTGGGCATCAAGGACATACGCCACCCGGTGCGGGTGCGCGACCGCAGCGAAGGTGAGCAGCACACCATCGCCAGCTTCAATATGTACGTGAACCTGCCGCACAACTTCAAGGGCACGCACATGTCGCGGTTCGTGGAGATCCTCAACAGCCACGAGAACGAGATCACCGTCGAGTCATTCAAGGACATGCTGGTCGAGATGGCGGAGCGCCTGGAGGCGCACTCGGGCCACATCGAGATGGCCTTCCCGTACTTCGTCAACAAGATCGCCCCGGTGTCCGGGGTCAAGAGCCTGATGGACTACGAGGTCACGCTCACCGGCGAGATCCACGCCGGCGAGCCGCTGATGTTCATCAAGGTGGTAGTGCCGGTCACCAGTCTCTGCCCGTGCTCCAAGAAGATCTCGGATCGGGGCGCCCACAACCAGCGCTCCCACGTGAGCGTGCAGGTACGCACCAAGGGCTTCGTCTGGATCGAGGAGGTCATCGATCTGGTGGAGCACGAGGCGTCCTGCGAGCTGTTCGGACTCCTGAAGCGCCCGGACGAGAAATATGTCACCGAGCGCGCCTATGACAATCCCAAGTTCGTGGAGGACATGGTGCGCGACATCGCCGTGCAGCTCAACCGCGACGAGCGTTTCAGCGCCTATGTGGTGGAGTCCGAGAACTTCGAGTCCATCCACAATCACTCCGCTTACGCCATGATCGAGCGCGACAAGGAGCGGGAGCCGCTCAAGGTCGGCGGCTGATCGCCTACGCACTGGGCCCGACCGACCAATATTCCTTCCCCAGCGCTGCCGCGGCGGTTCCCGCAACAACAGCGCGTCCCTGCGAAGTTGCCGGCCGCACCCCCGCGGGTGCGAAGGAGCGTTGCCGGTGGGCGTCCGGATCGGGGGGTGCAACCGGCTCCTGTCGGGTTTCCCCCTCCACCGTCGACCGTTCAGTCCACTTTCGCGTGCAGTACCATCATGCCCCCGCGGTTCTCGATGTGCACGCGATCGAGAAAGGTCATGCCCAGCAACGCCTGGCGGGGAAAATCCCCGCGGATCACCACCGCGTCGACGCCGTGCACCAGGATGTCGCCGACCCGTATGCTGTCGAGCTTGACCGCATAGCCGCGTTCCAGTCCCGAGGCTGTCTGCACCCCGATGCGTTTCCCTTGGAGCTGGTACTGCAGGCCGAGCTGATCGGCCTGTTTGCCGTTGAGCACCACCGCCGAGGCGCCGGTGTCCACCAGAAGATTCAGCAGCTGGCCGTTGATCGCGCCGACCGTCGAGTAGCTCCCGGCGTTATCGCGCAGGATCCGGGCCTCGCGCTGGAACGGCTCAGCAAACACACCCCCCACGCTATGGGTGAGCCCCAGGGTCCGGCGCTGCCCGTCTGACTCGATCACCGCCGTGTGGGGATCGGCGCTCACCAGCAGCACCCCCTCCGGACTTCGCTGTCCCGCGCTGAGCACGTGGTGCTTGCCGTCGATGGAGAGCAGCGCTTTGCCGGGGAACAAGCCAAGCACCTTGACGTCGGCTGCCTGGGCGCCCAGCGCCAGCAAGGCGGCCAGCAGAGAGATCAAGGCTCGCAGCCGCAAAGGCGGTCGGTCATGCATCCTGAGGGCTCTCGTGACAGGGAGGCGCTTACCCAAGGATAAGCCAAAGCAGCCCGGGCGCCCAATGCGCCCTCAGCCGTAGGCCCCGGCCAGCCAGAGGCCGCCGTGCAGCACCAGCCAGGCCATCAGTGCTGCAGCCAGATCATCGAGCATGATGCCCAGACCGCCCCGGACCCGCCGATCGACCAGCCCGATGGGCCAGGGCTTGAGGATGTCGAACAGACGAAACAGGGCGAAGGCGGCGAGCGGCGCCGGCCAGCCGGGCGGCGCCAGGAACAGCGTGGCCCACATCCCCACCATCTCGTCCCAGACGATCCCCGGGTGGTCGTGCACGCCGAGGTCGCGGGCGGCGCGGCCACACACCCATACGCCGCCCAGGAACAGAATCGCCAGCGTGGTCAGGTAGCCCAGGGGCGGGAGCCCGCGCAGCAGCAGCCAGGGTGGCAGCGCCAGCGCCGAGCCGAGGGTGCCGGGCGCCAGGGGTGACGCCCCGGCGCCGAAACCGAACGCCAGCAGGTGCACCGGGTCCGTCCAGCGCGGGCGCTCAACGGCCACCGGCGAAATGCTCGAATCCGCTCGGCGCCCCGAGCAGCTGTCCGTCCGCCAGGCAGCAGCGGACCCCGGCGCGCGCCTCGATGATGCCGATCCAATGGAAGCCGCACTCAAAGCCTGCGCCCAGGGTCTCCAGCTCCCCCTGGCGGCCGGGCGGAACGGTGAAGCACAGCTCGTAGTCGTCGCCAGCGGACAGGGCCAGCGACCAGTCGCCGGTCTCGCGCACGTAGTCCGCGACGGCCTCGGAACGGGGCAGGCGCTCGACATGGATCACCGCCCCCGCCCCGCTGGCCCGGCAGAGATGCCCCAGATCCGAGCCCAGCCCGTCGGAGAGGTCGATGGCGGCGGAGGCGAGCCCCCGCAACGCCAGGCCCTCGGCGACCCGCGGCGTCGGCCTCTCCAGACGCTCGGACAACGCACCAAGCTGCCCGGAGGCGACGTACAGACCCTGCCGGGCGAGCAGCGCCAGACCCGCGTCTCCGAGACGACCCGTGACATAGATCAGGTCGCCAGGCTGCGCGCCACTACGCCGCAGGGCCATGTCCTCGCGCACGAATCCGTGGACCTGCACGGTCACGCTCAGCGGTCCCCCCGTGGTGTCGCCGCCCACCAGCGCCACCCGGTGCGCACCAGCCAACCGGGAGAAGCCGCTGGAGAACGCCTGCAGCCAGGGCTCCTCCACGCGGGGCAAGGTCAGCGCCAGGGTCGCCCAGGCGGGCTCTGCGCCCATGGCCGCCAGGTCGCTCAGGTTGACGGCGAGGGCCTTGTGCCCGAGGGACTCCGGGTCCGTACCCGGCAGGAAATGCACGCCCTCGACCAGGGTGTCGATGCTGACCGCCAGGTCCTGGCCCCGCGGCACACGCAAGATGGCGCAGTCGTCACCGATACCGAGGCGCACATCGTCGCGCGGCGCGGTGGCGACCGCGAAGTAGCGTTCTATCAGAGCGAATTCGGAGAGCGCCACGGCAGGCACGCCGTCCCGCAACGGATCAGCGCCGTCGCTCGAGGGCCCGCGCCGTGCCGGCCAGGCGGTCGAGCACCCCGTTGACGAAGCGGTGACTCTGCTCCGCCCCGAAGGTCTTGGCGAGCTCCACGGCCTCGTTGATCACCACGCGATAGGGGATCTCCAGGCGATGGAGCAGCTCATAGGCGCCGAGCCGCAGGATCGCCTGCTCCACCGGGTCAACCTGGGAGACCGGGCGGTCGAGACAGGGGCCGATGGCCTGATCGAGCTCGCCGACACAGCCGGCGACGCCGTGCAGCAGCTCCCGAAAATAGGGCGCCTCCAGATTACGCAGGTCGGCCCCGACCTCCTCCAGCAGCTCCGCATCGCCCAGCAGGTGGGCCTCCACGTCGCGCAGGTCGCGTCCCGATACCTGCCACTGATACAGTCCCTGCACGGCGGCGCGCCGGGCCAGCGTGCGCTTGCTTGCCATGCGGTGTCAGCCGCCGAGCTGCCGCAGCAGACTGACCATTTCGATGGCGGAAAGGGCGGCCTCGACACCCTTGTTGCCCGCCTTGGTGCCGGCACGCTCGATGGCCTGCTCGATGGTGTCGACCGTCAGCACGCCAAAAGCGATGGGCACGCCGTGGCGCATCATCACCTGGGCCATGCCCTTGACGCATTCTCCGGCCACGTACTCGAAGTGCGGTGTCCCTCCCCGGATGACGGCACCGAGCGCAACAATGGCGTCATAGCCCCCGTGGGCGGCCAGCCGCTCCAGGGCCAGCGGCATCTCGAAGGCGCCCGGGACCCGCACGATAGCGAGGTCGTCCTCCGAGGCGCCGTGGCGTTTGAGTGCGTCTATGGCGCCCGACAACAGACTCTCGACCACGAAGCTGTTGAAGCGGGAGACCACTAGGCAGAAGCGCGCGCTCTGGACCTGAAGCGTCCCCTCGATTGTCTTGATCGCCATTGGCATTGTCCCGCTAGGGTTATCAGTCTCCTGGCCGCCATTCTACCCGAACAGGGTGTTGCGCCAGCGGCTATATCAGTCAGCGGCCACGTACTCCACCACCTCGAGGTCGAAGCCCGAGAGGCCGTGCAGGCTCTTGGGCGCGCTCATCACGCGCATCTTGCCCACACCGAGATCCGCAAGGATCTGCGCCCCGAGCCCATAGGTGCGCAGCACCCGTCCCGAGTCCTTCTGACCCATGGGCACCAAGTGGTCCGCGGCATGCGCCTGGTATTCCCGGATGCGCCGGACGATCTCGCGGGCGGTATCGTGATTGCGCAGCACCACCACCACCCCCTTGCCCTCGGCGGCCACCCTCTGCAGGGCCTTGCGCAGTGGCAGACCGCAGTCCACCCGCTCGGTGCCGAACAGATCGCACAGGCTGTTCTGCATGTGGACCCGGACCAGCGTCGGCTCGTCCGGGCGGATATCGCCGATGATCACCGCCAGGTGGACCTCGTTATCCACGCAGTCCTGATAAGCGATCAGGCGGAAATCGCCAAAGTCGGCGCGGCAGCGACACTCGTTGAGCCGCTCGATGGTCTTCTCGTTGCGCACCCTATAGTGGATCAGCTCGGCGATGGTGCCGATCTTCAGTCCATGCTCTGCAGCGAAGCGCTCCAGATCCGGGCGCCTCGCCATGGACCCGTCCTCGTTGAGGATCTCCACGATCACCGCGGCTGGCGCCAGCCCGGCGAAGCGCGCCAGATCGCAGCCGGCCTCGGTGTGTCCCGCCCGCACCAGCACCCCACCCGGCTGAGCCATGAGCGGGAAGATGTGGCCGGGCTGCACCAGATCGCTCGGCAGCGCATCCGAGCTCACGGCGGCCAGGATCGTGGTGGCGCGATCCGCCGCCGAGATCCCCGTGGTGACCCCCCTTGCCGCCTCGATCGACACCGTGAAATTGGTCGACGCCAGGCTGTTGTCGCTGTTCACCATCAGCGGCAGACGCAGCTGCTGGCAGCGTTCCCGGGTAAGCGTAAGGCAGATCAGCCCGCGCCCGTACTTGGCCATGAAATTGACGGCCTGGGGCGTGACCTTCTCGGCCCCTATCAGCAGATCTCCCTCGTTCTCCCGGTCCTCATCATCCATGACGACCACCATCTTGCCCTGGCGCAGATCCTCGATGAGCTCTTCAACGCTGTTCAACGGCATGACTCGCAAAACTCCCTAACGGAAAGGGGCCGGCGCGGACCACACCGGGACGACGAACTGATTAGTTTATCAGAGCGCCGGCCACCCCGGAGCGCCGAAGGGCACCGGACGACAGCGTCAGGCGCCGCCCGGGCGTGCTAGGCAAGCCCCGAGCGGCCACAGCTTCCATCCCGGGGAATAGCGGGATTAACATGCATGCCTTTGCTCTCCCAGGGCGACACGGCCCGCGGAAACGACCCAACGAGAATCGGATGATTGAATCCCTGCTGCTTACCGCCGCACCCCTGTTCACATACAAGCAGCAGCGGTTGCTGACCAGCGCGACCAGCTTTTTCTTCGAGCGCGACGATCGGCTGTACCTGGTGACCAGCCGGCACGTGATGGTCGATGAGTCGAGCAAGCACTTCCCCGACCGCGTCGCCATCGAGCTGCACGTCGATCCAGAGAACATGGCGAAGTCGACAGGGTTCTCGATTCCGTTGTACCGCGATGGCAAGAGTGTCTGGCGTGAAGGCGCCGACGCGGCCGGGACCGTCGACGTAGCGGTTATCGAGATCGAGCGCTCCGCGCTGCCCGAAACGGCGGTTTACCGCGCCTTCACACCGCGGCATATCCCCCAGCCTCTCGACCCGATCGAGGTCGGCACCTCGCTGCTGGTCGTGGGCTTTCCGCTCGGCTTCCATGACAGGCTGCACCACATGCCCGTGGTCCGCCAGGCCGTGATCGCCTCGTCCTTCGGGCTGCGGTTCCAGGGCGAGGGCTACTTCCTCAGCGACGGGCGCACGCACCGGGGCACCAGCGGGGCGCCCGTCGTCATGCGCGCTCCCGGCCCGGATCCGATGCTCGGGGATCTGCCCTGGATGCTGCTCGGGGTGCATTCGTCGCGGCTCGATGTCGGCACGCGGGACCTGAGATCAGATGAGGCGTTGGGGCTGAACAGCGTTTGGTATGCCGATATTCTTCTGACGCTGACCAAGCACTGAGCCCCCCAACGCGCTTGGCCACGCCCCGGGGGTGTCTCAGAGCACCGCCCGCGGGTAGGAGCCCAGCACCTTGTAGAGTGTGGCCTCCCGCTGCAGGGCCTGCAGGGCGTCGGCCACGTGCGGATCATCCTGGTGTCCCTCCACGTCCACGAAGAAGACATACTCCCAGATGCCGCGCCGGGAGGGGCGCGACTCGATCCGGGTCATGCTGATGCCGAAGTCGGCGAGCGGGGAGAGCAGCCGGTACAGGCTCCCGGACTCGTTGCGCGCCGCGACCAGCAGGCTGCTCTTGTCGTGACCGCTCGGTGCCACCGCCTGCTTACCGATCACCAGGAAGCGAGTGGTGTTGCCCGGCTCGTCCTCGATATTGCGCGCGACGATACCCAGACCGTAGATCTCGGCCGCGGTCTCCCCGGCAATGGCGGCGGCCGAGGGCGTCTCCTTGGCCCGGCGCGCCGCCTCGGCGTTGCTGCCGACCGCGACGCGCTCGGCGTGGGGCAGGTGCCGGTCGAGCCAGCCCCGGCACTGGGCCAGCGACTGCTGGTGGGAGTAGACCAGCGCCAGATCGGCGAGCGAGCCTGCGCCGGCCATCAGATTGTGGTTGATCCTCAGCATGACCTCGCCACAGATCCGCAGCGGCGACGCGAGAAACATATCCAGCGTGTGGCTGATGACGCCCTCAGTGGAGTTCTCCACGGGCACCACGCCGTACTGGCATTCGCCCGCCTCCACTTCCCGGAAGACGTCCGGGATGGCGCCGAGGGCCTGGGTGCGCACTGAATGCCCGAAGTGCTTGAGTGCGGCGGCCTGGGTGAAGGTTCCCTCGGGGCCGAGGAAGGCGATGCTGAGAGGCTGCTCCAGCGCCAGACAGGCCGACATGATCTCCCGAAACAGCCGGGCCAGCTCCTCGCCCTCCAGCGGACCCTCGTTCTCGGTCTTCACCCGCCTGAGGATCTCCGCTTCGCGCTCCGGGCGATAGAAGTTGGTCGCCGGATCCTCCGCCAGCTTGATGTGGGCCACCTCCTGGGCAAGCGCGGCGCGCTCGTTGATCAGGCGGCGCAGCCCGTCGTCCACCGCATCGATACGCTCGCGGATCGCCCTGAGCTTGCCATCGTCACTCATCGGATATCGCCGCTCAGCCAGCCGCTGCGAGCCCTGCCGATGTCCGGTGCATCAGCTGTCGGCGCACCCGAGGCAGCGCACCGAGAGCACGCCGTTGATAGCCCCCATCTCTTGGATGACGATTTCGTTGGGCGGACAATCGACATCGAGCAGGGTCACCGCGATCTGGTCGCGCGATCGGTTGAGCATGTCGAGGATATTGATCCCCGCCTTGCCCAGATCACCGGAGATCTGTCCCACCATGTTCGGCACGTTGCTGTTGACCACGGCGATGCGGTATCCGCCATTGCGCGGCAGATTGATCTCCGGGAAATTCACCGCGTTGCTGACGTTGCCGTCTTCCAGGTAGGCCCTCACCTGGTCCGCCACCATGACGGCGCAGTTGTCCTCGGCCTGCTTGGTCGAGGCACCCAGATGCGGCAGGGTGATCACCCAGGGATGGTCCTTGAGCAGGTTGCTTGGAAAATCACAGACATAGGCGTGCAGCCTGCGCTCGTTGAGGGCCGCAACCGCCGCCTGGTCGTCGATGATGCCGTTGCGCGCGAAGTTGAGCAGTACTGCCCCTTTCTTCATCAGACTGATCCGCTCGGCATTGACCATGTTGCGGGTGGCATCGGTGAGCGGGACGTGGAAGCTGACGAAATCGGACTTGGACAGCAGGTCATCGATGCTCAGCGCCTGCTTGACGTCGGAGGCCAGCTGCCAGGCACGGTGCACCGTGATGGTCGGGTCGTAGCCGATGACGTCCATCCCCAGGGCTCGGGCAGCATTGGCCACCTGCACCCCGATAGCGCCCAGACCGATGACGCCGAGCGTCCTGCCCGGCAGCTCGAACCCGACGAACTGCTTCTTGCCGGACTCCACCGCCTTGTGGATCTCCTCGTCGGCGCCCTGCAGGCCGGTCGCGAAACGCCAGGCCTGGGCGATGTTGCGCGCCGCCAGCAGCATCCCCGCCAGCACCAGCTCCTTGACCGCATTGGCGTTCGCCCCGGGGGCATTGAACACCGGTACGCCGCGCAACGTGAGCTGGGACACCGGGATGTTGTTCACCCCCGCGCCTGCCCGCCCGATGGCCTTGACGGTATCGGGGATCTCCATGCCGTGCATGTTGAACGAGCGCACCAGAATCGCATCCGGGTGGGAGATCTCCGAGGCGACCTCATAGGCCTCGCGCGGCAGGCGCGCCAGGCCGGCGACCGAGATGTTGTTGAGCGTCAGGATTTTGAACATGGTGTTTTGAGTAGACAGTATTAAGTAGACAGTAGACAGGGAAAAACCGCGAGCCCCGTTAGCACCGGCTCACATGGGTCACCGGCGGCTATTGCAACCGGTGAAAACTTCAAAAGCAGCGGCATGGTAGTGAAGCAAGCGGTAGAAGATCGGCAGGAACGGGCACAGCCGACCCCACGAGCGGCGCCGGCCTTAGGCAAGTGCTCAGGAACCTCACGCAGCAGCTCAAAGATCAGCCAGCGAGCAACCATCCCGCGAAGCCTCGGATTCTTTTCCCTGTCTACCGTCTACTGTCTACCGGTTCTTCACCCCTTCCTTTTCTCGAAATCGGCCATGAATTCGATCAGGGCCTGGACCCCGGCCTCGGGCATGGCATTGTAGATGCTGGCGCGCATGCCGCCCACTGAGCGGTGGCCTTTCAGGGTGGTGAGTCCGGCCGCCTTGGCCTCCTTGAGAAAGGCCTCGTCCAGCTGCGGGTCGGCGAGCACGAACGGCACGTTCATCCAGGACCGGCTCGCCGGCTCGACCGGGTTGGAGTAAAACGCCGACCCGTCGATGGCAGCGTAGAGCGCCTTCGCCTTGCGCGCGTTGATCTGGGCCATGCCGGCCAGCCCACCCTTGCCCTTCAGCCACTGGAACACCAGCCCGGCCACATACCAGGCATAGGTCGGCGGGGTGTTGTACATGGACCCGTTTTCCGCGTGGGTCTTGTAGTCCAGCATGGTCGGGGTGCCGGGGAGAGTCTCTCCGATCAGGTCCTCGCGCAGGATGACGATCACCAGCCCCGCCGGTCCGATGTTCTTCTGGGCGCCGGCGTAGATCAGCCCGTAGCGCGACACGTCGATGGGCCGCGACAGCAGCGTGGAAGACATGTCCGCCACCAGGGGCACTCCGGCGGTGTCCGGCACATAGGAAAACTCGACTCCGCCGATGGTCTCGTTCGGTGTGTAGTGCACATAGGCGGCATCGGCACCGAGCTGGAGCTCGGCCTGAGCGGGCACGGCGGTGAACTTGACGGCCTCGGTACTGGCCGCCAGATTCACCGTGCAATAGCGCTTGGCCTCGGAAATGGCCTTCTTGGACCAGGCACCGGTGTTGATGTAGTCGGCCGTGGTCTTGCCGCGCAGCAGATTCATCGGCACCATCGCGAACTGCATGGATGCGCCGCCCTGCAGGAACAGCACCTGGTAGCCGGCCGGAATCGCCAGCAGCTCGCGCAGGTCGGCCTCGGCCTGGCCGGCGATGGACATGAACTCCTTGCCGCGATGGCTCATCTCCGCGACGCACATTCCTGAGCCGCGCCAGTCGAGCATCTCCTCCCGGGCCTGCTCCAGGACTTCCGCCGGCAGCATCGCCGGGCCGGCGCTGAAGTTATATACGCGTGACATGTTCGGCTTCACCTTGTCGACAATCGAAAACCCGCTATCGGACGTTGCGCCCCGGCCCTCCCGGGCACATCTGGCCGAGCGCTCAGTATCCCTGGTGGCTCAATCCGCTGATGGCGCAGTGGGCCCGGCAGGCACGGCAGCCTCCTCCGACTCGAGCGCTTCCACACGCTCGAGTCCGATCAGGCGCTCGGCGCCGCTCAGGCTGATGAGCTTGACGCCCTGGGTGTTGCGGCCCAGCACCGAGACATCGGAGGTCCGGGTGCGCACCAGGGTACCGCCGTCGGTGATCAGCATGATCTCGTCGTCGTCCTCGACTAATACCGCGCCGACCACGGCGCCATTGCGCTCGCTGGTCTGGATGGAGATCACGCCCTGCACGCCGCGCCCGTGCACCGGATACTCCTCGACCCGGCTGCGCTTGCCGTAGCCGTTCTCGGTCGCAGTCAGCACCGTGCCCTCGCTGGCGACGATCAGCGAGATGACGCGCTGGCCTTTGCCGAGACGGATGCCGCGCACCCCGCAGGCGGTGCGGCCCATGGGGCGCACCTGCTCCTCGTTGAAGCGCACCGCTTTGCCGGCGTCGGTGAACAGCATGACATCCTGGGTCCCGTCGGTGAGGGCCACCCCGACCAGGCGGTCCTCCTCGCGCAGGTCCACGGCGATGATCCCCGAGGAGCGCGGCCGGGAGAAGGCCTCCAGCGGCGTCTTCTTGACCACCCCGGAGCTGCTCACCATCAGCACGAACTGATCGTCGCGATATTCGCGCACCGGCAGGATCGCGTTGATCCGCTCGTTGGCCTCCAGGGGCAACAGGTTGACCATGGGTCGGCCGCGAGCCACCCGCCCGGCCTGGGGCAGCTCGTAGACCTTGAGCCAGTAGACCTTGCCGCGGCTGGAGAAGCACAGGATGGTGTCGTGCGTATTGGCCACGAACAGCTTCTCGATGAAGTCCTCCTCCCGGGTCGTGGCCGCCGCCTTGCCCTTGCCGCCGCGGCGCTGCGCCTGATAGACGGACAGCGGCTGTGCCTTGGCATAGCCGGCGTGGGAGAGCGTGACCACCACGTCCTCCTCGGTGATCAGGTCCTCCAGCGTGAGATCGAGCCGGTCGCTGAGGATCTCGGTGCGCCTGCGGTCGGCGAACTGCTCGCGGATCTCCACCAGCTCGCGGCGGATCACCGCCATCAGCTGACCGGGGCTGGAGAGGATCGCCAGCAGCTCGCGGATGCGCTCCAGGATGTCGCTGTACTCCTGGATGATCTTCTCCTGCTCCAGACCGGTGAGCTTCTGCAGGCGAAGATCCAGAATCGCCTGGGCCTGGGTCTCGGTCAGCCGATAGCCCTCCTCGAGGAGCCCGAATTCCGGCGCGATGTCCTCCGGACGGGACGCCTGGGCCCCCGCCTTGCCGAGCATCGCCTCGACGGCCCCCGACCGCCAGGTCCTGGCCACCAGGTCGGCCTTGGCCGCCGCGGGGCTCGACGCGGCGCGGATCAGCGCGATCACCTCGTCGATGTTGGCCAGCGCCACCGCGAGACCTTCCAGGATATGGGCCCGATCGCGCGCCTTGCGCAGCTCGTAGAGCGTGCGCCGCGTCACCACCTCGCGGCGATGACGCAGGAAATACTCCAGGAACTGCTTGAGATTGAGGGTGCGCGGCTGCCCGTCCACCAGGGCGACCATGTTGATGCCGAACACGCTCTGCATCTGGGTGTGCTGGAACAGGTTGTTCAGCACGATCTCGGCCATCTCACCCCGGCGCAGCTCGATCACCACCCGCATACCGTCCTTGTCGGACTCGTCGCGCAGCTCCGTGATGCCTTCGATCTTCTTGTCCTTGACCAGCTCGGCGATCTTCTCCAGCAAGCGCGCCTTGTTCACCTGATATGGCAGCTCGTCGATCAGGATGGTCTGGCGGCCGGTCGCCTTGTCGGTCTCGATGCGGGTGCGGGCGCGCACGTAGATACGGCCACGCCCGGTCTTGTAGCCCTCGACGATGCCGCCGGCACCGTTGATCAGGGCCGCGGTGGGGAAATCGGGGCCGGGGATGTACGCCATCAGCCCGTCGATGTCGATCCGCGGATCTTCGATCAGCGCCAGGCAGCCGTCGATGATCTCGCCCAGGTTGTGCGGCGGGATGTTGGTGGCCATGCCCACGGCGATGCCCGCCGAGCCATTGACCAGCAGGTTGGGCAAGCGCGCCGGCAGCACCACGGGCTCATGCTCGGAGCCGTCGTAGTTGTCGATGAAATCGACCGTCTCCTTGTCGATATCGGCCATCAGCTCATGGGCGATCTTGGCCATGCGCACTTCGGTATAACGCATGGCCGCGGGGGCATCGCCGTCCACCGAGCCGAAATTGCCCTGTCCGTCCACGAGCATGTAGCGCATGGAGAACGGCTGGGCCATGCGCACGATGGTGTCGTAGACCGCGGTGTCGCCGTGGGGGTGGTACTTACCGATCACGTCACCGACCACGCGGGCGGACTTCTTGTAGGCCTTGTTCCAGTCGTTGCCCAGCTCGCTCATGGCGAACAGCACGCGCCGGTGTACCGGCTTGAGACCGTCGCGCACATCCGGCAGCGCCCGACCCACGATCACGCTCATGGCGTAGTCGAGGTAGGACTGCTGCATCTCGTCTTCCAGATTGACGGGCAGAATCTCTTTGGCGAATTCGGTCATCGATCCTTAGTTCAATGGTCGGGCTTGCCACGCTGGGATGCCGGGCGGGATCGGCAGGACCGACGCCGGCGTATCGGGCGAGCCTCGGGAGTGCGGCGCACGTCCACGATTCCAAGCCCGCCAGGGGCTGTGTACAAAGCGAAATCATACCATGGCGGCACCCACCGCAGCACCCCGAAAGCCGCCCAGAGCGCGCTGCAGAAGCTCTGGCGCTATAGGGCCATGAGAGCCGCCATGTTTTTCGCGTCTGGCCGAGTCACAACCCCCCGCTCCGTCACGATCGCATCGATGAGCTCGGCCGGGGTGACGTCGAACACCGGATTCCAGGCGTCTGCACCCGGGGCCCCGACCCGCTGCCCCCCGCAGCACAGCACCTCCTGGGGGTCGCGCTCCTCGATCGGAATAGACGCACCGCTCGGCACCGACATGTCCACCGTGGAGGTCGGCGCCACCACCATGAAGCGCACCCCATGATACCGGGCGGCCACGGCCAAGCCGTAAGTGCCGATCTTATTGGCGACGTCACCGTTGGCCGCGATCCGGTCGGAGCCGACGATGGCCCAGCCGATCCCGCCCCGGGCCATCAGCGCGGCGGCGGCCCCATCCGCCATCAGGGTGACCGGGATACCGTCGCGCTGCAGCTCCCAGGCGGTGAGTCTGGAGCCCTGAAGCCAGGGGCGGGTCTCATCGGCATAGACCCCCGCAATCCGCCCCTGGGCCCAGGCGCTGCGGATCACACCGAGCGCGGTGCCATGTCCGCCGGTGGCGAGCCCCCCGGTGTTGCAGTGGGTGATCACCCGGGTCGGCCCTTCGATAAGTGCCGCACCGAGCTCGCCCATACGCCGGTTGGCCGCCCGGTCCTCTTGGTGTATGGCCCTGGCCTCCGCCAACAGGGCGGGCGCAGGGTCTCCGGCGCCCTGCTGCGCGACTGCGCGGCGCATCCGCTCCAGCGCCCAAAACAGGTTGACCGCAGTGGGGCGCGATGCCGCCAACACGGCAAGCTCGCTCTCCAGGGCGGTCCGCCAACCGTCCGCGTCCTGCGCGAAACGGGCGCGGGCGGCAAGCACTACCCCGTAGGCCGCGGCGATGCCGATCGCCGGGGCCCCGCGAACCACCATCGCCCGGATGGCGGCGGCGCAATCGACCGCATCCGCAATCTGCAGATAGACCTCCGCGCCGGGCAGGCGGCGCTGATCCAGCAGGTAGAATCGATCATCGCGCCAGACGATCGCATGGTCCGCGTCGGCGCGGACCCCCAGCTCGGCGGCTTCCATAGGGCAGGCTCCCGTGGCAAAGTGGTTATTTTACCCACGCCGACCAGACCGGCCCAAACTCCATCGCGGGAACCGACACTTGCAGATCGACACCCTCGTGCATGCTCGCTGGATCATCCCCGTCGAGCCCCATGGGCAGGTCCTGGAGCACCACGCCCTGGCGATCAAGGACGGGCGCATCGCAGGTCTCGCGCCAAGCGCACAGGCCGACGCCCTCTACGCCGCCACCGAGATCGTCGAGCTGCCGACCCACGCCCTGATCCCCGGCCTGATCAACGCCCATACCCATGCCGCCATGACGCTGTTTCGCGGCCTGGCGGACGATCTGCCGCTCATGAGCTGGCTGAACGAGCATATCTGGCCGGCGGAGAGTCGCTGGGTGAGCGAGGAGTTCGTGGCCGACGGCACGCGGCTGGCGCTGGCCGAGATGCTGCGCGGCGGCACCACCTGTTTCAACGACATGTATTTCTTCCCCGATGTTACTGCCCGGGTGAGCGCCGCCGCCGGCCTGCGGGCCATGGTCGGACTGATCGTCATCGACTTTCCGTCGGCCTGGGCCGACGGGCCCGATGCCTACCTGGCACGCGGGCTGGCCGTGCACGACCAGTATCGCAACCACCCGCTCGTGCACACCGCATTCGCGCCCCATGCCCCCTACTCGGTCGCGCCCGCCTCCCTGGAACGAATTCGCGTCCTGGCGGACGAGCTGGACATTCCCGTGCACATCCACGTCCACGAGACCCGCGAGGAGATCGAGACGAGCCTCAAGCAGTGGGGCAAGCTGCCCATCGAGCGGCTCGACGAGATGGGCCTGCTCTCGCCCGCGCTGCTCGCCGTGCATATGACCCAGCTCACCGACAAGGAGATCCAGCTGTTCGCCAGGACCGGCGGCCATGTGGTGCACTGTCCCGAGTCCAATCTCAAGCTCGCCAACGGTTTCTGCCCGGTCGCCCGCCTGGCGCGCGCCGGGGTAGGGCTGGCGCTGGGCACCGACGGGGCGGCCAGCAACAACGATCTCGACATGTTCGGGGAGATGCGCACCGCCTCCCTGCTCGCCAAAGGCCTGGAGCGCGACGCCGAAGCGGTACCGGCCGCCGCAGCGCTGCGCATGGCGACACTCAACGGAGCCATCGCCATGGGGCTCGCCGAGGAGACCGGCTCTCTCACCGAGGGCAAGTCCGCGGACCTCGCCGCGGTGCACCTGGGGGGCATCGAGAGCGCCCCCGTGTACAACCCTATCTCCCACCTCGTCTACGCCACCGGCCGCCACCAGGTTAGCGATGTCTGGGTGGCCGGCAAGCGGCTGCTGCGCCAGCGCCGCCTCACGACCCTGGATGAGGACGAGATCCTTGCCCGCGCCGCGGATTGGCAGCGGCGCATCGCGGCGGGCTGACCGGCGTCCTGAGATATAATCGCCCCGTGTCGGCCAGGCCTGCGACGGGCAGCCGGGACGCCCACCGCGCCGGCCAGGTTGGAGACCCCCATGCAGAATGCACACAACGTCGATCGCGCCGAGATCAACAAGTTCGAAGAGCTGGCCTCGCGCTGGTGGGACCCCCACAGCGAGTTCAAGGCATTGCACGAGATCAACCCGCTGCGTCTGGAATGGATCGACCGGCGCGCAGCCCTCGCCGGCAAACAGGTGCTGGACGTAGGCTGTGGCGGAGGAATCCTCTCCGAGAGCATGGCGGCGCGTGGCGCCCAGGTCACCGGCATCGACATGGGGGAAGGCCCGCTGGAGGTCGCCCGGATGCACCTGCTGGAGTCGGGCCTGCAGGTACTCTATGAGCGCATCCCAGTGGAGCGTCTCGCCGCGGAGCACCCGGCGACGTTCGATGTCGTGACCTGCATGGAGCTGCTCGAGCACGTGCCCGACCCCGCCTCTGCAGTCGCGGCCTGCGCCGGTCTGGTCCGCCCCGGCGGGCGGGTGTTCTTCTCCACCATCAACCGCAACCCCCGCTCCTATCTGTTCGCGATCCTCGGCGCCGAGTACCTGCTCGGACTGCTGCCCCGCGGGACCCATGATTTCGCTAAATTCATCCGGCCCTCGGAGCTGCTGCGCTGGATCGACGCAGCCGGGCTCAGCGCCGAGGAGATGACCGGGCTCACTTACAATCCCCTGACCCGCCGCTATCGCCTGGCCAGCGATGTGCAGGTCAACTACATGATCTGCTGCCGTCGGGATCTGGATGCCTGAGCCGCTGCGAGCCCCGTTGCAGGGCATCCGCTCGGTCCTGCTCGACCCGGACGGGAGCTTCGCCGACACCGCTGCGGACCTCGCCGCGCCGCTTGAGATCCTCGATTGGATGGCGCTCCCGCACAACGATCGACGCCTTGCGGGCCCACGGGACGATGATCCCCGCAGGCCGCACGGACACCAACCCTGGAAGCGCTAGGATGTTCGACTACAAGCCACCCAATGATCTCCTGGTCGGCCGCACGGTGCTGGTCACCGGCGCAGGCGACGGCATCGGCCGCGCCGTCTCCAGGGGCCTGGCGGCCCACGGAGCCACGGTGGTACTGCTCGGGCGTACGATGGCCAAGCTTGAATCGGTCTATGACGAGATCGAGGCCGCCGGCGGCCCCCAGCCGGCCATCTACCCGATGAATTTCGAGGGCGCGACCGAGCGCGACTACGAGCAGCTCGCCCAGACCCTGGAGCGAGAGCTTGGCAGCCTGGAAGGCCTGATCCACAACGCGGCGCAGCTGCGCCTGCTGAGCCGTATCGACGACTACGACGCCGCCACCTGGCTGCAGGTGATGCACGTCAATCTCAACGCACCGTTCATGCTCACCCAGGCCTGCCTGCCGCTACTGCGCAAGGCCAGCGACGCCTCGGTGGTCTTCATCTCCGATACCGTCGGGCGGCGCGGCAAGGCGTACTGGGGCGCCTATGCCGCCTCCAAGTTCGGTCTCGAGGGCCTGATGCAGGTCCTGGCCGAAGAGCTGAGCACGGACCAGCGCATCCGCGTCAACAGCCTCGACCCAGGCCCCTGCCGAACCAATCTGCGTCACTTGCTTACCCCGGCGAAGACCCGGACACACTGCCCTCGCCCGAGTCGGTGGTGCCCTGGCTCCTCTGGCTCCTGGGCCCGGACAGTGCCGGCACCCATGGCAAGGCGCTGACCGTCGCGCGGTGAGGTCCGGCCGGGCGGCCGAGAAGCCACTTTGCCCGGGCCAGCGGCTCACCGCGATACCGCGGGTAGCTTGTTGGCGCTGCAGCCCAGGCCTCTGCTGTGGCGACATGCCTTCGGCCTCGGACCTCTAACGACCCTGGGCAGCGGGGTCCGCCCGCCGCCCCCGGCATGGGATCGCCACAAAACCATTGGCCCGTTACTCCGCCCAGGCCCCCCTGCTCCCGTGCAGCGCCCGCCGCAATGCCTCCCAAGCCTCCGGGTAGAGAAAACACTCGATCCGCCTTTCCAGCTCGGTGCCCAGGGGGCCGAGCGCGCCCTCGAGCAGCGCGGCACGGGGCTCGAGGAGCTGATTGGCCCGCGTGTTGCCCCCCGCCGGCAACGGCTCCAGCCCAGCCAGAGCACGCCGCACCGTCGCCGAGTCAATCTGGACTCAGCCCGGGAGCCTAGGGCTCCTCGGGCAGCGCCGCGAGGATCGCTACGGCCAGACGTTGCAACGCACTCTCCAATACACCGGCCCGTCGTTCAAGCTCCGTCGCATCGAGCCCCTGCTGTGTCGCCGCTTCCAACTCGGTGGCCAGGCGCTGCACTTCGGTCGCGCCCAGGTTGGCCGAGCTGCCCTTCAGCCCATGGGCCAAGCGCCGCGCTTCCTTCATGTCCCCCCGCACCAGCTGCTCGCGCAGCCGCGCCATATCGTCGCCAAGCTCAAGCCCATAGCGCCGCAACAGTCGCAGATAAACGGCCCGGTTGCCGTTCAGTCTCCCGAGCCCCTGCGCCGCGTCCAGTCCGTCGATGACGGGCAGCTCGGCGGCGGGCGCGGGCTGGTCTCTTGTCCCCGGGCCCACCTGCAGCACCGCGATTTCCCTCTCGGCCGAGGGCGCCGGGCGTTGGCTCGCCAGCCACCTACATAGGGTGGCGAAAAGTCGATCCGGCTCGACCGGCTTGGCGACGAAATCGTCCATGCCCGCCGCCTGGCAGGCGCGGCGATCCTCGTCGAAGGCGCTGGCCGTCATCGCCAGGATGGGGGTCGTCTCCCGACCGGGCAGGGCACGTATCGCCCGGGTCGCTTCCACGCCGTCCATCTCGGGCATCTGCACGTCCATCAGGATCAGGTCATAGTCCACGGCGTTGGCCATATCCAGCGCTTCGCGGCCATCCGCGGCCACATCCACCGCCAATCCCACCGAGTGCAATAGGTCCAGCGCCACTTCGCGGTTGATGAGGTTGTCCTCGGCCAGCAGCAGGCGGGCACCGCAGTGGTGCAAACGCAGATTGGATTCGGCATCGGGCTCTCCCGCCCCGGCTAAGGTCGGCGCGACACCCTGGCCGCGTGCCAGATGCACCGTAAACCAGAAAGTGCTGCCTCGACCCGGCGCGCTATCCGCCCCCGCCTCACCACCCATCATCTGAGCCAGATGGCGAGTGATCGCCAGTCCCAGCCCGGTGCCGCCGTACTGCCGGGTGGTGGAAACATCGGCCTGCTCGAAGGCAGCGAACAGCCTGGGTAGGATTCCCGGGGCAATCCCGACGCCCGTGTCCTGCACCTCGAAGCGAACCTTGAGCCCCGCGTCGCTTTCCTCAAGCAGCTTGGCGCGCAAGGTAATCGAGCCCTGCGAGGTGAACTTGACCGCGTTTCCAGCATAGTTGAGCAGGGCCTGGCGCAAACGGGTGGCGTCGCCGCGCAGCCACTCGGGCACGGCGTCGCCGCCCATATCCACGCGCAAGCCCTTGGCCCGGGCCGGTTCGAGAATCATCGAACGGACGTTGTCCAGCAGGGTCCCCAAAGCGAAATCAGCCTGATCCAATAGCAGCTTGCCGGCCTCGATTTTCGACAGGTCCAGGATGTCGTTGATGATGGACAGCAGATGGCGGGCGGCGGCGTCGATCTTGACGAGCCTTTCGGCCTGCGCCGGTGTGGGGTAATCGCGACGCAGCAGGTAAGTGAGGCCGATGATGGCGTTCATGGGGGTGCGGATCTCGTGGCTCATATTGGCCAGAAAGACGCTCTTGGCCCGGTTGGCCGACTCGGCCGCCGCGCGCGCGGTCTCCAGTTCGGCGGTGCGTGTGGCGACCAGTGCCTCGAGGTGGTGGCGATGGCTGTCGAGCTCCTCGCCCAGGCGCTTCTTCTCGGTGACGTCCTCCTTCACCGCCACGTAATGGGTGATGCGGCCATCCGGTTGGCGCAGGGGGGTGATGATGGCGAGCTCCACGTATTCGCCGCCATCCTTGCGTTTATTGATGAGCTCGCCCTGCCAGACTTGGCCGTGAGTGATGCTGTCCCATAGGGCTACATAGGTTTCCTTGGGCGTCCTGCCGGATTGCAGCACGCGCGTGCTCTTGCCCAGAATCTCACCGCGGCTATAGCCGGTATTGGCACAGAAGGCCTGGTTCACATACTCGATTATCGCGTCCAGGTCGGTAATGACAATGCTCTCCGGACTCTGCTCCACAGCCAGGGAGAGCTTACGCAATTGCATCTCGGCCTCCTTGCGCTCACTGAGGTCCCGGAAAGCACCATAATAGTTGCCGTCTGGCAGTCGGATTGCATTCAACTCTACGTAGACCAAACTGCCGTCTTTACGTTTGCGATTAAACTCGATCCGAAGTGCGCCGTCAGTCCACAACTTCTGGAAAACAGCCATCGATGCAGGCATCTCATCTTCCGGGGTGATCTCTGGGATGCCGATCTCCAGCAGTTCGGATATGCCGTAGCCCAGCAGGCGCCCGGCCTCCGGGTTGGCATAAGTGAACCTGCCTTCCGGACTGACAATCACGACGGCGTCCGCCGCTCCCTCCAGTATCGTGCGGTATCGTTCCTCGCTTTCCTGCAGGGCCTGGGTCTTTTCGTACAGCGGTCTAAGATCGAGGTAGGTGGCCACGAATCCCAACAGGCCGCCGGCCTCATCACGGATGCTGCCGAGCGCCAGGTTCACCGGAATCCGTTCGCCGTCCTTGGCCAAACGGATCTGTTCGCCCGACCAGCTGTCACGCTCGCGGACCTGGCGCGCGATCTCCGCATACGACGTCTGGATGTCATCCCGAGGCACGAGCATGCTGACATGGGCACCCGCCAGCTCCTCGGGCGTGTAGCCGAACAGCGCAGTACAGGCCGGATTGGCATAGGTGATGCGGGTCCCGGGGTCGGCCAGCAGCATGGGCTGGGCCGCTTGGCGCAGCGCCTCGCTCAGGCGGTGCTGCTCCGTCGCCGCGGCCTTGCGCTCGGTGATGTCGCGGTGGGCGCCGCGCCGGCCCAGATAATTTCCGTCCGAATCGTAGATCGGGCCGCATTGATGGGCGATCCAGCGTTCGCTGCCGTCGCGGTGCACAATTCGGTATTCCAGCTCGGCGTCGTCGGCAACCCGGCCATGGTCGAGATGTTCCGCGTAGGCCGCGCGCTCGTCCGGATGGATCATGCGGATCATCAAAGCCGGATCGGCGAGAAATTCCTCTGGCCGGTGTCCGGAGATCTGCTCGCAGGCAGGCGAGACATAGAGGAAATGGCCGTCGGGAGCGATCCAGAAGATGCAGTCGGTGGCGGTCTCGGCCAGCAGGCGGTACTTCATTTCCGATGCTTGCAATTCATCGTTGGCCTGCTTGCGCCCGCTGATGTCGCGATTGATACCGCGATAACCGCGGAAATCTCCATCCTGATCGACGATGGGAACCCCGCTTGTCTCAAGAAATACCCGATGGCCATCCTTATGCAGATTGATGGTCTCGAGGTTAGCGAAGGCTTCCTGCGTCAAAACCCTGGCGCCGAACAGCTTGGCCACCCGTTGCGCTTCCTCGGCGGGCATCAGGTCGAAAGGCATTTTCCCGATCACATCCTCTGGACGATAACCGAGGACATCGTAGATTTTTGGACTCGCGTAGGTATAGACGGCATTCTCGTCGACCTCCCAAATCCAGTCGCTCGTGGTTTCCACGAGATCGCGGAACCGTGTCTCGCTCTCCTGCAGGGCCGCGGTGCGCGAGTGCACCTGCTGATCGAGGCTCTCGTTCAGCAGATTGAGCTGAGCCTGAATCGACCTCAACTCCTGGTTCTGACTGAGCGTGTTCTCGTACAACGAGAGCAGCAGGTTCAGTATCTGGTGGCCACCGCCGGAGATGACGTGACTCTTGCCGCCATAGACCACTATTTCCTGTCGCCGTTCGTCCGCTCGCCGCTTTTCGATCGGGGCATCCAGCAGGGAACGGATGCGGTCCAGCAGGTTGATCTCGGCATAGGGCTTGATGATGTAGGCGTCGGCGCCGGAATTGATCGCCTCGACGATGTCTTCGGGATCCGACAGTACCGTGAGCAGGATCACCGGGATGTGCCACAGCTCATCGTCATACTTGATGGCGCGGCACAACTGGTAACCGTTCATGACCGGCATGTTGATGTCGCTCATGACCAAGGCGGGGCGGCGCTCCCGAGCGGCTTGCAGCGCTTCCTCGCCATGGAGCGCCACACTTACCGCATAGCCAGCCCGTGTGAGGGTGCGGCGCAGCAGCTCCGCCTCGACGGGACTGTCTTCGACGATCAAGATTTCGGGCGGGGTGCCGGACGCTTTGGCTCGTTCAGTCATGTCGCCTCCTTCTAATGCAGCAGCGAGTCCCTGAAGGCGCGGCTGTTTGCCAGGCCGGCCAGTACCGGGGCGATCTGTTCGAGGGGCAGCACATGCTGCGCCGCCCCCAACACCACCGCCTCCCTGGGCATGCCGTAAACCACGCAGCTCGCCTCGTCCTGGGCGATGGTGACACCACCTGCGGCGGCGATGTCCGCCATGCCCTCTGCGCCATCGCGGCCCATTCCGGTAAGCAGCACACCTACGGCACCGGCGCCGAAATGGTGCGCCACCGCGCACAAAGTTACAGTGATCGAGGGCCGGTGCCCATCGCGGGGCGGTGCCTGGGAGAGATCGAATCGCCCACCATCGGTCATTTCCAGGTGGGTGTCCTCGGGGGCGAAATAGACCACTCCCGCTTGCGGGACGTCGCCTTTGGCCGCTATGCGCACCGGCATCGGGCTGACTTCCGCCAGCCAGGCGACCATCGGCGACAGGAAGCCGCTGCCGATATGCTGCACACACACTACCGGCAGCGCGAAGCCGGCCGGCAGACAGGATATGATTTCGTGCAGGGCCTGCGGGCCACCGGTCGAAGCGCCGATGGCGACGATGCGCACGGGGGCATGTGGCGGTAGCGAGAACAGGCGCGGAGCGGGAGATACCAGAGGCGCGCGTTCTGCTCGACGAAACACACGCACGCCGGCGAGAATGCGAATCTTGCTGGCGAGCCCCTGGTCAGCTTCTCTTGATCCGCTTCGAGGATGGCGCGGGGCTTGGAATAGACATCCACCGCCCCCGCCTCCAGCAGCTGGAAGGCATTGACTGAATCGGCCTCCACCGACACGCTCACCACCAATATAGGGCGCGGATACTTGTTCATCACCAAGCGGGTGAATTCCAGCCCGTCCATCACCGGCATGTGCAGATCCGTGCAAATGACACCGGGATTCAGCTGCGGCAGCAGATCGAACGCCTCCCTTCCGTTGGCGGCGGTGCCTACCACCTGAATGTCGGGCGAGAGCGACAGCAGGCGTTGCAGGATGTGCAGTGCCATGGGGGAGTCGTCGACGAGCAGAACGCGGATCATGTCACGACCAGCCTTTTCAGAGTATCGAGGAGCAGGCGCTGGTCGAAAGATGGTTTGGGGAGGTAGGCGCTGGCACCCGCATCGAGGCCACTCCGCTTGTCCTGGTCGGAGGCAAGAGTTGTCACCAGGATCACCGGCAGCTCCTTGTAGCGCGGCTCGGCGCGAATGCGCGCGGTGAGAGCGAGGCCATCCATGTTGGGCATCATGATGTCCGACACCACGGCTGCGAAGGGGCGACTGCCTAGGGCGTTGAGCGCATCGACGCCGTCCACCGCCGTCACCACCTCGTAGCCGCCATCTTCGAGGATACGTTTCTCCATGGCGCGGATCAGCGCCGAATCCTCTGCCAGCAGCACGGCCGGCTTGTGGGCCTTACTCCGCAGTCTGGGCTCCTCGCCCCGCAGCGTGACACCCTTCTTACGCGCCGAGCGCAGCAGGTCGCCGGGCCCCAGCACCGCGCAAATTTCGCCGCTGCCCAGCATGGCCAGGGCGGAGACATTACGCACGCGCAGCAGCGGCGCGCCCAGGGGCTTGGGTACCACTTCCTCCTCGGTGAGCAGGTCGTCCGCCAGCAAACCGAGCCGCTCGTCGCCCACCTGCATCACGATGCAAACCAGGGTATCCGGTGCCACCGCGCCGCGCACCCCGGCCGGCAGTTCCAGTAGGTCGGTGAGGCGGGCAGCTACGACCGTCTGGCCATCCAACAGCACGGCGGGGCCGCCTTCGATCGTAAAAATGTCCTCCGGGCGCACGCGCAACGAGGTATGAACGAATTCGACCGGCAGTCCGTAGAGTCGGCCTCGAACGCTCGCCAGCAGGAGCCGCGTCGTGGCAAGGCTCAATGGCAAGCGCAGCTGCACCTTGAGCCCTTGGCCGGCGGCGGATTCCAGGCGGATGCCGCCCTTCATGCGCTCGACATTGACCCGCACCACGTCCAGCCCTACGCCGCGCCCGGACAGTTCGGTGACATAGGTGCTGGTGGAGAAGCCGGGCATGAAGATCAACTGCTGCAATTGCGCCGGGGCGATGGCACTTAGGGTTGCGTCGTCGTGAAGCCCGCGCTGCCTCGCCTGCTGCCGGATCGCCGTCAGGTCCAGTCCGCGGCCGTCATCCTGCACCTCCAGCATCACGTTCGCATCCTCGCGCACCACGCGCAGGCGCACCGTGCCGCCGCGCGGTTTGCCCAGCCGCTCACGCTCGGCGGGCGGCTCGATGCCGTGGTCCACGGCGTTGCGGATCAGGTGCATCAGCGGATCCTTCATTTCCTCCAGAATGCGCTTGTCCACAGTAATCTCGCCGCCCTCGATCACCAGTTCCACCTCCTTGCCCTGGTCCCTGGCGAGATCGCGCAGCATGCGCGGAAACAGCGCGAGCACGGTAGACAGCGGCATCAGGCGGATGCCGCGCACCTGATCTTCCAGCAGCTTGACGGTCGACTCCAGGCGCGCGCTGACGTCGAAGAGCGCATCGCGAGTCTCCTTGAGCAGGCCGGCGAAGCGCAGCGGCGCTTCGACTTCAACCCCTTGTCGCACCACTGGGCCCGCGCGACGCCGACCGCGTTCCAGCGCCTGCCATCGCTCCAGCAATTCGTCCATCACCGCCAGCCGGTGTTGCGCCCGTCCCTGGATCACCGAGAGCTCACCCACCTGTGTCAACAATTCGTCCAGTTTGCGCGTTTCCACGCGCACGGTCTCAATACGGAAAGGTTCGGGGGCGGGCGCGGGCTTGCCAGACCGATGGGTCTGCGCTCTCTGCGTCGCATCTCCCTCCGGCGAGAGCGGCCCTCTATCGAGCTCTCCTCCGTTAGCGCGGGAGGGTATGCCGACGGCTTCGCCAGGCAGCGCATCTCTTCTTGGCTCATCCTCCGCCGTCGAGGAAGGGCAAGCGTCGGGGGTGCCTTGCGAGGAGACTTTGTGAGCCGGCGGGGGAACGGCTGGCTCGCCGGCCAGCGCCTCCTGGACGTGCCGGCGCAGAGTCACAAGTGCGGCGTTCATACGCTCGATCAATTCCGGCGTGAGCGGCGCCTCGTCCTTGCGCGCTGCGTTGAGGATGGTTTCCAGACCGTGAGCGGTGGTCTCGATCCGCGCAAGCCCCAGCATGCGCGCCGCGCCTTTCAGGCTATGAGACTCGCGGAACGCCTCTTCCAGCAGCGCAAAGTCGGCGGGTCTTTTCTCCAGGCCCAACAAACCGTCGTCGAGGCGAGCTAGATGCTCGGCGCTTTCCGCCTCGAACAGCCGGCGCAGCTCCGGATCTTCGATCATGGCGCGCCCCCGACCGGTTCAGTCACGCAATCGCCTTGAGATTTTCCGCCGCCTCGTTGAGCTGCTGTACACCTACCTTGGTCTGGCTGATCCCGCTGGCGGTTTCCTTGGCACCGGAAGCAATGCTGTTGGTCGCCTCCACCACCTGGGCGAAGGCGGCGGTTTGTTGCTTGGCGTTCAGCATCACCTGCTGGGCGTTTTCGTTGGCGCTACCGGCCAAGCCCGCCAGGTTGTTGAATAATTCCGCAACTTTTTGCACCGTTTTGGTCACCTCGGTCACGGTGCGGGTGCCTTCTTCCGTCATTAGGATGGAGGAATTTGTGGCTTTCTGGATATCGGCCACCAGCAATGCAGTCTGTTCCGCTGACTTCTTGCTCTCGTCGGCGAGCTTGCGGATTTCGCTCGCCACCACGGCGAAGCCCTTACCGTGCTCACCGGCGCGTGCAGCTTCCACCGCGGCATTCAATGCCAGCATGTTGATCTGTCCAGCCAAATCCTTGAGCACGGTGGCGATGGTGCCGATCTGGCCGGTCTGCTCTCCAAGGTGCAGAATCTGCTCGGCCATGGCGCTGATCTTGTCCTTGAGGCCGCCCATCGACACCACTGCCTGGCGGGTGACCTCGTCGCCCTGCACTGTGGCGACGCCGGCTTTTTCCGTCACCGCCGCCGCGTTCGCCGCCTGCTCGGCCGACATGCGCGAGGACGCGGAAAGCTCGCCAATCGTGGCGGAAGTCTCGTTGGCCGCGGCGGCCTGCTGGCTGGCGGTGCGCTCGTGCTGAGCGATGGTGGCGGCGATCTCGCTGGCGGCCGAGGAAAGCTGGGAGGCACTGGCGGTAATCTTACGGCTGACTGCAGCGGCGATCCACAAAGCGATGGCAGCCGCCAAGGCAATCGTGCCCAACATGCCATAGATGATCGAAGCGACGACCGCGTTGATGGCCGCTTCATATGCCATCTGGCGTTGCTTGAGCTGAACGATTTCCCGTTGCTCGAAGTCTTGCGCCAGTGCTTCCAGCTCGTCAGCCTGCTCTGGAGTTTTCCCGGTGCGGTACTGGGCAATGGCTGCCGCTTCCTTGCCCTCATCCACCAAGGCCATCATCTGGTGCAGGCTATGTTCCAGCACTTGCCCCTGCTCGACCAAGCGGCGCAAGGTGGCTTGCTGTTGCGCGTCATTTACCCGTCGGGCAAGAGATTCGGCCAAGCCCTTGAAATCTTTCTCGCCTTCCTGGTAGTTCTGAAGCACAACAGGGTCCTTCATCAACAGGTAGCCGCGCGTTGACCGCTGCATTTTTGCCAAGTTATATGCGATGTCCTTCGCTTCATTGACATTGGCGTGGGAGTTATCGAGCAACGCCGACTGGTGCGTCGCCTCCTGCAGCTTGACGAAAACAAGACCCATGGCGCCCAGCAACAGCAGTAGGGGAGCCATATAACCCAGCAAGATGCGCCGGCGCAGCTTCATTTTTGCGAACATGGCATTTCCCTTCCGTCATACGTTTTCATTGACGATCCACTCCTCCCGCGTCAGCAATACCGAGAGGTCCAGTACGGTCATCGTGCTACCCGCATAGGGCGCGGTGCCGATGATTCCAGTCCCGCACCGTTCGCGGAGCGCCGGGGGCGGTAGCTGCAATTCCTTCTCGCGCAGGTACACGACGCCGTGCACTTCATCGACCGCGATCCCAGCCGCCTGCTCTCCGAGTCGGCTTACCACCGCCTTGCCGCCCCTGGCGGCGGGCGGCAGGTTCAGCGCAGTGCGAGGATCTATCAGAGTAAGAAGGTTGCCGCGCAAGCTCATGGCGCCCAGGATGTGCGGCGGGCAGCAGGGAATCGGGCTGAGTTGAACGATGTCGCAAAATTCCTGCACCGCTGCAAGCTCGACGCCGAAGAACTGGTCGTCCAGCCCCACCACCGCCAGCCCCAACAGCGCACCCGTGTCCTCGAGAGTGGCTTGCCGCAGTGCCAGGGCCCGGGCGCGGAACAGCGCGCGCATGTCGGGTGTGGCATCCGGGCAGAAATAGGCGGCGGGAGCCGGCTGCTCCGCCCATTCGGCAAGCGCCGGCCCTTCAGGCAGCAGCCGGGTCAACCGGGAAACATCGAGCAGCGTCACGAGGTCATCGCCGACGCGGGCCTCGCCCGCTACCAGGTGAGCAGGGGCGGGCTCCGAGGCATCGAACTGGGGCGGCGACTGGACGGCTTCGCGGGGCAGTTCGATCACTTCGATGACTTCGCTGACAATCAAGCCCATCGCCTGATGCTCGTTTTCCAGCAGCACGACCTGATCGCTGGGGCAGTAGCGCCGCGCGGGATGGTGGAAACGCAGATGAAGATCGGCGACCGGAACGATCCGGCCGCGCAGGCTGAACAGGCCAACGACCCAGGGCGGCGCTTCCTCGACCGGCGTCAGCTCGGGCAGCCAGACGGATTCGAGCACCCGCGTCGCGTCCACAGCAAAACGCGCGCCATCGAGGTCGAAAATCAGCAGGGCCCGGGAATCCATGTCTTCATCCTCGCAGCCGAGGTTGCCGGTATAGGCGCGGCGTCAGGTCAGCCATTGTGCCATCTCCGCCGCACTCGTTTCATACGGCTCGACCACCGCGTCGCCGGGCAGGGCGCGGACGATCTCCAGGGCGGCACGTCGCAGAGCCTGCGCCCGCGCCAGGTTATCGGCACGCTCGCAAAGTGCCGCCTGCTCCAGACAGGCGGCCACGCTGCCGGGATCGAGGTAGAGGGTCTTGTCGAGCAATTCCCCGGCCTCGTTGAAATCCCCCCTGAGCTGGGCCAACTGCGCCAGCAGGAAATAAGGCCCGGCCGCCAACGGGGCGACGGCGAGGGCCTGTCGGCAGGCCTGCTCGGCGTGCGCGTACTCGCCCCGGTCGGCGAATTGCCGTGCCAGCGCCAGCAGGTCTTCCTCGGCCGGGGCGGCCGGGGCGGCCGGTGGCGGCGCCGCAGGCGCGCGTGCCGCCACGGCTGGGGACCACGCGATGCGGGTCACCCTGGGAATTTCAGCAGGTACCGGGGCCGCCCGCTGGTACACCACACCTTCGGCGAACAGTCGGCTGCGCAGATGACGCACGCGGTGGCCGATGAGCTCGGTGTGGCCGGTCAAGAGGTAGCCACCTTCGCTCAGGGCGGCAGCCAGCTTGTCCGCGACCAGCGCCACGGCGCTCGCAGCCAAGTAGATCAGCACGTTGCGGCACAGGATCAGGTCCATGTCCCGCAATCCGGCGTCGGAGAATGACTCGCCGATCAGGTCGCCGGCACGGAAGCTCACCATGCGACAGATGCGCTCGTCCAGAGCCCATGTGTCGTCCTTGCGCCGGAAATAGCGTTGTCGCAGTGCGTGCGGCACCATGCGGAAGGACCATTGCCCATAGTGTCCGCGCCGCGCCTTGGTCAGCGCGGCCTGGTCGCTGTCGCTGCCGAGGATGACGATGTCCCAGCCCCCGCGCTCGGGCAACAGCATATCGACCAGGATGGCGAGGGAATAGGCTTCCTCGCCGCTGGAGCAGCCGGCGCTCCACAGGCGCAGGGCTCTGGTGGCACGCCGGCGCTCGATCAGCTCCGGCAGCAGGCGCAGGCGCAGCAGGTCGAACTGGCCGTGGTCGCGGAAGAAATAGGTTTCGCCGCTGACGCGCGGCGCGCTGTCATTGCTCATGCCATCAAGCCCTTGCCATTCCGCGGACTACCCTGACGCAGGCCCGCGTGACCTCCGCATCATAAGGTCAGCCGCTGCCGCTGCCAAACTACTCGTTGGGCGCGTTTTCCAAGTCAGTTGCGGTTGGTCAAGGGCGACGCGAGGACATCCGCCAAGCAATGGCGAGGCTGCGCGCCTCCGGCAGTATTCCCGGTCCTTGAGGCCGCCCGGGCAGCCGCTGCCGTCGCAGCGGCACGCTGATCGACGACGACGCTGGCTCGATGACCAAGCGCCGCTCCCCCCTGCTCGCCCAGCGACGACCTGTCCTGCATCGCTCCGGCCCCTCGCCCGGACATACAACCTCCTTCTCTGGCTCCTGGGCCCGGACAGTGCCGGCACCCATGGCCGGGCGCTGACTGTGGAGCGCTGACACCGACCCCGCGCAGCTGGGCCGCACCGGGGTGTCGCGAGGCAGCCACGGCGTGCGGATCGACCGACTGCCTTGACCCGACGCGCTAGCGGCCTAAGCTGTTAGTATTGCTCCGCGTCATGGATTCGAGTCGCTCGCGCCGGGACACACAACCACGAACTTTGGCCTGGCAAACAGTGTCGAATGAGCGGTCGCTGCCGCTGCTAAGGGGCACCAATCGTTGCGCGGCCCGCCGGGCCTCGGGCGAGGTTGTCGATAAGCGGGGGGGTCAAGAAATGCGCGTCCATCGATCTCGCCTATTGGTCTCGTTCTACGCCCTGCTCCCCGCGGTGCTGCTGGCAACAGCGACACCGCAGCCGGTGCAGGCGGCGAACGGCCTGTTCACCCACCCCGACGTCGCCCGCATCATTCAGTATTGGACTGCCCAGCGACGGGCCCAGGCGATCCCCAGAGACCTGGTGGTCGATACGCAGGGCTTCGGCTACCTGAGACAGCCCGACGGCACCCTCAAGGCTTATGGAGATCGGGTCGGGCCCTTGGCGAATGCGGTGTCGCTCATCCCCTTGCGCATTGCGGCGCTGCGCTCGCGGCGCGGAAGCGGCGGGGACAGCACACCCCCCTCGATCTCCAACATGGCCCCGACTGCTGGTGAGGTCATTGGGGCATCGCGCGCCTTCTCCGCCACAGTTACCGACGCCAGCGGCGTCAGATCCGTCACCTTCGTCATTCAATACCCGAACAGCACCCAGACCCAGAGCTTCAGCGCCAGCAAGGCCTCATCGGGCGACAGCTGGAGCCTGACCCTGCAGGGGTTCACCAACGGCAGCTGGGCCTGGTGGGTGGTGGCGAAGGATGCAGCGAGCCTGACCGGCAACACCGCCACATCCGCTACCGTGCACTTCAGCGTCGACACAGGCGGCAGCGCCAGCACGGGCGGCGACACGGTGACCGATGCGCACTGGGCATCCGGCGGCGCCGTGCAGACTGCATCCGGACGCCTCTATTTCGAGATGCCCTCCAGCTCTCGTTGGCGCAGATCATGGATCGGCTATGTCTGCTCCGGCAGCGTGGTGAGCGACGGCGTCTCGGGCCGCTCGGTGATCCTGACGGCCGCCCACTGCGTCTATGACGACGCCCACAAAGCGTTCGCGCGCAATGTCCTGTTCATTCCGGACCAGAATGACACCACGGGGACCGGCACCGACCTGAACTGCGGCAACGATCCCCTGGGCTGCTGGACGCCCTCGTTCGGCGCAGTTGACACCCGGTGGACGGCTACCACTTTCCCCAACAACATCCCCTGGGACTACGGCTATTACGTGGTGCAGGACAGCGGCGCGCACCTGGGAACGGGCGTGTCGTCCGACGTGCTCGATACGACGGCCGGCTCCCTGCCGCTCAGCTTCACCCCGCCCTATCACGATGACGGCGCTCCCGGAAAGGACAGCGTCGATTTCACTTACTCGCTCGGCTACTCGTACAGCGAGGATCCGAACCTCATATACTGCGCCGAAGACATGACCACGAACGGCGCCTGGGACTGGTGGCTGCCCAGTTGCGGCCTCAGCGGCGGGTCCTCCGGCGGACCCTGGATCCAGCCGATGGATACCTCCAGCGGCAGCGGCCCGGTGATCGCGATCAACTCCTGGGGGTATACCAACTCGCCGGGGATGGCGGGAACCAAGCTGTCCGGTAGCTCGGCCGAGTGCGTATTCGTCCAGGCCAAGGCCACTGACTGGCTGGCGGTTTCCTCCACCGACGGCAAGGCCGGCGTGGCGGTCACCTGCCCCTAGCCGGCCGGCCAGAACCGTTCGCGGCAACATCACCGGATGTCCATGCCCTGTCCAGGAGCCGCGCTGGAGCGGGGCGTTCCCGGATCGGCTGGTGCGCGGGGTGCAGCGGAACGGGCGCGCCACCGAAGGCGAGCCGGGACTTGCGGCCCCGGGATGGATGATCCGGGGGTTGGCTTGCCCACAAATCCCGAGCCTTTCGAGCCATCTCAGCCAGTCACCGGCCGTCTGCACCCCGGCGCAGCGCTCTGTCGGGCCCGGCCGGTTTTGGAATGGCCTTCAAAATGCCACGGGCATGAATATTGACGGGCATCACACCGGCAGCGCTCCCGCCGGACTTTAATTTCTCTCCAGGCAAGACGATTTTCCGAGAGACCCCATGACCCATAATCAGGCAGTCACAGACCTCATCGAATCCGGCTTTGCGCTGGGCACCATCGAGACGCCGTCGGCGGAGCGCGTGGTGGGGATGTTCAAGCGCCACGAGCTGGCCACCGGCGAAGCGCTCTATGTCTGGCGCCAGGGCACGGGGCTCTGCCGTGTCGGCATGGAGAACATCAGGATTCCGAGGACACAGACACTGTCGGACACCCTCGACTTCGTCGCCAGCAGCATCCATTACGGGATCTACCTCATCCTCGGTGCCGGCGAGGGAATGCTCAATAACAGGATCGTGGCGCGGCTGCGTCATTTCTCGCGGTCCCAGCTGCGCGTGCGCCGCCTACTGGTGTTTGTGGACAGCGAGATTCCGGAGGTACCGGAGCTGCGTGCCATGACCCTGCAGCTGCGCCATGGCATGCGCCGTGTCGGCTGACGAGGCACGGCTCAGCCGAGCGCCCTACTCCCCAGTCCCCCCATCCAAACGCGCCCGACCCGCCTGCCGCAGCTCGACGCTGTCGCGGGCCGCGAGCCCCCGCTCGGCCCCCTCCGCCAGCCAGAAGCGGCAGAAGGCCTGCAACCGTTGCGCCTTGACATTGAAATAGCCCGCCGGGCGGATGCGCTCGGCGAGCATCGCCTGTGGGGCCTCCACCATGGCCGCGGCTGCCATCAGCCCGGCCGCCTTGAGACGTCCGATAGCCCGCTCCACGTTCAGCCAGGCGGTGTTCTGGGTGAGCACGGCACCGACCGTAATCTCGAACGCGCCGCCGCCGGGCCACCAATGCTGGGGGCCATAGGCCCGGTGCATGCGCTCGAAAACGGCCCGCAGGGCCTGTCCGGCCGGCTCGAAGCTCACCGCCGTCGGGCCCTGGTCCCGTAGGGTCGGCGTGTGCGCTTCGCCGACTCGGCCGCGGGTGCCTCCGCCGGGAGTCCGGCCATCACCAGCAGAGCCATTCGCTCGCCGGCGTCGAGCTCGCGCCAACGCCCGCGCGCGAGCCGGCGCGACAGACTCACGGGGCCGTAACGCAGCCGGATCAAGCGGCTGACGCGCACCCCTACCGCTTCCCAGAGCCTGCGCACCTCGCGGTTGCGACCCTCGGTGATGACCACATGGAACCAGCGGTTGGCCCCCTGACCGCCGGCCTCCTGGACCCGCTCAAAGCGGCCCGGGCCATCCTCGAGCTCGACACCGGCCTGCAGACGCTGGATCACGCTGGGGTCAACGTCGCCCAGGACCCGCACGGCATATTCGCGCTCGACCGCCGCCGTTGGATGCATCAGCCGGTTGGCAAGCTCCCCGTCGGTGGTCAGCAGCAGCAAGCCTGAGGTGTTAAGGTCGAGTCGGCCGACCGCCACCCAGCGTCCTTTCTTCAGCGTCGGCAGCTGGTTGAACACCGTCGGGCGCCCTTCCGGATCGAAGCGCGACACCAGCTCACCGTCGGGCTTGTTGTAAGCGATGACCCGCCGCGGCGGCTCGGAGTCGGCCTGTACGCGCAGGATGCGCCTGTCCATGGTGATACGGTCCCCGGGCACCACCCGGTCACCCAGGGAGGCCGCGCGGCCGTTGACGCGGATCTGTCCGGCAGCGATCCACTGCTCGAGCTCCCCTGCGCGAGCCCCAGCCTCGGGCCGCCAGGTATTTCTGCAGTCGCTCGCCCGGGAGCCTGGGGCTCTCACTCATCGAAAGACACGCGATCGAGCCGCTCCGGACTCTCCCCCGACGGCCCCTCTTCGACGTCCCCAAGCCAGGCCGCGGCGTCCGAATCCGGCACCCGCTCCAGCTCTGGGACGACGGACAAGGACTCCGCCTCAGGCTCAGTCCCGCGCCCGGCGGCGGACGGGTCGTCGTCCCTTGAGAGGTCCTGCCCGTCCTCGACCTCGCGCTCATCCACAGGCAGCGACAGCGCCAATCCCGCGACAACCGGCGGCTCGGCAAGCTCCAGCTCCTGGTTGATCGAGTCGAGGTCCCGCAGCTCCGCCAGCGTCGGCAGCTCATCCAGGGACCTCAGACCGAAATAATCGAGGAAGGTCCGCGTGGTTGCGTAGAGTGCGGGACGGCCCGGCACGTCACGGTGGCCGACGACCCGGATCCAGTCGCGGTCCTGCAGTGTCTTGACGATGTTGGAGCTGACGCTGACACCGCGAATGTCTTCGATCTCACCGCGCGTAATCGGCTGGCGGTAGGCGATCAGCGCCAGGGTCTCCATGAGCGCCCGGGAGTAGCGCCCGGGCTTCTCTTCCCACAGCCGCGACACCCAGGGGGCGCACTCGGCACGCACCTGGATGCGAAAGCCGCTGCTCACCTCGGTGAGCTCTATGCCCCGTTCCGCGTAGTCCGTCTGCAGCGCGGCGAGGCTCGCGAGCAGCTCGGCCGGCTGGTGCGGCTCGTCTTCCTCGAACAGGGCCGCGAGCTGCTCGAGGGACAGCGGGCGACCCGCCGCCAACAGTGCCGCCTCCAGGATCTGCTTCAGATCGGGACGCCCCATCATCCTAGAAACGGCAGTTGACCGCTCCGAGTAGCAATCAAGTGATGGGTTGGGCCAAGGTTATGGACAAACTCGATACTCACCCATTGGGTGATGGCCGCTACGACCACCAGGGCACGCACCGCGCGGCGCCTGGCTGCGTTATAACTCGTTGGCATAGATCTACTATTCCGCCTCGTTATGCCTTGCCAGACAGCACGCGGCACGCACCCTGGCGGCCATTCAACTGCCGCTTCTAGGATCATCTCAGGCACCCGTGCCTTTGACATGGATGGGACCAAAGGGCTCTGCCTGCACCAGCTCGATCAGGGCCCCCTTGATCAGCTCCAGCACAGCGAGAAAGCTGACCACCACCCCGAGCCGGCCCTCTTCGAGGTTGAACAGCCGGGTGAACTCCACGAAGCCGCCGCCGCGGATGGTTTCCAGGATGCGCGACATCCGCTCGCGCACCGACAGGGGCTCGCGCTGGACGCGATGGCTGCTGAACATGTCCGCGCGCTGCAGCACCTCGCGCAAGGCGAGCAGCAGCTCGCGCAGGTCCAGGTCCGGCTCGCGCCGGCGCACGATGCGGTCGGGCAGCTCCACCAGGGTCTGGTGGACGTCGCGTCCGAGCTGAGGCAACGCATCCAGATCCTCGGCCGCCTGTTTGTAGCGCTCGTACTCCTGGAGCCTGCGGATCAGCTCCGAGCGCGGATCGGCCTCGTCATCATCGACACTCTCGGGCCGGGGCAGCAGCATCCGCGATTTGATCTCCGCCAGCATCGCGGCCATGACCAGATACTCCGCCGCGAGCTCCAGGCGAAGCTCCTTCATCAGCTCGATGTACTGCATGTACTGGGCGGTGATCTCCGCGATCGGGATGTCCAGGATATCCAGGTTCTGGCGCTTGATCAGGTACAGCAGCAGGTCCAGAGGCCCTTCGAAGGCATCCAGAAAGACCTCGAGCGCGTCCGGCGGGATATACAGATCCTTAGGCAGGACGAGCAGTGGCTCGCCTTGAACCACCGCAAAGGGCATCTCTTCCTGGGCCGGATGCGCAGCGCCCTGCGGGTCCGAGTGCCCCGGCTCCATGGCCTGGGACTCGCTCACCGGTAACCGAGACACATGGCGTGACGGACCTCCTCAAGGGTGCTGTGGGCGACCTCCCGCGCGGCCTCGCAGCCCTCGGCGACGATACTGCGGACCACGTCGGGCTGGGCCTCGAGCCCACGGGCCCGCTCCTGCACCGGCGCCAGCTCCTGCTTGACCGCGTCGATCACCGGCTGCTTGCACTCGATACAGCCGATGCCCGCCGAGCGGCAGCCGTCCTGGACCCACTGGCGCACCCCCTCGTCGGAGTAAATCTGGTGGAACTGCCAGACCGGGCATTTCTCCGGGTCCCCCGGATCGCTCCTGCGCACCCGCTGGGGGTCCGTCGGCATGGTACGCAGGCGCCTTTCCACCTCGCCCGGGTCGTCACGCAGGGCGATGGTGTTGGCATAGGACTTGGACATCTTCTGCCCGTCCAGGCCCGGCATCTTCGAGGCCCGGGTGAGCAGCGGCCGGGGCTCCGGCAGGATGATCCGGCCGCTGCCTTCCAGGTAACCGAACAACCGCTCACGCTCGTTCATCGTGATGTTCTGCTGATCCTCCAACAGGGCGCGCGCCGCGTGCAGGGCCTGCTCCTCGCCCCGCTCCTGGAACGCCTTGCGATACTGGCTGTAGAGCTTGCCGGCCTTCTTCCCCATCTTCTTGACCGCCTGCTCCGCCAAGTCCTCGAAGCCCGGCTCCCGGCCGTACAAATGGTTGAAGCGTCTTGCCACCTCGCGGGTCAGCTCCACGTGCGCCACCTGGTCCTCGCCCACCGGAACCAGGCCGGCCTTGTAGATCAGGATATCGGCGCTCTGCAGCAACGGGTAGCCGAGGAAACCGTAGGTGGACAGGTCCTTGTCGCCCAGGCGCTGCTGCTGGTCCTTGTAGGTGGGCACCCGCTCCAGCCAGCCCAGCGGCGTGATCATCGACAGCAGCAGGTGCAGCTCCGCATGCTCGGGGATGCGCGACTGGATGAACAGACGCGCCTGCCTGGGATTGACCCCCGCCGCCAGCCAGTCGACCACCATGTCCCAGACGCTGTCCGGGATGCCGGTGGGGTCCTCGTAGTGAGTGGTCAGGGCGTGCCAGTCGGCGACGAAGAAGAAACACTCGTAAGAGAGCTGCAGCTCCACCCAGTTTTTCAACACGCCGTGATAATGTCCGAGGTGCAGCCGGCCCGTAGGGCGCATGCCGGAGAGCACCCGGGAGGACTGTGAAGGCACGAAGCTCAAGAAATTTCCCCTTGTCAGACCTGCGCTCAGGCGCCCAGGCCGAAGATCGCCGAGATGACATTCACGACTGCCGAGTACGCGGGGGCCAGCACGGCGTCCAGTATACGTAAGTAGAGCAACCCCACCAGGATGAACAGCCCCCAGGGCTCAAGCCGGCCGTACCGGTAGGAGACCCGCGGGGGCAGGAGCGCAGCCAGGATCCGGCCGCCGTCGAGCGGCAGTATGGGCAGCAGATTGAGCAGCATCAGAATGACGTTGATGGCGAGTCCCATCTCGCCCATGGCCAACAACGGCCCAGCGATCCAGGGGCTGACGTCTGCCAGAGAATAGCCGAGGTGGGCGATCGTGGCCCACAGCAGCGCCATCAGCAGGTTGGCCCCTGGCCCCGCCGCGGCAACCAGCGCCATGTCACGGCGCGGCTTGCGCAGATTCTGCCAGGTCACAGGGACGGGCTTGGCCCAGCCGAATACGAAGTGCGTCGTCAGAAACATCAGCGCGGGGACGATCACCGTGCCCAGCGGGTCGATATGGCGCACCGGATTGAGGGTCACGCGGCCGAGCATCTCCGCAGTACGGTCTCCGAGCTGGCGCGCGACCCAGCCATGGGCCGCCTCGTGGAGGGTGATGGCGAAGATCAGCGGCAGGGCCAGTGCGGCCAGCTGCTGGACGAGGGTCATCTGTTGCATCGGGCAATCATATCCGGTGATGCGGACGGGACCGCTCGGGCGGGCTCAGGCCTGCTCGAACAGATCGACGGCCCCCTTGCCGCGCCGGCGCACCAGCGGCACCTCCTCGCAAAGATCCACCACCGTGGTAGGCTCCAGCCCACAGTAGCCCCCGTCGATCACCAGATCCACCTCGTGCTCCAGGCTCTCGCGGATATCGTACGGATCGCTGAGCGGCAGCTCGTCCTCGGGCAGGATCAGCGTCGAGCTCATGATCGGCTCGCCCAGCTCGGCGAGCAGTGCCTGGGCGATGCGGTTGTCGGGCACCCGGATGCCGATGGTCTTGCGCTTGGGATGCTGGAGCCGGCGCGGGACCTGCTTGGTCGCCTGAGCAATGAAGGTGTAAGGACCGGGGGTCAGGTTCCTGAGCAGCCGGTAGCTCTCGTTGCCGATCTTGGCGTAGCTGGCGATCTCGGACAGGTCCCGGCACACCAGCGTGAAGTTCTTCTTGTCGTCCAGACGGCGGATTTGGCGGATGCGCTCCATGGCGGTCTTGTCACCGATATGGCAGCCGAGCGCATAGCAGGAGTCGGTCGGGTAGACGATCACGCCGCCCTGGCGCAGCACCTCGACGGCCTGGCGGACCAGCCGCGCCTGGGGATTGTCCGGGTGGATCTGAAAGAACTGGGCCATGGTGTCGCAGGCAGATCGGGGAGCAAAGGTCAGACACTGGCGCGACGAGGCTTCGAGGCGAGCGCCCAGTCCCGCCAAATAGGGGTACAACCGGGCGGCAGCGGCGGCAGCTCACCCAGATGGATCCAGGGCTCTTGCGGACCGTGATAATCAGAGCCGGTGGAGGCTAGCAGGCCCAGCTGGGTCGCGCAGGCGGCCATGGCGAAGCACTCTTCCCGGCTGTGGCTGCCCGAGACCACCTCCAGCCCCTCTCCGCCCGCTTGGCGAAACTCGTGGAGCAGTCGCATCAGCTTGGAGCGGCTCAGCCGATAGCGCGCGGGGTGGGCGATCACGGCCCGGCCACCAGCGCCCCGGACCCATCCCACCGCCTCCTCCAGGCCAGCCCAATCGCCCGGCACATGCCCCGGGCGACCCTGGATCAGGTAGCGCTTGAACACGCCGCGCACATCGCGCGCCAGCCCGCGCGCCACCAGATGGCGGGCGAAGTGAGTGCGGCTTACCAGGGTACCGCTGGACAGCGCCCGGGCACCGTCCAGGGCGTCGCAGATACCGGCATCGCGCTCGAGCCGGCGTCCGATCTCCTCGGCCCGCCAGTCACGAAACGCCCGCAGGCGGCCGAGGCCCCGCTGCAGGGGCGCATCCTCAGGATCCACCCCGAGACCGATCAGATGTACCGTGGATTGCGCCCAGGTCACCGAGATCTCCACCCCGGGGATGAAGCCCAGACCGCAGCGACGGGCCTCGGCCGCCCCCTCGACAACACCCTGAGTGGTGTCGTGATCGGTGAGTGCGATCACGTCAACGCCCGCCTCGGCGGCCCGGCTCACCAGCTCGCGCGGCGCGAGGGTACCATCGGAGGCGGTCGAGTGGGTGTGCAGGTCGATCTGTGGATACATCCGCCGATTGTACCCCAAGTCTACCGCTCATCCCCCGGCGGCGCAGACGCCATGCCCGAGCGCTGATAGAATCGCATCCATGAGTCAGTCTGAGGTCGACATCGGAGCCATTACGCGCAGCCTCGAACAGGCCTCCGAGCGCCTGGCTGCGAGCTGGAGTCAGCTCGACGGCCCGGCCTATGGCGTGCAGGCCACCCCCCAGGAGCTGGAGTCCACGCTGGAGCAACTGTTCGCCGTGCTCAAGCGCTGGGAGCAGGTCGATCCCCAGGACCGAACCGGGCTGGACCGCCTCGGGACCTACGCGCTCGGCCTGATCGCGGAGATCGCGGCCTTCGCGGCGCTACTGCAGCTCGAGGACCTGAGTCGCGAGATTGAGCTTCAGGCCTATCCGCTCGGGGTCTGGCTGGCGCGCCGGGGCGGGCGGCTCGATCGCATCGAGCCGATTGTCAATGCCGTGGCCTTCCTCGCCAATAACAGCACCGACGCGGAGGATCTGGCGCGGCTCTACCGAGGAATCTCCGAGATCATCGAGGCGGTCTCGCCGACCATCCGCGGCGACCTCGCCGAGAGCGGGCCGGGGCGCCCCTGGCGGCTGCTGCTGCTCAATCGCGCCATCGTCGCCACCCGCAGCCACGATCCGGATCTGATGGAGGCGGCCTTCTCCGCAGTGGTCGAGCAGCTGCCCGACGACGCACCACGCTTCTTCGCCGAGGGCATGCAGCAGATGGATCTGCTGGGATATCCCGTCCATGTGCGCCGCGTGATGCAGCGCTTCCACGAGCAGTGGTCCGCCGGACGGCGGATGCACTGAACGGGCGACGCCATGAAGTTTTTTGTCGATTTCCTGCCCATTCTGTTGTTTTTCGCGGCCTATCAGCTGCAGGGCATCTATGTCGCCACGGCGGTCGCCATCGCCGCCGGAGTCGTCCAGGTCGTCTGGCAACGGCTGCGCCACGGGCGGGTCGAGAAGATGCAGGGCTACACCCTCGCAGCGTTGGTCGTGCTCGGCGGCATGACCCTCGTACTGCACAATCCGGTATTCATCAAATGGAAGCCCACGGTGGTGTACTGGGTGATGGCGGTCGGCTTCCTTGCAACCCAATTCATCGGCCCCACGCCCCTGGTCAAGCGCATGCTCGGCCACGCGCTGACCCTGGCCGACCCTGTCTGGCGACGCCTGAATCTGGCCTGGTTCGTGTTCTTCGGCGCCATGGGCCTGCTGAACCTCTACGTAGCATTCAACTTCCCCGAGCCGGTCTGGGTCAACTTCAAACTGTTCGGGCTGATGGGGCTGACCCTGGCGTTCGTCATCGCCCAGAGCTTCTACATGGCGCGACACACCCGGGACGACGAGCCCGCGGACAAAGCAGAGGAGGAGGCCTGAGTGTATTACGTTATCCTCGGCGAGGATCGCGAAGACAGCCTGGAGGCGCGTCTCCAGGCCCGACCCGCGCACCTGGCACGCCTTGAGGCCCTCCGCTCCGAAGGCCGGTTGCTGGCCGCCGGGCCTTTCCCTGCCATCGACACTGAGGACCCTGGCCCGGCGGGCTTCACCGGCAGCCTGATCATCGCCGAGTTCCCGGATCAGGGAGCAGCCAAGGCCTGGGCCAACCAGGACCCCTACATGACCACCGGCGTCTACGCCCGGGTGAGCGTGAGACCGTTCAAGAAGGTGCTCCCCTGAGAGCGATTGTGCGTCGCGCCAAGGCCCCAGGCCACCCCTTGTTCTCCCAACCAAGGCCAATCAAGGACCACCCGATGAAGAAAGCGATGATTGGAACCCTCGGTCTGTCCGTGCTGCTGCTGATCGCCGGCTGCGGTCAGCAGCCACAGCAGCAGGCGGCCGCACCGAGCGACGTCAAGACGACTCCCGCCAAGGAGACCGCCGCTGCGCCGACGCCGTCCGAGCCCGGTGACGCCCTGGCCATCGTCAACGGCCAGCCGGTGACGCGGATGGAGTTCGCGGCGATGCTCACGGAGTGGCAGCGCAAGCGCCCGGGGGCGTCGGCCAGCTCCCCGCAGATTCAGGCGCAGCTGTTCAGTGAGATGATCAACCTGGTGCTGCTCAGCCAGCAGGCCGTGGCCAAAGGGATGGACAATAGCGAGCAGGTGAAGGCTTCCCTGCAGTGGGCCCGTACCAAGGCCCTTGCCGAAACCCTACTGGCCCAACGTCTTCAGGACAACCCGGTAACGGAGCAGGACGCCAAGAAGGCCTATGACGAGCGCTACGGCGGCGCCCAAAAGGAATACAAGGCGCGTCACATCCTGCTCAAGACCGAGCAGGAGGCCCAGGCGGTGATCGATGAACTGGCCAAGGGCGCCGATTTCGCCGAGCTCGCCAAGAAGCACTCCACCGGCCCGTCCGCATCCAAGGGCGGGGATCTTGGCTGGTTCAGCGCCTCGGACATGGTGCCTCCATTCGCCCAGGCGGTCGCCGCCATGCAGAAAGGCGCCGTATCGTCTACGCCGGTAAAGACCGAGTTCGGATGGCACGTGATCCGTCTCGAGGATGTCCGCGAGACGCCCCCGCCGCCGTTCGACGCAGTGAAGGACGACATGATGACCGAGCTGCGCCAGAAAGTCGTCAACGACTATGTGATGGGGCTGCGCAAGGACGCCGACATCAAGCCCGGCGTGCATCCCACGAGCGCCGAGAAGGTCGCTGCGACCGAGCCGCCCACGGACGAGGCCAAGGAGCCACCCCCGGCGGCAGCGACTCAGGCAGAATCCGAAGACACACCGGAGCCAGCGCCGACAGACGCGCCCAAGGAAGAATCCACGGATGCAGGCAACGCGGAGTCCAAAGACTAGACCCGCGCCAAGGCCCCTCCCCGACGGGAGGAGGAGGGGCGCCGCCGCCTGATCCCCGGCAACAGGCGCAGCCCACCCCCGGCTCAGCCCTCCTCGTCCGGGCGCTGGCGCTTTCGCAGGTTGCTCAGCGCGACGACCGTCGCTGCAGGCGCCTCATCGGTATAGTACGGGCGCTCCGGGGCGGCACCGGCTTGCTCCGCCAGCTCACGCTCCCGGGCGGAGATCAGGCCCAGGCACATGCGCACGTCCTCGATGGTCTTCTCGGACAACGGGTGCTTGATACCCTTGTGAGGCGGTGTGGTGTCCTTGATGATCGCCGCAAGCACCTTGCGCATGACCATCAGAATCTCGCGTTCCTGGCTCGAAGCGGCGTTCATCTAGGTTTCCTGGACGGGCCGTCAGGCCCGCGACTGAATACTTGGGCTGTCCCGGTGCTGCCCGGCCGCTCGAGCACCGGGACAGCCAGCAACTCCCCGGCGAAACGCCGACCTCTGCGGACAGCGCACCATGGGCCCAGAGCATAACCCATGGCCCCGCTCGGATACCAACGCCCGCGGTGAGGTAGGCTGCCGCAGCGGGCGACCGGCAGCCGCCGCCGTCAGTGCGCGCCGACGGGAGCGCCGGAGGCGCCGGTCGGGTCCACCACGCTCTGCTGAATCCGGTCCTTGCCGGCGCGCTTTGCCTGGTAGGTCAGCGCATCGGCCGCGACCAGCAAGGCATCCACGGACTCGGGCGCCTGCTCGAAGGTCGCCAGCCCGATACTGAAGGACACCGGCCAATGGCCTTCCGTCATCCGTTCATTCAGCCGTGCGCGAAGCTTCTCGGCGGCGACCCGCGCATCGCCCGAGGCGGTCTCCGGCAGCAGCACCACAAACTCGTCCCCGCCGAGCCGCGCCACCAGGTCGGTTCTGCGCACTGCGCTGCGCAGCGCCGCGGCGATGGTGATCAGCAGCGCATCGCCAGCCGGATGTCCCAGCCTGTCGTTGACGCCCTTGAAACCGTCGACGTCCATATGGACAAGGCTCAACGGCCGCCGAAAGCGACGCGCCCGTTCCAGCTCCAACGCTGCGGTCTCGAAGAAGGCGCGCCCATTGGCCACGCCGGTGAGCGCATCCGACCGGGCGAGCGCCCGCTGCTGCTCGTAGCTCCGCCGCAAAGCGCTCAGCAGGACCGTCATCACGGCATAGAAGATCAAGCGCGTGCCAGCATTCCAAAAATGGATGAGCGGGTGCGACAGGGATAGACCGTCGGCGAGGTCGGCGGCTAGCCATGTCAGCGCCGAAGTCAGTGAGAGCGCGAGCCCGGCCCCGCGTCCGAGCAGGTAGGCGCCCAGCGCGACCGGCACCAGATAGAACACACCGAATGCGATCTCGGGGCCAGTCGCATAGTCGATGACCCCGAAGACGAGGGTCAGGACCAAAGCGGCAAGCCACAGAAACGGCCTGCTGCGGCCTTCGAGGTATGCCAGCCAATGCATGCCAGTCATGGCGCAGTCGCTCTCGGTGCACCGTCCGGCCATCCGACCCCCGCCCTGGCCGGCCGCGACTGTGAGGTTTGTTACACTGCTCGCGCACACCGCGTCTGTCAACCGCCGCGCCGGCCTCATCGTCCCCGTTCCGCGACCGGTGCAGGGCGAGCGGGTCGGGCGGCGGGTGCAACTTTGAGTCGTTACGGCAATCCATTAAAGAGCAGGGCCGAAGCGTCGATCGGGGCGGGAGGACGGTGCCCCGGACTGGCGACGGATCTCGTGAGCGCGAGAGTGCATCGCTCCCGGCGAGCCATAGCCCGACAGCCGTGGACGGCAAGGCGGACGGTTGAGCGCCTTCCCTGGTACTGGATTCCGGCCAATCCATGGCCGGAATGACGCGAGCTGAATAGTTACAGCGACGGTAACAAAGCCGCGGGGAGCACCGGGGCCCTGGAGTGGCCGTCGGCCCCGGCCAAACGGCGGTGCGGAAAGGCCCCGGTGACCCCGGTCCGGACGATCGCCAGGCATAGTCAACGACAGGTGTCGGTATGATCAGGCAAGCCTCTGCCTTTTCACTCATGCTCTACCTCCTGGCCGGCGCGGGCCTGCTGGCGCTTGCGATCTTCTTCGGGGTCCGCCCTGGGCATGATCTGGGGCCCTTGCAAGCGCCCGCTCGAACCGCGCTGGTCAATGCACAGCAGCACCTGTCGATGTCCTTCAGCCACGAGCGCGAGCTGGTTGATCAGGCCAGCGCCGCTCACAGGGAGCTGAGCGAGACCCTCAATCTGCTTGCTCAGGCCAAGCGTGCCGAGCCGGCGATGCAAGCGCAGATCGACACCCTGCGCGCCGGGCTGGCGAAGCTCGGAGACGACGCACGCCTGGAGCGCATGGCTCCCGGGGCTCTGAATCAGGCATATCGGGAGCTCAGCGACCGGATCGATGCACTGATCCGCGACAGCTAACGCGCGCGCTTGTTTTTTGCGACCCGCTTGATTACTTTCGCGCGACGGGCCGCTGCGGTCTGGCAAGGACCGATGAACATCCTCGAAAACCCGACCGTCTGGCTGCGCGGGGTGCTCTCGCGAAGCGCCGAATCGATCGTCGCGCTGCTCCCCGATCTGGTCGCGGCGCTCGGCATCCTGCTGCTCGGCTGGCTCACCGGACGACTGGTCCGCTGGATGATCCTGCGTTTCGGCACCGGCCTTGACGCACTGATGGCGACCTTGTACCGGCGCACCGGACGGGCGCCCATCCACACCCCGTGGAACGTCTCCCGGGTCGTCGCTACCCTCGCCTTCTGGACCGTCCAGCTGCTGGTGTTCACCGCCGCCTCCGACACCCTGGGGCTGAAGGCGCTCGCCCAATGGCTGCGCGACCTCGCCTTCTACCTGCCGCGGCTGCTGATCAGCGGCGTCACCCTGTTCCTCGGCTACATGCTCGGCGGCCTGGTGCGCGAGCTGGTGACGGCGGCGGCCGAGACCGCCGCCATGAAGTATCCGGACTACCTCGGCCACCTGGCCGGCGGACTGGTGGTGGTGCTCGCGCTGCTGCTCGGGCTGAGCCAGCTCGGGGTGGACGTCACGCTGCTCACCAGCATGCTGACGCTCGCGGTGGCGGCGCTGTTCGCCGGGGTCGCGCTCGCCTTCGGGCTGGGCGCGGGCGACACGGTGCGCAATATCCTCGCGGGACACTATGTGCGCAAGACCTTCCATCCAGGCCAGCGGGTTCGGGTGCAGCAGTTGGAGGGAGAGATCATCGAGCTGACCCCTGTGGCTGTCGTCCTGGATACCGAGCAGGGCTCCGCCGTGCTGCCTGCGCGGATCTTCACCGAGCAGGCATCGCTGGTGCTGGACGAAGGGGAAGCGTCCGATGATTGACGCGGTCGCCACGGCCTATCTGGAGCTCTACCCGCGGGAGGCGGCCCGCACCCTTGCCCGGGTGGACAACGAGGCGCTCCTGCAGGTCGTCGGAGCCGTCTCTGCCGAGATCGCAGCGGGCATCCTGCAGTATCTGTCGCCCAGCAGCGCCCGGCTCTGCCTGGAGCAGCTCCCCCAGGAGAGCGCAGCGGCCGTGCTGCAGCGCATGGCCACGGCGCCCGCAGCCGAGCGCCTGCGCGGCATGGATCGCCACCGCGTCCAGACCTTGCTCGGCCTGCTGCCGCGGCTCTCGGCCATCCGGCTACGCATCCGTATGCGCCACCCCGAAGGCACGGTGGGCTCCCTGGTGGACACAGACGTGCTCACCCTGGCCTCCGATTTGAAGGTCGCCGAGGCGGTGCGCCTCGCCCGCTCCAGCCGCGACCGCTTGATCCACGACCTGTATGTGGTGGACGACCATGGGCGGCTCAGAGGCGTGATCGATATCTGCGACCTGCTAGCCGAGAAGGACCGCTCGCCGCTCACGCGGCTCACCCACCGGGTCCCGGTGGTGCTCTACGCCCGGGCCAGCCTGCGCTCTGTGGAGACCCACCCGGCCTGGCTCAGCCGCGATCACCTGCCGGTCATCGACCGCGACGGGGTGCTGCAGGGCGTGCTTCCTCGGGCCCTGCTGCAGGACGAGGAGCACGGCGTGAATCCGGATCGGGCCGACGCGGAGGATCTGGCGACCACCCAGCACGCACTGGCCGATATCTTCTGGCTGGCCCTTTCCCCGCTGTTCGGCGGCGCTTCCACCACCCGATCTCGCAAGGGAGGGTAAGACACCATGAGCGAGCCCGGCACCAATGCCACCCAGCTGCTCCACCAGGACCTGTTCGCGAACCACCCGCTGGATGCGCTCGGCTACCTCGAGCGACTGCCGCCGGAGGATATAGCGCGCATCCTGTGCGCCCAGAGCCTGGAGATCACCGCGCCGATCTGGGAGCGGCTCTCCCCGGACGTGGCCAACCGGGCCCTGACCCAGCTCACCGAGCCTGAATCGACCGCCCTGCTCAACCACATAGACCCCAATCGGGCCGCCGCCCTGCTGGCCGCCCAGCCGCCGGACCAGCGCGACGGCCTGCTCGACCAGCTCGATCCCGAGGCCGCCCAGGACCTGCGCTCCATCCTGAGCTACCCCGCCGACAGCGCCGGCGCCCTGATGGACCCGCGCATCCTGCTGCTGCGCAACGAGACCACGGTGCGCGAGGCCCTGGAGCGCATCCGCGGCATCCGCCGGCGCGGCGTGCGCGTCGTGTTCGTGGTTGACGAGGACACCCGGCCCGACGGCGTGGTGGAGATCCAGGACCTCGCCACAGCCAAGACCACCACGACGCTGAGCGAGATCAAGCGCCCCGTGCGGGCCACCGTCAACGCTGTGGCGCCGCGCGAAGAGGTGGTGGAGATCCTCGACGAGCGCCGGCTCACCGATCTGGCGGTGGTCGACATCGACGGCCGCCTGATCGGCGTCGTGCGCTACCGCAACCTGATGGCGGTGGCCGAGGACGAGGCCACGGTGGCCATGCAGACCATGGTGGGTGCGAGCAAGGACGAGCGGGCACTCTCCAAGGTGTCGTTCGCCGTACGCAAACGCCTGCCCTGGCTGCATATCAACCTCGCGACCGCCTTTCTCGCTGCCTCGGTGGTTGGACTCTTCCAGGCGACCATCGCCAAGTACACCGCCCTGGCTGTGCTGCTGCCGGTGGTCGCCGGGCAGTCGGGCAACACCGGCGCCCAGGCTCTGGCGGTGACCATGCGCGGCCTGGCGCTACGCGAGATTCGCACCCGGCACTGGCCGCGCGTCATGTTCAAGGAGATCTCGACAGGCTTCTGGAACGGGGCCGCCGTGGCCCTCACCACCGGCGTGGCGGTCTGGCTGTGGAGCGGCTCCCGCGGGCTCGCTTTGATCATCGCCCTGTCGATGATTCTCTCCATGGTGATCGCTGCGGTCGCCGGCGCCGGCATCCCGATCCTGCTCACCGTGCTCGGCCAGGACCCCGCCCAGTCCTCGACCATCGTGCTGACTACCGTCACCGACGTTACCGGCTTCTTCAGCTTCCTGGGCATCGCCAGCCTACTGCTCTCGTACATCTGAAGCCGCCTTGGGGCCCCCTCCGCCCCCCCGGCGCGACATCGATTCCTCCAGACAGCCCCGGGGGTATCTCTGTCGTAGGAGCGGCATTGCTGACGCCAGACGGGGATTGTAGGCCCATCGGTCGGGTTGACGCGCAACGGCTACCTGGGGAGGTCGCTACACCCCGCCGCTACCGCGCGAGCGACACCCGGAGCCCGGAGTCCGTAGGCCAGGTTGGCGCGGAGCGGCTACCTGAGGATGGGCGTTGCACCCGGGCGCTGTCTTCGATCGCCGCACCGGACACGCGGTGCCGTGATCCGGAGCAAGAAACGGGCGAGCCCAGGCACCAGCAACAGCGCCCGGGCCCTCCTGAAGCGGCGCCTCGCCGCAAGGGTAGTGCCGAGCAGAGGCTATTTGAGGCCGAGCTTCTCCCCCAGGGTCTTGGTGCTGATCCCGATCAGGGAATAGACCGGACAGATGCCGGCGATGCCGGTGACGATCGGGATCAGCCCGACCCAGCCGATCGGGGTCGTGAAGCCGTAGAACACGTTGCCGACCAGCAGCACCCCCACCAGGACGCGAATGATGCGATCGATCTTGCCGACGTTGTTCTTGAGAAGATTCATGGAACGGGTCTCCCGAGGATGAAACAGATACGCACATCATACCCGATCGGGGCGGCGTCGCATCACGCGCCCGTGGAAGCGCCGGGGTCTAGCGCGAACATCTCCCCCCGGGCCAGACTTCAAGACCGCCAGCCCGCCGGCCGAGGGCTCAGGGCTCAGGGCTCAGGGCTCAGGGCTCGACGACCGCCAGCCCGTATGGATGACATGCCCCGACAGGCTGCGATCCCGGGGTGCGTGACATTACTCGTCATAAGTCACCCTGAGTTAGGATCCAGGGAGAATACCGGGTCTCTCACGGAGAGCCAATTTTAAGTTTTCATTAGTTGCATCCACGAACAGTCTTAAATACCCATCATGCCCAAGCGACCAATTTTCTTCGCGTGAAAAGTGCATTGGCTCTTTTTCTTGAGCCAAAAAGATCTCAGGATGGAATGCAAGATAGTTGTAAAGCGACGATGTGCCCGACTTCATCGCTCCAATAAGAAAAAGATTCGGTTTACGGTGCATAGTAACCATTCCCCGGCACGATCCGGCGTCCCGCGTCTTGTGGACCGAGCACGTGGCGCGAGAGGCGGAGAAGCATGGTTTCAGTTTGGGCTATTGGCATCTCGGCGCAGGCATCGGCGTTTACGATAGGGGCCGGCGGCACCGGAACGAGCCGCTCCTGCGGGCGCTGATTCCGTAACCCTCGCCGTTGTGTCTAGGGCGCCCATAAGGTCCCATCAGGCCAGCGGCTCTGGGTCCACTGAACCGGAGAGATGCTGATCGGATACCTCGCCGCCTTCTCTTCATCGAGATCGACGCCAAAACCGGGCCTGCCGTTCGGCCACAGATAGCCGTCGCGCACTTCGGGCGTGCCCGGGAATACCTCTCGCAGCCGGTCACCGAGAATCACTGCCTCTTGGATCCCGAAGTTATGACACGCAAGATCCAGATGCAGACTAGCGGCATGGCCGATCGGCGACACATCCCCGGGACCATGCCAAGCGGTGCGCACACCGAACGATTCGCACAAAACGGCCAGCTTGCGTGCAGGGGTCAAACCGCCAAGCTGTGAGATGTGGGCACGAATAAAATCGATAAGCTGCTCGGCAACGAGCGGCCGCCACTCCAGCGGATTGTTGTGCAATTCCCCCATAGCGATCGGCGTCGCGCACTGGTCGCGCAGACGGCGGAGCCATCCGATCTGGTCCGGCGCGAATGGGTCTTCGAGGAAGAACAGCCGGTACGGCTCCAGGTCCTTGGCCATTCGGATCGCGTCTATCGGGGCAAGTCTCTCGTGTACGTCATGCAGCAGGAACAGGTCATAGCCGATCTTGCTGCGAACGAAGTCGAACAAAGCCGGCACGGACCGCGCATACCGGTCGGGGTCATGATATGCGCCCGGGAAGCGAGCCCTAAGTGCGTCGACGGTAGCGGTCCGGTGCGCTGATTGCGGCGCCGCCCTGCGGGGCCGCAGGTTGAGCTTGCGAGGCGCGTCGGCGGTTGCCCGATGGCCGTCGATCTGCAGACGCACCGCGAGGGCCCCATCGTCGCGATATCTGAGGACCCGTTCCAACACTTCCGCCGGATCGCGCCCCTGGGCGTGACGATAGACCATCGCCGCCTCGCGACACTTGCCGCCCAGCAGGTCGTAGACCGGCATATTCGCGACTTTGCCCTTGATATCCCACAGCGCCATGTCTACGCCGCTGATCGCATTGTTCAACACCGGACCGTTGCGCCAATACGAGTTGAAGTACATCAGGTGCCAAAGATCCTCGATATTCGCCGGGTCGCGGCCTTTCAACAGTGGGGCAAGGTATTCCTCTACCGCTTGTGCGACGAGCGTGGGGCGTTGCGTGAACGTGGCACAGCCCAGGCCGTGCAGTCCCGGTTGGTCAGTCTCGACTTTCACCACGACCAGAGCAATGCCGTCAGGTGCGGTGAGTACCGTTCTAATGTTGTCAATCTTCACACGCTCTCCCTGGTCTGCGCGCCGAGGTTGCTGATGGAGCGCATCGCAATGCCCTCGGGCAGAGAACAAGCTCGGCTCAGTGGCGTGGAGCTGCGCGCATCGGCCAGTCCGACTGGCTCAGGACAAGCCGGTCGAGCTGCAGGATCGCCAACACCAAGCGTAGGATGGTGCTCCACTCAAGTCCATACGCGGCAACGACGGGCGAAGCGAGTGCACCGTTCCACGACGATCCCGCCGGGCGCGGTTCACGTCGCGCGGTGTTACCATACGGGGAATGGCCGAGGCGCCGCGTGGGATGCCGCTTTCGAGAGCCAGCCTTCACCCCGCGACAACGTGAAAGCGACCCTGCAACATCGACATTCCTGGCGTCCGGGCCTGCGACCCCTTCGCCCTCTCGCTAATCGGCTCGGTCGGCGCGTCCTGGGGAGCCCTCGCGCGACGGCCATGGCAGTCGGGGTACTGCGGCGCCTGACCGTCGTACCGGTTGTCGGCCCCTGGCTCCACCATCCTCTCGCCGTCCTGCACACGCGGGCGGGTCAATTCGTTGAGGGAATCGCCGAATTCAGGAGCGCGCTCGCACTGGACCGCGCGTGGGGCCCCATGATCCTCCATGACTTGGGGCGAGCGCAGCTGGCCAACGGAGAGCTCGAGGGCGCGGAGCAGAGCTTCCGGCGCGCCGTCGAGGTCGCGCCGGAGTCAGCGCTACCCTATCTGCGGCTGGGCGAGGTATTGCTGCGCCAGAATCGCGCCGCCGATGCCGAGGCCGTCCTGCGCCAGGGGCTAACTCGGGTACCAGCGCACAAATGGAGGCTGCATGACATGTTGATCCAGTGCATGCTCCGCCAGGGGCGCGGGGGCCGGGTGATCGACTACCTGATCTCGACCGCGAGCGGAACCGAGCCTGTCACGGACATCCCCTTTCCCGCGCACCTGGCGACCACCAGCTCGGCGACACCCGAGCGCGCGGATGCCTTGCGTCGGATCCTCGCGCGTGACCCGCATGCGATAGGGCCAGGGCTGTTGCTAGCCCGCATGCTCTCGCGTCAGGGTCGCTATGCCGAGGCAACGACCCTGTTGCAACGCATGAATTCGGCTCGCTCGAGCCCGCACTCCCGACGGTCCGGCGTGGCGACGGCGCCAAAGCCTCCGGCGTTCCTAATCATCGGTCAGGCCAAGGCGGGCACCACAGCCCTGTTCGAATGGCTGTGTCAGCACCCGGCCATCGAGGCACCGCTGATCAAAGAGATCCAGTACTGGTCAAACTTCAGCGCCGCCGGAGCGGATTGGTATCGCGCGCACTTTCCAGAGATACCCGAAGGCGCCCGCGCCATTTCCGGCGAGGCATCGACCACCTATTTCACGCATCCTCTGGCACCGAGACGAATCGCCGCGGAGCTGCCACGGGATCAAAGCTGATCCTGCTTTTGCGTGATCCGGTCGCGCGAGCCTACTCTGAGTTTCAGATGTTCACCCGGCTGGGCTGGGAACGGAGGGCGTGGGAGGAGGTGGTCGATGCAGAGCTGGCCCAAGCCCCCGTGTGTCCACTGACTCAGGCGGAGCTTCCCGGACGAATCATCGCTGCCGGGTCGACGGACCCAGTCCCTGCTGTCGAGCGCGGCGCTGCCTTATCTGGAACGCTGGCTCGCGCTGTTCCCGTCCGAGCAGATCCTTATCCTGCCGAGCACCGAGCTGTTCGGCAACGCCCCTGCGGCCGTCGCCCGCGTGCTGCGCTTCCTCGGTCTGCCGCCGGTCCCGCTGCGCTGCGCCGAGCCCGTGAACTCGGGCTATTACGGTCCGATGTCGCCGCAGATCGAGCTGCGTCTACGCGCCTGGTTCGCCCCCCATGAGCGGGCGCTGGCAGCGTTTCTCGCCGCGCGCCAAGAGCACCAGACACCCGGCGGATGAGCGTATGAGGGTACCGGCGGCTGGCCGTCGCCCCACTGACCCAATCCGAGCCGAGGGGGCAGACTCGCGGCCGGCCGCTGCCCTGCTCCCACGCCGGGCCGGAGCTGTGCCCATCGCGACCGACCTGCACCGCCGTGACGGACCCCTGGCTCCAAAGGGTCGGCCAACGGATGCCCTTACCCGAGCGGAAGGATCCCTCGGAGAGCCGCGCGTGAACGCGCGGCCCACGCGACGATCGGCCGCAGGCACCTGGCGGGCGGCAGGGAGGCGTCTTGCGCAAGCTCAGACCCTGCGCCCTGCGCCGTCCCCCAAAACCGCGTCCAGTCCTGTCCTCGGACGATCTCTCGTTTTTCGCCGCACAGGGGTACGTGGTGGTGCGCGCAGCCGTCGAGCCGGAGCTGTGCCGTGCGCTCGTACAGGGGATCTTCGAGTTTCTTGAGCTTCCCGCCCACTGCGATCCCAGTTGGTACGCCCCGCCGGTCCGCCCGGATGGTAAGGTCGAGATGTACCATCACCAGGCCCAGTGGGACATCCGCCAGCACCCGCGGGTCTATCGGGCGTTCTCCCAGCTTTTCAGCCAAGCCCACCTGTCGGTGAGCTTCGACCGCGCTCACTTCAAGCCCCCCATGTCGGACGCACCGCCGGGATGGGATCCGGGCGGTTTCCTGCACCTCGATGGAGACCCCCTGGCACAGCTCCGGATATTCGCGCTCCAGGGTGTAGTCGCATTGACCGACACGGCTCTCCTGCAAGGCGGGTTTCACTGCCTGCCCGGCTGGCATCGCCGGACCGATGAGTTTATCGCGCTCTGCCGCCAGCTCCTCCCCGACAGCCCGAAGCCCGCCGAGATCCTCGGAGAGCGGATGTACCAGATCCCCGGGCTGCGGGCGATTCCAATGAATGAAGGCGACCTGCTCATCTGGCACATCGGCCTCCCGCACGGCAGCGGCTTCAATCAATCGGACAGGCCCCGACTGGCCCAGTACGTGCTCATGTATCCCACCCATCCTCAGGACCGCACCCGCCCCGCGAGGATTCAGGCCTGGCATGACCACGCCGGGCCGCTTACGCACGAATCCCCCTCCCCCTTCCCTGGGGACCCGCGTCGCCGGGAGAGAGCACAGGGCCGCCGGGCCCGTCTGACACCGCTCGGAAAACGCCTTGTCGGCATTTGTCGATGGGACGACTGAGCTCGGTCGCGCCCCCGTCGGCAGTGCGTACGTGCGCACCCCCTCCCGCCCCCGGCGTGGGCTAGATGTGATCTCTCAGGGGCCGGTGGTGGCAGGCAGAGGCTCGGCGTTCTGCGCGCCTGCCGGACGGGGTGCCTCGATCCGGCGGCTCACCCGTCGGCTGACCTCCATGAAGGGTCGCTCCGCCACCACAAACACCAGGGCGCAGATGATGAGGATCGGCGGCACCAGCAGCAGGCATTGCAGCAGCATGTCCCGGGCGATTCCATAAGCCGGGCGCGCCAGCGACATGGTGTAGGGGGCGAGCCAGTGAATAATCATGAAATGATACAGATAGATCGAATAGCACATGCCCCCGATGACGACGATCCATCGCTGGGCGATGAAGGCGTGGCCGAGTCGTCCTAGATATAGCCCGATGTACAGCGCCATGATCAGGAACGGCGTCAGGTAGTAGAGGCCGTAGGCGCGCGTCAGTATCCAGTAGATCCCGCTACCGGCGATCAGGGCCAGGGTGTCCCACCGCAGGCGGCGCCTGATGTCGAGGCCGAGGCGCGCCGCGTAGAGGTCCGCCAACAGGAAGCCGGCGAGGAAGAACTGCAGGAACCTGAGCAGGCTCTCGTATAGCCGGGGCGTCAGGGCCTGGTGGATGCCGCCGGCCAGGTACGCCAGCGCGAGCACAGCCACCAGCAGGGCAATGCGTCTGGCGGCCGACGAGCGAATGGCGAATACCCCCGCGAGCGCGGGCATGACGATGTAGAACTGTACCTCGACCTCCAGCGACCAAGCGACGCCGTTGATCCAGCTGCTCTGGCCGAATATGGGGCCATGCAGATAGAACAGGCTCGCCAGGTAGTGGGGTGCGAATTGCCACGCGCCGGGATTCGTCAACAGGATCACGACGAAGCACAGCGTCATATTGATCAGATAGGGCGGGTCGAGCCGGATCAGGCGCCGAAGATAATAGGCGCCGAGTCCCGGTCTCTGCGCACCGCGCCGATAGTGCTCGGCAAAGGGCAATGCGAGCACGAATCCACTGATCACGAAGAACAGCGGCACCCCGAAGTGCCCCGCATAGCCGATCTCGATGGTGAGCGACCGCGGGAAGACGTCCCACCATTGGCGGGGCAGGTCGACGGGGCCGAGCCGTTGCGTCTCACGCAGGTAGGCGGCCGTGATGTGATGCAGGATGACCGCGCCGATCGCGATAAACCGCAAGCCATCCACCTCCGGGATGAACCGGCCCGATGCGGTGGTGCGCGAAAGTGCATCCAGCAGGCGCTTGCTCACCCCGGAAGCACGGGCGCGGATATTCATGCCGGCGACGCGCCCGAGGCGGCGGCCGTGCCGGAGTAAGTCAGGCGGCGGGACCTCATCGCCGCGTCGATCGGCCGGGCTGCAACGCGGGATCGATCCACCCCAGCAGACGTCTCGGCAAGCCGCCGGGCCCAGGCACATGCCACCGCCCCATCAGGTAGCCCGGCAGCTGGATCAGGGCCGCGGCGAGGCCGTGGCGAGATCCGAGGGCCGCTCGATAGGCCCGCCAATCGTAACGAGAGCGCCTAAGCAGCGACGCCCGCGGCGCCGCCCGGGCGGGGCTGGGCGGACCGCACCAACGCGGAAGGTCCGGCGGGGCGCCCCATTGATCCAGGAAGGGCTGCATCAAGGCCAGGGCAGCGGACCAGTCCGGCGGCAGAGGACGTTCCCGGACCGCCTGCGCGAGACGCCCCCAGTCCGGCTCTCCGTGCTGAGCGATCATCAGTATCTCGGCGATACGGCGAAGCGGTGGATCTCCAACCGGATGGCGCAGCTCGAATTCCAGCGCATCGGCTGAATCGAGCCTACGCACCGGCTGCCGGCCGAGGAGCTCGTGACGGGCACCGGTCCAGACCTCGCCCACCCGATCGGCGAGCCACCACTCCAGCCCCCAGGTCAGCATCAGCGGTTGACCTTGAGCCTCCTGCAGCATCAGATGCCGTGCCCCGACGATGTAGCCCGTCAGCGACCAGCGCGGCAGGCTCACCTCCGGCATGCGCCATCCGGCCCGCAGCAGGCAGCGGACGGCGGGCTCGGCCTGCCCGGGACGGACGGCCAGGGACAACCGCTCTTGGGCGCTCATGACGGCGGAGCTGTCGAGCAGCAGGCGCAGCGTCGGGGGCAGAACCAGGACCTCGATCCCGTCACGCGCGCATGCTGCCAGGCTCGGCTCGATCCGGGCGATCCAGCGCTGGTTGGCAAGCCAGGCCCGCCGCATCACCCCCTTGAGCCTCGGCATCAACGGGTCCTGCACACCCAGGCGCGCCAAGTTGCGGTAGACCAGCGGCAACAGGGCAAAGCTCGCATGATCGAGATGCCCGTCCCAGTCGACCCCGTCGCGCCAGCTCTCCCAGGCGCCGACAGCACCCCTGCCCCGGAGAAATGCGGCACCGAGGAGGTCGATCTGCGGCGATGTCCGGACCTCGTTCATCGATGCAGATTCTTGTGACGGGAAAGCCTGCGAATGAACGGCGCCAACCCGGTCATGATCACCGCTTGCGCCAGTAACCAGGCGAGCTTGCTCCCGATGCGCGCCCAGAGGGGATTGGTGAAACGTTCCCATGTGGCCGTCCCGCTGTGTTGCCTGAGAATGCGCGGGGCAATGGTGACATCGGTGGAAACGCCGAGAAATCGCAACACCCGGTCGAGGCCGTCCCGCTGAACGATGTCCTCATAGCAGACCTCCAGACAATCCGCGCGTCTGTCCAGGACCAGCCTTTCCCTGCCGTGCTCGCGTATGAGATAACTCCAAAAACGCAGCAGCCGGAATGGCACCCGCTGCGGGGCTTCAAGTTCCGCAGGCTCTCCCAGCTTCCGGCGCCATTTCGCCGTTTTCCTCGCCAGTTGGAACGACGCCGATTGCGCAAGCTTGTTCCGCCGGCGCAGCAGAATGATCTGTTGAGCCGGATCGTTGAGAACCGCCTCCGAGACGAGGGGTTGATAGTCGAAAAGGTGCTTGAATCCGATGCGCTTGAAACTGCCCTGCGCCGCCGTGTGCGCGTCTACATACTCGAGGAAAGCGAGCGGATCGGCATCGCGAATCCCGGTATCGATCCCGTACAGGCCGCAGGTCCCGTTGATCGCGAAGGGGTTGTAGAGCTCCTGATGGCAAGCGATGTCCGGGTGGCTGTTCAGGCACTCGCAGAGGTAGGTGGAGCCTGAACGGGCGGCACAAAGGATGACGAACCGGCCGATCTGCGATGCGCGACGCTCGGCCAGGACGCCTTGGGCGGCGATCGCATTCAATGTCCGCACCGGCGGGAGCGAGGATGCATCCTGCCGATCTGCCCCTGCGCATACGGTCCCCTGGTCCGAGGGGCTCATCCGGAGCTGCCTTCTGCCGGTTCGGCGTCCACTGCAAACCGCTGCGACAGGGCAAAAAGCGCCGCATAGCGCCCGTTGCGGGCCATCAGCTTCCGATGCGAGCCGCTCTCCACGATCCGTCCGGCTTCAATGACCAGGATGCGGTCGGCCATCGAGACCGTGGAGAAGCGGTGCGAGATCAGCAGCGTCGTGCGGCCTGCCGCCAGGGCGCGGAACTGCTCGAACAGCGCCGCCTCGGCGGCAACGTCCAGATTCGCGGTCGGCTCGTCCAGAATCAGGATGCGCGCGTCGCGGGCGATCAGCCGCGCGATGGCCAGCTGCTGCCATTGGCCACCCGAGGGCTGATATTGTCCGAATTGACGTCCAAGCAGGGTCCGGTAGCCCTGCGGCATCGAGCGCACGAGCGCGTCCACGCCGGCGCTCCGGGCAATCGCCTCGATGGCTGCATCGTCGCCCTGCAGGCGCTGCCAATCACCGAATGCAATGTTGTCGGCCGCGCTCGCCACGTAGCGCCCGAATTGTTGGAACACGCAGCCGACGCGCCGTTGCAGCTGTTCGGAGCCCAGCTCGCGCACGTCATGACCATCCACCAGGATCGCACCCTGCTGGACCTCGTAGAGTCCGGCGATCAACCGGGCGACCGTGGTCTTGCCGGCACCGTTGGCACCGACCAGCGCGACGGTCTCGCCGGGCTCGACGCTGAAGGACAACCCGCGCAGCGTCGGCTCGGGCGCCCCCGGGTAGCGGAAGACCAGGTCGCGCAGCTCGATGTGTCCTCTCAGCTCACCCACGGGCAAGCCCGCGGCGGGCGCCGGGTCCGCCCGGCGGGCGAAAAATTGGCGAAGTCGCCCCACGTGCAAGATCCGCAAGCGCAGATTCCCGATGAGCCCGACAGACTGCTCGATCAACCCGCGCAGCTGGGTCGCGGCGCTGCCGAAGATCGCCAGGTCGCCGATGGTCAGATGGCCCTCCACGATGGCGCCGACGGCCCGAGTCATCGCCAGGTAGACCGCCGCGACCGAGAACAGCCCGAACACCAGGCTGCCCACCAGCTCGACGCGCTGATAGGCGAGGCGCAGGCGGCGGAGCTCCTCCATGATGCGCCGCCAGCGCGCGACGATCTCAGGGCCGAGCCGCAGCAGCTTGATCTCGGCCGCCTGGTCCACGTCGCCCAGCAGGGCGCTGTAATAGCCCATCCATCGCTCCTTCGTGATGCGGGCATCCAGCTCCTCGAACTGGCGCCGGGAGAGGCGCCATTGATGCAGCAGATAGGGCACACCCACCGGCACCAGCAGCACGAACAGCAGTGGCTCGATAACGACCAGAATCAACATCAGCGACAGGCTCTGCAGCGTCTTGGTCGTGAGCTCCAGCGTGATGGCATAGAGGCCAGCTACCTGCGCTTCCGGCGCGTTCTGCGCGCGCTGCAAGCTGTCGCGGTAGTCCTGGTCCTCGATCCGGACGAAGGGCATGGCCACATGGTGACGCAGGATGTCGTAGCGGAGCCGATGGCGCAGCTCAATCTCGAAATGCCGTGCCAGCCAGCGGTTCACAGCGCCCCCGGCGGAGGACCCCATAGTCATCACGAACCCCAGCAGCAGCCAGGGATAGGCCGCCGTCTCCGCCAGGGGCACGCCGCCCAGGGCCAGGCTGACGCTGTTGACCAGCCCACGCACCGCAAGCGCGACCCCGGCCGGAAACATCGCCAGCACCGCGGCGTTGACGCCGTAGGCCAGGAACAGCCGCGGGGAGGTGGACCGTGCGATCCCGAACGCCCACCGGATGTGTCCGTATGCGCCGGCCAGGCGACGCCCAAAATGACCGGTCATCAGCCCGCCGCCAACGCGCGCCCGAGCAGTGCGAGATAGGCGTCGATCATGCGCGCTTCGGTGAAATGCGCAAGCGCCCGCTGCCGGGCCGCAGCACCGAGGCGGTGCCGCCTCGCCTCGTCGCCCGCCAGGTCACACACTGCGCGGGCCAGGCGCTCGCTGATACCGGCGCTGTCAGCAGGGCCGGGGCTCGCCGGAGCGAGCAGCACGCCGGTGTCGCCCAAGGCTTCGGGGATACCGCTGACTGCCGTGGCGATGACGGGCAGGCCCTTGGCCATGGCTTCCAGCACCACCAGCGGCATCCCCTCGAAACGCGCCGGATGCACCAGCAGATCCGCGGCATCCATCAAGGCAGGGACGTCGTCACGCGGCTCGAGCAGGTGCACCCGACCCTGACCGAGCAGCCCCGCGAAGCGTCGCACCCTTTGCGCCAGGGTGCCGCTGCCGACCCAGACTAGCTGCAGCCGGCTCCAATGAGGGCAGCGGCGTAGCAGGCGCAGCGCATCCAGCAGATCCTGCCAGCCTTTGACCAGATCGAGCCGGCCGATGCTGAGTGCTACGATGGCGTCGGCGGGAATGCCCAGCGAGGCCCGCAGCTGCTGTCCGCGCAAGGCCGCGCGCGGCGCGAAGAAGGCTTCGGGCCGTCCGTTGTGGATCACTCGGCCTCGATCGCCGGGCAGACCGAAGGCTCGGCGGAGCAGCTTGAGGTTCTCTTCCGAGACGGCGACGACCTCCACGGCCGACCGGTACAGGGCCGGCAAGGCGTCAAGAAAGGAGCGGTACTGCCCCGCCCAGCCCGGCTGGACGCAGTGGATGAGTACCACATAGGGGATAGAGCCTCCGCGCGGCAAGCTGTTTTGCCGCAAGATTGGCGAACGGGAAGCTGTCCGCGAACAGGATCAGGTCCGGCCGGGCAGAAGCGAAGCAATGCGCCGCAGCGGAGGGGTCGGTCAGGCTCGGGGCGGGACGGTGCCAGTCGTAGACGTCCTCGGCCGGCAGCCAGTGATGGGGGATGCCACGCGACTCCCGCTCGGCAACCAGGACGTTGTCCTCCTGCGACTGGGCGATCGCGACCGACAGGCCCGCAGCCGCGAATGCCAGCGCCAGCCGGTGATTGATCTGCTCCGCGCCATAGGCACCACCACGGTCGCTGTAGATCAGGATGCGGCTCACAGCAATCGATAGACCTCGCTAGCCTCGAAGTCCCGGCGGAAGCTCTCCCCATCCAGGCGATAGCGCGTGTCGCAGGCGAGCAGATATTCATGGGCGGCGCGCAATCGGCCTGGATCCAGTGCCTTGGCGGCGGCGTCATCGAGATCGCTGTAATAGAGCGGATAGCCGGTGCCCAGATACTCCTCCACCGCCGGCAGGCGGTTGACCAGCAGCGGCGTTCCCCGCACCAGGCACTCTATCACCGCGTTGTTGGCGCTGGCGTCATAGAGACTGACGAAGCAGATGTTCTCCGCCAGCAGGGCATCGTAGTCGGCATCCGGCAGCGTGTTGCCGCTCGCTGGTGTTCGCGGCATGGTCGGGGTGCGGGTGGCCCTCATAGCGATACTCCTGCTCGCGCAGCCCCTGCAGATAGGCCGCGGCGTCATCGAAGAACCGGGGCACCAGCCGCAGTTTCGAGAGTCCGAGCGGGTTGTCCTGCGGTATCGGCAGCCGGTCGATGGCGCCCAGGCGGCGCAGCCACCAACCGATCTGGACGACCAGCCGGCGCGGGTTGGCGAGAAACTGCTCGAAGTCGAACAGCAGGTCCGGCGTCTCGGTAGGGTGCAGCAGGGCCGAGACCGGCTTTCCCGTCGCCTGCCGCAGCCAGCGGGCAGCATACTCGGACAGGGTGAAGAGGCCGACACAGTACCGCATGCTCTCCTGCCAGACCGGCTTGGCGAGAATCGTCTGCGGAGCCTCGTCGGCGTGGAACCAACCGGGCATGTGCGGCGGGTTGTGGAGGAAGCCGACCCAGGGCTCCCGGTAGGGGACCAGGTGGCGCTCCTCGGAGGTCAGGCGGGTCTCGTAGGTCTGGTGGCGCAGGGCCGCAAGCAGCTCGGGGCCCGGGCGAATGCCCGAATGCGGGTGCTGCCACGCAAACGGGTCCTCCAGAAAACCCTCGAAGCGCACGCCGTCCCGATGATGCAGCCCGTACAGGGACTCGACCGCATAGCGCCAGCCGCTGCGGTGGTGGGTCCGGTCGTACCTGCCCGTGAAGCGAATCCGACCACCGGGCCGGTCGGGCAGCTCCGGAGGCTCGGCATGCGCCGGCGCCCGGCCAGCCAGCTCGCGCAGCAATGCCGCCTCGCGCTGCAGGGGGCTGTCCGCGGGCGCCGCCTGTACCGCGGCCGCCATGTGCGTCGCGGCGTCGCCGAGCGCGCCCTGCCGGACTCGCAGATAGGCGAGCCAGCGATGCACGTCCGGGTCCTCCGGCGACAGGCTGAGCGCGCGCTCCAAGTGGGCTGCGGCAGTTTTGTCCTGCCCCCGCTCCAGCCAGGCGCGCCCCAACAGTAGCGCTGTGCCAGTGGGTCCCGACTCAGCCCTTGAATGCATGGTCCACGCCCTGCAGGACCTCGGTCAGATGCCCCAGGGTCCGGGCCGAGGGGCGTCCCGCAACCGCGGCGCGCAGATTCGCGAGCGCGGCGGAAAGATCGCCCCGCTCCAGGTACTGGCGGGCCACGTCCAGGGCGTAAGCGGCGATCCGGTCCCGGGCCTTGGCCGCCAGCCTGTCGGCGCGCTCGGCAGGCAAATGGTGCGCGGCGACCTCGATCGCGGCCAGCGCATCGGTCACCTGCTCCCCCGAGCGCAGCAGCCGCGACGATTCCGCCGTGTCGTCCCGGCCGATGCTGACCAGCGCCTCCGGCACATAGAAAACAGGATGACAGGCCGCGATCCGCGTCCACATCTCCCAGTCGAACGCGGACCGGGCACCCGCGCAAAATCCCCCGAGCTGCTCGTAGACGGCCCGCCGGACCGTCATCGCCGAGAACTGCACCCGGCATTCCAGGGCGATCCGCCCGAGCCAGTCGTCGATCACGCCAGCGCTCTCGCGCTCCACCCAGGAGTGCCAGATGGTGGGCTGCTCGACCCCCTGGGCGACGATGCTGTGCTGGCAAAACGCAGCGCCGACCTCCGGCCGTGCCTCTATGCCTGCACGCAGGGCGGCGTAGAAGCCGGGCTCGACCCAGTCGTCGTCGTGCAGGATGTGGACCCATTGACCGGTCGCGCGATCGATGCACAGGTTGAAGATGCCCGGATGGCCGATCCGCTCCGGGAGCGGATGGAAGCCGACCCGACCGCCACCGACCCGCGCGACCTCGGCGCCGATCGCCGCCTGACGCTCCAGGTTGCTCAGGTCGCAGATCACCTCGATCTGCATGTCGCTCGGTTGCTTGGCGCAGCACGCTCGCGAGCACGCGCTCGACGTGCTGTACCCGGTCGAAGACCGTGATCGCCACCGACCAGAACGGCCGCGCGCCGGCGCCCGATCGCGACCGGCGCGACGCGCGGCACGTCGGACACCGGCGGCTGCTCCTCGGCCTGCATCACGCCGAGTCGGCGCAGCTGCTCGGTCCCTTCGTAGCGCACTGAGTGGGCGGGATCGAAAAGCGTCAGACCCTGGTGGCGCTCCAGCTCGCGGCGGTAGGCCTTGTACTGCTCGCCGCCCATCGCATGGACCTCGCGCGCCGCCTCGGCGGGGGCGTAGGTGAGGAAGCTGGCGAAGAACTTGAAGTGCAATACGCAAACCTGGCCTTGAGCCAGGCGGGACTCCGGGATGTTGGTCAGATGCTGGCCGCTGGTCAGGACCACATCCGGCGCATAACGCAGCAGAACGCACTTGCTCAGCAGATAGTCGTGCTCTGTCGGGAACACGCGTTGGCGCACGCCGCCGAACACGATCGCTTGGTTGCGGTAGTGCCCGCCGCGCTCGTAACAGCTGTGAAATGGCTCCTTGTCGAAGAACGGACAAAGCGCCAACGGATCGTCGCCCTCGCGGCAGACCGTATCGCCGATGGCCCGGTCGCTGTAAAGATCGAGCAGGATGCCGGTCGCGGCCTGCTTGCCGACCCGATCCAGATGCCGGCAGAGCTCTCTCAGGGGCCGCTCGGGAGCGCCCTCGTACAAGAGCAGCTCATCGGCGTCGACCGTAAGACACCAGTGACCGACCCCATGACGGCGCAGCAGCAGCTCGAACCAGGACGAGCCGAAGTTTGCGCGCTTGAACGACAGATCCGAGCTCCACAGGTGCACGTCGGGCTGATCCAACAGCCACTCGGCGCTACCGTCGCTCGATCCGTTGTCGATGAACAAGAACCGATCGACCCCCAGCCGGCGGTACCAGCGCAGGAGCCCGTCCAGCCGCACCCGCTCGTTGCGGATAGCAACACAGCAGAGGATCTCCTCGGGGCCGATCTCGAGACAGCGCCGATCCCGCCGCTCAAGCTGGTAGCAGGCGTACGCATCGTCCAGGCATCCATGCTCCTCGAGTGCCGTGATCATCAGCTTGTGCAGCTCGGGCACCTCGATGAAATACCTCAGCCCCCGGCGGCACATCTCGGCCAGATCGTGCCAACGACGCAGGTGCAGCAGCACCCGGCCCAGCTCCAGATAGGGATCAAGATAGGTCGGGTCCGCCGCGATCGCCTTCTCGAGGCTGATAATCGCCTGCTTGACCCGACCGCGCTTGAGCCAGCCCAGGGCCATGCCGTGGTGTCCCTGGGCCTGCCTCTCCGCGGCGGGATTCATCGCGCGAGGCTCGGTCATGGGCGGGTCCCATCGGGCCGATCCGCCAGAAATTGCTCCAGCGCGGCCTGATGGGGCGCAAACCAGGTCCGCAGGCGCTCCGCCGCGCCCGGTTCCATCGCTGGGTACGAGGACTGATTGACGGGCTCGGCGCTGGGAAGCTGGAATAGCGGCAGGCGGAGAAATTCACAAACGCGATCAATGGTGCCCGGCGTGTCGGCTCTCAGGGCTGAATTCTGCAGGATCAGAAGCTGCTCCGGCGGGAACCATCGCAGCCAACGCTTCAGAAAGGGCAGCGCCGCGCTGCCTGAGAAGGTAGAGCCAGTGACCCTCTTCACAGGGCCCCACGTCCGGTCCGGCCTCGTCCAGAGGGCAGATGGGCCTGGCAGCGATCTCCGAGTCGACAACCGCCTCCCAGCTACGCTGCTCCCGACCCAGGCGTACGCGCATGCGGTACGCCGAATAGGCCCGTGCCACCGGATCGCGCAGCAGCAGTATCAGCCGCATATCCGGACGCACCCGGGCGATACGAGCCGGGGCGTCCGGATCAGCGAAGTACGTCGGCGACGCCTCCCCGGTGATCAGGTCCGAGCCCGGCGGTATCGGCATGAAATGGGCCCGATACCAGGCCTCGCCGGCCTCGTAATACCGGGACCAATATTGCACTTCCTTGATCATCGCCGGCACGACCCTCGGGTGCCGACACAGGTAGCTGTACAACGCCGTCGTACCCGCTTTCATCTGGCCGATGATGAGAAACGCGGGAGCGCCCCGCTCGAGACTCGGCCGCACCGGATGCTGCCAGGGCGGGATAGGCCGGCGGCCATTCAAGCAGGCCGGCGCGACCCACCAGATCGGTAGCCTCCGCATACTCGCCGCGAAGCAATAGCATGCGGGCCAACAGATTGATCAATCTGCGCTTATCGGGCCAGCGCTCGACGAGACCTCGCAGCCGCCTGAGCCGTTCGTCGGTGCTCATTGCCTCGGTCAGGTCAACAGGCCAGAACGGAAACACTTCCACGGAGCTCGGCTTCCGCCTGCCGGGGAGCCTGAAGCAGGCAGTCCAGGGCCAGGTCCCGACGGCCCTGCTCGGCAAGGATCCGGCTCATATGGTAACGCAGCCATGGGCTTTCAGCCTGCAGCGCAAGCCCGTCGCGAAACGCGCGCTCCGCGGCGACCCGGCAGCCCCTGCCGCCATCAACGTCTCCCCCAGTCCCTGATAAGACCACGCGGCCGGGGATTGCGGGCGATCGCCCGGGCGAAGCTCCGCTCGGCCTCCACGAAACCGCCCGGCCTCCAGCTGAGCGATCCCGAGGTGGTGATGGAGTGAGGCATCCGGCGGTTTGCGCCGACCAGGCCCTGCTCGTAGCAGGCGATAGCCGCGTCTCGGCGACCCCGGCAGCGTGAGCCGCCCGAGGCGATGCCACAGCCGCGGCGCGAGCGGCGGGATGCGGGCCAACCCTCCAAGCACGGCCAGCGTCAGACGCTCGCTCAAGGAGCCGAACAAGATCACAACTGCTCGATGAACCGATGGATCGTGGACGGGATGCGCCCGATATCGCTGCCGAGCGCGATCTCGTAGGACGGGATGCGGCGGGTCATCTGTACCAGCCCCTGGAAGGCCTCATGGGCATTGCCGGGAAGCTGAAACACGGTGCTCGGGGCGAGCGCCTTGAAGGCGAGCGCCGCCGAGGCGGGCGCGATCACCGTCTCCGGCCGATCGACGATGCGCGGGACCAGAATTGCCCGCAACGGCATGCTGCCGAGCAGCTTCTGGGGAAAGTGCTGGTGGAGGAAGATCATCGCCTTCTCGCCTTGCTCTCCGTCCTCGACCCGATCCAGATTGCTGACGCAGCCGGTCAACCCCGGGAAACGCTCCACGTCCCGCAACGCTTTCAGCTTGACCGTGTTGTACAGGCTGTAGGCGCGGCTTGCTTCCGGGTCCACAGCCGCATAATCGTCACCGGCAATGGCGAGGTCCGACATCAGACAGGCGAGCGTGGTCGTCGACTTGCCGCTGCCGCCTTTGCCGGTCAAGAGCACCCCCCCCTGCTCGAGCCCGATCGCTGCCGCATGGACGAAGTAACGGCCGCGCCGGGCCAGCCACCAGTTGAGCAGCACGCTCAGCGGATAGCCGGTCTCGTAGTAGGGAATGGACGCGGCATCGTCGACCCAGTAGACAGCGCCGTCCCGGGCGGTATCGAGGGTGCTCACGATATCCGGCCCCAGATGGAATACCGAGCGGATGCGCGGCCCGTTTAGCCCCTTCAGCTCGCGGCGACTCTCCAGGTGCTCCCACCAGCGCAGGCGGATCAGGTCGACCAAGCGGTCGGCCAGAAACGGCAGGCGCGTAGCGGTCGAGCGCGAGTCGAACAGCTCGATGGTGAAATCCGGGCTCCCTTCTGGAGCGATCTCCAGATGTGCCAGCGCCGGGGCGATGACCGGAATCAGCGCCGAGCCCGCGAAGCGCAGGCGAACCCTGAAACCCGCTATACCATAGTCCCGCTCCACAATGCCGACCGCGACGGCGGCGCGCCGGAACCCCTCGCTCAGAGCATCGAAGAATGCCAGCTGATCCGCTTCCGCGGCCGGCTGCGGGCCAGGCGCTATTTGACGTTGGGCCATCCGGCGTCCTCGACCTCGTGAATCGGGTCTACGAGCAGGAGCGCCTCCATGTCCGTGTACTTATTGAGCACCGGCGCGACGAACTGGGCCTGCGGCGTCCCATCGCCAACATTGCCGGCAGCATCGTCACCAGCCGCCACGCTGATCAGCTCCTCTTCGCGCAGCTGGGCCACAAACCGCGCGACGGCCGTGGCGATCTCGTCACGCTCGCCGCTGTATACGGACGACACCTTCGCGGTCAGCCCCTCCAGGCTACGCCCGCCCTCGCTCAACAGATCCCAGACCCGGCCTCCGACACCGTCGAAGCTGTAGTAGGTGCCGTTGTCGAGATTCACGACGACGACTTCGCCGTCGATCGTCTCATGCATGATGTTCGGCAAATCAACGCGATAGAGCTCTGGCATGGTTGTCCCCCTGGGTCCCCGAATGCTTGTATCAAAATTTCTCAAGACTGCACTGTCAGTGGCCGGCTGCTGCTCGGCTGCGCCGGCGGTCCAGGGCCATTTTCAAGACGCGAAGGCGTTCCGACTGCTCATCGGCATGGGTCAGATTCAGGTTGGAGCGATGCAGCCGCCGTCGGTACACGGGCTCCTCGAGCATCACCACACGCAGGCGCCGGTCGCACAGGCGCGCGTACCAATCCATCTCGACGCCGATGCGCAGGGATTCGTTGAACGGGCCAACCCGATCGAATGCAGCGCGCCGGATCAGCAGCGCACAAGCAATAGGCGCGGCCTGGACCCGACCCGCGATATGACGAAACGCCGCCCCCTGCTCGGCATCGAGCTCCCGGGCTAACGAACTGCTGGGCATACCCATAGACCGCATCGGTCTGCGGGGCAGTCCGAAACACGCCGATCTGCCGGGCCAGCTTGTCCGGGAGCCAGATATCATCCGAATCGAGAAAGGCCAGGAACTGCCCCGTTGCGACCGCGATCCCCGCATTGCGCGCCGCCGCGAGCCCGCGGTTCTCTTGCCGCAGGTACCGCAGGTCCTGGGACAGCGTCGGGACCCGCTCCGGCGTGTCGTCCGTGGAGCCGTCGTCGACGACGATCAGCTCAACCGGACTGTAGGTTTGCGCCAGAACGCTGTCGATTGCCTCGGCGATGTACGCAGCCCGGTTGTAGGTCGGGATGATCACGCTGACGAGCGGATGTTCCATCGAAACGGCGTCTCCTAGGGCCCGGCCTGATAGAGGGCCGCGGGCTACAGTTTGCGTCTGAATGCGAATCGCAAGGGTATAGTCCCCGCCCACCAGAGCCAATAGGTCCAGGCCGAAATGGGCAACAGCCCGGCGAACCACGCCCGATTCGAGAGGCTATGGCGCGGGCGCGCCAGGAGCGCCATGGCTTCTTCACCGTTGCGCAGGGCAAGCAGGTCACCGTACTCGTCGATGGCGTCGGACAAATCCCGAAACTCAGCGCGACAGTCGAGTCCGTGCAGCACAAGGGCCAGTGCGTTGACGGTCACCGCGGTCAGGCCATCTGCTTGCCGCCTGCGCAGGAAACCGCGCCAATCCATGTCCGGCGTGCCCACCAACATGAGATAGACGTCCCAGAGGGAGCGCATCCGGCAGTGGCTGCTCTCGATGTCGCTGGCGAGCCCGGCGAGCATCTGCAGAAGCGTATATTCCTCTGCCAGCGTCCGGCATTCGATCCCGCCGATACAACAGGGCTGGAGACTCGCCCAGATGGCGTCCATATCGAAGCGAATCCCCGGGCGCGCCCGGAACGTCCAGTGCATGTCGACCGACAGCTCGAGCCGCTTGCACTCGAAAGCGTGTATCACATAGGGCGCGAGCCTGTCGAGGCCGAGCACGTTCTTGGGCTTCACGAGCCCGATCCGGTTCAGCGCGTCCACGGCGGAAGCGATGTCCCGCTTCCTGACCAGCAGATCCAGGTCCCAGGTGAATCGACGGTCGATCCCCTGCCAGAACCGCTCCGCAAAGCAGAGCCCCTTCAGGACAACAAGATCTATACCGATTCGCCGAAACTCGCGCTCGATCAGTCCGAGCGCTTCCAGCAGCTCCCCGTTGCGGCGCGCCTGCGCTGCGTGTTGGTCATGCAGCCGATCCAGCAGCGCTCGCGGCAGGAGGGCCGTCAGGCGCTGTTCGGTGATCGCAGCATAAGCGTAGACGCCGAGCCGCCCCCGCACCAGGAAATCACCCAACGCACCGAAGTCGACGCCCCGCGACAGCAGCATTGAGGCCAAGGCCCGGGCATCCCCCCGGTGCAGCAGCTTCAGGAATCGCAGGTGGTTGTCCCGAGCGATCAGCGAGGCCGAGGTAAGGCCTGATCCGGGGCGTCTCACGTGTTGAGTCGAGCTACGACTGACGCCGTCCTGACCGACGTTGACCATGATCCCGCAACTGGGTGGATGGATGCTGTCCGGCGCATTTTGGCGGCCCGCGTGATTAAGATCAAGGACCCCGGGGGGCGTAAGGCGACGACCAGGTCACAAGCCAACCGCCACATCGGTCAAACCTTGACCAGTCCGCTGGCAGAGCCAGGGCCTCCCTCACCGAGTGAGGCACCGCGTTGCAGGGCGCCGGCCCGGGCGCGTCGCGTGCGCTCGCCTCGCTCCTCGGGCCTTGGTAAGGCGGTCGGGCCCGGGCCGGTCCTTGCCTCGTAAATCCTGGTGTACGCTGGCCAAAGCCGCGATATTTTAACATGCGGCGGCTAACGTTCTTCTCCTCGCAGTGTAGCTCTCACGACACCGCGCAAGACTCACTACCGGCTGGTGGCCAACCTTTGCCGGACGGGACTTCCAGCCGCTGAGCTCCTTACTCACTTTCCGGCCAGCTTCCTTCGCCGACCTTCCCAAGCGCCCCGGGTTTCCTGGCGCACCGAGAACCGACCCGAACCTCGGTGCCCGGTCAGCGGACGTTGGGACGGCTCGCGGACGCCGTGGCTGCGACAACGATGGGCGCCACCGAGTCGATCGGATCTCCGTCGCGCAACGTTGGGTAGGTATTGTGCGGGTCCGGTGAGTAGCGAGCGTCGGCATCGACGTAGATCAGAGCCAGCGCCCTTCGCGGCCCGCGCGTGTGGTTCGGTGCCGAGCAGTGCCAGGTCAGCGGGTGGTGGAAGTGGACGTGCCCGGCGCGCACCGGACGCGCCACCTCTTCGATCTTGAAGCCGCGGTAGCTCGCCGGAAGTGGCGACGGTAGTCCCCAGTCGTCTCCCGCCAGATCGCGAGCGTCGCCGAAGCGCTGGGACCCACACACGAATCGGAGACATCCGTTCGCCTCCGTGGCGTCGTCGAGGGGGATCCAGGCGGTGATCCCGACGTAGGGGCTACGGAAGGGAAAGGACGGCAGATCGCGGTGCCAGCCATTCCAACCGCCGGTGAGCGGCGGCTTGAACTGGACCTGATCGAGCAGCAGCCGCATCCGCCGGCATCCGGTGACCCGTTGGAGGAGCGCCACGAGACGCGGGTGGGTCGCGACGGCGGCGACGGCAGGACTGTCCCGATGGAGGTTGTAGAGGCAGTAATACTCGCCGCCCGCACCGTCGCTGCGCCGTGCCTCGTCGACGCGGGCAGTGGCGAAGAGCCGATCGAAGTCGTTACGCAGCGTACGGACCTGCGTTGGCGACAGCAGCTCGCCTCCCGCCGCGAAGCCGTCGCGCTCGTAGGCGGCGCGGAGATCGGCCGGCGCGCCGTAGAAGCGCGTCGGGCGCAGCCGACGGACCAGACCGGAGGCCTGCGCGCCAGCGCGTCGGAGCGATGAGGCGAGACTCATCCGGCAGCGCCCATCCGCCGCCGCCGAAGAGCGCGTCGGACGACTTCCAGACGTCCCAGTGCCCTCGCGTCCAGCCCTAGCGTCATGTTTCCCGGGTGGCGGCGGATCATCAAGGTGACCTTGCCGACCAGCCGGAATCGGATCCCGGCCTCGACGGCACGGTGGTGCCAGTCGGAATCCTCTGCGTAGCGGAGCGTCTCGTCCAGCCCCCCGACCTTCGAGAAGATCTCGCGGCGGTACAGAGAGCCGCCAAGGTGGTGCGGAAAATCGGACAGATCCCCCTCCATCCAGTCTCGCTCCCGCAGGTGACGGAAGCGCCCGCGCCCCTTCACCACCTGCGCGTCGGGGTCCTCGCGAAGGCCATCGAGGAGCACCCGAAAGGCCTGGGGCGGGAGAAGATCGTCGGCATCCAGGAAGGCCACGAGCTCCCTCGCGCTAGCGAGAGGGCCCGGTTACGCGCCGCCGCCGGCCCGCGATTCTCACCGAGCGACACCAGGGTCACCTCCCCGGCGAGACGCTCCGCCACCGCGACCGTGCCGTCGGTCGATCCGTCGTCGGCGACGATCACCTCGGTCCCGGGGAGGCCCTGCGCCCACACCGATGCGACCGCCTCTTCGAGAAAGGCGGCGGCGTTGAAGGCTGGAATGATGACCGATACGCTCGTCACACGCCCTGCCCGGCCAGGCAGGTGAAGGGCGATTCGCTGAAGTGACGCAAGACTGCCTGCCGCAGGCCGACGCACAGCGCTACGGCATCGACCTTGCCTTCGCGACTGAGAGTGCCATCGTGGCCAGCGCCCAGCGTCCCGTTCTCGATCGCTCCCACCCAGGCCTCCTCGTCAGGAAAGGTCGGCTACCACCGTCAGGCGCTCGATCAGCCTCGCCGGCGCGTGCGCAATTCCGCCGGCGCGCATCCATTGGCGCACCTCGGCAATGCCGCCGACGAAAATCGGGTTTCCGATGAGCCCGGCGTTGTAGGCGAGCGAGCGGAGAGAGGCTGGCAGCTCCTAACCAGCGCCATGCGCCCGTACGCCACTACCTGTGCCATACGAATCCATCCCCGCTCCGCCGCGATCAAGCCACCGCCAGCCCAATTTGGCGCAAGCGCTCTACTTTGCAGGCAATTTCCATGGACTCCGGCGGATTCTAGCCCGGTCGCGCTTCGCGTCAAGCCTTTCTGCGAGGATCTATGTGGCGTGCTGCGCCGGCCTCGAGACCATCTCCAGGGGCAAGCACGCGCGGTCTTTGCAACAGCCGCCCGCGTCCATACTGCCCCCTGTCAGCCCCCGAGCAAGCACTTGACGGTGGCGTCGCTGACCACGTGCCGGCACGCCCCCGCGCTTGGGCGATGAACATCGGCGGACGAGGCCTTGGCCCAAGGCCGGGCGCTCGATCGGCGCGATCGGACTTCCACCCGGGTCTGGTTTCGCCTGGGCGTGCCTGCGTTCAGCGCGATTGTGTCCGTGTGCTTGCTCATGGTGCTCAAGCCCGGGTGACCGGCATGCCGTGCGATGGACTCCACGAGCCGCTCAGGCCCCCTCGTCGTCGGGGAGCCGCGGGATCACCACCTGCGGACAAAAGCCTGCGATCTCCTCGTAGACCTTCCGGGGCTCGTGCTCATAGCGGCGCGAGAAGTGAAAGGGGATGAGATAGTCCACACCGGCAGCAGAGGCGATCTCGCCGCAGGCACGGGTGGTGAGGTGACCGGTGCGTCGGGCTTGGGCCTCGTCCGCCTGCACGAATGCGGACTCGCAGAAAAAGGCATGGCTGCCCGCCGCCAGGGCGGTGGCTCGACGACGGTTATCGGGCGTGTCGGCGAAGTCGGTGGCATAGGTGAGCTTCTGTCCGGGGCAGACCAATACCAGATCCGCGGCGAGCGCCCCCACCGTCTCCCGGGTCCCGTCAGGCAGGAGGATCTCGTCGTCGGTGAGGCCCGCGGCTATGCGCTCCTTGAGGTCACGCAGCCAGGGTCCGGGAGTGAGGCGCCGGGCCTCCAGCCGCTCCTTGCGGACATTGACATCCAGCGACGGCTCCAGGGCATAAGCGAGCACCGGGGTACCGTGGTCTAGGGTGCACGCGCGCACCCGAAAGCTCGCCTCCTGGAGCAGGATGCCGTCCTGGACGCGGCGCTCTCCGATGACGACCCGGCCCGGGCCCCCGGCCTGAATGCGATAGGAGGCGATGCGGTCGCCATCAACCTCCGAGACCTCGAACACCGGGCCCCGGTCGGCGATGCGGTCCCAGCAGATGCCGCGGATCAGGCCCGCGATCTGCTCCGCCAGGCGGGGCGGTCCGAACATCCGGCAGACCGAAAGCCCGCCGATGCGTGAGCGCAGCAACCACAGGAAGCCGGCGATGTGGTCGATGTGCGCGTGGGTGACGAGAACGTCGCTCACCTGATGGGCGATGCGTGCGGGCAGGCGCGAGCCCTCGCCCAGGTCGAACAGCAGGCTGCGCCTCTGGTGGCCCAGGCGCAGATGCAGCAGCGGGTCTCCAAACACCCCATTGACCAGCGAGGCGGCCAGGCTACCCGCCAGCACGACGGGACGCGGACCCTGGCACGCCGCGCGTCCAGCCGGCGGGAGCACGTCTGGCGGCGGCGCGAAGCCCACCGCACCGTCTGCAAAGGACGCGGCTTTACCCAGCAGGCCGTCCTTCGAGCGGCAGGCATCGCGCACCAGTAGCACCCCGGAAGGCTCGGCTCCGGTCGGCAGCCTGATGAGCAACCTGTCCTCGCCCTGGCCCGTCACCTCCCCCAGAGCCAGGGTCTGCGCCCCGTCGAGAAACGCCACCTGCCGCCCTATCCACCCTCCGGCGGCAGCCGGAGGCGGCGGCGTGCCCACCGCCCGCACCTCCGCAAAACGCACCCAATGCTCGCGCCCCCCCGCGAGATAGCCGTGCCACAGCGCCGTACGCCGACGCGCCCGGGCGGTCTTGCCGGGACGTTGGGCCTGGTCCGCGGCATGCACCCAGGCCGTGACTACACCCAAGGCTGCCAGCTCCGAGACCAGCGGCGGAGCCTGGCCCCTGCGGTGCATCACCAGCACCAGGTCCACCGCCGCCGCGGTCACCAGCGCGCTCAGCAGCTCCGCGCCCACCACTCCGCGCACCGCCCCGGGGGCATCGACCAGAAGCGTCCCTTCATGGACCGCGGCCGCCAGAGCCCGCACCGCATCGGCCACCGGAAGCCGAAAGCGTCCGGCATCCAGGGTACACAGCGCCGCCATGCCCGCCAACGACCAGTGCGAGCCTTCCCACCGACCCAGACAAACCGCACCCGGCGCCCCGAACGCCGGCGATCCCGGGTCCGCCCCGACACACCATACGACGCGCCCGGCTCGGAAAAGATGCGCCGCTACTCCTTGCGCCAGGGTGGTCTTGCCGATCCCCGGCTGACCCAGGAGCAGCACCCGCCTGTCCGTCGCGAGCAACCGCTCAGCGAGCCCATCGGGCCGCGCATCGACGAGGATCTCTTCCCCCTTCGGCTTCATGGCAGATCCCGCGCCCTCTGTTTCAGCGGGGCGTCCACGTCAAACCGGCCCGATCAAGAGACCCGGCCGCGTACCGATTTGAGTATGAGTCACCGGAGCCTCGACGGCGGGGCTACCCGGTCCCGGCAGCCATTACAATGCAAGAATTGGCTCCTTCAATGCCTCCCTGGCTTTAGTCCCGTATATGAGATCGCACGCTATTCGCCGCGTGAATTCAAGCTTCGCCCCTGTAGTCCCTAAAACTGGCATTCTCGAAGATATTTGGACTCTGGGCTTGATGATGCCGCGGCCTAAAGACTCTGCGCAGTGAACGTATTACATCGCCCCAGTTGACCTGAATCCATACCCCGCTTAAACCAACGCACGCGCTGTGCCGATGAGCCGTGCGTAAACGTTTCCGGCCTAACGGTGCCCCGCGCCTGTCTCTGTAAGCGATCATCACCGATCGCCGTTGCTGCGTTCAAAGCTTGGTCAATTTCTCCAGGCTCGATGATATGCCGCATGCGATCAGCGCGGTTTGCCCACACACCGGCAAAGCAATCGGCTTGCAACTCCAGCCGCACGGATAATGCATTGGTCTGTGCTTGGTTAGCGGCGCGTTCTTGCTGTGCATGCACTTTCTCTGAGATGCCTAGAAGCTTCTGCACATGATGGCCGACCTCATGCGCTATCACGTAGGCTTCGGCGAGCTCACCCGGCGCGTGAAAACGGGTTTTCAATTCTTGATAGAAGGCGAGATCGATATAAACCTTCTCGTCTAAGGAACAATAAAAAGGCCCCATCGCCGCATGGCCGGCGCCGCAGGCAGTTTGCGTTGTGCCCGTAAAAAGAACCAGCTTGGGGTCTCGGTAGGTATGATTTGCTTCGCGAAAGATTACCTGCCAGGTGTCTTCGGTATCGGCGAGGACTTTGGAGACAAACCGAGCCATCTCGTCGTTGTCCGGCGGCTTATGGGCAGGCGCTGTTTGAGATGTCGATTGGAGCGATGCGCCGCCGGAAACCAAATCAAGCAAGGTCGCAGGACTAATCCCGGTGAAATAGCTGACGACCAGCGCCAGCACAATTCCACCGATGCCGACATGCCGGGCGCCCAGCCTAATCCCGCCCCTTGGGCTTTCACCGCGCCGATCCTCTATATTATCGCTTTCGCGCTCGTCATCCAGTCTCATCGTGGTCCTTTCCGTCCAAGGGAGCCGCGACTCGCCGAGGCTCGACATGCAATTCTATCCCGGTCGGGAGGGAATTCGAGGCCGGCCCCGCCTTTAGCGCCGGTCCGGAAGCGCCGGGGCGTTGGAATCTGAGCTGCAAGTCTTGGTCGATGACCGGAAGCATGGCGACACAGCCTCAGTCCGAGCTCGGCGCGGCTTGTCCGCCTCGGACGCCTGCACCTGCTTGGGCGGAACGCCGTCCGGGCTGAAAGGCCGCGCCGTCGACCCGGGTATTCCGCCGGCTGCGGCCTGTTCGCAGTCTGTCTTGGGATGGTCTCGGGGCCGTGGGGGCCGGGATCCGGGGGAGCGGAGATGGGGCAGACCCTGCGGGCCCCGGGGGCGGCAGCGCTGAAGGCCCCTTGACTAACGGGTGCGGAGCCCCAAGAATTCCTGGCACTCGCTAACAGCGAGTGCTGACAAGCCTGATTTCCCGGAAACAGAAAGCCAGAAACCTGAGGAGAGTGGATAGATGAAGATTCGTCCTTTGCACGATCGCGTGGTGGTTCGCCGGCTGGAGGAGAACCGGACCAGTCCCGGCGGGATCGTCATCCCCGACACGGCGGCGGAAAAGCCGGTCCGCGGCGAGGTGGTGGCCGTGGGCAATGGCAAGCTCCTGGACAACGGCGAGCTTCGCCCTCTGGACGTCAAGAGCGGCGACAAGGTGCTGTTCGGCAAGTACTCGGGCACCGAGGTCAAGATCGACGGCGAGGATCTGGTGGTGATGCGCGAAGACGACATCATGGCCGTCCTGGAATCCTGATCGCTACCTTACAACCGCAAGTTTCAAGCTCAGAGGTGAGACGCAAATGACCGCAAAGCAAGTCCATTTCGCTGGCGACGCCCGGCAGAAGATCATGCACGGCGTCAACATTCTGGCCAATGCCGTCAAGGTGACCCTGGGTCCCAAGGGCCGCAACGTGGTGCTGGAGAAGAGCTTCGGCGCCCCGACCATCACCAAGGACGGCGTGTCCGTGGCCAAGGAGATCGAGCTCTCCGACAAGTTCGAGAACATGGGCGCCCAGATGTTGAAGGAGGTGGCCTCCAAGACCTCCGACGTGGCCGGTGACGGCACCACCACGGCGACCGTGCTGGCCCAGGCCATGGTGCGCGAGGGCCTCAAGGCGGTGGCCGCCGGCATGAACCCCATGGATCTCAAGCGCGGCATCGACCAGGCCGTCGCCGCCGCGGTGGAAGAGCTCAAGACGCTCTCCAAGCCCTGCTCGGACAACAAGGAGATCGCCCAGGTGGGCACCATCTCCGCCAACTCCGACGAGGCCATCGGCCAGATCATCGCCGAGGCGATGGAGAAGGTCGGCAAAGAGGGCGTGATCACGGTCGAGGAAGGCCAGTCGCTGCAGAACGAGCTCGACGTGGTCGAGGGCATGCAGTTCGACCGCGGCTACCTCTCGCCGTATTTCATCAACAACCAGGAGAAGATGTCCGCCGAGCTGGAGGACCCCTACATCCTGGTCTACGACAAGAAGATCTCCAACATCCGTGAGCTGCTGCCGGTGCTGGAATCGGTGGCCAAGGCGGGCAAGCCGCTGCTGATCGTGGCCGAGGACGTGGAAGGCGAGGCGCTCGCGACGCTGGTGGTCAACACCCTGCGCGGCATCGTCAAGGTGGCGGCGGTCAAGGCGCCGGGCTTTGGCGATCGTCGCAAGGCGATGCTGCAGGACATCGCGGTCCTGAGCGGTGCCACGGTGATCTCCGAGGAGGTCGGCCTGTCGCTGGAGAAGGCCACCCTGAGCGACCTGGGCCAGGCCCGCAAGGTGAGCGTGACCAAGGAAGAGACCACCATCGTGGACGGTGCCGGCACCCAGGGCGACATCAAGGCGCGGGTCGAGCAGATCCGCAAGCAGATCGACGACACCACCTCCGATTACGACCGCGAGAAGCTCCAGGAGCGTCTGGCCAAGCTCGCCGGGGGCGTGGCAGTGATCAAGGTCGGCGCGGCCACCGAGATGGAGATGAAGGAGAAGAAGGCGCGGGTCGAGGACGCCCTGCACGCCACCCGTGCGGCGGTGGAAGAGGGCATAGTCCCGGGCGGCGGCGTGGCGCTGGTGCGCGCCCTACAGGCGGTCAAGAAGCTCGAGGGCGCCAATCACGACCAGAACATGGGCATCAGCATCGCCCGCCGTGCCATGGAGGAGCCGCTGCGCCAGATCGTCGCCAACGCCGGGGCCGAGCCCTCGGTGGTGCTGGCCAAGGTGAGGGAGGCCAGCGGCAACTACGGCTACAACGCCGCGACTGACGAGTACGGCGACATGGTGGCAATGGGCATCCTGGACCCCACCAAGGTGGCCCGCTATGCCCTGCAGAACGCCGCCTCCGTGGCCGGTCTGATGATCACCACCGAGGCCATGGTGGCCGAAGAGCCCAAGTCCGAGACGCCGGCCCTGGCGGGCGGCGGCATGGGCGGCATGGGCGGTATGGGTGGTATGGGCGGTATGGGTGACATGATGTAACACCGCTCGGTCTGTCCGTTCTCTGAAATGCCCCGCATCCGCGGGGCATTTCTTCTTCGAGCCACCGGGGATGCTTCAACAGCGGCATGTGCCGGCAGCCGAGCGCCGACTATCCCGCACCGGCCCTATCCGGTCGGCCGGCGAGACGAGGAACGTCCTTCAACCTAGAAGCGGCAGTTGAACGGCCGCCGGGGTGCGTGCCGCGTGGTGTCTGGCAAGGCATGACGAGGCGGAATAGTCATTCTATTCCAACGAGTTATAACGCAGCCAGGCGCCGCGCGGTGCGTGCCCTGGTGGTCGTAGCGGCCATCACCCCATGGGTGAGTACCAAGTTTGTCCAGAACCATAGTCCAAGCAATCACTCGATCGCTACGCAAAGCGGTCAACTGCTGTTTCTAGGTTCAAGCCACGGCGGCGGCGTGGATGTGGCGAATCTTGTCGCTTTGGCCCAGTCGGTAGAAGCGGCATAGCTCCGAGCGCACCGGGGGTGGACAGCCCCAGTGACCCGAGCGCCCATCCAGGGCCGTACAGTAACGCGCGGCCAGGCTGTTGGCCCGCAGATAGCGGCTGCGCCGCTCCTCGCACAGATGCTCGTGCAGCCGAAACCGCCGAAACAGGGCCTCGCGCAGGGGGCGCAGCACGCCCGGGCCATGGTGCTGACGGGCCAGCAGCCGGCTCAGCACGAACTTGTCCACCTCCGCCTGGATCTCCAGCTCGAGCTGGGTCACCGGGCGTCCCCGGGCGGCGTGCCAAACCACGTACAGAAAGTGGCTGACGCCCTCGATAGCCACCAGCAGCGGCTCCAGGTTGGCGTCGTTCAGGGTCAGCGCCGGACTGTCGCTCGCCAGGCGCTCCACCAGCTCTTCGGCGAGAAACAGCGACAGCTCCAGATCCTCGCCGTCCTCACTCACGAGCAGCATCTCCGGGGTATGGGCCGCCGTGCACTCATCGCCGAGCAGCGCCTTGAGGGTCTCGCGCCCGGAGAAGATGAAGTCCTCGACGCGCTGCTCCACGCCGAGGTCGTAGATGCGCTCCAGCCACTCCTGGACCGTGTTCAGGCGCATGCCCGGGGCGTCGCGGTCGGCGTGGTCAGTGGAGCACGAAGCCCCGGCCGGGCACGATCCCCAGCGACTTGAGCTTACGCTCCAGGCGCCGGCTGCCGGTCCGCCGCCAGAGCTCGTGCAGGCGCAGCAGGTCCCGCTCCAGATGGTCCCTGGCCTGCTCGCCGACCTCCCCGATCAGGTCCACGAAGTGCACGAAGTTCGAGGCGAGGTCTTCGAACACCTCACTCAGTGCGCGCGAGCGGGCGCTCTCGGAGGACGTCTGGCACAGCGTGGCGTAGGCCCCGCCTCCCATCGCGATGTAGTAGTCGACGTCTACCGGGCCGCGGCGCAGGCTGTCGGCGAACAGTCCGGCCATGAACAGCGCAAGATCGCCCAGGCGCCGCAGCAACAGGCTGCGCTCCCGACTGCTCTGGGACTCCAGGGCCGACTTGTATAGCAGTGCCAAAGCGGGACGCACCATCCCGTCGGCGGTCTGATCGAAGACATGCTCGGAGCGGGAATAGTCGGTGAGCATGCCGGCAAGATACGGCAGGGTGCCTTCCTGGGGCTTGACCCCTTGGGTGCGGGCGGCGTCCTGCAGCGACTCGATGAAGAAGGACCGCAGATCGGAGACTTCGACCAGGCTCGAGCGATGGGCCATGACGACAACCCTCTATGCGAATGACAGTCTCTGACTTAACACGAATAGGAAGCCTTCGGGGGGATGTCAAGGTCCTAGGAGCCTGTCGGACTTAGGCTTCTGGGAAAGCGTAACCAATTGAAATATAAAGAAATATCAAATTTGCACCAAAATAGTTATTCTTTATAAATCAACGACTTGCAGAGAAAGTCCGACAGGCTCCTAGGGAAGACAAAGGGTTAGCGAGGGAGCGGTCGGAAGAAATTTGAAGAAGGGGCCTATCTTGGGGTATGGAACACGAGAGACGAATCTTATGCACCCTATCCAGGAGGCCCCTTCGATGACAGCTTACGCGATCTGCGGCTGTGCGAGCGAGACGCACGATGGGGCTGCCCGCGAGCAGTTTGAGCGCTTGGTCGGTAGGCCCGAGCATCCGGAGGCGTAGAAGCTGACGCATGGAGAGGTGGAGGCGCTGACCCATCGGGAAGGGATGGAGGTGTTGCGCCGCCTGAGTCAGGGACACCCGGATCAGGGGAGCGCGCAAGAGCCGATCCGGGAGAGGGTGATCGGTGAACAGGGTCTGTACAGAGGACAGCGCCGCGCGGGCTGCAAACGCCGCCTGGAGACCCGCTTTGGCGGGGTAACGGTGGCACGTCGAGACTATGGGCCACGGGGCCTGGGCAGTGTCTTCCCATTGGACGGGGAGCTGAAGCCTGCCGCCGGACGCCTACTCGCATGGATTGCGCGCGACGCTGCTGGAGGAGGTCATTCGGGGCTCGTTTGATGAGGCGGTTGCGCATCTGCAACGTTCGCAAGGCGGGCAAATCCCGGGAAAGGCGTCTGACCCCTGCTCCAGGCACTACCTAGCGGTTACCCGGGTGGGGCTCCCACCCACTAGAGTACGCGGCATTGCCCAACCGCACTGACCCCACTTCCCGCGTGAGGCCCCTTTTCTCCGGCCCCGTGGGCCGCGTTTACTTGATCTCGGTCAACAGGCAGGGGGCGGCACAGGCTGATAATATCAGCAAATGCTAAAAGACTAGCGAACCAAGGCCTGCGCCAAGGTGACAGCAATGAACGCACTTTCAACGGCACAGCGGCGACAATTGGGGGACATGTTCGGCAAATGGGTCAGCTTCGACCGGGAGGAGCGGCGACTCTACAGCCACGACGTGGCGGCCATCCCCAAGCTCATCCGGCCGGCCATCGGTCAAGCGACAGCGGCGGCGGTCGTCCAGCCTGCGTCCGAGGAAGAGCTGGTCGTCCTGGTGCGCTGGGCCAATGAGAATAAGGTGCACCTGGTGCCCCGGGCCAAAGCGACCTCGGGATACGGGGGCGTGATGCCCGTCAAGGGTGGCGTATCCGTGAGCCTGACCCGGATGCGCGAGGTCTTGGACGTCGATGCCGAGGCGCTGACGGCCCGAGTCCAGCCCGGGGTGGTGTGGGTCGACTTGGAGCGGGCCATGGAGAGGCAGGGCCTGGCGCTGCGCACCTATCCCTCCAGTGCGCCCTCCTCGACCGTGGGCGGTTGGCTGGCGCAGGGCGGCGTAGGCTACGGGTGCTTCGAGTACGGCTGCTTTCGGCATAACGTGCTCTCCGCCCGGGTGGTGTTGGCGAACGGCGAGGTGCGCGTCTTCGAAGGGGACGATCTGGATCTGGTGAGCGAGGCCGAGGGGATCACAGGTTTCATCACGGAGGTCACCTTGCGCGTGCGCAAGCAGCGACCGGAAGTAATCCGGGCCTATCGATTCGGCTCGAGCCGTGAGATGGCCGCCGCACTCGCGGAGATCCTGAGCGCGAAGCTGCCCATCTGGTCAGTGAGCTTCATCAACCCCACCACGGCGACGCTGCGCAATCGGCTTCCGCCTGCCCTGGTGCACGGCGAGCCGGTGCAGACCCATGGGCCCAGGCTGCCGGAGGATGCCTATCTGGTCGTGCTGGTGACGCCAGAAGAGCGCTGGCACGTCGTGGAAGAAGGTCTGCGGCCCATTCTCGGAGCTCATGGAGCGGACGCGGTCGATCAGGCGATTGCCGACCACGAGTGGAAAGAGCGCTTCGCCCTGATGCACATCAAGCGGCTGGGACCGAGCCTGCTGCCGGCGGAGGTCGTGGTTCCTCTGGAGAGCCTCGGGCTGGTGCTCGAGGAGGCGGCGTCCGCCATCAAGCAGCCACTGGCCCTGGAGGGCATGGTGCAGAGGAACCTCCAGGGCGGCTCCGAGGGGCTGGTGACCCTGCTTGGCTTCATCCCTCACGACGAGCGTAAGCTCTCGTTCGGCATTGCTTACAGCCTCTCTCTCACGCTGGTGCGCATCGCCAAGAAACATGGCGGCCGGCCTTATTCGACGGGCCTCTACTTCACCAGCCAGGCGGACACCGTTCTGGGTAGAGACCGCGTCGACAAGCTGCGGGCCTTCAAGCGGGAGGTGGACGCACAAGCGATCATGAACCCACGCAAGGTCATCGACAGCGGGCTCATGGGGCACCTGATCGGGGCGATCCTGCCGTTCGAGCCGCTGGCGAGGATTCCGGCGAACTTGATGAAAAGTCCCGCGGCCGAGCGTATCGAGGGCCAGGGTAAGCGCGGCGTGCCCGATGACATCGCCTGGTACGCCTACGCCTGCGCCCAGTGTGGCTACTGCGTGGATGAGTGCGACCAGTACTATGGCCGCGGCTGGGAATCCGAATCGCCCCGCGGGCGCTGGTTCTTCCTGCGGGACTACATGGAAGGTCGGGCCCAGATGACCCAGGAGTGGGTGGAGAATTTTCTGGCGTGCACTACCTGTGAGATGTGCAACGTGAAGTGCCCGCTCCAGCTACCCAACGAATCGAGCTGGATGAAGATGCGCGGCGAGCTGGTGCGCAAACAAGGCAGGCTCACCCTGCCGCCCTTTGAGGTCATGCGCGCCTCTGCCGAGAAGGAGCTGAATGTCTGGGGCGCCTACCGACGGGACCGGACCGGCTGGATGTCGCCGGAGGCGCAGGACCAGGCCCGGGATGAAACGGGCGAGTTTCACTTCGGCGGCTGCTTGGCAGGGACTGGCGACCGGTCGTCCTGGCTACCCCAGGAGGTGAAGGACAAGCTGAAGCCACAGGCCGAGACAGCCTACTTCGCCGGATGCACGGCAAGTCTGGTGGAGACGGACGTGGCCGAAGGTACCGCGCGTCTGCTGTGTGAGGCGGGCGTGGAGCTCACCTACCTGGGTCAGGATGAAGGCTGCTGCGGCATCCCCATCCTGTGCTCCGGCAACTGGGACACCTTCGAGAAGATTCTGCGCCACAACGTCGAGGCCATGTCAGTGCGGGGGGTGAAGACGGTGGTGACGTCTTGCCCGGCCTGCTGGCTCGCCTGGCACACCTACTATCCCCAGTGGGCCAAGAAGCTGGGGATCCCTTTCGACATCCAGGCGAAGCATTACTCGGAGGTCTTGGCCGAGCGGCTTAAGACCGGCGGAGCTCAAGCTGACCCACGAGGTGCCATTGAAGCTGACTTGGCACGACTCCTGCCACATGGGACGAGCCGGCGGCATCTACGAGCCGCCCCGCGACCTGCTCAAGGCCATCCCTGCGGCAGAGTTGAGGGAGATGGAGCTCAATCGGGAGGCGGCCCACTGCTGCGGCAGCGTGCTCAGTCTGCTCGAGGATCCGGAGGGCGCTGCCGTCAGGATCGGCGACATCCGGCTGAAGGAAGCCGAGGCCACCGGCGCCGACGCCCTGGTGGCGGCCTGTCCATGCTGCGAAGTGCAGTTTCGCGTGACCGCGAAGAAGACGGGCAGCCCACTGAAGATCCTGGACTTGGCCCATTTGGCGTGCGAGGCACTGGGCGTGAAGCTCCCCGATATGACTGCCCAGACCCTGGAGCAATGGGCCACTTTCGAGGCGATGATCAAGCTCTTGAAGCCTGAGGCGATGGCCGAGCTCATGGGGGCCCTGTTGCCCTCGATGTTCGAGGCCATGCCGCAGCCGTTGCGCGGGATGATGAAGTGGACGCGCGACACCTCACCGGGGATGCGGGATGCCATGTGGGCGGTGATGCGGCCCATGCTCCCGGTGCTGTTCCCACGCCTGCTGCCCGGCATGATGCCCAAGCTGATGCCCGACATGCTGCGGGCCATGGAGCTGCGGGTGCCCATGCCCGACTACATGAAGGAGCAGATGCCCAACCTGATGCCCACGGTTATGGGCAACCTGATGCCAAAGATGCTGCCCCAAGTGGTGCCTTTCTTCGTGCCCCGCATGGAGGCGTACATCAAGCACCGGGACCCGCCCCGGCCCGCCTAGCCACGCCCCGGCGTTAGCCCCACCGCTCGACAAGGCAGCGCCTGGGGGGCTCCGTCTTGGCGCATTCTTCAACCGGACTTCAGCTATTCGGCCCTGAAAGCGGCCCAAGCTGCTGATTCCTCGTTCTCGAATGCCGGGGTCCGGCTTCGCATCATTCAGTTCCCGCTGATATACGAGCCGCTGCCCGCCATCGCCTGGTCGTTCTCGAGCCTTGACGTGACTCGCTGTCGGGCTAAACTCAGGCGGACGGCAAGGAGCTCGCGCACAGAGCCGTCGGGCGGGATCATATCCGGCTTGCGACGGCCTCGACACAGGGGATCGACGATGGTTTCGTGCGGCAAAGGTCGCGGCGGGCGGGCACTTGGTGTCGATTCCGGGCCGCTGGCTTGCCCTCCGCCTGCGGCGGTTGAAAGGAAATTCCTATGCCTTATCCCTTCCTTTATCCCTAATTCGATCTTGTTCACAGAGACGGCGCGGTCGGCAGAGTTTTTTGTCGGGGCGAAAACGCGCCGGTTCTCGTCGGTTCCGGGATGCGGCGTAAAGACGCTTTCGGTGGCTGTTTGGTCGATCAACATCGGCGCCGGATCGGAAGAGCTCCTCGCGAGTTGACAACCGCTGGCCGCGCGCACAACGGCCGCACAAGTATAAATGACTTTAGCGAGGCTGCTGCCGGCCATCCCTGGACTTCCTCTATGGTCAACAGGAGACTGACAGCCGGAATCTGAGGAGTCGGTAAAGACCGGCACAGCGTTCGAGCGGGCGCGCCTTCGAGAATCAACATCGCGACCGCATGATCCAAGAAAGAATCGCGCGTCGTTAGCTCCAGCGCGAAGTTTAAGCAGATCGTAAACGTTGTCGTATATGCGCTCTCGGTATGTCGAGCGCGATCTATCGACTATTGTCAATGCCGCGCAGTGATACGAGACGCGACATAGTAAGAGGAGCATATTCATGAGCCAGAAAATTCCTTTTTGTCGAATACCGATTTTCGGTCGTCGTGCAGCCATAGCGACACTGACCTTTGCTTGTTTGACCGGTTTGACGGCAGGCGCGGATGCCGGTGCTTTCGGTCGATACACGCTCGCGGGCGTTGTAGATGGAAATGGCACTGTGCAGCCGGGATACAAGGTCTCGCTCTACGCCAGTTATCCCCAGGAAATTCCCTTTAAGAAGCTGCTCGGCACTGACACGAGCGACGGAGCTGGCGAGTTCGAGATCAAATACAAGCGGCCCCCGGGGCTCTTGAAGCATTACAAGCCGATTCTCTACGTCCTCGCCGAGTCCGGCGAGTCGATGCTCGCCAGCGCGGTTGCCGACCCGTCGAAGGACGATCACGTCGTTATCAACGAGCTGACGACCGTGGCGACCGGGGCGGCTTTCGCGCAGTTCATCGACGGCCGCGACCTTGCTGGTAACACCTACGGCATGCTCAATGCGGTCAAGATGGCCGCCAACATGGCTAATCCCGAGACCGGCGCGATCGGCGCGGTCCTCGACAACTTGCCTAACGCCAACGATACCTCGACGCGCGCAACGTTCTATTCCATGGCCAATATCGTTGCCGCTTGCGTCGCCGACAGCGCCAACTGCGACGACTTGTTCGGGTATGCAACGCCGATCGGGGGTCCGGCGCCGACAACGGTGCTACAGGCCCTGGCGAACATGACCAAGTATCCTTCGGGTCAGACGATCTCGAATTTCGACGGTTTGTTCGGCCTCTCTTTTGAGAACCAGGTTTACAGCGATGCGCTGGAAAACGGCGAAAAGCCGACATCGTGGCTGTTGTTCATCAAGTTCACCGGCGGCTTCTACAGCGACTACAATGCCAACAATCTGTTGAGCGGGCCCGGCCAAATCGGATTCGACGAACGCGGTTTTGCCTGGATCAACGACAACTACGCACCCTCCGACTTTGATCCCTCCAAACCCGGAGATTTCCTTCCGAACCCGCCTAGCCCGGATCGGATCGGGTGCGCCGGCCAGCGGCTGCTGAAATTCTATCCGTCAGGTGAGCCCTTCCCGGGAACGCCCTATTTCGGCGGCGGCCTCAGCGGCGCCGGCTTCGGCATTACCCTCGATCCGCGCGGGAAGGTCTGGGTAGGCAATTACGGCTTTGAATCACCGCTTTGTGCAGACGGGACAGTCACGGCAGATCCGGCGAACAAAATCCCGGCCACCCACGACAGCGTCTCCTTGTTCGGCCCGAACGGCACGCCAATCCCCGACTCTAACGGCATCACCAATGGCCACATCTGGTGGCCGCAAGGCATGGGCTCCGACAGCAGAGGCAACATCTGGATTGGCAATTGCGGAAATGACACGGTGACGCTAATCCCGCGGGGCCGCGCCTTGAAAGCCCGGAATTTCGCAATCCCCGGCGGACTTGTGTACGGAGGGGGGCCCTATCAACCGCCTCCGGTAGGCGCGACAACGGATGATGGTCGGCCGCTGATCAAACCGTTCGGTCTCGCGGTCGATCCGAAGGGGCGCGCCTGGGTGGTCGGCAACGCCGTCGGCTTCTCTGCTGCCAACTCCCTGGATCCCAACGCCACGATCGGCGGCCTCTATCGGATTTCAAGCGGCGGCACTGTGGAGACGATAGCGTCGCCAAGCGACGGGCTCATGTCCTGGCCGATGGGCATCGCCGGCGACAGCAAAGGAAATATGTGGGTTTCGAGCTCGGATCACGTGAACGTCCCCTGCGTGACCCCGTTCTCTACCGATCAAGGCGGCAATTTGGGGCCATCGCTGGTCTATTTTCCGGCGGGTAGCAGTGATGCGAGTGGGGCGCGGGTCTTCGGCCGAGACCCGGGCAATACCGGCGGACTTACTATCCCGTGGGGCAATTTTGTCGATGGCGACGATACTGTCTGGGTGTTCAATTTCGGCGTAGATCCGAACGATGGCGCGTCGAACGTCACCCCGTTGTCGCACTTCTGTGGTGCCGACACCAGCAAATGCCCGCCGGGATTTCACACCGGAGACCCGATCTCACCGGATAGCGGATACCGGTCGGACGCACTGGATCGGGTTACCGGCGGCGGCGTCGATCGGTCCGGCAACATCTGGATTCTCAACAACTGGAAGAGAACCGGGCCCCTTACACCGGTTTTCAACCGAAACCCGGGCGGAAACTCGTTCGTCATCGTTCCGGGTGCCGCAGCACCGGTAAAGACGCCCCTGCTCGGAGCACCGGAGGGCTTCACCGATAAAAGCGGACGGGTTCGGTAAAAGGCAACGGAGGGATTAGAATTTGAACGACCTGCCGTAGTTGTTTATGGTTATTTGGGGTCAGAGTAAAATTACAGGACGATATGATTGGCTTGAACGGCAATAGTACTCTGACTCCAATGACCTCCAAGCCAAAAGGACGGCTTGCCGGATTCTCGGCCACGGGGAGAGCCCGATGAAGATCCCAGTCAGGCTGGCACAGCCGTTCCGGGATTTACGATTTGCGCTAGGTTCGAGGGGGCATCCCCTGACCGGGAACGAACGCAGGCTTGCCGTCCTGCGCGACCGGTACAGGGGACGGCGCTGTTTTGTCATCGGAAACGGGCCAAGCCTGGAGCGCATGGACCTCAGCCCGTTGAAGAACGAGGTAACCATCGGGTGCAACGGGCTCTTCCTCATGTTCGATCGCATGGGCTTCATCCCCACGTTCTACACATGCGAAGATGGTCTCGTCGCGGAGGACCGCGCGAAGGAGCTGAATGCTCTTGCCGGCACGACAAAGGTGTGGCCGGTTGATCTCAGCTATTGCCTGGAGCCCGGAGCGGACACGGTGTACTGCAATTTCACCCGACGATACGGGGGATTCCCGAAGTTCAGCGACGATTTCGCCCGGCGCGTTTACTGGGGAGGCACTGTTACCTTCATGAATCTCCAGCTTGCCCGCTTCATCGGCGCGTCCGAAATCTACCTCGTCGGCATCGATCACAACTACCGGGGACCGAAGAACGGCGACAGCCAGTCCGGCTTTGTGATCACCGCCGGGACCCCGGACACCAACCATTTCCACCCCGACTACTTCGGGCCCGGGTACCGCTACCATGATCCCAACGTCGCGCGAATGGAACAGGCGTATGTCGAGGCCCGGACATTCCTCGGCTCGCGCAACATCAAGGTGTTCAATGCAACAGCCGGGGGGAAGCTCGACGTGTTCCCCCGCTTCGAATTCGTTTCACTCTTCACCAGGTCGGCAGCCACCGCGAAAAGCATGAACGCAACGTCGAGATGAAAACCGATCAGGGACGAGCCTCAGTACGGTCGGCATTTGGCGGACATTTGGAGTCGACATTTGGGGTCAGAGTAAAATTTCGAGCGCGAGTCCTGGCGGAAGTTTTGATCTGACCCAAAAACACGTCCTCAATCCCGCGTCGATGTCTTGCCCTTGTTCATCTGCACGTTCAGCATGCGGATTGCGGCCTTGATACTCGCGAAGACCTGGTTGGAATCGACGCCGCGGGTCTTGAAGCTGTTGCCGTCGCCATCCCAGGTGATGATCGCCTCCGTGAGGGCGCTGGTCGTACCTCCCCGGGGTATGCGAATCTCGAAATCCGCCAGCTGCGGCATGGAGATCCGTTCCCGGTCGAGGACCTTTTGCAACGCTTCCATGAAGGCGTCGAAGCCGCCGTTGCCGGTCCCCGAAGCGAGAAACACCTCGTCATTGATGCGAATCCGGATGCTGGAGGTGGACTCCAGGTCGAAGCCGCTGGTGATGGAGCAGTTGAGCAGCTCGATGTTGTTGTAGTCCCGGCTTTCCAGGACCTCCGCAATGATGAAGGGCAGGTCCTCGGAAGTGACGCTCTTCTTGGAGTCGCCCAGAGCCACCACCCGTTGCAGGAGCTTTTCCTGGTCCTGGGGCGACAGGGTGATGTCGAGCATCTCCAGGTTCTTCAGTACCGACGCCTTGCCGCTCAGCTTGCCCAGAGCGTAACCGGTTTGTCTGCCGAAGCGCTCGGGGCGCAGCCTGGTCTGGTACAGGTTGCTCTTCTTGTCGCCGTCAGCGTGTATGCCGCTGGTCTGGGTGAAGACGTCTTCCCCGACGATGGGGGCATTGTCGCTGATGCGTTTGCCGGAGAAGTTCTCGACCATGCGGCCGACCCGCCCGATGTGGCGCTCGTCGATATCGAGATGCACGCCCAAATGGTCCTTCAGATTGACGACCACTTCCGCCAGGGAGGCATTGCCGGCCCGTTCGCCCAGGCAGTTGACCGTGCAGTGTAAGGCCGCCGCGCCGGCCCGCGCCGCCGCCAGGCAGTTGGCGGTCGCCAGCCCGTAGTCGTTGTGGGGATGGAAGTCGAACTGGCAGTCGGGAAAACGTGCTCGCATGTCGGCGACGCTGGCGTAGACCTGTTCCGGTGTCATCACGCCCAGTGTGTCTGGCAGCATGAAGTGGGCGATGCCCAAGCCCTGCAGCGAGTCGAGCATCCGGTAGACGTAGGCCGGCGATTCCCGGTAGCCGTTGGACCAGTCCTCCAGGTAGAGATTGACCCGCAGCCCTTTCTCGTAGGCATAGTCCAGGGTACGGCGCACATCCGCGACATGCTGCTCCAGGGTCTTATGCAGCTGGCCCGTGCAGTGCTTTTCGCTGCCCTTGGCCAAGAGGTTGAGCACGTGGCCACCGGCATCTGCGAGCCAATTCACACTGCGCTGGTGGTCGACGAAGCCGAGCACCTCGATGCGGTCGTCCAGGCCGACCAGCTCCGCCCATTCCAGGATGTTGGCCACTGCCTCCTGTTCGCCCCGGGAGACGCGGGCCGACGCGACCTCCAGCCGATTCACTTTCAGCAGCTGCAACATCGCCTGGGCGATGCTGAGCTTCTCGCCGGGTGAGAAGGACACCCGCTGGGTCTGCTCGCCGTCGCGCAGCGTGGTGTCCAGGATTTCGATGGCTCGGGGCTCGTCAGGCATGGACGGAATCCAGCACGCGGGTCATATGGGAGCGCAAGGCCGCGCTGCTGGCGTCCAGCTCCAGGCAACGCCGTTCCTTGTCCATCAGCCCCTGCAGCGAGGGCGGCGGCTCCGCCTCTATGCCGATCGCCTCCCGCACCGCGTCCGGGAACTTCGCCGGGTGGGCGGTGGCCAGGCAGACGGTATCCTGCCGGCCTGCGGCTGCGCGCACACCGACGGCGCTGTGGGGGTCGAGGATATAGCCGGCTTCCCGGTAGGTCCGGCGGATCTGTTCCAGCGTCTCGGCGTCGTCGACCGAGGCAGCGGAGAACAAGGACTCCACCGTCCGGCGTTTTTCCTCCGGGATCGAGAAGCCGCCGTCGCGTCCGAGCCGTTCCATGAGGCTCCGCACGGCGTGCGGGTCCTCGTCCATGAGGTAGTACAGGTAACGTTCGAAATTGGATGCCAGCTGTATGTCCATCGAGGGGCTGAGGGTGGGATGTACCGCCCCCACGGCGTAGCTGCCGGACGCCACGAACCGATACAGGATGTCGTTGCGGTTGGTGGCCAGAATCAGCCGGTCCACCGGCAGCCCCATGCGACTGGCGATATAGCCGGCAAAGATGTCGCCGAAGTTGCCGGTGGGTACGGAGTAGCTCACCCGCCGGGCGACATCGCCGCCGCTCATCCGGCCCCAGGCATAGAAGTAGTAGACCGTCTGGGCCAGCACCCTGGCCCAGTTGATGGAATTGACCGCGCCGAGGCTGTGCCGCTCCTTGAAAGGCAGGTCGTTGAACAGTTCCTTGACGATGCGCTGGCCGTCGTCGAACGAGCCCCGGATGGCGATGTTGTGGACATTGCCGTCCAATACGGTGGTCATCTGCCGTTCCTGGATCGGCGAGACCCGGCCTAGCGGGTGCAGGATGAAGATGCTGATGCGTTCCTTGCCCCGCACACCGTAGATGGCGGCGGAGCCGGTGTCGCCCGAGGTGGCGCCCAGGATATTGAGCTGGCCGCCCTGCCGGTCGAGCAGAAATTCGAACAGGTTGCCCAGGAACTGCAGCGCCACGTCCTTGAACGCCGCGGTAGGTCCATGGAACAACTCCAGGATGCGCTGCCCGCCGGCCTGGACCATTGGGGTGACGTCAGGGTGGGCAAAGGTCGCACAGGAGCGCTGCACCAGTCCCGCCAGCTCTTCCCGGGTGAGGTCATCGCCGACATAGGGCAACATCACCTCCACCGCCAAATCCGTGAAGCTCAGGCCCGCCCAGGCGCGCAGGGTCGCCTGGTCCAGGGTGGGGATGGTCTCCGGCAGCAGCAGCCCACCGTCGGTCGCCAGGCCCATCATCACGGCCCGGGAGAAGCTCACCGGCTTCACGCCACCGCGGGTACTCACGTAATACATCGTTTGACGTTCCTCTTGGCACGGCCTGCCCATGCTAAGGCGTGGGCGTTGCCCGCAGCCCCGAGATTACCCGGTGCACCAGAGACCACGGAATACAGCAGATCCGGTTGTCGCACCACCGGGCCCCGGGTCCGGGCGGCAGCCGATGCGGTCAGTCCCGGGAGCGACGCGCGGGTCGCGCCCATGTCGATCGCGGCGGGACCGGATCATCGAACGATCGGGCAGACCTGTTGGCCGATGGCAGAATCATCGGAAGAATCCGGAAACCCGCCCCGGGCGCGGACCGATAGCAGGCAAGATCCGAGCAATTCTACTCCTTCCCGAGGCGGTGGGCACCGATCGGCCGGGCGTCCCGAGGTCGACGTGTCAGCGCTACCGCGAGCATAGCTCGGGGACAACGGCGCCTATCACCTCCTCGCTTTGCAGCACGTCCCGCGAGCCCTGAACGACTCATGCTTCAATGTAAGATGCTGGGCCCCGCACGGGCCCCGGCAACCGCACCCATCCCATTTCCGGTAAGATTCGCAGACTTCTTCCCGGACAACCCCGTGGGGCACGTCAGCATCGAGATTATCGCCGGCCTCGTGGCCGTCGCCGCAATAGCCGGCTTCGTCGACGCAATCGCCGGGGGCGGCGGGCTGCTGACGATCCCGGCGCTGCTATGGACGGGCCTGGGGCCGGTGCAGGCGCTGGCCACCAACAAGCTCCAGGGGGTGTTCGGCTCGTTCTCGGCGACCGCGAACTTCCTGCACAAGGGCGAGATCCGGCTGCGCCCGGTGCTGCCGACGGTCGCCCTGACCTTCGTCGGTGCCGCTGTGGGCTCGCTCACCGTGCAGCACATCCGCGCGGCCCTGCTCGCCGATCTGCTGCCGCTGCTGCTGATCGGCTTCGCCCTGTACTTCCTGCTTTCGCCGCGCATGGGCGACGTCGACAGCCACCGGCGCCTCCGGCCCGCGGCCTTCGCGCCGGTCGGATGCGTCATCGGCTTCTACGATGGATTCTTCGGGCCCGGCGCAGGCTCGTTCTTTGCACTGGCCTTCGTCGCTCTGCTCGGCCACAACCTGCGCCGCGCCACGGCCCACGCCAAGCTGCTGAACTTCACCAGCAATCTGGCTGCGCTCCTACTGTTCATGGGTACCGGCCATCTGGTCTGGCAGGTGGGTCTGCCGATGGCCGTGGGACAAGCGGCCGGTGCCTACCTGGGCTCACACATGGTGCTGCGCCACGGGGCCCGGCTGGTGCGCCCCTTGCTAGTGACGGTCTCGCTGCTGATCAGCGCGCGCCTGTTGATGACGCGCTGAGCCTGCTGTCACTGCCAGAGGCCCGAAGCCCTCTCTGCGAGCCTCGGCAACGAATACAGCTCAGTCCGAGTGCCGCGCCCGGCGGGGAATCCAGCGCGGGACCCGGGCCTTGTAGTCCCGGTACGACTGTCCGAACCTTCGCTCCAGGCCGACCTCTTCCGAAAGGACGAAATAGAGGTGGTTGACCGCCACGAAGACACAGGCCCAGAGCCCCACCAGCCATGATCCCCAGAGCAGGGCCTCGCCCAGCAGCATCAGCGCGACGCCGCTGATCATCGGATTGCGCACCCGGTCATAGGGCCCGACCGCCACCAGGTGGCGGGTGGCGTCCCAGGGCGCCAGGGTCCCCTGCCCGACCCGGACAAACAGCCTGACGCACCAGGCGAACAGCAGGAGTCCGGCGATCAGCACGACCAGGGCGACCGCGCGCGCCGCCCAGGCGATGAGCGCGTGCTCACCCCAACGCGAATCGATGCCGGGTAGCGCGGTAAGCAACCCGTAGGGGACGCCGATCACCGCCACCGCGGGCAGGAGCAGGATGGAGAGGGAGTGTCTTGCGATCTTCGCCATGGGATTTCGATCCATCTGTGCCTTGCCCCAAAGATCGTCTCGCGACTGGCCCCTAGCCCCTATCCCGATAAAGGGGGCGGGGCTGCGGTTACAGCCCATAGCGCTTGATCTTGTACCAGAGCGCGCGCTCGCTGATCTCCAGCACACGCGCGGCCGCGGCCTTATTGCCCTCGGTGCGCCTGAGCGCCTCCGCGATCAGCTCTATCTCCAGCCCTTCCACCTGGGGGCGCAGGGCCAGGGAAGTCCGGTCCGACAGGGGTGTCGCGGGCGGTGCCGGGGCCACGGGCATCTCGGAGACATCGGCCGGCAAGTGCGCCGGCAGCACCTCGGGGCCCTGGCACAGCACCGCGGCCCGCTCCATGAGGTTCTCCAGCTCGCGCACGTTGCCCGGCCAATCGTAACCATGCAGGCGCTCCAGCGCCACGGGGCTCAGCCGCAGTGCGGGTCGCCCCAGCTCGGCGGCATATTTCTCCAGGAAATGCCCGGCCAGCAGCGCGATGTCCTCGCGCCGCTCGCGCAGCCGCGGCACGTCGATGCGAACCACGTTTAGCCGAAAGTACAGGTCGGCGCGCAGCGCGCCCTGCTCCACCGCCTGCTGGGGGTCCCGGTTGGTGGCGGCGACGATGCGCAGGTCCACCTGTACTGGCGTATGGGCACCCAGGCGCTCCACCTGGCCCTCCTGGAGCATGCGCAGCAGCTTGGCCTGCAGGGCCGGCGGCATCTCGGTGACCTCGTCCAGGAACAGGGTGCCGCTGCTGGCCAGCTCGCACTTGCCCATGCGGTCGCGGGTCGCCCCGGTGAAGGCGCCCTTGCGGTGGCCGAACAGCTCGCTCTCCAGCAGCTCGGCGGGAATTGCGGCGCAGTTGATGGGCACGAACAGCCCGGAGCGCCCCGAGCCCTGGTGCAGGGCGCGCGCCACCAGCTCCTTGCCGGTTCCGGTCTCCCCGACGATCAGCACGCTGCTGCGCGCGGGTGCCACCTGCTGGACCAGGGCATAGAGCTGCTGCATGCGGAGGCTCGCACCCACGAACTCGCCCCATCCCCGGGCCACCTCTGCGCGCAAGAAGCGGTTCTCCTGCTGCACCACGCCCAGGGCCAAGGCCCGGGTCACAGCCAGCTCCACGGTCTCCATCTCGAAGGGGCGGATGATGTAATCCAGAGCGCCCAGCTTCATCGCCTCCACCGCGGACTCGATGCTGCCGAAGGCGGTGAGCACGATCACGGGCACCTCCGCGCCGCGCTCGCGCAGCGCCCGCAGCAGCGCCAGGCCGTCCATGCGGGGCATGCGCAGATCCGTGAGCACCAGGTCGAACGGCCCATCGTCGAAGGCCGCCAGCCCCGCCCGGCCATCGCCGGCCTGCACCACCTCATGCCCCATATGTTTAAGCGACAGCTCCAGGAGCCGGCGCATCTTGGCCTCGTCGTCGACCACCAGGATCCGCTTCGCCATACTCAGCCGTCCCGCTGCCAGCGCCGAAGGAACCGCAGCTCGAAGCAGGCCCCACCCCAGGGCCCTTCGGTCGCCCTGATGTCCCCGTGGTGAACCTGGACGATCTGTTGTACGACCGTCAGGCCCAGCCCGACGCCGCCCTCGCGCCGAGTGAAGAAGGGATCGAAGACCCGCTGGCGCAGCTCGCCTGGGATGCCCGGTCCTTCATCCAGCACCTGCACCACCAGCATCTCGCCGTCGATCCGGGTGCGTATGCCCACGCGGCCTCCCGCGGGGACCAGCTGCAGGGCATTCAGCACCAGGTTCAGAAAGACCTGGGTCATCTGCTCGCGGTCGCACGACAGCAGCGCGTCGTCGGCCGCGAGCTCGCGCACCAGGCGCACGGCCTTCTTCTCCGCCCGGGCGGCCAGCAGGTTGAGCACGTTGTCCGCAATCTCGTGCAGGTCGTGCAGCTTGAAGTCCGGGGGGCGCGGGCTGGCACACTCCAGCAGCAGAGTCACCAGCCGGTTGAGCCGGTCGGTCTCGCTGACGATGTAACCGGTGAGCTCGCGCACCCGCTCGCCCGGGTCGGGCTGGCGCTCGAGCAGCTGCGCCGAGCTGCGCAGTATGCCCAGCGGAGTGCGCACCTCGTGGGCCATGACCGCCGCCATCTCCCCGACCACGGCCAGCTTACCGGCCCGCACGATCTGCTCGCGGGAAGCTCTCCAGCGCCTCGATCATGTCCACGAAGGCGCGGTTGAGCTTCTTCAGCTCCGAGATGGCCGTGCCGACCGCCGCCTCGGGCCGACTCGTCTCGCCCTGGCGGAAACGCCGGGTGAGCTCGGTCAGAGCGACGATCGGACGGGCGATGTGGCCGGCGAGCCGGCGCGAGGTCCAAACGGCCAGCGCCAGGGTCAGCAGCAGCACCGAGACCATGGATCCGAGCATGCGCCAGATCGGCCGGTAGGCCTCGCGGGTCGGCTCGACCATAAGGATGTGCCAGCCCAGGCCCGGGAAGTGCTGGTAGCCACTGGACGCCGCGGCACCCACCAGCAGGGTGGACAGGCCGAGCAGGGTGCCATCGCGCACCGCTGTCGGCGGTCCGCCCTCGGGCGACACCCAGCCGCCGAGATTCACCTGCGATACCGAGGACTCGGCACGCAAGCTGCGGGACGCCCCGATCACCCGGCCCTGGGCATCGATCAGCACGGCGCTACGCGGCCCCACGGCCGCATCATCGAGCAGATCCAGCACCGCACTCCAGTCGAGCATGGCGTAAAGGTAGCCCAGCTCGCCGTTGCCGAACGCATCGGCGACGCCGGCGCGCAGGGCGACGCTGCTGCCGGCGCGTCCCGGAACCGGCCCGAGCTGCACGCCCGCGGCGCCGTCGCCGGGCACCCCGCTCCAGTGCGCAACCGCCGATGCCGCGGTGCCGATCAGCGCCGGATTGCTGGAGGCAATGATCAGTCCGCCACGGTCGGTGCAGAACAGGGCCCGATAGGCCGAGCCCTGGCCCGCACGCAGATCGGACAAAAAGCCAGACAGACGCTTGTCCACGTCCTTGACCCGGATGTCCTGCATCACCTCCAGCCGGCGCCAGATGCGCACATTCTCCAGCTGAGCGAAGAAGAAGGTATCGATGCGCTGCAGCACCGCGCCCGCGCCCGCCTGAAGGTTGCCGGCAATCTCCGCTTGCAGGGCGCGGCGCACCTCGAAGAAGGACAGCACGCCCATGAGCACGATGGCCCCGAGGACCAGCCAGAAAAAGGCGCGCAGCAAGGCGGTGCGGATCGTCACGGCTTCAGCATACCTCCGCCCGGCCGGTGGCGCCGCGCCTTCCGGCCCGTACGGCGCCCGCTGAGCGACCGAGCTTTCACCCATTCCCCCGGGGTCTGTATGCTTGTGCGGCCGGGCATGCCCGGGTCTGCGTATCCCTGGGTCCGGACCGAGCGGCGCGCGGCCTGGGCTTCGCACGGGGCGACTGAGGGCTGCCATCGAATCGGATGATCGAGACCATGAGAGCCACGCCACATCTGCACCGCTTGATCATCTTCGGCCTGTTGTGCGCGCTCGGCCGCCCGGCGGCCGCCGCGGACGCGCTACCCAAGCCCTTGACGCCCGCCCCGTACGAGCTGGGCCAGGGCCTGCAGCTTGCCGACCTCGGCCTGGATGTCGGTGGTTATCTGAGCCTGCAGTACGAGTCCCTCAGCCATCGCACGCCGGCCTTCAGCGCCCACGACCTGAGCCTGTTCCTGAACGAGCACATCGATGCGCGCTGGAGCCTGTTTGCAGAGATCGAGATGGGTGATGTCCTGCAGGTCAGCGAAGAGGGCGAGGTCAGCCACAATCCGGAGTTTGACGTCGAGCGGCTGTATCTCGATTACCGGGTGAGCCCGGCCATCACCCTGCGCATCGGCAAATTCCTCACCCCGGTCGGCAGCTGGAACATGATCCATGCCGACCCCCTGGTGTGGACCGTCTCGCGCCCGCTGACCGCGACCGCCGCGTTCGCCCGACACGCTACCGGTGCCATGGTGTACGGGTCTGTGCCAACCGCCGGCCATGATCTCGACTACTGGACATTCGTCGACGACACCGCCGGCCTCGATCCGCTGGAGCGCGAAGAAAAGGCCTTCGAAATCCCAGGCTCCGCCCTCGACCTCACCAACAACTTCGACCGCGCCCTCGGCGGGCGGCTGCTCTATCACTTCATCGAAGACCGGCTGAGTCTGGGGGCCTCCTACGTGCATTTCGAGATGCAGCACGCTCGGCAGGACAAGAACCTGGTCGGCCTCGACCTGTCCTGGAGCACCCGCTACACGGAGCTCACCGGCGAGGCGGTGTATCGCACCGCGCGGGGATGGTCCGAGCCCGACGAGCGCGGCGGCTTCCTCCAGGCGGTGGTGCCGTTGCCCGGCCACTTCTACCTGGTCGGCCGCTACGAGCACTACAGCGCAACCCTGCTGAGCACCAGGCCGACTATCGACACCTTGGGGCTCACCTACCGCCCAGGCCCCGCAATCTCGGTCAAGCTCGAGTACCGTGACGGCTCGGGCAACGACCAGGTCGCCCCGGACGGCTGGCTCGCATCCCTGGCGATCCTGTTCTAGCGTCATGCGCCGGATGCTCCCTGGTCTGCCCCTGTCGTTTGCCCTGGCGCTCGGCCCGGCGTCGCTGCCGCTGCCCGTCCGGGCTGGCCCCGGAGTCGCCGTCATCGTCGCCCGCGATGCGCCGCGACCCGGGCTGGACCGCATCACCCTGAGGGAGATCTACCTGAAGAAGATCTTCGTGGACGGCGATGGCCACGCGCTGATCCCGGTGAACCTGCCCCCGGAAGACCCCCTGCGCCGCGCCTTCTCCCTGAGCCTGCTCGGAGAAACCAGCGACCGGCTGCAGGCCTATTGGAACGAGCGCTATTTCCACGGAGTGCGCCCGCCCTATGTGCTGGGCTCCCCGAACGCGGTGATCCGGTTCGTGGCCGGAACCGATGGGGCGATCGGCTATGTGGCCACCTGCCAGGTCGACCCCAGCGTGCGCGAGCTGATGGTGCTGCCCGTACCCCCCGGCGAGCACGAGGCCGTCCAGCAGCTCTGCACGGAGAATGCGCGGAACAGCGAATGAGCAGCGCATCGCCGGCTATCCCATGCGGGCGCCGGCCGAACGCCCGAGCTTCGAGCCTGGCCCGCCTAGCAGCGGCTGCCCGGTGGCGATCATCCAGGCGGTGCTCGCATCGCGAGCAGGCGCTCGCTCCTACCCGGTAGACAGCAGGTAAAGGGGCCCCGGCGCCCGGCCCCAATCCCGCAAAAACGGTCTGACAATTCTTGCGGGGTGCAACGCCCTGCACGCCCCGCCGCGCGCTCATAAGGAGATTTTAACAAGTAATATCAATATGTTATAAAACTGGCACGGAACTGGCATTATGGCACGCATGACCGAGACCAGAGTCTGTGCCCCCATAAATGCCGAGCGCCCCCGCGATGCCGATCCGTGCGTAGTCCCCGGCATCCAGCCGATTCTCAACGAGCTGCGGCAGGCCGTTTCCATCCGAGCTCACACGGCGCTGACACCGCAGCGCGCCGGGGTGGAGCATTTCATCCGCTCGGTGTTCTTCGATAGCTACGGGGCGATGCTCGGTGGCCTCTACCCAACCCTGCTCTCGTTCAGCAGCGCGGACGGGCTGAGGGCGGCCGTGGGGGTCCGAGATGGCGCCGAGGGTCCGCTGTTCGCCGAGCAGTACCTGAGCGCGTCGGCCGAGACCCTGCTCGCCAGTCACTGGGACCAGCCCGCCAGCCGCTTCCAGCTGGTGGAGGTCGGCAACCTCGCCCTGGCCGGGCCCGGCGAAGCGCGCTGGGTGATCGCCGCGGTGACCTGCTTTCTGCACGCCTGCGGTTACCGCTGGGTCCTGTTCACGGCCGTGCGTCCGCTGTTCAACGCCTTCCAGCGCCTGGGCCTGAGACCCATCCAGCTCGCCGAGGCCGATCCGGCGCGGCTGCCCGACGGCGGCCGCGTCTGGGGCAGCTACTACCAGGAGCGGCCGGTGGTGTGTGTCGGCGACATTCGCTCGGGCTACCGCAAGCTCGGCAGCTCCATGTCGGAGAGCCAACCCCTGCTGCGTACGCTGTTGAACGACGCCTTCCGCGAGGCGTGCTCGTTCTTGTGGCCCGCGGCCGTAATGCGGGAGGGGGCGCGGTGAGACCGCTGCTGCAGCGCATCGCCCGGCATTCCCGGCAACGCCCTGAGCGCCCCGCGCTGGCCGACTCCCGGTGCGCGCTCACCTATGCCGAGCTGCAGGCCGAGATCGAGCGGCTCTGCGCCCAGCTGTCGGAGGGGCAGCGCATCGCCCTGCTGCTGGGCAACAGCTGCGCCTGGGCGGTGCTGGATCTGGCAATACTGCGCCTGGGCGCAACCTGCATTCCAGTGCCGCCGTTCTTCGCCGATGGCCAGCTCCAGCACCTGCTGGCCGACGCGCGCCCGGACCTCATCATCACCGACCAGCCGCAGCGTCTGGCGGGAATGCTGCCCATCGCCACGGCCCAGTCGCTGGCCGTGACCGGCCAGCTCCTCACCCGGTTCCGCATTTCCGGCACGAGCACGGATCCGCTCCCGGCCGACACGGCCAAGCTCACCTACACGTCCGGCACCACAGGCCGGCCCAAAGGTGTATTGCTCACCGGCGCGGCCATGGAAAAGGTCACCCTGAGTCTGAGCGAGGCCGTCCAGGCCAGCCCGGACGACCGCACGCTCTCGCTGCTGCCCCTGTCGACCCTGCTGGAGAACATCGGCGGCCTCTATGCCCCCCTGTACAACGGCGCCCAGGCCTGCCTGCCTGATCTGGCCGAATGCGGTATGAACGGCTCCAGCGGCGTCGACCCGGCCCTGCTGATAGCCGCTCTCGATCGCTTCCGCCCGAGCTCCATGATCGCCGTTCCCCAGCTGCTCAAGGTCATGGTGGAAGCGGCCGAGGCCGGCACCGCTCCACCGCAAAGCCTGCGCTTCGTCGCTGTGGGCGGCGCGCGCACCGCCCCGGCGCTGATCGAGCGCGCCCGACGCACCGGCCTGCCAGTCTATGAGGGCTACGGCCTTTCGGAGACCTGCTCGGTGGTCAGCCTCAACCTGCCGGGCCGCGAGCGCCTGGGCAGCACCGGCCGACCCCTGCCGCACGTGCGGGTGCGCATCGCCGACGACGGCGAGGTGCTGGTGAGCGGCACCCTATTCAGCGGCTACTTGGGGCAGGCCGACGCGCGCCGGCAGGAGTGGCACACCGGGGACCTTGGCCACCTGGACGCGGACGGCTTTCTCCATATCACCGGGCGCAAGAGCAGCGCCTTTGCCACCGCCTACGGCCGCAACCTGTCCCCGGACTGGGTCGAGGGCGAGCTGCTGGGCTGCCGTGCCCTGACCCAGGCCGTGGTGCTCGGGGAGGGCCGTCCATACAACGTCGCGGTGCTGGTGCCCCATCCACGCGCCAGCGCAGCTGCCGTCTCCGCGGCGCTGTTCAGCATCAACCGCCGGCTGCCGGACTACGCCCGGGTGCGACGCTGGATCATCGCCCGCGAGCCCTTCTCGCCGCGCAACGGCCTTGCCAACGCGGCGGGCGCGGTGGACCGCGCGGCGGTCGGCACGGCCTACGCGGACCCGATCCAAAACCTGTACCAAGAAGAGGAATCCCATGTCCGTATTTGAGCGCCTCGTCAGCGACACCACTGCCGCCCGCGAGCGGCTCATGTCCATGCCCATTCTGCAGCGCGCGCTGCGCGGTGAGGTCACCCGCGAGGATTACCTGGCCTTCCTGGGCCAGGCCTATCAGCACGTCAAGCATACGGTCCCGCTGCTGATGGGCTGTGGCCACCGCCTGCCCGATCGTCTGGATTGGCTGCGCGAGGCCATGGGCGAGTACATCAGCGAAGAGACGGGACACGAGCGCTGGATACTGGACGACATCCGGGCCGCCGGCGGCGACGCCGAGGCGACCCGGGACGCCGACCCGTTGCCGGCCACGGAGCTGATGGTGGCTTACGCCTACGACATGGTGAGCCGGCGCAACCCAGTGGGCTTCCTGGGCATGGTGTTCGTGCTCGAGAGCACCAGTGCGCAGATCGCCAACCGCGCCGCCAATGTGATCCGCAGCGCTCTGGGCCTGCCCGCGGAGGCCTTTCGCTATCTGACCTCCCACGGGACCCTGGACCTGGAGCACGTCGCCTTCTACCGCAAGCTGGTGGACCGGCTCGACCAGCCTGGCGACCAGGCCATGCTGGTCCACAGCGCGAACATGTTCTATCGCCTCTATGGCGCAGTTTTCGACAGCCTCCCCGCCTGATCCATCCCGAGGACCCCAACATGCGTGTACTGACCCAATTGTTTGCCGCCGGCGCCCTGTGCGCCCTGAGCCTGCCGGTGCTCTCCCAGAGCGACCCGATCGCCCAGAAGCTGCTCTACATCGAGCACGAGTGGGCCCGCATCAACTACCAGGTCCCCGCCGACGCCAAGGATGGGGCTTTCTCGGAGCTGGAGACCCAGGCCGAGGCGCTGGCCAGACAATATCCTCAGCGCGCCGAGCCTAAGGTCTGGGCGGCCATAGTGCTCAGCACCCATGCCGGCGTGCACGGCGGCCTGGGCGCCCTGTCCATGGTGCGCAAGGCCCGCGATCTGCTGCTGGGGGCCGAGAAGATCGACCCCAGCACCCTGCAGGGCTCCGTCTACACCAGCCTGGGCAGCCTGTACTACCAGGTGCCCCGCTGGCCCCTGGGCTTCGGCGACGACGACAAGGCCGAGGCCTATCTGAAGAAGGCCCTGGCCCTCAACCCCGAGGGCATGGACCCGAACTACTTCTACGGCGATTACCTGTACCGCCAGGGCCACTACAAGGAGGCGCTCGCCGCATTGGACAAGGCCCTGAATGCCCCCGCCCGGCCGGACCGGCCAGACGCCGACGCGGGCCGTCGCCAGGAGATCCAGGCGTTGGTCGCCAAGATCCAGGCGAAGGGCTGAGCGAGCGGGAAACCCCGTCGGACCCCGACAGAACATCCAGAATCTACCCATTCAGGAGCCAGGTAACATGCAACTGCAAGCCAAACGGATACTGGTCACCGGCGCGGCGGGGGGCATCGGCAGACGCCTCTGTGCCCAGCTCGCCGGCCGCGCCGCCAGCCTCGGGCTGCTCGACCGCGGCCCCACCGCGATTTCCACCTTGGTCCAGGACGCCCGCGACCTGCACACCGACTGCATCGTGATCGAAGCGGACATCACCAGCGCCGAGGACCGGCGCCGCGCCGTGCAGCAGATGAACAAGGCCTTCGGCGGGATCGACATATTGATCAATCTGGCCGGCATCCTGGACTTCCGGCCCTTCGAGGAGGCGGATCCCGGCATGATCGCCAAGATCCTGCAGGTCAATGTCGAGGCCCCCATGCTGCTGATCCGCGAGGTGCTGCCCCAGATGACCGCCCAGGGCAGCGGGCGAATCGTCAACATAGGCTCCATGTTCGGCAGCATCGCCTTCCCCTGCTTCGCCGCCTACTCGGCCAGCAAGTTCGCTCTGCGAGGCCTCTCCCAGGCCCTGCGCCGGGAAGCTCTCCGGCACCGGTGTGGGCGTCACCTACGTCTCGCCGCGGGCCGTCAAGACGCCCTTCAACCCCGCCATCCTGCACCACATGGCCGAGCGCGGCATGATGCACATGGACGACCCGATCTGGGTCGCTGGCCGGATCCTCAAGGCCATTGAGCAGGAGCGCGACGAGGCCTACCTGGGCTTCCCCGAGAGCCTGTTCGCGCGCATCAACGGCCTGCTGCCCGGGCTGGTGGACAGATCCATCAACAAGCAGGTGCCGGACCTGATCGATTTCTCGCGCCAGATGCGCTGAGCCGACACCGACGACCCTACCGTCCCTCCCCCGCGCCGGGGAAGGGACGGCCAGCGTTGCCTGGACCTCGCTCAGGGATGGGGAACGACCGCGAGCAACGCGGTGATCAAGCGATCCACGTCCTCCGTGGAATGGAACAGATGGGTGGAGACGCGTAGCGGCGACGAGAATGTCCCCAGCGCTGCGTTCTGGCTCGGATCACTGCGCAGCGAGTGGGGCACCGAGTTGTTGCGGATCACGATGTCGAAGGACGAGCCCAAGGTCGAGACCGCCGCCGCCGATGTCGTGCTCTGCCCAGCGGCCTGGCTGGCGGTGAGGTCCGCGTTGTAGTCATACCCCGGCGAGAAGGGGTTGAACGAGGTCAGCCCGGTTCGTGCCACGCCCGCCGCCGGGTTGGCATAGGGAACCGACAGAGATCCTGCGCCCCAGATGCCCAGGATGCGCGCCCGCAGATACTGCGCCAATGAGCAGATGTAGTCCTCGATCGCAGATCGACCCCAGGCGTCCCACATCTGGCAGGCCTCGGTGAGTGCGCGCTGGGACGGCCTGCTGCCATTGCCCACCAACTGCAGCACCGCCGCGATGTTGTGCTCGGGATCGCGCGCGCCGTTGGCCAGGATCCCGGCCGCCCCGTAGATCAGCGTGTTGGTCGGATAGTAGGTGGGCAGCGGGTTGGTGTTGGCGTATGCCGGGATCGGGATGCTCACCGTCTCGGAGGGGACGCCGAAGGGTGCAAAATCGCTCGTGGGGCGCTCCACCACTTGGTCCGCAGGGTAATAGTTGTTGCGGATGTATAGGAACCCCGTTTGACCAGGCCCACACTGCCATTTGTGCCCCGCCCCCGAGAAGAAATCGCAGCCCATGTCGTGCAGGTTGAGCGCCGCCATGCCCGGCAGATGGGCGCCGTCCACGATGGAGATCAGGTTCTTCGACGCGGCCCACAGGCACAGCGCCTTCGCCGGCAGGCGAGCACCGGTGAGGTAGATCGGCGAAGAGAACAGGATCGCCTTGGTGCCAGGGGTACGCTGGGCCTCGAACCGGGCCAATACCTCCGCATCGCTGTAGGCATCGTTGGTGGGCAGATTGACGGTCCTCACCACCACGCCGAAGCGGTCCCGAAGGATAGACACCGCGGAGATCCCGGCGTCCTCCTCCATGTTGGTGGTGATCACCTCGTCGCCCGGCTGGAAGGGTATGCCCATCACGATCCGCCAGAGCCCGTCGGTGGTGTTGAAGCTCATCACCAGCTCGTAGGGATCGCAACCGAATCCCGGGGCGATGGTGTTGCGCATCACCTGCTGGCCGAAAAAGTACGCCTTGGGATTCCGGGCGATGTCGCTGTAGTCCAGATATAGATCCGTGACCACTCGGGTCGGCGACGCACCGGTGGTGCCGATGTTCATGTAGAGCAGCTTCTTGGCGAAGCGGAACTCCTTCGCGTAGGGACTCTTCTTCGCCAGGTCCGCCCGGGCACTCGGGAACAGCTCCGGCGTGCCGTCCTCCCCGATCGAGAGCCCGCCCATCATCAGGCCGGCTGCCCCGTAGCCGAACAGTTTCAGAAAATCCCGTCGCGCCGTGCCGACGCGCTCCGCAGCGGCTTCGACCTGCTCTTTCGCCTTGCTGACGCTTTCCGATTGCGGTACTGCCTTGACTTCGCTGTTCATTGCTCGTTCCCTCCGGAATGAAAGCTCCATGATGTGCGGGTGGGCACCCGCTCAAACGGTGGCTCGGCCTCCGCCCGCAACAGTGTAGCCGGCATCCAGACCCAGGGCGCGTCGGGAGCCCTGACCAGGATCGAGGCGCTACCGATCCGAAGGTCCCGCTCTGCGACCCCAGGGCGCCGACCTGGGTCTCCCTGGAGCGCCGCGGGTATGCTGGCTCCCCACTCACGAGTTACCGGCGTGACCCTCAATCACCACGCGGTCGATGAAGCCCGGGCCAAAGACTCTTCTCGAGCCGCACCGCAGCGATAATGCCTAGATAATAGCCTTGCACACGGCGTTTTTCCCTGTACCCCTGGCTCTTGTAAAATGCGACCGCCCCGGGGTTATCGCACCGCGCCTCGACTTGAATGCTCCCTATCCCCGCTGTATCCGCGCACTTTTCGAGCCATGAAAGCAGCAAAGACCCGATGCCCCGCCTTTGCCGGCTAGGATCGACGGCAAGCAACACCAAATGCGCCCTCTGATCCCCGTATTCCATAATACCGAAGCCCTCCAGCCTGCTTCCCTCACGAGTCACCGCAACATTTGTGGCACAGTCCTGAATAGCTTTCGCCACCCGCGCCGGGGTCCAGCTCCATTCGAGACCCTGCTCGATGTGGCTCCTGGACATCTCCGCAATGCCCGTTGCATCCGCTCGGGTGGCGAGCATAACCTTCGGAAGCGTCACCATCGCGTCGCGCCCTCAGCAGCATCCCGAGCTGCTACCGAGATTGCCGTTTCGGCCGTTCTTGGGCCGCTGCCCCGATGTCAACTCTATCGTCGTTGTGCCGGAAGCCGCTCGGTTGAAGCTCGTTACCCTCTTGCACGTCCTGCCGGCAAAAAGCCCCCGCGGGCCCACAATTTCCTTCCACGTCCCGGAAAGCTTCATACTCTCCCCTCGATTCACGCTAGCCGGCGCCGAGCTTTACCCGGATTAGGGCGATGGCACCTCGACGTCGCTCGTCACGATGCCGATGAGCCGACGCTCCGCCCCGCCCGAGTAGATAGGAATCGAATAGGTCCGCATCCAGACATCACCACCGCCCTTGTCGAAGTACGGCTCCGTCCAGACAGGCTTCCCGAGCCGTACAGGAGCCACATACCATGCCTGCTCAGGCGCAGTGTAGTCATAGCTGTCGATCAACTCCTTCTCGACGAGTCTCGCCCCGCTTCGGAAGACATAGGGCGCGGACTTCACTGTCCGCCCATCCTGTTGGCGCGGCGCAAACGCAAAAGCGGCCCCATAGATCTCGGGGTTCTGGCGCAGATAGGTTGCCAGCATCGTAAAGGCCCGGCTCTTGTCAAGCGACGGCTCGCGGCCGATGGCGTCGGCCAGGCCATCCAGGGCCTTCTCCACCTGTACGAGCAACCGCTGATCCAGGCGATGAGCACGCGTGAATGCCTCCAGCATCGCCCCATAAGAGCCGTCCTGCTTCATCTTCCGAAGTGCGGCGTTGAACCCTTCGAGCCCGGCCGCCCTGGCATCGCCCTTGGCGAAAGCGACATAGACCGCATTGACGGCGGCAGGCTCAGCAAGCCTTTCGACCTTTTCCCCATACTGTTGTTGCCGGATTATCTCCGAAGCCGACATTTGCTCTGCGAAGATACAATCGACCTTCCCCGCCATGAGTTTTTCGAAATCCGCACGATCGTCGGCGGATTCCTCCACAGAAAACAGCCCTGCTGCCCGCGCATCGTCAATCGCATCTCCATAGCTCCATCCCCGATTGAGGCCGACCGTCTTACCCCGTAGGTCTGACAGGCGATGAAACGGGAAGCCAGCGCCTCTCCTGACATAGACGCCCAGCGTCTCCGTCTCGATCGGGTCTGAAAAGCTGAACGACTTCAGGCGCTTCTCGTTCTTGTAAAGGCCCCCGATCGCCGCGTCCCCTTTCTCCGCCAGGTGCAACGCCTGGTCCCACGGATAACCCTGAGCTTCGATCTCGATGCCGGTCCGTTGGAAGACCGTCTTGATTATCGCTGGATAAAGTCCTTGCACCGCATCCCCGGAGCCGTACATATAGGGTGGATAGGCTTCGTCGAACAGCACCCGAGTGCTGTTGCCGCTCCCGGAACCGGATACCGCCGGCACGACCAAGCCGCCCAATGCCAACAGGATGGCCAGCACCCTTTTCATAGCGAGATCCCCTCTGTGCTATGTGCTTTGACCTTCGGCGCCCGCCATTGTCGAGCCCGGACCAGCCTTATCAGGACCGTTCTCGTTGGTCCGATCCGGGAACGGAACCGACCCGCCGGGCTGCCACAGGCGTATCGTCATTTCAGCATAGACCAACGCTCGCCGGCTCAGCACGGAATGGCGCTGAGCGACCAAGGCCTTTTAACCTAGAAACAGCAGTTGACCGCTTCGAGCAGCGATCGAGTGATTGCTTGGGCTATGGTTCTGGACAAACCTGGTACTCACCCATCGGGTGATGGCCGCTACGACCACCAGGGCACGCACCGCGCGGCGCCTGGCTGCGTTATAACTCGTTGGAATAGAATCACTATTCCGCCTCGTCATGCCTTGCCAGACACCACGCGGCACGCACCCTGGCGGCCGTTCAACTGCCGCTTCTAGGTTTAAGAGAACGGACAATGTACCTCGATGGTCGAATGCACGATCTCCTCGTGCACCGACAGCCAGTCGCGGACCCTATCCGGCGTCACAGTGGCGTCGTGGGTCACGACACTGATAGCGCAGGAATACGCCCGCTTGCCGACACGCCACACATGCAGGTCCGCGATCCGGCTCTCGCCCCTGCCGGGACCCGTTTCGATGGCCTCCCGAATCTCGTCCACGACAGGGTGGTCCATCTCGCGGTCGAGCAGCACCTTGCCGGTGTCCTTCAGCAGGTTCCTCGCCCAGGCGGCCACCAGCCCCGCCCCCACTATGCCCATCACGGGGTCCAGCCAGGACCACCCGTAGAGCCAGCCGCCGCCGAGCGCGACGATCGCCAGTACCGAGGTGGCGGCGTCGGCGAGCACATGCAGGTACGCGGATCTGAGATTCAGGTCGGGGTGGTCGTGCGCACCGTGCCCGTGATGTCCATGCCCAACGTGATCGTCGTGCGCCTGTCCGAGAATCCCCGCGGATACCAGGTTGACGACCAGACCGATAGCCGCGATCACCATGGCCTCGGCATAGTGAATGGGCTGCGGGACGACCAGACGCTCCACCGAGCCGAGCACCATCAGTGTCGCCACGATAAGCAGAAAGACCGCGCTGGCGAATCCGCCCAGGATCTCGATCTTCCAGGTGCCGAAGGCGAACCGCGGGTCGACGGCGAGGCGTCTGGCCGCCGCATAGGCAAAGGCGCTCAGGCCAATGGCAACCGCGTGCGAGCTCATGTGCCAGCCATCCGCCAACAGCGCCATGGAGTTGTAACGCCAGCCGGCGGCGATCTCGGCGACCATCATCACCGCCGTGATCCACATCACGGCACGGGTCCCCCGCTCGCCTGCGCGGTTCCCGGCATCGAATACATGCTCGTGGATCCATGGAGACAGATCATCGGTATGCACAGTCGAATCTCCCCTGGCGTTGTGCCTGGGCATTTTGGTCCGCCCGGGGCCGCTGTGACAATGGCGCGGCAGAGGGGCATCAAAGACAGGCCGAAATCCTGGCGAGCGCCAACCTGCGATGGCGCGGCATCGCGCCGCAGCCTGCGGCACGCAGGAGATCGCGCGCCATTTCGGGCGCGCAGCCAAGAGAGGGGTACCAGAGATCGAGCGGTTTGAGCCCGGAGGTCTCGAGCATGGGAATTGGGGGGCACCAAGCCCCGAGGTGATATGCGACAGAATCCGGGTGATGATCGGCGCGAAAGGGACCTCAGCTTGCGATATCGGCGCACTCCGGGATCCGGCTGCGCCGACGTCGCCTGCCGGCAATGCTAAAGCTGGTCAGAAACATCCACCGTCCAGTCGGCAGGTAACCAACCGACCGGTCGCGCCCTTGCGCCTTAACGGTCACGTCGCCTACTCCTCGGGCAACACCCGGCTGTCGGCCGATCCCATCCGACTGGTGTTGAAGGGCCTCTCTCTGGCCGAGACGGGTGCGACAGCCCCGCTTCTGGAGCTGGCTGCGATCGAGATCCCCGGGGCGCGCTTCCACCTGGGCACCCGGGAGCTGGTGGTGCCGGAGCTTGCGATCCGCAGCGGGCGCGCCCAGGCGACCGCCGTCAAAGACGGCTCCATCGACTGGGCCAAGCTCTTCACCCCGGGGGGCAGCAAGCCTGCCCAGGACAAGCCCGCCGCCCGCACCCCTTGGAAGCGGTCAGCTGCCGTTTCTAGGTTCAAGGCACGCATCCAGCGCTTTCAGGGCTCGGCGGCCGGCATCTCCACCGACCCCAAGGCCCGGGCCTCGCTGAAGTTTGCCGGGCAGGTCGACCCGTTCGGAGAGGCGCGGGTGGACGGCAGCCTGCTGCCGTCGGACCCCGCGCGATTCACCGACATCAAGGTCGGCTTCCGCAACGTCGCCATGTCGTCGCTCTCCCCGTACAGCGCCACCTTCGCAGGACGGGAGATCGACGCGGGAAAGCTCAACCTGGATCTCGAGTACAAGATCAAGAACGGCGAGCTGCTCGGCACCAACCAGGTGGTGCTGCGGGAATTCACCCTGGGCAAGCCGGTCAAGAGCGACCGTGCCGCGAATCTGCCGCTGGATCTGGCGGTCGCCCTGCTGACGGACACCGAAGGCAAGATCGATGTCGCCGTGCCCGTGAGCGGCAACCTCGACAGCCCGGAGCTCAGCTTCGGTCATGTCGTCGGGCAGGCCATCGCCAACCTCATCGGCAAGATCGTCACTGCCCCCTTCCGGGCGCTGGGCTCGGCCCTCGGCGGCGGCGCGGCGCATCTGGATTCGGTGGCGTTCGCGCCCGGCGAGCCGGTATTGGCCCCACCGGAGCGGGAGAAGCTCAAGACCCTGGGGCAGGCCCTGACCGAAAGGCCACAGCTCATGTTGACCGTGCACCCGGGCTTCGACCCGGCGGTGGACGGCACCGCGATCAACGATCTCAATCTGCGCCTCGCCCTGGCCCGGGAGCTCAAGGTTGCCCTCACCCCGGGAGAGGACCCCGGCCCGGTGGCCTACGACGAGGCGAAGACCCAGCGCGCCCTGGAGAAGCTCGCCGGCAAGCAAGGCGGGGACGAGGCCGTGGACCGGTTCCAGGCGGCCTATGAGAAGGGCCATGGACGCGAGGTCAAACGGGTCAACGCCGTGCTCGCCCTGGTGGGCAAGGCCAGCGAAGACCGGGAATTTTACCAGGCCTTTCTCGCACATCTGGTAGAGCAGGCGCCCCCGCCCGATGCGCAGCTTCAGGCGCTGGCCACGCAGCGCGCCACCGCGGTCATCGACGAACTGACGGCCGGAGCGGCGGTCGATCCATCCCGGGTGAGCGCGGCCGCGCCGGAGCGGACGAGCGCCAAGCATGGGCCTGTACCGAGCCGCCTGGAGCTGGGCGTGCGCGGTGGCGGATGAAGCGCCGGGGGCTGAAGTCCGGGGCCGGACCCTCGCTCAGGCGGCCCCGTCCCCGCCCATCTGTGACTGCAGGTAGTTCTTCAGCCCGATCCTCTCGATCAGCCCCAATTGCTTCTCGAGCCAGTAGGCATGGTCCATCTCGGTGTCGTCGAGCAGGCGCGTCAGGATCATCCGGGTGTCGTAGTCCAACTCCTGCTCGCAGGTCTTGATCGCCGCCTTCAGCGCATCCGTCACCTGGTACTCGACCGCGAGGTCGTTCGCGAGCATCTCCGGGACGCTCGAGCCGATGCGCAGCTTGTCGGGCGTGGCCAGGTCCGGCTGCCTGTCGAGGAACAGGATGCGCTCGATCAACGCATCGGCGTGCTCGGTCTCTTCCTGCATCTCGTGGTGGGTGCGCTCGTACAGGCGTTGCAGGCCCCAGTCCCTGTACATGCGTGCGTGCGTGAAATACTGGTCACGGGCGGCAAGCTCGCCGTTCAGCAGCTTCTGTAAGTGGTCCAGGACCTTCCGGCTGCCTTTCATGCGCCCTCCCCCATCTGCGCCTGCAGATATCGCTCGACCCCGATGTTCTCGATCAGGTACTGCTGGGTCTCGACCCAGTCGATATGCCCCTCCGTCGCTTCGAGGATCTCCTGCAGCAGGTCGCGACTCACGAAGTCGCGGGCCTCCTCGCACTGTCTGGTGGTCTCCTGCAGGTTCGCGCGCACAACGCCGAGCATCTCCAGGTCGCCCCTGAGCATCTCGGGAACGTCTTCCCCGATGAGCAGCTTGCCGAGGTCCTGCAGGTTGGGCAATCCGTCCAGGAAGAGGACGCGCTCGATCAGCTGGTCGGCCTGCTTCATGGCCCGGATGGAGCGCTTGTGCTCAAGCTCATCGAGCCGGTGCAGGCCCCAGTCCCTGGCCATACGGGCATGGAGAAAGAACTGATTGATCGCAGTCAGCTGATCCTTGAGACACAGATTGAGACGTTGAACGACTTGCGGGTCACCCTGCATGCGGAATCTCCTCGGTTAAGGCTGGATTGGGCAAGGCCGCTCCGGGGCTGACCGGCTCGGTACGGTGCCGAGCTCGTCGAAATTCGGCACCGGGCCGCCCGCGTGACCCACACGCCGGCGGCCACCCAAAAGATCTAGTTGCGAATAGTTCTTATTTCTACTACGATTCTCTCCCAAGTCAAGAGGACCGTACCATGGTTGTCTGCATCTGCAACCGCGTGACCGACCGACAGATCCGCGAGGCCGCCCGCGGCGGTGCCACCTCGATCGCCGCGCTCAGCGACCAGCTCAAGGTCGCCACCTGCTGCGGACGCTGCCGTGACTGCGCCCAGCGGGTGCTGGACGAAGCGACGGCCAGACAATGGCCGGAGACCGTGGGACTCGCCTGTGCCTGAGCGGACAACAGCTGTGCCGATCATCCTCGGCGAACGCCTGCTGGGCCTGGGCCTGACCCCGGGGCAGTGCGGCCACGCATAGCCGTCGCGGTCGCCGTAACGCCCTGAAACGGGGGGCAGCCAGGTCCGGCATCCCCCCCAAGAGAACGCAGTCGCGGACCGCTACCGGAGCGATTGAGGGCTGATTGGGCGTGCACCTCGTGTACCAAGGCAGTCATTGTCGATGTTGATCGCTGGACAGCTCCAGGATGCCGTCCCAGTCCGTGGCTGGGGGCCGGGCGCGAAAGCCGGCGACCTGGGCGCGGAAGAAGCGGGTGGGGCCGTCATCCGGATTGAGCTCGGCGCAAGCGGACAGATGGCCCTCGGCGCCGTCCCAGTCCCTTTCCAGATAGCACCGTAAACCGGACTCGAAACGGTCACGCAGCGCAAGAAGCTTGGCATCGCCCTGGCCCGCCAGTGCCAACAGCTCGTAGACCTGAGCCCACTCGAGTTTCCCGGCTACCCGGATGCGGCCAAGGTTCCGGGTCTCGATCGCCTCACCGGCCAGCTCGCGGGTGGCCTGGCTGATCAGCAGATGGACGCCGAATATCTTGTTCGCGGATTCCAGGCGAGAGGCAAGGTTCACCGTATCGCCGATGACGGTATAGCTCTTCGCGTTGTCCGAGCCGACACTGCCGGCAGTGACCTCCCCGCTCGCCAGGCCGATTCGGATGTTGAAGGCAGGGAGCCCCTTGCGCAGTCCGATGACATCCGGCAGCCCGGCCCGGAAACCGGCCAGCCGCGCCCGTTGGTCCAGGGCCGCCTGGCAGGCCAGGAGGGCGTGCTCGCGCTCGCCGGTGAAGGGGGGCGCCCAGAAGGCCATGATGGCGTCACCGATGTATTTGTCGATGATGCCGTTGCGGGCGCGGATAGGCTCGGACATCTGGGTGAAATAGCTGTTGAGCAGCTTCACAGCAGCATCCGGGGACAGCTGCTCGCAGATGGAGGTGAAGCCCTCGATGTCCGAGAAGAACACCGTGGCGAATCGCTGGTTGCCCATCTCCGAGAACGAGTGGTCGTCGTCCAGCAGGTCCTTGAGGATGCGCGGATCGACGTATTTGCCGAAGGTCTCCTTGATGTTCTCCTTCTCCCGCAGGCCGTCGACCATGTAATTGAACGTTTTGGCAAGCAGCTCGATCTCGTCGGCCGAGCGTACCTGGATGGAAATGCTCAGGTCGCCTTTCTCTACCGCCCTGGCGCCCCTGAGCAAGGCGCGCACCGGCCTGATGACGTTGCGCGTGATCAGGCTGGCAAAAAATATGCCGAGGATGGCGGCCCCCAGGGTAATGCCCCAGTTGAACAACGTAGTGCCGCGCTCCAATCGGCTGGTCTTGGCGGCGGCCTCCTGGGTGATGTTGTGCAGCAAGCGGCTGACGGTGCTGCTCGCGCGACCCACTGCGCGCCGGTCGCTCTCCATCTGCTCTTTCAGGATGTCCACGGCCTGGGGGTTGTCGGTCTGGACGTGAGCCGCAAACTTGTCGATGCTGGCGATCATCGTCGCCCGCGCCTTCGGAATGCCCTCAAGCTCGCCTTGCATTTGCGTGAATCCGCGCACCAGCGCGGGATCTTCCGCCACATAGGGCAGGCCGAGCGCCTGGTCCACCAACGCCGTGGCTGCCAGGACCTTGCGATCGCCGCAATAGCGATGCAGCTCGAAGCCCAGCAGCGACCGCTCCGCGGGGTCGGTCAGCGCTTCCCGGAGCTTCCTGCTGACAGGCAAATAGGTCTCATACTCGCAATCGCCGAGCTGTCCGGTTGCAGACTGGACCGTCTCGCGCATCCGCTGCAACGACCTCAGCCGCGGATCTGCGCTCAGCGCCCGCTCCAGCAACAGGCCCTGAAGCAGGTGGTGATAGCGGATGTCGCCGAGCATCTGGTCGAGCGGAATGTAATAGTCCGACAGTACGGCCATCTGCCGGCCGACGCGGCCGAGGTTGATGCTCGAGATCAGCGTCACCGCTGCCATCAGGATCAGCAGCAGACCGGTAATGCCGAAGATCTTGAAGCCGATGGGCCGTCTCACCCCATTCTGCGGTACCACAGCCTTGGCTCGCCGCCACATGCCTCCTCCTCCCCGGCAGATCGATCCCACAGGGTCGCATACCCGTCACCCATGGATTTTCTGTCGTGCTGCACGCCTCACGCACCCCATCGCGGCATCGCGGCTCCAGTGGTTTCTCAGCTGTGTCTCTGAGCGCAGCCCGAGAGCTGCTTAACGCGCACGCGAACCTGATGGAGTGCAGCCCGGGCTTCCGGGGCCATCAGGCCTTCGTGCCAGTCAGCAGGTCGAAGCGACGCTCGGACGAGGAGCTGCACGGGCTAACCCAGGAACGCCGCTAGGTTCACCCGCCAGCGGGCGACTTGCACCTCGGTCGATCCGTGCGGGGCCGCCGACGCCCCGCCTGAGCAGCAGCCGCCGGCCAAGCGGCCGTGCCGGCGCCGCGGCGAGTCTTATCAGGCAATGGACGCGTTGGCGCCGCCGCCAACCTGTTCCCTGCGCCGATTCGGTCAAAAACCGTAGGTGCGCCGATAGCTGTCGACCGCCGCGAACCGCGTGGGCCCCACGTCTTTTTCAAACTTGAGATTGGGCCGGCGGCGCTCATCAGCGCGCCTCTCGTGCTCGCTCGCCACGGCGTAGCGGCGCGAGCGCTGGTCATTGCGAGAGGAACGGTAGCGATACTCGCGGATTTCGACCATGCGACCCTTCAATGACGTTCTGTTCGCCCGCCGTATGGCGCGAAGCGCGGCTTTTTCCGGCGTCACACTGATCAGGGCGATGTAATCCTCGCCGCCGCTGTCCTCATGGATGATCTTGATGAGCTGGCAGTTCTCCACCTTCGCCGCCACGCGCATCGGCAGCGGGAAGCTCATCTTGACCGCGTTTCGCAGGAACCCAAGGACATCCCGGACCCCGGTGCCTGGAGCCAGTCTGGTCAGAATCATTTTCATTTTCCACGGTCCTCTTCGCTCGGGGCTCCCCTGCCCATCGCTCTCCTTACCATAGCACCAATCCCAACCTCATCGGCGTTCTGAATCCGAGGTGCGCTGCAACCGGTACCTGTTGGACGCTGCCACAGCCGGAGCGCGGCACAGAGTTGGAGGCCAAACCGGCCGTTGTGCTGGAGCGCCTTTCGCTAATGGCTGCTTTTGGGGTCGGTGAGCGTCTTCTACGTGACGCTTATATTAGGACGGCCTGTTACTCGCTCCTCGGACGATGGCCGCCCTTGGCCCCCGAGGCGCAGACTGGGGGCTCCTCAACCAGCAACAGGCGCCATGCCAGGGGCACCGCCCCTTCAGTGAATCCAGAGATGACGCCCACCGACCCACTCGCGCCTGCCCCCACGCCGGGGTCCGGGCCCTGGTACCGGGGATGACACCGGCCCGGCACCGGGGGGCGGGCTGGACCTGGGGGGCCCACTGGCACCGCAGGCGCGACCGGCGTCTCGGTTTGGGCCACCGCGGCTGCCGCCTGGTCAAACCCTGCCGGGTCCGACAGACAGCCGGGCGCCACCGGAACATACTGCCGGCTGGGTGGTTTTGTTATCATCTCCGGCACTGCTAAGCCGGTTAAACAGGGGGCTCCACAAGACACCCGTATGGCCAAGAAGGAGAAGATCGAGGTCAAGAACCTGAAGCCCGGCATGTATGTATCCGAGCTGGATCGCCCCTGGCTGGGCAGTCCGTTCCTGTTCCAGGGCTTCCCGATCAGGAACGACGAGGACATCAAGCGCGTCGCCAGCTACTGCACCTATGTCTACATCGACACCGAGCAGGGCTTCAACCCCCGCTTGGAAGCGGCCAGCGTCCAGGAGCTGCCCGTGGAGCCCATGACCGGTCGCAACGGACTGCCGTACCTGAACAGCGTGGAGGATGAGCTCCAGGTCGCCGCCCGCGTCATAGAGCGCACCACCAAGGCGGTGAACAAGCTGCTCGAGGACGTGCGAACCGGCTCGAGCATTCAGGGCTCGGAGGTGCGCCGGACCATCTCGCAGATGGTGAGTAGTATCACGCGCAATCCCGACGCGCTGATCCTGCTCGCCAGCCTCGGCGACAAGGACGAGCATGCCACCCTGCATGCCCTGAGCACTACCGTCCTGAGCCTGGCCTTCGGGCGCCACCTCGGCATGGACGAGCCGCTCTTGATCGAGCTCGGCGTCGGGGCCCTGCTGCACGATGTCGGCGAGCTGAGCATTCCCAGCGAGATCCTCGACAAGGGCAATCGGCTCAACCCGGAAGAGCTCAAGGTGATGAAGACCCACACGGATATCGGAGCCGACATCCTCTTCCGTGCCCACGACATCCCCGCCAGCAGTGTCGAAGTGGCCCGCTCTCACCACGAGCGTCAGGACGGCTCCGGCTATCCGCAAGGCATCGAGGGCAATGAGATTCCCGGGTTTGCCAGGATCGTTGCGATCGTCGACGTCTACGACACGGTCACCCGCCCGCGCAGCGGCCGGGGACTGAGCAGCGTGGACGCCCTGAAGCACATGTACAACCTGCGCGGCGAGCTGTTCGATGCTGATCTGGTGGAGGAGTTCATCCGCTGCATAGGGATCTACCCGGTTGGCAGCGTGGTCGAGCTGTCCGGCGGGCAAGTCGGCGTGGTGATCTCGGCAGAGCCCGATCAGCGCCTGATGCCCAAGATCATGCTGGTGCGCGATGAGGCCAAGCGTCCCTACTACCCGCCGCGCATCGTCAACCTGGCCCAATTCTCCGCCGGGCGCGCCAAGCCGCCCATGGAGATCCGGCGCGTACTGGACCCGAGTGCCTACGGTATCGACATCCGCAACTACGTGCTGCGGGAAGTCCCGCTGCAGGGCGTTCGGCTGCATCGCCCCTGACCCCGTCGGCAGGGCTCAGCGCAGGCTGCCGGCACCCCAGACGCGGATCGGATCTCGCTTGCCTCTGACTCTGTGTGCGCCCAGATCGGTGAAGCGCGAGCGGGTCTCGTCCGACAGCGATCGGCAGGCCTCGTCGGAGACGATGAGCCTGTAACCGAGCCGCTTGGACAGGCCATCCAGGCGGCTTGCGGTGTTCACGACGTCCCCGACGAAGGTGTACTCGTAGCGATCCTCCGATCCGATGGTACCAGCAACCACCGTCCCGGAATGGATGCCGATGCCGAGCTCCAGCGGCGCGCCGCCCGGCTCGACGCGGCTGCGGCTGCCCTCCAGGATCGCCCAGGCTGTCGCCACCGCATCCTCGATGGGCCGCGGCGTCGCGTCCAGACCGTAGACCGCCAGCACGGCGTCTCCCATGAGCTTGTTGACTATGCCCGAATGGGCAGAGACCAGCTCGACCAGCTCCGAAAAATAATCGTTCAGGAACAGGATCACGTCTTCGGCGGAGGCGTTCTCGCTGAAGCTCGTGAACTCGCGCAGGTCGCAGAACAATATGGCCACATCGTACTGCTGACCGCGCTTGAGGGTGCGATCGTCGGTGGAGAGCAGCTTGTTGAGGATCGAGGGGCTGACCACGCGCTCCAGGGTGCGGCGCAGCCGGGCCTCGTTGCGCACCGCCTCGATGATCTGATTGGTCTGCTCGGCCAGCAGCCCGAGCTCATTGCGGCTGAGCACCGGGATGGAAACATCCAGGTCGCCCCCCTGCACCCGGTGCAGTACGCTCGCGTAGGTGCCCAGAATACGCTGGATGCTGGCCGCAAGCGCATTGACCAGGCGCAGGATCAGGATCAGCGCCAGCACCGCCACCAGCACCGACTCGCCGATCGGCAGATACGGGCCGGATACCTCCTGCTGGGAGAGCCTGACCAGGGTGACGCCGAACAGCAACAATACGCTGAGCGCCAGGATTGACGCAGCCGAGACGAGCTGCTTGTTCAGCGGCCTGACATGGGAGGGGTCCGGAGCGATCGAAACCCCCTTGCGGATCGCATCTCCGCTGCCGGCCAACACCAGATCGTAGGCCGCGAACAGCCCCACGGTCAGCACCGCCTGAAAGCGCAGCAGCGCAGCCGCGGGGGCGCCACCGCCCAGCGTGAGATCGGCCGCCAGAGCGGCAACACCGGCCAACAAGAAGAACACCGTCTCTGCAAGAAAGCCGTATCGCAGCGCGGCCTCGCTGCCAGGCTCGCTGCCGGCCCGCGGCCGGCTCAAGAGGCCGCGCAGCACCTCCGCCCCCGCCATGGCCAAGGCGAGCACCAGGGTCGCGACGAAGCCGTGCTGCGGTCGAGCCGCGGGCATCTCCACCAGATCGAGGAGAAACACAAAGCCGACCGCCATGGTCACATAGCCGACATGCAGGCGGCGGGAAGTGGCGGCAGGGGGACCTGCCGACAGCATTGATGCGCGGTCCTGGGCGCTAGGGCATTCTCCGTGCAGCCCTTGCGACCGATCGTTCATCCACACGCCATGCCCGCCTGTGCGGGACGCGTGCGCAGCCCCCGATCGAGGGTCCGCCGGCAGATCAGGGGCGCAAACCGGACCACCACAGCCACTGAATGTGCCTGGTGCCCGCAACAACCCCGCGCTGCGCAATCTGGCGCAATCCGCGAAGGGGCCGGCCGCTTCGATCGCCCAGGCCCCGAGTGTACGATTGCTGCGCCCATGAGACTCCTTCGCAGACGAGGCACTCCCCCATACCGCCTGGGCGTACCCGACAGACCACAGTATATGCGCGAGGCCACAATTTACCCACTTGCAACACGGCCTCCGCGACCGCCCCGCGTGGCGCGTTCTTCAGTAGAATGCCTCGGCCATGTCGGATGGTTTCGCCTTCTTTGCCACGGCCCCCAGGGGCGTCGAGCCTGTCCTGGAGCAGGAGCTCGCTGAGCTCGGCGCGGTCACCCCCCTTCAGCGCAAGGGCGGCGTCGCCTTTGCTGGCGAGCTGGCCATGGGCTACCGAGCCTGCCTGTGGTCACGCAGCGCCAGCCGCGTGCTGCTGATCCTGACCCGGGCCCCCGCGGAGTCGGCGGAGATGCTCTACGCAGCAGCCAGCGCCCTGCCCTGGGAGGCACATCTATCCCCGGAGGCGACACTCGCGGTCGATTTCGTCGGGACGTCCCCGGCCATCGCCAACTCCCGTTTCGGTGCCCAGAAGGTCAAGGACGCAGTGGTCGATCGGCTGCGCGAGCGCACCGGCCGCAGGCCATCCGTGGATCTCGAACGACCCGACCTTCGCATCCACGTGCGCCTGGCCGGCGCTCAGGCGCAGATAGCCATCGACCTCTCGGGCGAGGCCCTGCATCGGCGCGGCTACCGCGACCAGGGCCTGGCTGCCCCGCTCAAGGAAAATCTGGCTGCCGCCCTGCTGCTGAAGGCCGGCTGGCCGGCCCTGGCGCGCACCGGCGCCAGCCTGCTGGACCCCATGTGCGGCTCCGGCACCTTCGCCATCGAGGCGGCCCTGATCGCCGCGGACCGCGCCCCCGGGCTGCTGCGTGCGCGCTGGGGATTCGAGGGCTGGCTGGGGCACGTCCCCGTCCTCTGGCAAGGCATCCTTGACGAGGCCCGAGAACGGGCGGCCGACGGGCTCCAGGCTTTGCCCGTCATCGTCGGCGCCGATGCGGACCCGCGAGCGGTGCGTGCCGCCCGCGCCAACGCGGCGAGCGCGGGGCTCGGGGAGCACATGCGCTTCGAGCAGCTCGCCCTCGGCGGGCAGACGCCGCCGGGGCCCCCGGGGCTGGTGATCGTCAATCCGCCCTACGGCGAGCGCCTGGGCGATGGCGAGGACCTCGCGCCCACCTACGAGGCCCTGGGCGACCTGCTCAAGACGCGTTTTGCGGGCTGGCGCGCCGCGGTATTCACCGGCAGGCCGGAGCTCGGCAAACGCATGGGGCTGCGTGCCCGGCGGCGCAACCAGTTCTACAACGGCGCCCTCCCGTGCGTGCTGCTGCAGTTCGACGTGCAGCAGGACAGCTTCGTCGACCGCGAGGCCCTGGACCGGCGCGCCCGGGAGAAGGCGCTGGCGCAGGCGCTCAGCGGGGGCGGGGAGGACTTCCTCAACCGCATCCGCAAGAACCTGCGTACCCTCGGGCGTTGGGCCCGGCGCGAGGGCATCGAGTGCTACCGGCTCTACGACGCGGACATCCCGGAGCTCGCCGTGGCGGTGGACCTCTATGGGCCCTGGGTCCATGTGCAGGAGTACGCCCCGCCGCCGAGTGTCGATCCGGACAAGGCCGCCCGGCGGCTGGAGCAGGTCCTGGCGCTGCTGCCGCTCGCCCTGCAGTGCCCGCCCGACCACGTCATCGTCAAGGTGCGCCGTCGCCAACGCGGTGACGCGCAGTATGAGAAACTGGCCGAGCGCGGGCAATGGCAGGAGATCCGTGAAGGAGCGGCGCGCCTGCTGGTGAACCTCACCGACTACCTGGATACCGGTCTGTTCCTGGATCATCGCCCGACGCGGGCGCTGATCGGCGAGCTGGCCCGGGGTGGGCGCTTCCTCAACCTGTTCTGCTATACGGGCACCGCCAGCGTCCATGCCGCCCTGGGCGGGGCGAGCTCGACCTGCGGAGTCGACATCTCGGCCACCTATCTGGACTGGGCGGCGAGAAACCTGGCCCTGAACGCAATCGCCGGCGAGGCCCACGAGCTGATCCGGGCCGACTGCCGGGAGTGGGTCAAACAATGCCGGCGGCAGTTCGACCTGATCTTCCTGGACCCGCCGACCTTCTCCACCTCCAAGCGCATGCAGGGCACCTGGGAGGTACAGCGCGACCACACCGAGCTCGATTCAGGCAGCCGCCGCCCTGCTCGCCCCGGGCGGAGCGCTGATCTTCTCCACCAACCACCGGCGCTTCCGTCTGGACCGCGAGGCCCTGCCCGGCCTGGAGATCCAAGACATCAGCCGCGCCACCCTGCCCCCTGACTTCGCCCGCAGCCCGCGCATCCACCAGTGCTTTCTGATCCGGCGCGGCTCGACCGCGCCGGCACCCTGAGCGGATCGCTCAGCCACGGCTGTGCGCCGCAGGCCGCACGTTGCAGCGATTGAGATCGGCCGCGCCGCCCGCCGCGAATCCGCGGTAGAGCCGCAGCAGGCGCTGGTCGATCTGCCGGGTCCGGCCTGAGGACTTGGCCTTCAGGAACCGGCGCGCCGCCCCCGGGCCGGCGTTGTAGGCGGCGTAGGTGGCCTGCGCCAGGTGCTGCTCGTCGCCGGTCTTCTCGACCAGCGGGAGGCCGTGGTCCCTGAGGTAAAGCATCAGGATCTGGCTACCCGCACCCACGTTGTAGGCGATGTCCCATTTGAGCTTGTCGGGGTCATAGATGCGTCGCCAGACCTTGGGGTTGATCTGCATGAGGCCGAGGCTGCCGGTCTGGGAGCGCACGAAGCTCACCTCCTTGCCCTTGCGGACGAACTGGCGCCAGCAGCTCTCGATCATGGCGGTGGCAGGCACCAGCCTGCGATAGACCTCGGCGTGCACAGCCGCCAAACCCTCATCCTGCAGCGCCCGGTCCGCACTCAGCCCCAGCAGCTCCGCCACCAGGCCGCGATATTCCTCCAGACGGGCATCAGGCGGCACCCAGCGATCGAGCTTCTGGCCAATGAGGAGTATCCGCCCGCCGTCGGCGGCGTCCGCGGCCCCGGCCGCCGGGATCAGCCAGTCGAGCCAGCTGCCGCGCTGTGGCGCAGGCGGCTTCGGCGCGGGCGGCGCGGAGCCCCCGCCGCCTGGCCCCGGTGGCAGAGGCAGACTCAGCGGCTCCGACCCCAGACCGAAGATCTCGCGCAGCAGCGGATCGACCTCATCGCCGTATTCGAGGGGATCGGCGCCGGCACCAGGCTGTAGCATCCGCGCCAGTCGCCGCAGCCCATTGGCCGAGATCCAGCCGCCGGTGGCCGGCGCCCGGCGATCCAGGGCCAGCAGCACATCCCCGGCGTCGAGAAACAGGGTGTACTCCAACAGGCGCCCGCGCAGCAGACCGCGCTCGCGCGCTTCGGCGATGATCTCGCGCAGCTCGCCCCAGACCTCCGGCAGCAGCGCGCGCACCGGATCCTGCCGCTGCTGCGCGGCCTCTCCTTCTCCGGTCAGCACTTCATGCAGCCGGTAGCGGGTGTCGATCAGGAGATCGAACAGACGCGTGCGAATCTCGCGATCGCTCAGGTCAAGCCCGGCCCGCTTGACCGCGAACAGCACAAAGGCATCCAGCGTATCCAGGGTATCGCGGCGCCGAGCTATCTCCTGCTCGGACAGGGGCGCCTCGATCATCGCAGGGGGGGCCATCGCAAGCCATGACTGCGGCAGCTCCAGCACCAGGTCCAGGATCACGCCGTCGGGTTGCATACGCGGGTGAGCGAGCCGAACGCTGTCGAGCACCGTTTTCAGCTCGGCGACATACGACTGGGGAGCCGCTTCGCCCAATAGCGCCAGGATCTGGCTGCGGGGTGCGGCAAGGTCGATGCCGTATTGCTCGATCCGGGGCTTGAGGAACTGTCGGACCAGGTCGAGCACGAAGCCCAGCAGCGGTGCCGGGGTCCCGTCCTCCCCATAGAGCGCACTGTCGGTTACCGCGAGGCCCAGTCGCCAGTCCTTGTCGAGCCTGGGCTTGAGCTGCAGGTCGGCCGTCCCGCTCCAGCGCAGGGGCGAGATACAGCCCCCGAGCAACCGCATCCCTCCCTCCGCAGACACCCGGCTCAGGGCATGCAGGCTTCCCCCCCGCAGCTCAAAGCGAGTGGCCTCGACCCGCAAGGCGCGGCAGGGCCCCGCGTCATAGACGGCGGGGGCAGTGGGGGCCGCCACGGCACCGCCGGCCTCCAGCTGCACGCCCATCAGCGCGTAGGGGATCCTCAGCGGCACGCTGCAGCTCGGCTGCGCGTACGACGCCCGAGAGGGCCCCGAGCAACAGCAGCAAGGCTGCCAGGACCGGACAGCATGAACGGACAGCCGACGTCGGCCTTACGGGAGATCGATGCGATGAGGCGCTCGCTGCCGGGCGGCATTCAGCCCGCATGGCTCACCCCCTTCCCGGCATCACCTCTCACCAAATGGTCCAACCACTCAAAGTCGCTCCCTCAGAGGATCGTCACGCGCACCTGCACCTCCATCTTCTGCGGGCACTCGGGTGGCGCGACGAAGGTTCCCGAGACCGGCGGGATGGCCTCGGGATGCCGGTGCACCGCGACCGCGATATGGTCGCCACCCACCAGCTGCCCACTCGTGGAGTCAAAGCCGCGCCAGCCGGTGCCAGGCAGATAGACCTCGGCCCAGGCGTGGGTGGTCGCAAGGTCCTTGACCGCCGCGTTGGATACCAGGTAGCCGCTGACGAAACGGCTCGCCAGGCCACAGTAGCGGCAGGCCTCGATGAAGAAGGTCGCCAGATCGCGGCAGGACCCACGCCCCAGCGACAGGGTGGTGTGCGGCGACTGCACGCCCGGCTCGGTGCGCGCAACGTACGCCGCGCTCTCGACGATCTTGCGGTTGATCCGATTGAGCAGTGCGGCGGTCTCCACCAGCTCACCCGGATGCCAGACGTCCTCCATCCAGGCGCTGACCTCCTCGTAATCCTGGGGGAAAACCGAGATCTGATAGGGGATCAGGTCGATCTGCTCCAGAGGATCGTAGTGAAAGGGATAGTGCCGGGCATGATCGGACAGCTCGAACCCCTGAGCCAGATCTGCATAGTGCTGAACCACCACCTTGCTCAGGATGAGGAGCTCGGTGGCAGGCTCCGGAAAGGTCACCACGGCCACGGAGTTGCCAAACACGTCGCGCTGCCATCCAATATGGTACGCGGGCAAGATCCGCAGCGACGAAGACTCGATGCGGATGTCATGCCCTTCGCGGGGCCGCACATGGAGCTTGTGGTCCAGAAACCGTACCGGCGCCGGATAGCTGTAGCGGGTGGTATGCTCGATCTCGATACGTCTCATGGAAGCCTCGCGGACACCTGGCCCGGCTCGCCGTCGGGCGGCCGGCTACCGCACCCATATTACCCCCAACACCTTCCCCCGATCAGCGTGCCGGCGGGCAGGGCCCGGAACTGACAGAGCGCGGAGCCATTCGCTGTGGTATCGCCGGCAAACCCCTTTGAAGCGGCGATGTGCGCCCAGGATCTGGCGGTGGCGCAGGCCGGGCCCGAGATCTGGGTCGGCGCCGAGCCGACCTTCACCCTGCGCGGCTCCGAGGCGGCCGAGTGGCTGTCGGAGGCCCTCGGCGACGAAAAAGAGGCGCTCGCCCGGCAACTGTTGCGGGCGCTGGCCGAGCGCTCTCCCGGGGCCGCGGTGCTCCGCACCCTGGGCCGCCAGTACCGGGGTGAGCCGCGCCCGCGCTGGTCCTACGGGCTCTATGCGCGTCGCGACGCTGTCCCCGTCTGGCAAGGCCCGCCGGACCCCCTGACGCGCCCCGTGCCGGCCGAGTCCGCGAGCCTGGGCCTGTTCCACCAGGCGCTGACAGGGCATCTGCCGGAGCTCGGCTGGCCAGCCGTCGCCTTTGCCGCTGGCGAGACATTGGAGCGGCGCATCCTGTTCCGGCTGGACGGGCGAACGCCCGACATCGGCCGGCAGCGCGAGCCGCTGCTGGCACGGCCTTCGATCCATCTCCGCCCCATCCCGCTGGCGGGCCTCGAGGACGCTGTCGCAGCCGAAGGCGATCACCTGCTCGCCCTGGGCGTCCTCACCGAGGGCCCCTGTGCGGGGTGCGCCTGTGTGGAGCTCCCTGCGTTCGCGCGGGTCAGCGACTTCCTGCGCTGCCTCGACGCGCTGGCTCGCGCCGCGCGTCAGGCCGGGCTGCCGACCCTGGTGCTGCAGGGGTTCCCTCCGCCGGTGGACGCCAGCATCGCCTGGACCACGGTCACCCCGGACCCTGCGGTCATTGAGGTCAACCAGGCGCCCTACCCCAACGGGGCCGAATTTCTCCGAGCGACCCGGGCACTTTACACCCTGGCGGCCGAGGTGGGTCTGTCCCCTTACCGCCTGCAGTACAACGGCACCGTGACCGACAGCGGCGGGGGCGGGCAATTCACCCTCGGCGGGCCCTCGCCCACGCGCAGCCCGTTCTTCGTCTCCCCCGCGCTGCTGCCTCGGCTGGTACGCTACGTCAACCACCACCCCTCCCTTTCCTACCTGTTCGCGCCCGATTACGTGGGCAGCTCCAGCCAATCGCCCCGCGCCGACGAAGGCGTGCGCGATACCTTCCTCGAGCTTGACCTGGCCCTGGCGCGGCTGGCCTCGAGTGCCGATCAGCGCCCCGAATTCATCTGGCGCAGCCTGGGTCCGTTCATGACCGACCCCTCGGGGAATCCTCACCGCAGCGAGCTCAACGTGGAGAAGCTGTGGAACCCGTATCTGCCCGGCAGGGGCTGTCTCGGTCTGGTGGAATTCCGGGCCTTTCGGATGTCTCAGACCCCGGAGCGGGCGGCGGCCATCGTCGCACTGCTGCGCGGCATCGCTTGCATGCTGACCGCGCACGACCGGGCCGCAGGCCTGGTCGACTGGGGCGACAAGCTGCACGAGCGTTTCGCGCTGCCTTTCTACCTGCTGTGCGATCTGCAGGCGGTGCTCGACGATTTGGCACAGAGCGGCCTGGGCCTGGCGGAGTCGATAAAGACCGCGCTGCTCGACGACCCGAGCCGGGCCCGCTGGTGCGCCGAGCTAGCGGGCTGCCGGCTGGAGGTCGAGAAAGCGATCGAATTCTGGCCCCTGGTCGGGGACGTCGCCTCCCAGGAGGGCGGTGGCTCGCGTCTGGTCGACGCCAGCACCCTGCGCTTGCAGATCCTGCTGAGCCATACCGAGGATACGGCGCTGGACCTGGGGGACTGGCAGCTGCGGGTCGGCGACTGGGACCTGCCGCTGCATGCCGAGCGGGGCCCCTGGGGCCCGGTGCGGCTCAACGGCCTGAGGTTCCGCAACTTCGCCCCCTGGCGCGGGCTGCATCCCGACCTTGCGCCCCAGGGAGAAATCCGGCTCACCCTGAGCCACCCCAGGCTCAAGGAGGCCCTGGTGGCGACCCTGCACAGCTGGCAGCCCGATGGGATGCCCTACCCCGGGCTGCCCGCGGATCTCGAGGCCGCCGCCGCCCGCCGCGCCGAGCGGTTGGTCCTCGCCAAGACCCCGCGGTCAGCCCTGGGACCCGCCCGGCGCCCGCCCACCCAAGCCTTGCACGCATACAGCCTCGACCTGCGCCGGCCCTGAAACCGTCTCGCCGCTCCGAGGCGGTGCGCACCCCCCACCCCTGCTGACGCCTGCTGGTGCAAATCCCAAGCGGAGGGGCTGACCGCGGCGCCCCACCCACGCCCGGAGTTGTCGATCCACCGCGGCCCGCCGTCAGGCGATGGCCGGCAGACCGGCGATCCCCATGTTCTGGAAGGTCAGCTCCGGGCTGCCCTTCATCCCCAGGCGCAGGAAAATCAAGACCTTCTGAGCCATCTCGGCGCTGGAGTTGAGCAGATAGCAGGTGTGCTCGACGCGGTTGAGAAAGACCCGGTTCTGCACCAGGATCGCCATCAAAGGCTTGAGCCGCGTCTCTTCCTCGAAGCGCTGGTAGGTGATGCCGACACCGCTGTTCTCCGGATCGAAGCTCAGGGGCTCCATGTAGCTGGCCAGCGTGCGCAAGGGCTCCCCAGGGTCTCCGCCCGCCTTGGCCGCCACCTCGCTGCCCGCGATCAGCCAGGTGGCAAAGCTCTGCATCTCGATGGAGTTCAGCGGCAGGTCGTAGCTGCGCTCCCCCTGCTCTCGCCGATACTGCGCACGGGCCTCCTCGCGGATGTTCAGCAGACGGTAGATCAGGGTGGCAAAGCGCAGCACCCGCTCGTGCACCGAGGCCGGCGCCGCATTCTCCCGCTTGAGCAGGTAATAGCGGATGACGCCGAGGAACAGCGCCAGCAGGTCGAACATCCCCGCCCAGACCAGACTCACCAGCACCCCTACCGAGTAGCGCTGCGGGTCCTTGAGCGGCAGCAGGGCGCGCTCTACGGGGTTGCGCAGGTTGCCGATCTCGTTCTTGGCGATCCCTGCAAGGATGGCCGCGGTCTCCTCGGAGTTGGTCAGGGCGCGCAGCTGCGCCAGCATCGAGGCCAGCTCCGGGCGCTGGTCGAAGGTCACGGTCCCGGCCAGACGCTGGTTGAGGGCCTGGTAGATGGGCCGGGCCTGCTCCAGATCACGCGTCGGTCCCGCAAGCTGCGCCTTGCGATCCTGGACGCTCTCCAGCTTGCGATAGTACTCGGGGCCACGCCCGGGGCCCTTGCCGGAGCGGTTGCCCCGGACCGCTTCCTCGTCGGTGGAGCGCTCCAGCTGTGCCAGCTCGATCTGCTGGCGATCCATGAACCGCTGCTCCGCCTGCTCGGCCTCGCCCAGGCGCTGGGAGATCGCCGCCTTGGAGGCGGTGTCCAGGGCGTAGAGGCTTTCCTGCTGGGCCTCGGGCAGGCTGGCGTTGTAGACGTACGTATAGGCGCTGAGGGTGGACAGGGTCAGGGCCGCCGCGTAGACGCCGAGCAGCACCAGCTTGCTCAGGCCACGGACGTAAGGGAGCGCCAACAGCGTGGTGCTGATCGCCAGCTGCACCGCCACTGCGAACAGCAGCGCGTACAGGATGTGCTCGACGTAGAGCCTGGCCCCGGAGAAGGTGAAGATACCGTTGGCCGCGGCCAGGAAGATCACCGCATACCCGATCATGGCGGCCAGGCGGCGCTGTTGGACGGACTGCTGTGGAATCGGCTTGGCTGTGGACATGGCGGGACCCCGCGTGTGGGTACGGAAAGTCGTTCATATTACCATGTTCTAATATTTATGCCAGTGGGGGGCCACCAGACGCCCGCCCGCCACGCCCTGTCTCATCCCGCCGTCTGGGCTCCCGGATCGGTCTGCAGGTGGCGCAGCGCGACACACAGCCGCTCCACCGCAGGGGAGCCCTCGTTCGGGGGCAGATGCAGATTGACGAATACCAGCCGGTCCGGGCAATCGCGGGCCGCGGCGAGTGCCGCCTCCAGCTCGCCCTCGGTCTTGACCTCCAGACTCAGGGCCTCGCCGCCGAATGCCGCGGGCAGCTGATGGTAGCGCCAGCGTTGGATGTCGTTGTAGGGACCATCGTGGATCATGCGCTCTACGCCATAGCCGTCGTTGTTCAGCAGAAAGATGATGGGGTTGCAGCCATAGCGCAGCAGGGTCGAGAGCTCCTGGGCGGTCATCTGGAAGGAGCCGTCGCCCTGCAGCAGCAGCACCCGCTTGTCGGGCCGGGCCAGGCACACGCCCAGGGCCGCGGGCAGGCTGTAGCCGATCGACAGGTAGTAGCCCTGTGAGATGAAGTGGGCCGGCTCGCCGACGTAGAGCTCGCTGGCGGCGAACATGGCATCGCCAGTCTCGGCCACCAGGATCATCTCTTCGTCCAGGAAATGGTTCAGCCGGTCGTAGAAGCGCGCCACCCTCAGGGGGTCGTCCGGTGCAGCCACGAACCGCCCGTCCGGGGCATGGGGGTCGACAGGATGGCTCGCGAGGAAGTCGCGTGGGGTCAGGGCCTCCCCCAGGGCGTCGATGAAGTCGCCGAGCCAGACATGGTCGTAATAATGGCTGCGCACCCGCACCTTGCTCAGGTGGGCCCGGACCATGCGATCTACCGGCAGATGGGTGGTGAAGCCGCCGGTATTGATGTCCGTGGACATGGCCCCGAGCGACAGCAGGCCGTCCGATCCCTCGAGCCTGGCGCGCACCTCGTCCCGGCTCATGGCGCCCATGTACACGCCCAGGAACAGCGGATGGCTCTCGGGCAGCACCGATTTCCCGTCGATGGTCGTGGTGTAGGGAATGCCGGCGCGCTCGGCCAGCCGCAGCACCCGCTCGGCGAGCCCGAAGCGATGGATCTCGACGCCTGCCAGGATGAATGGATGCTCTGCGCTGTTGATGATCCCGGCGGTTTCGCGCACACAGTCCGTCAGCGCCCGGGGGTCGGAGCGCCGCGTACGGTGCAGCTCCAGGGTCGCGGGCCGGCGGCAGGGCGCCGCCACCATATCCACCGGTATCTCGATGTACACCGGCAGGCGCTCGGAGACGCAATTGATCAGGACCCTGTCGATCTCGTCCGGCGCCGTGTATGGGTTGGCCAGCTGAGCGGCATCCACGGTGACCTTGCGGTAGATCTCCAGCTGCACCTCATAGCCGCCCGCGGTGTGGTGCATATGGGTGTGCGCGGTGCGCTGGGCCGAATTCGGCGCCCCGCTGATGAACACCACCGGCACCCGCTCGGCATAGGCACCGCAGGCGGCGTTGAGCGCGCTCAGCCCGCCCACTCCATAGGTCACGCAGACCGCCCCTATGCCCTTGACCCGGGCATAGGCGTCGGCGGCATAGCCGGCATTGAGCTCGTTGCAGTTGCCGATCAGCCGGATGCCGCTCTCCACCACGCAATCCATGAAGTCCAGCACATAGTCTCCGGGGACCCCGAACATGTGCCCGAGACCCGCCTCATCGAGGCGCTGGACAAGGTATCTGCCGACAGTCGTCTGTTCCACGCGGTTTCCCCTTGGGTCGCTGCGCGCGGCGCGCGCCTGGCCTGATGGCCGATTATAGAGACTGAAGCCGGCGCCCTGCGCGCGGTCGTTGCCGGGCCGCGCCGCTACCGCCAACGGCAGCGGCGATTAGCGGCTACACTCTGCCGGAAATCCCGACTGCGGGCAGGGCAACGGGCGAGGACAGTGATGGCCACAGGCGACTTCCGGATCAGATCCATGACGCGCGACGAGATCGGCTTCGCCGTCGAGCTTGCGGCACGGGAGGGCTGGAATCCCGGCCTGCACGACGCACACAGCTTCCACGCGGCGGACCCGGGCGCATTCCTGATCGCCCTGCTGGAGAGCCGGCCCATCGGCTGCATCTCCGCGGTCTCCTATCCGGGGTCGTTCGGATTCATCGGGCTCTACATCGTAGTGCCCGAGCTTCGCGGCAGGGGCTACGGCCTGCGCCTCTGGCAGACCGCCATGACGCGGCTGAACGGATACAACATAGGGCTCGACGGGGTCGTCGAGCAACAACCGAGCTATCAGAGATCGGGCTTCCGGCTCGCCTACAACAACATCCGCTTCGAGCACAACCCCGGAGCCGCGACCGCTCCGCCCGACGACGAGGCGCTCACCGACGCCGCCCAGCTCCCGCTGGAGAGCCTCGCCGACTACGACCGCCGCTGCTTCCCGGCGCCTCGCCAAACCTTCCTGCGCGCCTGGCTGAGCATGCCCGAATCCAGCGCCTCGGCCTGGGTCGAACAGGACGCGATCCGCGGCTACGGCGTGATCCGCCGCTGCCGCAAGGGGCACAAGATCGGCCCCCTGTTCGCCGATGACCCGGCGATTGCAGACGCGCTGTTCCGTGTGCTCAGCGCTCGTGCAGAGCCCGGCGAGCCGGTCTATCTGGATGTGCCGCAGCCCAACGCCGACGGCCTTCAGCTGGTCCGCCGCTACGGTATGGAGGAGGTGTTCCGGACCGCCCGCATGTACACCGGAGAGCCGCCGGACATCGAGCTGGCGTCGGTGTACGGCGTCACGAGCTTCGAGCTTGGATAGCCGCCACGGCCGAGCGCCCCTCCCAGGCACGGGCGCTATCGGCGCATCGCCGGCGCGTGCTCGAGCGCCTTGACCATAGCAAGAATAAGATAAATATCAATAGGATACCGGAGTTCTCTGATGAGTGGCCCGCCTGAAACACTTCCAAGATACCCGGGTGCCCGACCAGGGCTCCCGGCGGGTAATACGATCGGCAGGAGATTCTCGCCCTTTTGCGGAATCCTTCTACCGCTGGTACTGATGATGCCCTGGCTGACCGGCTCCGCCGCACAGCCCATCGCAGGCATCCAACAGCCCAGAGCGCCCGTATCATTCATTGACATACCGCTGCGGCTGTCGCTCGAGCCCCTGACCGAGGCCGCCGACAGGCTGCTCCCACACCAGGCAGGCAACTGGCGCACGTGGAAGGACTGGCACGGTATAGACTCGCAGTACCGTGGCTGGCGCGGGCCGCTCAGCGTGACCGCCTCGGGTAATGTGCTATTGGCTCAGGCGCATGTACGTTACTGGATCAGGGCACAAAAGAAGCTTCTTGGCATGGTCAACGTGACAGCCAGCTGCGGTATAGACGAGCCACCGCGACAGGCAGTGATCGGCATGCAGGTGCTGCTGGAGTGGGGCCCGGACTGGACCTTGAGACCGAGGTTTCGCATTCTGCCGACCCGGTTTCTCGATCGCTGCGAAATGACCATCGCGAATATCGATGTCACGTCCGTCGTCGAGACCGAATTCCACAAGCAAATGCAAAACAGCCTGCGTGCGGCCCTCAAGACACTGGCGCCCGGCGTGGATGCAATCCAGCGTCAGGCTCAGCAAACCTGGTCGTTATTGCAAGAGCCGGTAGAGCTCGCACCGGACAACTGGATATTGCTCAGGCCGGCGAGTGTCGCCCTGTCTCCCATAACCGGTTGGGATAAAACCCTCGACGCACACCTTGCTCTGACATTGAAGCCGGTGCTGGTGAGCGGAGCTGAGCCCGCCCGCAAACCGGTGCCGCTACCGCCTCTGGGACAGTATTATCCCCGGTCCGCCGAGTTGAATCTGCACCTGGGTGTGAGCCTGGATTTCCCGACACTCAATCGGCGGCTTTCCGACACCCTGGCCGGCAAATCCTTTGTCGTCAAAGGTAAGAAGACCGGCATCAAGGAGCTCGAGCTGGGGGGCAGCGGGGAGGAAATCAGGGCGCGGTTGGAGCTCACCGGCGACCTGACCGGTACCGCGGAATTGCGTGCGCGGCCGGCCTATGATGCGCAACACCAGAAGCTTGAATTACAGAACCTGACGTTTGACTATAAACCGGAAGATTTCTCCCTGGGGATGTTAGCCGAGGCGTTTCATGAGCCCATCCGTCTGGCACTGGAGGATGCCGCCAACCAGGCGTTGGCGCAGCACCTCAAGCTGCTGAGCGAGCGCCTTGGGACGGTCCTGAAGAAGATAATGCCGCCGAGCTTGGCGCTTGACCTGTCCGCCCTGCAGCTGAGTAGCGTGCAGATACTTATCGACCAACAGGGCATCAGGCTGGATGGAACCGCCACCGGCAGTGCCCGGCTGGTGTTGCGCTGACCGCCCTCTGGCTCAGCGGCTTGCGGGGGCCGGGGCGCTGCCTCGCCCCGACCCGCCCTATCTGGGGTGAATGTCTCCGAATAATCCCCGCAGACCGCAGATGATCAGACACGTTGCGACGATATAGCTCAGCCGCCGGGACATGATCAGGCTTTGCAATACCCACACACCGGCGGATCACGGAATCAGAAGCATTCCGGATAGCCTGATCATCGCTCCGGTCATTCAGAATGGCTTCTTACCGGGTCCTGCGAAGTACCAGATAATGAAGCCGATCAAGGGCAGGAGCAACACCACCAACACCCAGATCAACTTTTCGACACCCTTCGCCGAGCTTTGCAGAATCATGACGATGGCATAGATGTCTGCGATCAGCAGGATGAGACTGCCAATTCCTGTTATATCCACGGTTTCCTCCAGGCACGGTCCTGTGGGGTGCTCAGTGTGGCAATATACTTCCGGCTCAGGTTATACCACGTCAACCAGCGACCTCAACCCATTCGTCGTCATGACGCCAGGATGCCGACGGCGCAGTGATCTTCCCGGCGAGACGTTGCCGGCCATCGGCAAGGGCGAAGGTCACCGGCCCACCTGGCGCATGCATGATCATCGATCGTACCCGGAGCGTGGGGCGGGACCGGCACCGCCATCCGGGCTCATCCCCTTCAGGAACTTGAAGAGATCGCTGTCCGTGGAAAGGACAAGGGTGGTGTTCTCCGCAATGATGGACTTATAGGCCTGCATCGTCCGCGTGAACTCATAGAACGCCACCGCTTCGGGACTCTGGTTGTAAGCCTTGGCGTAGATCTCGGCGGCTTTCGCGTCCGCCACGCCCCGGATCTCCTCGACCTGCCGGTAGGCTTCGGACTGGATCTTGTTGAGATCACGCACGCGATTGCCCCGGATTCTGGCCGCCTCCCCATTGCCTTCCGACAGGAAGCGCTCCGCGATCTGCCGGCGCTCGCTGATCATGCGATCGTAGATCTTGGGACGCACGCTCTTGTTGTAGTTGATCCGCTTGAAGCGGATGTCTAGCAGCTCGATACCGAACACCTGCACCTTCTCGGCCGCCGCGGCAAAAATCTCCCGCTCGACCAGCTTGCGTCCCTTCTGGATCGGCACCAGGGACCCCACATCCTGCTCCGCATCGGTCAGGAGGGCGTCACGCAGCGGCACGCGATCCTTGGTGGTACGGATGATCTCGATCAGCTCGTGCTTGGCGACCGCATTACGGGTCTCGCTGCCCAGGATGTCGTCCAGACGGGACTGGGCACTGCGCTCATCGTGCAAGCGCAGAAAGTATTGCAGGGGATCGGTGATCCGCCAGCGAGCGAACAGGTCGACCGAGATGTACAGCTTGTCCTTGGTCGGCATATCCGACGGATTGCCGTCCCACTCCAGAACCCGCTTGTCGATCGGATTGACCTCCTGGATGAAGGGCACCTTGAGCTTCAGACCGGCGGAAGTCACCGGTGCGCCGACCGGTTTGCCGAACTGGGTGATGATCATCTGCTCGACTTCGCTCACCGTATAGATCGAGCTCATCAAGACGTACACGCCTATGCCCAACACCACCAGGATGGCGATCTGCTTGTTCCTGTTCATGGCCGATCCACCTTCTGGGCGTCGAGGTTCAGCAAGGGCAGGACACTGCGCGCCTGCTCGTCGATGATGATTTTCGAGCGTATATGCGGCATGACCTCCTGCAGGGTCTCGATATAGATGCGGCGGCGCGTGACCTCCGGCGCCTTGGTGTATTCCGCCAGCAGGGCACTGAACCGGGCGGCATCGCCTTCCGCCTCGTTGATCCGCTTGAGCCGGTAGCCGTCGGCCTCGCGGATCCGCTGATCCTTCTCGCCCTGAGCCAGCGGGATCACCTTGTTGTAATCGCGCCGGGCTTCGTTGATCAGCTTCTCTTTCTCCTGCTGAGCCTGATTGACCTCGTTGAACGACTCCTGCACCGGCTGCGGGGGATTGATGTTCTTCAGCTGCACCTGATCGATGCTGATCCCCATGGCGTACTTGGTCGAGAGCGCCTGCATCTTGGTCAGCGCTTCGGTTTCGATTTCCTGTCGGCCGATGGTGATGACCTCGTCTACCGTGCGATCGCCGACGACCTCCCGCATGACGGATTCGGAGACATACCGGAGCGTTTCACTCGGCTCCCGGACCTCGAACAGGAACTTGACCGGATCGGAGATGCGGTATTGGACCACCCATTCCACCAATGCAGCGTTCAGGTCGCCCGTCACCATTTCGGTTTCCCGCTTCCCGTCGCGAGGACTCTGGTAGGGATCGGTGGCACCGGGGGTCGAGAACCCGAATTCCTGCTTCAATTGCCGCTTGACCGGAACGATCGTCGCCACATCGATGCCCAGCGGCAGCTTGAAATGCAGTCCCGGCTGAACCTCCTTGAGATACTTGCCGAAGCGTTGCACGACAGCGACCGAATCGCTCGGCACCGTGTAATAGGCCGTCCATGCGCCCAGGCCGGCCAGCGCGAGGACCGCAAGGACGATGGCTCCGCCTGGTCCTCCGCTGGGCAGGACCCGCCTGAGCCGATCCTGCCCCCGCCGGACCAAGTCCCCGAGATCGGGCGGGGACGTGCTCCCGCCACCCCAGGGGTTGCCCCCGCCTCCATTACCTTTTTGCGATGGCATTGGGATGCGCTCCTCGATTGTGCACGTGTGACTCCATCTTCGATGTCATTGAGTAGCTCCGATCGGATCTGGCGCCCACGACGCGGGCACTCGTTGGCCTGAGCGGCAGAACAGCGGGTCAGGGTGGACGAGCCCTTGTGCCCCCGGGGCTGTTCCACCGGATCCCTGGGTACCCCCGAAAACCGATGCGCTCGCCAAGCCGTAAAGACGTCAAGGGTATTGCCGAGCCAGAGGATTGACTGTCCGGGTGATCCCTTCCTTTGGTCCGCATCGGCTCGCGCTTCGGCGAATACCACCGGGCTGAGCAGTCGGCCCGATGATGCCCGGGCGTCCGCAGCCGGGTGGCCGCGCCGGGCCCCGACCGCTGCTCGGCGGGGCGCCTAGGGACCCAGCTCTGCGGGGCCCAGGGTCGCGCTTACGCCGCCAACCCCGGACGCTGCAGATAGTCTTCGTAATTGCCGCTGAAGTCGAGCACGCCCTGGGGCGTCAGCTCGATGATTCGGGTGGCCAGGGAGGACACCAGCTCCCGGTCATGGCTGACGAAGAGCAAGGTGCCCGGGTAGCCCTCCAGGGCGGTGTTGAGCGACTCGATGGACTCCATGTCGAGATGGTTGGTAGGCTCGTCCAGCAGCATGATGTTGGGCTGTTGCAGCATCAGCTTGCCAAACAGCATCCGACCCTGCTCACCGCCGGAGATCACCTTGACCGGCTTGCGGATCTCGTCCTGGGAAAACAGCAGCCGCCCGAGCGTGGCGCGGATAGCCTGCTCGTCGTCGCCTTGCTGCTGCCACTGCTCCATCCAGTCGTACAGACTGAGGTCCTGCGCAAAGTCGGCGGCATGGTCTTGGGCGAAATAGCCGAGCCGGCTGTTCTCCGACCACTTGACCGTGCCGACATCGGGCGCCAACTCACCGGCGAGGGTGCGCAGCAGCGTGGTCTTGCCGATACCATTGGGGCCGATGATGGCGACCCGCTCGCCCACCTCGACGGTCAGATCGAGGCCGCTGAACAACGGCTCGCCGTCGTAACCCCTGGCCAGCCCCTTCACCTCCAGGGCCAGGCGATAGAGCTTCTTCGCCTGGCTGAAACGGATGTAGGGGTTGACCCGGCTGGAGGGCTTGATGTCCTCCAGCTTGATCTTCTCCAGCTGGCGCTGGCGCGAGGTCGCCTGCTTGGCCTTGGATGCATTAGCGGAAAAGCGGCTGACGAAGGACTGCAGCTCGGCGATCTGGGCCTTTTTCTTGGCGTTGTCGGCGTACTGGCGCTCGCGCACCTGGCTGGCGGCGGTCATGTACTCGTCGTAGTTGCCCGGGTAGACCCGCAGCTCGCCATAGTCCAGGTCGGCCATGTGAGTGCAGACGCCGTTCAGAAAATGACGATCGTGGGAGATGATGACCATGGTGCTGTTGCGGGCGTTCAGCACGTCTTCCAGCCAACGGATGCTGTTGATGTCCAGGTTGTTGGTGGGCTCATCCAGCAGCATGATGTCCGGATCGGCGAACAGCGCCTGGGCGAGCAGCACGCGCAGCTTCCAGCCCGGCGCCACTGCGCTCATCGGGCCTTTGTGCTGCGCCAGCGGGATGTCCAGCCCCAGCAGCAGGTCGCCGGCGCGGGCCTCGGCGGTATAGCCGCCCAGCTCGGCGAAGTGCGCCTCCAGGTCCGCCACACGCATCCCCTCCGCCTCGCTCATCTCGGGCAGCGAATAGATGCGGTCGCGCTCCTGCTTGACCCGCCACAGCTCTTCGTGGCCCATGATGACCGTGTCCAACACCGTGAGGGCCTCGAATGCAAACTGGTCCTGGCGCAGCTTGCCGACGCGCTTGTTGGGCTCCACCGACAGGTTGCCGGAGCTGGGCTCCAGATCGCCGCCCAGGATCTTCACCAAGGTGGACTTGCCGCAGCCATTGGCTCCGATCAGGCCGTAGCGGTTGCCGCCGCCGAGCTTGACGGAAACGTTCTCGAACAACGGCTTGCCGCCGAACTGCATGGTGATGTTGGCTAGGGAGATCAAGATCCGGTTCCGAACAAGGCTTGAGGGGAACGTCGGCCCGCCCTCCACCAACGGACCGCAAAAGAAAAAGCCCCGCCACGGGTGGCGGGGCTTCCTTACCAGGTGGCAAGCACCCGGTGCCCAGGGTTACTGGGGTACGACGTTCGTCGCGCTCGGGCCTTTCGGACCCTGCTCAACGCTGTAGGAGACGGTCTGCCCCTCGGCCAGCGACTTGAAACCGCCGCCCTGGATGGCGCTGTGATGGACGAAGACGTCCTTGGAGCCATCGGACGGCGCGATGAAGCCAAAGCCCTTCTGGTCGCTGAACCACTTGACTGTACCTGTAGCCATTACGGTTACCTCTGAATGAAATTAAGCCCGTGTATATGCAGACGATGTAGAGGGTTTACGGGAGGGTCTGCCACGCACTGCGGATCGAGGCACTACCGGAACACTACAAGCAACCACTGCACTGGCGGACAGTATGCCGCATACCCGCCTCTTGCGCAACACCTTTCTTGCGGCAGGCCCCGCTCGACCCAAAACCGGGGCCGAAGCCGCGATAGACGGCCCCCGGACTTATCCCCAAAACGCCGGGGCTGCCGCCAGACGCCTTCACGTCCGAACCGCCCCGGGCCCCGTGATGCCCATAAGCGGGCGGGCGGCCGCGCCTTTTCTCCGGGGGTATGCCATCAGGACGGGAGTGCGCCGACCTGCACCTCCACCCTCAGCACCGGGAGCTCCCGGGTGGACCGAGGTAGCTTCCTGCGACCGGCGGCACGGCCTCGGGATGGCGCGCCACGGCCACCGCGATGTGGCGGTTTCCGGTCACCTCGCCGATGGTGGGATCGAATCCCTTCCAGCCGGCCCCGGGCAGGTAGACCTCCGCCCAGGCATGGGTCGAGGACTGCCCCGCCTCGACACCCGGGGCATACAGATAGCCGCTGACAAAGCGGCTGGCCAGCCCCAGGTACCGGCACGCCTCCATGAACAAGGCCGCAAAGTCCCGGCAGGATCCGCTGCCGCGCGCCAGCGTCAGTGCCGGGGGCTGCACACCCGGCTCCTCGCGCATCTGATAGCGGAGTCCACCGGCAATGCCGCGATTCATGCGGTCCAACAGCAGGAAGGTCTCCATGGGCCCCCGCAACCCCAGGCCGCCGAGCCAGCGGTCGACTGCCTCTCGGTCGGATGCGTACACGAGCTGCTGGAACGGCGCCAGGTCGAGGCGCTCCTCCGGGGCATAGTCGAAAGGGTGGACGACCGCATAGTCGTCCACCAGGAAATCAAAGGGGTTATCTTCATAGTGCTGGATGACCACGCTGCTCTCGATCCGCAGCCGGGCCGAGGATTCCGAAAAGCTCAGCAGCGCCACCGAATTGTCCAGCACGTCGCGCTTCCATTGCAGGGTATGGCCGGGAACGACATCCAGGATCGACGATTCGATCCGCACGTTGTGGCTCTCCCTGGGGCGCAACAGCAAGCGGTGCGGGCGCAGCGCCACAGGCGCAGAGAACAGGTACTCGGTCAGGTGCCTGATATCAAGACGCCGCATGGGAGCTCACCCCTCAGTCTCGCTCGCGGGAAGCCCCCGGTCCCCCGGGGGCTGCGGGCAGGACACATTCTACTCCAGTGCAGAGGCCCGCTCCCCGAAGCAGTGGCGCTGCCCCACCTGGCGCAGTCATGCTATCCTGTCAATCTGATGGCACATTTTGATGGCATTGGGCGGACATGAAGAACATCACCATTCGGGGAATTGACGAGACGCTCGACCAGGCCCTCAAGACGGCCGCGGAACAGGAGTCCAGGAGCATCAATCAGCTGGTGCTGGAAGTGCTGCGCGAGCGCTTCGGCCTGGTCAAGGCCGCGCGCCACACGCGCCGGCACCACGACCTGGACGACCTCTTTGGCCGCTGGAGCGAGCAGGAGTACCAGCGCGTTGAGGCTATGGTGAGCGAGCAGCGCCAGGTCGACGCCGAGCTCTGGAAATGAGGCGCGCGCTGATCGACACCAACATCTACTCGCTCGCCATGCGAGGCGATCCCGAAGTGCTGGACCACCTGCAGCAGCTCGACGAGATCGGCTTCTCCGTCATCAGTCTGGGCGAGCTGCTCGGTGGATTTCTCGGGGGCGGGCGGGAGGACCAGAATCGGCTGGAGCTGGCCCATTTTCTCGACTCACCCAGGGTTCGCGTGCTCGCCATCGACGAAGACACTGCAGAATTCTACGCCGCCACTTTCCAGACCCTGCGGCGAGCTGGAGCCCCGATCCCCACCAACGATCTCTGGATAGCGGCCCTGGCGCAGCGGCACGGCCTGCCAGTCTACACGCGGGACGCCCACTTCCGAGCCGTGCCCGGTCTGATGCTGGTCACGTGATCCGGGGCCTCGATCACTATCCCGCGTACAGGGGGCTCCGACGTGGAGCGGATGGGGGCTGTTCGCGGTCATTAGGGGGTCCGGCGGCTCCCCCCGCCCCACCAGGCCCGACAGTCCGGAGGTCCCCACGGAAGAACAAGATGACCTCGGAGCAAGCCGCCAGAGAAACGATCGACAAGCTGCTGAGCGCCGCCGGCCGGGCGGTTCAGGATGTCGCACGCGCCGACATCCCCGCCGCGCGCGGTGTCGCTATCGGAGACCAATCGGCAGGAAAGCCTCTGCGCCGACCCGCACCCAGCCCTGGAAACGCAAGCGCGGGGGTCCGTAGCTTGCTTGCCGCGCTACAACAACCACCCCAACGCTACAATTGCGTATAAACCGTGATTCGAGGCCCTCGTCATGTCTCATCTCGACCGTATAACCGTTGACCCCGAGATCTGCGCTGGGCGTCCTTGCATCCGCGGGATGCGCATCCGGGTCACCGACGTGCTGCAGATGCTGGCGGCGGGAGAGAGCCGCGAGGAGATCCTGACCGACTATCCGTATCTCGAAGCAGAGGACATCTCGGCCGTCCTGGAATACGCCGCCCGCCAGACCGACCACCGGGTCATGCGGGTCGCCTGAGGGTGCGGTTCCTGGTCGACGCCCAGCTGCCGCCAACCCTCGCGCGCTGGCTCTCCGCAGAAGGGCACGCAGCGACACACGTCGCTGACCTTGGCCTACACTCCGCAACCGATCGCACCATCTGGGCCAAGGCAATAGAACTGGGCGCGGGGATCCTCACCAAGGATGAAGATTTCGCAACCCTCGCAACCTTGCGCCCCGAGGGTGCACCGGTGGTCTGGCTGCGCGTAGGCAACACAACAACCCGAGCCCTACTCTCCTGGCTCTCCCCGCTGCTTCCCAGGATCGTCCAAGCGCTCGAAGGCGGCGACCGCCTGATCGAGCTGGTCAAAGCAGAGGACCGTTGACCGCGAAACGCCGGATGCCTTGCCCCCCGCCCCGCCAGGCCCGACAATCCGGAGGTCCCCACGGAAGAACAAGATGACCTCGGAGCAAGCCGCCAGAGAAACGATCGACAAGCTGCTGAGAGCCGCCGGCTGGGCGGTCGAGGATGTCTCACGCGCCGACACCCACGCCGCGCGCGGTGTCGCTATCCGAGAGCTTCCCCTCCCCGGCTACGGCTTCGCCGACTACCTGCTCTACATCGACGGAGCTGCTGCGGGGGTGATCGAGGCGAAGACAGAGGGCACGACCCTCAGCGGCGTCGAGATCCAGTCCGCCAAGTACACCGACGGCCTTCCGGCCGGCCTGCCGCGCTGGCGCAACCCCCTGCCCTTCGCCTACCAGTCGACGGGCGTGGAAACTCGGTTCACCAACGGCCTGGACCCAGAGCCGCGCGCGCGGCCCGACCTTCGCCTTCCACAGTCCCGAGACCCTGGCGGAATGGCTCGACCGACGCTGTGGGAGCGCCGCCCTCGGCGCGATTCCGCGGCACCAGCCCATCGCCCGAGAGACCGCACCCGCCTACAGCGCCGCGGCAGCCACCTTCCTCTGGCGCCTGCGCCGCATGCCGCCCTGATCGAGGAAGGACTCTGGCCCGCCCAGGTCCGGCCATCCACAACCTCGAACAGTCCCTGAGGAGAACCCCGCGCGCCCTGATCCAGATGGCTGAGCGGCGGACAAACCCGCCGCGAACGCCCACACGAATGTGCGGGCTGGACAACGAGCGAAGCAGTAATGCGCAGCGCTGACCGGCTCGGGAAAGACGTTCACCGCCATCTCGTTCATCTACCGGCTGATCAAGTTCGCCGGCGCCCGGCGCGTGCTGTTCCTGGTGGACCGCGGCAACCTGGCCGACCAGACCCTCAAGGAAATTCCAGCAATACGCCTCGCCCTACAACAACTTCAAGTTCACCGAGGAGTACATCGTCCAGCGCCTGCAAGGCAACACCATCGACACCGCCGCGCGGGTCTGCATCTGCACCATCCAACGCCTGTACTCCATGCTCAAGGGCCGGGACCTGCCCGAGGACCTGGAAGAGGTGTCGCCGGACAAGCTGTTCTCCCCTCTCCCGGGAGACGGGCCGGGGGTGAGGGGGTATTCGCCCGCCGAGCCGATCGAATACAACCCGGCCATCCCCATCGAGAGCTTCGACATCATCGTCACCGACGAATGCCACCGCTCCATCTACAACCTCTGGGCGCAGGTGCTGGAGTACTTCGACGCCTACCTCATCGGCCTCACCGCCACGCCCAGCAAGCAGACCTTCGGCTTCTTCCACCAGAACCTGGTGATGGAATACAGCCACGAGATGGCCGTGGCCGACGGCGTCAACGTCAACTACGACGTCTACCGCATCCGCACCGCCATCACCGAACAAGGCTCCAAGGTCGAAGCCGGCTACTCGGTGCAGATTCAGGAGCGCGACACCCGCAAAAAGCGCTGGGAACAGCTCGACGACGACTTCAGCTACGACCCCAACCAGCTCGACCGCGACGTGGTCGCCCCGGACCAGATCCGCAAGATCATCCAGACCTACCGCGACAAGCTGTTCACCGAGATCTTCCCCGGCCGCACCTGGGTGCCCAAGACCCTGATCTTCGCCAAGGACGACGCCCACGCCGAAAACATCGTCGAGATCGTGCGCGAGGAATTCGGCAAGGGCAACGACTTCGCCCAGAAGATCACGTACAAAACAACAGGCGCGAAGCCCAAAGACCTCATCAACGAGTTCCGCACCAGCCCCATGCCGCGCATCGCCGTCACGGTGGACATGATCGCCACCGGCACCGACATCAAGGCGGTGGAAGTCGTCCTGTTCATGCGCGCGGTCAAATCCCGCGCCTTCTTCGAGCAGATGAAAGGCCGCGGGGTGCGCATCATGAAGGCCGACGACCTGCAAAGCGTCACCCCCGACGCCCAGGCCAAGGACCACTTCGTCATCGTCGATGCCGTCGGCGTCTGCGAGCAGGACAAGACCGACTCCCGCCCCATGGAGCAGAAGCCCACCGTGAGCTTCGAGAAGCTCCTGCAGGCCGTCGCCTTCGGCAACACCGAGGACGACGTACTCACCTCGCGCGCCGGCCGCCTCGCGCGCATGGAGCACCGGATCAGCCCCGAAGACGACCAGAAAATCCGCGCACGCCAGCGGCGGCTACGGCCTCAAAGACCTCAGCCCACCGCATCGTCCAATCCCTCGACCCCGACGCCACTCGACCAACAAATCAATGTAGCCTGGGCTGAGCGCAGCGAAGCCCGGGGAATCAGCGCCGCAGGCGCACAACCGCGAAGCGCAACGCAGCCAAAATCTCCAAGAGGCCGTCAAACCCCTATACGACCCGCAGCTGCGCGACCTGCTCGTCCAGCTGAAGCCCAAGTAGGAAATCGCCATCGACATCATCAGCGCCGACGAAGTGCTCGACGCCGGCTTCTCGCCCGAAGCCCTCGACCGCGCCAAAGGCCTGGTCCAGTCCTTCGAGCAATTCATCGAGACCACAAGGACGAGATCACCGCCCTGCAGGTGCTCTACAGCAAACCCTACAAACACCGCATCACCTTCGAGGCCGTGAAAGGATCGCCGACGCCATCGAAAAGCCGCCATACCTGTGGAACGAATCCCAGCTCTGGAACGCCTACGCCGCCCTGGAAAAGTCCCGGGTCAAGGGCGCCAGCGGGCACCGCATCCTCACCGACCTGGTCTCCCTGGTCCGCTTCGCCATCCACCAGGACAACGAGCTCATCCCCTTCCCCGAGCGCGTCAATGCCAACTTCAAAGCGTGGCTCGCCACCCAGAGCTCCCCCTCTCCCTCAGGGAGAGCGCAGGGGTGAGGGGAGTAGATTCACCGCGGAGCAGCTCAAGTCTCTCGAAATGATCCGCGACCACATCGCCGCCAACCTCAACATCGAGCCCGACGACTTCGAGTACGCACCGTTCTCGCAGCAAGGCGGCCTCGGCAGGGCCCATCAGTTGTTCGGCCGAGACCTCGCGCCCATAATTGAAACCCTGAATACTGCTTTGGTCGCCTGAAGGAGGTCAGCGATGCCCGCCAAACCCGATCCCGAGAAGATCCTCGACGAAGCCATGCGGCTGGAGCCCAGCGCCCGCGCCTTCGTGGCCGAAACGCTGCTTGAAAGCCTTGACCTCGACCAGGACTTCGCCATTTCGCCGGAGTGGCTAGAAGAAATCCGCCGCCGCTGCGCAGATATCGACAACGGCAAAGCGCAGTTGCTCGATGGCGCCACGGTCATCAACGAGCTGCGAGGGAAATATCCGCGATGACGTTCCGCTGGCATGGAAAAGCCAGCGCGGAGGCCGATGCGGCCGCTGCCTTCTACAACGACAAACGACCTGGACTTGCACAGCGTTTCCTTGACGAGCTCAAAGGGACCCCGCATCGCTTACAGCGCCACCCTCAAGCCTATTCCCAAGTGGAGGGCGAGATACGCAAGTGCCGCGTCGCGCATTTTCCCTACGGGATCATCTACCGCGCTCGACCCGATGTCATCGAGATCATCGCTGTGATGCACCTGCGACGGTCGCCGGGATATTGGAAGCAAAGGACCTGACGCAGGTTCGAATCAAGAATACGCAGATAAAGCTAATGTCAAAACAATGACTAACGTGCTTTCCATCACGCAAATTGGCTCCACCTTCGGCGCGACTCGATGAATTGGGATGAAGGGAGCAATGGCAAAAAACGTGGAATCGGCTGGCATTCATCAGGGGCATCGGGAACGCCTGCGCGCCCGCTTCCTGGCCGACGGGCTGGACGGGTTCGAGGATCACCAAGTCCTCGAACTGCTGCTCTTCTACGCGACTCCCCGCGCCGACACGAACCCCATCGCAACAAGCTGATGCGCCGCTTCGGTTCCCTGTCGGCGGTACTGGAAGCCGATCCGAAGGACATCGCCAGCGTCGAAGGCATGGGTGAGAAGGCCGCTGCGTTCCTGAGCCTGATCCCCCAGATCACGCGCCGCTACTTCCACGACCGGGTCAATCGCGATGCCCCCCGGCTCACCAACTCAGAGGCCATAACTGAGTACCTCGTCCCGCTCATGGCCGGGCGGCCTGAAGAGGTCTTCTACGTGCTGTGCCTGGACAGCCAATGCCGGGTGCTCTATCCGGCACTCATCGGCGAGGGCACGGTCAAGGAGGCGCATGTCCACCCAAGGCATGTTGTGGAGGAGGCGCTCCGGCACCGGGCGGCAAGCGTCATCCTGGCCCACAACCACCCGGGCGGCACGGCCAAACCTTCCAACGCCGACCACCAGTTGACCGCCGTGCTGGTGCAGGCGCTCGGCCCCATCGGCATTGCCGTGCTGGACCATATCATCGTGGCCGGCGAGCGGGCGTACAGCTTTGCCCGCGAGGGCGTCTTGCCCAAATATGGATCGTGAGCGAGGCCGTCATGGAATACACGGACAACCAGAAGAAGGCCATCGAGACGCTGGACGGCAACCTGCAAATCATCGCCTGCGCGGGATCGGGCAAGACCCAGGTGATCTCCCAGCGCATCGTCAACATCCTGCGGGAGAAGGCCACTGAAGGGATCGGCCCGGGAAACATCGTCGCCTTCACCTTCACCGACAAGGCCGCCGGCGAGCTGAAGGACCGCATTCATCGCTTGTGCAAGGAGCAGCTCGGTTCGGATGTCGGGCTGGCGGAGATGTACGTGGGCACCATCCACGGCTTCTGCCTGGACCTGCTTCAATCCTATGAGCACCGGTATCTCAAGTACACGGTGCTGAGCGATGTGCAGCAACGGTTACTGATCGATCGCCACAGCCGGGAGTTGGGCCTGTCGGACCTCATGACGCACGACGGAAAACCGCTCAAGCGGTGGGTCGATTCCAGGTTGTACCAGAAGGTGCTGTCCATGATCCGCGAGGCGGAGATCGACGAAGCCGCCTTGGGCGACCACCCGATCCGCCAGGCGCTTGCGAAATACGCCGATCTGCTGGGTCGGAAGCGCTACCTCGACTACAGCCGCTGTTGACGGAGGCGGTGAGCCCCTCACCACCGACGCAAACCTGCAAGGGAAGATTTCCGAGCGGGTGAAGTACCTGATCGTCGACGAGTATCAGGACGTCAATCCGCTCCAGGAGGGGCTGATCATGCTGCTGCACCGCTTCGGGGCGCAGGTGTGCGTGGTAGGAGACGACGATCAGACCATCTACCAGTGGAACGGCAGCGAAATCGGGAACATTCTGGGTTTCCGGGATCGCTACCCGGACGTGACCCAGATCGGGATGGGCGACAACTTCCGCTCAGCCGCGGCGTCGTCGACAGCGGTCGGCGGGTCGCCCAGCAACGCTGCACGACTGGCGAAGACCATGCAAAGCCAGGAGCGGCAACCCTACGAGCAGGGAGACCTGCTGGCCTTGCAGTTCCCCTCGCCAGCCGAGGAAGCCGCGTGGATCGTGGGGAAGATCCAAGCACTGCGCGGCCGGCCGTTCGATGAGCATGGCGAGGCCCGCGGACTCACCTGGTCCGACTGCGCCATCCTGCTGCGCAGCGTGAAGAACAGCGCTGAGCCCATCGTCGCGGCACTGCGCCAGGCGGCTGTGCCCTATCTCGTCAGGGCATGAACCGCCTGTTCGAAACGCGCGAGATCCAGGCGGCGCGCGCGATCTTCTATTACCTGAACGATGAGATCGACAGCGATGATCTGAAGCGAGCGTGGACCGACGCCGACCTGGGCCTCGCCCCGGCCGACCTCGACCAGGCTATTGCCTGGTTGGACGCCGAGCGAGCCGACTGGCCGAACCGCTGGCTGACCAGCCAACGCTCGCTTCAGCACACCTTCACGGGCTTCCTGAACCAGGCGAACTGCGTGAAGAAAAGGTCCCGGCCGGCGACCTCCTCGGCCGCACGCGCGGCGAGATCGTCTACTACAACCTCGGCAAGTTCAGCCAGATCATCACCGACTTCGAGCTGATCCACTTTCACTCGGAGGCGACATCGCTCTACGCGGGCGTTCGCCGGCTTCCTCCGGCACCAAGTGCCCGGATTACTACCCGGAAGGCTGGGAGGACGCCGGTTACGCCCGCCGGATGCGGTCCAGATCATGACCGTTCACCAGGCCAAGGGCATGGAGTTTCCGGTCGTCTTCGTCCCCGCCCTGGTCAGCAACCGTTTTCCAGCGAGACGCCGCGGGAGGGCGCCAGTGGTAGCATGTCATTCCCCCGGAAGCGGTTGTCGGCTCCGCCCGCTACCGCGGGTCGGTCGAAGACGAGCGCCGGCTGTTCTACGTCGCGCTGACCCGCAGTAAGAAGTACCTCTTCTGCACCTGGGCGCCGGAAGGCAACAGCGCGGCTACGACAGCCCGTCGCCCGTTCCTCCGACGACTTCGTCGAGGCGGCTACGTCCTGACGCGCGAGCCCAAGACTGCGGCAACGCCGGTCATCGAGCCGCAAGCCGGCCCGTTGAGCCAGGTCGAGATCGCGCTCACGTTCAGCGAACTCAAGTACTTCTTCGAGTGCCCGTACCAGTTCAAGCTGCGCTTCCTGTACGGCTTCAACCCTGGCTTCCACGAGGGCTGGGCTTCGGGAAGTCGTTCACGACGCTCTGGCCGAAGTGCATCGCCGCGCGCTGGACGGGCGGTTCGATCCCGAGAAGTGCCGGCTTCCTGGACACGCATTTGCACCTGCCGTTCGCGTGGCCCGAGCTCCGCGACGATATGCGGGCAAGGCCGACCAGGTGCTGCGCAAGTACTTGGCGGAAAATGCCGAGGTGATGGACAAGATCGAGTTGCGGAGAAGACGATCGAGCTCAAGCTCGCCGAAGGCGTTGTCGTCCATGGGCGCATCGACCTCTACGGCGCACCGACACCCAGCAGATCATCGTCATCGACTTCAAATCCACGGATCGCGCGCAGGCGGAGGATACCACGCGCAGCCACTGAATATCTACGCGCTCGGCTACCAGCAACTCGTCGGCAGCCCGCCGACCTGGTCGAGATCTACAACCTGGACGAAGGGGCGGGTGCCGCCGTCCGCGAGCTGGTGGATGCCGGCCTGCTCGTGGCCACCGAGCAGCGCGTGGTGATGGCGGGCAGGACGATCCGGGAAGGCAACCTGTGCCGCCCGCAGCAGTGGGCGGCTGTGATTTCCGCGGGATCTGCCGCACGGACCTGGCGGATACCTGACAAGACGATAGAAGACGGAAAACAACCATGAGATTGAAAGAAGCCGCGTTGAGCGTGATGCAGCGGGACGACCTGAAGGCCGTCGTGCAGGACTACGAGATCGAAGGGGTGGACCTGCGCAGCCGGGAAGCCATGGCCGATGTCTTGCGCGGCGCCAAGCGGGTGCGCGTCGATGCGCTGCTGGAGTATCTCAACGAACCGCAGGTGAAGGCGGTTTGTGAGCTGTGGGGCATTTCGGGCACCGGCCGCCGGCGCGCGCTCATCGAGCGGCTGATCGAGGCAAGGCAGGCGCGGTTCGCGGCCCGGCGCCAAGCGAACCGAGCGGCCGCGGACGAAGAGGATGACGACGAGCAGCCGGCGGGCATGCAACACGACGACGCGCCCCAGCCTCAATGGCTCGAGCCGCCACAGGCCGCCGGCATACCGGTGGCGACGATCACCCGGCCCGAGCTGGTCTGGCCCGGCAAGTATGACGAGCAGGGCAACCGGGTGGTCGACCGCGGCGTAGCCCTGCCCTTCCAGGTGGTGGAGACCATCAAGGAAGGGCGGGCGACGCGGGAACCCGGCCGGACGGCGAACCTCTTCAGCGCCCGGCCCAGCGGCAACGAGGAATGGCGCAACAAGCTGATCTGGGGCGACAACCTGCTGGTGATGGCGAGCCTGTTGGAGGAGTACGCGGGGAAGGTGGATCTGATTTACATCGATCCACCATTTGCGACGAGTGCAAATTTCTCATTTCAGACAACCGTCGGCGACAGTGCGGTTGAGATCCTGAAAGAGCCCTCCGCACTGGAGATTAAAGCGTATCGCGACACCTGGGGCTCTGGCTATGCTTCCTACATTTCGACGATTTATGACCGGCTATCCTTGGCTCAACAGTTGTTGGCTCCCAATGGGACAGTCTATGTTCATTGCGATTGGCGAGTCAGCTCTTACCTCCGTATGGCGCTGGACGACCTATTTGGGAACTTCATCGCCGAGATTGCGTGGAAGAAATTGCGCTCGCCCAAAGGACAATCGGCACATTTTTCAAACATTAAGGACAGTATTTTCGCCTATTCACCTACAGAAAAGCCGGTGTTCGTTCCACAGTTCGTGCCAAAGGATGAGAAGCTGCTGAAGACGCATTATCGGCACGTAGATCCAGAAACCGGTCGTCGATACAACCTGGACAACTTCACACAGAACGGAGCTGGGCCAGCTCGCCGCTTCGGCGACAAGGTACTAAGTCCTCCTCCAGGAAAGCATTGGATTTGGTCTCAAGGGCGAATTGACGAAGGTATGGCGAACGGCTCGATTGTATTCTCAAGGAATGGCGTTCCCTACGTGAAACGGTATTATGACGACAATGAAGGCACGAGGGTCGGAGACATCTGGGATGACATCTTCCCGGTGAACCAAATGTCGAATGAGAGGGTCGATTACCCGACCCAAAAGCCCGAAGCTCTACTTGAACGCATCATCAATGCATCCAGTGTTGTAGGCTCACTTGTTCTGGATTTCTTTTCCCGCTCCGGCACCACCTGCGTCGTCGCCGAGAAGCTCAACCGCCGCTGGATCGGCTGCGACCTCGGCCGCTTCGCCATCCACACCACGCGCAAGCGTCTGTTGGATATCCCCGAATACAAGCCCTTTGAGATCCTCAACCTCGGCCAGTATGAGCGTAAGTACTGGCAGGGCGTGACCTTCGGCGGCGAGAAGCCGGCCACGCCCGGTGCGGCAGCTGTCGGCGCCTACGTGCAGTTCATCCTGAATCTCTATCACGCCCAGCCCCTGCCCGGCACCCACATCCACGGCCGCAAGGGCGCGGCGCTGGTGCACGTGGGGGCGGTGGACGCGCCGGTGACCATCAGCGGGATTAACGCCGCGCTGGCGGAGGCCGCCGAGCTCGGCCAGAAGGAACTGCACGTCCTCGGCTGGGAATGGGAGATGGGCATGCACGACCCGCTGGTGCAGCAAGCGAAGCAGTCCCATGGCGTGCGCCTGCGACTCCTGAACATCCCGCGCGAGGTCATGGAACGCCAGGCGGTGGACCGGGGCGACGTGCGCTTCTTCGACCTTGCACACCTGGTGGCCGAAGTCGTCGCCCTCACCCCCGGCCCCTCTCCCGCACGCGGGCGAGGGGGGAGAAAGGTGAAGGTGCGGCTCGCCGACTTTGTTATCCCCGACACCGATCTCATCCGCGAGGAAGTGCGCAGCAAGATCCGGAAGTGGTCCGACTACATCGATTACTGGGCGGTGGACTTCGCCTTCCAGCACGACACCTTCATGAACGAGTGGCAGGCCTACCGTACCCGCAAGAACCGCAAGCTCGATCTGGAATCCGCCGAGCACGAGTACGAGAAACCGGGCAAGTACAAGGTCCTGGTCAAGGTCGTGGACATCTTCGGCAACGACACCAGCCAGATGCTGACCTGGGACGTGAAGTGAGCGCCCGTCCTCACGTGTTCGTCATCGCCGGGCCGAATGGCGCCGGCAAGTCCACGGCTGCTCCGGGGTTGCTGCGCGACCTGCTGGGGGTGGCGGAGTACGTCAATGCCGACCTCATCGCCCAGGGACTTTCCGGCTTCGACACCGAGGCGGTCGCGTTCCAGGCCGGGAGGGTAATGCTCGTGCGCCTCAAGCAGCTCACGGCGCAACGGCGCAACTTTGCTTTCGAGACCACGCTCGCCACGCGCAGCTATCGGCCCTGGCTTGCCACGCTGCAGGCCGACGGCTATGCCGTCGATCTGGTCTTCCTGTGGTTGCCCGGGCCGGAAATGGCGGTCGCCCGGGTAGCGGAGCGGGTACGATCGGGTGGGCACAATGTGCCTGAGGCTGTCGTGCGGAGACGTTACCGGCGTGGGATGGAGAACTTCTTTCGCCTCTACCGGCCGAGCGCAGATCAGTGGTGGCTCCTGGACAATTCGGGGCCAGAGGGGCCTAGTCTTATCGCTTGCGGCGCGCGAGGGGCGCCGGATGACGTCAGCGACAGCGCGGCCTGGACGAAATTGACGGGGGAATTCCGATGAAAGAGCAGCCGAAGGACCTGGAGCAGGTGCTGGCGGACAAGGTCATGGTCGAGAAGGCCTTGCGGGCGGCCGTGCACGAAGCGTTGGTCCGGCATAAGCGCGCCGGCAATTCGGTGGCGATATGGCGCGACGGCAAGGTCGTCTGGCTGAGTCCGGAGGCCATTCCCGATGGCCAGGTGCAATCGGCATGACGGATCATGCCAACGTCCTGGAACTGGACCTGCCGGAGATCGCCGACCGCGATCCCTACGCTCCGCCCACCAGCCACCTGGAGAAGACCGGTGCCAACACCTGGTCTGAAGTATCGGGCCGGCGCGAGAGCCGCACACTGCTGGTCAATCAGATGCGCACGGCGGTGGATGCCTGGCGCGACCAGGGCTACCCGGGCGCCACCGAGAAGACCCGGCGGCTGCTGACCTGGTGGTTCGAGGAGGACCATCTGCTGCCCGGCGGCGGCCCGTTCCGCTACTACTTCTGCCAGCGCGAGGCAGTGGAAACGGCGGTGTACCTCTTCGAGGTGGAAGGTATCAAGGACTGCGGCGAGCTGGTGGGCCGCTACTTCAAGAGCCCCGATCTCCTGGAATTGGATATCCTCACGTCCAGCAAGGGGCAGCGCTTCATCCGGCGCTACATCCCCGAGATCGGCAAGACCGCCGAGCAGGAGCTGCCGCCCGAGAACCTCGCCCGCTACGCGGTCAAGATGGCGACCGGCTCCGGCAAGACCGTGGTCATGGCGCTGTTGGTGGCCTGGAGCTACCTCAACGGCCGGCTCGAGGCCGGCTCCGAGCACGCCGACAACTTCCTGATGGTCGCGCCCAACGTGATCGTCTACGAGCGCCTGCGGGAGGACTTCGACTCGGCACGCATCTTCCACCAGCTTCCGATCATCCCGTTCGAGTGGAAGAACGAGCTTCGCCCTCTCGGTCATCCTGCGCGGGGACGCGCGCGAGCCTTCCCCCTCGGGCAACCTGTTCCTGACCAATGTCCAGCAGATCTACGAGGACAGCGGACCGCCGGCCGGGCCAATCAATCCCGTCGCGGCGCTGCTGGGCAAGTCGCCGAAGGCAAGCCTCGACACCGCCACACCGATGCTGGAGCGGGTCAAGCGGCTGCCGAACCTGATGGTGCTCAACGACGAGGCCCACCACGTCCATGACGACGACCTCGCCTGGAGCCAGACGCTGCTGTCCCTGCACGACAACCTCAAGCGCAAGGGAAGCACGGGCCTGACGCTCTGGCTGGACTTCTCCGCCACGCCGAAGAACCAGAACGGCACCTTCTTTCCCTGGATCGTGGTCGATTACCCCCTCGCCCAGGCCGTGGAAGACCGCATCGTCAAGACCCCGATCATCATCCACCAGACCGACAAGAAGGACCCGGACAAGTACGCCTCCGAAGAGGCCGGGGACGTGTACAACGAGTGGATCGCCATCGCGCTGGAGCGCTGGCGCGAGCACGTCAAGGACTATGGCGCGGTGGACGAGAAGCCCTTGCTGTTCGTCATGGCGGAATCCACCAAGGACGCGGATTCCATCGCCGAGCGCCTGCGCCGAGAACCGGAGCTCAAGGGCAAGGACAGGGTGCTGGTCATCCACACCGACAGGGCCGGCGAGATCACCAAGAAAGACCTGGATATCGCCCGCCAGGCGGCCCGCGAGGTGGATGAAGGCCACTCGCGCTTCCGCGCGATCGTATCGGTGCTGATGCTGCGCGAGGGTTGGGATGTGCGCAACGTCTCGGTGATCCTGGGCCTGCGGCCGTTTACCTCCAAGGCCAGCATCCTGCCCGAACAGGCCATCGGCCGCGGCCTGCGGCTGATGCGCAAGGTGCCGCGCGACAACAACCAGATTCTGGAGCTGATCGGCACCAACGCCTTCGAGAACTTCATCCGCGAGCTGGAGAAGGAAGGCGTTGGCATCCCGACCACGACCCAGCCGCCGAAGCCGGGGCGGGAGGTCTTTCCGCTCGCCGACCGCGCCCATCTGGACATCGCGATCCCACAGACCACGCCGCTTTATGAGCGCACGTACACCAAGCTCAGCGAGCTGGACCCGCTGGCCTTGCCGCCGCTGGCGAAGGAAGAAGACCTGGACAAAGAGGTCCGCAACCGAATCGACTTGATCCAGGGCACCATTGACGTAAAGGTGGGCTCCGACGAAATCGAGTTCAACGACGACAATCTGCCACCGGTGGAGAACCTTCTCTCCTCGCTGACCGGCCGGGTGGAGAAACGCGCCCGGCTGCCCGGGCGCTTTGCGGAGATCTATCCGAAAGTCCGGGCGTACGTGCAGAAGCGCTGCTTCGGCGACGTAGTCGAGCTGGACGACACCGGCGTGCGCCGGGCCCTGAGCCACTCGGGCCTGCTCGATGCCGTCGCCGCCCTGTTCGCCCGGGTCATCGGCCAACTGACGGTGGAGGCAACGCCGGTGAAGCTGGTGGGGGAACCCTACCGGCTTTCGGACACGCCGAAGTTCACCTGGCGGCGGATGGCGATACCGGCCGACAAGACCATCTTCAACGTGGTCGCCTGCTACAACCCCTTCGAGGCGGAATTCGCCTCGTTCCTGGATCGTTGCGACGACATCGACCGCTTCGCGGCGCTGGCCGAGTGGTTCACCCAGTTCCATGTGCAGTACCTATCCGGCACCGGTGCGGTGCGGCTGTACTACCCGGATTTCGTCGCAGTCCAGACCACCCGAGCCGGACCGGTGAACTGGATCATCGAGACCAAGGGCCGCGAATTCGACGATACCGACGCCAAGGCCAAGCACATGGCCCGCTGGTGCGAGGAGGTCAGCCAGGAATCAGGCGAGACTTGGCGCGACCTGAAGGTATCGCAAACCGTGTTTCAAGACTTTGCTGCGAAGGGCTCCACGCGCTTGTTCCACGCTCTTCTGGAATGGAGGCATCCGCAGGACAGCTTGCCGAGGATGTGATTCAAGACGTCAAGGCTAGGTTATCGGAGACCGGTTGTGGGGCTTGGGAGCCAGGGGGACAATGGCTCGCACCTTTACCTTGCTGGCCAACCGAGCCCACCCGCCATTACGTTTTGGCCGAGCTATGGCAAGCCGTGACAACGAGCTGCGACAGAGCTATGACGAGCAGCTCACCTACCTGCTCTTCCTGAAGATGACGGCTGAACGCACCAAGGCGCCGTACAAACAGAAGAGCCCGGTGCCAACGAAGTACAGTTGGTGGAGCCTTATGAAGAAAGACGGCGACGAGCTGTTCGATCACTACCGCCACACGCTGGAGGCGCTGGGCAACCAGAAGGGCTTGCTCGGGCTGATCTTCAACAAGTCGCAGAACAAGTGTGACTCGCCCATCCCTGGGCCTCGGCCTGCGGCCGCGCTTCGAGATCCCCTCAGCCTCGCCCTCTCCCTGGGGGGAGAGGGGCATAGAAGGCGGTCCCTCACGCTGGACTTCGGTCACAGGGAAAGGCGGCTGATTTGGCACTCCCTCACCCTAGCCCTCTCCCTGAGGGAGAGGGAACTGTCGAAGGGACGGACATCGGGGAAAAGGGCCGTTGGCGCGCCTACGACTACAAGGGCCTTATCACCCGCGACGAGGCCAGCCTGGACATCTTCTGGCTTAGAGACGAGTCTCTCTCCGACTCAGACAACCTCCCCTTCCTTGAGGTCATCGGCCAGGAGATCATGGAGGACCTGGAGGCGGCGCTGGAGCAGTTTCGCGAGTTTGCGATGGATCTTGGTCGCCCAGCTGCTGATGCCTGACAACGATCTCACCACCGCCGTGTACCGATCCGGAGATGGCCGCCATCCGATCAACGGAACGGGGCCCCAGTCGAAAGACACTACACTCAAGGAAACATGCAGAGCCCGGTATGAGTGAGATTGTCATCTTCGAGGACGAAACCCGGCAGGTCGAGGTGCGGCCGGTGTGGGAGACGGTATGGCTAACTCAGAAACAGATGGCGGACCTGTTCGCCAAGCATGTGCGAACCATCAGTGAGCATGTCGGTAACGTTTTCCTAGAGGGTGAGCTGGATCGAGACGGAACTATCCGGAATTTCCGGATAGTTCGCCAGGAGGGGCGCCGGCACGTCAGCCGAGAGATCGAGCACTACAATCTGGACGTCATCATCTCCGTCGGCTACCGGGTGAAATCCCCGCGGGGCGTCCGCTTCCGCCATTGGGCCACCCGCGTTCTGCGGGAGCAGCTGACCCGGGGCTACAGCCTGAACGAATATCGCCTCTCCCAGCGAGGTATCGCCGAGCTGGAGCAGGCAGTCGACTTGTTGGCCAAGACCTTGATCCGGCGGGACTTGGTCTCCGATATCGGCCGCGAGGTGGTGGGGCTGATCCTGAGTTATGCCAAGACTTGCCGGCTTTTTGTTCCTGCTATACCTGCGCCAGGAAGGCGTGCACTTGACCCTGGACAAGAACGGCATGACCGCCTTGACCCTGCTGATCGCCGAGAGCGACCCCAAGGCCAAGGCCCTGATGGTCCGGCTGGCGATGCACCTGCTGGCCCGGGGGGGAGGAGGCGACAGCAACGAGGGAGACCAACTGATGTCCTCCGTGGGCCAGCGCGAGATCCGCACCCAACAGCGCGTCGTCGCAAGTAATATGTGGATACGGACCGTACGAGGCCCAAGAGTAGACCCAACCGGACGAGCGACCACGCCCCCCAACACGCTCATTGGTCCTGCCCCTCGCCAGGGCGAGGAAACCATGGGAACGCAGCGCGGCCTACACCCTATCACGTTGGGTTGCCAGATGGTGAGACGACTACTGCTTTGCACGCTTCTGCTGCCGCTGTTGGCGCATGCGGACGAGAATAAAGTCGTCTTCTACGGCGGCTACGGGAGCGCCGAGCAGTTCGCTGTCGATGGCCGGGTAATCGAGGCGGAAGGATTGTCGCAGGCGACGAAGGACGATTCCTGGTGGCGCAACCTGTGGCGTAATCTCCGCCTGATGAACAACTCCGAGCAAGAGGACGTTGCGCTCACCGTCAGGGTCGGTGCATTTGAGGTCCGCACGACTTCGGACGAAGAAGGCTATTTCCACGTCGCAGCGGTGCCGGGGGAGCCTCTGGCCGCGGGTTGGCAAACAGTGACTGCCGAAGGCGATCGCGCGCAGGGTGAAGGCCGCTTGCTGATCGTGCCCAGGACGAACCCTCTGGGCATCATCTCCGACATTGACGACACAGTGCTCGTCTCAGAAGTGCCGGACAAGACAAAGCTCCTGAACAACACCTTCTTGAAGAATCCTCGCCAACGCCAGACCTTTCCCGGAACGGCGGATTTCTTCAGGCGACTGCTGGCGCAGAACGCCGAGCCGGCGGCGGCTGCCATGTTCTACGTCTCCGCCTCACCGCACCAGTTGGCGCCCAATATCGATGCGTTTCTGTCACTGAACGACTTCCCCCGAGGCGTGTTGGTGACGAAGCAGATCAGCGGAGACGGACGAGACCCGCTGTTAGACCAGAAGCGATACAAGACCGACAAGATCGAAGCCATCTTCTCTGCCCTGCCCTGGGTGAAGTTCGTGCTGGTGGGTGACAACGGCGAGCTGGACCCCGAGACCTATTGCGCGATTTGGGAGAAGTATCCCCAGCGAGTGAGCGCCATCTATATTCGCAAGGTGATGACGGACCGGGCGCGGACGGTCTGTCCTTTGCAAACCGACCTGGACGCTGCTATCGGAGCCTGGCGCACCGCGAAATAGGCAAGTCGGTGGAGGCCTCGCTGCGGGCAGCTAAGCAGACCTTGGAGGAGCGGGTGCATCAGGCACCCAACATTATGGACCTGGGCCCGCCGTGGAAATCTGCCGCGAGTGGTATTACGCAGCACTATAAGGACACCCACGGTACCAGCGGCCGAGATTGCTTCTGAGCCACCGAATCAATACCCACTGACTGCTAAAACCCTGACTCATGCCTTCGGTCTTTTCCTGGCTCAAGCAGTGGCGCTCGGATGAGCTCCTCGGCACCCCCGCGGCAATCTTCATTGCCGCGGCAGCGGGCGAGCCCATGCGCCCTGTCCGGGAGATCGACGCGATCTGTGGACAGCGGCAGCGCTTTTGCCACAGCGATACGACAATCCCATCTCCGACACCGGGATGGCACAATCCTGCGGTATATCCCAAGCTGACTTTTTCCGTCGACAACGGTACCAGACCCAGGACCCGCTCCATGCATCTGCCCGCCCACAAGACCAAGATCGTGTGCACCATCGGACCCGCCTCGGATGACGAGGCGACCATCGAGGCCATGCTGCTCGCCGGGATGAACGTCGCCCGGCTCAATTTCTCCCACGGCGACTTCGCGAGCCATGGGAGGGCCATCGAGCGGCTGCGCGCGGTCGCCGCGCGCTGCGGGCGGGATCTCGCCATCATGGCCGACCTGCCGGGGCCGAAGGTCCGCATCGGCGAGCTGGCCGTCGAGCCGGTGGAGCTGCAGATAGGCGACCGGCTCACCCTGACCACCGAGACGATCACGGGCGATGCCTCCAGGGTCTCGGTGAGCTTCGGCGCGCTGCCGCGGGTGGTCCGGCCGGGCGACAAGCTGTTTCTCAACGACGGCCTGGTGTCGCTGAAGGTGCTTGAGACCGGAGCGACGGACGTGGTCTGCGAGGTGCGCGCGGGCGGCGAGGTGCGCTCGCGCAAGGGGCTGGACCTGCCCGGCATCGACCTGGGCATCAGCGCCTTTACCGACAGGGACCGCGAGTGCCTCGCCTTCGCCCTGGCGCGGGGGGTTGACGCCGTGAGTCAGTCCTTCGTGTCCACCGCGCACGATGTCCGCGCGGTGCGGGACGCAGCCTCGACGCTCGGGCGGCGTCCGTTCGTGATCGCCAAGATCGAGCGCGCCCGCGCCCTGGACAATCTCGAGGAGATCCTCGCGGCGGCCGACGGCATCATGGTGGCGCGCGGCGACCTGGGCGTGGAGATCCCCATCGCCCGCATGGCGGTTACGCAGAAGGAGCTGGTGCGCGCCGCCAACCGTCAAGGCAAGCCGGTGATCACCGCGACCCAGATGCTGGAGTCGATGACCGAGCACCGCCGGCCGACGCGGGCCGAGGCCACGGACGTGGCCAACGCGATTCTCGACGGCACCGATGCGGTGATGCTGTCGGCGGAGTCGGCAACGGGCCGCTACCCGGTGGAAGCCGTGCAGATGCTCGCGGACATAGCCGCGGTCACCGAGGGTCATCGCCCCAGGGTGACCCACGACTGCCTGCCCTCCCAGGGCACGTCCGTGGCCAACCTCATCGCCCGCAGCGTGCAGGAAAGCGCCGCCTGCATCTCGCCCGTGGCGGTGATTGTGCCCACGCGCTCCGGGGCCATGGCACGCCACGTGGCACGGTTCCGCCTGCCGATCTGGATCACAGCCATCAGCCGGGAGCAATCCACCTGCCGCGCGCTGCAATTCTCCTACGGCGTGCAGGGCGTGAAGACCGAGGCGGAGCACGACGACTGGGCACCGTTCGTCCGTGGTTGGCTGCGCCAACAGGGCGTCGATGGGGGCCTTGCCGTGCTGACCCAGGGCCCCTCCCCGGACAACCCGGACGCCAATTACCAGATGGAGATCCTCGACCTGTCCCGGGAGTAACACGGCGACGGGGCGCGGGCATCGGAGTCTGTCAGCGCGCCGAGCCGCTCGCTGGGAATGACCCTGCCGTGTCGGGACCCGGCTGCAGGGCGCGCCGGGGCCCCCGGCGGACCGGCGGGCAGCCTTTGAGGCCAAAGCATCCCAATCCCGGCCGTGGGGCCCGGCGAGGCGAAACCGCCTGCTTTGCGCCAGGCCCGGCAAGTCTCCCGATGCATAACCACAGGCATCGCATGGCCAGGCACCGGCCAGGTCGCTCGCTCCGCGGCTTTCGAGGCATTGTGCGAGCACCGATTACGCAGGCATGTCCACCATCATCGGCCGCCGCGATAGGGAGGGGAGCAACCGGTCAATTGCTGACCAGGCTTCGGGCCCCCTCGGAAACGAGTCCGGTAAACAAATGATTCTTAACTTTGTTATGGTTCTATAGTCTATAGGTGCTCAGTCGGCTCGGGCACAGATCCACGGGGGACCGGATAACGAGCGGGACCGGGCCCGTATCGAGCATGTGCCCCACAGGGCTCTCCACGCCCATGGACGGCGTCGGCAGACGCTCCCGAGACATGGGCACGCCGGCACGAAGGGTGAGAACATGAGCAACGATCCCGACTCCAAGCTTCAGGCCCTCCCCCGAGGGGTCATGCTGAACGCCTACCCGGACAGCATCGGCGAGAAGCTGTCGGACACGGTGGCGCTGCTGAAAAGGCCCGAGCTGGCGGACGCCTTTTCGCTGTTCTACATCCTGCCGACGTTTTTCCACAGCGACCTGGATCGGGGCTTCTCGGTCATCGACTACAACCACAACGAAGAGTTGGTCGATTGCACTGACCTGGAAGAGCTGGACCGGCTCGGCATCAAGACCAAGCTCGATCTGGTGCTCAACCACCTGTCGGTACGCTCACCGCAGTTTCAGGATCTGCTACTGAGGGGAGACGACTCGCCCTACCGGGATTTCTTCATCGACTGGGACAAGTTCTGGGCGGGGCACGGGGCCAAGGGGCCGAACGGATGCATAGTGCCCGACGAGAAGTACCTCAAGAAGCTCTTCATGCGCAAGCCCGGGCTGCCGACGCTGCGGGTGCGCTTCCCCAACGGCACCCTCAAGACCTACTGGAACACCTTCTACCAGAAGATCGATTTCGCGGAGATCACCGTCCAGGACTTCGCGGCCCTCGAAGGGCTGAGCCCGGAGGCCGCGGCGAAGGTGGTCAACCAGCTGAAGATCGTGATCAAGGACAAGGACTGTCTGGAGCTCGTGGACTTGGAGGACATCGCCCGTCGTGAGGACATCAGCTATCTCGCCGACGCGGTCATCGAGATCGTCTGCAGTAAGCGCGATTACCTGGGTCAGATGGATCTCAACGCCCGTTCCGAGCTGGTCTGGGATTTCTACGACGAGACGCTGCGCAAGCTTGCCGCCTACGGCGCCAAGATCGTACGCCTGGACGCCTTCGCCTATCTGCACAAGGAGCCCGGGCAGTGCAACTTCTTTAACCGCCCAGGCACCTGGGAGTACCTGGAGCGGCTGCGCGGCATCGCACGCAAATACGATCTGATCATCTTTCCGGAGATTCATTCCGAATACGGCGCAGGCATCCACGAAGAGATCGCGCGGCAGGGCTATCCGATCTACGACTTTTTCTTCCCGGGCTTGGTGATCGACGCCCTGGACCGCGGCAACAACGAGGCGCTGCTGCGCTGGCTCTCCGATATCGTGAAGGACGGCCTGCAGACGATCAACATGCTCGGCTCCCATGACGGGATCCCGGTGCTCGACCTCAAGGGCAAGCAGCTCAACGGCACCTACCGGCCGGGCCTGCTGAGCGACGAGCAGATCGACGCCAGTATCGAGCGCATCATCGCCCGGGGCGGCCGGACCAAGAGCCTGTACGACGCCAACGGCAAGAAGATCGACTACTACCAGGTCAACGCAACCTTCTTCAGCGCCCTCGGGGAGGACGAGCGCAAGCTGCTGCTGGCGCGCGCCGTTCAGATGTTCATGCCGGGGGTTCCGCAGGTCTGGTATCTGGATCTGTTCGCCGGCAAGAACGACTACGCGGCGGCGGACAGGGGGGATGCCGCGAAGCACAAGGAGATCAACCGCACCAACCTCCGGATGGACGAGATCGACGCCCGGCTGAAGCTACCGGTCGTGCGCGACCAGATCGAGCTGCTGCGCCTGCGCAACACCTCACCGGCCTTCGCGGGCGAGATGGAGGTTGTCGAGACCGAGCCGCACCGGCTCCACATCGTCTGGCGGCACCCGCAGGCCACCGCGACCTTGATGGCCGATCTGCGCAGCCACGACTTCACCGTCTTCCAGGACAAGGGGGCGGGCGACGAGATCCTGATGTCCGCGGGCTTTCCCGGAGACAGTGCCGCGGACCCGCGGCGCACGGCCGCGATCACCGCTCGGCGCGGGACTCCCGATACGGATCGGTGAGGCTGCGCTCTCCAACGATGGATGCTCGGTCCGAGGACGGGAGCTGGAAACCGGGCCCCGGCTCCCTCCGGGAGACACATCGACCAGAGAGTCGCCGTGCACGGTTGGCCGCCGCCCGAACGGTGGCGCACGGGATGTGCTCCACGAACGTCAGGATGAGGGGATCGGAGAGACAGGCTCTTCCGTTTACCCGCTCACCCCAGCCGTCTCCCGGCGGGAGCGGGAGTGATAGGGGTACGAGCCCAGTTGCGCTGCCACATAGCGAGGCGATCGGTCATGCCGATCTCGCCCGTCCTCCGACACCGCCGGCTTGGGCCAATGAGCCGCACACCTGAGAACAGACGCGGAGCACCTCCATGAGAATTCTCGCCACCGACCTGGACCGGACCCTGCTCCCCAACGGCCGCTGGCCGGCCGACCCCGGGGCCATCAAGCTGTTCAATGAGCTTACGGAAAGACACGGCGTGCACGTCGTCTATGTCACCGGCCGGAATCTGAAGCTGGCCGAGACGGCGATCGAGGAGTATGGCATCCGCTATCCCCACGTGCTGATCGGCGATGTCGGCACGTCGATTCGCAGCTACGGCCCGGAAGGCTGGCAGCCCGACAGCGGCTGGGATGCCCACGTGAGACGGAGCAGCCCCCGCTGGGACGCGGACTCAGTGCGCCGCGCCCTCGCCGGGCTGGATGGCCTGAGCGAGCAGGAGCGCGAGCACTGTGGGCCCTTCAAGCAAAGCTACTACCTGGACCACGACCGAAACGAGGCGGTGCTGCGAGCGGTGGACCGGCTGGTCAAGGGGCGGTTCGACGAGGTCATCGTCTACAGCTTCGACTCCCAGTCCGGCAAGGGCCTGCTCGATCTACTCCCCCAGAGCGCCACCAAACAGACCGCCCTCGAATACGTCGCCGACGAGCTCGGCATTGACAAGGCGGATGTGGTGTTCTGCGGCGACAGCGGCAACGACGTCTTCCCGCTCACCGCGGGCTTTTCCGGCGTGCTGGTGCGAAACGCTGACGAACAGCTGGTTGCCAATGTCAGGAAGGCGGTGGAGGCGACCCCCGACCTGAGGGTCTACTACGCGCAAGGCGGATTCAAGGGCTTGAGCGGCTATTACACCAGCGGCGTCATCGAGGGCGCCTACCATTATGGCGTGTTTAGCGACGACGACTGAGGCGATGGGCTGACCGAGCGGTCTCGGGTCTCGGCGCCGGCCCAACCTTCCAGCGCCCTGCTGGAGGTCGAGGATCGGGTGCCGGCGCCCTCAACCATCGGGACCTGGCCGCTGTTGGGCCCTGGTCCTGATCCAGATCCCACCGGGGGCGGCGCTCCGAAAACGGGGGGCGGGCAGGGAGTGACAGACTAGCCCGGGACCCGCTGAGTGACGGGCACATAGGCCCTGCCGGTCTCGCCCTGGTAGACCTGGCGCGGTCGGTCGATGCGGTGGGTCGGGTCCAGGCTCTGCTCGTGCCAGTGGGCGATCCAGCCGGGCAGGCGGCCGATGGCGAACATGACCGTAAACATGTTCGTGGGGATGCCGATGGCCCGCAGTATGAGGCCGCTGTAGAAGTCCACGTTGGGGTACAGCCGGCGCTCCACGAAGTAGGGATCTTCCAGGGCGATCTCCTCGAGGCGCCGGGCGATGTCCAGCAGCGGGTCGGAGATCCCAATCTCGTCGAACAGCCGCTCGGCCACGTTGCGCAGCATGGTGGCCCGCGGGTCGAAGTTCTTGTAGACGCGATGGCCGAAGCCCATCAGGCGCGTTGGGTTGGCCTTGTCCTTGGCCAGGGCCACGTACTCCTCGGCGGTCATGCTGCCCTGGTGGATGTGCTCCAGCATATCGATCACCGCCACGTTTGCGCCGCCGTGCAGGGGCCCCCACAGGGCGCACACTCCGGCGGCGCAGGAGGCAAAGAGATTGGCCCGGGAGGATCCCACCATGCGCACCGTGGAGGTGCTGCAGTTCTGCTCGTGGTCCGCATGCAGGATCAGCAGCAGGTTCAGGGCCTCCTTGACCACGTCGGGGCAGTCGTAGGGCTGATAGGGCTGGGAGAACATCATGTGCAGGAAGTTCGCCACGTAGGGCTGCCGCGGATTGGGGTAGATGTAGGGCATGCCCCGGGAGGCGCGGAAGGCGTAGGCGGCCAGGCTGCGAACCTTGCTGATCAGGCGCGCCGCGGCCTGCTCGAAGCGCTCCGCGTCGTCCAGCTCGAAGAACTCCGGGTGGAAGCAGGACAGGGTATTGATCATCGCCGAGAGGATGGCCATAGGCGGCGCCGAGCGCGGGAAGCCCTCGAAGTGGTTCTTCATCCGCTCGTCGAGGTTCGCGTTCTCGGTCAGCTCGGCGGCGAATCGGGCGTATTCCTCCCGGGTCGGCAAGTGGCCGAAGATGAGCAGCCAGGCCACTTCCACGAAATTCGGGGACTCGGCAAACTGCTCGATCGGGATACCCCGATAGCGCAGGACACCGCGCTCTCCGTCCACGAAGGTGATGGCGCTCTCGCAGCTACCGGTGTTGCCATAGCCCGGGTCCAGGGTGATGAGTCCGGTCTGCTCGCGCAGGTGACGGATGTCCAGCGCCCTCTCCCCTTCCGTGCCCACTACCAGCGGCAGCTCGAGCTCGGTGCCATCCAGGATCAGCTTCGCCGTTTTCGACACGGGTGTTCCTCCTTCGCTACTTCAGCGTCTGGGATTTGTCAGGGCCGCGCGTGGCGCTGCGCGATGGGCTCGCGCCAGGATGGGGCGCCAGCATCCGAAGCTGCCTCGATAGTAGACACAACCCCTGCCTGGCACCATCCTGCCTGCCTGACGAGCACACTTAGCACGACTCGTGCCCAGTGCCCGGCAGGCTATGGTAACCCCCTAACCACCTCCGCGGGCAGGAGCCCGCCGCCGGCCCGGTGAAGACGCGAGCCGGCATGGCCGAAGGCGGACTGGCGCCCTGTCGTCGAGCGATTGCATTCTCGGCGGATCGTCCCTGCGGCCGGGACCGGCTATAGTTTAGCAAGTGCCGCGCTGAGCAATGCGACCATGGGCGCGCTGGGAGACCGATTCACCGGCCTGTTGCGCGTCTGGGGGCTGGCTACCACCCGCACCGGCCTGACCGCCTGCGCCGCCCTCAGCTCCGATTCCGAGAATGCCCTCCAGCAATACCAGGCCGACCATAGTTGCGCTACCCTAGCGGTGACGGTGAAGACCCGGAGGCAAACCCTGTGCGACTCAACATCAAGGCCTTCGCCCTGGCCTGTGCCCTGATCTGGGGCTTCGGGGTCTTCTTCCTGACCTGGTGGGTAATCCTGTTCGAGGGCAGCACCGGTGCGACCACCCTGCTCGGTCACGTCTACCGCGGCTACAGCATCAGCCCGGCCGGCAGCCTCATCGGCCTGGTCTGGGCGTTCTTCGACGGCCTGGTCGGCGGCGCCGTGTTCGCCTGGCTCTACAACACCCTGGCGCGTCGGTTCGGGGGCTGAGCCGCACAACGCACCGGACCCGGCACCACCTCCACCGCCCTGAGCTTCGCCGACAGTAACGGCGATCGCTGCATGTCCCCCTGGTCATCGGCGGCTTAGGCGTCATCTGCCTCGCCACCTGTCGCGCCTCCCTCTCCGGCGACAAGACTCTTGCCAGGCCCGGGGATTGGCGGCGAGAATCGCCCGCGGGGCGAGTTTCCTTCTGCCATGCAGATCAGGGATCGAGCATGCGAAACTTTCTTCTCGCCGGCCCAGGCCTGATCACCGGGGTGGAGTTTCAGGACCGCAAGTGCCCCGCCGGCACGGCCAGTCGCAGAAACCTGGAGCAGCTCGTGGCGGTGCGGCCCGACATCGCAATCCGTGTGGTGGAGATCGCCGATCTCGGCTGGCGGCAGAGCGACGACAAGTACGGGGTTGCGATCCGATCGGTGCCGCATCCGGTGATCATGGACCGGGACGAACGTGTCCCCGCCGAGAGCTCCACGGACGCCAAGGACGCGAGCGTCTTGCTGTACGACTGGATCGAGAAAGAGGTCGCCCGAAAGAGCCAACGGATGCTCGGCGAGCGCCTTCTCGCACGATAAAGCGACGACGCACGATCATGCAGCAGACCCTTGCGGTAACCCCGTTCTGGCACAAGGTGCCGTTCTTCTTCCTGTACGGGCTGCGTCCAGTGCCGCTGGTGCTGAACCTGGCCCTGGCGCTTCTCTCGGTAGTGCTCGGCGTCACCGTGCTCGGCCTGCTCGCCCAGCTGGTGATCTATTTCGTCATGACCAAGTACTGCTTCGCCGTGCTCGAGGATACGGTCGAAGGCCGCCTGACGCCTCCCGGCCTGACCGGGAGTGTGCTGGTGCAAGGCTACGAGCAGCCGGCCAAGCTGTTCTTTCTGATGATCCTCTTCTTCGCCGCCGTAGGCGGCCTGACGGTGCACGCCGGCTGGCTCGCGGGGCTCGCCGTGCTGCTGTTCGGGCTGCTCGTGCTGCCCGCCAGCATCATGGTTCTGGCCGTTTCCCACAGCGCGATCGAAGCCCTCAACCCGGCGACCCTGATTGAGATGATCCGGCGCATCGGCTGGCCTTACATGGCGCTCTACGGCTTCCTATTCATGCTGAGCAGTGCGGAATCCCAGGTCGAGGATCTGCTGCTGGGCGGCGCCCCCCGGACGCTGATCCTGCCGGTTTATAACCTCGTCAATTTCTATTTCTCCGTCGTGATGTTCTGCATGATGGGCTATGTGCTGCTGCAATTTCATGAACAGCTGGGCGAGTCCACGCCGGCCGCGCTCAGGGTGCAGCCGGACGCCGAGAGCCTCAAGCTGGCCCATTTCGATCGGCTGATGGGCGAGGGACAGGCCGAGGCGGCCAAGGCCGAGCTACAGGGTCTGATCCGCGAGGACCCGCGGGACATGGACATCCGCCGGCGCTACCACAACCTGCTGCGCACCGCCGGCACGCCGGAGGAGCTGCTCCGCCACGCCCTGCACTACATCCCGCTGCTGATGGAGCGCGGCGACGCGCGCACCGCCGCCGAGGTGCTGACGGACCTGCCCGAGGAGATGGCCGACATCCGCCTGGAGCAGGCCGCTTATCACCTGGATCTGATGAGCCAGCTCAGATCCCTGCGCCGGCCCAAGCAAGCGGTCATGCTCGCGGCAGGGTTCCACAAACGCTTCCCCGGCTCCCCGGAGATCCCGCCGGTCTACGTGCTGGCCGCCAAGATCCTGTGCGAGGATCTCGACCAGGACGAGCTGGCCGAGAAGCTGCTGGCGTATGTGGTGCGGACCTTCCCAGGTCACGCGAGCACCCCCGAGGCCGAATCACTCCTGGGCATGGTCCGGAAGCTGCGTAGCACCTGAGCCGGCACGCCGCACTGCCGGCCCCAGACTGCGGGCCAGGCGGCGATAGCGCTCACCCTTGCGGGGATGCCCGGCCTGGATCATCAGATGACCCAGTCTGTGCAGGGCCGCCGAGAGATTCGGGCAGCGCCAGGATTTCTTGATGATGGCCTCGGCCATGCGCTCGGCCTCGGCCAGATCCACCCCGTCGAGAAAGCGCTCCAGCAGCCCGCAGGCGATCTTCGGGCTCAGGCGCGGCACCGGCCGGGCGCGCTGCAGATAGTCGGCCAAGGTCTCGGCGACCAGACGCTGGGTGGCCGGATCCCGCCCCTCCAGAGCCAGGATCCGATGGCTGAGGCCGTGGTACTCGTCGGACTGAGGCTCCAGGCGACTGCACTGGTGCAGATAGAACAGCGTCTGCCGGTCGTCCGGAAACTCCCGATACAGCCGGCGCAGCAGCGGCCAGGCCCGGCGGTGCTCCAGTCGCTCGCACAAGGCCTGAGCCTCGGCGAGACGCCGCTCGCGCTCGACGGAGCGGTCCGCGGTCTCGAACGGCTCCAGGGAGAACGACGGCAGCCAGCGGCGCGCGATCAGACCCAGCACTGCGCCCCCGCACAGGCCGCCGACGTGGGCCAGATAGTTGATGTGGGACCCCTTGTCGATCAGCATCTCGACGCCCTGGCTCAGCAGCCATAGTGGCAGCAGGGCGATGGCGGGCAAAGAGACGTAATCGAAATAGGCCACGAAGTAATAGAAGAAGCGCACCCTGCGGGTCCAGAACAGCACCGCGTACATACCCATGAGCCCGGAGATGGCGCCAGACGCACCAATGCCGGGGACCAGGCGATCGGTCGAGAACGCCAGGTCGAAGCCGGCCGAGATCAAGCCACCGAGCAGGTAGCAGACCAGGAACGCGGTCCGGCCCAGCGTGGCCTCGACCAGAAAACCGACCGCCAGCAGAAAGAACATGTTGCCCAGCAGATGCTCCAGGCCCCCATGCAGGAACATGTGGCCGATCAGCGCCTTGGCCGTCGGCTTGGCCGGGACGAGTCCGTAGCTCAGGGTAGGGACCTTCGCGAGGCGCCGCTCAAGCTCGCGTCGATGCTCCCGCCATGCCGGATAGCGCGCCTCGGCGGGGACGACCACCTGCCCCGCCTCCAGTCGCTGCATGAAGCCGTAGTCGTACTCGAGCGTCAGATACCAGTGCGGCGAGAGATGCTCGGGGGCCGTCGCATCCTTGAGCAGCGGGTGCTCCGGCTCATGGGTGCGGAGATAATCCCTATACCTGGGGATCTCGATCTTGGCCAGGCCCGAGGTGGCGTAATAGTGCAGGGCCTCGAGCAGCCGCTCGTCCTCACCGGTCTGAAAGATGGCGAACACCAGCACATTGACCAGCACCAGGGCGAAGGTGACCAGCGGCGGATGGCGCCAGTCGAGCTTGCGGTCGAAGGGGATGAGCATGAGCATCGGACGCTTCCTTACGACGGAGACCCGGCCTTCGCCTGCGGATCGGGGGGCCCGGGACCGCGTCGATGATTGTATCCCGCATTGGTCGCCCGGGAGGGCGACTGTCGCGAGCAGGCGCTCGCTCCTACGGGGACACGCGGGCGACTGTCGCGAGCAGGCGCTCGCTGCTACGGGGACACGCGGGCGGCTGTCGCGAGCAGGCGCTCGCTCCTACGGGGATACGCAGCTGCGAGCAGCGCCGGCCGGTGCATCGGGCTCAGGTCACGACACGCATCCGGGCGGCGTTCTATGCTTGGATCAGCTGCTCGGACTTGGGCACAATCGATCGCTGAGGTAATGACATCAATGGCTGACGATGTGTCGCTGAAGGCAATGGCCGCAGCCCTCGCATGTCTGCTGGGCCTATCTGCGCCGACGGCCGCGGCGGACTTCGAGCGGGGCCAGGCGCTCTACGACAACCATTGCCGGTCCTGCCATGAGGTCTGGGCGCACACCCGCGAGCACCGGACGGTGACCTCGCTTGCCGGGCTGCGCGCGCGGGTCGCGGCATGGAGCGTGCACGCGGGCCTGGACTGGGGCAAGGACGAGATCGACGATGTGACGGACTACCTGAACCGACGCTTTTACCGGTTCGGCGACTAGCGAGCACATCGCGCAGATCGAGCAGCCGGATAGCGGCGCCGTGTGGCTCGATGCCGCCCTTACAGGGCGAGGCTCTCCACGCTCAGACCATAGGCGCCGTCGATCAGCGTCTTGCGCACATGCTGCGGAAAGCCGTGGCTGTCCTGGATCTCACTGACCAGGTTGACGATCGGATAGGAGCCGTAGGGCCGTTTTTCCGGGTCCAGTAGCAGGACCACGTTGGGGCGCAGACGAAAACCGGGGTTCTGTGACAGGACTATACCCACGGCTCCGGTGCTGAGCTCGACCAGGGACCCCGTCGGAAAGGTGCTGAGGGCCTGGATAAAGGCCTGAACCAGGGCCTCGTCGAAATAGCGCTGGCGCTGTTTGTGCAGCATCTGCATGGCAGCCGACGGGGCGATCGCCGGGGCATAGGGTCGCGGGATAGTGACCGCGGCATAGAAATCGACAATACCGGCTATCTGCCCGAGGAAGGGGATCTGCTGCCCTTTCAGCCCTCCCGGATAGCCACTGCCGTCCATGCGCTCGTGATGGGTCTTGACGATGTCGATCATGTCGACCGTCGGATTCGGCGTGCTGGAGAGGATCCTCACCCCATGGGCCACATGCGACTTCACCAGGGCCCATTCTTCATGGGACAGCCGCCCCTGCTTGCGCAGGATCTCGCGGGGCAGCGCGGTATTGCCGATGTCCATGAGCAGGGTGCCTGTGGCAAGCGCCCCGAGGGCCTTCCTGGGCAGTCCCAGCTCCCGACCCACGGCGGTCGCCCACACCGACGCACTGAGGGCATGGCGGTAGGCATAGGAATCGAATCGCTGGATCCGGGTCAGCCACATGTAGGCATCCGGATTGCGTACCACGCTGTCGACCAGAGTGTCCACGGACTTCCTGACGCTGTCCAGGTGCAGATCCTTGTCATTGCGCACGATGGTCTCGATCTCCTTGACCAGGCTGGCGATCTCCCGGTGAGATCCCCGGGCGGTCTTCAGCTCCTTCGCGGCGGCGACTTGGTCGCGGTAGCTCTGCTGACCGATCGCCTCCGGCATAACCGACATCGGAGACATCGACGAGGGTCCGCCGGAGATTTCGATCTCCTCATCCGGCACCATGATGTAAACATGGCGGCTCTGCTCCTTGAGCTGGTCTATGTCCGATTGGGCTCTGACCTGAAATCCCTGGAACAGGAAGGTAGTCTCGCTCCAAGGGCGATCGAGGCTGGAGACAACCATGCCGATCTCCACCTCGGCCGAGCTGATCTTTTTTACCGGCATCTTGGCTTCCCAGACCGCTCCAGCGCCCGAAGGGCGTGCCCCGCCCCCCAATGGCCCCTCCAAGCCCCCGATCCATACCGAGCTTAAACAAGCCATCCGGGGAGTATAAGCCGACCTGCGGTCCGCAAAGAAACCGGCCGAATGACCGCGACAGGCCTCGGCGGCGGCCAAGGGAATAACCCTGGGCGTGCGCGCGGACCGCGACGCCATCAGTGACCGCCGGTGTCACCCAACTGTGCCGAGATCTGGCGCGCAGCAGCCTGCACCTCCCCGACCCAGGCCTGGCGCCGCCGCTCGATCGGCGCGGACACCGACAGGCCGGCCACGACCTTGCCGGTGCCGTCGTAGAGCAGCGCGCCGATACAACCCACGTCAATCTCGGCTTCCTCGTTGTCCAGCGCATAGCCCCGGCGGACCGCCTCGCTGCACTCGGCGATCAGGCGCGACAGACTGGTGATGGTGTTGCGCGTGTAGGCCGGCAGATTGGTGCGCTGGGTATAACCCCTGATGGCGTCCTCGCCAGCCGCGCCCAGCATCAGCTTGCCGACTGCCGTCACGTGCAAGGGCGCGCGGCTGCCGATCAGCTGCTGCACGTGCATCATCCGGTTGGGGGTAGCCTTCTCGATGTAGACCACCATGTCCCCTTCGCGAATCGTCAGGTTCACCGACTCGCCGAGCCGGTCGCGCAGGTGCTCCATCACCGGCAGGGCCACCGAGCGCAGATCGATGTTGCTGTGCAGCCGTACCCCCAGCTGCAGCAGCCGCAGACCCAGGCGGTACCGCCCGGCCGCGTCCCGTTCTACGAGCCGGTTTGCGATGAGCGCAGCCAGAATCCGGTATGTCGTGGAGACATGCAGGGCGGTCTCGGCACTGAGCACCTTCAGGCTCACCGGGTCCGGGTAGCGGGCGATGGCTTCGAGCAGGGCGGCGGCGCGGTCGATGACCTGGATACGGCCCGGGGCGCGCTCTGGCTTATCACCGGAATCGTTTTTCATATGGCGACGACTCCCGGCCATGGAGCCAGCAGCGACCGCGCGGGAACCGGACAAGATTCCATGATGCGAATGACCTTATCACATATGTTCACATGGTGAAAACGGAGCCCAAGCCTATCGATAGCCCAGAAAGCCTTTATTTTTCAAGCCGCTTGAGAACCTTCAAGCGCCTTCGGCGCGACCAGGAGGGCATTTTTCACATTATGAAATCTATGTTGTATTGCGAAATTTCCTGCGCCGTCTTACCTTGCCAGCGAACGGGGACCCTGTGGGCCCCAGGGATCGACCCGGAGAAACCGCCATGAGCACTGCCGCAAAAGACCTGTTCCCCGCCGCCCCTACCTTCTGCCGCGGGATGCTGCACTTCGCCGATTCCCACCCGGACTTTGACGAGCATGGCGCCGAGCCCGCCATCGGCCCGGGCGCCCGAGCGATCGAGGTCATAGACAAGCGCGCCGTCTATCAGACCCAGCTGCTCGCGGACGCCCTGCGTTACACCAGCCTGCAGCTGTGCGCCTCCAAGGAATCTGGCCACCCGGGCGGCTTCGCCAGCGCGGCGGACGCTTATGCCGCCCTGGTCATGCTCGGCCACACCAACATCCTCACCGAGGTCGGCCACCACGCCCCCGGCTTCTACAGCGCCATGTTTCTGGACGGCTCCCTGGAGGCCATGGACATCCACGACATGAGCGCGCTGCAGGCACGTTTTCGCGAGCGCGGCGGCCTGCTGGGGCACCTTTCGGGGGCCATCCCCGGCCTGCTGGCACCGGCCGGTCCGCTCGGCCAGGGCCAGCACTTCGCCATGGCCGGCGCCTACCTCAACCCGGACAAGCTGTTCCCCTGCACCATCGGCGACGGCGGGCTCGGCGAGCCCTACATCCTGTCGGCCATGAAGCACTTTCACACCGGCTATCCGGAGGTGACCAACTTCCTGCCGGTGCTGGTGTGGAACGGCTACAGCCAGGAGCACCATTCCATGGTGTCCCTGATGAGCAACGCGGCGATGATCGCCTACTGGAAGGCCCACGACTTCGAGCGGGTGATCCTGATCGACGCCAAGGCCTTCGACGATGCCGGCCAGCCGGGCGCCTACGTGGACAGCACCCGGTTCAGCCAGGCCGCACGCCTGGCCTTCAGCCATGCGGTGCTCGAAGGCGCCAAGACGGCGGCCGAGTCGGCCCTCGGCGGGACCCTGACCGCGCTGATCATCAAGCAGCTCAAGGGTGCGGGCGTGCACGCCCAGGGGGCCAAGTCGCACAACCTGTACCCGGGCGACACCCCGGCCAAGGCGAACATCGCCGCTGCCCTGCGCCGCGGCGCCCTGTCCCCCGAGGCCTGGGTCCTGGTGCGCACCAACATGCGCCGGGCCGGCGGCGGCCCCGCGGGTGAGACCGTGGTGACCGAGATGGAGCGCCCGCTCAGCCCCATCGGCGAGCTGGCCATGACCGCTTATGCTCCGGGCAACAACGCCGTGCCGGCCTCCGCCATGGCCCAGATGGTGGCCCAGCTCGGCCGGCTCGACCCGCAGTTCGTGGTCACCAACGCCGACGGCAACGAGGCCTCCAACATGAAGGCCATCAACGAGGCGCTGAAGATCCGCCATCCCACCGAAGACCCGCTCTACAACCAGGCCCCGACAGGTCAGGTCTACGAGCCGCTCAGCGAGGATGCCTGCGCGGGCTTCGCTGCGGCCCTGGCGCTGTTCGGCGGGCGCTCCCTGTGGCTGTCGTACGAGAGCTTCGCGATCAACGGCTGGCCCATCATGCAGACCGTGGGCCAGGCCATGGCCGAGCTGCGGCGCAAGACCCCGGCGGTGATCTCGATGTTCACCGCCGGCGCCCTGGAGCAGGGCCGCAACGGCTGGACCCACCAGCGCCCCGAGATCGAGAGCTACATCGGCGCCCAGCTGCGCAACGGCAACGTCTACCTGCTCTACCCGGCGGACGCCAACATGATCCAGGCCGCCTACCGCTGGGCCCTGGCGCAGTCCAACAAGTCCATCAGCATCATCGCATCCAAGTCGCCCCTGCCCGTGTACACCACACCCGAGCAGGCCGCGGAGGCGATCGAGCAGGGCGCCACCCTGATCTACGAATCCGCCCAGGGCGAAAAGGGCACCATCTGCTTCGCAGTCACCGGCGACATGATCTTCCTGCCGGTGCTCGAGGCCAGGGATCGCCTGGAGGCAGCAGGCTACCGGGTGCGCTGCGTCTGCGTGGCCAACCCGCGCCGGCTGTATCGCCCGAGCGATGTGGCCTGGCGCGATTGCGCCGAGCCCGACGGCCAGTTCATGAGCGACGGCGCGTTCGAGGCGCTGTTCGCCGGCGACGCCCTGATCGGCGTCAGCGGCGGCGGGACCCTCGCCCTGGAGCCGGTGATGCTGCGCTCCCGCACCCCGGCACGCGACCTGTTCGGCTGGCAGCGCGGAGAGACCACGGCCAGTCCGGCCGAGCTCATGGCCTGCAACGGCATCACCGCCGAGGCGCTGGAGCGGCGGGCCCGCGAGCTGATCGGTGACTGCTGAGGGGGAACCGGGCCATGAGCGAGCCGATGCGCACCAAGATCATCGCCATCGACGACGACCCCACCGGATCCCAGACGGTACACAGCTGCCTGTTGCTCACCCGCTGGGATCCGCAGACCCTGGTCGATGCCTTGCAGGACCCTTCGCCGCTGTTCTTCGTGCTGAGCAACACCCGGGGCATGGACGCTCAGCAGGCAGCGGGCGTGACGCGCGAGATCTGCCTCAACCTGCGTGCGGCCCTGGAGCAGGAAGCCGCGGCGGAACGGCCGGTCAGCCCGATCGTCGTCAGTCGCTCCGACTCCACCCTGCGCGGCCACTACCCGGTGGAAACCGACGTCATCGCCGAGGTGCTGGGGCCGTTCGACGCGCACTTCCTGGTGCCGGCATTCTTCGAGGGAGGGCGCATCACCCGGGACGGCACCCACTACCTGCTGGTCGACCGCCAGCCCGTGCCGGTCAGCGAGACCGAGTTCGCCAAGGACTCGGTGTTCGGCTATCGCAACGCCTTCCTGCCGGCCTACGTGGAGGAGAAGACCGGCGGCCGAATCGTCGCCGACGCGGTCGAGCGCTTCACTTTGGCGGAGGTGAGGGGCGACATCGGCGCTCGCCTGGCGGGCCTCTCCGGCAACGCCTGCTGCGTGGTGGACGCCGAGCGGCAATCGGACCTGGACAGCTTCTGCCGTCAGGTGCTGGAAGCGGCCTCCACCGGCAAGCGATTCCTGTTTCGCAGCGCCGCCAGCCTGCTCACGTCGTTCGCCGCCCTGCCCCCGCAGCCGGTGGCCGCCGCCGACATGGCGCGCTTCGTGCGCGGTGGCCGCCCGGGGGTGATCCTGGTGGGCTCTCATGTGGAGCGCTCCACCCGTCAGCTGCACCATCTGATCGAGCACAGCGCGGTGGCGCCGGTCCACATCGACCTGGACGAGATGGTGCGCGACCGGAACGGCCTGCTACGGGGCCTGCTGCGCCAGGTCTCCCAGGCCTTGCAGGGGCAGCGCAGCGCGGTGCTCTACACCAGCCGGGGCGAGCGGCAGTTCCACAGCAAGGCCGAGCGCCTGGCCTTCGGCGAGCGGGTCTCCGAGCTGCTGGTGCAACTGGTCCAGGGCCTTCCGGAAGCGATCGGCTTTCTGATCAGCAAGGGGGGCATCACCTCCAACGACACCCTGAGCCGAGGGCTTGAGCTGCGCGCGGCGCGGGTGCTCGGCCAGGTCCGGCCGGGCTGCTCAGTGGTGCGGTGTCCCCACGACCACCCCCGCTTCCCCGACCTGCCGGTGGTCATATTTCCGGGAAACGTGGGCGGCGACGAGACCCTCAGCGAGGTCTTTTCGATCCTGACGCGCGGCAGCCGGCCAGGCGCTGCCGGCGAACGGGCCGTAGCCTGACACGGGACCCTGGCGCAGGGGGCCGGGAGATGCCGAAGAGGCGATGGGTCTAGGCTGAGCAAAAGGCAAGCTCGCTCGGAGCTCAGGCGCTGGGCAACGGTCCTGCGAGAGGGCCAGCCTTACGGGGTCCGCGGCTTGCCATATGCGGCCAGGCGCTTGCGGTACAGGAACAGCACACCGGGGCCGAAGGTCGCCAGCATGACGGCGATGCCGGTCACGATGCCGAAGCCGCTGACGACGGGTGCCGAGCACTCGTTGCGCTGGCGCACCAGCAGGTGGCAGGGCACGGCGATCAGCAGCTCCAGCACGCTGCCCCTGAGCAGCCAGGAGAGCACCTTGTCCAGGGCCGCCGAGCTGCGCTGCAGGTACAGCCAGAACACACAGCCCCACAGCGCCCAAAGGCCGAGCCAGATCGCGACCACGCCCCAGTCGCTGCTCGGCACCAAGCGCGAGCGGTCACCGAACAGCGCGGCATCCAGGGACCAGACGGCCGCGGCGCTGAGCAAAGCGAACATCAGTCCGCCGGTCAGCACCGAGACCAGGATGTGCCGGCGCGGTCTGAGACGCCGCCGCGAGCGGTCCACCAGCAGGAACAGCAGCAACGCCTCGCCGCCTACCAGGAAGACGACCCAGAGCCAGAGCAGCCAGGAGGTGTAGAAGCCCGCGACATCACCCCAGGACTGACCCGCCATCAGCGCCATCCCGGGACCCAGCAGGGCGACGACGATCGCGGCGTAGAAGCCGGTAATCAGGATTCCCCAGCGTCGCATCTCCCCCTCCTCAGCGCATGAGTCTAACCCCGGCCGCCGCGTCAGCGCTCGGTCATATGACCCGACTGAAGGTGTATTCCTCACCCTCGCGGCGAACCTTGACCTGGACTCGCTCGAAGAACACATCCTCCCCGTCGGCGATATCGTGCACGTCGCCGCCGACTGCGACAAAACCCACCCGCGTCACGCCGCAGTGGAGCACGCCCAGCTTGTCGTGGGTCGCGGGGGTCAGCGTAATGCTTTGATCGGACATGGCAGCCGCTCTCCTCAGGGCCCGGCAGCCGACACCCCTGCGGTATCGGCATAGCGGAAGTCTGGTGTCGGTATCCCGGGATTCAATGCCGGGGATTGCATGGGCATGCGGCAAAACGAAACGCCCACGCCGGTGCACGCCCGGGGATCGCCCGCCCGGGTATGCCTGGCATGGTCTGCGGCAAACCGATAACATTCGGTCGGGATGGGGTCCTAGGAGCCTGTCGGACTTTGGGGTCCGTAGCGAGGGACAGCGGGATCGAGGTGGATTTTTCGCTCGATTGAGGAGAATAGCCAGCTCTATTTGACGAGATCGAGCGGGAAATCCGGCCGATATCCGCTTTTCCGCAGTAGGACATCCAAAGTCCGACAGGCTCCTAGGGGCCCCTTTACCCGCGATTCGACCCTTGATACGCCAGGAATCTTCCATGGGCAGTTCCCTGCAAGAGCAGCTTCTGAAGGCCGGACTGGTCGATGAGAAACAGGTCCGCAAGGCCCAGACCGGCAAACCGCCACTCAAGCGCAAGAAGAAGGGAGGCCCCCCGCCCACCGCCAGCGAGAGCACCCGGGCCGCGCAGCAGGCCGCGGCGGAGAAGGCGGCGCATGACCGGGCCCTCAGCGAGCGGCAAAAGGCCAAGGCCGAGCACAAGGCGCTGCGGGCCCAGATCCGTCAGCTGATCGAGCGGCACCGGATTCCACGCGACAGCGCCGAGCTCGCCTATCACTTCGTCGAGGGCGGCACGGTGCGCAAGATCCACGTCACCGAGGCGATGCGCGACCAGCTGGTCAGGGACCGTCTGGCGATCGTCCGGCTGGACGGGCGTTACGACCTGGTGCCCCCCGAGGTGGCGGAGAAGATCCGGGCCCGGGACCCGCGCTGCCTGGTGGAGCGCCAGCTCACACAGACGCCGGAGGACGACGCCTATGCCGACCACCCGGTGCCGGACGACCTGATGTGGTGATACGGCACGCCCGCTCCAGCGTCGGATCGCCCCGCTCGGCGACCCCCTGTCAATACAGAAACCGCGGAAGGACCGCTCCATGCCAATCCAGCTCGCCCCCCTCGAGGCCCGGGTCATCGGCTGCCTGCTCGAGAAGGAGATCCTGACCCCGGAGCAGTACCCGCTGTCGCTCACCGCGCTCACCACGGCCTGCAACCAGAAGAGCAGCCGGGAGCCGGTGCTGCAGCTGAGAGAAGGCCAGGTGCAGGAGGTCGTTGACGGCCTGGTGAAGAGATACCTGGTCAGCAACCGCTCCGGATTCAGCAGCCGGGTCACGAAATATCAGCACCGCTTCTGCAACACCGAGATCGGCGGCGGGCTCAGGCTCGATCCCCAGGAGCTGGGGATCGTCTGCGTGCTGCTGCTGCGGGGGGCCCAGACACCGGGAGAGCTTCGCACGCGCACCCAGCGGCTGTGTGAGTTTGCCGATGTCCAGGAGACCGAGACGGTCCTGCAGCGGCTCATCGACCGGGAGGGCGGCCCCCTGGTGGCCCGCCTGACCCGCGACCCCGGCAAGCGGGAGTCGCGCTACATGCACCTGTTCAGCGGCGAGCCGGAGGCGGTCGCCGCCGACCAGGGGGCGGCAAAATCCGCGCACCCCGCCGACCAGGGCCAGCCGCGCATCGACGAGCTGGAGTCCCTACTGCTGGAGCTGCAGGAGCAGGTGGAGGCGCTGAAGGCCCGGCTCGACCGGCTCGATGGAGGGCGTTGAGGGAACGGGTCGGGATAGACCACCGGCGGCGGCTGGAGCACGAGCCGCGGTTGTTTTCGAGCCCCTCACCCCGGCCCTCTCCCGGTGGGAGAGGGAGCGCACCGGACGTCTCCGCAGCCACGCGCGGGCCAGGACAGCTCCTCGCCCATCTTTCGCCGCTCCCCCGTTCCGCCTTTCCCCGTCCACCGTCCACCGTCCACCGTCCACCGTCTTATCTACCGTCTACCGTCTACCGTCTACCGTTTGATCGATGCGCTACCAAACCTTCATCGACAGCCTCGACAGCGGCGCCTGCCCCGCCGGTCTGGACCCCTGTCTGCGCGCTCTCTGGTACGACGGGGTCGGCGACTGGAGCCGGGCTCACGAGATTGCGCAGGCCCAGGGCGATCGCATGGCCGCCCGCATCCATGCGTATCTGCACCGCAAGGAGGGCGATGACTGGAATTCGCGCTACTGGCATCGCCAGGCCGGCTCGATCTATCCCGCGGGCATCAGCCTGGCAGAGGAATGGGACCTCCTGGTGCGCGAGCTGACCGAGCCCTGAGCGGACCGCGAGGCAAGCCCCATGTCCGTTGTGCTCGCCTTCTACGCCGTCGCACTGCTGGTGGTGCTCGGCATTGCGCTGGGGGTCTATCTCCTGGTCGCCCGCCGCAACCGATGGCTGGCCGCGGGCCTGGCCGGACTCACGCTGACGGGCCTGATGCTGCTCTGGCCCATCCCGATCCACGGGGGCTTCATGCTGCTGGGCGAAACCCTCTATCGTCGACCAATGGAACCTTTACCAGCTCTCCAAGGGATCGGGCTGAGGGCGGCTCGTCCGAGGTCGATCCGAGCCGCCGCTATGGGGATGCGGGCACCAGCGCCAGGAAACCGTCGGGCACCAGGCTGGTGGCGAGCATCACTTCGTTGATGTCCCGGTGCTCGGGCCAGCCGCCGCCTTGCCGATGGGCGGGGTCCAGCCAGAACGACTCGATGCGCTCGGCGAGCGCCAGGTGCCGCCCCAGCATCTGCAGTCGGGCGCGGATCGTGGCGCTGGTGGCGGGCGGATCCGCCTCCGCCTCCCCGGCCATCCGCTGGACCGCATGCAGCCCGATGGCCAGGCCCAGCTCCCGGAAGGCGAGCCGGAATTCGGCGGGCTGTTCCGGGTCCTCGCGGCGCGCGTAATACTCCAGCCCCGCCAGGGCGGCCGTGAGCAGGGCCTCGACCAGGCCGGGCTCGGCCGACCCGCCGAGCGCAGGGAGCTGCTGCAGGCGGGCGGCATCCCAGAGCAGCCCACCGATGCCCAGGGGGTCCGGGGTGGCCCACTCGCCGCCCTCGATCATCGCCGCGGCCTGGCCGAGCGCCTGCTCCAGGTCCGGCCCGATGAGCGGACGCGCCGCCGTGGCCAGCAGCACCCGGTCGATCACATAGGCGTCCAGGGGGTCGTGGTGGCCCATGCTCAGCACCAACGGGCGGCTGAGGTCGATGCTCATCTTCCAGTGCATCCGCGGCCGGCCGGTGGCGGTTGGGTAGCTGAAGGCAGCCTGGGCGGTCTCGGCCAGCTCCCGGGCCAAGAGATTGAGGTGCGGCCGGCCGGTGGCCCGCGCCGTCTGGTCGAGCGCGTGCATCCACTGGGTGAGATAGTGGAAGTACTGCCCGTCGCGGTCCCATTCCAGCTGCTCGTCAAGCTCCTCGTCGGCGGAGCGCTCCGGCAGCTCCTTGCCGATGCGAAGCCCCGCGCGGGTCGGATGCGCCTCGCCCTCGCCCTCATCCAGACCGCTGATCCAGCCGCTGCGCGGATCATCTGTACGGTGCCTCCCCAGGCTGCGGTGCACCTGATCGACCAGCTGCAGGGCGAGCAGCAGGTAGCCCGGGTCGCCGGTCGCCCGTGCCAGACCGAGGAAATTGCAGACCGCGAAGGCGTCTGTCCACAGATAGCGGCGCGCGGCGCACTCGGAGCCGAGCCCGGTGCGCCGGGCAAAGTCCATCATCAGCAGGACGGCTTGGTGGGTACGCGGAGCCGACATCGTTTTGGCCTCCATCCGGGGACCCGCCGTCACCCAGGCAAGCGGCAACACGGCCGCCCGCACTCCGGAATCGACGCGAAGCAGCAGGATGTTCCGAACGGCATTGAGACAGCATAGACCCACGCAGCCGGGGCGGGGCCGATCGGCTCCGCCCGCTCAGAACCAGAAGCTCACGTCCTTGAGCAGGAGCTCCATGTAAGGCATGTAGTGAGATCCGTCACACGAGAAGGTCAGGCTCACCATGCCGTTGAACAGATTGATGGAGGCGGTACGCAGATAAAAGGTCTGATCCGCGAAGCGCAACGCGCGCATGGTGGCGAGGATTCGCCCGATGTCCTCCTGATGGACCAGCACGCCGGCCGGATAGGGTCGCGATGGATAGACCAGACAGATGTCCGGATCGGTCAGCGCCTCATGATCCAGGATGCGGTAGCGAAAGGGATCGTCGACGGTCCAGATGGTCGCCTGGCTGCTGGAGAAATGGATCAGGCACTGGAAGACCCCCCGCTGGGTGAGCAGCTCCTCGAGGATGGATAGCGCCTGCTCCAGGTTGCGGTCCATCGGGCTCTCGATACGGCACTGCTGGAACACGGTGCCGCGGATCGCGGGGTCGCCCCGGACCTGGCGCCAGTAACCCGGCTCCTCGTAGAGCTCGGAGGTAACCGGTAGGCTGCGCAGGTCGAAGTCGGCGCCCAGGTAGCCGAGGGTACGGGAGCCCTCGCGCACGACCTGCAGCGCAGTCAGCGACGGGCGGTGCTCGGACATGCTGATATAGGCGTCCGAGAGCAGGAATCCCCAGCTCGGCACCGCCTCCTTCATATAGGGACGCTGGGCGCGGTCGCGCCCGAAGTGGCCCGCCACCGGTCCGGCAGGGCCTATGTTATCGCACAGCTGCACGCCGTCGGCGTCCACACAATACAGGAAGGCGCAGTGCGGGACGCTGGAAAAGCTCTGCGCGAGCAGCCCGTTGAGCCCCTCGCGATCCCCCCACAGGGCGGCGCAGCCGTCGGCCAGCCCCGCCATGGGCCCGTGCAGCAGGCGCGCCAGCTGCTCGCGCTGCAGATAGATGCTGTCCTTCCATGAGAGTTTCATGATGAGATCCTGTCTATGGTTTTCAATGTCGCCGGTCCGGGGCCAGCGCGGTAGCGCCGGCACCTGACTCGACGAGAATCGTGATGGCTCAGAGGGACCGAGGCGCTGTCGGCATGGCGCTCAGCGCCGGCAAGCGGGCGGCAGGTCAACGCCGTGGTTGTTGCCACAGGTCAAACAATCGCCCCTAACGAGGCATACACTGCTTAATATTTTATGCTGAACTCAGCTTCCCGTCTCTAAGCATTTTTCATGCCATAGCCGCGCCCGACACCCTCCAGCCGATAACGCCATGACCACGCCCCTGGGCAGCCTGCGTCGATCCTCGGGGATCAACGCAGCCAACGCCGAATATATCGACCAGCTCTACGAGGCCTTCAAGGCGTCGCCCGAGAATGTCTCGCCCGAGTGGCGCCATTATTTCTACGGCTTCGAGCACGGTGCCGACGGCTCGACCCCGAGCCCCGGCGGTCCCACGCAGGACCCGCACATCCGCGCCGAGCGCCTGATCATGGCCTACCGCCTGCTCGGCCACCTGATGGCGGACACCGACCCGCTGCGCATCGAGGAGCGCCGGCGCCCGCCCGAGCTGGCCCTGGAGTACTACGGACTGGACGAGCAGGCCCTCACGCAGGCGGTCTCCGTGGTCTCCATCGATCCGCTCAATCCCCGTCCGGCGCGCGAGATCATCGACATCCTGGAGCGCGTCTATTGTGGCACCCTGGCCTGCCAGCACATGCACATCTCGGCCTCGGACGAGCGGCGCTGGATCGAGCAACGACTGGAGTCCACCCACGGCGATTGGGCCGGCCAGCTCTCGGCCCAGGTCAGGCGCGAGATCCTCGGCGACCTGACCGCCGCCGAGGGCCTGGAGCGCTACCTGCATCGGCGCTACGTCGGCCAGAAACGCTTTTCGCTGGAAGGGGGCGACTCGCTGATTCCCCTGCTCGATGAGCTGGTGCAGCGCGGCGGGCGGCGCGGGGTCACCGACATCGTCGTCGGCATGGCCCACCGGGGCCGCCTGAACGTACTGGTGAACCTGCTGGGCAAGGCCCCCGAGGACCTGTTCTCCGAGTTCGAAGGTCAAGGCGATGCCGATCCGCTCAGCGGCTCCGGCGACGTGAAGTACCACCAGGGCTTCTACTCCGGCATCCAGACCCCCGGAGGGCCGGTGCGCCTGTCTCTGGCCTTCAATCCCTCCCACCTGGAGATCGTCGGACCGGTGGTGGAAGGCGGGGTGCGGGCACGCCAGGACCGCCACCAGGATGACGCGGAAGACCTGGTCCTGCCGGTGATCATCCACGGCGACGCGGCCTTCATCGGCCAGGGCGTGGTCACCGAGACGCTGAACCTGTCCAAGACCCCGGCCTACGGCACCGGGGGCACCATCCACGTGGTGGTCAACAACCAGATCGGCTTCACCACCAGCCACCCCCAGGAGGCGCGCTCGACCCTGTACTGCACCGAGGTCGCCAAGCTGATCCAGGCACCGATCTTCCATGTCAACGGCGACGATCCGGATGCCGTAGTCTTCGTCGCACAGCTCGCCCTCGACTACCGTCTGACCTTCCACAACGACGTGGTGATAGATTTTGTCTGTTACCGCCGCCACGGCCACAACGAGGCCGACGAGCCGATGATCACCCAGCCCTGGATGTACAAGCGCATCCGGGAGATGGAGACCACCCGGACGCTGTATGCGCGCCGCCTGGTGGCCGCCGGGGTGATCGAGCCGGGCGACGCCGACGCCATGATCGACGCCTACCGGGCCTCCCTGGAGGCTGGCAAGGTAGTGGTGCGTGAGTTCCTCCAAGGCTCTCGCACCGGCTACGAGGCACACTGGGAGCGCTTTCTCACCGCCGATCCCGGCAGGCCGGTGGACACTCGGGTAGGCCGCGACAAGCTGCTGCGCCTCGGCAGCTGGGCCCTGCGCATGCCCCAGGGATTCACCCTGCACCCGCGGGTGGCCAAGGTCATGGAGGACCGCCGTGGCATGCTGGCCGGGAAGGCCCCTCTGGACTGGGGCATGGCCGAGACCCTGGCCTACGCCACGCTGCTCGACGAAGGCTTTGCGATCCGCCTGTCCGGCCAGGACTCCGGACGCGGCACCTTCGCCCACCGTCACGCAGTGCTCCACAACCAGGACGGGCGTGACACCCACACGCCGCTCAAGCACCTGTTCCAGGGCCAGCCCCGCTTCGAGGTCATCAACTCGCTGCTCTCGGAGCTGGCGGTGCTCGCCTTCGAGTACGGCTACGCCACCTCCAGCCCCGGGACGCTGGTGATCTGGGAGGCCCAGTTCGGCGACTTCGGCAATTGCGCCCAGCCGGTGATCGACCAGTTCATCTCCAGCGGCTATCTCAAGTGGGGCAGGTTGTGCCAGCTGACCCTGTTCCTGCCCCACGGTTTCGAGGGCCAGGGTCCGGAGCACTCCTCGGCGCGCCTGGAGCGCTACCTGCAGCTGTGCGCCGAGCTCAACATGCGGGTCTGGGTGCCGACCACTCCCGCCCAGTTCTTCCACCTGCTGCGTGACCAGATCAACCGCACCTTCCGGCGCCCGTTGATCGTGATGACGCCCAAGAGCCTGCTGCGCCACCCGCAATCCAAGTCCACGCTTGATGAGCTGACCGAAGGCCGCCTTGCCCTGGTGCTGCCCGAGGTGGACCCGATCGAGTCGGAAACGGTCCGCCGCGTCGTGCTGTGCTCGGGCAAGGTGTTCTACGATCTACTTGCCGCGCGCCGGGAGCGCGCCCTGAAGGACATCGCGATCGTGCGCGTGGAGCAGCTCTACCCCTTCCCCCGCAGCCCGCTCAAGGGGCTGCTGGCGGCCTACCCGCGAGCCCGGGAGATCGTCTGGTGCCAGGAGGAGCCCCGCAACCAGGGGGCCTGGTACCAGATCCAGCACCATCTGCGCGCCATCCGGCGCCCAGATCAGACCCTGGGCTTCGCCGGCCGCTCGCCCTCGGCGTCGCCGGCCTGCGGCTCGCTGAAGCTGCACCTCGCCCAGCAGCAGGCGCTGGTGGACACCGCGCTGTCCGAGCGGCCGGTGGATGATCCCGGCGAGCGCCTCGAAGACACCGACGTCCATTTCCTGGGCTGAGCACAGGGACGCGACCAAGAAACGTGGTCGGGCGCCTGCACGACGGTTGCCCAGCCTCTGCGACAATTCGCGCAGCCGCGGCGGGGCGAGTCACGGCCCATTCAGGCCCATCCCGTCTCCCTCCCGCGGAAGGGTTTGGCCAACCAAGATATCCGTATCACCGCGCGTCGTCTGGTCCATACTCCGGAGCACCGGCGGAGCGCGCCGCGAGGGGATGACCATGAGTGACATTCGGGTCCTGGTTGGAACACGAAAGGGGGCGTTTATCCTGACTTCGGACGGCAAGCGTGCGCGCTGGAAGGTCGACGGCCCCCATTTCGGTGGCTGGGAGATCTACCATCTCAAGGGCTCGCCGGTCGATTCGGACCGGATCTACGTGTCGCAGTCCAGCGGCTGGTTCGGGCAGCTGATCCCGCGCTCCGACGACGGCGGCAAGACCTGGGAGACCCTGGGTAACCGATTCGAGTACCAAGGGGCCCCCGGCACCCACCAGTGGTACGACGGCACGCCGCGTCCCTGGACGTTCAAGCGCGTGTGGCATCTGGAGCCCTCGCTGCGCGATCCGGATACCGTCTTTGCCGGGGTCGAGGACGCGGGCCTGTTTCGCTCGACCGACGCCGGCCAGACCTGGCAGGAGCTCCCGGGCCTGCGCGATCAGCAGGGGTCCCGCTGGCAGCCGGGCGCCGGGGGCATGTGCCTGCACACGATTCTGCTGGACCCGGCCAATCCCGAAAGGATGTACACCGCCATTTCGGCGGCGGGCGCCTTCCGGAGCGACGATGCCGGCGACACCTGGCGCCCCATCAACCGCGGGCTGCGGTCCGAATTCATGCCCGACCCTACGGCCGAGGTCGGCCACTGCGTCCACCGCATCGCGATGCACCCTTCGCGTCCCAGTGTTCTCTTCATGCAGAAGCATTGGGACGTCATGCGCAGCGACGACGCCGGGGAGTCCTGGCACGAGGTGAGCGGGGACCTGCCGAGCGACTTCGGGTTCGCGATCGACGTCCACGCGCACGAGCCGGAAACCGTCTACGTGGCTCCGATCAAAAGCGACACGGAGCACTATCCGCCCGAAGGCAGGCTGCGCATCTATCGCAGCCGTAGCGGCGGAAACCAGTGGCAGGCGCTGACGAAGGGCTTGCCGCAGAGCGACTGTTACGTCAACGTGCTGCGCGAGGCGATGGCCGTCGACAGCCTGGACCCCTGCGGCGTCTACTTCGGCACCACCGGCGGGCAGGTGTATGCATCGGCGGATGCCGGAGACAGCTGGACTGCGATCGTGCACGATCTTCCCGGTGTGCTCTCGGTCGAGGTGCAGACGCTTCCATGATCCGGATCGTGCTGCCGTCCCTGTTGCGCGCGGTGGCGCGCGTGGGCCCCGAGATCGAGCTGGAAGTGGACGGGCCCGTCACCTTGAGCTCGGTCCTCGATGCGCTCGAAGCGCGCTACCCCATGCTGCGTGGGACGATCCGCGATCAGGCCACAAGGCGGCGCCCCCTGGTGCGATTCTTCGCCTGCGAAGAGGATCTGTCCCAGGAGCCGCCGGACGCCCCCCTGCCGATCGCGGTCGCCCGGGGGGTGGAGCCACTGCTCATCGTCGCCGCCATCGCCGGCGGCTAGCCCGGTGCAGGCTTGTAAATGCCGGCAGGTTGGGCTGAATGCGATGAAGCCCAACAATCACCGGAGACCAAAGAGCGAATGTGTTACCACCAAGCCAGCTCCGCACGCCCGGCAGGTCTTCCTTCCACTGACGTTCCGCTAACTTGCGCATTGTCGGAGCCAACGAGTGACCCCAAATGAGTGACATCATGGCCGTACTATTGAACGGCATCGCGCAGATCGAATTCGACCGCAACAAGTTCATGCCCCCCGACCAGAAGGCGTACCTCGCCAGGCTGGATCAGAGGATGGACGAAGGCACAGGACGCAACGGCGAGTCCATTGCGCAGCCCGATCTGGGACAGAAGGCCCGGTTCGTCGCCAACGCGCTGGCCCAGGCGATCGCCTCCAACAACGAGGCCCAGGCCGCCGCGACCACCGCCTGGCTGGCCCTGCGTCTACCCGACCTGAAGCAGGTCAAAATCCGCGAGCTGGGCGACAGTTTCTCGATCGACCTGGTTTTCGACGAGCCCTATGTGAAGCAGCAGCCGATCGCTTTCGGGAAGCCGGGCAAGTAGACAGCTTGAGGACTCAGGGTCGTCGAAAACGGGATCTCAAACAACCCGATCCCCCCACCCCGACCCTTTCGGCGGGAGAGGGGGGCCGAATTGGCCTTGGCGAGACAGCGTCTACTCGGGAGGCACAGGGGCGGCAGGCCTCTCCTGCTTCGCGGGGTCCGGCTGCGCCGGCGGCTCGCTGCCGACCGCTGGGACCGCCTCCGTCGGGACCGCTTGCGGCGGCTGCCTGGCGGGCTGGGCGGGCACACCCGCTCTGAGCTGGTCGGTCACCGCGGTGGGTGCCATTGCCGCCTGATCCGGCTGCTTGGGCGCCTCTGCGCCCGCTTGGACGCCAGCCGGTGCAGCGCCCGACTCGCCCGCAGCGGCCGGCGCGGTCGCGGTCTTGTCCGCCACCACCAGCTTGTCGTGCACTGCGGCATCCAGCAGCGGCTTGGCGCTCCACTGCTTGAGCTCCAGGTACCAGGGCCGGTCGGAGGCTTTGAGCACCTGGAAATCGCCCGTCTTGGGCTTGGACAACGTCCAGGTCACCTCCTCGCCTTTCTGATTGCGCAGCCTCAAGGTGAGATCGGGCTGGTCCTGCTGCCACTCGGGCTTGACCTGGGTGCCCAGCACGCCATCGACGCGCAACCCGCTGACCGCCTGCACCAGGGCCTCGGCCCGGGTCGGGTCCAGACTCTGGCCGGCGGGCAGGCCCTCGGACTTCCAGGTCGGTTTCGGGTGATCGCCCTTGGCGCTGTCGCGCTCCAGCGCGAGGCCGGCACCCCCGGGCCAGGTGAGCGCCAGGCTCGCCAGGCTGTCTGGGTCGCGCTTGAGCAGCTCCGGATCCAGCCAGTCGCTGGCCTTGACGGGCATCTCATAGGTCGCCAGCTCGACGGTGTAGACCGCGTCGTCTGCAGCGGTGCGCGCGTCCGCCTTGCGCAGACCCGGCGAGCTGCCCAGGTAGAGGCTGGTCAGGGTCTTGCCGTCCTGGCTCACCAGCAGATGGCGCTCGTAGGTGTCTGGGGCCACCTTGAAGCGCTTCAGGGCGTCCTGGGTAGTGGCGATGGGGAAGCCACGCCGGACCTTGGCGATCCGGTCCAGCAGGGACTGCACCTTGGAGGCGCTGGCGGGGGCATCGAAATAGCCCGGCAGGGTCCAGGCGCCGTTCTTCCTGACCACCTCGACCTGGGCGGTCTTCTCCCCGGCGGTCTGGGCGGGGGCCGGCCCTTCGATCAGCAGCCGGTCGGCCCCGGATACAACGGCCTGGACCAAGGGGGTGTCGGGCCGCTGGGCGGCCAGCGGATTGGCCCTCAGCCCCAGGCCGACGGCCAGGACCAGCTGCAGGACCAGCGCGATGGCGAGTACGGGTATCCAGCGTTGCATGGCTCAGACCTCCTGCAGGATGCGGGCGTACCGGCCCTCGGCCAGGCGGCGGCGCCGGCGATTGAGGACCCAGACCAGGACCAGACCCGCGATCGCGAGTCCATAGTTGAGATACTCCCAGAACATCTCAGTGCCGCGCTCCATGGGCTCGAGGGTGCGTGCGAAGTGCCCGCGGCTGCGAATGGCGAGCAGCCCCTGATCCTCGAGCGACCAGTCGATCAGGTTCTGGGCCAGCTCGGCCGCCTTGCGATAGCGGGTTCCCAGGCCTTCGCTGACCAGCTCCTCGGCGTTATCCGTGAACAGCGCGTTGGAGGACATCAGGATCAGCCGCGCGGACTCGGGCGAGCGATCGATCACCCCGCTGATGGCCGGGCTTTGGGGCTCGGCCGCAGGCTTATCCTTGGCGTCCTGATCGGCCGGCGGATCGGTCTTACCCTGCCCTGCCGCGTCCTTGGACTTGTCCTTGCCCTGCTCCGCCTTGAGCAGCGGCGAGCCCTTGCCCTTGAAAGCCGATGCGAAACGGCCTTCCACCATCACGCCGAGCAGCTGCGCGCCGTGCTGCTTGGCCTCTGCAAAGCCCAGGCGCGGGTAGGCGCGGAAGTCCGGCACCAGGTCCAGACTGTCCGACACCCAGCTCTCCGAGGAGGAGTGCAGCAGCTCGGTGACCTTGCGGCCCTTGTTCTTGTCCGCATCGACCTTGATGGGCACGGCCCAGGGGACGTAGAGCTGACCCAGACCGGAGGTGATCGGGCTGGCGGCGCTCAGGCCCTGACCGCGGACATCGGCGATGTACGGGTAGTCGATGAGCTGGATCTCGCGCACCGTGAGGCCGCCGAGGTGCCGGTCCACCGGGATCGGCAGGGCGCCGGCCTGGGGATCGAGCACCAGCTTCTTGCCGAGGCCCAGGCCGTAGCCGGCGAGCCAGTCCTCCAGACCGCTGGTGATCTTTCGCGCCTGGATCCCGCGGCCCACCTCGACATCGATGGGAGCGCTCGCCAGGACCACAGTGCCGCCCTGCATGAGGAACTGGTCGATGGCGAAGCGCTGCTTCTCATCGAGCGACTGAGGTGCCAGCACCATGAGCAGATCGGCCTCGGCCGGCACCCGCCCATCGGAGAGATCCGTGTCCAGCCAGCGCATGGACTGACCGAGGGCGTCGCGCAGCTTGGAGAACCGCGGGCCGCCACCCATACCGCTCAGCCCGGGAATCTCGGGCGCGCCGGCCGGCTTGAGCACCGCAATCGTCTTCAGGAAGCCCGGCGAGAACCGCTTCAGCGCGGCCTCCAGCGCCCGCTTGAGGCCGGGCGCGTCCAGCTTCTCGGGCAGGGGCACCTGGACGGTTTCGCGCCCATCGCTCAGGGTGAGGTAGAACCAGAAGGGGTTGGGGTCCAGGAGGCCCGTCACCATCGGGCGGAACCCGTATTCGGTGCTCAGCCGCTTCGCCAGGGCCGGGTCAGCATCGGGATCGGAGTAGGCGACCTTGAGCTTGTCGCCCGCCTCTTTGCGGAGACCGTCGAGGGTCTTCTCCAGCACCTGGCGCACCGCCGTGAGGTCCTTGGGCAGGGTCTTGGGCCCGGAGATATAGCCGGTGAAGGTCACCGGGCGGGTCAGGGCGTCGAACGGACTGCCGCCGCCCTGGTAGCTGGTGAGCACCTTGCGGATGGCCCGGGTGATATCGTATTCGGGGTTCTTAAGCTCTACCTCGAGATTGGTCTCCGAGCGCACCTTCACTGCGATCAGGTCCTTATAGGTGAGCACCTGATACTGGTCGCCGTAGGCGACCAGTATGTCGAAGTAGGAGTTCACCACCGAGGCCTGATATTTGCTTGCGGTCTGGAAGGGCACCGGCCTGATGCCATACTTGCTGCCCGCCTCCTCCTCGACGGCCGGATCATCGTGGGGGTCGACCAGCTCCACCCGCACCTTGTCGCCACCGGCGGCGGCGTATTCTGCGAGCAGGTCGCGCAGCTGCGGCACCAGCGGCGCCAACAAGGGGTGGGTGGAGGCGCTGAAATAGCCGCGAATCAGCAGCGGCTCGCGCAGCTCCGCCAGATAGCCGCGGGTGGCATCGGACAGGGTGTAGAGGTTGCCGGAGGTGAGGTCCGCCCGTACCCAGCCCACCTGACCGAGCCAGAGATTGGCGCCCAGCACGTTGGCCACAAGCAGCCCCGCCGCCCAGTGCCAGGCGCGGTGTGCGGGCGCGGGTGCATTGCCCGCCCAGCGCAGCCGCTCCAGGGACAGCCGGTTGAGCACCAGGAAGGCGGCGGTGATGGAGAGGTAATAATAGATGTCGCGTAGGTCGAGCACCCCGCGGGTGATGGACTCGAAGCGCGAGCCCGCTCCCAGGTCCCGGAGCAGCTCGGCGATCCGGTGCCCGAACAACGAGGTCAGCACCGAGGAGCCGAGCAGGTAGAACACCCCCGCGATGACCACCGTCAGGATCAGGCTCACGATCTGGTTGTCGGTGCGCGAGGACACCCACAGGCCGATCGACACATAGGCCGCTGCCAGCACCAGGGCGGCGAGGTAGCCGCCGATCACCGGTCCCCAGTCCAGGGGGCCAAGGAAGGCTACGGTGATGGGCAGCGGCAGGGTCAGGGCGAGCGCGATCGCGACCAGGGCCATGCCGCCCAGGAACTTGCCGAGCACCTGCCCGGTCGGCGAGGCCGGTGCCGTGAGCAGCAGCTCCAGCGTCCCGGAGCGGCGCTCCTCGGCCCAGGCGCGCATGGTCAGCGCCGCCACCAGGAAGATCAGCAGCACCGGCATCCACTGGAACAGCGGACGCACATCGGCGATGTTGCGCGCAAAGAAGGTATCGACCCAGAAGAACACGAACAGGGTCACGCCCAGGAAAGCCCCCAGGAACAGGTAGGCCGCGGGCGAGGCGAAGAACCCGGCGAGCTCCTTGCGGGCGATGGTGAGCAGGTCATGCAGCATGCTGCACCTCCCCGGCCCGGGCGGCCGCCTCGTTGACCTCGGCAAACACGGTCTCCAGGTTGCGCCGCTCGGGACACAGACCGTGGAGCGCAAAGCCGGCGCGCGCGACCGCGGCGCTAATCAGGGGGGCGACCGATTCGGCCGCTTCCACGGCGTAGCGGAAACGCCCGCCCACGCTCTGCTCCAGGCGCACCGCACCGACCCCCTCGACGCCTTCCAGCAGCGCCCGGGCCGCCTTCTCCCCCTTGTCGAGGGTCACCTGCAGGCGCGCACCCCGCTGCAGCTCATCGAGCCGGGCATCCAGCACCTTGCGCCCGGAGCGCATGATCACCACCCGCTGGCAGACCGCCTGGACCTCCTGCAGGATGTGGGTGGAGACGATCACCGTGGCGCTGCGCGCCAGCTCGCGGATCAGGTCGCGCATGTGCAGGATCTGGGTGGGATCCAGCCCGTTGGTCGGCTCGTCGAGGATCACTATATCGGGCTCGTGCAGAATCGCCTGGGCCACCCCCACCCGCTGGCGATAGCCGCGCGAGAGGGTCTGGATCGACTCGGTGGCCTTCGCCTTGAGCTCGGTGCGCCGGATCGCCCGGGCGACGGCAGCGCTACGGCGCTGCTCGGGCACACCGTGCAGCGCCGCCTGGTACTCGAGCAAGTCGATGACCGTCATCTCCGGCCACACCGGACAGTTCTCCGGCAGGTAGCCGATGCGTGCCTGGATGGCGCGGGTGTCGCGGCCCAGCTGCAGGTCGCCGATGCGGATGGTGCCGCCGCTGGGCTCCAGGAATCCGGTCAGCATCTTCATGACGGTAGTCTTGCCGGCCCCGTTGTGGCCGAGCAGGCCCACCACCTCGCCGCGCCCGATGGTGAAGCTCAGATCGTCCACGGCGGTCAGCTCGCCGTAACGTCGGGTCAAGTGCTCCAGCTCGATCATGGTTGTCCTCGCTTGTTGTTGTGCAAACGCCCCGGCGCTGGATGCGCGAGGGCATGCGGCACCCGCTCGCCGGTCGGGCACGCGCCGGCCGTAACGGAAATGCCCAGCAGGCCGGGCCGACCGCTCCGCCGGGCGGGTCGACCGGTCACCTCAGGGGGGAGGATGGGCCGGCGGGAACAGATGGATATGGGGTCGCGCAGCGCTTGGCGGCTGCGGTTTCGCTGCGTCTGTGCATGCTGACATGACTTCCCGGCCTCGTCAGGTCTCACCCAAGGACAGATGGCGTCGTCCGCGACATGACGACCAAGACCGGAGGCCGGAAAGGAAAGTTCCGCGCGAGGGGCATGGCACTCGCTCAAGTGCCGCAGCGACGCATCCCTGCCCCGACGGCGCGTCCGGTGGATCTGCCAGTCGCCGAGAGGGCTCGCCTCCTACACCGCCGCCCACCCCGTCTTTTCCCTGTCTACGCGCTACTGTGTCGCAACTCCTAGGCGCGCTCCGGCCGCCTGGCGAGGTGCACCAGTCCGATGGCCGCCTCGTAGTCGAAGCGCTCAATCAGCTCAAGCAGCTCCTCGCCGGCCTGGCCAAGACCGATCCGCAGCAAGGCTTGTTCCGCGCGCGCGAGATCATTGACCGCCATGTCCCCGGATTCCAGGAGGGTCTGCAGGCGGTCGAGGACTGAGCCGAGGCGAGCGCGGTCCGCAGCCACAGGCGCAAGGCCGGGCCCGCTCTGGGGCAGCACAGCACGGATACCGGCGACGACGATCCCCAGCGCGCCGGCGAGGCCGTCGCAGTGCCGTCCCAGCTCGTCCGGATCGTCGCCGGTTTGGACGGCCTCCTCCAGGGCCTGCGCGGCATCCAGCACCCCGCTCGCCCCCAAGTTGCCCGCCGCGCCCTTGAGCGCATGGGCGAGGCGCTGCACCCCGGGCAGGTCGCCCGCGTCCAGGCCCTCGCGAATGCGCTCGGCGTCTCCCAGGTGCTGATCGGCGAACAGCCTCAGCAGGCGCACGTAAGCCCCCGGGCTGGACGACACGGCCCTCATCCGGCGGGCATCCAGGCCCGGGATTGTCCCGAGCCGCCCCCAGTCCCTGTCATCCACCGGCCCGGCAACGGACGTTTCCGCGCTGGCTGCGGGCTGCTCCGGCAGCCACCTGAGCAGGGCTGCGTACAGGGCATCCGGGTCCACTGGCTTGGCCACGAAGTCGTTCATCCCGACTTCCATGCAGACTCGGCGATCTTCATCGAAGGCATTGGCCGTCATGGCCAGGATCGGCAGGGCCTCGAGCCCAGGGATGGCCCGGATAGCGCGGGTCGCATCCAGCCCGTCCATCACGGGCATCTGCACATCCATCAGGACCAGGTCATAGCGACCGGCCCGCGCCTTGGCGACCGTTTCCCGGCCATCCACAGCGCTGTCCACGGTAAGACCCACCGCGGACAGCAGCTCGGCCGCCACCTCGCGGTTGACCGCGTTGTCTTCGGCGAGCAGCACCCGCCCGCCCGCAGGACGCCGGAGCAGCTGTGCCTCGGGCTCCGGTTGCTGCGTGCGCTCTAGCGCCGGCTCGCCGCGGCCCCGGGTGAGGCGGGCGGTAAGCCAGAACAGACTGCCCTTGCCCGGCTCGCTCTCGGCGCCGACATCCCCGCCCATCAGCTCGGCCAGTCGCAAGGTGATGGCCAGCCCCAGGCCGGTACCGCCATATCGGCGCGTGGTGGAGACGTCGGCCTGCTCGAAGCTGGCGAACAGACGACGCAGGGCCTCGGGGGCAATCCCGATACCGGTGTCCTGAACCTCGAAGCGCACCAGGAGCTCCTCGCCCCGCTCCTCCAGCACCCGGGCCCGCAGGCTGATGGAGCCCTGCTCGGTGAACTTGACGGCATTGCTTGCGTAGTTGAGCAGCGCCTGGCGCAGGCGGGTGGGGTCGCCGCGCAGCCATCTAGGCACGGCATCACTGTCCACCTCGACGACAAGCCCCTTGGCCCGCGCCTCCTCGGCGATCAGCGAGCACACGTGGTCCAGCGCCGACTCGAGCGCAAAATCGGTCTGCTCCAGCTCCAGGCGGCCGGCCTCGATCTTGGACAGATCCAGGACGTCACTGATGATCGAGAGCAGATGCGTCGCCGCGGCGTCGACCTTGGCCAGCCGATCGGCCTGGGCAGGCGTCGGGCGGGCCCGCAGCAGCAGGTGGGTGAGTCCGACGATGGCGTTGATCGGCGTGCGGATCTCGTGGCTCATGTTGGCCAGGAAGGCGCTCTTGGCGCGGCTGGCGGCCTCCGCCCGCTCGCGCGCCTCAGCCAGCTGCTCGGTGCGCTCGGCCACCAGCTCTTCCAGATGGTGGCGGTGACGCTCCAGCTCGTCGGCCAGGCGTTTCTGCTCGGTGATGTCCTGCTTGATCGCCAGATAGTGGGTGATGCGCCCACCCGGCTGGCGGATCGGGGTAATGATCGCATCCTCCACGAAATCGCTGCCGTCCTTGCGCCGGTTGTGGAGCTCGCCCCCCCAGGCACGGCCCTGGGTCAGGGCCGCCCACAGCGCCTCGTAGGTCTGCGCCGGTGTCTTGCCGGATTTCAGGATGCTCGCATTCCGGCCGATAACCTCCTCGCGGGTGTATCCGGTGACGCGCAGAAAGGCCTCGTTGACGTACTCGATGGCGGCGTCCAGATCGGTGATGACGATGCTCTCCGGGCTCTGCTCGACCACCAGCGAGAGCTTGCGCAGCTGCTCCTCCGCAGCCCTGCGCTCGGTGATATCGGCGAAGGAGACCACCGCGGCGACCTGTCCGCTTCCCGACTCCGCGCGTACGGGCACGGCGTTCACCAGCAGCCAGACCGATCTACCGTCGGGTGTGACGTCGCCCAGCACCACGTCCCGCTGGGGCTGGCTCGTGGCCAGTACCCGGGCGACCGGCCACTCCTGCGCAGCAAATGGTCTGCCGTCCTCCTTAACCGGTGTCCCGCTGGCCAGGCAGGGAACGCTATCGGTCATCTGGGCCGCGCTGCGGCCCAGAATGCGCTCCGCCGAGGGATTGCAGGAGAGCACCCGGCCGTCCCGATCGAACAACACCACACCCTCGGCCAGGGCCATGACGGTGGTATGGTGCAAGGCCTCGCTCTGACGCAGCGCCGTCTCGGCAAGCTTGCGGTCGGTGATGTCGTTGATGGCGGCGAACACCGCCGGCTCGCCCTCGTAGTCGACGATCGACGCCGAGACCAGCGCCCAGAAGCTCCGGCCGTCCACGGTGCTCAGGCACAGCTCCTGGTCGTGGACGCTGCCCTCGCCACGCAATTTCCCGAGCAGCAGATCCCGCTCGGCCGGATTCTCGTAGAAGCGGGCCGCTGGTATGCCGATACCGTTCTCGACCGCGACACCGAACTGCAGCGCCGCACGCCGGTTCCCGTAGCGCAGCAGGCCGTCGCGCAGCCCGGTGAGCACCACGGGAAAGGGCGCGGTCTCCAGCAGGGTGCGGTAGCGCTCCTCGCTGCGGCGCAGCGCCTCCTCACCCAGCCGGCGCTCGGTAATGTCCTGCCCGGCGCTGAGAACGCCGGTGATGGCGCCCTCGGGATTGCGCAGCACCCTGTTGTGCCAGGCCACCAGGCGGCGCTCGCCGGTGCGGGTCAGGACCTGGTTCTCGTAATACTCCACATCGTCCAGCCGGCCCTGGACGATGTCCCTGAACGCTGCATAAACGGCGGCCTTGCCTTCCGGCTGGGGCAGGCAGACCTCGAACCAGTCCTTGCCCAGGAGGGTCTCGTCCTCATAGCCCAGCAACGCACGGCCCTTGCGATTGAGCAGGGTCACCCGGCCCTGGGTATCCAGGGCGACGATCACCGCCTCCACGGTATCCAGATAGCGCTGGCTGAGGTCACGCTCGGCCTTGAGCGCGGCCTCGGCAGCGCGCTGATCCTCCACCAGGCTCAGCAGCACCCGGCGGGAATGGTCCGCCGTCGCCAGGAGGCGGGTCGCCTCCTCGCGGGCCTCGCGGGCCGCGGCCAAAGCGTCCATTCGACTTTCGATCAGCAGCGCCACGGACAGGCCCGTCAGGGTCAGGATCAGACTGTAGAACCAGTAGTTGGTGAGCCCGGTAGCCTCGATGTCCGTCGCGAAGAAGCCGCGCCCGAGCAAGGCACCCAGCAGCCCCTGAGTGACCGCAAACCCGATCACCAGCAGGGCCCCGTGACGGCCGAAGCGCGCGCCCCCCCAGGCGACGAAAAGGAACAGCCAGTAGCCCCGCGCGATCGGTCCGAGCGTATCGGCAAACCAGTCGAGAAACACCACCTGGCCGCAGAGAAAGCTCAGCAGCAGCAACAGCAGGGTCTCAGGCAACCTGGTGCGCTCGCGCCAGGCCCGGGGTGGGCGGCGCCACACCAGCAGCAGCGGCGTGAAGACCACGATGCCCAGAAAGTCGCCCATCCACCAGAGCTGACAGGCGTGCACCGCACCGGGCAGCGCCAGCTTGCCTGAGAGCAGCAGGGTCGAGACACCGATCAATGCCGCCAGAACGGCGCTGCCGGCACCCGCCGCCGCGATCATGAGAAAACTGCCCACCTGATCCAGAGACGGGCTGAACATCCGGCTGCGCGAGAGCAGCCAGCACCCGACCAGGGGCTCGATGGTGTTGCTCAAGGCGAAGCACAGGGCGGGGATCGGGGTCCAGCCGGCCATCAGATAAGCCGTCATGGCCCCCAGCAGGACCCCCGGCCAGTAGCGCCGGCCCCAGATCAGCAGCGCAGCCAATCCCAAGCCGCTCGGTATCCAGACGATGGAGATAAACCCATCGGCGGTCAGGTAGCTCAGCTCCAGCCGGATGACCAGCACGTAGACCAGGGCCAGGCCGGCCAGGCGCGGCAGGTCCGACCGACGGTAGGCGGGGCTGTGCTCAACCATCGCCCGGAGGCGCCTCGGGATCCGCAACGCTGGTGTAGCGCGGCGCCCGGCCTGCCTCCGCCAGCAGGCGGTTGACCTCGCGTTTGAGCTCCAGCACCCGGGTCTCGCGGCCCAGCATGGCCTCGTGCCAGCGGCGCAGCTCCGCGAGCTGGGCGTTGCGCTCGATCTCGCCCTGCTTGCGCTCGGTGATGTCCCGCGATGATCCCACCAGGCGCATCGGCTCTTCGCCCAGTGCGCTGACCCGTTCGCCGGTGAGGTAGATCCACCCTGCCGAGCCGTCCTTGCGGCGCACCGGGTGCTCCAGGGTCAGCGTGTCAGAGCGGCCTTCCACGATCGCCTGCAGGGCGTCCTCGATCGGTGTGCGCCCGTCTTGCGGGATGATGGCGAGCCAGTCCGCCAGATTCTCGGACAGGTCGCCCCGGTCGTAGCCCATGAGGCGTACGAGGTTGTGGTCGAAGAACAGCCGCCCCTCCAGCGGCCAGAGCTCCCAGGCCCCCGAGCGGCCGATCGCGGCGGCCAGGGAGTAGCGCTGCTCGCTCTCGGCCAGGGCCTGACGGGCACGGTGCTGCTCGGTGATGTCGCGCACCACCGCGATGCATTGGCCGCTGTCGCCCAGCCGGCTCAATCGTGCCTCATAGCGGTGATCGCCGCTGGGCGTGTCCAGGTCGGATTCCAGGCAGACGGGCCCGTCCTGGCCGAGCGCCGCCTGGAGCTTCTCGACGACGACCTCGGCGAGCCGCGCCGGCAGCACGTCCTGCAAGCGCCTGCCCAGAAGATGCTCCGGCGGCACATAGAGATCCGAGCGGCGCTGCGCCCGGTAATCCCGGACCGTACCGTCGCCATCGATCAGGAAGAACAGATCCGGGATGGCCTGGAACACCGAGTCGAGCATGGCGTCGCTACGGCGTGCCTGCGCCTTGGCCTGCTGCAGGTCGGTGACGTCCTGACAGGTGCCGACCAGGCGGACGACCCGCCCGGCTGCGTCCAACTCCGGCTCCAGCTGCCTGATGAAGTGGCGCAACGGACCCTTGGCCGGGTCATTGCGAAGCTCCGTGCGCGTCGGCTTGCCGGTGCGCAGCGCCTCCCGCTGCGCCTCCCGAACGCGGTCCCGGTCCTCGGGGTGAACCCATTGCAGGTAGGTCTTCCAGGAAGGGGGCCCCTGGGCCGGGTCGAAGCCCGTCAGACGATACATCTCCTCGGACCAGACCAGCACCGACCCGGCCGGGTCGACCTCCCAGTGGCCCACCCGGGCGATGCGCTGGGCCTCCTTCAGGCGCGCCTCGCTCCGGCGCAGGGCCTCCTCGGCCTGCCTGCGCTCGCTGATATCGCGGGCCATGCCGAATACACCGCGCACCTCCCCATCGATCACCAGAGGCCCCTTGGTGATCAGGTATTCACAGCGCCCCTGCACGGTGGCGACCGGCTCTGTGTAGGTCTCGGCCGAGCCGGACTCCATGATGCGGCGATCGTCGGCGCGGAACCGCTCGGCGAGATCCTGGGGAAACAGGGCGCAGTCGTCCTGGCCCAGCACTTCATCCACCGACCTGCCGAGCAGCGCAGCGGCCGCCTGGTTGGCAAGCACATAGCGGCCGGCGCAGTCCTTGACGAAGACTGCGTCCGGCGTGCCCTCGACCAGGGCGCTGAGCGTCGCATCCAGGCGCCGCAGATCGAGCTCGCGCTGCTTGCGCGCGCTGATATCGGCCTGGATACCGGCCGTTAGCAGCGGCGCGCCCTGGGCATCCTGGCGCACCACCCGGCCCCGGGACTCGCACCAGACCCAGTCTCCGTTGCCGTGACGCAGACGATATTCGGCCCGGTAATCCGCCCCGGCCAGTGCCTCCTTCACCCGGTCCAGCACCCGGGCGCGATCCTGGGGGTGAACCAGATCTAGCCAGTCCTGCACGGAGGGCGGTGCCCAATCGTAGCCCAGCATCCGGCACAGGCGGTCATCCCAGTGATTGAGGCCGCGCGCGTGGTCGTACTCCCAGACACCCATGCCGGCGGCCTCGAGGGCGCAGCTCCAGGCGGCTCTCGATCTGCGCGCTTGTCTGACGCAAGACCCTTTGTTCTTCCAGACTGTCCTCGAGCAGCTCCAATCCAAGCCATTCCATCACCCGGCGGTGGCTGAGCATGCCGAACAGTGCCCCGTCGCTGTCCAGGACCGGCAGGTGGTGGACGCGATGTCGCTCCATCAGCTCCAGGGCCTCGGCGATCGGCCGTCCCCGAACAACGGTCAGCAGCGGGCTGCGCATGACGCTGGCCAGAGAGATCGCGGACAGGTCCGCCCCTTGTCCCAGCAGACCGGGGAGATCACGCTCGGTGAGGATGCCGAGGGGGCGTCCGTCCTCCACCACCAGGACAAAGTCTCCGTTCCCCTCCCCGGACATCCGCGAGAGTGCCTGATCAAGGGTCTGCTGCGGCCCGAGGCCGGGAACGTCCCGATCGACCAGTGACTCCAGGTCCGCCATTCGGCGCATCAGATCCGCCCCGAGGTGACTGCACAAGTCGCTCTCGCTGACCAGGCCGAGCGGTGCGCCAGCGGTATCCACCACCAACAGATGGCGTACACCCGCGTGACGCAGCTGCACGTATGCCGAGCGGAAATCCTGGTCGGGCGCGGCCTTCAGAAACATCCTGGCCATGTGGTCAACCACGGGCGCTGAAAATGGCGTACCGCCCGCTTGCAGATGGGCCAGGTCGCAGGCAGTGAGTATCCCCAGGGGATCGGTGCCCTGGACCACCGCGACGCTGGAGGCTCCGATCCGCGCCATGCGTTGCACGGCCGCCTCCAGCGAGCAGTCCGGCGGCACCATCTCCAGCTGCCCAGTCATAAGATCCGCGAGCCGCGGGTAGCCGATGGCGCTCATGGGCGGATACTCACCGGGTATCCTGTTCTTGCGGCGCCCGCAGCAGGGCGAGCGCTGCCTCGTAGTCGTAGGCCTCGATCCGATCCAGCAGCCGCTCGCCCAATTCCCCCAGCCCAGCCTGCAGAAGCCCCCGTTCCGAGCGCGCCAGATCGTTGGCCGCCATGTCCCCGGCCTCCAGCAGGACCTGCAGACGCTCCCCCACGGCGTCCAGGCGCGCGCGATCCGCGACCCCGGAGTCCGTCCCCTCCTCCACCATGGCCAGGGCGCTGCGGATCCCCGCCACCAGGGCGTCGAGCGCCGCGACCAGGTCCACGCCGCTGCGCTCGACCTCATCGTCTGCCGCGGCGGTGCGGACCGCCCGTTCGAGGGCCCCGGCCGCTTCGGCCAGCCCCGGCGCCGCCAAGTTGCCGGCGACACCCTTCAGGGCATGGGCCAGATTCTGCAGCCCGGGGCGGTCGCCGGCCGCGAGCCCTTGGCGGATGCGCTCGGCGTCACCGCCATGGGTATAGGCGAACAGCTGCAGCAGCCGCCCATAGGTGTCGGCCCGACCCTTCACCAGGGCCAGGCCCCGCGCCGGGTCCAGGCCCGGAACCAGGTCCACCCTTAGGCGCCGCCCGGTATCGGGTGCCGGCGTTGCCATGGGCGGCGCCCGGTCGGCGGCCGGCTCCGGCAGCCACCGGAAAAGGGTGGCATAGAGGCTCTCGGGGTCCACCGGCTTGGCCACGAAGTCGTTCATGCCGGCCTCCCGGCAGGCCCGCTGATCCTCTTCGAAGGCGTTGGCGGTCATGGCCAGTATGGGGACCGCCGCCCGACCCGGCAGCGCCCGGATCGCCCGGGTCGCTGCCAGGCCGTCCATCCCCGGCATCTGCACGTCCATCAGGATCAGGTCGTAGGCATAGGCCTGGGCCTTGGCAAGCGCCTCCACGCCGTCGGCCGCGGCGTCCACGGCCAGGCCCACCCCGTGCAGCAGCTCCAGGGCCACCTCCCGATTGATCGCGTTGTCCTCCGCCAGCAGCACGCGCGCGCCGGCATGACGCCCGCGCAGCTCGACCTCGGCCAGGCGCGGCGGCCCCGGAGTCGCCGCGGGCATGATCCCGTGGCCGCGAGCGAGCCGGGCCGTGAACCAGAAGGTGCTGCCCTCGCCCGGCGTGCTCTCGGCCCCCGCCTCGCCATCCATCAGCTGCGCCAGCCGCCGGGTGATGGCCAGCCCCAGCCCAGTGCCCCCGAAACGCCGGGTCGTGGAGACATCGGCCTGCTCGAACGGCACGAACAGGGAGGACAGCTGCTCGGGCGTGATCCCCATTCCCGTATCCTCCACTTCGAACCGAACCAGGAGCCGGTCGTCGATCTCTTCCAGCAGGCGGGCGCGCAGCAGAATGGATCCCCGCTCGGTGAACTTGAGCGCATTGCCGGCGTAATTGAGCAGCGCCTGGCGCAGCCGGGTCGGGTCGCCGCGCAGCCACAGCGGCATATCGTCGACGTCCACGGCCAGCTCGAGGCCCTTGCCATGCGCCGCCTCGGCGATGAGCGAGCGCACATGATCCAGCACCGAGCCCAGGGGAAAATCCATCTGCTCCAGCTCCAGCCGTCCGGCCTCGATTTTGGACAGATCGAGGATGTCGCTGATGATGGACAGCAGGTGGCCGGCGGCCGCGTCGATCTTGTGCAACCGCTGGGCCTGCTCGGGCGTCGCTCCGGAGCGCCGCAGCAGGTGGGTGAGCCCGACGATGGCGTTGAGAGGGGTGCGGATCTCATGGCTCATGTTGGCTAGGAAGGCGCTCTTGGCGTGGTTGGCGGCCTCCGCGTGCTCCCTGGCCTCTGCCAGTTGCGCGGTGCGCTGCTCCACCAGCTCCGCCAGATGGTGGCGGTGGCGGTCCAGCTCGTGCCCGATGCGCTTCTTCTCGGTGATGTCCTCTTGGATCGCCAGGTAATGGGTGATCCGCCCGTCGGGCTGGCGGATCGGGGAGATCAAGGCGAATTCAAGGTATTCCTCGCCGGTCTTGCGGCGGTTGCAGAATTCTCCCTTCCAGACTTCCCCCTGACTCAGCGTCTCCCACAGGGACCGGTAGGTCTCAGGGGGGGTCTGGCCCGAGTGGAGGAGGCGCGGATTCTGTCCCACGACCTCCTTGCGGCTGTAGCCGGAAGTGGCGACGAAGGTGTCGTTCACGTACTCGATGCGGCCGTCCAGGTCGGTGATAACGATGCTCTCGGGACTCTGCTCCACTGCAAGCAACAGCTTGCGGATCTGCGCCTCCGCCTGCTGGCGCTCCGTGATGTCCCGAAACGCGACCACGGCGCCGGCCCGGCCGCCTTCCGCCTCCAGCGGCGCGACGGTCAGCTCTACGGGAAAGGCCTGACCGTCCTTGCGGATGAACCACTCGGTGCCGTGCCACGGATCCCCTGCCTGCAACGCCTGGATAATCGGACAATCGGCTTTCGGATAAGGCTCGCCAGTCGGACGCTGATGGTGGAACAACGCATGTGCGTCTTCGCCGAACAGCTCTCTGTCCCGGAATCCCAAGGTCGCCAGAGCGGTCGGGTTGACGAAGCTGCAGCGGCCCTCCAGATCCACCCCGTAGACGCCCTCGCCGAGGGCGGCGAGCACATCCCGATGCTTGGACTCGCTCTCCAGCAGGGCCAGCTCGGCCAGGCGTCTCTCGGTGACATCCTTGTCCAGGCCTCGATAGCCGAGCAGCCGGCCGTCGCGGGCGAGGATCGGCATACCGCTGGTGTTGATATGGTGAGGTGTCCCGTCCTGGTGCAAGGTGATGTTCGCCAGGTCGCGAAAGGGCTCTCTGCGCGCCGCGATCGCGGAGAACTGGGCCGCCACGCGCTCCGCCTCTCCCGGGGGCATCAGCTCGAAGGCGGTCCGCCCGATGACCTCCTGCGGCGTGTAGCCCAGTAGCTGGGTCACGCTCTCCGACACATAGGTGTAGCGCCCCAGTGCATCCACCTCCCAGACCCAGTCGCCCGAGGCCGCGACTATGTCCTGGAAGCGCCGCTCGCTCTCGCGCAGCGCCAGCTCCGCCCGCTTGCGCTCGGTGATCACGTCGAACACGGCCACGAAGTGCTCCGGCTTGGGGCTGTAGACGGACAGCCAGAACCACATCTGCAACGCCTCCACGAACAGCTCGAAGCGCTCGGGCCGGCCGGTCAGGGCGACCTGGCTATACATGTCGAACAGCATGGGATCGCTCTGGCGAATGCCCGGAACGACTTCGGAGACCCTGCGTCCGACCACGTCCCTGAGCCCGGTCTGGGTCTCGAATGCCCTGTTTACGGTGAGGTACACGAAATCCACAGGCTCGCCATTCTCGAACAGCATCCGGCAGTAGGCGAAGCCGTTCAGCATGTTGTCGAACAGCGAGCGGTAAGTGGCCTCGCTCTCGCGCAGGGCGTCCGCGGCCCGCCGGCGCTCGGTGATATCCTGAAAGGTGCCGCGCAGCCGGCTGACGGAGCCGGCCTCCCCAACCGGCACACCCACCGCACGGACATACTTGCGGGCCCCCTTGGCGGTCACCAGCTCCAGCTCCAGGTCATAGGGTATTGCGAGCTCGATCGCCTCGCGCACGGCTGTCTCGATGCGCTCGCGGTGCACGCCTTCGTAGAAGCTGAGCCCGAAACTGAGACTGGTCTCCTGATCAGGGTCCACCTCGTGCATTCGCGCCACCTCCTCGGTCCAGGTGCCGCGTCCGGTCACCGGGTCCAGCTGCCAGGCACCGATATGGGCGATGGCGCTCATCTGGCTGAGCAGCGCATCCTTCTCGCGCAGGGCCTGCTCTGCGGCCTTGCGCGCGGTGATGTCCCGGCCTATGCCCAGCACGCCGATGAGCTGGCCCTGGGCGTCGCGCATAGGGGTCTTGACGACCTCGACCAGCTCGCGGTGCCCATCTGCCGCAAAGGGCAGCTCCTCTTCGTTGGTCCGGGGCCCACCGGCGGCAATCGCAGCCCGATCGTTGTCCCGGAAGAAGTCGGCCAGCTCCCGGTCCACGAAGTCGTAATCGGTCTTGCCGACGATCTCAGCCTCCTTGGCCCCCAAGAAGCGCTCGAAGCGCGGGTTGCAGGCCAGATACACTCCCTGCGGGTCCTTCAGCCACACCAGATCCGGCAGGGTGGCGATGAGCGTCTTGAGGAAGCCGCGCTCGCGTACCAGTGCCCGCTCCGCCTGCCGGTGCGCGGCCCGGTCACGCAGCGCCCCGATGCCGAACGCCAGATCGTCGGCCAGCTCGGCCAGCAGGCGCACCTCCTCGGCATCGAAGGCGTCGGGCTCGGCCGCGTACATGGTCAGTGCCCAGGGACGCTGGCTGTCGTCGAGCACGATCGGCAACGCGATCGAGGAGCGGTATCCGCGCTCGAGGGCCGCGTCGCGCCAGGGGGCGAACAGCGGATCAGATCTGAGATCGCGGCAGACGGCGGGGTGACGCTCGCGGATGGCGGTGCCTGTGGGACCTCGCCCGAGCGTCGTGTCGGCCCAGGATATACGGGCGGCATCGAGGTAGCCATCATCGAGTCCCGCCTTGGTCACTGGGCGCACGGTACGCGCCTCGTCCTGCTCGGCGGATCCCACCCAGGCCAGGGGATAGCCGCCGACGCTGACCAGAAGCGCGCAGACTTCGGACAGGAATTCCTGCTCGTCCGTCGCACGAGCCAGGGCCTGATCGCACTCGCTCAGGGTGCGCAGGGCGCGGTTGGAGCGGCGCAGGGCGTCCTGGGCCTGCTTGTGCTCGGTGATGTCCCGGGCGACGACGAACAGACCGATGACCCGGCCGTCGGTGTCGTGGAGCGGTCCCTTGGTGGTCAGGAAGGTACGATCGCCGTCTGGCGTGGTGAGCGTGTCTTCGAAGGTGCGGGTCTCGTCCGCCACCATCACCGCCCGGTTGTCCGCCATCAGCCGCTCGGCCTGCTCGGGCGGAAACAGCACCGTCTCGTCGCGGCCCATGACCTCGGCCGGCTGCTTGCCGGTGAAGCGCGCCGCAGCGGCATTGAACAGCAGGACGCGCCCCTGGGCGTCCATGGCGAGGATCGCGTCGGTCGAGCCTTCGGCGATGTCGTGCAGCCGCTGCAGCGCACTCAGCCGCTCGGTCTGGATGCGGCGCTCGCGCAGGGCCCCGGCCAGCTCCCGGCGCTGGCGCAGCAGCACTGCGCCCGTGGTCATGGCGAGCAGCAACAACAGCCCGGTGAGCACCAGCCAGACCACGTCCCGGGCGGCAACGGCGTAGACCTCGGCACGATCGACCTTGGCGATGAGAAACCAGTCCGTGTCCGGGATCGCCCGGGGCACACCCAGCGCCGGCACACCGCGATAATCCACGCCTCGCACCAAGCCTGCCAAGTCGACCTCGCGGCGCAGCACCTGAGCGGCCAGCAGCGCCTCTTGCGCCACGGGCAGGCGCAGCTTCGCCGCCGTGTCGGCACGGTGGCGCAGCTCGTTGAGGAACAGCACCTGGTCGCCGTCGCGCCGGAACACCAGGGTCTCGCCGCTGACGCTGGGCACCGGCCAGCCACGCAGCAACGGAAACAGTTGCTCCGCCGGATCGGCCCGCAGCACCACGACCGGCCCGGGCAGCCGGCCCACGCCTGGCAGCGGCGCGATGAAATCGATCCACACCCGGCCGGCCGGATCGCGGTAGGGTCCGACCCGCCCTACCCGCTGGGCGGCGACAGCCTGGCGCGCCGCTGCGCTCAGAGCAGCGGAGACCGTGGGACTTTCTCTGCGGGCGTCCCAGACCAGCCGGCCCTGCTCATCCAGGAGCAGGTCATCATAGAAGCCCTTCGCCTCCCGGTACCGGTCGAGACGGCCGCGCAGCCGCTCCAGGTCGGCGCTGTCGCCGGTCTCGCGCCAGCTGCGGTACAGCTCCGCCCAGGACCGGCTGGATTGGGCGAACCGCGCGTCCCCCAGACGCTCGCCCAGCCAGTCCGCGATCTGACGCGTCTTGAGGTCGGCGATGGTCCGCAGCCGCTCGACCTCCCGGACCCGGTGCTGGACCAGGGTGTAGCCGACCCCAACCGCTGTCAGCAGCGTGATGCCGGCGCCGAGCAGCACCAACGGCAACAGCTGTGCGCGCCGGCCACCCTCGGAGAGAGGCGGGGTCTCGGCGAGGCTCGACAGACGCCGCAGCAGGCCGTAGAGCACCACCGAGGTGACCAGCACGAAGGCCAGACCCTTGAGGCTGTTAGCGACGGTGACCTGGGCCGGGACCCCGAACAGCCATTCCACGACCTTGTCCGAGAGCAGGATCCATAGGGCGGCGAAGCTCGCGTACACCAGAGCCACGCCCAGGGGCGTCACCCCGGGGAGGCGGGGCGCGCCCCCGGTGCGGGCGGGCTCCGGTGCTTCACTCGGCATGGGCTTGGCTCAGACTCGATCGGCTCGCGCCGACGGTCAGCGCTCCTCGGGGTAGCAACGAGCGACGGCGACGAACTCGTCGTACCCGGACAGAAAGGCGTCCACCACATCCGGATCGAAGTGGCGGCCCCGGTCCGCGGCAATGATGTCGCGCGCCTCGTCGAAGGACATCGCCGCCTTGTAGACACGTCGACTGATCAGGGCGTCGAACACGTCCGCCAGGGCCATCAAACGGGCGGAGACCGGGATCTCATCCCCCTTCAGGCCGTCCGGATAGCCGCTGCCGTCCCAGCGCTCGTGGTGCCAGTGAGCGATCTCCTTGGCGAGCGCCAGAAACTCCAGGGGCTTGTCCATATCGCGCTCGGCCAGCTCTATGGCCTCCGCGCCCAGGCGCGCGTGGGTCTTCATGATCTGCCATTCCTCCGCGGTCAGCTTGCCCGGCTTGAGCAGGATCGCGTCGGGAATGCCCACCTTGCCGATGTCGTGCAGCGGTGCGGAACGACTCACCAGCTCCACGTAGCGGTCGCTGAGGACCACCGAGAAACGCGGGAGCCCTTTCACCCGGGTGGCCAGCAGGTGCACGTAGGCCTGGGTGCGCAGGATATGATTGCCGGTCTCGGAATCACGTATCTCGGCGAGGTGCGCCAGGGCCCGGATGCTGGCGGCCTGGATCATCTCGTTCTCCTGCATGCGCCGGTCCACCTCGGCCCACAGGAAGGCATTGCGGTCCTTCAGCCATTCCCGCGCCTGCTTGACCTCGAGCTGGGTGCGCACCCGGGCCAGCAGCACGGCGGGCCGGATCGGCTTGGTGATGTAGTCGGCGGCGCCCAGCTCCAGGCCGCGCTCCTCCTCTGCGGTCTCGCTCAGCGCGGTGAGAAAGATCACCGGAATCTCCCGGGTCACCGGGTCCCGGCGCAGCTGCTCCAGCACCTCATAACCGTCCATCTCCGGCATCATCACATCGAGCAGGATCAGATCCGGATGGGGCTCGCGGGCGGCATAGCGCAGCGCCGTACGACCCGAGCTCGCCGCCTTGACGCGATAGCCAGCTCCCTGGAGGAGATCGCCGAGCAGACCCAGGTTCTCGGGCAGATCGTCTACTGCCAATATCCAGGCGGAAAGCGCGTCCGCTGCGGTTGCCGCTGTCATGTCCCGGTCCATTGTCTACGATGCCTCCGATTAGCGTAGCATCCCGCCAAGCGCGGCATCCGGCAGATTCCGTTCAGCTCGGTTATCATCCCAGCCCGCGACCTGGGAGCAACGCCCGCGATCGCGCGTCCGCTGTCCACTGCGCCCCTCTATACCACTGCTCTGGGATACCACCGACCCCATGGCCCTCACGGCTACTGTCTTCAAGGCCAAGCTCCAGATCGCGGACCTGGACCGTGGCTATTACGCCGATCACCCGCTCACGCTGGCCCGGCATCCTTCGGAGACCGACGAGCGCATGATGGTGCGCGCACTGGCGTTCGCCCTGAATGCCTGCGAGCGACTGGAGCTCACCGCCGGCCTGTGCGCCGAGGACGAGCCCGCGCTCTGGGAGAAGAGCCTGTCGGGCGAGATCGAGCGCTGGGTCGAGGTGGGACTGCCGGACGAGCGGCGCATCCGCAAGGCCTGCAGCCGCTCCAGGCAGGTCCTCGTCTACGCCTACGGAGGGCGTCAGGCCCGGATCTGGTGGGAGCACATCGCGCCCGAGCTGGACCGCTTCCAGAATCTCCAGGTCATCGCCCTGCCCCAGCCCGCCACCCGGGCTATGGCCGGGCTGGTGAGCCGCGCCATGCAGCTGCAGTGCACCATCCAGGACGGTCAGATCTGGCTTGGCACCTCCGAAGTGACGGTGCTTATCGAGCCCGAGCTGTGGCTGCCGGGCCGGACCTGACGAGCGCGAGAATGTCGAGCGCGCACTGCCCCGGGAGGGTCCCATGAATCCCGCGCACAACGACATGAGCCTGATCCTGCGGGCCCTGGCCTTCGCGGCGCACAAGCACCGCGACCAGCGGCGCAAGGACGCCGAGGCCTCGCCTTACATCAACCACCCGATCGCCCTGGCCGACATCCTGTGCAACGAAGGTGGAGCCGACGATCCGAGCGTGCTCTGCGCGGCCCTGCTGCACGACACCGTCGAGGACACCGCCACCACACCCGACGAGCTCGAGGCCGCATTCGGGCCCCGGATACGGGCGCTGGTGATGGAGGTCAGCGACGACAAAGGCCTTCCCAAGGCCGAGCGCAAGCGCCTGCAGATCGAGCACGCCCGCACCCTGAGCGAGGGCGCCAAGCTGATCAAGCTTGCCGACAAGATCGCGAACCTGCGCGACGTGGCGGAATGCCCGCCCGCGGACTGGAGTCTGGAGCGCCGCCAGGAATATTTCGACTGGGCCAGGGCGGTGGTGAACGGCCTGCGCGGGGTCCATGCGCGCCTGGAGGCGGTGTTCGACGCGGCCTACGCCCGACGTCCGACCGGCTGAACGGACGCCGGCCGCGCCACGGACCAGCCTGCCGGCCGGCCCGTGCCGATCCAAAGCCGGGGGAAGATCGCCGAGAGGGCCGGCCTCCCTGTAGGAGGCCAGCCCCCTGGCCGATAGCCGCCCGACCGAAGCCCGACGACGACGCCGAGAAGGCTCGCCTCGCAAAGGTTAGGCCGTCGGACAGGAGCGACGCGTCAATCTGACCCACAGGGCTTTTATCGTCGCGCACATGGCGACGAGCCCCGGTGAGAAATGCCGGCTATCCGATCGCCTTGAGCTTTTCGATGGCGTGCGCCGCCACCGCGGGGCGCCGCTGCATCAGCGCCCTGAAGCCTTCGCTGTAGGGCTCGCAGATGGCGAATTGACCGAACGCCGCCTCCATCTCCGGCAGCGCGTGAGTGAAGTAGCCGCGCGCCCTCGCCGACGGGTGCAGCCAGACGCCGGTCATAAACCACTGGGCGTTGACGTCCTGATGGACGCGCGAGCCGAAGAAGGCCGCCCCGACCACCGTGCTGCGGATCTCGGCGGGGGTGTTCCCAGGCCCGCGCTCGACGAACAGGTAACCGTAGGCCGGCAGTCTGATGCCGCCTGCCCAGGTCATCTCACGGGCGGCGTGGTAGGAGATCAGGCGCAGCGCCCGGACCTCGAAGCCGCACCAGCGCCCATAGACCAGCGCCCGCACCGGGCGGGTGGTCACTGGCAGCTCGATAACATAGTCCGCGGCAAGCGAATACATGGGTCCTCTGGGGCCACCTCGGGGATGCTCCGCGACCGCGCAGGCCGCACCCTTTTCGATAACCGATCCGGGCCTCGGATGCAATAGTGCGAGCCCGGCTCATCCCACGCCCGTGATCCTGCCAACGCCCACCCCCGGGGCATGAAGACGCGCCGTCGGGCGGGCGAGCCGGACGAGCCCCCGCCCGCGACTCGATCAATCGAGCACGAAGCTGACCTTGAGGTCGACACGGAATAGCGTGATCGCGCCGTTCTCAACTTTCACCTGCTGCTCCTTGACCCAGGCCCCCTTGATGTTGTGGATGGAATGGGACGCCCGCTCGATACCTTGCCGAACCGCGTCCTCGAAGCTCTCGGTGGACTCCGAGCTGATCTCTACGACCTTGGCGATAGACATGGCTTGTCCTCCCGTTCGATGAGCCGGGCGGCTGAGCCTCCCGCCACCGCCCTCGCTTGCACCCGACTGCCTCCTATCCATAAACCTAGCAGCGGCCGGCCGACAGTGGTTGACGCCGGTCAGATAGGGCTTCGGCGAGGCCCCAGGTTGGCCAGAGGGCTGGCCTCCTACAGGAGCGCCGCGCCGCCGGGAGGGGGCCGCTCGGCGACCTTGCCAGGGACGCGGCCCCAGCCCCGGCGAAGGATCAGGGAAGCGGCACGGCCGTGCGGTCAACCACGCGCCGCAGCACGAAGCTGGAATGGACGCCACTGACCCCCTCGATACGCGTCACCTTGTTGAGCAGGAGGTCCTGATATGCGGTCATGTCCGCGACCACGACCTTGAGCTGGTAGTCCGCCTCCTGGCCGGTGATCAGCAGACACTCCAGCACCTCCGGAAGGGCCGCGACAGCGGCGTCGAAACGTGCAAAGCGCTCCGGGGTGTGCCTGTCCATGGAGATGTGGATCAGCGCGGTCAGGCTGAGTCCCAGCTTGGCGGCATCCAGCACCGCCCGGTAGCCGACGATCAGGCCAGACTCCTCCAGCGCCCGGACCCGACGCAGGCAAGGCGAGGGCGACAGTCCAATGCGCTCGGCCAGGTCCTGGTTGCTGATACGCCCATCCGACTGCAGGACCTCCAGTATCCGGCGGTCGTAGCGATCGAGCTTCATAGCGGCCTCCACGCCTAGATTAGAATAATATTGCTGTATCCATACCTTGTTTGAAATTTACTATGCAATTATACCAGATTCATGGGTGAGATCACAATCGCCTGCCCCGGAGCCTGGAGTAACCTGTGTCTGTCCGTAAACAGCGGGCACATCCAGGCCGGCCCCCCCGGGGCCTGCCGGCGGCGGACCCCACGAGGGCGAACTGCGCGACACAGGACCCCAGAAGGGTCGACCCGAGGCGGCGATCCCCTCTCCCGGCCGGGGAGAGGGCGTAGCCCCGAAACCCGCACAGCCACCAGGAGCACTCCATGCAAGGCTTCGACCACCGCAAGTACCGACCGGCTCCGCCCGTTGTCCTGGCGAGTCGCCAGTGGCCCAACCGGGTGATCGAGCGCGCGCCCCGCTGGGCGAGCGTCGACCTGCGCGACGGCAACCAGGCCCTGCTCGAGCCCATGAGCGTGGAGCAGAAGCAGCGGCTGTGGGCACTCCTGGTCAAGCTGGGGATCAAGGAGATCGAGGTCGGCTTTCCCTCGGCCAGCCGCCCCGACTATGAGTTCGTGCGCTGGCTGATCGACAACCGCCAGATCCCCACGGATGTCACCGTCCAGGTGCTGGTGCAGGCCCGCGAGGACCTGATCGTGCGCACCTTCGAGGCCCTGCGGGGCGCCCGGCGCGCCATCGTCCACGTCTACAACTCCACCTCCAGGGTGCAGCGCGAGCGGGTGTTCGGCCAGGATCGCGACGGCATCAAGGCGATTGCGGTACGCGGCGCCGAGCTGCTCGCCCGCGAGGCGGCCCGGCATCCGGATACCGAGTGGGTGTTCCAGTACTCGCCCGAGAGCTTCACCCAGACCGAGATGGACTATGCGGTGGAGGTCTGCGACGCCGTGCTGGCGGTCTGGCAGCCCGTACCGGAGCGGCCCTGCATCATCAACCTGCCCTCGACCGTGGAGAGCGCCGGCCCGAACCTGTTCGCGGATCAGGTGGAGTACTTCTCCAGCCACGTCAGCCGGCGCGACAGCATCCTGATCTCGGTGCACACCCACAACGACCGGGGCTGCGCGGTAGCGGCGGCCGAGCTCGCGCTGCTGGCCGGCGCCGACCGGGTGGAAGGGACCCTGCTCGGCAACGGCGAGCGCACCGGCAACATGGACATAGTCACCATGGCCATGAACCTCTACAGCCAGGGCGTGGACCCCGGGCTCGATCTGTCCCACCCGGACGAGATCATCCAGGTCTACACCGCGTGCACCGGGCTGGCGGTGCCGCCGCGTCACCCCTGGGTCGGCGAGCTGGTCTACACCGCCTTCTCGGGCAGCCACCAGGATGCGATCCGCAAGAGCCTGCTACGCCAGCGCCCGGACGAGCCCTGGCAGGTCGCCTATCTGCCCATCGATCCCCGGGACATCGGCCGGGACTACCAGGCCGTGATCCGGGTGAACAGCCAGTCCGGCAAGGGTGGCGTGGCCTTCGTGATGGAGCGCGACCACGGTCTGTCCCTGCCGCGCTGGATGCAGGTCGAGCTCTCCCAGCTGGTACAGCGCGAGAGCGAGGCGCGCGGCGGCGAGGTCGCCAGTGCCAGCATTCACCGTTTGTTCGTGGAGCATTTCGTGCGCGATCAGGTCCCGGCGCAGCTGCTCGGCTACCACCTGGATCGTAACGGCCATGACCTGATCGAGGTGCGCATCCGCGAGCACGGCGTCGAGCGCATCCTGCGCGGGCAAGGCGAAGGGGCGATCTCGGCGTTTGCCGACGCCTGGATGCGCCACAGCGGGCAGCGCATCAGCGTGGTCGACTACACCGAGCATGCCATCGGCGAGGGCACGGGCGCGGAGGCCGCCGCCTATGTCCAGCTCAACGTCGATGGCAGACGGGTGTCAGGCGCCTCCCTGGACCATGACACGGTGAGTGCCCCCTTGAAGGCCATGATCTCCGCTCTCAACCGGGCCTGGGCGCTGCAGCGCCAGGCGGCCTGATCCGGCATCCTGCCGGCCAGGGGGAGCACCGCCTCGCGCGGCGCTCCCCTGTCTTTCATCCTCGGCGTCGGCGCCGCGGTCGGACGCGCCCCCCGCAACATGAGCCATCCCGCGGGCCGTTGGCCGCCGATCTGGCCCCTGGCCCGCATGGCTCACCAAGCTCCCGCCGGGTCGCCCAGCTACCCGCGCCTAGTCCGAATTTCTCACCAGCATCCTCGGGCTGCGCGATCTGCCCGCGTCTGCAGCGCTGCGCCGGGCCCGACTGCTCCATGTACGGTCAATCACGCCTGCGTGCCTGGTCTCTCGCGCCTCATCATCACAGGCATCGCGGGCATCGCGGGCCCTTCGCGACGAGCCCTGGTGAGAAATGCGGGCTACAAGTGAAAATTCGTGTCAAAATAGGAACAATGATCTAACATTCTTATCTAAGCATATGTTAATTGATGACTAACCTTGAGACCCTTCTCTCCGGGTAAACATCAAGGGAGACGGATGACCATGAAGAAATCCTGGCTCATCGCCGGCCTGGCCGTCGCAGGCGTCCTGGCCTTCTGGCTGGCAGGCGACGACGAGCCCGCCCCATCCAAGACCGCGGCAAGCGCGCCGACGCCGATCGACTCCTACTATGCCGCCGGCAACCGCGCCACAGCCGCAGAGGCCGCCGTGCCCCAGTGGCGAGGCAATTCGGTCTACAGCCCCGCCCCCGCGGGCGGCTACAGCTTTCGCCCGCTGAGCGAGCGGGAAAAGACCGGCCAGCCGGCCTCCGACGGGCTCTATCCCAGCCAGGGATTTCCGGCCCGCGCACCGCTCGCCCCCCAACTCCAACCCGCCGCGAGCACCACGCCCTATGCCGGCCCCGGGGGGACCTTCGGGTACAGGTTCCGGCCGATCGATTCGACCCAGCGTGGCGCGCGTTATACGGGAAACTTCCCGCAACCACCCGATGCGAGCCTCTCCGGCCCTGTATGGCCGGGTGCTTCCGAGGCCCCGGGCGGGTTGCGCTCGCCCTGGAACAGCGCCCCGCCTCCTTACGGCCCGGGCGCGCTCTGGGCTAACGCCTACGGACAGCGCTAGCCGGACAGAGTCGGACGCGGCAGGACGATCCGTTCCCGCATCTCCCGCCAGCCTCCCACCGCGGCGCCGGTCTGCCCGCGGACCGAAGGGACTAACCGGCATTTCTCACCAAGCTTCCGCTGCGGCGCACCCATCCGCCTACGGCAGAACCCATCCGTCGCCTGCTGGAGCTGCGCGGAACCGAGGTCTTTCGTCGCGACGCAGCGCCACCGTCCTTGTTCACCACCCTGTGGGAGCCCCGCCATGTCCGCCACCCTCGAGCTCGCCAAGGCGCTGATCCGCAGGGCTTCGGTGACACCGGTGGATGGCGGCTGCCAGGAGCTGATGATCGAGCGCCTGGAGGCGCTCGGCTTCCGCATCGAGCGCATGCGCTTCGGCGATGTGGATAACTTCTGGGCCCGGCACGGCGAGGGCGGGCCCCTGTTCGCCTTTGCGGGACATACCGACGTGGTGCCGCCGGGCCCTGCGCAGGCCTGGTCCAGCGACCCCTTCGAGCCCAGCGTGCGGGGTGGGCTGCTCTATGGCCGGGGCGCGGCGGACATGAAGGGCTCGCTGGCCGCCATGATCACGGCCACCGAGGCGTTCGTGCGCGACCATCCCGACCATCGGGGCTCGATTGCCTTGCTGATCACCAGCGATGAGGAAGGTCCGGCGCGCGACGGCACGGTCAGGGTGGTCGAGGCGCTGGAGGCCCGCGGGGAAAGGATGGACTGGTGTCTGGTCGGCGAACCGTCCAGCCGAGAGCAGCTCGGCGACTGCGTCAAGAACGGACGACGCGGATCGCTCAACGGCTTCCTCACCGTCATCGGCAAGCAGGGCCACGTGGCCTACCCGCATCTCGCCAAGAACCCGCTGCATGCCGTCGCCCCGGCGCTGGCGGCGCTCTGCGCCGAGCACTGGGACGACGGCGATGCGTTCTTTCCGCCCACCAGCTTTCAGATCGCCAATCTGAATGTCGGCACCGGGGCGGAGAACGTGATCCCCGGAAAACTGGACGCCCAGTTCAACTTCCGCTTCTCCACGGCACTGACCGAAGAGACCATCAAGGCGCGGGTGAAGGCGCTGCTCGATCGCGGAGACTTCGACTACGAGCTGCGCTGGCGGCTATCCGGACAGCCCTTTCTGACCCCCGCAGGGGAGCTGGTGGAGGCGGCACGGGTCGCGATCGCCGAGGTCACCGGCCTGCAGACCGAGCTCTCGACCTCCGGCGGCACCTCCGACGGGCGCTTCATCGCTCCGACCGGGGCCCAGGTGCTGGAGCTCGGCCCGCTCAACGCCACCATCCACCAGGTGGACGAATGCGTGGCGGTCGAGGACCTGGATAGGCTCTCGCGCATCTACCGGCTCATCCTGGAGCGGCTGCTGGTCATCGGGCTTTAACCTGCTCCAATTGGCTTGCGGCGCAGCCGCTGCCTGACGTCGGACTGTGGCGGAGCCCGATTCCGTTGAAATATTGGGGATCGCAAGATGCTCCAAGATGGTGACCCGCCATGACTCAATGGCGCTTCGAGAAAAGTCCACCAGGCCCCTCGCACAACCGGCGCCCTGGCCACGCGCTTCAGCGCCCAGCAAGCTCGCGGTGCTGCTGCCGCGCGCGCTCCAAAGTGTCCAAGGCCTCGGCGTAGAGGAAATGCGCGATCTGACGCGCCAGTTGCTCGCTCTCCGGGCCGAGGGCAGCCCTCAACAGCGCCCCGTGGGTTTGGATGAGCTGGCTGGCCTGAAAGTCACCGGCCTCCAGCAGGGGCTCCAGTTCATCCATGACCTGGCGCACCGGCCCCCAGTCCACGACAGCGTCGAAGGCGACTGCCGCTTCCGGCAATGCGGCGAGCAGCGCAGTCCTCAGCGGTTGCAGCTCGCCGTCCAGGGCGCCGGCCATCCGCTCGATCTCACGGCCGTCCCGGCCCGCCCTGATCGCCGTCTCCAGCTCGTCGGCCAGGCGCTGTACCCGCGTCGCGCCCATGTTGCCCGAGCTGCCCTTCAGCGTATGGGCCAGGCGCCGTGCCTCGTCGCGCTCGCCCCGGGACAGGCACTCCCGCAATCGAGCCATGTCGCCGCCATGCTCGGACGCATAGAGGCGCAGCAGGCGCAGGTAGGCGGCCACGCGGCTGTTCAGCACCTTGAGGCCCTGCCTGGTGTCCAGCCCGGGAATGGCCAGCAGTGCGGGCGGCAGCGCCCCGTCCTCGGCGCCCGTGGCCGAGGGCCTCGATGCCGGTTTCGGCAGCCAGCGCCCCAGGCTGGCGTACAGCTGCTCGGGATCGACCGGTTTGGCGACGAAGTCGTTCATGCCAGCCGCACGGCAGCGCTCGCGATCTTCGTCGAAGGCGTTGGCGGTCATCGCCAGTATGGGGATGGTGGCGCAGCCAGGCAGCGCGCGGATGGCACGAGTCGCTTCCAGGCCGTCCATGCCCGGCATCTGGATATCCATGAGGATCAGGTCGTAGCCCAGGCCCCGAGCCTTGTCCACCGCTTCGAGCCCGTCGCTGGCGACCTCCACCTTCAGTCCGATCTCGGTCAGCAGCTCCACCGCCACCTCCTGGTTGATCCGGTTGTCTTCGGCCAGCAGGATGCGGGCCCCGCGCCGCAGGGCTTGCCGGCCGAGGTCGGCGAGCGGGACGGCCCTGGTGAATTGCTCGCGGGTGAGACGGCTCCTGCCGAGACGGGCGGTAAACCAGAAGGTGCTGCCCTGGCCGGGCGCGCTCTGCATCCCGGCCCCGCCGTCCATGAGGCGCGCCAGGCGCCGAGTGATGGCCAGCCCCAGGCCCGTGCCACCGTAGCGGCGCGCGGTGGTCGCATCGACCTGCTCGAAGGCGGAGAACAGGCCGGCGCTCTTCTCCGGCGCGATGCCGATGCCGGTGTCCGACACCTCGAAGCGCAGCAGCAGGTCGTCGGCCCGCTCCTGCGCCACGCTCACGCGCACCGAGATCCTGCCTTGCTCGGTGAATTTGACCGCGTTGGAGAGATAGTTGAGCAGCGCCTGGGCCAGCCGGGTGGCATCGCCCACCAGAACCGGCGGCACGTCGTCCCGATCCACGGAGATCTCGATACCCTTTTCGCTCAGCCTGGGGCGAATCATGGAAATGACGTTGTCCAGCACACCGTCGATCGCGAACTCGGCGATAACCAACTGCAGCTTGCCGGCCTCGATCTTGGAGAAGTCGAGGATGTCGTTGATCACCGACAGCAGATGCCGGGAGGCGTCGACGATCTTGTCCAACTTGAGCCGCTGGGCGGGGTTGGCCGAGCCCTGCCGCAACAGGTGGGTGAGCCCCACGATGGCGTTCAAGGGCGTGCGGATCTCGTGGCTCATGTTGGCGACGAAGGCGCTCTTGGCCACACTCGCCGTCTCGGCCGCGGCCTTGGCCGCCACCAGCTCGCGCGTGCGCTTCTGCACGAGCTCTTCCAGGTGATGGCGGTACTGTTCGAGCTCCGCGGCGTTGCGCCTGCTGTCGGTGATATCGATACCGACGCCGATCATATTCTCCCCGAGCTGGGTCTCGATCCGGGTCCCCGACAGCAGGTAATAGCGGATGCCATTCGTCACCCTCATGCGCGCTTCCACCCACGCCGAGCCGGTTTCAAAGACCTGCTCGATCTTCTGTGCAACAGAAGGCTTATCCTCGTCATGGACAAATGCCAGGGCACTGGTCCCCAACAGCTGTTCCGATGGGTCTCCGAGCAGTTCCTCCAGCCTTGCGTTCCATCGCATCAGCCGGCCCTGACGGTCGAGGAGGAAGAAGAGATCCGGCAGGCTTTCTATCAAGGTGTTGGAGAACGTCTTTTCGTCCTGAATGGCCTTCTGGGCATGCCTGCGCTGGGTGACGTCGGAATAGACCACGACCAGCTCTCCGGAAGGCAGTCGATAGACGTAGTTGTCGGCCCAGTGGGTGATGCGCTCGTCCTGGTAGAGCCGCTCGGGGAGCCGTTCCGGCGTGCCGCTGAGATGCACCCGCCGCATGACATCCAGCAGACCCATGGCTGCCACGCCCGGAAAGGCCTCGGTGATGCGCCGCCCGACAAACTGACCGCGCACTACCCGGCTTATGTGCTCACCGGCCTTGTTCATCTCCAGCAAGACGAAGTCCGCCCCGTCGTCCACGGCCTCATAGACCGCGAGGCCGTCGTTCATGTTCTCCACCAGGGCGCGGTAACGCGCCTCGCCGGCACGCAAGGCCTCCAGGCTGCGCCGGTGCTGGGCGATGTGCCAGACGGCATTGGCGACCAGCTGCAGCGACTCCACGTCCAGATCGGTGTAGGGCTCGGCCTTGTTCCCTATGCCGACGAGCATCACCACCTTGCCGGCCTCGATCACCGGCACCGAGATCAGGCGCCGGAGATCGGCGTGTCCTGCGGGCAGACCGTGCTTGTCCGGATAGCCAGGGTAGTCGTTGATCACCACGGGTGCCCGTTGGCGCAGGGCGTCGACCCAGACGCCGGCCTGGCTTACCGGATAGTGCTTGTCGAAGGCCGCCGTGCAGTATCCGTCCAGGGTGCGGCGCGACCAGGCCACCAGCTCGATGGTCTCCTGATCGTCGTGGATGAAATGCGCGAAGGCGATCTCGCTGCCCGTGAGCCGCTCGGCCATCTCCAGGCCATATTGGAGGAACGCGACCTCCTCCAGGCGCTCGGCGGCCTGCGGGAGCTCCAGCATGGCGTGTGCCCGCTCGGACTGGAGATGCTCGATGGCCTCGGTCCGCCTGCGCTCCGTGATATCGCGCACGATGCTCACCAGGTAGGGGCGATCGAGCTCGATGAGCGTCGTGCTGACCTCCACCGGGAAGGTCGAGCCGTCCTTACGCCGGTGGATGCTTTCGATGCGCGCGTTTCCGGATTGCCGAATCTGTTCCTGGACCGTTCGGATCAGATCCTCTTCAGCAGCGGATCAATGTCGGGCACGCGTAGGGCTAGCAGCTCTTCACGGCTGTAGCCCAGGTCATGGCACCCCGTCTCGTTGATGTCCAGGAACCGCAGGTGGATGGGTCTATGACCTCGATGGCGTCGCTGGAATGGTCGAGCAGGGCACGAAAGAGCTTCAGACGTTGCTCGGCCTGCCTGCGCTCCGTGATATCGTCATAGGTGCCGAGCATGCCGAAGACCTTGCCGTCGGCGCGGCGCAAGGGCACCTTGGAGGTCCGCAGCCAGATGGTGTCTCCGTCCGGTGTGGTCTGCGGCTCTTCGAGCCCGAGCACCGGCATGCCGGAATCCATGACCCGTTGGTCATCGGCGCGATACAGCGCGGCCTGATCGCGCCAGCCCATCTGGAAGTCGTCCTTGCCGATCAGCTCCTGTGGGCTAGACTTGCCTGCATCCTGTGCAAACAGGCTGTTGCAACCGAGGAAGCGCAAATCGGCGTCTTTCCAGAATACCCGCAGAGGAATGTTTTCCACCACGCTCTGGAACAGGTCGCGAGAGGCCCTGAGCGTGTCCTCCGCGTGCCTGCGCTCCGTGATATCGCGCAGGGTGGCCGACGCGCCGACGATTCGGCCCGCGGCATCAACGATGGGAGACGCGGTGACCGACACGTCGATCGGCGTGCCGTCCTTGCGTACCCGCACGGTCTCCACGTGCCCTGTGCGCTCGCCCCGCCGGATGGTCTCGAGCTTGTGCAAGAATTCATCGGCGTGGTCGGGCGGGACCGTGAGCTGCAAGAGTGAGCGACCGAGGGCCTCCTCGGCGGTGTAGCCGAACAGTCGCTCGGCGGCCGCGTTCCAGCTCTGCACCCGGCCATCGAGATCGGTGGACATGATGGCATCGTCCGAGGACTCGACGATGAGTGCCAGCCGCGATCGCGCCTCCGCGGCGGCCGCCACCTCGGACAGGTCCGTGATCACGACCGCGATGCCCTTGCCTTGATGTTCCGGCAGCGCGCGCATGGAGAACAGGGCGGGGGTCGGCGTCCCGTCGCTCGCCAGCAGCGCCAGCTCGTCCCGTGTCGGTCCTTGCCAGGCCAGGTCCAGCATCCCGGCGAGCTTGTCCCGATCGGGCACGGCGACCATGTCGTGGAGCGGCAGGCCGATGAGTCCCTCGTGGGGCGCCTTGACCATCTCGGCGAAACGGGCGTTGCAGTAGAGGATGCTGCCGTCCTGCGCCAACATCACCGCGCCCTCGCTCATGGCCTCGACCATCACGCGGTAAGGCTCGAGCGCACCCCTCAGGGTGTAGACCCGCTCGCCACCGGGTCCGGACACGACCAGGGCATCCACCTCGCCGCTGCGGATGGCACGCAGCGTCTCCTCGAGCTCCTCCAGTCGGGCACGGAGCTGCTGGCTTTCCTCAATCAGCGCTGCTTGGGTCTTGGCATCGGGCATGGCGGGTCCAGTCAGTCTGCGCTCATCCTGGCGTGTGACTCGGCGTCAGGCCCAGTCCGACCAGCAGACGGTCCCTATGCGACAGGTCTCCGACGAGTCTGCGCATTGGCGGCGGCCGTTGCTTGATCAGGGTCGGTGCCGCTTCGATCCGGGCGTCGCGTGCCCTCGCCGGCTGCTGCAGGATATCGATGACCTGCAGGTCATAGCGGCCCCGCAGATGGGTCTCACAGATCTCCTTGACGTGCTTTATCGCCACGACTGAGCGCGGTGTCGCACCACTCACGTAGAGGCGCGGGACGTAGTGTTCCGCGTCGACCTTGCCCGCATTTTGCGAAGTCTTGGGGTTGGCCATCCGGGCCTCCAGTTTCGCGACTTTCCGGCGTTTTAAAGCCTGTCGGGAGCGACCGCTTCAACCTAGCTCAAGGTTTTGATCGCAACTGCAGGCCGACCAGCACACGCTCTGTCCTGGAAAGGTCGCCGATGATTTTCCGAATAGGTAGCGGCAGCCTGCGCACCAGGGTCGGGACCGCCAGGATCTCATCGTCACGGGAGAGCTGCGGGCTCACCAGCAGGTCGATCACCTCGATCCGGTAGCGGCCCTTGAGGTGCTCTTCACACAGCCTTCTGAGGTTGTCCAGGGCCATGATGGAGCGCGGGGTCTGTCCGGCCACGTAAAGGCGCAGCTCCCACTCGCGCACGCCGTCGGCGCCCGGCTCGGGCCCGAGCGACGGCTCTGCGGGTGTGGCCTTTTCGTTCATTGACGAGCTCCTTCGGGTGACGCGCCCGGTACCTCGGCCTCGCCCCCCCGCCGACGGCCGGCCTCGATGCGCTCGGAGAGCAGGTCCTGGGCATGGGTCTCGGCCTCGGCGATGACGTCCTGGTCCCGCGCGAGCTCCACATCGAGCTGCGCCTGCAGCTCGGCGATTCTCGCCTCCAGCGCCCTGCGCTTGCCCTGCATGACCAGATGTCTGCGCTCGACCTGCCGCTGGCGGGCAAGAACGGCGGCCCGGTCCTGCAGCTCCTGAACCGCCCGGCTCGAGCCCGTGAGTATGCCGCTCGGCCCCATGTAAACATCCACCAGATCCACCCCGCGGTCGGTGAGCCGGAACTCCCGAACCTGGTTGGAATGGGCCATGCCGCGCGCCTTGAGGATATAGAGGAGGCGGGTACGCTCGCTGCCCTGCTCCAGGTTGCGCAGCAACAGCCAGATATCGATCAGGGAGGAGATCCCGGCCTCGGTCTGCTCCGCCGGCTCGCCGCCGCCGGTGAGACTGGTGAACACGGCGGTGATTCCCCCGGACTTCAAGAGGTCCACCAGGCGCAACAGCATGACTTTGGCATCCTGGAATCCGCCTGCCGAGTCGAAGCCGGAGATGGGATCCAGCACCACCGCCTGGGGCCGGAACCGCTCGATCTCGCGCTGAATGCTCACCAGGTGCGTCTCCAGCCCGTAGCTGCCCGGTCGCGCCGCCTGGAAGTGCAGCAAGCCCGCGTCCACCCAGGGTTTCAGCTCGATGCCGATGGAGCCCATGTTGCGCAGGATCTGGTCGGGGGATTCCTCGTAGGCAAAGTACAGGCAGCACTCACCCCGGCGGCAGGCGGCCTCGACGAAATGGGCCGCGACGCTGCTCTTGCCGGCACCGGCGGCGCCTGACACCAGCATGGTGCTCCCCCGGTAGTAGCCACCTGCGTCCAGCATGGCGTCGAGCTGCGCGACGCCGGTGGAAATGACCTCGGTGGACACCGGATAGCACAGGCCGATGGCCGTGAGGGGCATGACCGTAAAGCCCCGCTCGTCCAGCAGGAAGGGATACTCGTTGGTGCCATGGGCGGAGCCGCGGTACTTGACGATGCGCAGGTGGCGCGTGGCGATCGCGTCCTCGACTCGCTGGTCGAGCAGGATCACGCAGTCCGAGACATATTCCTCCAGCCCGTGGCGGGTGAGGCTGGCTGCGCCGCGCTCCCCGGTCACGATGGCCGTGACGCCCCGGTCCTCGAGCCAGCGGAACAACCGGCGCAGCTCGGCGCGCAGGATGTCGAGGTTGGGCAGCGCGCCAAACAGGACCTCGATGGTATCCAGCACCACCCGCTTGGCACCGATGGAATCGATGGCATAGCCCAGGCGGATGAACATACCCTCCAGGTCGTATGCGCCTGACTCCTCCAGCTCGCTGCGCTCGACGTGCACCTGATCGATGACCAGCTTCTTCTCGGCTGCCAACGCCTGCAGGTCGAAGCCCAGCGACGCCGAGTTTTGGACGAGCTTCCCGGCGCTTTCCTCGAAGCACATGAACACGCCGGGCTCGTCGTGGTCCACGGCGCCCTTCACCAGGAACTCCATGGCGAGCAGCGTCTTGCCCGAGCCCGAGCCGCCGCACACCAGCGTCGTGCGCCCTCGTGGCAGACCGCCCGCAGTGATCTGATCGAGACCGGGGATGCCGGTCGGGCACTTCTGCAGATCGGCGAGGGGTTGGAGCGGAGACTTCCCGGGTGAGCTCAAGATCACTACCTCCTGTCAACGGTCGAGCGTCCGGCGCGCATCCGGTTGGCGGCACCCGCTTACACGGCGCAGGCGTGATGGCGTGCCTGAAGCGTTGCGGTGGCGGGCTGCCCCATTCAACTAGTGTAGGCCAGGGTCAGCGCGCAAAACCGGTGGGGCCTTGACGCAGGTCAGGTTGCGGCACAGCCACCACCGGACGGCACGGCGGCGGCCCCGCAGGGCGAGCCCAAGAGCCGAGAGCGCAGTGCGCGATCTGCCACCTGGCGGAAACCCAAGGCCGGGCAACCTCTCCCGCGCTCCTACCGCAGGTTGCGCCCCCCGAGCGGCTTGCGGCGGCGCTTCTCCAGGCGAGAGGCCTTCTGGAGTCGCTCCGTAGCGAGGCGGATGAGCTTCTCCTGGGAGTGCTCGCGCTCGGCCTCGCTGCGCGGCTGGCGCTGCACATAGTTGCCGTCGGACTGCATCTCCCAGGCCCCGCGGCGGTCGTCAACCTGGGCGTCGAGCATGATGCGCAGCTGCTCGCGCAGCTTGGGCATCTCCACCGGCGTGACCACCTCCACCCGCGACTCCAGATTGCGCTGCATGCAGTCGGCGGAGCCGATGAAGTACTCCTCCTCGCCGCCGTTGCGAAAGTAGTAAATGCGGGTGTGCTCGAGAAACCGCCCGACGATGCTGATCACCCGTGCGGTCTCGGAAAGCCCCGGCACGCCCGGGCGGAAGCGGCAGGTGTCGCGCACGATCAGATCCACCTGCACACCCTCGCGGGAGGCCTCGTAGAGGGCACGGGTAATATCCACGTCCTCCAGGGCATTCATCTTGAGCTGGATCAGGGCGCGCTCGCCTTTTTTCGCCCATTCGCGCTCGCGCTGGATCTTCTTCAGCAGCGCGCGCTTGAGCACCCTTGGCGAGGGCAGCAGCTTGGCGTATTTGCGCTCGGGCGTGTAGCCGGTGGTGAGGTAGTTGAACAGCTCGGTGGCGTCCTGGCCGAGGGTGTCGTCGTTGGTGAGCAGACCGAGATCGGCGTAGAGGCGGGCCGTCCCCGCATGGTAGTTGCCGGTCCCGATGTGCATGTAGCGCTGAATGCCGGTGTAGTCGCGGCGCACCACCAGGGTGATCTTGGAGTGGGTCTTGAGCCCCACCACGCCGTAGGTCACGTGGATGCCCGCCTCTTCCATGCGCGACGCCCAGCGCAGGTTGGCCGCCTCGTCGAAGCGCGCCTTGAGCTCCACCACCACGGCGACCTGCTTGCCGTTGCGTGCGGCGCGGATCAGATACTTCACGACCTTGCTCTCGCCCGAGGTGCGATACAGCGTCATCTTGATGGCGCGTACCTTGGGGTCCTCGCTCGCCTCCTTCAGGAAACGCTCCACCGAGTTGGCGAAGGACTCGTAGGGGTGCTGCAGCAACAGCGGCCCGTCATCGCGGATGATGTAGAAGATGCTGCGGCTGTCACGAAGCTCGGCGTGGTCGATGGGCTCGTGGGGCATATCGTGCAGCTCGGGGATCTTCAGGCCAGCGATCTCGAACAGGTCGCGGGTGGCCAGACAGGCGTCCACCTCGAACACATCGTCCTGCTCGTCCAGCCCCAGCTCGGCGGCGAGCATGCCCTTGTGGACCGGGTCCATGCCGGTCTCGATCTCCATGCGCACGATCGGGGCGAAGCGCCGGTCGCGCAGCTCCGATTCGATCATGGAGACCAGGTCCTCGGCGTGATCCTCGGCACGCTCGGTATTGGCGTTGCGGGTTACGCGGAACTTCTCGCAGGACAGCACCTCGACGCCCGGCAGCAGCATGTCGAGGTTGTTGGCCATGACGTCTTCCAGCCGAACGAAATCGCCAGTATCGCCGACCCGCAGAAACCGGGGGATATCCGGGCCCACGGGCACCTTGATGCGGGTCAGCGAGATCTTGCCGTTCTTGCCCGGGTCGCGGACCGTGACCAGCAGGTTGAGCGAGAGGTTCGAGATGAACGGAAACGGATGCGCCGGATCGATGGACTGGGGCGTAACCAGCGGAAAGATGTTGCGGAAATAATATTCGCGCACACCGCCGCGGCGCTGCTCTTCGATCTCTTCGTACTTCACGAGCCGGATCCCGTGCCCGGCGAGTGCCACGAGCACCGCTTCGAGCGTCGCGTGCTTGCGGTCCTCCATGGCCCGCACCACCTGGTAACACTCCGCGATCTGCTGTTGGGGCGTGCGCCCGTCGACAGTGAGCTTAGCCATGCCCGCGGCAGCCTGCTGCTTCAAGCCACCGATACGCTTCATGAAGAACTCATCGAGGTTCGCGCCGACGATGGCCAGGAACTTGACCCGCTCCAGCAGCGGCGTGCGCACGTCCTCGGCCTCGTGCAGCACCCGGGCGTTGAAGCTCAGCCAGGTGAGCTCGCGGTTGAGATAGAGCTCGGAGGCATTCAGGTCCCACGCCGGGACCGGCTCGGGCGCGGCCCGGCTCTCCGCAGCCTTCGGCTGCTCGTTCTGCACCAACTCATGTACCTCGCTCACCGCATCACCCTCTTGAAAGCACCCGCCATGCCCGGCGTCGCAACGACCCGCTCGGCCGTCACCAGGCTGGCTGAGACCGTTCGATCCCCCTGGGCTGCAGCCGGGCTGCCCCAGAGGACCCTGATGAGCCCATCCCTAACCCTTTGAATCTTAATCTATCCGCGGTTCGGGATCAGCCCGGCGGCCAGCGCATGGGGCGACCGCCCAGCACGTGCAAATGGACATGGAATACCGACTGGCCCGCCTCGGCATTGCAGTTGATCACGGTGCGATAGCCGCGCTCGGCGATGCCGTCCGCCTCGGCCACCTCGCGGGCGGCCAGGAACAGCCGCCCGGTGAGCTCGGCATCGGCCGGACCGAGCTCGTTGAGGGTGCTGATGTGGCGCTTGGGGATCACCAGGACATGCGTGGGGGCCTGGGGATTGAGATCGCGAAAGGCCAGCACCTGATCGTCCTCGTAGACCACGTCGGGGCGGATCTCGCCGTTTGCCATCTTGCAGAATATGCAGTCGCCCATCCGATTGCTCCTCGCCCGGGGACCCGGCTGCTGCCGAGCGAGCCCGGGCCTTTGTAAATACTCTCAGCCGAAAAACGGCTATCGGAACCGCCAAGGCGTAGAGGACGCCAAGGCAGATAAGTACCTAACGCGAAACAACGCTGTTCACCCAAAGGGCGACTCCGCATCGCGGATATATCCTTGAACCTAGAAACGGCAGTTGACCGCTTCGAGTAGCGATCAAGTGTTTGATCTGACCATGGTTCCGGACAAGCTTGATGCTCACCCGCCGGGTGATGGCCGCTACGACCACCAGGGCACGCACCGCGCGGCGCCTGGCTGCGTTATAACTCGTTGGAATAGGTCCACTATTCCGCCTCGTTATGCCTTGCCAGACACCACGGGGCACGCACCCTGGCGGCCGTCCAACTGCCGCTTCTAGGTTGAAACGCTTGGCGATCTTGGCGCCTTGGCGGTTCAAATGCTGTTTCCGGGCTCAGAGATCCCGACGCCCCGCAAATGCATGGGACAGGGTGCCGCCATCGACCATCTCCAGCTCACCGCCGACCGGCACGCCATGGGCGATGCGGGTGGCGCGGATGCCCCGGGCGCAGGCCATCTCGCCGATGTAATGGGCCGTCGCCTCGCCCTCAACGGTGGGATTGGTCGCCAGGATGACCTCCCGGATACCCCCCTCTGCGAAGCGCTGCTCCAGCAGGTCGAGACCGATCTCCCTGGGGCCGATGCCGTCCAGCGGCGAGAGCCGGCCGCCCAGCACGAAATAGCGTCCGCGGTAGTCCACCGCCTGCTCGATGGCCAGGACATCCACCGGGGTCTCCACGATGCACAGCAGCCCGTCGTCGCGGCTCGGGTTGGCGCACAAGGCGCAGACCTCGGACTCGGTGAGCGTGCGGCAACGCCTGCACTTGCCGATGCGCTCCATGGCCTCGGCCATGACCCCGGCCAGACGCCCGCCACCTTCGCGATCACGCTCGAGCAGATGGAACGCCATGCGCTGGGCCGAGCGCGGCCCGACGCCCGGCAGGCAGCGCAAGGCCTCGATCAGCATGTCGAGCAGCGGGCGCGCGGCCACCGGCTCAGAAGGGCATCTTGAGCCCGGGCGGCAGATTGATGCCGGCGGTCACCCCGGACAGGCTCTGCTCGGTCTTGTCCGCGATCCGATGGACGGCATCGTTGGCGGCGGCCGCGATCAGGTCTTCCAGCATCTCGCGATCATCCCCCATGAGGCTGGGGTCGATGCTGACCCGCCGCACCTCGTGCCGCCCGTTCATGGTGACCTTCACAAGGCCTCCGCCGGCCTCGCCGGTGACCTCCTCCTGGGCAAGGCGCTCCTGCGCCTGGCGCAGTTCCTCCTGCATCTTCTGGGCCTGCTTCATCAGATTGCCGATCGCACCTTTCATGGGTCCTCACCTCTGGTAAAGAAGATCACAGCTCCGCCTCCCGGGGCCCCGCTCAGCCCGAGCCCCCGCCGCGACGATCCGGGCCCGCGGGCACCGCCCCATCCAAGGGCCGCACCGTGCCACCCAGCACCCGGGCGTCCATGCGCTCGCGCAGGGCGTTGACCAGGGGATCCTCCTCGATCTCCCGCTCGGCCGCCGTCTGTTGCTCGCCACGCAGCCGTTCGCCGCGCCGCGCCGGCGTCTCCGTCTCGGCCTGGGACGAGCGGCACAGGATATCCAGCTTGAGCGGCCGCCCCAAATAGTCCTCGAGCGCCTTCTTCAGGCGCTGCTCCGCACTGGCCACGCGAAGCTGCTCGTGGCTGGGGTCCAGGCGCAGCTTCAGGACCTGCCCGTCCCAACCATCGGGCACGCAATTGTCGGCAAGCTGAGCGGCGATACCACGCAGTCCGAGCGCGCCAGCGACGGCGTGCCAGTCGGAAAGATCCGCACGCTGGGGCGGCCTCGCCGCTTCGCGCGGCGCCGGGGCGGCGGACTGCTCCACCCGCGGTACAGGGGCCTGCGCAGCCCGCGGCGTCGCAGAGGCGCGGGACGGCGGTGCCTGCCCCGCCGCCTCGGCATCCGCGGAGATCTGTGCGGCGGTCGGCCGCGGCTGGCCGCGATCCCCCGGGATCTCGCCAAGGCCGCCCACCTCGGCCGGCCGGAAGGCTAGCATGCGCAGCAGGATCATCTCGAAGCCGCTGCGCGGGTCCGGGGCCAGGGGTAGATCGCGCTGCCCCAGGAGACCGATCTGGTAGTAGAGCTGGGCGTCCTCCGGGGCCATGCGCGCGGCCAGCGCCCGGACACGCTCGCAGTCGGCGAGACCGTCGTGGGCGGCGCCCGGCACGGCCTGCTCCAGGGCGATGCGGTGCAGCACCGCGAGCAGCTCGCGCAGCAGCCCGGCGAAATCCGGCGCCAGCTCCGCCACCGAGGCCACCTGACCGAGCAGCGCCGCACCGTCTGCGTCGATCAAGGGCCCGAGCAGGTCGTATACCCGGTCATGGGCGGCATTGCCCAGCAGGGCGCGCACCTCCTGGTCGCTCACCTGCCCATTGCCGTAGGCAATGGCCTGATCCAGCAGGCTGAGCGCATCGCGCATGCTGCCGTCCGCCGCGCGTGCCAGCTGCACCAGGGCCCCGGGCTCCGACTCGATGCGCTCCTCCGCCAGGATGTGCTCGAGCTGGCGCTGGATCTGCTCGGGGGTGAGGCGCTTCAGATTAAACTGCAGACAACGCGAGAGCACGGTCACCGGCAGCTTCTGCGGGTCGGTGGTCGCCAGCAGAAATTTCACATGCGGTGGTGGCTCCTCCAGGGTCTTCAGCAGCGCGTTGAAGCTGCTGTCGGAGAACATGTGCACCTCGTCGATCAGATACACCTTATAGCGGCCGCGCACCGGGGCGTAGGGCACGTTCTCCAGCAGCTCGCGGGTCTGGTCGACCTTGGTCCGGGACGCCGCATCCACCTCCAGCAGATCGACGAAGCGCCCCTCGTCGATCTCGCGGCACGCACTGCAGGCCCCACAAGGCGTAGAGCCGACCCCGTGCTCGCAGTTCAGCGACTTGGCGAAGATGCGCGCCAGCGTGGTCTTACCCACCCCCCGGGTGCCGGTGAACAGGTAGGCGTGGTGCAGCCGGTCATTGTCCAGGGCATTGCTGAGCGCGCGCACCACGTGGGTCTGGCCGACGAGCTGGCCAAAGGTGCGTGGGCGCCACTTGCGGGCAAGGACCTGATAGGACATCGAGAAAACGGGCGAAGCGCCTGACGGCGGACTGGGTCGGAGCAGTGTACCGCATTCCGCGGGAGGCCCGGCACCGTACCGCCGGGGCCTGCGCGAGCACAGCGCCCGCAATGGCCCTCCCCGTACCCAACAGCGACACCCCCCGTAGGAGCGAGCGCCCGCTCGCGATCCCCGTAGGAGCGAACACCCGCTCGCGATCCCCGTAGGAGCGAGCGCCTGCTCGCGATCCCCGTAGCAGCGAGCGCCTGCTCGCGATCCCCGTAGCAGCGAGCGCCCGCTCGCGATCCCCGTAGCAGCGAGCGCCTGCTCGCGATCCCCGTAGCAGCGAGCGCCTGCTCGCGATCCCCGTAGGAGCGAACACCCGCTCGCGAACACCCGTAGCGAGCGAGCGCCTGCTCGCGATCCCCGTAGGAGCGAGCGCCCGCTCGCGATAGCCGTCCGACGATCGCCCTCAAGGGCAATTCCGTGCACAGGGCCAAAAACGGGCCCGACGCCCGGTCACCGGACCCACCCCAAGAAAGGCGGCGGCCCGCGCCAGCCACACCCCGGCACACGGCGCGGCCGCTACGGCTGCTCCCTTCCGGGCCTGACCGGGTTCACAGCTTACCGTTGCGAGGGGACCGACGCGGGCCACCATTGACGGGCAAAGATTATAGCACCGATGGGACGGGCTCCGCGCAGCGTCCGCGGGCTCGGTCTCAGCCCCCGCTGAGCCCCCTCACCGAAAGACCGAGCGCCCGGCGCCACGCAGCAGCAGGTAGCCGGTCAGCATGCCGCCGAGATGAGCGAAATGGGCGACGCTGCTGGCGGTCCCCGTGATCCCGGCCGCCAGCTCCACCGCGCCGTAACCGATCACAAACCACCGCGCCTTGATCGGCATGGGGGGGATAAGCAGCAGCAGCTGCACGTCCGGAAACAGCATGCCAAACGCCAGCAGCAGGCCGAACACACCGCCGGAGGCGCCGAGCACTGGATGGGCCGCGCCACCCCGGGCAAGCAGCAGCTCGGCCACCACCAGATGGGCGAGGGCCGCGCCGATGACGCAGATGAAGTAGAAGACGGCAAAGCGAGACCCGCCCCAACGCCGCTCCAGGGGCGCCCCGAACAGCCACAAGGCGTACATGTTCAATGTCAGGTGCAGCAGGCCGCCGTGCAGGAACGAGTAGGTAAGCAGCTGCCAGGGCTCAAAGAGAGAGCCTCCCGGAAGGCCGCCGACCGACAGGCCCAGAGGCCACAGAGCGAGCCACTGGATCGGGGCGCCGTTGGTGGCCAGCTCCAGCAGGAACGCCAGTCCGCACAGGGCGAGGATCGCTGCGACTACCGGCGTATCGCTCACCGGCGCAGCCACGCTATGCGAGCGGGCGACATCGATGTCGACACGCCGCGCGCCCCCTCAGCCCGGCTTTTCCGGGTGGCCGCCGAACCCGTAGCGCATGGCCGATAGCACCTTGTCAGCGAAATCGGCCTCGCCGCGGGAGGCGAAGCGATCGAACAAGGCGGCGGCCAGCACCGGGGCCGGGGTGCCGGATTCCACGGCGGCGATCATGGTCCAACGACCCTCCCCCGAATCCGAGACGCGTCCCGTGAAGCGGTCCAGCTGCGGGTCCGCCTGAAACTCTTCGGCCGTCAGGTCCAACAGCCAGGAGGCGATCACGGTGCCGCGCCGCCAGAGCTCCGCGATCTCGGCCAGATCGATCTCGAAGCGAAAGGCCGCGGGGTCCGCCAAGGGTGCGGTCTCCGCGTCGGAGCGGGAGGCAGACCGGCCCACATCGGCGTTGCGCAGGATGTTCAGTCCCTCGGCGTAGGCCGCCATGACCCCGTACTCGATACCGTTATGGACCATCTTCACGAAATGTCCCGCCCCGACCGGGCCGCAGTGCAGCCAACCCTGCTCGGAGGGGCCGGGGGCGCCGCTGCGGCCCGGGGTGCGCGGCTCGCTGAACCCGGGGGCGAGGGAGCGAAACACCGGCTCCAGCTGCTTGACCGCCTCGCCATCGCCTCCGATCATCAGACAATAGCCGCGCTCCAGGCCCCAGACCCCGCCGCTGGTGCCGACATCGACATAACCGATGCCGCGCGGCGCGAGCCGCCCGGCGCGCGCCATGTCTTCCTTGTAGTGACTGTTTCCGCCGTCGACGATGATGTCCCCAGGCATGAGCTTCCGGGCAAGCTCATCCACCAGCTCGTCCACCACGGCCGCAGGGACCATCAGCCAGAGCGCCCGGGGCGCCTCCAGCAGGGCGATCATCTCATCGAGGCTGGCGGCGCCCTGGGCCCCGGCCGCCTGCAACGCCTGCACGGCCTGCTCCGAGCGGTCGTACACCACGCACCGATGACCCGCCGCCAGGAGGCGCCGGGTCATGCTGGCGCCCATGCGCCCCAAACCGATCATACCAATCTGCATTGTCGTGCTCCTCTGCCGTGGCCAACACCCATGCACCTAAGGCTTGGGACCCTCACATCTCGCTGTAGCTCCCTCGCCGTTGCAGGGAAATGCAGATTCACCCGCGCCCCTTCCTTGATCGCCGGCCTTGCGCCGGGCGAGTCCTCTTGCCCCCCGGGCGAGCCAGGCCGCCGTGGCGCCGCAGACGGGCCAGAGGGCAGCCGGCGGCCGTCAGGCGTCGGAGTCCCTGGGCTGGTCGACGCTGTGGCGCTCCAGGACCTGGTACTCACCTTCGACCACCGCCGAGCCAGACGATGGACCGGCGCCCTGGCGGCGCAGGCGCCGTCGCAGCCACCAGATCCGCGTCGCCAATGCCAGGCCGGCGACCACGCCAAGACCCAGGATCAGCGCGCCGAACGCCAGCCCCAGCAGCACCAGGAGCACCGCCAGCACACCCGCGAGGATGCGCTCGGGCCAGCCCAGGCGGATGCCGCTGATCAGTATCCGGTTCTGCATGGTCTCTGCCTCCTGTGGCAATTTCGCCTCTGCCTGATCCGCACCAGCGCTGCGGCGCCCTCGATGCGGTTCAATCGAGGGAGAGACAGACCGAGCTCGCGTCGGCTCATGCCTCCCACGACCCGCTCCGGGCCCCGCCCACGCATGGGCAGCGCGGCGCCGCCCGGGGGGCGCACCCGAGCGACCAGGATAACGCCCGTGGACGGCGTGTGCGAGGCGCCCGGACCGGTCCCGGCGCGCATGCTGCTGCATACTCACCCAGACCGCTTGCAACGCAAAAGGATCGATCCGATGAACATCACGCTGATCCCGCCCCTGGGTAGCGCTCCTGTCGGGCATCGCCATCCCGATCTGGCCGAGGCTGCTCAATTACATCCTGGCCTCCTATCTGATGCTGTTCGGCTTGGTCGGGCTGCTCGGTGCGCTGCGCCCAGGCGTCTGAGCAGGGGAGCCCGCGAACCGCCTCGCGGCGTCTGTCAAGGCAGCGCTTGCCCTGGTGCCGCGCAGTACGCTCGATGAGCAGTCTCACCCAGATACTGGCCGAGGCCAGCCCGTGGCTGCACGAGTACGGTTACCCCGCGCTGGCCCTGGCCGTGCTCGTGGAAGGCGCCGGGATACCGACCCCGGGGGGCACCCTCATGAGCGCGGCGGCCCTGCTGGCGGGACAGGGCCGCATGAGCCTGGGGGCAGTCCTGGCGACCGCCTGGCTGTCGGCGATGGCCGGCGACAACCTGGGCTATTGGATCGGCCGCTGCGGTGGTCGCCGCCTGTTGCTCCGGGCCGGGGTGAGTCGGCGCCGGCTGGCGCGCCTGGAAGGCTTTTTCCGCCGCTTCGGGGTCTGGCTGATCCTGCTCGGGCGTTTCTTTGACGGCACCCGGCAGCTGGACGGTCTGGTGGCGGGAAGCGCTGGCATGTCCTGGCCGCGGTTCTTCTGGGCCGACCTCAGCGGAACCGCGCTCTGGGTGACGACCTGGGTCGTCGGGCTCTACGCCCTCGAGCGGCACGCGGCGCGGCTGCACCGCCTGGTCCAGGACATCAACCCCTGGGTGGCCGCGGCGACCCTCTCCGCCCTGGCCATCACCATCTACCTGCTGTTTAGACGGAACGCCTCGGACGAGGCCGCGGTCTCTGTAAGCAAGACGCTGCCGCCCCCGCTCCCGTCGGACGACCGACAGGCCGCGGAGCCCGAGCGCCGCAATCTCTGAGGATGTCAACATGAGCAAGCCCGCAATCAAACGCAGTCTCATCGCCATCGGCCTGTTGGCCCTGGTGGGCGTCCTGGGCGCCCAGACCTACTACATCCACGAGCTGTCCCGAGCGCTGGCGCTCAGCGAGCCCCAAGCCCCTCAGGGACCCTCGGCCTGGCCCGCCGCCGGCCCCTCTGATCCCTGGCCCCTGATGCAGGGCGAGGTGGCGCGCATGCAGGCCGACATGGACCGGATGCTTGGCCACCCCTTCCCCGGCTCCTGGGCCGGCGCACTCGGCGGCCCCACCGATGGGGAGCAGGTCAGCCTGCAGGACCAGGGCGACAGCTATGTGGTCAAGGCCAGGATCCCCGGTGCCAAGAAGGGCGACATCAACGTCGACCTGGACGGGCGGCTGCTGAGCATCTCTTCCCAGACCCAGGGTGCCGAGAGCCGGAGCGCCGATAAGGGCGGACTGACCCGCCAGGAGCGCTACGCCAGCAGCTTCCAGCAGGCGTTCACCCTGCCCGGGCCCGTGGACAGCGTCGGGATGCACAGCCAGTTCAACGACGGCGTCCTGACGGTGACCATCCCGAAGGCCGCATCGTAGGGGCCTGTCGGACTCAGGACGTCCTACTTGTGGAAAAGCGGATATCGGCCGGATTTCCCGCTCGATCTCGTCAATTAGAGCTGGCTATTCCCCTCAATCGAGCGAAAGATCTGCCGGGAGCAGATCTTCGTGCCAACCCCGAAGGGGTGAGGCGCAAGGATGCGCCGAGCAATAGCCCGCCTCGATCCCGCTTGCCCTCGCTACGGAGCCCAAAGTGCGGCAGGCTCTCGGCCGAGTGCAGTGCCGGACCGCCCACAGCCGCCCAGGGCCCGCTCCCTTGACCCGCCTTTGTTCGCGAATGTGTCCGACATGAGCCAATCCGATGCGCCCGGCCACCCGGGCATTCCCCCGACCTGGTGCAGCAGCGACAAGGACCTGGTGGGCACCGCCATAGGCTCGGCGCGGCTCTGGTACACCCTGGGCTACGGTATCCTCAACGAGGTCTACTGTCCGCGCATCGACATCCCGCAGATCCGCGACCTCGGCATCATCGTGGCCGACGACGCAGGCTTTTGGGTGGAGGTCAAGCGACTGAACGAACGGACGGTAGAGCTGCCCGCACCAGGCATCCCCCTGCCCAGGGTCGTGCACCGTCATCCGCGCTTCTCTCTGACCCTGCGGGTCTGCCCCGACCCTGAGCGCGACGCCCTGCTGATTGATCTTGCCCTGGCGGGCGAGCAGGCCCTGCGTCCCTATCTGCTGCTCGCTCCCCGCCTGGGCGGCAGCGGCCACGAGAATCGGGCCTGGGTGGGCATGCACGGCGGCCGCAAGGTGCTCTGGGCGGAGCAGGGGCCTTTCGGCCTGGCGTTGGCCGCGGCGGACGAAGGGGTCCACGACGCCCTCGGCCGGGCCTCCGCCGGCTACGTGGGCAAAAGCGACGCCTGGCAGGACTTCGCGGCGCACGGCCGGATGTGTTGGGAATACCCCGCGGCGGGCCCCGGCAACGTCGCCCTGGCGAGCGAGCTCCCGCGCCGCTGCCGTCTGGCCCTGGCCTTCTCAACATCCAGAGAGTCCGCCGCCACCCTGGCGACGTCGGCATTGGCCCAGCCGTTCGAGGCGCTGCTGGAGCAGCAGGCCGGCGCCTGGGAGCAATGGCACCGGGCGCGCGAGACGCGCGCCCCGGTGCCGCCACTGCCGCCTGCCCTCGCGGCGCAGTACCGTACCTCCGCAATGGTGCTGAAATGCCACCGGGACAAGACCTTCATAGGTGCCATGGTGGCCAGCCTCTCGGTACCCTGGGGCAACAGCGGCGAGGAGCGCGGCGGCTACCACCTGGTGTGGCCCCGCGACCTGGTCGAGTCCGCCACTGCCCTGCTAGCCCTGGGTGACGAGTCCGATGCATGTGACGTGCTGCGCTACCTGCTCGCCACCCAGAACGCCGATGGGCACTGGCACCAGAACCAGTGGCTGGGCGGCACCCCTTACTGGAACGGCATCCAGCTGGACGAGACCGCGTTCCCGGTGCTGCTGGCAGCCTCCCTGGCCGAGCGGGGCGCCCTGGAGGGAGTACCGGCCGGCGAAATGGTGCAGCGCGCTCTGCGCTTCGTCGTCCGGGAAGGCCCCGCCAGTCCCCAAGACCGCTGGGAGGAGGATGCCGGGGTCAATACCTTTACCCTGGCGGTATGCATCGCCGCGCTGACCGCCGGTGCGCAGCTGCTGCAGGGCCCCGACGCCGACCTCGCCCTGACGGTAGCGGACTTCTGGAATGCCCGTCTGGAGAACTGGACGGTGGCGCGCGACACCGCCCTTGCCCGCCGCCACGGCATCGCCGGCTATTACGTGCGCGAAGCGCCTCCCGGCGTGATCGCCGACAGGTCCGCCCTGTGCCGGGCCCTGCCGATCAAGAACCGTGAGGACCAGCCGGACATCCCCGCCGCCGAGCAGGTCTCCCTGGGGTTCCTGGAATTGGTGCGCCTGGGCCTGCGACGGGCGAATGACCCGGTGGTCCGCGATTCGGTGAAGCTGGCCGACGCCCTGCTGCGGATCTATACCCCGAGCGGTCCCGTCTGGCATCGTTATACCGGCGACGGCTACGGTGAGCACCCGGACGGGCGCCCCTTCGACGGCACCGGGGTAGGCCGCGGTTGGCCCCTGCTGACCGGCGAGCGCGGACACTACGCCCTGGCGGCGAGCGAGGACCCGCTGCCCTATCTCGAGGCCATGACCGCCATGGCCGGTCATGGCGGCATGCTGCCGGAGCAGGTCTGGGACTCGGCACCGCTGCCCGAGCGAGGCCTGCTGCCCGGCCGCCCGACCGGATCGGCCATGCCCCTGGCCTGGGCCCACGGAGAGCTGGTCAAGCTCGCGGCCTCTCGAGACCTGGGTCGGCCCTTCGACCGCCCCGAGCCGGTATGGCGCCGCTACCAGGGTCGGCGACCGGACCCGGACACCTGGGTCTGGACGCCCGGGGCGCCGATCGCTTCGGTCCCGGCCGGAAAGGCTCTGCTCCTGGTCCTCGCCCGCCCGGCACAGCTGCACCTCGGGCTTGACGGCTGGCGCCAGGTGCAGGACAGACCGAGCCACGAGCTGGGTCTGGGCCTACACGGTCTGCGACTCTCCGCCGATGACCTCGCCGGACACCGCAGCCTCGAGCTCACCTGGCGTTGGCGCGACGACGGGCAGTGGCTGGGCGAAGACTTCCGGGTGCACATCGCGTCGAGCTGACCAGCGCAAAGGCGCAAAGGGGTCAGAGCCCTTTACTGGGGCTCGGCCACTCCCGGCTCCTCGGGCGGCCACGGCTCGCCTGCCCCACTTTGACCTTCAACGCCCGCTCGATATCTCCCCGGAACCGATCATTGCCCAGTGGCGTGCCGGTCTGCAGGCAAGCCCGGATCTCGTCGATGGGTTGCTCTTCGACATGACCCCGAAACCACTGCCGGTACGCCGCTCTTCGTGTCTGCGCATCCTTGCCCAGTCCAAGATACACCTCATGAGCAGATACCGCAGGGTCCGCAGCTCCCTGCGCGTTGGCGCGGTAGCTCGACCACCGATAACCCCGCGCTGCATCAACCATTCCGGCCCTTACCGGATTCAATTCGATATATCGGTAGCACCTGAGCAGATACTCCGAGGCATCGATAACGCTCGCCTTGAATCTCCCCTCCCACAAGGTCCCCGTCCGCCCGTACCTGTGGTTGACATACGGCACGTACCTCCGCCCCACGTACTGCAGCACCCGGCCGATCGAGTCCCTGTCCCGCGGCGTCAGCAACAGGTGAACGTGATTGGTCATCAGCACATAGGCGTGAATCGCGCACCCATAGCGCTGCGCACCTTCTACAAGCCATCCCAGGTAGGCTCGGTAATCCGAGTCATCGTAAAAAACCGCCTGGCGGTTGTTGCCCCTTTGCACCAGGTGCGCGGGTACCCCCGGCAGGAAGAACCTCTGCTTTCTCGGCATCGTTGCCCCTTCTGTGACCCGACAAGCCACAATACTCTGAATGTAGCACAAAAAGGGCTCTGACCCGTTTTAGTTAGCTGTCGCTTCAGCGGGCGTCCCGGGCGAGACGCAACCCCAGGTAGTTGGCGCGGAAATCCGGGCGGTACCCGGAGCGGGCCGCGGCGCGGACGAGCTTGGCGTCGACCAACCAGGACCCACCGTGGTACGCGCACTGACCGACCTCTTCCCGGCCGGCGCAACGCTGCTCCGCTCCCCCGAGCCGCTCGTGATAGACCGAGCAGGTCCATTCGTATACGTTCCCGCTCATGTCGTACAGCGCGAGCCCGTTTGGCCGCTTCTGACCCACCGGATGGGTCTTTTTGCCGCTATTGCCCTTGTACCAGGCCAAGGCGTCCGGGTCGTCCCCTCCGCAGTAGCGCTCGCCGGCCCGGCCACCCCGACAGGCGTACTCGCACTCCGCCTCCGTGGGCAGGCGGTAGAGCACAACACTGCCCACTCGGGCCTCGCCAGCGGCGAGATCGAAGGCCTCGGAGCGGCCGCTGTAACTGCCGTTGCAGCCGACATCGGTGTAGCTCATGTCGGTCAGGGAGAGCCGGGGCTCGGCCCCGGGCTGGCCCAGGTAACGGTCGTAGCCGGCGGCCTGGCCCCCGGGGCTACAGCTCTAGGGTCCGGGCGCTGGGGGTACCGGGGGCCTGAGAGTCGGCGGCGACACTGACCGGCTCGCCAGGGGCTTTCTCGCCTTCGTGGCCGTTGGCCGGGTGGATGCTCGCCAGGTCGTCCGGCGCTGGGGTACATTTGCGTTAGACTGCTCGTTAGGCGTTGTCAGGCGAAGCGCTTTGCACAGGGGCTCCTCCGGTACGCTGAGAACAGACGTTGGACCGGACGCCAGCCTCATTGGCCATTCCGCCAGACCATCGAGGGTTTTCCAAACCACAGCCGTCCGAGAATGCCTGGGCATACGTTTTTCGATTTCGAGTGGGACCCGCGCAAGGCACGGACCAATCTCCGAAAGCACGGCATTGCGTTCCGGCTCGCCACTACGATATTCCGTGACCCACTGGCGCTGACCATTCTCGATGATGAGCACAATGAGCGCGAGGACCGCTGGGTCAGTCTCGGCGTTGCCGAGAACGCTCAATACCTGGTGGTCATACACACCGCGGAGTGGCTCGACTCCGATCAAATCAAGGTGCGGATCATCTGGGTGTGGTTTTCATACTGGCCAACCCCGGTGGATCTGATAAGTTTTATCATCAATAACAAATACTTACGGTCTTCGTGTGCTTTTCTAATACCGTGCTGTCGGAAATTGACCCCCGCCAAGTTCAGGCGTTGCATCATCGTTTGCCGCGATTATCGCAGCTTTGTTTATCAAGAACGGCTAGAAACGTCCAGCATGGAAACCACACCCGATCATCTCGGCACGGAAGGCTGACCGGCACGAGGTCCGCGCCTACCAGAATGCGCCGCACTAGCGGCTGAACAACGAGGGTAAAACGATGAAGGATAGGTACGATTTTTCCAAGGGAGAGCGCGGCAAATTCTTCAGCGCCGATGCTGTATTCCGCTTGCCGATCTATCTGGACGATGCGGTACAAACCTATCTGGCCATGAAGGCCGACGCCAAAGGGATAGAGCTGTCCGACTTGGTCAACGACCTGCTGAGGCGAGAGATCGAGATCATCGAAACGATCAAGTAGCGATTTTCTCGGGCGGGTTAGCAGTGTAAGGAAGTATAAAAGGGCTCTGACCCCTTTTGGCATGAGAGTGGCGCGCCGGGTGGCAGCTTTTCCCGGGATCGGCCTTTGCACCTCCTCGAGGGATCAATGTAGCGGCATAGACGCGACGCTTGCCGCGGTCAGCTCCAGCCCTCCAGGCGGCTTTTCTACCCGCCGATCCGCGCGTCTTCAGGAAGCGCAGGCATACTCATGTACCCAGCACAGAGTATTCACCAGCTCGATCTGATCGACCGTGTGACACTTGATGGCCATCAGCCTCGGATTGGCCACCAGCAGCGCGAGAGAACGGGCCCGCGATAGGGCCACGTTAAGGCGATTCTTGCTGTACAGGAACTCCAGGTACCGCGGTAGATCGTCACCGCTGGAAGTTGCCATCGAGACGATCACGACCTCCGCCTCCTGGCCCTGGAACTTGTCGATCGTCCCTACCCGCGCACCTGCCGGTAGCGTTTGCGCCAATAGGTCGACGTGCAGGTTGTAGGGCGCGACCACGAGGATATCCGCGAGAGACATCGCGTGCTCGGCCCCGTGGCGGTCCCGGTAACGCTGATCGAGCAGGCTCCGATACAGCTCCCCAACGACGCGGGCCTCTTCGACACTGCGCTGCGAACAGCCCTGGTGGTCCACCTCGACGAACCGGATGCCAGTCGACCTGAGATCTGGGTGCGCGCTCGAGCCCAACAGCAGCCGCTGATTCTGGTTGTCCGGGTGCGGGTGGAGCCGACCGTCGTAGACGGCCTGGGATATGAACCGGCAGACATCGTCATGCATGCGCCAAGTGGTACCCAGGAAGACGCCGCGATCCGCCGCGATGGTCGCCTCTCCCTGCAGCAGGTAATCCAGCGCCGAGTCGCCGGATTGCCCGGGGTGGACACCCTGTATCGGTTGCTGCAGCTGCATCTGGTCGCCGAGAAGAATGATGTTTTTCGCGCAGGTCCCCATGGCGAGGAGGTTCGCCAGGGCAACCTGCCCCGCCTCGTCGACGAAGAGGTAATCGAAGGCCTGCTCCAGCTCCCTATCGGCGAACAGCCAGGCCGTGCCGGCGACCAGATCGGCGTTGGACGCGATGACGCCATCTCGATTGGTGATGTCCTCGATGATGCTGCCGTTGAGGAAGGTCTCCTCCTTGGTAGCCTTCTTGACCCCCCGGAACTGTACCTGCTGGTCGGCCGCGCGCTTCTCCACCGCCGCAAGCAGGTTGTTGATCGCCTTGTGGCTATTGGACGAGACCGCGACTCTCGCCCCGCGCTGGAGCAGCGCGACGATGACATGGGAGCCGGTATAGGTCTTGCCGGCACCCGGCGGCCCCTGGATGAACAGGTAGCTCTCCTGCAGCCGGCTCACCACATCGATGACCTGCGCGGTGGCGTCTCTCTCGGCATCCACCAGGGACTCCCCTGCGGCAAGGCCCTGGACCGAGGGCCGCTCTCTTCTCAGGAGTGCCTCCAATGCCGCGTAGCGATGGTCGCCTGCGATGACGCTATCCGCAAACCGATACAGGGCCGCAGCGAGAATCCTTGTGTCGATGGGGCCCGTCGGTATGACCGACAGTCGCTCGGGGAGAAACCCGCTCTTCATCCCGAGCTTGATTCGGATCAGGAAGGCATCCTCGTCGATGGCCTCGATGCGGCCGGCACGCTCCAGAGTGTCAGAGCGCAGGCAATCATCACCCACACCCAGCTTCAGCTCCTGCGGCGGATAGCGGAAGGTGTACACCACGGAGCGCTTTACGGTCTCCGGCGGGTGCTCCGGAACAGCCTCCAACGCCCCGATACACTCGGGGTCGTCGATCAACTCGTCCTCGGTCATCTCCCGGCGCGCGAACATCGCCCACCATTCGGGCTTCGCGGCACGCCGGTGAAAGTCGAGGAACTGAAAGACCAGCTCCCGCAGTTGGTCTTCCGGGCCCCACCTTTCCCGATCGGCCGGAAGGGTCCCCAGCAACCGCGCGCGATAATCCGCGAGCTGGTCCTCGGTCTCGTGGACCCGTTGGCTCTGCTCCTCGCCGGCGTCTCCCTGGCCCGCTCCAGAAAACCACGGCAGGCCGGGCGGCCGGATATCGATCAGCCAGTTCCGCAGCAACAAGGTCGACCGGCAATCGTCCTCGTTGTAGGCCCGGATCTGTTCCAGCAGCGACGGCTCGCAGCTCTCCTTCCATCGTTCGTAGTAGACGATGCTGGCGCCGGCGTTGGTCACTTCGCCGCTGCGCTTGTCCATGTAGAAGGTCTCCAGGTTTTTGATGGAGTACCGGGGCTCGGACACCAGCAGCGCCTCGCGAACCACCTTGTAGAGGTCAACGAGTCTGTCGGATCTCAGCAGCTGGTCCACCTCCGCTTCGCAGACGCCGTGGAACGACATGAGCCGCTTCAGCGCACTCTCCTCGTAGCTCGCGTAGTGGTAGATGTGCAGCTCAGGGAAACGCTTCAAGCGCTCCATCACGAAGCCGACGAAGCCCTCGAACGCGCTCCTCTCCTGCTGCCGATTGTGTGCCCAGAAAGCGCCGGAACTGCGGAGCGCCGTCGTCCCCGACGTAATACAGACCGAACAGATACTCGAGCCCGCCGTCTTCGAACGGGTCGCCCTCCATGTCGAAGAACAGATCGCCCGGGGCCGGCTTTGGCATCCGGCTGAATCCCCTGGCGCCCTCCCCCTCCGTCTCCCGCAGCTCGTAGCGGTCTTCTCCGGTCTGTCGCTTGTGAAGCTGAAGTCCAGCCTGGCGGCGCAGCCGCTCCAGCGTCGCAGGATGCATGGCGGTCAACCGGGAGCCCCCCGGCAGTCGGGCAAGCTCCGCCAGTGTCCGGATACCGCTGCCGTTCAGTTTCCCGATCTGCCCCTTGGTCATGTTTGCCACCTGGCTTAGATGATCGTCCTCGTCCCAGCGCGCCTGGCAAAGATCCCGCCAGTGGCATAGCGGGCAATGCGCGCAGGGCTCGGGATAGGTCTCCACCGCGGCCCCGTTTACCCGTTGCAGGAAGCGCGCCTTAACGGCTCGGTAGTACCGGAAGTAGCTCGCGATCCGGAGACTCTCCTCCCTGCCATCGCCCAGCACGACATGCATGCGCTCGGGCAGGGAACCTTGGAGATCAGCGAGTAGGTCCGAATACAGACAGAGCTGGATGACGAACTTCGCCTTGGCGCTTCTGGCAAGCTTCGTGTCGACGACCTCGTAGCTGCACCCACCCGGAGTGCCCGGAGCATCGACCCGTCTCAGGAAGTCGGCGTATCCGAGGAACTGTCCGGATACCAGCGCCGCCTGGTAGATGACCTCTGTCCCCCGCGCCAACGCCGCCCGGGTCGCCTCGGCGGCGACCTCGAAATCTCTGGCTGCGGCTCCAAGGTCCGCGACCTCCTTGCCGGCGGCCCTCAGCGTGTCGAGGTACCTTTCCTCATGCTCGAAGCCCTTCGCCTGGATGAGCTGGATCTGCTCGTCATCCGCTGCGCGCGGCAACGGCGTCTCTAGATCGATTCGGTCCAGCGCCGTGAGGTGCTCACACTCCAGGAAGTTCGCCAGGTCGCTGGCAGAGAAATACAGCGTGCCGTTACGGATGTTCACCTTTCAGCCGCCGGACCGCCCGCAGTGAGGACAGCCGCGGAGGCGTCCCCCAGCATGCTCTTCGGCTGCGTCCGCGATAGTGGCCTCATACCTGCCCCCCAGCACGACCCAAGACCGCCGCCCGCAGTAGGCTGAGCTTCACCTTGCCTAGTCACCAGCGCCAAAAGAGCGATCGCCGAAGCGCGGGGAAAGAGGTGCTCCGACAGATGACACTGTGCCGCGCAGGGACACATTTTCATCGCTCGCCTCCCAAGAACGACTCGATCATCTCTCGAAGCCACTCCCGATGCTGGGGCTCCACGGTCGCATCCTCTCTTGGCCGCAACGGCAGCGCTCCCACACCCTCGCAGTCACGAGTGGCCCCGGGCACGCGGTAAACGTCACGGTTCTCACCAGGATAAAGCGCGAAAGCCCCCACGGCACCCGTCAGCGCATCGCGATAGGCGTGCATCTTGTTCACATCGTCTGACCCGACATCCCTGACCCGGCCCTCGTTCTCCTCACCATAGAACATGCTGGTCCGCCCTTTCTCGACCCTTATTCTTCGCATCCAGCACCAGCAGGTCGCTGCCACGCGAGATCACGATATCAGGCCTGAACTGGCTGGAATAACTGTCGCCCAGCGAACGATCTCTACCGTCGACTCCGCCTAGGACAGCCGGCACGAGCCGTTGAACCACAAGCACACTTTCCCCCGTACTCTAGCTCCAGCCCTTGATCCACTGCCTGCTTCTCAGGCGCAGTACGTACGATTGGAGCGACACCCCAAGGGCAGACCAACTTGCGTCCTCCAAAACTTCCTTCACCACAAAAAAGCACCAGTATTCGAACAGCGTCGCTGTATCCTTAGTCTCCAACAACTCCGCGAACTCCATCGCGCCGTAATCCTGCCGGGTGACCAGCTGCAACCATGCATACAGCCCGTATAGCTGGCGATACCCCTCCTTACGCTGCAGAACCTGTGAGCTGACCGGAACCATCCGCAGGGCCCTATCCCCCGCCAGAAGGGATCCTCCAATGCACCGACGACTGGCGCCCTAAGCCAACAAGCACGTCCTCGATGTCCGGGTTCAGGTAGCTTCGAGAACGAGACAACTGCTCCGTCAATACCCTTACTCGCTCTTTCAGGTCCTCCAGGACAAACTTCGCAAACCGGTTCTCAGGGGTGTCGGAGTCGTGATAACGGCGGCGCAACGGAAGCCTCGCTGGGTAGACACTCTCACCGGCTACGGCTCTGAGCAGGGCTCCCAAAGGCGTCCGAGTCAGCGGATGACCCGGGCTCAAGCGCGCCAAGTGTTCCCCGGCGCAGAGCGCCCGGACCGTCAGAACCGGGTCCGGTGCCGCGACCTGTTCCACCGGGCAGCTCACCACTTCTTCCCGCAGGCGCCGGTGGGGGTCGGCCACGATCGCGCCGACCACGCTCTCCAGGTCATTCTCCCTCTCACGAAAGAACCGCCGCAGAAACAGATACTCGTGGTACGCTAGCTCTCGACTGCCCGCGCCCGACTTCTCGTATGCGTGGCCCGTCGGTGACCCGAAATCCGCCACCAGCGACGCATATCGATCCGTGATGTAATCGAGCATGCCGGCAAACTGCTGGTCACCGATTTTCCAGTTCTGGACCCGGATTCGAAGCCCGCCGAGGCGTGTAAGCCCAGCCGCATTCTCAAATCTGATCCTGGATACGTTTCCATAGAAACGCTGTCCGACACTGAATTTCTGGTTAACCCACTCTTTCGGCTCATCACCGTAGAATCTGACAAAGTATTCCCGCCATTCGTCCAGATCCACCTGCCCTTCCGGTAGTTCCCCTTCCAGATCTTCGTCTGCCGGAAATTCCGAAGGAAACTGAGGCTCATCGCTCAGCGCCAGCCGGAACTCTGGGTCATACCAGATCATCGCGATTACTCGATGAAGCTCGTATACCCCTGCTCTTTAAAGCTCCGTAGCATCCGTGCACATTTCTGCGCGCACCGTGGGTGCCTGGCGGTCTTGTCGAAAGTCTCCGCTCTTTTCCTCCGAGCCTCGCCCTCTGTTCCGACCTGCTCCTCCCCTCCACCTGCCTCTCCATAGCAAAACCCCAGAATCTCCCACAAGGGCTTCTCTAGACGAGCCCGGGTTCCATGGAATTTTGGGAGTATCTTTTGGAGGATTTGAATATCTAGCAACTCGTCTACGTCGAAGTTCTCGACGTTTTCCTTGGCCAGCGAAACAAACCGGCTGAGCTCGTTTATGGTCCTGTAGCCGAAATGGAGGTGATATGGCTTCAGGATCTCCGCCAGCTGCTTCAGGGGCTCGAGGACGTACTCTCGGGCTTTTTCAAAATCCTTTCTCTCGGGGAAAGTCGAATTATCTCCTTCGAACAGCCCCCGGCAATCCGCCTTCTTGAAAACAAAGCGGCGGTCCCATGCCCTCGAGGAATCATCGTCGCCATCAATGATGACGTCGTTGAATTCTATGACGTTGGCCCTGTCCAACACCTTTGGGCTGAACATGTAGGTTGACTCATCAACGTTGACCGTCCCCGTTACGTACACATTCGTTGGAATAGGAAGACTGGGGGGAATCCCCATTGCCCCGTTCAGGATCTTTTCCTTCCACTTCAGCACCGTGTCTCCAAACTTCTCTGCTACGTTCGTGCAGCTCCAGCTTTTCACCTTCAGGCTTCTTCGGTATCCTGGTCTCCATCTTGCTCAAGAAATCGGAGAAATAATACTCCACCTTTGCTATATTCATCTCGTCAAGAATAATGAAATAAGCCTTATCCTTGTTCTCCTTTCCGGCAGCGCGAATCAGCAGCTCTAGAACGGGCGTACTGTGATAGGTCCTATCCAACGGGTTATAAAATCCTAGCAATCCTCGATTGTCCATCCAATCCGGCCGGACCGAAACAAACGCCGACGCGCTTCTCTCTCTCCATTTTATCCCATTCCCTGGAGAATATATTCCACGAAAATCTGCGCAATCTTCGTCTTCCCAGTCCCGGAAATCCCAGTCAAGATGACGAATGGCTTCGTCTTCAAAGACAGCACGTAACGCGTTAACACCTCGCTAGGAAACCGAAAGTCTGCGTTGAAGTAATCATACAGTTGACTGGGGTCCATTTCTTCTCGCCCTTCACCGGTCGCTTCGTTGAATCTCCAGACCATCTTATCGCTCACGAGAAAGCATAGGCCGAAGCTTCTCCCGCCACCCTGCCGCTAGTGGCCTATCCTGTCTTGTCACATGCCTTGCGATTTCGTCGCATGCGGAATCGAAAGCAATCCCTGTTCGTTGCCCAGTACGCTGTTTAATTCTGGCGCATGCGTCGTCCCAGTCCTGCGGCGTCGGCTGGTATTCCTTAGAAATGGGCCCCTCGACAGCGGACAAAGTGAGAGCACCAGAGCGATTCACAACGCCAATCGGGGCCTCCGTACTTTCGCATTCCGCTAGTTTTATACCCATGACGGATTCCAAACGAATGCAGTACGCGCGAAAAATATCCCTCTTTATATTGTCTATGGATTGTTTCTCAAATTCTTCCCTTTTAATCCATGGCCAGCTCTGATTGCCCGGCTGCGGTGCAATATAGCCAGCCAATCTCTGGCCGCGCCCATCCGGATCGAACACGGATAGCCGCGCACAATCTTTGCCCATCACGTATAGCGCGAAATGATCTCGCCCCTGGTTACGAAAGAAGAACCGGAGATCATTGGGTTTGTTAGTAGCGTATGATCTCACCGGAGGAACAGAAGGGAATTGCTGATGCAGGCCATACATCCATTCGGCGATGTCAGTCAGCTTCTCGCGACAAGGTGAAGGATGAACAACAATTTTTTCTATGTGCTGTCGACAGTCCTGATAGGTATCGAAAACCGTGGTCATTTCGCTCCGCCTCTGTCGTTGTTCATCAGCAACTCAGTCCTAGCGCATCTCTCGCTGGTTGCGCTTCCCAGAAAGCACGAAGATACGCGCGTCACTTAGATCCCATTCCACGCGCCAGCAAATGCAGGTTTCCGCCACTACCAGCTCGAAATAGGACATCCAATCTCACGGTCGCCCGCGTCATTCCGCAGTAAAGCACTCGCTGTTCCTCGGCGATCCGGTCCGACCGTGGGTCCACGTGAACGAGTATGACCGCGGGCGCTTGCTGGCCTTTGAATCGTCGAACGCTGTCGAACACAAGCTGCCCCTCGGTGAAGACCTGGTTTCCGCTCCCATCATAACCCTGGGTGACCCTCCGGATCGAGACGCCTCCGAGAACATCCCGCCCGCTGAAGACCGAGCTATGCACTCCGCGGCAGGTCAGCACCCGGATATCGTCGTAGAGGAACCCGAGGCGGCGCAGGTCGTGAATGACGCAGGTGACCACCTTGGGCTGCTCGGACGCATCCGTGTACTCGTGGACCCCTACTCCCAGTCCGGGAAGGTCGTTACCGGGCTCGAAGCGGAAGGGAAGCGTGTCGAGAATGAAGTGCGCAATGGACTGGGGAGATCGGTAGTTCAGACCCCAGCGATAGCCGACAAAGCCGTCATCCAGCATGACAGGTGCCTTCCCCTGGAGATTCTGGTCCGGGTCCTCGAGCCACAGGACGTCGGCGCCGTCACGCGGGAAGAGATCGAGGATCTCCAGCCACTCTTGCTCGAAGTCCTGCCCCTCGTCCACCACCATGGCGTCGAACTGCCACTCTTCGGGGATCGGCTCGGCGGTGACGCGGTCCTGCACCTCCCGCCAGAAGCCGGTTGTAGCAGACGAATAGCACTCGCTTCCCCTGGGCCGCCCGGCGCTCGAATAACCGGCGGGCAACCAGGCTCTTGCCGCTGCCCGCCATGGCCCTGATCCGCAGACGGAAGGGTGTCATCTCGGGATTCGCCAGGACCGACGCCAGACCGCCGGCCTGGCGTACGAAGGACATCTCCTGGGCGCTCACGCGGGCGTGGATGCTGCTCGCTCGGCCAGGTGCATCGCCACGCAGGTCTGAACGCAAGCTTAACCTTCGAGGCTCGACAAAAGTCTATGTCCGTTCGTCGGCAATCTCGCTCGGTCGCAACAGCTGGCTCCCCGCCGCACGGTGAGGATCTCCACGTGGTTCCGCACGCTGTAGATCACCCGGTAGGCGCCGAAGATCACCTCTCGGATCCGCGGCACACCCACCTCGGGCACCACCCGGCCGCTCTCAGGGAAGTCGGCCAGGCGTCCCACGGTATCGAACGGCTCGACCACCCATCGGCCGGCGGCCCCTGGATCGTCCTGGGCGATGTACTGGGCGATATCCTCGACACGCTCCAATGCGAGCGGAGACCACTCGATCCTCACTGCGCGAGCCCCTCCAGGACGCGTGCCTTGGCGGCCTCGTGATCCACCCCTTCGCCCGCAGCCAACTGCTCCTCGGCGTGGTAGGTGTCTTCGAGCATCTCCAGGCGTTCCTGCATCCGCTCGAACTCGCCCGCATCGATCAGCACGGCGACCCCCCGACCCCGCTGGGTGAGCACCATGGGCCTGCGGCTTTCGTGGACCTGCTTGACGAAGGCCGCCACCCCGGCGCGGAACTCCGACAATGGACGGATATCTTCATCAACCCTCAGCTTGGACATGACCGCCTCGACGTACAGATAGGAGTGCGTCTAACTGCACGCTTGTCACGAATATAGAGCCCGCGCATAAAACCGATAATCGTTGCCCATTCAGTCTGTTAGAGCAGCTCGGCCTGCAAATAGTTTGCAAAAACCAGGCGGTCAATAGCAGGAAATGGCTGTCTTAAAGGGCTTCCATCGGAAAAGCAGGCAAAATCAGCCGGCGAATTTACAAAAAGGTTCCCTTCCCTGATAGGATCGTAGCGCGAACTGATCGGTCCACACAAGAAAGGGAACACACCCGATGCTATCAGCAGCACTTGATGACATCCAGCAAATTCCACTCATTCACGAGATCCATCTTGACGAGCGACACCTCCTCAACACCATAGACGGCGAGTGGTACGAGATACTGCATCATTTTCCCTGGCAGGATTATCGGCAGTTCGGGGCCGATTACTACAATGCCTTGTACGATTTCAATCAGGCGTCGGCACAAGCCACGGTCCCCGAAGAAGCCAACCCGGAGACCAAGGAGCAGGCAAGGGAGCGGCTGCTGTTTGATCGGGCCACCGCCCCCATCCCCAAGAGCGCGCCGCCGCCCATTCTCTATCAAGGCAAGATGGTCGATGCGAAGTCACGGGATGTGACCGCTGCCGATGTTGCGCCGGGAGTTGTTCCGCTACGCTTGGCCGGGCGCAAACCGAAGTGTTTCTTCGGTCTGTTGAAGGCCTTCATCGGTACCAGCCTGATGGGGTTTCCGGCCGAGCCGGAGAAAGTCGATCTGCTGCTCAAGAGCAATCCGGCCTTTGCTCGGGTCTGCGGTTTTTTCCACAAGGACAAGGACCGTACGGACTACCACTATCAGCAAGTCCCCGCCCTGCGGAAACTGGAGCAGTTCGACCAGATCATGACCGATGCCGGCATCTGGGGGCGTCTCAAACTATCGGAGGTCAGAGCCAATCTCGCCTCCGGGGTAATCCAACAGGAAGAGGAACTGGTCGGCGACACCACGCACTATCATGCCTACTCCGGCTTCGAAACGGTTCACTACTATGACGAAAAGGGAAAAGAGCAGAAGAAATCCCAATCGAAGCCGACCAAGCGGTGTCGTTGTGAGGATTGGGATCACTGTCCCCACGAGTGGGAGCTACGCGATGACGGTGCCGGCACCATCGTCAAATCCGGCAAGAAGATGATCTGGGGCCACAAGGCCAGCATTATTGGTCTACCGAAACAGGGGGCGGTAATCGACGCCATTGCCGTTGCCGATGCGGCAACCCATGATGGACAAACCTTTTTCCCGCATGTCGAGAAGGTTCTGGGCGATCACGCCGACCTGGCCCGATCGGTCAAACGGGTGCTCTACGATAGTGCCTGTGATGATGCCGTACTCAAGAAACGCTTTGAAGAGACGTTTGACGTCGAACTGAAGGCCTCGTTCAATCCCCGCCGTAGCAAACCCATCACCAAAGACCTGCCCCGAGGCATGGTGAAGATCACTCCTTATGGTGTCCCCATCTGCCGGGCGGGACATGAGATGGATTATCAGGGCATCCGTTATGCCAACGAGACATTCATCTACCGTGCTCCCTTGGCAGACGACGGCCTTTCCGTCTGCATCGGTTGTCGCGAACAGGCAAGCTGTTGCAACCGGGGAGCCCAATCGGGTCGAACCATCACCGTTTCGTTCGATACCCTGAAACATATCGACGCGGACGATCCCCCCATGGCGAAACGATTCAAGGCGATCATGACACGGCGCCCGTCCGTGGAGCGTATGATCAAGCGTCTTAAGTGCGACCTTGGCGATGACCGATTGAGCAAACGCGGTAATGCCTCATTTCAGGCCTACCTAGATAAGACGCTGATCAGCTATCAGTTGCTGATACGACATCTGCACTGAACGACCCTGATCATCGCGGCAGAAAACGCTGCCGAGGGGTAGCTGTGTCTGAAATTCAGGAAGTGCCCAATAATTGACCACTTTTTGCTCAGAAGCGGATCAGACACTGCCTGCTCATCGCCCAGTACTGTTATCCAACCTTAACGGTCGGGTATAATCTCGATCCCTCAGGCGAGTGAAACTTAATTTATGCGTAGGCTCTATAGCCACGGGGCTGACAGCGCTCCTGGAAAATGCGGATGCCTTTGCGCTGCAAGGGAATGCCGACGGACTCGCACAAGCACTCATTCATTTGGCCGAACAGCTCTTGTCGATCCGTCCGTTCATCCCGGAAGATCCCCTTCCGCAGAACTGGCGAGATCTTTTGCGCGCATGGATTCGCGGGGACGATGTTGCGGCCATCGGGCTCGACAACATGCGCCTCGTTGACGACGCGTTTGTCTATCGCTTGGTCTGGGCCGTCGAAGCCGTGCGTATGAACCGCCGCGCAAATAGCGGGGAATCCGAAATGCTCGAGGGTGCCGCAGCTGCCTGCATCGAGACTGGCCTTCCTGCGAACACGATGGCCATGCTTGTCAGGGCAGGATTGCCTTCCCGAGTCGCAGCCAAGGTTGCCATCGATCAGATGAATCCCTTCTTCTTAACACGCGGTGAAATGAATCTCTGGCTGCGATCTCCGGGAGTAGTCGCGCTCGATGCGCAAGTGGACTGGCCCACGGCTGACACACGCGCTGTCTGGCGACGCTTTCGTTCTGAGGCGCTCGAAGGCGTCACGAGAAAGTGGGAATTTCAAGAATGGAACATGGCACTAGCGGCAGGTGGTGGCGCCTTGCCGGCTTATCCTGGGCGAATCGAAATCGACGCCCAGAGTGGCCAAGTTTCGGTGACGACGCCAGACTACCGCCCGCTGATCAACATTCGGCATCGGCTTGAACATCGCACACCCAGCCTGTTTCAGGTGGAGTTTTCTCCGGATGGCACAAATGCTCGTATCGTCCGCGCTGGACGGGACGTCGCGAAGTGGGTGGAGCAGCCGACGTGATAGCTCACGCTGCCACGCCGTAGCGGTTGAACAGAGCGTCGAAAAAGCGCTTCACGTCGGCCTTTGCCGTCGTCTGCTGGAGTTCAGCCGCTCCGAATCGGTAGACCTCGTAGCCAGCGAGCTTCAGATCTCTGTCGGCCATTACCATCTGGGCATATCGCTGAACATCTGCCAAGCCGTCGCCATCCGCGTAGTGGTGCCTGCCATCCACTTCGATGACGACCCGGATTCCTTGAGGCAGGAGCAGCAGAAAATCCATCCTGAACCTCAGCAGCGCATCTCGTCCCCGCTCCCTGACCGTGCGAGGGTCCCAGTGCAACCAGACTTCCGGCAACAGGGCTGGCAGCTGGGGCACCGCGCTTCCGAATCCCTGGTAGTAGGCGTCGAACAGTAGCGCCTGCGGCGGCGAGTTCAGGGGGAGGCTCTTACGCAAGCGCGTGTAGAGCGACCGCTTGGCCGTATCCGCATCGGCGACCCCTTCGGTCTCGCTCCACCATAGCTGCAAATCATGCCACCGAAGGCCGTCAATACCGATCGGTCTGTCGTAGACGAGCACCTTGTCGGCGTTCGTGACGATCTCGATGTCGTTGTTCAGAGCATCACGAAATCGAAGGTCCGGCTTCTCCGCCGATGCAAAGATCAGATTCTTCGGTCGGCCCTTGCGGGCGGCATGCAAGGACACTACCGTGAAGACGGGGTAACCGCCCTTGGTGTCGGTTTCGCGCAGCTCGACGCCGCAAGTCTTCAAGGGCACGTTCACACATGCGACGAAGCGGCGTTGCGCAGCGTCGTCCGGCCTCACGTCTGCGGAAGCCAAGCCCTCGAGGAACAGGGCAAAGCGACGATCTGACGAGTCGTATGCGCCCAGTTGCTCAAACAGCGTTTCGGCCGGCCAGTCCTCGGGGTTGCGGTGCACGTGCTGCTGTATTCGGGCACGCAGCCCCGTGTTTCCACTTCCCAGCAGACCAGCCCATGGGTCGGGGTCCAGAATCCAGAGCCGGTCCAGTAACTCGTCGAATCGGCGGGCATCGCCATAGAGACCGTCGGACTCAATCGCGCGCGCCACTTCCCGCCGAAACCGCTTCGGCATCTCAGGGCACGCACTGCTGCTCCAGAGGATGTCCTGTATCCGGTTGCGCGTGGCGGGATCTGGCGGGCGCAGTTTCAAGAAGCGTTGAGCAACGTCCGCCAACTTCGAATCGGCCAGCGCGCTGAAGCTGGCCGTCATGCGCTCCCTCTTTGAACCGTTGCAACCAGGTATTGGCAGCCCCAGTTCTTCGCATATAGAAGGAAGCATCGTGTGGGTGCCGGCATCCTTAAGGCCGGCGACGAGTGGCTCAAGGACGTTGCGAAGCTGAAACAGATCCATTCTTGCCCCTGACGCGAACGTCCCCTTAGCTATTGCGGCTCATCGCCGCGGCCGGCTGCTTCTGGACGATAGCATCAGTTCGATATTCGGAGAAAGAGGGCTTTGGCTGCGAACTTTGACGCAACGGAAACGAATGTCTGGAATGGCCGATGGACCGTCACTCGTGCTAATTTTTCGACCGTCTCCTCTACCACTGGAAGCGGACGATCACCAGTCGGGAGCGCGACCGTCGGGTTTGGGTCGAACCCGGACAACGCGCGCGCAGGGGAGATACCACTTTAACCCGAGTAATGGAATGGACCCATCCCTCTTCCCAGACTCCGGCCGATCGGCCAGTCTGGAAGGCGCAACTCCAGCCGAGGGGGATGAACGATGAGCACCATCAAGCAAGTAGCGCGCATGGGCATCGACTTGGGCAAGAACGTCTTTCACCTGTTCGGCGTCGACGAGGCCGAGCATCCAGTCCTGAAGAAGAAGCTGGGCCGCCGGCAGCTGCTCGCCTTTCTGGCTAACCTCGAGCCTTGCCTGGTCGGTCTGGAAGCCTGCGGGGGCTCGCGCTACTGGGCGAGGGAGATCCGGGCTCTCGGGCACGACGCCCGGCTGATGAGCCCCCAGTTCGTGAAACCCTATCTGAAGGGGAACAAGAACGACTACAACGACGCGGAGGCGATCTGCGAGGCGGTCGGGCGTCCGACGATGCGCTTTGTCGCGGTGAAGAGCGTGGAACAGCAGGACATCCAGGCTCTCCACCGCATCCGCCAGTCGATCGTGAAGACGCGCACCGCACAGGCCAACCAGATCCGCGGCTTGCTCGGCGAGTACGGCATCGTGCTGCCCGAGGGCATCACCTGGCTGCGCCGGCGGATACCGGAGCTGCTCGAGGATGCCGAGAACGGGCTGACCGCCCGGTTCCGCGGCTGGCTGGCCGCGCTCTACCAGGAGCTGCGGACGCTGGATCAACGCATCAAGCAATGCACCGACGAGATGGTGGCGCTGTTCCGGGCGGATGAGGCCTGCCAGCGGATCGCGGCGATCGAAGGCATCGGTCCCCAGACCGCTACGGCGCTCGTGTCAACCTACGGCCAGGCGCGTGAGCTCAGCAACGGCCGCCAGTTCTCGGCGAGCCTGGGGCTGGTCCCCAGACAGCACACGACCGGCGACAAGCCCCGACTGTTGGGGATCAGCAAGCGCGGCGATACCTATCTGCGCACCCTGCTGATTCATGGGGCGCGCTCCCTGGTGCGGCGCGCGGCGAGCAAATCCGACCCACGCAGCCGCTGGATTCAGCGCCTCGTCGTGGAACGGGGCACGAACCGCGCCGTCGTGGCCGTGGCCAACAAGAACGCGCGGATCGTCTGGGCGCTGCTCTCGAGGGGGGATGCCTATCGGGCTGCCGCATAGCGAAAGCGGTGGACCGGCCGACTGAGCGCTCAGCCGGCCGGTCCAAGGGTTGGAAGAACTAGCACTGAGGTCAGCACACCGACACACACCGATTGCGAAGGCACAGTTCACTTGATGGCAAGACTGGTCGAACCGGCGCTTTGTCAACCCGCCCCTGGCAAGGGCCCATCGAGGCCGTCCAAGTGATTGAGGGCAAAGCGTGCATATTCCATCAGGGCCAGAGGAGCAAGCTCCTCAACCACAGGCCGGATATATGGCAGCAACCCGTCCCTTGCCCAGGCGTACTGTTCCTTGCAAACCGGGATGGGTCCATATATGGCCAGGGGAAAGAGCCGAGCACTGCCGGCGCATTTTAGTCCTCGTTCCGGAGCAGGATCGTGATGACCGGCTCCCCGTCGTCGCCGGGGCCGATTATGAGCTTCAGGCTGGTGAGCTTGGCCTGTATCGAGTGCCCATCCCGCAGGATGCGGTAGAGCGAGTAGTTGAGCCAGGCGCCGCCCCCACGCGGGTACGCAGGGCGTACGCGCCCATGTAGAGCACGTCCCACAGGCGCCCAGCCGCGTCCTGGTGGACTTGCCGTTCGCTGTCGGCGTCGGCCCAGGCCGCGCAGTCCACCCAGCCCGCAGCGGTGAGCGCCAATGGCCAGCTTTAACTGAGCTCCCTGGGACAGGAGGCCTCCGTCCATCAGGACGCCCTCCTCCAAGGCCTGGGGCCAGAAGCCGATCTCATTCATCGCCGGCTCGGCGTAGCGGCCAGCGGATGATCCCGCGGCCTCGGTGTTCCCGAACCTGAAGACGCGTGGCGTCTATGGCACTAAGTGCTATACTTCCAGCGGGATGTCAGAAGCCCCATGCGGACATACAAGACCCAGTGGTTCCAGAGATGGGCGGCGAACGAAGGCCTGGCAGACGGGGCCCTGGCGTCGGCCGTCCGGGAGATCGTCGCCGGACTGATCGACGGCGACCTCGGCGGACATGTCGTTAAGAAACGGGTGGGCCTGCAAGGTCGGGGCAAACGCGGTGGGGTACGCACGCTGCTCGCATTCCGGCGTGAGGACAGGGCCTTCTTCATCTATGGGTTCGCCAAGAACGAGCGCGCCAACATCAGCCAGAAGGAGCTCAAAGCACTTCGCATGTTGGCCGCCGAGCTGTTGAGCTACGGTACGGAGGAGTTGGCGAAGGCAGTGCGAGTGGCTGAGTTGATCGAGTTGGAGGTAAGAGACGATGGCTAAGCACATCATCACGGCGGTCCATGAGACCGCAAGAGGGCTGCACAAAGCCGGCGTGATGGACGCGGTGACGCTACGCGATTTCGACGCGCTCTGCCTGCCGCCCGTGAAGAGCTACACGGCGGGGCAGATCAAGCGCATTCGCCTGCGCAACAGGGCCAGTCAGGCCGTGTTTGCGGCCTACCTCAACACCAGCCCTTCGACCGTGCAGAAATGGGAGCAAGGGCAGAAGAGACCCAACGGCCCCTCGCTCAAGCTGCTCAACCTGGTCGATCAGAAGGGCCTGGAGGCACTCGCCTGAGCGGGCGCGACGTAGAGAGGTGGCACTTTGGCCCAAGTGCGCAGGGCACCCTGCCGGACCCGGTTGAGATACCCGATGCCGGTGGTGTGAAGATCGAAGTACTTGGCTCGCTCTGGCTTGGACACGGCTTTCTCCTTCATCAAGGGACGACGCCGGAGAGAGCCTGTCCCGGTCGGGGAAGGGTCCCCGGCAGGGTGAGTCGAGACCGTGGGTCCAGTGGACCCACGCAGCTCGGCAAACGACCGGACAGGATGTCCGGGCTGGTGGTCAGAGAGGTCTCCTCGGCTGGGCCATGTCTGGCATGGACACAGCTGAGAAGAACATCCCGACCGAGCGTGAAGAGAGAACCGACGGCTTGCGCCGCGGGCACCTATTGCACGGTCCGAAGGTGCCTCTTTCGTCACTGAGCCGCAGTGACCACGGATGAAGCCGTTGCTCAAGCGCCGGGCGTGTCGCAGACGTAGCTCAGCTACTTGAGCATGCCCCAGGCATTGGCGAAGGCCGGATGCTCGGCCACCGCCTGGTTGGGGAACCAGTCGCGGATCTGGGCGGTGAGCGCCACGGTGCCACCGCCGACGAACAGGATGCGCTCCAGCTCCGCCCCGCGCCCGAGCTGGCGCTGAGTCTCGGCGTGCAGGCGCTCGACGAGCTGGCGCTGGGCACTTTTGACGAGCGCCGAGATGTCCTGGGGCTTGCCGAACAGGCGCATCTGGCCGCTCTGCAGGGCCTCGTCCACGGCGCGCTCGCTCACCGTCTCCAGATCGAAGCGCGCGCGGATGCTTTCGGCCACCTGCTGCTTCACGTCCAGCAGCCCGCAGCGCAGCGATCCGGACGAGGCGTGGCGCCCCGCCTGGTCGGCGACCACCACGTAGTCGGTGGTGCGCCCGCCGATGTCGACCACGGCGATCGGCACCTGCAGGCGCTCGAACTGCAGCTGTACTGCCTCCGTCGGACTCGGTGATGACGTGGTCGTACCAGGCGGCCAGCGCTTCGGGGATCACCTCGTGGAAGGCAATCGCCGCGGGCAGGCGCCCATCCAGGGGATCGACGGCGAGCTTGAGGCTCGCGCGCTTCGGCGGCCCGGAAGGCCTGAAGCAAATCAGGGGTTTCCGGGATGAGGCATTGAGCGGAGACTGGCAGGGGCATCGCTCGTCACGGCTGAACCTCCAGTACCGCGTGATTTACAGGGTCGAGCAGGACCGGGTGATGGTCGAGGCCGTGGCCGTGACCCCGCATGATTACCGGAGAAAGTGAAGTGAAAGGCTACCGCGCGGCAAGCAAGTTGGTCGAGGTGTCCCCGGGGGAGTCGGTGCGTATTCTCCGGGAGCTCCAGGACCTCAGCCAGAACGAGCTCTCTCAGCTGACCGGCATTCCCCAATCGACGCTCTCGGCGATCGAGAACGGACGCATCAATCTCGGTATCGAGCGCGCCAAGGTGCTGGCCCGTGCGCTGCGATGCCATCCAGCGGTGCTCGTCTTCCCGGGCTGGGATGTTCACCGCGAGTCCGCCGCCTGAGCGGCCTCGTGTCGCATTATTACACTGTAATAATTCTGGCCCTGCGCTCGCCGGACGACCTGATGGTCCGCCTCTCTGCCCATCTGTCCGCCGAGCACCTCGCTCACTATGCGGAAGGCCTGACGCGGCCGCGACTGGTTAGCACCAATCGAGCACAGTTCGCCGAGCAGGCAAAAAATACATCGCCTACGAGATCGGCTCGTACTTCTGGACGCTGATTTCGTCCTGGCGCTGCCGCATGGCGTAGCTGTCATACCAGGCCTGCATCCGCAGCAGCGTGTCCATGGAAACGCCGAAAGCCTTTTCGACCCTGAGCGCCATTTCGGGCGACAGGGCGGCGTTCTCGTTGACCAGATCGGACAGCGTCGCGCGGCGCACGCCAAGAAGTTCAGCAGCGCGGGAAACCGGCAAGCCCAGCTCGTCCAGAATCTCGGTGCGGATAAAGCTGCCGGGATGGGCTGGCCTCATGCCGACTTTGGTAATTGCTTCGCTCATCAGTGATAATCCTCCAATTCCAGGTTGACGATCTTGCCCTGCTCAATAGCGAACGTCATCCGGCAGTTACCGGATACGGAAATGCTCCACGTCCCAGCCCGGTCGCCGGAAAGCTGATGGATGCGCCACCCGGGCGGGCCTTGAGCCCCGTCGATGTCTTCCGCAGCGATCAGGACCGTAAGAATGTTACGCACTCTGTGCACGAGGTCGCGCCGGATTCCCCGGTCATCGTCATCTTCAATAAGACGTTTCAAGGCCCTGCGACGGACACTCTATGATCTGGATATTCTATTATGTACGGTTTCACCGTACACTTGGCAAGCAAAAAATCTTGGCCGCGGGAAGGATGGACGCGCGGTGCGGACCGGGGCGGAGCCCGCCCCGGTCCCGGCGCGTCACCACCACGAGTCGTAGTAGACGGTCAGCCCGGCAGCAAGGGCCTGCCTTGCCTTGGCGATGAAGGCAAGATCGCCCTCGGTTTCGCCGCCGTCGGACGCGCCGAAGAAGAAGCCTGCCGTGTGGGTAAGATTGCCCGCCTTCACGTCGGATTCGAGCCGGTCGAGGTCCCCGGCGCTCAGGGCGACGGTGACGCAGTTAAAAGTGCCGGACGATCCGCCCTTGTCGTAGTAAAGGGCCTCCATCCAGCCGTGAAGGTTCGGATGCTTGCGCCAGTAATGCAGCTCGCTCGCGCCGTTCGCCTCGAAGTCCACCGTGCCCGCCACGGCTTCCGTCGTCGTCATCGCGGACATTTCAAGTCCCATTGTTTTTCTCCTTTCATTCCGTTGATCGTCCCGAAGGACGCGGAACGAAAGGCGGCGGGCATAAGCCGCAGCCGTCAAGGGCAACACGGCCCCTCAAAGCGAAGCGCCGAGGGGGTGGAGCGGGCAGCCCATTGACGGCAAGGCGACCGCCGCCAGGAACGCGGCCAACGCCTTCGGGAGGAGCAACAACGAAACGGCGAAAGGGAGACTGGCCGTACGTGGCGGAAGAAAAACGAACCGCGCGGCTGCGGTAACGCCTCAGGCGAAGACCGCGAGCTGGCTCACGGTCCGGCGCGCGCCGTGCGCAGGCCGCCGCCACTGAACAGAGCCCGAGCGGAGAATGCGGGATCGCAGGGCCAGGCGTCTAATGCGAGAGTGGCGGCGTGTACGCCCTCTTCTCGTAGACATCGGTGATGGCGCTGCCGTCCCAGACATAGCAGAAATGCGGGGCCTGGCGCGCCGGGGAGAGGGCCGGCGGGCGAAAGACGGCAACGCACTGTCCGTCGGGACGCCGGACGCTCTCATAGGCGATACCGTTGGAGCCTTCAGCGCGTAAGGCTCGCGCGAACGCCTGGCCGGCGGCGTAATGCGCCGGGTCAGGATCGTAGACATCCGCGAAGTCCACGCGGCGCCCGCGGATGTCGTGCAGATCGGCATCGATGTCGGCAGCATAGCTGCGCATATCCAGCTCGATGGGCGGCTCGCCGGTGGCCGCCAGGAAGCGGGCTTTGTGAAAGCAGGTCTCGGCAATCGCCGTGTCGATCTCCCGCGCGGCGTAGTAGACGCCAAAGGTGCCGTCCGTAAAGCGGCTGCCCTCGGGGTTGAGATGGGTGAATGCGGCCATGACGGGTGTCGCGCCCGGCCCCGCGATGCGGTCTTCGGGCGGGACCAGCGACAGCTCCCCCACCTCCTCGCGCAGCCGGTCGTTGGTCATACTTTCAACGGCGATGACGGCGGCCAGGTCTTCGGGCGCGGCCACGCGGTCGAACAGACCAACCGGCGGGAACCGGCTCGCGACAAGCCGCCAACAGGGTTGCCAGGCGATCCGGCAGAGCGCCGGCGTCACGACCAGCCGCGCTGGGCGTCGAGATACTGACGCACGACGTACAGATCGGCGACGTGGCCGGAGAGCATCCGCTCCAGCGCCGAATGTCCCCCGAACGGCGCGGCCGCGTTCGGGCGGTGAATCCAGGCATCGGCCGATTCAGGCTTTGGCAGCAACACCTGCAAAGCCTTGTAGATTCCGAACAGGTAGGACAGCCGCTCCAGCGCGTCCGGCGAAAGCTTGGCACTCTCCGGGGCCCGTTTCCACTTGAAAAAGGTGCTGCGGGAGGTTAGGCCAAGCAGGGCCATCGCCTGCTCGGAATTCAGGTCCCAATCGCGCGCGATGTTGAAAAACGTGCGCAGCGCGCCTCCTGCCACGTCAGCACTGTCGGGGGTGAGACGGCTTTGGGCATGGACGGCCATGGTTGTTTCCTTTCAATAGTGCATTTCTGTCCTATATCTATTATATAGTCTATCTATAGACTCTGCCAAGCATAATCCGTCACCGCCGCGGGAAGGGAGCGGGCCCTTTCGTGACAAGGAGGGGGCCGGCGACCGCGGGGGCCACCGGCCGGCCTGGAGGGTCACTCGCCCTGCTTGGGCGGGTGGAGAACGATCTCGCCGTCGACCGGCAGGGCCGAGAGGCGGATGCGGTAGCCCCCGCTCTTGGTCTTCCAGGCCGCCCCGATGCGGGTCCAGTAGCTCTGCTCCTTGGCGCCGGTGACGCCGCGTCGCCCGATGCGGTCGGCGAGATAGTCCCAAAGTGAAGGTGCCGGAGCTGGAGGTCTCGGTCTTCACGCTGCCGGAGGCGATCACCAAGACCGGCACTGAGCGGGGGGTGGTGCTCAACGCGGTGGCAACCCGGGTCGTGGAAGCACGGCGCGGGACCCACCCCGAGTATGTCTTCACATACCGGGACAGGCCTCTGGCCAAGCTGCACGGCAGCGCCTGGAAGCGCGCCTGGCGCAAGGCCGGATTGCCGTTGGAACCGGGGGTCCTGAACGGGGTGCATAACCTGCGCCATACTTTCGGGCGCAGGCTCCGGGGCGCCGGTGTGCCTCTGGAAACCCGCAAGGCCCTGCTGGGTCATGCGAACGGCGACATCACCACGCATTACTCGGCGGCGGAGCTGAAGGAACTGCTCGATGCCGCCGGGAAAATCGTGGACCGAGGATCACCCAGACCCCGACGCTGAGCCTGGTCAGAAGGAGCGCCACGGACGGTATCGGAAAAGTGTCGGAAAAATGAAAAGGGGTTAGCGCCCACTTCGCGCTAACCCCTTGATTTTGGCGCGCCCGGAGAGATTCGAACTCCCGACCACCTGGTTCGTAGTTTAGCTTCTTCGGGGTTTCGAGACGTTTCACCGTATCCCTCCAAGTCTCTCCTTTCCTTCGACAAGACAGGTAGTTACGCGTATACTCTGGTTCAAGTCGTTCCCCGCCGTCTCACTGGAACTCACGCCCTGTGGTGGGACAAATGGAGGGACAAAAGCCGATCACCTGGCCCAATACTGACCCCATAGGGCAGGGCCAGAAAGACAGGCCCCGGAGATGCGCCAACACCGCCGAGGCCCTGACCACAACCGACCTGATGAGGAGGTTCGGCAATGGCTACCACCAATCATACCCGAGGGGAAAACCGCCTCACGGATACCGCCTTGCGCCGTGTCCGGCTAAACGCGGCCCGCGGCGCCATCATGCAAGACGGCGGGGGGCTGATTCTGGAGGTTACGGAATCCGGGGGCCGGCGGGTGGCTCGGGCCGTCTACCGCTTTCGCCTGGACGGCAAGCGCCCGGATATGCGATTGGGGACTTGGCCGGACAAGACTCTAGCCAGGCTCCGAGAGTTGCGGGACAAGGCCCGCTCCCTGGTGAAGCAAGGCAAGGACCCGCGCGAGGCGGCCCGGGAGGAGAAGGCCAAGGCCGCCGCCGAGAAGGCCGCCGAAGCCCGGCTCTCCGTCAAGAGTGCTTTCGAGAAGTGGGACAAGCTGCACCTGCGCCGCGCCTTCAAGGACGGTGGCGCCGAGGTCCGCCGCTACTTTGGAAAGGACGTGCTCCCCGCTCTCGGGGACCTTCCGATTGAGGAGTTGACCCGCGCCCGGGTGGCTTCCCTGGTGGACCAAGCCCTGGAGCGTGAGGCCCCCGCTCGGCGCAAATGCTCCTCAGCTATGTCCGCCAGTTTTGCCGCTGGAGCCTGGCCCGCGGGTACCTGGACACCGACCCGACGGCCGCCCTGAGCAAGGCAAGCATCAAGACGAACGGCCCTCGGGAGCGCGTGCTATCCGATGCCGAGGTCCGCCAGCTAGCCCTCCTGTTGCCTGAGGCCGGGCTCCCGAAGTGGGCGCCGCCGTCTATCTGGCTCCTTCTCGCTACCGCGGCCCGGGTAGGCGAGCTACTGGGCGCCCGCTGGGAGGACTTCAACCTGGAGGCCCGCGAATGGACCATACCGGCGCAGCGCACCAAGAACGGCCGCCCCCATGTGGTGGACCTATCGGAGTTCGCTCTGGCTCGGCTGGCCGCACTGAAGGCCTTCCGGACTTCGCCCTGGCTCGTGGCCGGACGCAACCTCGAAAGGGACAAGCCCGTTGACGAGAAGGGCTTGAGCAAGCTCCTGAAGGATCGGCAACGCCCCGAGGGTTACAAGCCCCTTGCAAACCGCAAAGCCGAGGGTCTCCGCGCCCTGGTTCTGCCGGGGGGGCCGTGGGTCCCACATGACCTGAGGAGATCTGCCGCCACGATGATGCAAAGCCTCGGAGTGGCCCCGGCCGTTATCGAGAAGGCCCTCAACCATACCGAGCCCCACCGCCTAGTCGCCGTGTACCAACGGCATGACTACCGAGCCGAGCGCTGCGACGCATTCACCCGTCTGGGGGGCATTTGGAGCGGCTGCTCACAGGCGAGGACGCCCGAGTTCTCACCCTGCGCCGGGCGCGAGACTGATGCCGGTCGCCCTGCAACACCATCGTGCGGTCGCCGACGCCCCCTGGGCGGACTTCGACCTGCTCGCCGGCTGGTGGACGATCCCCGCCGACCGCACGAAGAACGGCCTAGCCCACCGCGGCCCCCTGACCCCCCTGGCATTAGAACTGCTTGGCGCTCTGAAGGCGCTCACGGGGGAGTCGGCTTTCCTGTTCCCTTCCCCCACCGCCAAAAAAGCCGCCGACACCGACGAGGATACCCCGGCGGAGGACGACGAAAGCCCCCAGGGCACTGCTCCGGAAGAAAGGCCCATCACGGTCCGCGCCATCATCCGCGCGGTCGCCCGGAACCTTGAGGTATTCGAGATCGAGGACTTCACGCCGCACGACATCCGCCGCTCGGTCGCGAGCGACGTGGCCAGCCTGGGCGTCAACCGCCTCGTCATCTCGAAGGTACTCAACCACGTCGAGACGGGTATCACCGCGGTCTACGACCGACACAGCTACGACGCCGAGAAGCGCCAGGCATTGGACAAGTGGGCCCGCCGATGGACGCCATCCTGACCGGCCGCCGGGCCGAAGTCGTTCCCCTCGCGCGCTGACCCACCCACCAGCCGGCTGCCAGCACCACCGCCCCCGGACACCCCACACTCAAATGTCCCTCGCGCCGCCGCCTCCTGACTGGTTTATCGCTCGCGACTACAGCTACACAACCCGTCTTGACTCGGGGGGCTGGTTGATTGCTTTCCTCGATCGCGTCCTTTTCGATCCGCTACCCGAATCCCGCGAGTTTTTTGTCTCCGGGAAAACAGATCCCTGGGATGCGCTCCGAAACACGTTCTCTTCCGAGCAGGCGTGCTTCGATGCCTACCTTGCTCGAACTCACGGTCCGCCTGGGCGCTTCAGAGACCAGGGCGGTTTCCCCGCAGTCAGAGATGCTTTCACCGAAGTCGATGCTAAAACGGCGCTCGACGCTAAGCACGTTGCCCTCGTGGCCGTGGAGCTGGACGCCTCCGAAGGAACGACCATCAAGCAGTTTGTCGATTGGCTGGGGCAACGAAAAAGTGAGCACGCTACTCCTTCTTTCGCGAGACGTGGCCCGCCGACACCCGAAAACCGAGCGCTTTCCCCAGAACTCTTACACCAATGGCATAAACACCGCATTCTCCAACTGTGGGACCTTCTTTTCTGGAAAAAGCTCTTTAAGAAAAAAGCCTCCCAAAGCAATCTCGCACACTGGCTTTTCCCTAAAGAACTCGCTCGCGGAGATGCTGATCCAAAGGACAAATTTCGGCAGTCAATGGGCGAGCTAAAGAAGGCAGCCGCACTTACCGTTCCGCTTCTTTTTGAAGTAGGGACTCAGGGGAAGAAATAGGCGTCTATTTTCTCCCCCTCCGCCCGCCCCGTCAGGCGGTACCTTGAATCACGCTAAACAGCAGTGAACACAGGGTATCGCTATGAGACGAATCCTTCGCGAGCATGAAGTGGCGCGGCTTACAGGCCGCTCACGGGTCAGCCGCTGGCGCGACGAGAAGGCGGGCAAGTTCCCCCGCCGAGTCCGCATCGGGCCGAACGCGGTGGGCTGGTTCGAGGACGAGATCCTTGAATGGCAGGAGTCTCTCCCCCGCGGCTCGACGTGGAACCAGCACGATGCCTAGGGAGGGGCACCATGAACGAAAAAACAAAAGCCGGCGCCCCGAACGAGAGGCCGGCGAAAGAACTCGTACAACGGAACATTACCAAGCCCTCCTGTGCACTTCAAGCGGAAGAATACAAATTTACGCTACCAATCAATATCTTAGACAATAAATGCCCAGTGCCGGCTTTCCCCTTGGACTTCCTGCCGGAGCCTTTCCGCACCTTTGTCTCCGATATCGCAGAGCGAACACAAGCGCCGCCGGAATTCGCCGCCATCCCGTTGATCGTCGGTACTGGCGCCGTGATCGGTAACGCCGCGGTGCTCCAGCCGAAGGAAAGGGACACTGCTTGGCGAGAATCGCCAGCGCTGTGGGGATGCGTGATCGCACCCTCCGGATCGTGCAAGACGCCGCCTGCAACCCAAGCCCTCAAGCCAGTGGTTTCCCTGCAGCAAGAGTTGCTACGCCAGTGGGAAGAGGACACTGAAGCATATGAGACGGAGCTTAGGAAATGGGAAAAGGGTAGCAAAGACGGCGAGCCGCCCGAAAAGCCCCTCCGTCCGACCGTGATCCTGAACGAGGCAACCCAGGAAGGTCTCGCCCTTGCAATGCAGGAAAACCCTCGTGGGATCTTCTTGTACCGCGACGAGATCGCCGGACTCTTTAACAGCTTCGACAAGTACCGTGCGGGCAAGGGCGATGACCGGCAATTCTTTCTCGAAGCCTACAGCGGTGGCACATACTCTAGCCAACGCAAGCGGGAGGGAAGCCTCTTTGTCTCGCGTATGTTTCTGTCCATCTACGGCACGATTCAGCCTGAAGTTGCAAAAAAGCATTTCTCCGGGGTCCAAGATGGCATGGCGCAGCGCTTCGGGCTATTAGCCTGGCCCGAGCCCAGGCCCTTTAACTATGTCGACAAAGCTCCCGACAGTACCGCGGCCAACGATGTGGCGCAGGCTATCGAGGCGATGCACCAGGTCGCCGCAGACTGCGCCGAGCCCTTCGTTTTTACGTTCAATGCAGAGGCTCGTACCGAGTTCGCTGACTTCTCCGCCACTCTGCGGAACCGCAGGATCGACGCTTCCGCCCTTCGCTCTCATCTGAGCAAGTACGAGGGGCTCTTCATTCGCCTGTCACTGGTGCACTGGTTCATGCGACTATTCTGTCAAAGGCCCCGGACAATGGGGCTGAACAGCCCCGCCTCCCGGGTCGTCGACGCCGACACCGCCCGCGCCGTCCGCCTTCTCATCGAAGAGTACCTCAAAGCCCACGCTCATCACATCTACGGCTACCTGGACTCGCACACGGGTGCCGAAGGGGCCATACCTATCGCGCGGTGGATCGTCGACAGGGGCTTCACCGAATTCAAGTATCGCGACATAGCGCAACGCCAGCTTCCCGGCCTCAAGTGCCGGCACGACCTACTGCCGGCCTTGGAATATCTCGCTGATATCGCCGGGTGGGTCATCCCCGAGGAGATTCCACCAACCAAAAAGGGGGGACGCCCCGGAATGAAGTACCTCGTCAACCCCGCCGTCCTGCGAGGACAGTTTGTTTAGGTTCGTTTGCCGAACGTTGGCAACTCGGCAGCGCCATGCGCCCCCGCAAAACAGTGACTTACAGGTTTGTTGCGTTTGTTTGTGGGGATTCGAGTTCGAGGCTCCAGTTTCCACATGGGGCAATAATTCGGTTTTGACTACTCTTTCTTCCCTCCCAGCGGAACGCCCCTTGTCTTCCCCCGAAATCGCGCCAACAAACCAAACAAACCCTCAACCAATTGTTTTTATCGGCTGTTCTATCACGAGAACGCCCCAACGATCCCCTAACAATCCCCAAACCTATTGCGACGGACCCCGGCCCGCTACCTCGCACCGTCCGAGGGCCTTGAGCCCCTCGGCCCTCACAGCAAACGAATCCCCGGAATTCCAGACCGGGCCACTACCAATCCAAGGGGGATCTCTTACACCATCGAGCGAAAGAGCTGAGAGCCTTGCCCAGTCACTCTTCACCGAGGATCTGCGCATCACAATTTGATGCGCAGAGAAGCAGCGTGGGCTCCTTTCGTGGCGGTTCTTGAGCCTGGAGCCTGCGCCTGCGCAGCGTGAAGCGCCCCTCCCACGGGGCCTAGCCTTGACCCGGGGGCCCTGACTCGGTGGTTCCTGAGCCGCAAGCCCCGGTTCCGCCAAGGGGCTCGCTGCGCTCGCCCCCAAGGCCCGCTCCGGCCCTTTTGCACAGGCTACCACTCTCGTCTTCCCCGCGTACAAGGCACCGCTCCGCTTAGGCCCCTCTCGGCAACGGCCACGCGCCCGCGCCGCAGCCCAGACAGCCCCGCCACGGCTCGATCGGCCATCGACCCGGACCCCCAAAACGCCATGACCGACACAAAACCCCGCCCCCGCGTCCCACAATTCGACGCCCGCGACGCGGCGCTTGTCTTAACGGACAGCAGACATACGAGCTTCTCTAATATAATCCGTTCCTAAGAGACCGCTTTCGACCCGGAGCGGACATCGTACAAAGGTAACGTTGCAAATTACCCGACCTAAAAGCAAAGAGCCGACGAACGAGGAGCGTAGCTTTTTGGGTCGGCTGATTTGCCTTGTCAGCCGTATACTTGCCTTATGGAATGAGCCGCTCCCCTGTCCCGCTACCTTTTTGATCAAAAGGTACTGGGCCAAAATGGACGGTTATGCTCAATCCATCGTTCAAGGCGCCGATGGGCGGAATCTGCACCAACTACGATCTGCAAATGATCGCAGATTGTTTTCCATGTTGACGCATTGCCCAAGCCCCTTAATTCCTCTGCATCCCCCGTCTCTAATGTCTTGTTCAGCCAGATTTGAGGGGTCACATCGACTGCTTGCAACGACATGACCCCATCGAGATCAAGTGACTTATCGTCCAGTGGTTCAATCGCGGTCCACTTAATGTTATAGGCACCGAAAAATTTAGCCAGCAGATTATTGGCACGATCCTTTATCTCTCGCTCAGAGAACTCTGTGTAGTTCAACAGTATCTGATTTAATGAAATATGTGATTTAGCCGCCAAAACTGCTTTCTTTTCTGCAAAGCTCCTGTTACTGAGATTCTGGTTGTCAAATGTTATAGACAGATTCCCAAGAGTGTGAAGGTACTGCTCATGCGTTGATTGAGAAATATGCATCCAATCATCGGTTAAAGACTGCGGCATGATATGTTCCACTTGACATCCCTTTACACCAGACTCTATAGAGATTAGCTCATTCTTTCCAATGTTTTCTACCAATATCAGGAAGCGGATCAGTTGTTTTTTATTTTTATAATAATTGACTGAATTGACCATTTTCTGAACTAAACGAACTGATGGCTGTCGGTACCCTTCTGGCGTAGTCGTCACTAATTCGTGAAATGCATCGGCATAGTCACGGAAATAATCCGCGTCATTTTTCTCTAGTTTCCTTGGAATACTTGGGATAAATCTCGTGATTGTTTTTGCCGACTCGCCTGCCAAAAAGCGAAATGCATCGTATACGACCACCTTCTCTAGCGCCTTATTCAATTGATTTGTATCCGATATATGAACCTCTCCTTGCGATACATCTGCTAACCTGTCAACGATATCCATTAGTAGCGAAGCGTAGGTATGGAATGATGCGCGCAGATAACCCAGTAAAGTAGGATTAATTGATTCGTGTGCACCGAATTTCAGGAGTCTATAAATCGTCGCCCATTTTATCAAGTCGCGAATCTTCGAGTGGCACTCATTCTCGCTTGCAATGCTGCCGGCCCATTTCTTAAACTCAAAATAGATAACTTTGGGATCATTATTCACTTTTTGCGTTGTTTTGACTGCGATGTATTCACGGAAAAACGCCTCCAATTCGTCCTCAGTGTCTTTGGCCTCAGCAAATAGTTCCTCAAACTTGCTTGTATACAAATCTGTAAGAAACTTTTCCTGTTGATCACTTATACGGTAAGCCTTGAATGAGAAGACAAAGTTCTTGATTAAATCCGATCCAGAAAGGGGTTTTCCTGCAGAATTGATCGACTCAAATACAGCATTTTCATCTTGATTTTCATCCAAGAATATTGACACCACTTTAACCCGGTCTAGAATCTCTGCAAATTCCTGAAGCTGGGGTTGATTCATCGTTTCGAAACGGCGTCTGATGTGTTGGTAGCATCGCCAATAATTGGTAGACTTATCGAAGGGACTTATTGTGTCGGTTTCGCCGCTTAGCAATAGGTCTAATGTTTTTTGATGCTCCATGTTATTCAACTTTATGCGCTTGACGTTTCCATCTTCAACGTACAAGGAGCGTTGAATAACGTTCGCTTCATGTTGAGATTCGACGGTGCCAATTTCCTTGTTGTAGATGTCTCGAATTGCACAAAGAATTAGAATGGTTGTCGTTATCCTCTGCTGCCCATCGATCACAATCCTTTCTGTGATAAATCCGCGGTTTTGATTTTTAAGAATAACGTTGCCGATATAGTAATCAGCAGAACCGCTTCCCTTGTATTCTTCTGCAAACTCTCGAATATCCGCTAGAAGCTTCTCGACTTCCGCATTTGCTCTCCAAGTATATGAGCGCTGATAAATCGGGATATGGAAAGACATATTGTCGCCCATTATCAGCGCGCGGATACTTTTTTGTTGGGCCTCGATTGCCATAGTTGGCTCCAAAAACTATCTGCTGATCGACGGAAAAGTAATGCTAGGCGTCCGTTCGCCCCAAACGCTGCAGCCATTGCTCTCCGCATGTTTCGAGAAATTGGGCCTGTTCGATGCAACCCGATCATGTAGCCGTTGCATCTCGGGGTTGTTCATCTATTCCGGTACCTATCTAGTCCGCACGGCTAACCGGTGATTATCAAGCTGCCTCTGATCTTGGAATATCAAGCACGCGCTGATATCGGCATATCAAAGCAACCCTTCGGGTCGCTCCGCTATACCACGTAACCCCGCGTCCGGGGATAGCGGCGCTTAACCTAGTACCGTCAGACCGCCTGCGCTCCGCCACTGGCACTCCGGTATACCGGTCTGCGACGACTGCCCCCCGGCGCGCTCCGGGAGGCTCTGAGCGCAATCCAGCACTGGCGTTAGAATAGCCCGCGATGGAGACGTGGCCTATCGTGGCCGGGAGACGGGTTCCTTGGCCTGCAACATAAGCGTCCGCCCTCCGTGTTGGTTATGTGATCTTGTAACAAGGGTGCCTCTTTCAGCATCCTTCGTCAACGAGTTCGGACCGCCGCACGAATCACCGTCTCAGGGCTGGCTTCGCAATGGCACGAAGAGCGGCCAATCGGGTAGCCGGGGGTTTCTCTCCCCCAGCCCCCACAACACCCCGCATGCGGGTCCGCACGGGGCGCTTCCTCCGGAATTTAAAGGACCACCCATAAGATGGCGACCTTCAACGCTGGCTACGCGACGAACCGCCAAGACCGTTTCACCCGGTCGGGTGCAATACGCCCGTTGAGGCCCGCAGGTCTCGCTCGTTGCCGAAGGTTCAGGCCTTCACCGTGTCCCACCCATTACGGTGGGCGTTTGGCTACTATGCCCTCTGCTGACTTCTGCCTCATCACGCCAGGCGTTACCGCCGGGCGCGCTGCCCGAGTCACCGTAGGGTCCGCTGGCGATTCCAGCGCTTTCGCGCTGGGCCTCAGGCCGGCTCCCATGGCGACCGCCGCCACCTTAGGGTTCGATGGTGATTCCAGCCCTTTCGGACTGGCCCGCAGTTCGACTCCCCTAGCGGCGCAGGCCGCATGCGAGGCAGATCTCCCCGGATAAGGACATGAGCTTTCAGTGCACAACCGCCGCATTTACCCTATCCCCCGCACCTGATGGGCTTTGTCATCTGTGGCTGACTCGCCCGGGGACTGAGCCTTCTATGCGATTTCTGTCCGTCGGCTCGCACTTTTGCGCTCGGGCTTCCTTCAGACATCCCCTCGCGGGTTTGCCCTTGCCGTCGGCTAGTAGTTACATGGGTCCCGAAGGACATTACACAGGTACTCCTACAGGGGACTCTCACCCCATAAGCTCATGCCCATGCCGGGCGTACCACGGTTCGAACCTTCATGCCCTACATGTTCCGAGTACGCCCTATCAATAGCACGTCCAGTTGCCCGCCAACTCATAGCATCTGGTTCCGTCAGTTCCCGTTATGGTTCGTCCCGTGCGATTGTAGATTACGGGTTTCTTTCGTGTTTTTTTCTCCAACTTTTTGACGCGATCGTCGATCTCTTCGATCTTGCGTTCTGCCGAACGATCTATTGCTCCTTGAGGGTCAATCTGATCCTCGTAGTCTCGCTGTAGCATGTCAAGCTCTTTCTCCAGCTGGCGCCGACGCGCTCTGTTCTTCATCAAAGAACCTAGAGTTTGGTTTGTGCCGAAATTTAAACCGCCGAGTTCTCTCACAATTAGGCTTTTCTTCTCCTCGTACTCTTCGCGAGCCATCTGCTTTTGCCTCGCCGCAAGCCGTTTTTCGAAAGCAGATGTTCCGTTCGATTCAAAATCCGAGGGTGCGTTCTGCGGCTTAACCTCCACGGTCTCCCTCGACGGATTCGCATCACAGGCGGTGTCGGAGAAAACGACGGTACCATCTGCGTTGAGACACTTGTGAACCCCCGCACATAGGGGGGCTACATAAAGCCCAACGACGAGGCCGAAAGCGAGCGTTCGATGGCCGAACCGCCGGCCCTGATGGCGCAATGTCACCTGCCGCCGGAAGACAGGTTGGTGTTCGGAGTGTAATGCGCGCTGGCATACGGGCCTGTTCCAAGATAACCGATGGGAACGGCCCAGAAACTGTCTTCCTGCTGCGCGCGAAAAAGTCGAAGAATAGATATCTTTGAAGGAATCTCCGTGCCCTTTCGCGAGCGCTATCCACGTGCCGGTTTATTTGGGCGCGCGGAAGGGTCTCGGAAGGGCGAGCCGCATCAGTACCGGAAGATCGATCCCGTCCCATATCTAACCTCCCTGGGTGATTACGGCACAGCGGAACTGCCGTCAAAGTGTAGTCCAAACCGTTCGCGAGCGTACTGGTAGCGGGAGGAGGAACAGGGCGGCCGCCGGCCAAGGAGCCTAACTCTACGAACTAGGGCTCGCTGCTTGCGAGTAGCTCGGCGGTTAAGTTCGATTCAACAGTCACCTGTATTGGCGCCGTTCTACGGACACCCGACAAACGGGTCGCTTGCCCTTCGCCCACCTAGAGCCGGATCTCTTCGGCGTCTTCGAGGATGGCGGCCAAGCCGCGCCGCGTCCCACCCTTCGGGGGCGAGGGCAAAGCCTTCGCCGGGACCTCGCCCCCCTTGATCACGCGCAGGTAGACTCCCACGGGGGACAGGTCCAAGTTCTTCGGTAGACAGGTCCACTTTCGCGGCAAGCAGCTCGATCCGCTCCGGGGCCTTGCCCCAACCGCGTTCAATGACGTACTGCGCGGCCGCCAACCGCACCCGGTCATTGTCGGACTCATCCATCAATTGGAGAATCGTCCGCGAGCGCTTCCCGCGTCTTCGTCCGACATGCCTCGATGAGTTCGGCTTCCTCCGGAGTCCGCCTAGGACGCCCGCCTGGGTTGCCGGACTTGCCTTTGTCGAACGGCCGGCCTCGCGGCATGTTTTTGGAAATTTTGTTGATCTGAGGGGTTAGTAAATTGATCATGGGCCATCCGCCGTTTCGCCGCGCACCATACGACCATTTTACACCCCCCCGGCGGATCCCGCCCGGGCGGGCCCGTCACGCCGCGCGTGCGGCCCGCCACGGCGTTTCATTCCCGCACCCACCCCAACCCGCCCACCCGGCGCCAAACGCGCCACACCAGGCCCCCGCACCGCGCCCAACGGCGCCGGCCCGACAAAGAGAGAGCCCATGCCGCTGTCTTAATCATTTCCGTCGTTCTATCTCGGCATCTATCTCTGTTAGGTGAGAGTTCCTAAGATCTAGCGGCTTCGTCAGATCAATGTTCATCTTCGCGAGCTCTTCTGGAGTTTTGAGGTAAGGGTTGACTCCCAGGTCGGTTTGGCATCTGGAGCCTCCGTTCAGGATACCCTGCTGCTCCGTTGTGGCGCTGTATTTCCGCCTCTAGCGCAGCGGCACGCTTTCGCTCCTCGAGGAGCTCTGCATCAGACATTGAACGGAGCTTGCTTAGGTACTCAGTCCGAGCCTTTTCAGCCTCCGTTGGGTAAGATTTACAGATTTCCCAAGCCGCCAGCGTCGCTTGTTCCTTCGGGAGAGGACTAATCCACCGAGTCATCAGTTTCACTACCTCTTTGCTCTTGCATTCCTCTTTGGTATCGTAGTCGAACCAGCCCGCGTTCGCATGCCCCGATAGCAACATTAATGCTAGCAACATGCACAATACTTCACGCCTATAACAACTCGATTCACCGTTAGTTAAAACATCGGCGCTGATTGCCATTTTTTGATCTCCCGATTGCTAGACTTCGTAGTCCTCTAGGAAGAATGACAGACATCCGCTGCTGGATGTCCCGCTACGGCTCACTGGCTTTAGGCACAACGATTATGTACGCAATTCTCATCTAAAACGCGTCTATCAATTGAGCAACTTCTTCTTGTCCTTCCTTACGCGCTAAATCCGACGCAGTGCTTCCTGACACAGTCATCAACTTTTTCTCTGCGCCAGCCATAAGCAGCATTAGAAGACTCCACATCGCCGTTCATCGCGGCCTTCATCAGAGGTGTTCTGCCGTCTGCATCCGGCTTATCTACATCAAATTTCGAAACCAAGTAGCCTTTAGCAATTAACTGTGCCTTGAAATCTGCCACCGATATATACTCTCCCGCCTTCGTTTTTTTTCTGAAGCTCATCAGCAATTGCTGCCGACGCTCCCTCTGTTTCGTCTCCGAATTTCTTTGTTCGTACTCCACGAAACTAGCGCTTTGCTCGTCACTTAAGAAATTCACGCGCTCTTTCATATAATACGCCTTCGCCTTTTCTACTCACCATCGCAGACGGAAAACGATTTCGCCCAAAGCCCCTTGTCTCCTTCCTTATTTTCTAATTCGTTCCATGCAATTTCATATAACGCGTTTTCCGACAAGACATTCGGGGTGACAGCATCGGCGGCAATTGTTTTCTCGTTCCGATAAGGGCAGCGCAA
>CAVQCX010000023.1:0-85748 GCA_963711095.1 uncultured Gammaproteobacteria bacterium | reverse complement strand
AAGTAGTCACGGGACGAAGACCGAGCTCCAGCTTTTCAAGCATGTCGATGAGCTTCTCGCCATCGATCAATTCTATTGGTGGCACGCCGTCGCGTGATGCCTCGCGGCGAGCCTCGGCGGTGAACGACCCCGTAGTGATGACGATGCCTTTGTCAGCACGGCCCGCCATGGCACCACGGAAGTCGCGAACATGGGACGGCGAGACCGATTTTGTATACCGCTTGCACTGAAACAGAACCTTGAACGAAACTAGCGGATTGATTTGAAGAGTGCCGTGACCGTCAATGCCGCCGTCGCCGCTGGTTCCAGTAACCACGACCTGCGTGAAGCCTGCTTCTCGCAGCAAACGCTGGGAAAGTCGCTCGAAGCCTGCGGGCGGCAGCGCCAGCAAGAGGTCAATGGTCTCCGCACGGTAGTCCTTCGAAGGCGCGCCTGTGCCCTCTGCAACTTCCTCCGCAATCGGCTCAGGAGTCTCAGCCTTCACACGCCTCTGTTCTTGGAAGATCTTCACCCAGCGCAGGAATATCTGATGCGCCTGCTCATAGGTCAGCGAGGTGATGCGACCTCGCTCCGTAAGGCTCCAAACACCGCGTTTTGATGAGTCAAGTAAGCCCTCGCGAACGAGGTAAAAACGCGACCAGTGAACCTGGTTGCGAAAGCGCGGCTCGCCGGAGGGCAGTAAATCGTTTTGGACTTCATCCGAAAGCGCGAGGTCGGTTGCGATCTGCTCCACCACTTCGTCGGGCGAACCGGAACCACCCAGCTTGCGAAGAGCGTCAAGCAACGGGCCGAAGAACTTAACGAACTGTGCGCCTTCTTCTTTCTTGCGTTTGGTCATCGGAATGAGTGTGGGCTGTGTGGCTAACGCCAGCCGTAACCGGCGCAGTTGTAGTGAGCGCACGAACGAAAAGTGCGTCCGAGTTAACGGCCTCGTTGGGTGTGATTTCGTCAATACTTGCCTGCACGGTATTCCTCTATATCCTTTTTAATCACTTCCGAGGACGGATTTAACCAACCAAAACAGTGATACAACCACTCAGTCCACTCTTGTGTGACAGACGCGGGAGAGGAGATAAGTTCTTCTATATTAATTGTTTTTCTTCTCCTAACTATTGGTTCCGCGATTGAATAATATTCATGCCATGCCCGGTTCCAGTCCGTTGTGAGAACAAGTCCTTTCACGTCTACTAAAGAAATATCAATAACAACCTCACCCTCATATACACCTGCCGCCGCTAGCCTGGTTGCGAACTCAACAATTTCCGACACGGTATAGAGTATATTGACTGTCGACATGAAACCTGGGACTGAATCCAAATCCAAATCGCGATAGTGGCTCAGATGCCTTCTAGTATCATTCAGTAGTTTCTGGTGCCAATCTTTGTCTACTACCTCATTTACACTGAAAAGATGCTTACAAACTGGGTGCTTTGATAGAAGCGCCAATACTCCGTATGCCTACCACCCACCTGACCAGCTACCAACCCAGTTAGAACCCGCTCTCCTGATTGGCCAGGTTGGTAACTTACGTGAGGATAATACCAACCGCGCATTCTAACTTGGTGCCGGTCGATTACTGCCTGACACTCACTTCGTGACGTAATTCTTTCTGGCTCATAGCTGGTTGGTCGAAAATTCACCCTCCAATGTGGAATCCCTTCAAAATTCACCGGAAGATCGGTTGAAACATTCATAATCCTCGCAACTCCTGATCAAAAGGATCATCAGGCGTTTCACTGTTTACACCGGTCAGACCAATTCGGCTCGCCGCTTCGATGATGCTTCTAGCTCGTTTCTCTGCTGCAAGCTCTATCAAATCTCTAATTTCATTCGAATCTTCAACTTTCTTCGTTTGTGGCTTTCCTGGGGGTCGAATGAGCACGTCGCTCTTGGAAAAGGCTTTTGATTCATTTGACGAATTACGCTTACAAATACATGGAAGATGAGAAAACTCAGATATCTGAATCGCCAAGTATTTTTTTTATCCCTATACGTAACAACAACCACATCTAGATCCAATGGAATGGAGGCATACTTGGCCACAAAATCCGATATATCATCGAAATCATATGAGCTAAGATGGTCTTCGCTTATACCAGTCAATTCCCATGATTCTCCCCGCTCAGAAACACCCACGACAATAATTCCACCGTCTCGTAGGTTCGCCATTGCCATTGAAGTGCGGGTGATATGCCAATTTAAAATGTCCCACGGCGCAGATTCCTTAAAATCAACACCTTGGCTCTCTTGGCAACGATCCAAGCTTTCCCAGACTCGCCGGTGAAGTCTTGCATGACCGGGCATGTCTGAAGTAGGAAGCGCGCTCACTAATAGATCATCCTTTTATAGGCACCCAACGCCAGCTTGAGGGGCGCGCGGTTTTTCGCGCGTCCCTCTCAAAGCTGTGGTTGGACGGTCCCCATTAATCGCTCAACATCGAAGTTGCCGAGCGTTTTCAGCACGCGCTTCATAATTGAATCTGTCATTCCAGGCTGGCTTGAATAAGTATATTCAAGATTCAAAAGGAGACCCAGCAACGCGGATTCCCCCCACTTTTCGAGATACCACCCCATCATTCTTTCCAATTGGAGTTGGCGCCCCGTAAATATTGAGTTCTTTGTGTTTTAGGTTCTTTAGAAACCCGACCCCTGAAATGCAAATACCATCAATTTGATCCTCCAATGGTGTTTCATTTTTACGATAAAAATCTGCAATGTGGTGACAGAGATATGCAGGCGGGAAAGCCTTTAACGTAAAGATAAAAAATGGTATACGTAAACTGTGTTCAAGTATATGTGCGGGTCTATGCTTCTTTGTCAGAATTGAAGATTTAGAGCGCATAACTTTTTTTACTGATCTACCTTGCGTCAATCCCCGGTGCAATTCATCTATGCGAGCAAGGTCTGGTTTAACCTCAATGGCCGCATCACATCCATCAGAGAAGTTCAGCCTGAATTTTCCCTTTGAATCGACCAAATTCGGATGCGCTGGATTTAGAATTAAGCAATCGATGGAATTTGACTGCTTGCCTTCAAGATCAGTAACTTTTCCCTTCGATACGATGTAACTGGTTGGATAAAATCGTCCTAAAAAGCTTTGAACAGCATGCTCTCGGAAATCGGCTATTTCCTGTGCTGTACCTTTGCCCTGCTTTGAAGCCAGATTGAATTCGCCTACTATCATTCTGCCTTCTGATTTTATGATTTCGAGTAGCTGATTCAATGCTTATCCGTTATCCCCGGTTGGTGTGTGACGTCCCAGCCCTTTCAAGGTGGCAACTCTTTGAAAAATAAATAAAAAGTTTTAATGTGAAAAACGGCGCACTGTTGACACGCTGATATCGCGCTATTCGCTGGAAAAAACTCGACTCGATACGCTCGAAATCGGCAGCAAAATCAGGCATATTCCGCCTCGTCGTCTATAGTTGTTCTACAATAAATTGTCCGTCAGACAAAATTTTTCTGGATATATCAATGAGTTATCCGTGCACCTTGAAAGGGCTGGTGTGTGACGTCCAACAGTAGCATAGACGGAATCCGGGGTCGTCAGGATAGACGGAATCCCAACTATCCAGGATAGACGGAATCGCTTCCCCGCCCAAAAAAACAAAAAGCGAACCCCCTCGCGAGGATTCGCTTCTCCAAGCTCCCCTTTGTTGGCTCAGCAATCCCTGCCTCCCGGTCTTGTTGTTGATGGCGTTCGTGCTCGTCATGCTCCTGCGTAATGTGCTCCCTGCAATGAGTCCCTGCCCAGGGTTGCTCTCAAAACTGGATCTCGAAAGAATAGGTCCGCGAGTCGAACGACAGGGTGCGCTCCCGGGCGGTCCCCTCGGCCTTCGGGGGCCAGATGGGCTCGAAAGAGTGGTGCGTGTGGCCGCAGAGCGGGCACTCGTAGGTGGAGTGCTTGGCCCAGCGGCTGGAGTCCTCGGACATGGGGACCAATCGGGTGTGGCATCGGCTGCACTGCTGCATGGGAGGTTTCTCCTTGTCGGTTGCGGTCTGGATGCCCCGGCGTATCACCACACAGCGGTTTCGCGCAGGCGTTGGGCAGAGAGGTCTGGAGAGAAAATTCGATCCCCTCACCCCTGCCCTCTCCCGGGGGGAGAGGGGGATACAGGCGATCGAAGAATCGTGTGTGCGCAGGCGTGCGACCCCGCGGCGCGGCGCTCTCCCCGGGGGTGTGGGGGTCGGGTAGAGGGCGGCGGCGGGGGCAGGCCGTTCGGCGAGTAAGGCTAGTCCCAATGTAGAGCCCCTCCGGTCTGGTACTCGGTGACCCGGGTCTCGAAGAAGTTCTTCTCCTTGCGCAGATTCGCCTGCTCGTCGAGCCAGGGCAGGGCGTTGTCGGCGCCGGGGAAGGGCTCGTCGACGCCGAGGCTCCGGGCGCGGCGGTTGGCGATGTATTTGAACTGCTCGATGTGCTCCTCGGCGGAGTAGCCGAGGATGGGGTCGCGCAGGATGTAGTCGGCGTAGCCGGCCTCGGCGTCGAGGGCCTCGTCCCACATGGCGCGCAGGGCCTTGGGGTCGAGCACGACCTGCTCTTCCTGGATGATCTGCTTGGCCACGCGGATGCCGAAGGAGGCGTGCAGCACCTCGTCTCGCATGATGTATTGAAACTGCTCGGCGGTGCCCTTCATCAGGCCGCGGCGCTGCAGCGCGAAGATCGGGCTGAAGCCGTTGTAGAACCAGCTGCCCTCGAAGATGGCCGCGAAGAAGACGTAGGCCATGACGAAGTTCTCGAGCTCGGCGCGGTCGCGCAGGTTGATGTCCGGGCGCATGATCGAGTCGAGCCGCCGGTTGGTGATCTGGATCTTCTTGTTGATCGCCGGGACCACGCGGTAGCGGTTGTAGATCTCGCCCTGGTTGAGGCCCAGGGTCTCGATGCAGTGCTGGTAGGTCCAGGTGTGCAGCGATTCCTCGTAGACCTGGCGGGCCTGGTAGATCTGCAGCTCCGGCGCACTCATCTTCTCCATCACCGCCAGGCCGATGTTGCGCATCGCCATGATGTCGGAGGTGGTGAGGTAGGCGAGCACGTTCTCGTAGACGTGGCGCTCCTCGAGCGTGAGCTTGTGGTGATAGTCGTGGACGTCCTGGGCCATGTTGATGTCGAGCGGCGTCCAGTGGTTGCGGTTGGCGTTGAGGAAGTAGTCCCAGGCCCAGGGGTACTTGAACGGGGCGAGCTGGTTGATGTCGGTCAGTCCGTTGACGACGCGTTTGTCGTCGGGGTTGATCGGCTTCATGGGCTGGAAGTCGGCCTCGGCCTCGCGCTTTTTGGGCGCCGGCTTCCGGGCGGGAGCCTTTTCCTCGGCATCCACCACGGCGCGGACCGCCGCGGCCTTGGCCGGTGCGGCGACGGGTGGTGCGGTCAGCGGGTCGTCCCAGTTCAGCATGGTGTTGGTCCCCTCGGTGCTCGGTCGTCAGGTGGCTCGGCTAGGGTAGTAGCCGCGCCGATACGCGGAATGCGGGTGGTATGCCCTGGGCCCGAAGCGGGGCGGGCCGGCGGATGACCCTGCCGTTGCTGCGGCCGGTGATGCGGCAGGGGAAGCAGAGGCGGCGGGTGATCATAATTGGGCTCCTAGGGGTAAGGAATCGCGCCGAGGGCGGCGCTCCCACAGGGTGGCGCTCCCACAGGGCGGCGCTCCCACAGGGCGGCGCTCCCACAGGGCGGCGCTCCCACAGGGCGGCGCTCCCACAGGGTGGCGCTCCCACAGGGCGGCGCTCCCACAGGGCGGCGCTCCCGCAGGGCGGCGCTCCCGCAGGGCGGCGCTTGCGCGGGGCGGGGGCCCCACAAGGTAAGGCGCCGACCGGGCAGCCCGGCCGAGGGGCCGCTGCTGCAGTAAAGGGCCGTTGAGCTCGGGAGATCGCGGCCTTCCCCCTTTGGCGACAGTTGCGAGAGTCGTCATCTCAAAACTCCGCGCTCGTCCCGGGCTCTCCGGCTTAACTGTGTGCGGGGGCGTTGGCCCCGTTTCTCCGAGATCGACGCGTTCGGCGGGAGCGAAAAAATCGCGGCTGGCAGCCGCTCCTACCCAAGCACCGATGCAGAGTCGTCCGTCGGGCGCGCATGGCTCGCGGCCAACAGCCGCTCCTACCGGGCACCCGCTGTGGCGGGAGCGCTCGTTGAGCGCGATCAGATCCTGGCCCACGGACATGGCTACTGGCACGCCTCGCAGTCCGGATCGAGGATCGAGCAGGCGTTGACCCGCGGCTTTCCTGCCGCGGTCCCTCCGGGCGCGCTCCGCGCGTCCAAACTTGTTCCAGACAAGTTTGTGAGGGCCTCGGCGCCGCTGGTGGCGGCGCCCGATCCCAGGGACACGAAATTCCCGCCCTGCGCTTTGACGCCGCCTGTCTTGCCGGAGCCTTCGCCGGCGGACTTCTCCATGTGGGTGGCGCCGAGCGAGCGCAGGTAATAGGTGGTCTTCAGGCCCCGCACCCAGGCCAGCTTGTAGAGGTTGTCGAGCTTCTTGCCGCTCGGCTCGGCCATGTAGAGGTTCAGGCTCTGGGCCTGGTCGAGCCACTTCTGGCGGCGCGAGCCGGCCTCCACCAGCCAGCGCGGGTCGATCTCGAAGGCGGTGGCGTAGAGCTGCTTGAGGTCATCGGGAATGCGGTCGACGGGCTGCACCGAGCCGTCGTAGTACTTGAGGTCGTTGACCATGACCTCGTCCCAGAGGCCGCGCTGCTTGAGGTCCGCCACCAGGTAGGGATTCACCACGGTGAACTCGCCCGAGAGGTTCGATTTGACGAACAGGTTCTGGTAGGTGGGCTCGATGGACTGGCTCACGCCGCAGATGTTGGAGATGGTCGCGGTGGGCGCTATGGCCATGGTGTTGGAGTTGCGCAGGCCCACCTGCTGCACCCGCTCGCGAAGCGCCTCCCAGTCGAGGCTTACGGACTCGTCGACCTGCAGGTAGCCGCCGCGCTCCTCGGCGAGGCGCTTGAGTGAGTCGATGGGAAGCACTCCCTGGCTCCAGAGCGAGCCCTCGAAGCTGGCGTAGCGCCCGCGCTCTTCGGCGAGATCGGTGGAGGCCTGGATGGCGAAGTAGCTGACCGCCTCCATGGTGCGGTCAGCGAATTCCACCGCCTCGGGCGAGGCATAGGGCAGGCGCACCTTGTAGAGCGCGTCCTGGAATCCCATGATGCCGAGCCCTACCGGGCGGTGGCGCAGATTGGAGCGCCGGGCCTGGGGCACGGTGTAGTAGTTGTAATCGATGACGTTGTCGAGCATGCGCATGGCGGTGGAGACGGTGCGCTCCAGCTTGGCCATGTCGAGCCCCTGCTCGGTGACGTGGGCGGCCAGATTTACCGAGCCCAGGTTGCACACTGCGATCTCGCTGTCGTTGGTGTGCAGGGTGATCTCGGTGCACAGATTGGAGCTGTGCACCACGCCGACGTGCCGGTTGGTGTAGCGGATGTTGCAGGGGTCCTTGAAGGCGATCCAGGGATGGCCGGTTTCGAACAGCATGCCGAGCATCTTGCGCCACAGCTCGGTGGCCTTGACCTTTCGGCTGATCTTGATCTCGCCCCGGGCGGCCTTCTCTTCGTAGGCGACATAGGCCGCCTCGAAGGCGCGGCCGGTGAGGTCGTGCAGCTCCGGGACCTCGTCGGGCGAGAACAGCGTCCAGTTCTTGTCCTCGGCGACCCGCTTCATGAACAGGTCCGGGATCCAGTTGGCGGTGTTCATGTCGTGGGTGCGACGGCGATCGTCGCCGGTGTTCTTGCGCAGCTCCAGGAAGTCCTCGATGTCGAGGTGCCAGGTCTCCAGGTAGGCGCAGACTGCACCCCGCCTTTTTCCACCCTGGTTCACAGCCACCGCGGTGTCGCTGGCCACCTTGAGGAAGGGCACCACGCCCTGGCTCTTGCCGTTGGTGCCCTTGATGTGGGAGCCCAGGGCGCGCACCCGGGTCCAGTCGTTGCCCAGGCCCCCGGCGAATTTCGACAGCAGGGCGTTGTCGCGGATCGCGCTGTAGATGCCGTCGAGATCGTCGGCCACGGTGGTGAGGTAGCAGGAGCTCAGCTGCGGGCGCAGTGTGCCGGAGTTGAACAGGGTGGGCGTGGAGCTCATGAAATCGAAGCTGGAGAGCAGCTCGTAGAACTCGATGGTGCGCGCCTCGCGGTCGATCTCGTTGATGGCGAGGCCCATGGCCACGCGCATGAAGAAGGCCTGGGGCAGCTCGAAGCGGGTGTTGTTGTCGCTGTCGTGGATGAAGTAGCGGTCGTAGAGCGTCTGCAGGCCGAGATAGGTGAACTGCAGGTCGCGCTCGGGCCGGATCGCGGCGGCCAGTCGCTCCAGGTCGTAGCGGGGGAGCTGGCTGTCGAGCAGCTCCAGCTCCACGCCGCGCTTCACGTAGGCGGCGAAGTATTCGCCGTAGCGCTCGCCCATCTCGGCCTGGGTGGTGACGCGGGTGTCCAGCCCGAGGAAGCCGAGTGCCTCCTGGCGCATGATGTCCAGCAGCAGCCGGGCGGCGGCCTGGCTGTGGCTGGGGTCCTTGTCGATCAGGGTGCGGGCGCTCATCACCAGCACCTGGGAGACGTCCGCCTCCTTGACCCCGTCGAACAGGTTGCGGCAGGTGGTGTCGAGGATCTGCTCGGGGTCGACGTTCTCCAGGCCGGCGCAGGCCTCCTGCACCAGGGCGCGCATGCGCGCCACGTCGATCGGCCGGCTGCTCCCGTCGGGCAGGGTCACGTTGATCCGGTGCTGCTCGGGCAGGCCCGACTCCGCGGCCCGCTTGGCGGCCTCGGCGGCGCGCCGCTCGGACTGCTTCTCCCGGTACAGCACGTAGGCCCGGGCCACCTTGTGCTCCCCGGAGCGCATCAGGGCCAGCTCGACCTGATCCTGGATGTCCTCGATATGCACGATGCCGCCGTCGGGGGTGCGCCGCACCAGGGCGGCTACCACCTGATCGGTGAGCTCGGCGACCGACTCGTGGATGCGCCGGGAGGCCGCGGCGGCGCCGCCTTCCACCGCCAGGAAGGCCTTGGTCAGGGCGATCTGGATCTTGGATGCGTCGAAGCCGGTGCGTTTGCCGTTGCGCCGGATCACCTGGAAGTTGCCCCTGGCGGTATCGGCGGGGGCGGCCCGGCCGTTGCCGCCGCGGGTCTGCGGCTGGGGCGGGACGGCGATCGGGCTCTCAACGGCTTGGGGCCTGGCTTCGCTTGCCATGGGTTCGTCCTCCGGGCTCAAAAGTGGTCGTCTGGGTGTACTGTCGCCGGCTTGGGCGGCCGGCTTTGTCATTGGGTTTTGACACAATATATACGCGATTTGAGCCTTGTCAACCACAACATATTGTGCAAAAAGGCGTGGGAAAGGGGTGTGGATGTTGTGCGTAATCTGTGGATAAGTTGTGGCGCGGGATGTCGGTTTGCAGCCAAATCAGGGACTTGGCCCGTTGTACAAAATCCTACCGCGACCCCCAATATGTTGTGGTGGATGGGCGGGCTGGACGGCCGAGCGTAGGGGTCGCGACGGCGCTAAGGGCCATCCCGGATGGCGCGCGGGGCTGTGGATGGATCTCGGGTAGGGGCGGGCAGGAGGATTCGCGGCTCGGCGGGGCCGGACCCTGGGGATGCGTCATGATTCAGCCTTTCGCCCCGTCAAGGGTCATGCCGGCCCGGAAGCCACGGACGGCAAGCCCCGGATCGGCCAGGGGGCCGGCCTCCCACAGGGTTGCGGCCCGACCTGGTCGGCCCGCTGTCGGGCGGGTCAGGGCTTCTTCGGCGTCGCGGGACTCGCGGCCGGGGCCGACTGCTGCTCGATGAGCTGCTCGAGCTCCCGAGGCGGTGACCGGTCCGGGGTGGTAGGCGACGATCTCGCCCGCGGGGTTGACCACTGCCGTGGTCGGCAGGCCCATGAGCGGCTCGAAGGACTCGAGCTTCTGGTTGCCGATCAGCAGGACCGGGTAGTCGATCCCGTGCTTCTTTACGAAGCGGCGCAGGGCGGATCTCTCGATCTTCTCGAAGTCCACCCCCAGAACCACGCGCTCCGGGCTCGCGTCGTGAAAGCGCACCAGCTCGCGGATCTCGCCGAGACAGGGAGAGCACCAGGTGGCCCAGAAGTTCACCACCACCCATTTCCCGCGCTGGTCGGACAGGGTGACCGGTGCGCCGTCGAGGCTGGCCAGGGAGAAGTCGGCCGGGGTGGCCGGGCTGGTTGCGGCGAGCGCCAGCCCGGCGAGCCCGAAGGAGAGGCTGGCGAGACGTGGAGCACGCGACATCTGTGGGGGTCCTCCGAGTGCGGGTGTGCGACGGTGCCGGCTCGGGCGGGCACCGGCGGAGACACTGCACCTTTGAGGGCCGGGCCGGGTGGATGGTTCAACCTAGAAGCGGCCGTTGAACGGCCGCCAGGGTGCGTGCCCTGGTGGTCGTAGCGGCCATCACCCGATGGGTGATACCAAGTTTGTCCAGAACCATAGTCCAAGCAATCACTCGATCGCTACGCGAAGCGGTCAACTGCTGTTTCTAGGTTCAACGCCGTGCGCAGTCGGCCGCGGCTGCGCATTCGTGGTGCATCTTGCCTGGGACGGGGCGCTGATGGCTCCCGATGGTTTTCAACGAATCCCTGTGTCGACAATAGGTTAGGTTAGAACAGCAGAGATTGGCATGGCGCTTGCTGACTTTCAAACTGAAACCGCGAGGTTTCATCCCGCAATTCTCCTCCATCCTCTGTGAGATTGCCCGCTCCCCGTCCTCCGGAGCGGGCTTTTTTTTGCCGCGGAGCCTGCCTGCAGGCCCGGGACCGCCCGGCGCCGGGGATTGAGAAACCGGGGTGCGGCGCCGAGAATACGCCGATCGGTTTTGGCCCTCCCCCGGCGTCGGGCATCCGCGGGCCCAGCAACCCCATTGAGGAGCGCCAACATGCTGGTGAGTGACATCATGGCCCGGTCGGTACGCAGCGTGACCCCCGACACCCCCCTGGTGGAGGTGGTCTCGCTGATGTGCCTCTACCGCTTCAGCGGCCTGCCTGTGGTCGATCAGGGCAGGCTGGTGGGGATAATCGCGGAGAAGGACGTGCTGGCGCGCATGTTCCCGACCCTGGACGAGCTGATGGAAGCGGGCATGGCGAGCGTCGACATGGACGAGATGATGGGTCGCTACAAGGAAGTGGTGCGACTGAAGGTGGCGGACGTGATGTCGGCCGACCCGGTGACCGTGTCTCCGGACATGCACGTGCTGCGGGCCGCGGCGGTGATGGCCAAGCGCAAGTTCCGGCGCATTCCGGTGGCCGAGGGGGACAGGCTGGTGGGCATGGTGAGCTTGGGCGACGTGCACAAGGCGATCTTCCAGGCCAACATCGCCCAGACCCTGACGCCGGTCTGAGCCCGCCTCGACCCGATGCCGGTGCGCTTCCCGCAGCTCTGGACGATGCTGCTGGGGCTGTGCCTCGGCGCGGTCGCCGGGGCAGCTGAGCAGCAGACGATTGCCGCCGCCCAGGCCCTGCTGGTCCATGATCTGGCTCAGCAGCTCGAGGCTAAGGACTCCCCTGACATGAACCGGGTGGCCTCGCTGGTGTTCGTGCTCGCAGACCATCTCGAGCCGTCCTCGGACGGGCCTTCGCGCCGGGTGCTGGAGCGGGTGCGCGACTATGTCGTGGGCCGCGACACGTACCAGGTGGCGTGCAACGACCTCAGCGACTTCTACCTGACGGCGACCTTCCTGGGCCGGGCGGGGCTTGCCGTCGACGTCGGCGACATGCCGCAGCGCCTGGCGCGCTGCCTGGAGCATGCCTCCGACTTCGCCCTCTCCAATGCGCTGATCCTGATCGGGCGCTACCAGCTGCCGAGTGCCGAGGGCTACAAGCATCGGGTGGTGGCGAGCGTGGAGGCCCGCCAGCAGCCCAACGGGTCTTTCCACCCCACTGACGGGCCCAACGGGTTCTATGAGACCTCGCACGCGGTGCTCGGCCTGTACTACTGCGGCGGCGATCCCAAGGCGATCGCCAAGGGCCAGACCTATCTCCTGGACCACCTGCCGGATATGCAGCGCATCGGCTTTCTCGACGGCCTCGCCGAGACCCTGATCTTTCTAAAATGGATGGGCGTCGAGGTGCCCGGGGAGGCGGACTACCGCAGTCATCTGCTGACCCAGGTGCGCCCCGACGGCGGGCTCTGCCAGGTGCAGCGTGCCGGCTGCGAGTCCGACTGGCACGCCACCAGCCTGCTCTACGAGCTGCTGCAGATGCCCTGAAGCGGGGCGGCGTCTGCCGGCGCCCCGCACCGGATAGGTGTGTCTGCCGTCCAGCCCGCACCAACTTGAGCCCGCATTCTGCGCGCTGTCGCTGCGGGGCGCCCCAAACCCCTGCCTCGGGCCGCCCAGGCGAGCCTCCCCGCCGATTTGGTACGGACTATGCATCCCAGCACCGGAGAGGGCGGCAAGCACCCGGAGGTGGGCCATGGCGGTGCAGGCGCAGGACATCGATATCCCTTCGGTGGGCTACAACGAGTTCTTTCAGGACGATTTCGAGCCCCGTAAGCACTACTGGGCCCTGTGGCAGGCGATCCGCCGTATGGGCCAGCGCCAGCTCGCGCTCAAGACCCGCGAGGCCGAGATGGCCATGCACACCAGCGGGGTCACCTTCACGGTCTACGGCAACGAAGAGGAGGGCATAGAGCGCGTCTGGCCCTTCGATCTGATCCCGCGCCTGATCCCGGCGGGGGAGTGGCGCCAGCTCGAGGCCGGCCTCAAGCAGCGGGTGCGCGCCCTCAACCTGTTTCTCAAGGACATCTACCATGGCCAGCGCATCCTCAAGGACGGGGTGGTGCCCGCGCAGCTGATCTATCAGGGCAAGGACTTCCGGCGCCAGATCTTCGATGTCGACCCGCCCCAGGATATCTACACCCATGTGAGCGGAATCGACCTGATCCGTGACGAGCAGGGCCGCTACCTGGTGCTCGAGGACAACCTGCGCACCCCCTCCGGCGTCTCCTACATGATCGAGAACCGGATCGTGGAGAAGCGCATCCTCTCGGACTTCTTCGCCCAGTACCGGGTGCGCAGGGTCGAGCACTACCCGGCGCTGCTGCTCAAGGCGCTGCGCCATCTTTCGCCCCGGGGCCCCGATCAGGCGAGCCTGGTGGTGCTCACCCCGGGGATCTACAACTCGGCCTATTTCGAGCACACCTTTCTCGCCAAGGAGATGGGGGCGGAGCTTGCCGAGGGGCGGGATCTGGTGGTGCGCAGCAACATCGTGTATCTCAAGACCACGCGCGGGCTGAAGCGGGTCGATGTGATCTATCGGCGCATCGACGACGACTTTCTCGACCCGCTGGCGTTTCGCCGCGACTCGGCGCTGGGCGTGCCCGGCCTGATCAACGCCTGGCGCGCCGGCAAGGTGGCGATCGCCAACGCGCCCGGCAGCGGCATCGCTGACGACAAGGCGGTCTATCCGTTCGTGCCCGACATCATCCGCTACTATCTGGGTGCCGAGCCGATCCTCGGCAATGTCCCCACCTACCAGATGACCCGCGAGGCGGACCGCGAGCTGGTGCTGGGCAACCTGGACCACATGGTGGTCAAGGCGGTGGCCGAGTCCGGCGGCTACGGCATGTTGATGGGCCCCCAGTCGACCCGCGCCGAGCGCGACACCTTCGCCCGCAAGGTTCGCGACAATCCTCGCAACTATATCGCCCAGCCGGTGGTGAAGCTCTCGCGCCATGTCTGCTATCTGGACGGGGAGCTGGGCGCGCGCCATATCGACCTGCGCCCGTTCGTGATCTTCGGCCAGGACATCGAGGTGGTGCCGGGGGGTCTGACCCGGGTCGCCCTGCGCAAGGGCTCGCTGGTGGTGAATTCCTCCCAGGGCGGCGGCAGCAAGGACACCTGGGTGCTCGCGGACTGAGCGCGCGTGTCCTGTCTCACACATAGGTTACATCTCAGTGCCCCGCAAACGGGTCAAGACAAGGCGCGTCCCGCAGGCAATGGCAAGCCCTTGTCAAGGGACGCAACGCGGTATTGGCGCGTTTGCGGGGCACCCGCAGGGCGAGGCCGGACGGGCGCGCGGCTTTGTTGCGCTCGCTTGAATTGGCGATGGCCAGTTCTGCGCTCGCGCGTCGCGCCGCACATCCCGTCCAGCCTCGCTGAGGTGCAACGTATGTGTGAGACAGGGCACTAAGCCGGTGCTGAGCCGAATCGCCGATGCGGTCTACTGGATGTCACGCTATCTGGAGCGCGTGGACAACACCGCGCGGTTGCTGGAGATCAACCTGCACCACATGCTGGAGACCGAGGAGATGGTCTCCGAGGAGCGCCTCTGGGAGCCGATGCTGATCATCGGCGAGTACGAGGAGGCCTACCGGGCGCACTTCGGCGACGCCCTGGTGAGTGCCTCGCGGGTGCTCGCCTTTCTCACCGAGGAGCGGGCCAATCCCAGCTCCATACACAGCAGCCTGCGCTCCGCCCGGGAGAATGCCCGCGCCGTGCGTGACCGCATCTCCCGGGAGATGTGGGAGTGCCTGAACGAGCTCTGGCTGACCTTCGATGGCCAACGCGGCCGGCGCAGCCCGCATACCGACGGCGACGGGGTCTACGGTTTTGTGCGCGGCGAGATTGCGCGCTTCCATGGCCTGACCGTCAGCACCATGATGCGCGGCGAGGCCTTCGCCTTCTATCTGCTCGGCACCTTCAGCGAGCGCGCGGACATGTCGGCGCGCATCCTGGACGTGAAATATCACCTGCTGCTACCGGACCTCTCGATGGTGGGCTCGCCGGTCGACTACTACCAGTGGGCGGCGCTGCTGAAGTCGCTGTCGGGCTTCGAGGCCTACCGGCGGCTCCATCAGGGCGAGCTCTCGCCGGTCCATGTGGCGGAGCTGGTGGTGCTCAATCCGGATTTTCCGCGCTCGTTGCTCTTTAGCGTGGAGCGCATGTGCCAGGCCCTGCAGCGGGTCGCCTCGGGTGCCGGGCAGTCCCCTGCCGGCGAGGCGCTCACGGCCATAAAGCACGAGCTGGAGGCCCTCGATGCGCAGAGCCTGTTTCGCGGCGGTCTGCACGAATTCCTGGACGGCTTTCTGGAGCGGCTCGCCGAGCTGGGTGGGCTGATCGGCGCCGAGCTCTTCGAGACCGATGGTGGTGCTTCATGCACTACCTGATCGAGTACGAGATCCGGATGTGCTTTGCCGAGCCGGTGCGTGATCAGCATTGCGAGCTGCGCCTCGCCCCCCGGGACGACGGCGCTCAGCGGCTGCTGGCCCTGACCATCGCCACCGAGCCGGCGGCGGAGCCGGCCAGCCGGCTGGACTGCTTCGGCAATCTGGTGCATGCCTTTCACGTGCTGGCGCCCCATGAGCGGCTGCGGATCTCTGTCACGGCCGAGGTGGAGTGCCGCGCGGGCGGTGCTGCCGAGCTCAAGCCCCTGCCGGTGGCGCGCGAGCGGGCCTGGCTGGACGAGGTCCTGCGCGCCCAGCCGCGGCTGCTGGATTACCTGCTGCACCGCAGTGCGGCTGTGCCCGATCTGGACCGGATCGAGGCCGCTGCGGCCTCGCCTGCACCCCCGGTAGGCGAGCCTGCCGTGGAATCGCTGCAGCGCGCCCTGGCATGGGTCGGCGCGACGCTGACCTATGACCAGAGCGCAGGGACCGGCAGCGCGGCGCTGGCAGAGGTCTGGGCGCGCCGCCGCGGGACCTCCCGGGACTTTGCCCACCTGCTGATCGCACTGCTGCGCTCCTGGCGGCTCCCGGCTCGCTATGTCACCGGATATCTCCACATGCCCTCCGCCGAGACCGGGGCCGAGGAGCTTTCGGGGCTGCGCGCCTGGGTGGAGGTGTTGATCCCCAATGCCGGCTGGCGGGGCGTCGATCCGGTGTGGGGGGTGCCGGTGGCTGAGAGCTATGTGGTGGTGGCCTCAGGCAGGGACGGTGACGATGTCCCGGCCCAGCGCTGCAGCTTCAAGGGGGCAGCGCCCGAGCCCCCCCTCGAGGGGCAGGTGCGGGTGCAGCGGCGCCAGGATTGAGCCCGCGCGGGCCGCCGCAGGCTGCCGGGACCCGCGCAGCGGGGCTCGGGGGCCGGTATCCAACGCAGGAGGATGAGAGCATGAGCGAGGCCCTGCGGCGGTCGGTGGCGGCATCCCCGCCGAGCATCCCGTTTCACGACCTCGGGCCGAGCGGCGAGCCGCCGGCGGCCGCCCTGGTGGCCGGCCTGCACGGCCATGGGCTGAACGGGGCGTTCCTGCTTGCGCGACTGGTGGCCTTGCTGCAGGCTCTGGACTCGGGACCCCCCGGCGAGTGCCTGCGCAGGCGGGTGCTGGTGATCCCTGCCCTGTACCGGCTGGCGGCGGTAGAGACGCCGGACCGGCCGGACCCGGCCGGGCGCGTCGAGTCTGGCTTGCGGGCGCGACCGACCGCGGCGTGCATTGCCAAGGCGGTGCTCGCTTTGGTCCGCGCCGCGACTTACCGCATCGACGTGCACAGCTGCAGCCCGGATCTGGAGGAGCTTCCCCAGGTGCAGCTTTCCGGGGCCGGCGAGCGCGAGCGCGCCCACGCCGCCTGGCTCGGACTGCCCGCGGTGATCCAGCGTCCGGCCGCGGTCCCGCTTCGTTCCGGTTTCGGGCCGGCCGCGGGCGGGGAGCGTTTCGTCATCCGGGCGGGTCAGGCCGGCTGTCTGCAGCATCACCACTGCGAGGTGCTGCTGCGGGCCTTGATCCGGTTCCTGCGCAAGGCGGGGATCCTGCCGATGGCGGAGCTCGCCGGTGCCGAGGACGGCCCGCTGTGCACGGGAGAGGGGCGATCGCTCGCCGCCGATGCGAGCGGGATGTTCGTGTCCAACCTGGAGGTGGGCCGATGGGTGAGGGCGGGGGAGCTGCTGGGGCAGGTCTATGACGGCTGCAGGGGGCGGGTGCTGGCCGACGCCAGGGCCCCCGTCGGTGGGCTGCTGACAGCGCTACGCCGCCAGCCGCTGGTCAGGCGTGGCGACACGGTTGCGCGCGTGCACCCACCGGTATCCCTTCACCGGAAGACCGGCGAGACCCCGAGCCGGCGATAAGCGCAGGCCGGGCAGCCGTGGCTCGGCCACTCAGTCCGCGGGCTGGGGCGCGACGGCGCGGTGTGCCCGGGCGAAATCGAGCATACGCTGGATGGGCAGCACCGCCCGCTCGCAGATCTGCGGGTCGATGCGGATCTCGTTGCCGCCGCTCTCCAGCACCGCCGCGAGGTTCCGCAGGGCGTTCATCGCCATCCAGGGACAGTGTGCGCAGGACTCGCAGGTAGCGCCTTCGCCCGCGGTGGGCGCGCCGATCAGCTTCTTGCCGGGGGCGAGCTGGTGCATCTTCCAGAAGATGCCCTCGTCGGTCGCGACGATGAACTCGCTGTTCGGCATCTCCTGCACGGCCTGGATCAGCCGGGTCGTGGAGCCGACCACGTCGGCCTGCTCGACCACGGCCTCCGGCGACTCGGGGTGGACCAGCACCGCTGCATCCGGGTGCAGCCGGCGCAGCCGGTCCAGAGCGAAGGATTTGAACTCCTCGTGCACCACGCAGGCACCGGGCCAGAGCAGCATGTCGGCGCCGGTCATGCGCTGCACATAGTGGCCCAGGTGTTTGTCCGGGGCCCAGAGGATCTTCTCACCCCGGGCGTGCAGGTGCTCGACGATGGGCAGGGCAATGCTGGAGGTGACCACCCAGTCCGAGCGTGCCTTCACCGCCGCACTGGTGTTGGCGTAGACCACCACGGTGCGCTCCGGATGGTGGTCGCAGAACGCCGAGAACAGCGCTGCCGGACAGCCTTCGTCCAGAGAGCAGGTGGCTCCCAGATCGGGCATCAGCACGCGTTTCTCCGGGCTCAGGATCTTGGCCGTCTCGCCCATGAAGCGCACGCCGCACACCACCAGCGTGGAGGACCCGCACTGGGTGCCGAAGCGCGCCATTTCCAGGGAGTCGGCCACGTGCCCGCCGGTTTCCTCGGCCAGCGCCTGCAGGTCGCCGTCGACGTAGTAGTGGGCCACCAGGGCGGCGTCCTGCTGCTTGAGCAGGCGTTTGATGTGCTCGCTGAGGGCCCGCTTCTCGGCCTCGCCCAGGGGAGCGGCCTCGGGATGGGCCGGTACCTGGAAGGGCGGCAGGCGGATGTCATCGGCGCGCTCGATTCTGGGATCTGTCATGTCAGCGGTCTCGTCTGTCCTCTTCGGATGATCGCCACCCGATGGGGGTCTTTGAGTCGGTAGGTCTGGGCCGGGCGGTGGTTGCCGTTGCGCCTGAGCTCGCCGGTCGGCTCCACCCGGGCGAGGGCCAGGATGCGCTTGCGGAAGTTGCGTTTGTCGAGCGGCTCGCCGAGCAGCGCCTCGTAGACGCGCTGCAGCTCGCCCAGGGTGAAGGTCTCCGGCATGAGATGGAAGGCGATGGTGGAATAGTCCAGCTTGGCCTTGAGCCGGCGGTGGGCGAAGCCGACGATCGCCGTGTGGTCGAAGGCCAGGGCAGGCATGGCGCTCACCGCGAACCACGCGACCTCGGCGGCGTCGCTGGAGGCTCGCACCTGGAGTCGGTCCGAGCGGGTCAGCGCATAGTAGGCGACGCTGATCACCCGCTCCCGGGGATCGCGTCCGGGCGCACCGAAGGTGTACAGCTGCTCCAGGTACACCCCACGCACCCCGGTCTCCTCGGCGAGCTCGCGCAGGGCGCAGGCCTCCAGATCCTCGTCGATATCGAGAAATCCGCCCGGCAGGGCCCAGCTGCCGCGAAACGGCTCGCCGCGGCGGCGGATCAGCAGGATCTCCAGTCGCTGCTCCCGGATGGTGAACACCACCACATCGGTGGTGACCGCCGGGTGCGGGTAGGCGTAGCAGTAGCTCGGTTGCGTGCGTATTGGATCGGCGCTCAGTAAGTGTACCTCATACACTAACGAGCCTAGCGTACTCGTCGCCCCCAGTCAAACCCCCCCGACCGCCGAAGATCCAGGGTTTTGCAGTCGGTCCCCAGGGCTGTGCAGCCGGCCTGTCAGCGCCTGCCAGCCATAGAAGATCCAGCCGCCGTATTCGGCCATCAGCCAGCGTATCTGGCGACCGTCATGCCACCAGCCGTCGGGGTCGAAGGGGTCTTCCCGGGCCGCCACCGGGGTGATCTCCAGCCGGTCGCCGTAGAGGCGCCGCCAGATGGCCGCGGCACGGCGGGTGTGGAACCGGCTGGTCACCAGCAGGATGCGCCGCACGCCCAGACGCGCCAGCTCGGGACCCAGGGCGAGCGCCTCGCTGATGGTGTCGTAGGCGTCCTCGGCGCTCACCCGGGCGACCTTGCTGCGGGCCACACCCAGCAGCTCGAGAATGCGCAGAGCGTCCTCGTCCCAGGGTGCCGCGCGCCGGAATCCCTGGGTCTCCAGCCGGCGCAGCGCCGGGGTCTTGCGGTCACCGTCGATCAGGATGCGGGGCGCGGTGCCGGTGCTGACCAGCCGGGCGGCCTCGATCAGGCGCGGGTAATACTCGGCCCCGGTGGCGAGCACCACCACCAGGTCGGCGCGGGGCGGAGGCTGGTCGTCGACCAGCAGACGGCCCATGGCAGGCAGCAGCCAGAGCCGGCCCAGCAGCGCCAGGACCAGCAGGGCGCCCGCAGTGATCCCCAGGCGCCGGACGCCCCGCCTCATGCGGGCCAGCGCCGGGCCGCACCGCGCACGCCGTTGGCATCGCCGGGTCGGGGCGCCGCCAGGCGGGTGGCTACCGATTCGCAGCGGAAATAGGCGGCCCAACGTGCCGGCACGCCGGTGTGCAGGGGCTGGATGGTGGACGGCCCGCCGCCCAGGGCAAACCCCTTGATCTTGGTACCGCCGAGATCTACGCCGATGCGCATCCGCCGGGATCCGGCTCAGGGCTCGCTGGGCGGCTCCTCGGTCGCTACCGGCTCGGGCGGCCTTTCCGGGGTCTCGTGCGCGAGCGGGACTTGGGTCGACTCGAGCGTGGCCCGGCGCAAGTCCTCTCCCGAGGGATTGGTGAATTTGTCGTTCAGGGTCTGGACATAGCCGTCGGCGTCCTCCAGCACCCCGGCCAGGCGCTTGCGCGAGCGCCGGCCCCAGCCGGCCGGGGCTCCGGCGAAGATGCTGCACCAGGGACGGGTGTTACGGGCGAAGGCCAGCTGGAGGCTGCCCCGCGCGTCGACGCTGCGCTCCAGCCGGGCCACCAGTGCTTTCAGGCTGCGGGCGGCGCCGATGCGCACCAGGTAGTGCAGCCCGATGACCAGGACCGCAGCTGCCCCGGCGCTCGCGTACATTGCCAGGGGGCTGCCTAGCAGGGCATCGAGCCAGGACGGTGCAAAGTGCAGGCCCTGCCACCAGCCGAGCTTGACGCTCGTGGCGATCAGCGCGACCAGCAGCGTGCCGAACACCAGCGCGTCTCCGATCAGCACCCGGCGGCGCCAGTGCTCAATGGTGCGCTTGATCGTCGGCACCATGCGCTCTTCGATGTCGCGCGCGGTTTTCTCCAGGGAGCCGACGATACGGTAGGCGCGCTCGATCTCCACCTGGCGCATCCGCCCATGGATCTCTGCCAGGTCGGCGTCGCGTTTGGACTCGAAGCGCCGGCGCAGTGCCTCGTTCTCGATCGGCACCGCCGCGCCCGGGTTGTAGATGGTGAAAAAACGGCCCGCGGTGAGCCCGCGCTCGCCCAATGCGCGCTGCCAGGCTGCGACCACCTCCTCCGGGTTGTCCTCGCGGGCAGCGGTGTCGATCTGGTTGAGGATATACAGGAACTTGCCGGCATCGGCGCGGTTCATGGTGTCGGTCACCAGATGCTGCAAAGTGTCCTGCATCGCCCCCGGCTCGGGATGACGGGCGTCGAACAGCACCAGCACCAAGTCCGCGAGGTCCATGATGTGATCGGTGATGCGCAGGGTGGCGGTACGTTGGGCATCGGCGTCGAAGCCGGGCGAGTCGATCAGTATCTTGCCGCGCAGCTGCTCGCTGGGGCAGGTCTTGAGCTGCAGGTAGGAATCGATGCGCTCGCCCTCGCCCTTGGCGACCTTCTCGATCTCGTTGCTGATCCGGTAGAAAGGGAACCTCGGGTCGGAGTCCAGGGCGACGCCCGGCAGCGAGTGGGCCTCCCGCTCCTTGCTGTAGCAGATCACCGTGAACTTGTCGTCCACCGCCTGATTGCCGGTGCGCTGCAGCTTGTAGTCCAGATAATGGTTGATGAACGTGGACTTGCCCGAAGAGAAGGTCCCGAGCAGGGAGATCAGCGGCCACCAGGCGATCTGCTGGGCGAAGGAGCGGTGACGCTCGAGCAGCCCCATGCGGTAGGCGACCCGGTCCAGGGTGCGGAAGCTGCGCACGGCCCTCAACAGGACGGGATTCTCTTGCTCGAGGTGGGACTCCAGGTGCTGGAGGCGACTCTCGATGATGCTGCCTGCCGGATTCATGAGCGACTCCTGGGGTTCTTCATTGGAGGTGGTTGGGAGGGGCGGCGGCGCCCGGGCACGGGCGGCCTGACCGCCCGTGCCGGAGAGCGTTTTCGCGCCCGCGCCGGTCCGATCTACCGGCGCCAATACTAGCGCGCCACCGCCGCCTTTGACACCCTGCGTCGGGCCGCGGCGGCTCCGATCGCAGTCCTAAAATATTCGAAATATACCAAATACTTATGATTCCGGACGCGCCGGCGCCCACCGGGCGAATTTGTTGCATTGGGCCTGCCCTTGGTAGATACTCGTCCGCTCGCAAGGGCTTGTTCTCAGGCTGTCTTCGGGACGGTCGAAAATCCATAAGAAACCATGCAGGAGGGCGTGATGGCCGAACTGTTTTCCGACGAGTGGATGAAAGGCTTCATGGAGCAGTGGAACGCAGAGCCCGATCTGTCGGATGCTCTGGCGCAGATCAATTTCAATAGTGTCATCGGTTACGGCTTCCACGACGAGGCTCAGCCGCGCGGCGTGCTCAGCGTCGAGAACGGCAAGGCCGTTGCGGCAGGTGCATACAACGGCGAAGCCATGAACTGGGATATCCGCTGCAATGCCGATCACTGGCAGAAGTGGATCAGCAAGCCGCCGGGCATGATGGGGCTGGGGACCTCGTTCGCCACCGGCAAGATGAAGTTCAAGGTGGGCGACTATGGCGCCATGATCAAAGATCCGCGCATGGCGGGCCCGTTCATCAAGAGCTTCGTCGTGATGTCGCGTGTCTGAGGCTCGTGTCCCAGGCGGTCGGTCCGACTCATCCCAGTCGGTCCGGCCGCAGGCGTCCGAGCCTATAATTGGGCGGTTCTCCAAGAACGCTGGGTGTCCGACACAATGGAAATCAAACTCCAAGGCGTGGTACTGACGGCCGTCCTCCTGGCCGGTGCCGTGAGCCTGGCCGGTGCACAGCCGAATAGCGGCCCCGTGGGCGACTGGTTTGCCGTCCAGCAGGCCCGGGGTGCACCAACGGTGGCACTCGGCGGTACAGTCGTTCCATATAAGGATGTCACTTTGGCAGCTCAGCTGCCCGGGCGCGTGAAATTCCTCGCCGGCATCGAAGGCCAGAGCTTCAAGGAGGGCGATCTGCTGGTCGCGATCGAAGAGCAGGAGCTGCTCGCCAAGCGCCAGTCCGCGGTCGCCCAGCTGGCCAACGCCGACGCCAAGCTGCGTAACGCCGGCGTGCAGCACACCCGCGAGCTCTACTCCCCTCAGTCCAAGAATGCGCCCGGCGGCATGGGTATGCCGAACCTCTTCGATCAGATGTTCACCCGGCCGATGGAGAACGTGATGGGGGACCGCCAGACCGGCGCCGAGCGTTACGCCGATATCTACTCGTCCACCGTCCGCGTTCAGGAAGCCCAGAATGCGATCATGCAGGCGCAGTCGGAGATCGCGGCGATCGATGCCAAGCTGCGCGATACCAAGAGCGTGGCGCCCTTCGATGGCGTGATCACCCAGAAGTTCATCGAGGTGGGCGACACGGTCCAGCCTGGCCAGCCCTTGCTCAAGTATGCGGATGTGCAGTACCTGCAGATTCTGGTGGATGTCCCGGCCAGGCTGCGCCCGGGTCTGAGCGAGGGCATGATGCTGCAGTCCCAGCTCGATGTCGGCGACTCGATCGTGCCGGTGCGCGTGGCCCAGATCTTTCCGATGGCCGACGCCCAGCGTCACACCGTCAAGGTCAAGTTCGACCTGCCCCAGGGCGTATCCGCCCCCGGGATGTATGCCGAGGTCATGGTGCCCGATTTCGGTGCCCCTACGCGGGAGCATCCGGTCATCCCGGTGACCGCGATCCGCTACAACGGCAGCCTTCCGGGCGTCTACGTGCGCGGCGCGGACGGAGAGCCTCAGCTGCGCCTGATCCGCGTCGGCGAGAGTCTCGGCGGGGGCTTCACGACGGTGCTCTCCGGGCTGCGCCCCGGCGAGCAGATCCTGCGCGATCCGCCGGCGCGTGTGACCAGTGGCTGGGGCTCCGCTGGTCGCGCCGATCATTAGAGTGGGCTCGGCGGGTGGGACAGGCCGCGGCTGCAGGGCGGTGCACGCGCGGCAGAGCTCGACTAAAGTCATCCTTGGGCGGTGCTCCCTCCGCCCCTGATGTGATGCGCGGACAACAATGAGCGACCACGACCTGAACAACGACCGCCTGCGCTCCGAGTCGCGAGGACTCGACGACCAGCACCTGGGCCTCGCCGGGCGCACCGCCCGCTTCTTCATCGAGTCCCCCCTCTCGCCGCTGTTCTTCATCTCGATGATGATGATGGGGCTGCTCGGCCTGGTGATGACACCGCGTCAGGAAGACCCCCAGATCTCGGTCCCCATGGTGGACATCTTCGTCCGCTACAGCGGGGCCACCCCTGACCAGGTCTCCCAGCTCGCCATCCAGCCGCTCGAGCGGATCATGAGCGAGATCCCGGGCGTCAAGCACGTCTACTCGGCTGCGGAGCGCGGCCAGGGCATAGTCACCGTCGAGTTCGACGTCGGCCAGAAGATGGGGCCCTCTCTGGTCAAGGTGAACGACAAGCTCGACTCCAACATGGACAAGATCCCTTCGGGGGTGTCGCCACCCTTGGTCAAGGCCAAGGGGATCGACGACGTGCCGGTGGTCACCCTGACCCTGTGGGCAAAGGATCTGGACAACAACGGGGTGCCGGATGTGGACGACAGCCAGCTGAGAATGCTGGCCAATTCCGTGCTGCAGTCGCTAAAGGAGATCCCGGATACCGGCAACGGCTTCGTCGTGGGAGGGCGCCGCTCCGAGGTCCAGGTGGAGGTCTTTCCCGAGCGTCTCGCCGGCTACGGCATCAGCCTGGACCAGGTCGCCCAGACCATCCGGACCGCCAATGCCGAGACCCAGGCGGGTGGGGTCGAGGCTGGGGGTGCCCACTTTACGGTGATGACCGGGTCATTCCTGAAAACCGCCGATGACATCAGCCGGCTGGTGGTCGGCACGGCCAACAATGTTCCGGTCTACGTGCACGACGTGGCGCGCGTGGTACAGGAGCCCGAGGACGCCTCCCAGCTGGTCGCCTACTACACCGGCCCGGCCCGTCGCAAGGATGTCGAGGCCGACGCGGTGGGCGCGGTCACCATCGCCATTGCCAAGAAGGAAGGCGCCAACGGCGTCACCGTGGCCAACGCCATCATCGATCGCGTGCACGACATTGAGGGCACGTTGATCCCTGCCAATGTCGAGGTCAGCGTCACCCGCGACTATGGCAAGACCGCCAACGACAAGGTCAACGAGCTGCTCTTCAAGCTGTTCGTGGCGACCGGCTTCGTGTTCTTTCTGGTGCTGGGCGCGTTCCGGGCGTTTCGCCCGGCGCTGGTGGTGGTGCTCGTCATTCCGGTGGTGCTGCTGTTTACGGTGTTCTGCGCCTGGGTCACGGGCTTCACCATCGATCGGGTCAGCCTGTTCGCCCTGATCTTCTCCATCGGCATCCTGGTCGATGATGCCATCGTCGTCATCGAGAATATCTACAGACGCTGGCTGGAGGAAGGCCGCACCGACCGCGACACCGCCGTGGATGCGGTGCGCGAGGTGGGCAACCCCACCATCCTTGCGACCTTCACGGTCATCGGCGCCTTACTGCCCATGGGCTTCGTCCGAGGCATGATGGGCCCCTACATGATGCCCATTCCTGCCTTGGGCTCCATGGCCATGTTCATCTCCCTGTTCGCGGCCTTCGTGTTCACGCCCTGGCTGGCGATGTCGCGCTGGCTGCGCCCGAGCATGCGCTATTTGAAGAGGGCAGAGAAGCGCGAGCACGAAGGGGCGGAGAAGCTCGAGGGGCTTTACCGGCGGATACTGACCCCGATGATCGAGGACCGGCGCAAGGCGCGGCTGTTCCGCCTCGCTCTCTGGGGTGCCTTGATGGTCGCCTTTGCCTTCTTCTACTTCAAGTGGGTGGCGGTCAAGATGCTGCCCCTGGACAACAAGCCCGAGTTCTCGGTGGTGCTGAACATGCCCGAAGGCACGGCGCTGCCGGTCACGGCCAACATGGCCGGGCGCATCGCCGAGACGGTGCGCACGATGCCCGAAGTCACCGCCATCCAGACCTATGTCGGCACCGCGCGTCCGTTCGACTTCAACGGCATGGTGCGCCATTACTACTTGCGCGATCAGCCGTGGCAGGGCGAGGTGCAGGTCCAGCTGCTCGACAAGAGCGAGCGCAAGCGCAGCAGCCACGAAATTGCGGTGCACGCCCGGCAGATGCTCCAGGACGTGATCAAGGGCAGCGGCGCCCGCATCCAGGTGGTGGAGATGCCGCCGGGGCCCCCGGTTTTGCAGTCGGTGGTGGCGGAGGTCCACGGTCCGTCGGCGGATGTGCGCCGCGGGTTCGCGCGCGATCTCACCGCTATCTTCTCCCAGACCGCGAGTCTGCGCGACGTCGACAACTACATGCGCAGGCCCTACCAGTACTGGCGCTTCGTGGTCGATACCGAAAAGGCGGTGCGTCGGGGGATCTCGGTGGATGCGATCAACCGCAACCTGTCGATGGCCCTGGGCGGTACGACCCTGGGCGACGTCAAGCAGCGCGCTGGCCACGAGCCGATCAACATCACCATCCAGGTGCCGCTCGCCGAGCGCTCCCAGGTGACGCGTCTCGGCGACCTGCCGATCCAGTCTCAGTCCGGCACCGTGCTGCCATTGCGCGAGCTCGGCCACTTCGAGCAGACACCCGAAGGGGACGTGATCTACCAGAAGGACCTGCGACCCATCGAGTACGTTACCGCGGACGTGGGCGGCCGCCTGGCGGCGCCCGTCTACGGCATGTTCCAGGTAGAGGACCTGCTGGCCGAAAAGGATTACGTGGCACCCGACGGGACGAGACCCGAAGACGGCAGTATGCTTACCGATGGCTTCTATTGGCTCGGGCCTCCGCCAGACGACACCAAGAGCTCGCTCGAGTGGACCGGCGAATGGACGGTCACCTACGAGACCTTCCGCGACATGGGCGGCGCCTTCATGGCGGCGCTGGTGCTGATCTACGTTCTGGTGGTCTGGGAGTTCGGCAATTTCCGTATTCCGGCGCTGATCATGGCGCCGATTCCGCTCACGCTGCTCGGCATCATCCCGATCCACGCGATCTTCTTCCAGCTCGGCCTGGGCGGAGAGTTCACGGCGACCTCGATGATCGGCTGGATCGCGCTCGCAGGCATCATCGTGCGCAACTCGATCCTGCTGGTGGATTTTGCGATCCACGAGGTGCAGCGTGGGACACCGGTTGCCGAGGCGGTGATTCGCTCATGCAAGACCCGAACCCGCCCGATCATGATCACCGCGCTGGCGCTGGTGTGCGGATCGAGCGTGATCTTCTTCGACCCGATCTTCCAGGGCATGGCCATCTCCCTGGCCTCCGGCGTCATGGTGTCGACCATCCTGACCCTGGTGGTCATTCCTCTGGGATGCATCAAGGCCAGCCGCTCGCTTTGTGAGGTAGCCGCGGCCGGTTGCGCGCCTGGTACCGTGATCCCCGAGCTGGAAGAGCTGAAGGCGGCGGCCGACAAGCCGACACCGGCCAAGGCCCGGCCCCGCTCCACCAAGATGCCGATCTGGATGCGTCTCTGGGCTACGCTGGCGAACGTGCTGCTGTTCGTGTTCTATGCCCTGCGCGGCATCGTGCTGCTGATCGTGCAGCTGTTCAAGCGCAAGCCCAAGCCGACCCCGCGCACGCCGCCACCGCCACCCCAGGGCGCCGGGCGGCCTGCCGGCGGTGGCGGCGGGGCAGGCCCCGCGGCGTCCGGTGGCGCTGCGCCTTCCGGCAGTCTGGCTCCGGTCACTGCGGGCGGAGCGGCGCGCGCGCCCGCGGCGGCGGCTCCAGGGCTGACGCCGAAGATCGAGGCTGCCAAACCGGCTCCGGCCGCTCCGCCGAAATCGGCAGCCGCCGGCTCGGAGCCTGCTCAGGCCCAGCCTATTGTGCTGCCGGCTGGCGGGACCCCTGGCGGCAAGCCGCAGATCGTACCGATCCGGGCGCCTGTCGCATCTGCGCCTGCCGAGCCGGAGCACGGGGAGAAGACAGTGCCGGTTCGCCCCTCCGAGGGCGCCGCGGCGGCGGCGTCCAGCGAGCCGAGCGCCGATCTCAAGAAGCCGGTCGGTGTGCCCGCCAAGAAGACCGCCGCACCCGTCAAGAAAGCCGCACCCGTCAAGAAAGTCGGCACACCTGCCAAGAAAGTCACCGCGCCCCCCGCGAAGGTCAGCGCCGCCATGACACCCCCAATCCAGGAGGCAGGGGCTTCCGCCGCTAAGGCGGCCGATGTCCCTCAGGACTCCGACACGGCGACGCCGGACGCGATGTCCAACGGCTCGAACGGCAACTCGAAAAAGCGCGCTGCACGTCGCGGCATTCGCTTGAAAGGCGTCGAGCCGCCGCCGACTTGATATGGGCCAGTCCAAGCGGGATGGCGCCGCTTTGAGGCCTCGGCGGATTCGAAGATGCGTCATCGACCCAACCTGAGCGTTCGGGAACGGGATGGTCCGCGCCCCAAACGGCGTTCGCTCGGTGCCCTGCGCGACCTGCGCCGATGCTTGCTGACGGGTCTCCAGGCTGCGGTCTGGCTCTCTCTGTGCGCCCAGGCGGGGGCGTCGGATGCCTGGAGCCGGAGCAAGGACAGCGGCGTTGCCCCGGAGTACCGGGGCGGGCTCTATCTGCTGCCGGACTCGGAATCGGGCGCGGACTGGCAATCCGGCGGCGATGGGTCCTATGGGACGGTTGCGTCGGGCAGCGCAGCCGGATATGGAGATGCCGGCTCTGCGGGATACACCGGCGGCGCCGGCGGCACGGGTTACGGCGGTTACTCCGGCGGCTCGGCGTACGGGGGCGACTCGGGCTACGGGGGTGACTCGGGCTATGGGGGTGACTCGGGCTATGGGGGTGACTCGGGCACCAGCGGCGCTCCCGGCTCCAGCGGGTACTCAGGGTATTCCGCTCCGGGCTACGGTGGCGTCCCCGGACAGGGCGCCGCGCCGCGCACCGGCGTATACCCCACGGGGCCGGCCACGCTGGAGCAGCAGTACGGCGTTTGGGGCGCCAGCGGGGCGCAGGCCCCAAGCTGGTACTCCGGGGGCGAGGGCCAGCCATCGGCCATCTCCCAATATCGCTTTCGGGATGATCCGCAGCTCAGCAAGCCCCAGGAGACCGAGCTGCCGAAGTTCCGACCCTACGAAAGTCAGCCGGGTGGGGCGTTCAGTCCTTCGGGGACCTGGCCGGGCCTGCAGGGCAGTAACATCGCTCCGGCTCCCGTGTTCCGACCGTTAGAGTCGGACGAGCACCGCGGATCGAGGCGGTCGGGCTCCGAGGGTGGCGCGGAAGAGCGCCAGTACCCGGGGCCGGCGACTGGCTATCCTGCCCCACTGGGCTACCCGCTGGGCTACCCGCTGGGCTACCCTGGGCCGGGTCTGCCCTATTCGGGCGGTGGCTGGGACTACCCGGCCGGGGTCCCCTGGAGCCTGGGCGCCGGGAGTGTCTGGCCGGGCGATGGCCTATGGGGCGCGCTGCCCCCGTGGTAGCGCAAGAGGACCTGACCGATGAGCAAGCTCAGATCGCTCGCGATTCACACGCTCTGTGCCGCGTCTATCGCCTTGCCGCTACCCGTGCGCTCCGCCGTTTCCGGCGCGGGATTCACGGCGCAAACCCGTCAAGTTGGTCCCCAAGGGGTTATGGGCACCGGGCGGATCTTCGTTGCGGATGGCCGCATGCGCACGGAGATCTCCCAGGCGGGACATACGATCGTGCAGATCCTGGACCAGGCGCATGGCCGCGGTTACACCTTGGATCCGGCCCGCAAGGTCTATATGGAGCAGTCCATGGGGACGGGCGGACCGGGATCGGGGTCGACGCTGGGGCCCGCTCCGCCCGATCCGACACAGGATCCCTGCGCGGGCGTCGTCGGACAGACCTGCCGGCAGCTCGGCAGCGACGAGGTGGCGGGGCGTCCTGCGATCAAGCGCGAGATCGATAGCCGGGATGCCGAGGGGCAGCCGCTGAAGACAACGCAATGGATCGATGCCGAGCGGGGGGTCGTCCTGCGCTCCGAAGGCTCCGACGGCACGAGCCTGGAGCTGAAGATGGTCGGTCGTGAGGCGCTGGGCCCCCGCGCAACGGAGAAGTGGCAGATGACGGTGGTGCGCCCCGGGGGCGAGCCCACCCGCTCGTTGCAGTGGTATGACCCACAGCTCGGGGTGGCGATTCGCGAGGAGCTTCCGGGGGGATACGTACGCGAGATGTCGGACATTCAGATCGGGAAGCAGCCCGACAGCCTGTTCGAGGTCCCGCAAGACTATCGGAACATCTCCTCGGACGATGCCGGGGAGCCTCCAGGTCCCTGATCGAGTGCTGCACTCGGAGTCGCTCCGACTCGGGCGTCTGTCGCGCGGGGAGTCGGAGCAAAGGCGGGGTTTTCGATCGATCGAGCCAAGCAGTGGCACGAAGGAAACGCCGTCCATGGGGCCAGGGATGCCATAGCCGTAGCTATATTGACAAGAGGGATCGTGCAGCAGCCACGCCGATCTCCGCTTTTCCGCACCAGGACGGTCGTGAGTCCGGCAGGCGCCTCGGCGGGGGCGTTGCGGCCCCGTGCCGCGGGGAGACGGGTGCGGTGCTCAGGTGTCGAGAAAGCAAGGGGGGCCGATCGCAGTGAAGATCAACAGTTGGTGGATATGCGCGGTTGGACTGGCGGCCGTGGCGGCGACGGGTCCTGTGCTCGGGGCTCGAAGGCCCGATCTTATGGCCTTGACGCCGCCGCCGAGCGCCCGTGCCGCCGTTCCGGAGCCGCACCCCGGTGGGCCGTTCGGTCTCTTGCACCGAACTGGCCCCGAGAGCTAGTGTTGCGTGCATCCAAGTCCCCGGTCGGCCGCTAGGCGGGGCTCCCAACTGAACTGAGGGGTTCGGTGCGTATGATCACGGTGATTGGCAGTTTGAAGGGTGGATCGGGCAAGAGCACGGTTACCTTTAACCTGGCCGTCTGGCTGTCGATGGCCGGCGTCGAAGTCAAGGTGATCGACGCGGACCCTCAGGCAACCCTGACCGATGTCGCGGAGGTCAGATCCGAGGAGCGCTACGAGCCGAAGATCAAGGTCAGCGGCCCGGCGGCCCTCGATGGAGCCAAGCTGCGCAACAGTGCGGAGGTCCTGGTCGATGTAGGCACGGCCGACATGGAGGCCGTGAAGAAGGCGCTGGCGATGGCCGATCGGATCATCGTGCCGGTGCCGCCGAGCCAGGCCGACATCTGGTCCACTCAGCGTTTCATGCAGTTCATCAGATCGAGCATCAAGCGCGACCAGCCCCCGGAGATCATCGGCTTCATCAACCGCGCGGATACCAACCGAACGGTGCGGGAGTCCGACGAGGCGGCGGCCGCGCTGGTGACCCTGCCAGGCCTGAAGTTTCTCCGTCCGCGGCTGGCCCAGCGAACGATCTACCGGCGCTCGTTCAGCGAGGGGCTGGCCGTGTTCGAGCTGGAGCCCAGGGGCAAGGGCGCTCACGAGATGACGGCACTCACGGCCGCGCTCTATCCTCATCTGGTGAAGTGATCCCGTTTGCGGGGAGGACTGCCGATCATGCGCGCATTCGTCAGGCTAGTGGCCCAGCATCTAATCCTCCTGAGCTTGCTGGTATTTGTCTGCGTAGGCGTGGTGTTTCGACAGCAGATATTTGGACTGTCCGCGTCTCCGGGTCCGCAGCCCGAGAGCCTGCATGAGCCCACGCAGCGGGCCGAGCCCGCCACGGCGCCCGCGTCGCCGAGCCTTGTCGCCCGCGGTCTGCAGGAGTCCACGGCTGCAGGCCCGGCGGCCGAGGTGTCTGCGCCTCCGATCGGCGGCGCGGCGGACGATGCCGCCCCGACCGAGACCGCGCCAACCGCTCAGGCCACCGTCTCCGGCCCGTTGCCGGGGGAGTCCGGCGGAGTGCCTGTGCCGGGACTGCCCGGACCCGAGGCTGCCCCTGCGCAGATAACGGCCTTCCAGGCCGCTTCCGCAACCCCGAGCCAGGTGCCCCAATATCTCAGCGGTGAGCCGGTGACTGCCTCCGGCTATTCCTTCAGGCCCCTGGAGCAGGCGAGCCAGGCCCCAGACGAGACCGCGTCGGTGGCGCCCGCGACCCAAGGCCAGCCGGCCGTCCAGGCAGATGTGGCCGCACCTGCCGGCGCTGCGCTCGGCGAGACCACGGAGAGCGGCGGAACTGACACCGGGCTGGTCTCCGAGCCCGGGGGCCCACCGATGCCACTCGCCGCCGGGCCCGCCGCGGCCGACCCCCAAGAGTCCACGGACGAGCGCCTGAACGAGGCCAGGCATGCGTTCTGGGTGGGTGATACCGGGCGCGCCCAGGATCTCTACCAGGCGCTGGTCCGAGAGGACGAGCACAATCCGGAGCTGCTCGGCGAAGTCGGGAATTTCTACTACCAGACCGGTAAGAAAGGGGAGGCGGCCGAGGCCTACCTGACCGCCGCCCTCAGCCTGCTCGAGGCGGGCCGGCGCTCCGAGGCGCAGGGTCTGGTCGAGACCATCCGGTCGCTGGATCCGAACAAGGCGGCCGACCTGGCCGAGCGCCTCGGGCAATAAGTCGGGATCTCCGGTCCGCACATCGGCAGCGGCGCGGCCGCCCCCGCTCCATCCAGCTCGATCGCGTCGCACTCGGTCCGGGGGCGGGGCGTACCGTCATCAGGTGTGCCGGGATGCTCGCCGGCTCTGTGCCAGGACATCTCCACGGCCCCTGGGACGGGCCTGGGTGCGAGATACCGGCCTGTCGGGGCGCCGCACCCGCGGCGCGCGCCGGTGCTCAGGTCTCTGCCGATAATCGCGCGCCGGACGCGCCCTGGGCGGTCGCGGTGGACGTTTGGGAGGGGGTTCTGCGGTGCCCGCGCTTATGCCGGGCACATGACAATTGTGCTATTCTGATACACCTGCCAAGCAGCGTAATCCGTCAGCTTCTCTGCGAAAGGTTGGGGATGGCCGAAGAGCACACAGCCAAGGGTACGACCGGCCCAGGATCGGGCGAAGGTCAGGTTGGCCGTGCAGCGGCCGCCCGGCCCGAGTATGGGATCCCGCATTCCATGGACCGCCTCTCGGCGGCCTTCGAGACCAGCGCCAGGCGCTGGGAGCTTATCGTCTACCCGTCGCTGTTCGCGTTCATCATCCTCGCCGCCTATGGCTTCTATCTGGTGTTCAGCCTGGCCAAGGACGTGCACTACCTGGCCATCAGCGTCGATTCGAATATGACCGTCCTGGCCAGCAACATGCAATCGGTCTCGGACAACATGGGCAAGCTGACGGCCAATGTTCGGACCATGGCGGTCAGCGTGGAGTCCATCAACCACCGGGTGGGCACCCTCGAGCCGATGCTCACCAGCATGGACGCGATGGAACAGAGCATCAGGGGGATGACGGTCACCACCGGCGCCATGCAGACCGACGTGGCACGGATCAACCGCAATTTCGGTCGTCCCATGTCGTTCATGAATTCCTTCATGCCTTGGTGAGTCTCGGCTGGCGCTGCGCCGGCCGCCACCTCCCTCAGCACCCAGGGACCTGTGCCCGCGTGCCGCCGAGCTGCTGCGCCGGCGTGCATCTGTCTCACCCGGCCTCGTTCGTGCAGCGTCCGAGGATTGTGCCTACACGGCGTGCGCGAGAGCATCTCGGGCACCCGGCCTGCCTCCGGGGCGGGCAGATCCGGCGTCACAGCAGCGGGGGGTGACAAATCGGGACTCAGCCCGCGCCGTTTCCCGGCTCGAAGGCGATCTGGGGCGATGGCTCCTGCAGGAAATAGCCCTGTATGTAGCTGACGCCGTGCGTCCAGAGGATCGGCAGGCTGTTGGCGTCTTCGACGCAGGTGGCTATGGTCTTGACCTCGTAGCCCTTGATTCGCGTGATCAGGTCCGTGAGCTGGCGTTGTTTCTCCTTGTCGGTGGCCAGCCCCCGTAGCAGCGAGCAGTCGAGCTTGACGTAGTCTACCGGCAGGTGCTTCAGCAGGCTCTCGAACTTCGGCATGATTCCGAAATGGTCGATTGCCAGGCGGCACTTTATCTTCTTCAGGCCGTCGATGAGGCCCTTGGCGTCCTGGATACGGGCCCGCAGGTCCTGGTCGGCGATCTGGAAAATGACCCAGGAGCCTTTGGCGTTGTCCAGGCGCAGCGAGTCGATGATCCACAGCAACATAGTCTCGTCGCGCAGGGCCGAGCTCGACAAGGTGATGAACAGATTGATCTTGTTGCCTTGCTTGCGCTGCAGGGCCAGCTCCCGGATGGCCCGCCTGACCACCCAGCGGTCGATCGCCGCCATCTGGCCGGAAGCCGCGGCCTGCTCGAGAAAATGCGCCGGCAGGATCTCCTCGTCGTTCTTGTCCAGGAGCCGCACCATGACCGCGTAGTTCTCGCGCGAGTCGCCCTGCAGGCTGACGATCGGCTGGAACACCAGTCGGAATCGGTCGTTCTCCAGGGCGTGCGCGATGAGCTCGTTCATGTGAGTCTCGTCGGCGGCGGCGGTAACGGCGGCCTCCACGGGGCGATCCTTGCGATCATACAGCTTGCAGCGATTTCCGCCGGCCTTGCGTGCGCTCTCGCAGGCCTGGTATGCCTGGTTGATCAGGTCCTGGACGCCGGCTTCGTCGACGCTCACCGCAGTGACGCCGATGCTGCAGGTCGGGGTGACGAACTGCTTGGTTGCTTCGCAGATGTGCTCCTCGGTGGCCTTGCACAGCCGCTCCGCCAGCTCTTGGGCGACGCTGGTGTCGGCGTGGGGCAGCCACACGGCGAAGGAATGGTCGCCGAAGCGCGCCGCAAGCTCCTTGTCGGTCACCTTCTCGCGGACCACCTTGGCAAGCTCCGCGAGAACGGCGTCGCTCGCTGCGAGGCCTGCAGTCGATCGGGCTCCTGGAAGCTGTCGATGACGAGATATAGGAGCGCGCCGCTGCGCGCTGCCGCCAGATCGGTCTCGATCTGATCGACCAGGTGATTGCGGCTCGCCAGACCGGTGAGCGGGTCCAGAGTGGCCAGGGCCTGGACCTTCTTCTCCAGGTCGCGCCCGAGGGATTGATCCCGGATCACGATCTGCTCGCAGCGCTCCCCGTCGATGCTCGCGGGTGAGAACTCAAGCTTGGCGGCAAACGTGCTGCCGTTGCTGTTTACGCAGCTCACGTCGAGCTCGGCGCTGTCGGCGTCGTTTCCCAGCGAGCGCAGGATCTTCTTGAGCTTGCCATGGTCGCCGGGATCGACCAGATCGAGCACGGAGAGCCCCTCCAGGTCGTCCATGGCGACAAAGCCGAACATGCTCAGGTAGACCGGGTTGGCCGAGATGTGCATGCCTTCGTGGACATAGGCGATGGCGTCGCGCGAGCTTTGCATCAAGGCATTGCAGCGGCTCTCGGTCTCGGCCAGACGGGTCTTCAGATCGAGCATCGAGCGGCGCACCAGCAGATCGTGAAACTCGCGCGAGATGACAAACTGCAGCTGCTCGGCGATACCTTTCTCGATGATGTCCCGTATGCCGCTCTCGCGGGCCCTGGTCAGTAGCGCCGGGGTCAGGTTGTCGGTCAGGATCACCAGCGGGGCGAGCACGTCGCTGGCACTCAGGATGCTCAGGATCTGGTCGAGATCGGCGTTGCCCTCGGTGCAGGAGGCCAGCACCAGGTCCGGACGCTTCGCGGTGAGGGCTTCGGCAAGCTCGTTGTCATCGCCGACGCGCGTGGGATGGACGGCGATGCCGGCGTTGCGCAAGGCGCTGACATAGGCGTCTGCGTCGTTGAGGGAGCGGTCGACGACCAGCAGGTTCAAGGCGAGGTCCGGATCCGTGGTCATGTTCAGGATATCCTGAGCTCTGGCGCTCACGCGTGTTGGTGCTCCTGTGACGGAGGGGGATGGGCCGATCGCAGCGACCCTCAGCTCAATCGCCAGGTAGCCAGTATAGAACAGCAGCAGCGCATCGCGGCGGGATCACCGCGCAAGTCCGCACCGTCAGAGGGATTTCCAGAGGTTGTCGAACCCCTGGCCCCACTCCTCGTCCTCCGGCGGCGTCTCCTCCTCCAGCCGTTCGAAGTGAAACCGGGTGAAGGCGCCGCTGGTCTCGAGGACCTCGGTCAGCCCGACCGGATAGGCCCCAGAGCCCTCGTCGATGAGGATCTCCTGGCCGGCCCTGAACGTCAGGGGGGGTGCGAGCAGACTCGCCGGCTCACCGGAGTGCTTCTGGGCGGGCAACAGAAGTCCCTTGCGTGGGGGTGCCGGGTTGTTGCCGCGCGTCTGGAGATCCACGGCGTGAGAGCTCGGTGACAGCATCTCTATGCCCAGCTGGGCGCTGAGGGCCGGCTCGTTCTTCATCCAGCGCACGACGCCCACGCCGAACCGCTCCGGATACTTGGCCGAGCGCACTCCGACCAGCTCGCCGATCTTTGCTTGCGGGACGCCATGCCCCTCCCAGCTGAGGCAGTATCCTCCGGCGCTCTCGTTGATGGTCCGCAGCCGGAAGGTCGCCGGGGGCTTCTCTGCAGGTGATGGATTGCTCCAGGCGTTGCTTTCCGGTGCCTCGCCGCGGATCGGCTGGGTATGCAGGAATACCGAGTCATCCTCGCTGAGCGTCATCTCGGAGACAGAAGACTCGGGCTCGGCGAAGATGCTCGCTGTGAACTGGGTGCAGCTCCTCCAGCATGCTGTTGTCCTCCACGTCCAGCTCATCGCCGGACGCCCCCTGCTGGGGGGTCGCGTGCGTCGCGCTGAGGCTGCGCAGCAGGGCATGCACGCCTTCCATGCCGATCACCAGATCCAGATCGAAGTTCAGGCGCGTGCGCACGAACCGGCGCGCCGGCCCGTTGCCCCAGGCCTGCACGAGCTGACGCAGCAACGGCTTGGACGCCCCGCCCCTCCCGAGCTGGCGATCCTCGCCTGCGGGCGCGGTTTCGATCATTTTCCTGAGCAGTTGAGCAAGCTCTCGGGTGCTGAGCACAAAGGCCCCGGCCGCTGGCTGTCGCTTGTGCGCCTGTCGGTATGCCGGTGGCTCGTCACGGGCGGTGTCCACCAGGAAGACAGCCCCGGCGGTGCGCTCATCGGAGAAAGGCAGCAGGCGCGCGACGGGGGCCCAGCCGGGCAGCGAATCCATCAGTACGAGCATGTCGCGCTGGCGCATCCGGTAGGGTGGTACGAGCGCGAACAGCAGGCAGCGCAGGTAGAGCTCCCGGGCGGTCGCGGTGCCTGGCTGCGGCTCCACGCCGTCTTTGACCGCGACCGTGTCCAGTCCGAGACTGCGGATGAATTCGAATATCTGGTGGATCTCGTGCCAGGCCCCCGTTGGATAAGGCTCGTAGACCAGCGCCGAGTGCAGCAGCACCGCCTGCAGGTAGCGCAGCGCCCGGGCCGCCGCCACGGCGACCAGCTTGCGATCGACGTCCTGCCGGGCAAGCTGACTCTGGTGCGAGAGGATGATCTTGGAGGCGACGGCGAGCTCGCTATGGATCTCCCGGTTGAGCAGCGCGACCTTGCGCGTCTTGCTTGCCACCGGAAAGGCCGCGTCGACATAGCGCACGAACAGATTCTGCCCCAGAAACCGCACCGGCTCCCTGAATTGCTCAGCGACCCGCAGGCGCTCCAGGTCCGGAAGGTCCAGGTGGCTGAGCTCGGTGAGCGCCTTGAAGACCAGTCGGGCGGTCTCGCCGATGTTGGCCAGCGGCAGCTCCTTCAGCCAGATCGCGGTCGCCTTGGTATCCGTCAGAAACCGCATGGTGCTCTCCGCACTCTGCCGGGGAATTCTGACGTCCAGCCGTTGCTCGCTGCTCATCCGGGGTTTCTGCCTGTTTGTGCCAGGCCCGCGTCACTGCGGCGGGCCGACCGACGCGACCGAAGAGCTCAAGGCAAACGCAGATCCGCTCCCGCCGCGTACGGCTGCAGCTGTGGCGATGCCGGGCCTTCGGTTTATTTCCCGAAATGGTGTTGCAATCGACCCCCTTTAGCAAGTGTTTCGATTGCGCCTGCTCAGCTTGGCACATGCCGGAGCAGACTCGCCAGCGGAATCTTAGACGGCGCGCCCGGCAGCTCGCGCACCAGCCGGGGTACCAGATAGCCCGGGAGCCTGTCGCTCAGCTGCCGCTGCAGGGCCAGGGCCCGGCCCTGCGCAACCTCGAAGTGGGCCGCACCCTGCACGCGGTCGAGCAGGTGCAGGTAGTAGGGGAGCACCCCGGACTCGAACAACCGTTCGCTGAGCGTGGCCAGGACCTGGGCATCGTCGTTGACGCCACGCAGTAGCACGCTCTGGTTTAGCAGCTCCACGCCGGCTCTCTTCAGCGTGCCGAGCGCGTTGGCCACGCTGTCGTCGATCTCGTTGGGATGGTTGGCGTGGAGCACCAGCACCGACTTGAGGCGCCCCCGTGTGAGCCAGTCGATAAGCTCCTCGGTGATGCGCTCGGGCACCACGACCGGCAGGCGAGTGTGGATGCGCAGGCGACGCAGGTGAGGGATCTCCGCCAGGGCGCCGGCCAGTGCTGCGAGGCGCTCGTCGGCAAGCACCAGCGGATCGCCGCCGCTGAGGATGACCTCGCTGAGCTCGGTGTGGGCGTCCAGATAACCGAGCGCGGCCGCGAGCTCGCGAGGGGGCAGGGTGCCGCTGGCATAGGGATAATGGCGGCGGAAGCAGTAGCGACAGTGCACGGCGCAGGCGCCGGTGAGCACCAGCAGTGCGCGGCCTTGGTATTTGTGCAGCAGCCCGGGTGCCGCCGCGGCGGCCAGGTCGCCGACTGGATCGCTGCTATAGCCGGGGGCCCCGGTGAGCTCCCCGCTCAGCGGCAGCACTTGACGCAGCAGTGGGTCGGCCGGATCGCCCACGCGCATGCGCGCGACATAGCCGCGTGGCACCCGCAGGCGAAATGTCCGGGCCGCGGCCTGGGCCCCGGGCAGCCGCCCGGGGTCGAGGCCGAGCAGGGCGAGCAGCTCGGCCGGGTCGGAGATGGCTTCGGCCAGCCGGCGCTGCCACAAGGGGGTCTGCCAGGGCCCCGGGGTTCGCGCTATCATGTGCGGCTTGATCCCGGTTTGGGGTGAGGATGACATGGCGAGCTACAGTACCAGCGAGTTCAAGTCGGGCCTGAAGATCATGCTCGACGACGACCCATATACGATCGTCGAGAATGAGTTTGTCAAGCCCGGCAAGGGGCAGGCGTTCAACCGCGTCAGGGTCCGCAATCTGAAGACCGGGCGCGTGATCGAGCGTACCTTCAAGTCCGGCGACAGCGTGGAGGCCGCCGATGTCCTCGATACGCCGCTGCAGTACCTCTACTTCGACGGTGAGCTCTGGCACTTCATGCACCCGGAGACCTTCGAGCAGTACACCGCTGATGCCAATGTGCTGGGCGACGCGGGCAAGTGGATCAAGGACCAGGACATGTGCTCGGTGACCCTGTGGAACGGGGCGCCGCTGTCGGTGGAGGCCCCCAACTTCGTGGTGCTCGCGATCGCCGAGACCGATCCGGGAGTGCGCGGCGACACCTCGGGCGGCGGTGGCAAGCCCGCTACGCTGGAGACCGGTGCGGTGGTCCGGGTGCCGTTGTTCGTGCAGACCGGTGAGCTGATCAAGGTTGATACCCGCACTGGCCAGTACGTCTCGCGCGTCAAGGAGGAATGATCCGGTGAGCGGCGGCTGGCAGCCCGCCGCCGCCCTCGACGCCCTGGCGGAACGGGCGCGATTGCTCGCCTCGATCCGCGCCTTCTTTGCCGCTGCCGGGGTGATGGAGGTGGAGACCCCGGCGCTCTCGGCGAGCGCCGCTACCGACCCTGCCCTGGAGAGCCTGCAGACGCACTATCACGGTCCCGGCGCCCCGCCCGATAGCCGGCTATTCCTGCACACCTCACCCGAATTCGCCATGAAGCGGCTGTTGGCCGCCGGCAGCGGGCCGATCTATCAGATCTGCAAGGTGTTTCGCGGCGGCGAGCGGGGCCGCCTGCACAATCCCGAGTTCACCCTGCTTGAATGGTACCGCCCGGGCCGCGACCATCATGCGCTGATGGACGAGCTGGAGGCGCTGGTGCGCCAGGTCTGCGCAGAGACCCGCCCGGCGCAACGGCTGAGCTACCGGGAGCTGTTCGGTGCCCATCTCGGGATCGACCCTCACCGGGCCGATGAGGGCGAGCTGAAGCGGCTGGCCGTGACGGCCGGGATCGGTGGCGCCGCGCAGCTCGATCTCGACGGGCGCGACGCCTGGCTGGATCTGCTGCTCACCCATTGTATCGAGCCCCGGATGCGCGACCTGGGCATGGTGCTTGTCTACGACTATCCGGCGAGCCAGGCGGCGCTGGCGCGGGTGTGCCCCGGCGCCCCGCCCCTTGCCGAGCGCTTCGAGCTCTACCTCGACGGTATCGAGCTGGCCAATGGTTTTCACGAGCTGGCCGATGCGGCGGAGCAGCGCCGGCGCTTCGCCGCGGATCTCGCGCAGCGTCGGCGCCTGGGCTTGGAGGGGGTGCCGATGGACGAGCGCCTGCTCGCCGCCCTCGGGGCGGGCTTGCCCGACTGCAGCGGCGTGGCCCTGGGTGTGGATCGGTTGCTGATGGCGGTGACCGGCCGTTGCTCTATCGAGGAGGTCCTGGCCTTTCCCATAGAGCGCGCCTGAGCGGCGGGCTCCGGGAGATTTGCAGCGGTCGTGTGCTGAGCCGGCGGCTGCCGGTGCTATATGAGATCCCCCAGGGACTCGCCCATGTGCACCGCCGAGCCGGGCCCGAGTGCGTCGTTCCAGCGCAGGGCACCCTCAGCGAGCAGCAGGATCACCGTGGAGCCCATGTTGAAGCGGCCCATCTCGGCGCCGCGCTCCAGGGTCACGGCGGGAGGCGCCTCAGCGTTGTCACGCCGGCGGACCGGGGTGACCGTCCCGGCCCACACCGTGTCCATGCTGGCGACGAAGATGGCGCCCACCATCACCACCGCCATCGGACCGGCGGCGGTCGAGAACAGGCAGCAGATGCGCTCATTGCGGCTGAACAGCCGCGGCACCGTCAGCGTGGTGGAGGGGCTCACCGAGAACAGCCTGCCGGGCACATGGATCATGCCGGTCAGGGTGCCCGCGAGCGGCATGTGCACCCGGTGGTAGTCCCGGGGCGATAGATAGATGGTGGCGAAGTTGCCACCGTCGAACGCTGCGGCCAGCTCCGGATCTCCGCCCAACAGCTCGACCACCGAGAACCGTCGGCCCTTGGCCTGGCAGATGCGCCCCTGCTCGATCTCGCCGATCTGGCTGAGGGTGCCGTCGGCGGGGCAGAGCACGGCCGAGGCGTCCGCGGCCAGCGGCCGTGCGCCGTCTTTCAGGGCGCGCGTGAAAAAGGCGTTGAAGCAGGGGTAGGCGCGCGGCGAGCCCTGGCTGGCCTCGGAGAGATCCACGCCGTAGAGCCGGGTGAAGCCCCGGATCAGCGCGTTCTTGAGCGTTGGCCACTGGCAACGGGCAATGACATAGATCACCCGCGACAGCAGGTGGTGGGGCAGCAGCTGCAGGAGCAGCGCGAATGCCCGGTCGGCAGGACCAGGCGTGCGGGCGACCCCGGGCGACCGGGGTGGCATCGGCTCACTGCCCCATCGGTTGGTGCTCCATGTGCTGGTGGTCCATCTCCATGCCGGCCCCGGCGCTGCGGCGTACCTCGGCCTGGGTCGCCACCTGGGTGCCGTTGTCGAGCTGCAGACTGAGCTTGATGTGCTCGCCCGCGGGCAGCGGCCGGGTGGGATTGAACAGCATCAGGTGCAGCCCGCCCGGCTCGAAGTCGACGCTGGTCCCGGGCGGGACCTCCACCCGGTCCTGGGCGACCATGCTGGCGACCCCGTTGCTCATCACCGTACGGTGCAGCTCGATTCGGCCCAGGGCCGGGCTCGACGCCCCGGTCAGGGCCACCGGCGCGGCTCCGTCGTTGTAGACGGTCATGTAGCCCGCGAGCATCTCGGCGCCGGGGGGCGCCTCGCGCACCCAGGCGTTCTCCACCCGGATGGCGGCCGGGCCCGTGGCCAGGGCGGCGGCAGAGGGCAGCGACAGACAAGCGGCCGCGAGGAGGTTCTTGATCGAGCTGGGGGTCATTGGCGCTGCTCCGCTAATCTTGGATGTAATCGACGATCTTGAAGAAATCGTGCGCGACCCGGGCCGGGTCCGAGATGCTGCTGAATATCGCCACCGTCCTGCCCTCGGGGTCCACCAGGGTGGTCACTGCGGTGTGGTCCACGGCGTAGTCCTTGGAGCCGGGCGCAGGGGCGTGGCGCTCGACGAAGATGCCGAACTGATGGGTGAGCTTGGCGATCTCCGCGTCGCTTCCCGTGACCCCCAGAAACTCCGGGTTGAAATAGCCCACGAACTGCTTGAGCTTCGCCGGGGTGTCCCGGGCCGGATCCACCGAGATGAATACCGCCCGGGAGCGCTTCTGCAGCTCGGGGCGCTCGGCAAGCCGGTTGTAGACCTGGCTGAGCTGGGCCAGGGCGGTCGGGCAGACATCCGGGCACTGGGTGTATCCGAAGAACAGAAAATTCCAGTGGCCCTTGAGGTCGTCTGCGGTGAACGGCTTGCCGTTCTGGTCGACCAGGTTGAAGGGCTGGGTCGGTCGCGGCTCCGGCAGCACCGTGGCGGACAGGCCTTCCAGGCGTTCCCGCTGGTAGAGGTGGCCCAGGTAGTTGCCCATGTAGAACATCAGTCCGCCCAGCAGCAGGACGACGACCTTGAAGGCGAGGGTACGGGAAGGACGGCGCCTCATGTTGACTCGATCGGGGTGTCGGGGCGGTTGCCCCAGTCTGACCAGGAGCCGGGATAGCCTCTCACCCGGCTGAGCCCGAGGGATTGCAGCACCACATAAGTCAGGGATGAGCGGTGATGGGTCTGGCAATAGGTTACCACCGTCTGCTCGGGGCTTATGCCGCGGGCCCGCAGCGCGGCGCGCAGCTCTCCTTCGGGCCGCAGCCGTAGGTTGCGCTCGCGGTCCAGGGTCTCCAGCCAATCCCAGCTCACCGCCCCCGGAATGTGGCCCGCGCGCTCGGCGAAGCGTTTCAGTCCGCGGTACTCCTCGGGGCTGCGGGCGTCGATGAGCGCGAGTCCCGGCGAGCCCAGGTGCTCACGGATGTAGGCCGCGTCGGCCAGGGGGGTGAGGTCGGGCCTGGCCCGGAAGCGCGCCGGCACGGGGCGCGTCGGGTGCGATTCGAGCCGGTGGCCTTCGTTCGCCCAGGCGTGCAGGCCGCCGTTGAGCAACGAGCCCCGGCGGTGCCCCATGACGTCCAGGGTCCAGAGTAGCCGCGCGGCCTTGCCACCGCCCTCGTCGTCGTAGGCGACGACCCAGGTGTCCTCACCGATACCGATCTCGGAGAACAGCGACTCCAGCGCTTCGGGGGGAGGCAGGAGCCCCGCCACCGGCGGACGCGCAGCGACGATCCGCGTGTAGTCGAGGAACACCGCCCCGGGGATGTGCAGGCGCGCGTAGACGTCGGCCTTGCACAGGTCCACGATCTGCAGCCCGGGGCGGCCGAGCAGCGCCTCCAGGGCCTGCGGCTCGATGACCCTGGCCAGGTCCTCGATCGGGGCGCTCACGGGTACAGCGTCCGCTGGACCTCGGCCATGGCCGAGCTGGGATGGATCGGCACCCCCATGTCTTCGAGCACCGCCCCCAGTGCGCCTACGCAGAGCAGGATGTTCTCGGCACGGCAGCTGTGGCCCATCAGTCCGATGCGCCAGACCTTGCCGGCCAGGGTCCCCAGCCCGGCGCCGATCTCCAGGCCATACTCGGCAAGCAGGCGGGCGCGCACGCTGGCGTCGTCCACCCCCGGGGGAATGGCAACGGCGTTGAGCTGCGGGAGCCGCTCGGCCTCGGGGACGATCAGCTCGAGCCCCAGGGCCTCCAACCCGGCCTTGAGTGCCTGGTGGTGTCGCTGGTGGCGCTCCCAGGCATTCTCCAGCCCTTCCTCCCGGAGCATCAGCAGGGCCTCGTGCAGGCCATACAGGGCGTTGACCGGGGCCGTGTGATGGTAGCTGCGCTTCTGGCTGCCGCCCCAGTAGCCCATCACCAGATGGAGGTCCATGAACCAGCTCTGCACCCGGGTGCGGCGATTGCGCAGCCGCGCGAGCGCCCGCTCGTTGAAGCTGATCGGTGACAGCCCCGGCGTGCAGGACAGGCACTTCTGGGTGCCCGAATAGACCGCGTCGATCTGCCATTCGTCGACCTTCACCGGGGTGCCCCCGAGGGAGGTCACCGCATCCACCAGGGCCAGGCAGTCGTGGCGGTGAGCGATCTCCACCAGGGTGCGCACATCCGACTGGGCCCCAGTGGAGGTCTCCGCCTGCACGAAGGCCACCAGTCTGACGTCCGGGTTGGCCTTGAGTGCGTCCTCCAGCTTCTGCGGGTCGACGGCGCGGCCCCAGGGGTCTTCGACCGGCACTACGACACCGCCGCAGCGCTCGACGTTCTCCCGCATGCGCCCGCCGAACACGCCGTTCTGGCAGACGATGACCTTGTCGCCGGGCTCGACCAGATTGACGAAGCAGCTCTCCATGCCCGCCGAGCCGGGTGCGGAGACCGGCATGGTCAGGGCGTTGCGGGTCTGGAAGGCGTACTGGAGCAGCTCCTTGGTCTGCTCCATCATGGTCAGGAACTCCGGGTCGAGGTGGCCGATGGTCGGGCGCGACAGGGCCTCGAGGATGCGCGGATGGACATCGGATGGGCCGGGTCCCATCAGGGTGCGCACCGGCGGGTGGAAGGACTGGAAGCTCATGATGGGCCCCGAAATGCTGGTGTGGAGCGGCCGGAAATAGCAAGGCCGCTGAGTATAAAGACCGCCACGGGCCATTCCAAGCCGGAGGAGCCGCTCGGGGCGCAGAACGCCCAGTACGCCGGACCCCTTTGCCGGAGGGCCTTTAGGACCAATACTCTTAGCTCCAGTCACAACCCGATTGAGCCGCGAGGGCCGCCATGACCGAGAAGATCTCCAAGAGCGAGCAAGAGTGGAAGGCCGAGCTCAGCCCCGAGCAGTACCAGGTCTGCCGCTGTCACGGCACGGAGAGGGCGTTCACGGGCGAATACCACGCGACCAAGACCGCGGGGACCTATCACTGCGCCTGCTGCGGGGCGCCGCTGTTCAGCTCGGCCGAGAAGTTCGACTCCGGCACCGGCTGGCCGAGCTTCTGGCAGCCGGCCTCCGAGGAGGCCGTCGTCTCCCGGGACGACACCAGCCTCGGCATGCGCCGCACCGAGGTCTTGTGCAGTCGCTGCGAGGCCCATCTGGGCCACGTCTTCCCCGATGGGCCGCGCCCCACCGGGCTTCGCTATTGCATCAACTCGGTGTCGCTCAAGCTGGTCCCCGAACGCGACTGATGCCTGCGGGTCAGGGGCACTCGCCCAAGCGGTGTCCCTGCAGGTTCTGGATCATCGGCATGGATTGGCCGCCCTCGCCCATGTTCATGACGATCCGCCCCGAGAAGCTGTCGCCGGTATAGGTGAGCCGGCCGTTCCCCAGATTGGCGCTGGGCCCATCAGCCGCCGGGCGGCGACGCACAGCCGGAAGGGCGAAGCTTAAGGTCTCTCAGCGCGGTGCGAAAGGGATGGGCACACATCGGGGAAGCCTCCGGGTCGCCGCCGACGGGCAGAACTGCGGCATCTGGCAACTGCCATCGACGTCCTACGGGGTCTCTCAGGGGCGCCGGGTTGATCCGAGGGCCGGTGGCGATCCTGCGCGAGGTGCGGGCTGCTCGGTTGCTCAGCCCCGGTCCACGGAAAGCGGTTCTCACCCTGACACAAAACATTCGTTTGACGAAATATACGACGCAGCATATATTCCGGATTATGGATATAGATCCTGCCCGCCTGTTCTCCGCCCTGGCCCACGACACGCGTCTGCGCTGCCTGCTTCTACTGCTGGGGCACCAAGAGCTCTGCGTGTGCGAGCTCACCCATGCGATCGGTGCGGCCCAGCCCCACATGTCCCGCCACCTGGCACAGCTGCGTGAAGTGGGGCTGGTCGCGGACCGCCGTGAAGGACTCTGGATCTACTACCGGATCAACTCAGGGCTGCCCGCCTGGGTGCGCGAGGTGCTGCACGAGGTCGCCTCGGGGCTGGCGGGCCAGGCGTCTTTTGCCGCGGACCGGGCTGCGCTCGCGCTCATGCCCAACCGACCGGGTGCGTCGCGCTGTGCCTGAGTCCGGGATTCGCTCATTCGTCCGGAGCCTGCCCGGCGGCTCCAGTCACACCAATTGAGAGGGTACCGGGATGACAGATCAGCCGTTCAATGTGCTCTTTCTCTGCACCGGCAACTCGGCCCGCAGCATCTTCGGCGAGCGCCTGATCGAGCGCTGGGGCGGGGGCCGATTCCGAGGCTTCAGCGCGGGCAGCCACCCCAGGGGCGAGGTTCATCCCCTGGCGGTGGAGGTGCTGCGGCAGAACAACTACCGGGTCGATGGGTTGCGCAGCAAGGATTGGACAGAGTTTGCGCAGCCGGGCGCTCCGCGAATGGACTTCGTGCTGACCGTTTGCGACCGGGCGGCCGCCGAGGTCTGTCCCGTCTGGCCCGGCCAACCGGTGACCGCCCACTGGGGCGTTGAGGACCCGGCGGCGGCGCCGGGTGATGCGGTGGCCCGGATCATGGCGTTTCGCCGGGCCTTCGCCGAGCTGCGTAACCGCGTCTCGATCTTCGTCAGCCTGCCCTTCGGGTCCCTGGACCGGCTCAGGCTGCAGCGGCGGCTGGACGAGATCGGGCGGGCCCGCCTGTCGGACGACCAGGCGCCCGCGGCATGAGCGGAAGCCCCGAACGATTCTTCCGCCGCGCCGCAGCCACCGCCCGCGTCCTGGCTCGCCGCCGTGAGCCGGCGGCGGCACGCGCTCGGGATCGAGTCCCCGCGCGAGCGCGTCGCATGGCTGCCCTGCCCCCAAGCACTAGGAGCATCGATACATGAGCGCCCAGTGCGAAGTCACGGGCAAGCGTGCAGCCGGGGCCTCGATGGGCGCCTTCGAGCGTTACCTCAGCCTCTGGGTTGCGCTGTGCATCGCCGCGGGCATCGCCCTGGGGCACCTGCTTCCGGCGCCGTTTCAGGCCGTCGGGCGCATCCAGCTGGCCCAGGTCAACCTGCCGGTGGCGGCGCTGATCTGGCTGATGATCATCCCGATGCTGCTCAAGGTCGATTTCGCGGCCCTCAATCAGGTGAAGGCGCACTGGAAGGGCATAGGCGTCACCCTGGTGATCAACTGGGCGGTCAAGCCCTTCTCCATGGCGCTGCTCGCCTGGGTCTTCATCCGCGGGCTGTTTGCGCCCTACCTGCCCCCCGAGCAGATCGACGCCTATATCGCCGGGCTGATCATCCTGGCCGCTGCGCCCTGTACCGCCATGGTGTTCGTCTGGAGCCGCCTGTCCGGGGGCGACGCCAGTTTCACGCTCACCCAGGTGGCGCTCAACGACAGCATCATGATCTTCGCGTTCGCGCCCATCGTCGGGCTGCTGCTGGGTCTCTCGGCCATCAGCGTGCCCTGGTCCACGCTGTTTTTGTCGGTGCTGCTCTACATCGCCATCCCGGTCGTTCTTGCCCAGGCGTGGCGTCGCCGGGTGATCGCCGGCGGGGGCAAGGCTGCCCTGGAGGCGCTGCTCGGGCGCCTGCATCCGGTCTCGCTCGGCGCGCTGCTCGCCACGCTGGTGCTGCTGTTCGGTTTCCAGGGCGAGCAGATCATCGCCCAACCGCTGGTGATAGCCATGCTGGCGGTGCCGATTCTGGTCCAGGTGTACTTCAACTCGGGCCTGGCCTATCTGCTGAACCGCCGCCTCGGTGTGGCGCACTGCGTGGCCGCGCCCTCGGCGCTGATCGGGGCGAGCAATTTCTTCGAGCTGGCGGTAGCCACCGCCATCGTGCTGTTCGGCTTTGACTCCGGCGCGGCGTTGGCCACGGTGGTGGGCGTCCTGGTGGAGGTGCCGGTCATGCTCTCGGTGGTGAGGATCGTCAACGCCACCAAGCCCTGGTACGAGCGCGGAGCCGGGCGAGGGGCCCTTGCCAGCCCATCCAAAGTGCCCTAGGAGACACAGGTCATGAAACCCGAACAGATCGCTGCCATGCGCGAGCTCGGAGCCAAGGGCCGGTCCTTTGGCGAATTCTGGGACACCCTGCTCGAGTCGGCTTTCTTCATCCACGGCCATGTCTGCGGTGGCATGCCGCTGGGCTTTCGCGCCGCGCGCAAGGCGCTGGATGCCCTGGGTGCGCCGCGCGAGCTCAACATGGCCAAGCTGGCGTTCGTCGAGACCGGCACGGGCCACGCCGCGGGCTGCTTCGCCGACGGGGTGCAGATGGGCACGGGGTGCACCTTCGGCAAGGGGCTCATCGAGCGCACGCAATACGGCAAGTGGGCGCTCACCCTGGTGGATCGGGAGAGCGGCAAGGCGGTGCGCGTGTCCGTGCGCCCCGAGGTCATGCTGGCGTCCTTCCAGTCGCCCTTCGTGCGGCAGCGCAAACAGGGCGTGGCCCCCACCGATATCCCTCTGGAGATCAGCAGGCCACTGGTCGAGAAGCTGCTCGGGCGCGGCGACGAGGAGCTGTTCGCCGTCTCGGAGGTGTTCGACTACGCGCCTGCGCCGCGCAAGCCGGCGACCTTCAACCTCGTGACATGCAGCGGCTGCGGTGAGGCGGTGGCGGAGAACAGGGTCCGGGTCAAGGACGGCAAGCCCCTGTGCATTCCGTGCTCCGGGTACGGTGGCTGAGGCCGTGCTCGCCTCCGCGACATTGTCGCCGGCCACCTACGCGCTGGCCGGCGGCCTGATCTTCGCCATCTCGTTTGTCTTCGCCATGTTGGGCTTGGGCGGCGGCATGCTCTACGTCCCCGTGCTCAGGTGGCTGGAATTTCCGCTAAAAGCCGTGGCCATCCCGGTCGGACTGCTGCTCAATGGCCTCAACACGCTGCTGGCCTTTGTTCGTTATGCCCGGGAGGGGTTGGTGGATTTTCGCGGCGGCGCGCCCGCTGCGGTGGCCGCCCTCGCATTAGCGCCGCTGGGGGCCTGGTGTGTGGGCTTTGTATCGCAAGAGCTGCTGCTCACGCTATTCGCCGTCGCGGTCCTGGTCGCGGGGCTGCGCGCGTTGCATAGCTCCGCACAGGGCGCATCCCCGGTACTGATACCGCCGGCCCGACGCATGGTCATAGGGGCATTCGCGGGCGGACTCGCCGGGTTTGCCGGCGGTCTCCTGGGGCTCGGCGGCGGTTTCATCGTCGCGCCGGTGCTCATGGAGATGGGGTATCCGACCAAACAGGCGGCGGCTACGACGGCCTTCATCGTGACCTTTTCCTCGTTCTCGGGATTCCTGGGCCACATGGCAGAGGGCCCTATCGATCCGCTCCTGACCCTGGTGGCCGTCGCCATGGTGGCGCTGGGCTCACAACTCGGCGCCTGGCTCATGGCCCGCATGGCGAAACCGGAATGGATCAAGCGGATCTATGGGCTGGTGCTGCTAGGGGTCGCAGCCAAGCTGTTCCATGGGGTCCTCACCGAATGAAGGCGAGCGGACGACGGAGCGATGTCTGCACTATCGATGATATTTGAACCTAGAAGCGGCCGTCACCCAACGGGTGAGCAGCAGGTTTGTCCTGAGCCATGGTCGAATCAATCACTTGATCGCTATTGGAAGCGGTCAACTGCCGTTTCTAGGTTGAAACCAGTCCTGGGGGGTGGAGACGGTGGTTGTGCACATTGGCATCAACGGCTTCGGCCGCATGGGCCGCCTGGGCCTGCGGGCAGGCTGGTGCCGGGAAGGGCTGGACATCGTCCAGGTCAACGAGATCGCCGCCGATGCGGCGTGCTCGGCTCATCTGCTCAAGTTCGCTCGGTGCACGGCACCTGGGCGGCGGACTGTGCGGCGCAGGCCGATGCCATGGTGATCGCGGGAAAGTCGATCGCCTACAGCCGTAACCAATCCATCGCGGACACCGACTGGTCCGGATGCGATCTGGTGATCGACGGGACCCAGGTCAAGGTCTATGCCTGGTATGACAACGAGTGGGGCTACGTGAATCGCATGATGGACATCGCCGCCATGATCGCAGCCCAGCTGGGGGACCGTTGAGATGCGTCTTCTGATCTTCGGCGTCACCCTCTGCATCCTGCTCGCCGGCCCGGTAGCGGCGGAGCAACGCCAGCTGGTGGAGCTGCCGGAGATGATGCGTGAGCACATGCTGGCAAACATGCGCGACCACCTGGCGGCCCTGGCCGAGGCGCAATCGCTGGCCGCTGCGGAAAAATGGGATCAGGCGAGCGAGCTGGTGGAGCACCGCCTGGGCATGAGCTCCCCTGGAAGCCCACGGGGCTGCCCACATGGCCCCGTACATGCCGCCGGCGATGCAGCAGCTGGGCACGGCGATGCACCGGGCGGCCAGCCGCCTGAGCCGCTCCCTGGCCGAGGGGGACCCCCAGAAGTCGCTGGCCGGGCTCGCGCAGCTGACGGCGCGCTGCGCCGCCTGCCATGCGGCGTTCCGGGTGCATTGAGCCGATGGAGCCTAAGGCGCACAGAAACTATCTCATCGTGACGGGAGGCTACTGGGCCTTCACCATCACCGACGGCGCCATCCGCATGCTGGTGGTGCTGTATTTCCACCTCCTGGGCTACTCGCCCCTGGAGGTGGCGATGCTGTTTCTGTTCTACGAGATCTTCGGCATCCTCACCAACCTGGTGGGGGGCTGGCTCGGCGCGCGCATCGGCCTGAATCTGACCATGCACATCGGCATGGGGCTGCAGGTGCTGGCGCTAGCCACCCTGACCGTGCCCGACGCCTGGCTCTCGGTGCCCTACGTGATGGCCGCCCAGGCGCTGTCGGGCGTTGCCAAGGACTTGAACAAGATGTCCGCCAAGGCCAGCGTCAAGGCCCTGGCCGGTGCCGGCGGCGAGTCCCGGCTGTTCAAATGGGTGGCGATGCTCACCGGCTCCAAGAACGCCCTCAAAGGCGGGGGCTTCTTCATCGGCGCGGCACTGCTCGAGCTGATCGGCTTCCGCGCTGCCCTGGCGGTGCTGGCCCTGGTACTGCTGGCGGTGCTCGTGCTGACCGCTGCGCTGCTGCCCTCGGGTGTGGGCCGGATGAAGGCCAAGCCGAAATTCACGCAGGTCTTTTCCGGCGCGCCCGCGATCAACCGGCTTTCGCTAGCGCGCTTCTTTCTGTTCGGCTCCCGTGACGTCTGGTTTGTGGTCGGTCTGCCGGTGTATCTCTACTCGGTGCTCGGCTGGGACTTCATGGCGGTGGGTGGCTTCCTGGCCCTCTGGGTCATCGGCTACGGCTTCGTCCAGGCCGCCGCGCCGCGCCTGCTGCGGCGCAGCCATCATGGCCGGGGACCCGGGGGAGGCACCGCGCGCCTTTGGGCCTTCGCCCTGGCGGGGCTCCCGGCGGCCATCGCCCTGGCCCTGGGGCGGGGCTGGGACCCGGTCCTGGTGTTGGTGGTGGGTCTGGTGCTGTTCGGGCTGGTGTTTGCCGTCAACTCCGCCGTGCACTCCTACCTGATCCTGGCCTACTCGGACTTTGACCGGGTGTCCATGAATGTGGGCTTCTATTACATGGCCAACGCCGGGGGGCGCCTGGCCGGCACCCTGCTCTCCGGCTGGGTCTACCAGATACAGGGGCTGCAGGGCTGTCTCTGGTGGTCGGCGGGCTTCGTGCTAGCCGCGGCGCTGCTCTCCATCGGGCTGCCCGAGGTGAGCCCCTCCGAGGCCGCGGTGGCGGTGACCGGTGTTTGAGCTCGTGGCCGATCGGCTGGTCTATGGTCTCCTGGGCCTGGACCCCGGTGCGCGCCTCGCCTCGGCCCTGCACTTCTTCGTCATGGATCTGACGAAGATCTTTGCGCTGCTGGTGATTGTCATCTATGTCATGGGTCTGGTGCGCGCGCTGCTGGCCCCCGAGCGGGTGCGCGCGTTTGTGCGCGGGCGCCCGGACTGGCAGGCGCGGGGGCTGGCGGTCGGTCTGGGCGCGGTGACCCCCTTCTGCTCCTGCTCATCGGTGCCGTTGTTCATCGGCTTCGTGGAGGCCGGCATCCCGCTCGGCGTGACCTTCTCCTTTCTTATCGCCAGCCCGATGATCAACGAGGTCGCGGCGGTGATCCTGGTGGGCGTGCTCGGCTGGCATCTTGCGGCCCTGTACGTCGGCACGGGCCTGCTGGTGGCCTGGCTCGGCGGGCTTGCCATGCAGGCGTTCAAACCCGAGCGGTGGGTCGAGGACTACGTTTGGGGGATCCAGGTTGGGGAGTCGACGCTGCTGCAGCCCGGGGGCTCGCTCGCCGAGCGGCATCGCTATGCCCAGGGGCAGGTGCGAGAGATCGTCGCTCGCATCTGGATGTGGGTCATCGGCGGTATCGGCGTCGGCGCACTGTTCCACGGATTCGTCCCCGAGGGCTGGGTGGCTGCGCACTTGGGCGGCGATTCCTGGTACACCGTGCCGGCGGCGGTGGTCCTGGGTATCCCGCTCTACTCCAATGCCACGGGCGTGATCCCTGTCGCCGAGGCCATGTTGGGCAAGGGCGTGGCGGTCGGCACCACCCTTGCCTTCATGATGAGCGTGGCGGCGCTGTCGCTGCCCGAGCTGCTGATCCTGCGCAAGGTCATCCGGTGGCAGGCCCTGGCGCTCTTCGCGGGGCTGCTCGCGCTCGCCTTCACCCTGGTGGGCTGGGGCTTCAACCTGGTCGGCTGAGGCAAGGCGCTTGGATCTCATCCTGCAATCGACCATCCGCTGTCCGAGCTGCGGTTTCTCCCGGGAGGAGCCCATGCCCAGGGACCGGTGCATCTGGTACTGGGAGTGCCCCGGCTGCGGCGTCCTGCTCAGACCCAGGCCCGGCGACTGCTGCGTCTACTGCTCTTATGGAGACCGGCCCTGTCCGCCGGTGCAGCTCGGCGGAAAGCAGGGCTGTTGCGGACACGACTCGGAGAACAACGCATGAAGCACATCAAGGTACTCGGCAGCGGCTGCCGCAACTGCGAGATCACCGCCAAGGTCATCGCCCAGGCAGCCAAGGAGGCGGGTGTGGTGATCAAGATCGAGAAGGTCACCGACATCGCCGAGATCCTGGCCTACGGCGTCATGGCCACCCCCGGCGTGGTGATCGACGGGAAGCTCGTGCACAGCGGGGGCGTGCCCGGTCCGGATCAGGTGCGGGGATGGGTGAGCGGCTGATACCGCGAACGCCCGCAACCATTCAGCTCCCGTCATTCACTTGGGGAAACCCCCGGCTTTGGCGGGGGACTCACGAGGTTTGACCTTTGCGGCGGTCGGCCTGAAAAGACGGTCTGAGTGCGGAGCGGAGCGTTGCGGGAGTGCGGTCCGGGATGGGACCGTCGGGACACGCCGTGAATCCATCCCTGGAGGCTCGGGAGCCGCCGTCCAGGCGGCTCACGGTCCCGCCGGACCCACCCCGGATCGCTAGAGAGAGCGGAGTCAGTTGCTGGAGCAATCGCCCAGCCGCCAGGGGCGGCTCCAGGTTTCATGGCGCCCTCGAGGCGCTCACCCAATAAGCCCCCGGCTTCGCCGGGGGTTATTTAACTCCGGCCATGGATCCGCCGCAATGCAGTACCGAGGAGGGTGATCAATCGCCCAGCGGGCCGTCCCTGGCCTCTGGATTGCGACCTTCTCAGTACCAGTTACGCTGAGGGTCGGATGTTCTGATTCTGGCGGAAGAAGTTGTCCGGATCGTATCGCTTCTTCACCTGGGTCAGGCGCTCATAGCCGGGACCGTAGGCCGCTCGGACCCTGGCAGTCTCCTCCTCGGTCATGAAGTTCACGTACACGCCGCCCTGTGCATAGGGGGCCGCGGCGTCGAAGAATGCCCGAGCCCAGCCGATGCAGGCAGCATCCTGACCCGGCTCGTCCCAGCGGCCGTGGACGTTGAGCACGAACTGGGTGCTGCGGTGCGCATAGGCCGTCGCGTCCGGCTCGACCCGGTTGGCCGCGCCGCCGAGCTGGGCGATGAAGATCTCGCACTGCGGCGAAGGCAGCTTGCCCGCGTACTCGATCACCATGTCCAGGGCGCCGTCGCTGAGCTCGGCGAAGTTGTGCGATTTCCAATAGTTGCGCGCACCGGGCGTGAGCAACGGATCAAATGCCTGCTGCCAGCCGACGAGCGGATTCGGACCGATGAGCTCGCCGTAGGCATCCCCGAAGCGGCGTGCCGGTTCGATGATCTCGCTGCCCGCCTGGACGTCACCGGCGTACAGGAACGCCAGGATCACCACCTCCCGGCCATGCACCTCCTCTGGCAGGAACGGCAACGGCGGCGCCTTGCGCAATACGGCCCAAACGCTCATCTCGTCCGGCAATGTCTTGGCGAATTCCCGGTACTGGCTCAGCACCGAGCGCGCCTGCGCGTAGGGATAGACGATCAGCCCGCTGAGCACCTCGGGACCGACCGGATGTAGCTGCAGCTCGAATTCGGTGACGATGCCGAAGTTGCCCCCACCCCCGCGCAGGGCCCAGAACAGCTCCGGATTCTCGTCGGCACTGGCCCGCAGCCGCTCGCCGTCGGCGGTCACCACCTCGGCCGAGATCAGATTGTCCACCGTCATGCCGTGCTTGCGGGTCAGCCAGCCGAAGCCACCCCCCAAGGTGAGACCGGCCACGCCGGTGGTCGAGTTGATCCCCAGCGAGGTGGCCAGGCCGTGGGCCTGGGTCGCGCCGTCCAGGTCACCCAGGGTCGCCCCGGCTTGCACGTAGGCCCGCCGCGCATCAGGGTCGACCCGCACCGTGCGCATGCCTGACAGGTCGATTGTCAGACCGCCGTCGCACAGGGCATTGCCGGCGATGTTGTGGCCCCCGCTGCGCACGGATACCAACAGATCATCGGCCCGGGCGGTCTTCACCGCGTGCACCACGTCCGCCACGCCGGCGCAGCGTACGATTGCACCGGGACGCTTGTCGATCATGGCGTTCCAGATGCTGCGCACCTCGTTGTAGTTGGCATCCCCGGGCAGAACGACATCCCCGCTGATCCCGGCCTTCAGGCGATCGACCACTTCCGTAGAAATCGTGCTCAAAGCGTTGTCTCCCATCTCGTTGGTTGGTGTGTGTTTTGTTATTGGCTATGTCTGCGTTGGGTGTTGGTCTGACTGTTGTCAGGCTCGCGCCGCTGCTTGGTACCGCCCGGCAGTAGTCGCAGCCCGAAGGCACCAACAGCTGTCGGGAACATACCCTAGGTTACTGCGCGGTTGCTACCCACCAAGCACTGGGTAACCCTTAGGTCCACCGGCGGAGAGCATTGCGTCCGTCCGACCCCGATGAGCGCTTGGGAATGTCGTTGGAAGCTATTGTCAATAAAGTAGAAAATCCGGAATATTTCAGGGGTCCGAACGCCTCTGCCGGCACCGATGGCCCCGGGGATGCCGGCGCCCTGACTGCCGGGTCCCGGCCCCATGCCTTACAATGGGCGCCGGCTATGTCGCATGGCGAGACGGCCGTTTCGAGCCGCATCGTCGCCCTGGCCGAGCCCCTCTTCGCCGGTCCGCTCGTGCATGGCTTGCGCGAGACCGCGGCGCCGAGTCGGCTGCGCCAGCTCAGCATTGGGTCCCGGCACGCGAGGTAGCAGATCGCCCCGACCGGGAACAGTTCACCGCTCTGCCTGGCGTTCGCATCAGGCGCCAAGGCCCGATAGCGGAACGCAGTCGCAACAAGGAGTCATTTGATGTCAGATTCCAACCCATCGTTTTTCAGCCGCGTCGGCCTCGCCTTCGGGGCCTTCTTCGGCATCCTGTTTGACGCCGGCTTCGCCGGCCGCATTCAGCGCCTGCGCCGGGCCGGTACCGAGGCGGCGCCCGCCGCCGCCCCGATACTGAAAGAGGCCGGCCCCGAGGCCGCGCTCCAGCTGCTGGGTCTGCTGCAGCGCGACGGGCGCTTCATCGATTTCATCGAGGAAGACGTGGCGGCCTATTCCGATACCGACATTGGCGCCGCCACCCGCGTGGTGCACGAAGGCTGCCGCAAGGTGCTGCGCGAGCACTTCACCCTGCAGCCGGTACGCACGGAGGCCGAGGGTAGCGCCATTACCCTGGAAGCCGGCTTCGACGCCTCTGCCATCCGGCTGACCGGCAACGTGCTGGGCCAGGCCCCGTTTCGCGGCAGCCTCGGCCACCGCGGCTGGCGGGTGACCGAGGTACGGCTGCCGAGGCTGGCCGAGCGTCACGATGCCCGGGTCATCGCCCCGGCCGAGGTGGAGCTATGAGCGAGCCGCTGTATGCCATCGGCATCGATCTGGGCACTACCCATTGCGCGCTGTCCTCAGTGGATCTGGCAGCCAGCGAGGGCGAGCAGGCCAGCCAGCAGGTTATGGCCATCCCCCAGCTCACCGCCCCGGGCACGGTCGAGACGCTCGCCTTACTGCCGTCTTTCCTGTATCTCCCGCATCCGAGCGAGCTTGCCCCGGGCGATCTCAGCCTGCCCTGGACCGCCGGGCAGGACTATGCGGTCGGTGAGATGGCGCGCAGCCGCGGTGCCCAGACCCCGATCCGCCTGGTGTCCAGTGCCAAGAGCTGGCTGTGCCATGCCGGCGTGGACCGCCGCGCGCCGATCCTGCCCAACGAGGCCCCGGAGGAGGTGCCGCGCATCTCTCCGCTGGAGGCCTCCGTGCGCTTCCTGGGGCACCTGCGCGAGGCCTGGAATCAGGCCCACCCGGAGGCGCCCTTCGAACAGCAGGAGGTCACTGTCACCATTCCCGCCTCTTTCGACCCGGCGGCCCGGGAGCTGACTGCCGAGGCGGCCGCGGCCGCTGGCTATGGGCACATGACCCTGCTGGAGGAGCCCCAGGCCGCGCTCTACAGCTGGATTCAGGGCAGCTCGGGGCGCTGGCGCGAGCAGCTGAAGGTCAATGACATCATGCTGGTGGTGGATGTCGGGGGCGGTACCACGGACCTGTCCCTGATTGCCGCGGTAGAGCGCGAAGGCAACCTGGAGCCCCACCGGGTAGCGGTCGGTGATCACATCCTGCTGGGGGGTGACAACATGGACCTCACGCTGGCCCATGTGGTGGCGGCCAAGCTCGCGAGCCAGGGCACCCGGCTCGATGCCTGGCAGCTGCGCGCCCTGACCCACGCCTGTCGCGGGGCCAAGGAAACGCTGCTCGGGCACTCCGACACCGAGGCCGTGCCGGTGGTCGTGCCCAGTCGTGGCTCCAAGCTCATCGGCGGCTCGATCCGCACCGAGCTGACCCGGGAGGAGGTCAGCCGCTCCATCCTGGAGGGGTTCTTTCCGCGCGTGGACAGCTCCGCACGGCCGCTCAGCCGCGCGCGCGCCGCCCTCACCCAGCTCGGTCTGCCCTATGCCCAGGATGCGGCTATCACTCGTCATCTGGCGGCCTTCCTGGCGCGCCAGCTGGGGGCCACGCAAGCGCTGGAGGGCTTTGCCGCGACTGCCGCGCCCGGCGCGAGCTTCCTGCATCCGACCGCCGTGCTGTTCAACGGCGGGGTGCTCAAGTCCCCCATCCTGGTCGATCGCACCGTTGAGACCCTGAACGCTTGGCTTGCCGCCGACGGCGCCCCGCCCGCCCGTGTTCTGGAGGGCGCCGACCTGGATCTCGCGGTGGCCCGTGGGGCGGCCTACTACAGCTATGTGCGCCGCGGCGGCGGGGTGCGCATCCGCGGCGGCACCGCCAGCGCTTTCTATGTAGGGATCGAGTCCGCCATGCCTGCGGTGCCCGGCATGGAGCCGCCGGTCCAGGCCCTGTGCATCGCCCCGTTCGGCCTGGAAGAAGGAACCCAGGCGGAGCTGCCGCCCCAGGAATTCGGCCTGGTGGTGGGCGAGCCGGTGCGCTTCCGCTTCTTCGGCTCCTCGGTGCGCCGCCAGGACCAGGTCGGCACCCTGCTCGAGGACTGGGAGCCCGAAGAGGTCCAGGAGCTGGGCGAGATCGAGGCCAACCTGCCGGCCGAGGACCGGGCGCCGGGTGAGATCGTGCCGGTCAGGCTGCGCGCCATGGTGACCGAGACCGGGACCCTGCGCCTGGAAGCCCTGCCGCGCAGCGGTGGAGAGCACTGGAAGGTGGAGTTCGAGGTGCGCGGCCAGACGCCCTCTTGAGCGTCATGGAGGGCTACCTAGTCGGCATCGATCTGGGCACCACCCATACGGTGGTCGCCTACACCGAGCCGGGTGCCGAGCAGATCCGGCTGTTCGAGATCGACCAGCTGGTCAATCTCGGCGAGGTCGCCGCCCGTCCCCTGCTGCCTTCGTTGCGCTACCACCCCGGTGCCGGCGAGCTGACCGCGGACGATCTGCGCTTGCCCTGGGAGCAGGTCGATCCCGCCGGCCTGGACCAGGTCGTCATCGGCAGCCTGGCACGCGAGCTCGGGGCGCAGGTCCCCGGCCGCGTCCTGGCCAGCGCCAAGAGCTGGCTGTCGCATCCCTCGGTCGACCGCATGGCGCCGATCCTGCCCTGGGGCGCTGCGGCAGACGTGGCCAAGGTCTCGCCGGTGGCCGCCAGTGCCAGCTATCTCGCCCATGTGCGCGCCGCCTGGAGATCCCGCTTTCCCCGGGCCCCGCTGGAGCGGCAGGAGGTGGTGCTCACGGTGCCCGCCTCCTTCGACGAGGGCGCGCGCGCCCTGACCGTGGAGGCAGCGCGCCTGGCCGGCCTGGAGGGGGCGCGCCTGCTGGAAGAGCCCCAGGCGGTGTTCTACGACTGGCTGTTTCGCCACCGCGCCAACCTGGGCCAGGCGCTGGAGCAGACGCGTCTGGTGCTGGTGTGCGATATGGGCGGTGGCACCACCGACCTGACCCTGATCCGGGTGGAGATGGTCGAGCGGGAGCCGCGCCTGACGCGCATCGGGGTGGGCGATCATCTGATGCTCGGCGGCGACAACATGGATCTGGCCCTGGCCCATGTCGCCGAGGCACGCATGGCGGGCGCGGGCGCGCGGCTGTCCGCCGCGCGCCTGTTCCAGCTGATCCAGCAGTGCCGATCGGCCAAGGAGCGCTTGCTGGCGTCCGAGGCGCCGGAGCGTGTGGCGGTCACCCTGCTCGGCGCCGGTGCCAGGCTGGTCGGCGGCGCCCGCTCCGTGGAGCTGACCCGCGAAGAAGTCCAACAGATGATCGTGGACGGCTTCTTCCCCAGGGTTGCCCCGGATCAGCAGCCCAGGCGGGTGCGCAGCGGCATCGTCGAGTTCGGCCTGCCCTATGTCGCGGACCCGGCCGTGACCCGGCATATCGCGGCGTTCCTGGCCCGGCACGCCGCCGCCGCGCGCCAGGCGCTGGGCGGCGACGCGGCAGGCGACCCGGCATTGCCGGTGCCGGACACTCTGCTGCTCAATGGCGGGGTGTTCCGCGCCGGGACCCTGGCCGGGCGCCTGGAGGAGACCCTGGCCGGCTGGCGTCAGGCGCCGCTGCAGATTCTGCACAACGAGGATCCCGATCTCGCCGTGGCACGTGGGGCGGTCGCTTACGCCCTGGCGCTCCGCGGGTTGGCGCCGAAGATCGGCGGCGGCTCGGCGCGCAGCTACTTCCTGGTCCTGGAGCAGGAGCAGGGCCGTTCGCGCCAGGGCGTTTGCGTGCTGCCCCGCGGCACGGAGGAGGGCCGGGAGATTCGCCTGGCGGACCGCGTCTTCGCCCTGCGCCTGGGGCAGCCGGTGCGCTTCGCGCTGGTCTCCTCCAGCGCCGACACCCCCTATCCGCCGGGCACCCTGACCGACATCGACACGGGGGATTTCGTGCATCTGCCCCCCATCGCCACCGTGGTGCCGGCCCAGGGCAGCGAGGCGCGGGAGATGGCGGTGCAGCTCGGCAGCTCGCTCACCGAGCTGGGCACCCTGGAGATGCACTGCGTGAGCACCCGGGACCCGACGCAGCGTTGGCGGCTGGAATTCCAGCTGCGCGGGGAGCGCGCGACCCTGCACGCTGGACCGGGTGGCGCGGTCCACCCGGGCTTCGACGAGGCGGCCGAGGCGATCGAGCGGGTGTTCGGCAGCAGCTCCGGGCAGGTCGGACCCAAACAGGTCAGGCAGCTGCGGGGTGAGCTGGAGCGCATCCTGGGGGGGCGCGAGGGTTGGGAGACGCCGCTGCTGCGCGAGCTCTTCGGCACCCTCTGGGAGCGCGCCCGCCGGCGCCGGCGCAGCACCGATCACGAGCGCCTGTGGCTGAGCCTCGTGGGCTATTGCCTGCGGCCCGGCTTCGGATACCCTCTGGACGACTGGCGGATCGACCAGCTCTGGGCCCTGTACGCTCCGGGCATACAGTACGTCAGGGACAGCCAGGTCTGGTCGGAATGGTGGACGCTCTGGCGCCGTGTGGCCGGGGGTCTGGACGAGCAGGCGCAGCTTTGCATCCTCCAGGACATCACTTTCGACCTGCAGCCCCAGGGCAAGGCCCAGGGTGGTCGTCCGGCCGGGGTGAAAAAACAGGGCTACGACGACATGGTGCGCCTTGCGGCATCCCTGGAGCGCCTGCCCGTGGAGCGCAAGATCGAGCTTGCCCAGTGGCTGCTCGAGCGGCTGCGCAAGCCTGCCGAGAGCCCGCAAAGCTGGTGGGCGTTGGGACGTATCGGCGCCCGCGCACCCTTCTACGCCAGTGCGCACAATGTGGTGGCGGCCGAGGTCGCCGCCGGCTGGCTGGAGCCGATCCTCGCCCTGGACTGGAAGAAGGTCGCCCCTGCCGCGTTCGCCGCGGTGCAGATCGCACGGCTGACCGGCGACCGGGCGCGAGACCTCTCCGATGAGGCGCGCACGCGGGTGGTCGTACGACTGGAGGCGAGCAAGGCACCGCCCAGCTGGGTGCGCATGGTCAGAGAGCGGCTGGAGCTGGGCGAGGCCGACGAGCGGCGCGTGTTCGGCGAGTCGCTGCCGCCGGGACTCAGGATAGGCGAGCCCAGCGTCTTCCCGGGCGCAGCTCCGGTGGGTGTCGTCTAGTCCGCGGCGGTCCCCATCACAGGCCTCTTGCCTCCGCCGGTCCCTGCCCATGCCTGGGTCAGCTCGGAGCACGCGCGGCGGGTGGGGCTCTTAGGCTGGAAGGCTGTCTTTGAGCAAGGCCGGTACAGGATCATTCACTTGGGGAAACCCCCGGCTTTGCCGGGGGTCATTTAACCTGTCTGTCTATCCCGTCTACTCCGCCGCCTCAAGTGCCTCCCGGGGGACTCGCAACCGGCGAACGGTGCTTCGCAAGGCCTCGAACGCGAGGATCAGCGCCAGTGCGAGGAGGAAGCCCGCCACCCACCTGACCACAGCGGTTGTACCCGGCGCGGCGACGAGAATGATTAACGACCATACGGTCATCACCAGCATGAAGGCCATAGGTACGACGACAAACCAGACCTTTTTCCCCACCGCCTGGAGCCACATCGCGACCACCATCAGCGCCAGGGCCGCGAGCAGCTGATTGGTCGCGCCGAACACCGGCCAGATAGCCTTCCAGGCGGGGATCACCTGCCCGCTAGCCGGGTCCTTGAAGGTGATCAGAACCAGGACCGCCGGCAGCACCAGACTGACGAAGGTGGCGACGAATCGCCCTGCCTTGTTCTTCATGGCGAAGAACTCCTGGAAAACATAGCGGCACAGGCGCGTGCAGGTATCGAGCGTGGTGAGCAAAAATGTCGAAATGGCCAGCAGCCCGAATTGCGTGCCCAGCTCCCCGGGCATGTGCAGCGCCGAGAAGAAACGGCTCATGCCGAAGGCGAAGACCTGGGTGGGCGCCCCGGCCGCATGTCCGAGCGGCACGATGAGCACTGTGATCACGGCGATCACTGCCACCATGCCTTCGAGCAGCATTCCGCCATAGCCGATGGTGAGCGCGTCCTTTTCCGAATTGAGCTGTTTGGCGGTGGTCCCGGAGCCGACGATGCTATGAAACCCGGAGACCGCCCCGCAGGCGACCGTGATGAACAGGATGGGGAACATCGGCCCCAGGTGGGGATCGTTCCAGGTCACGAATCCGGGATAGACGGCAGGCAATCCGCCGAAAACGATCCCCAGCACGCTGACCAGGATCGCGGCATAGAGCAGATAGGACGCGAGATAGTCGCGCGGCTGGAGCAGTATCCATACCGGCGTCACCGAGGCGGCGAAACAGTAGATCAGCAACACTGCATCCCAGGCGATGCTGGCGTTCGCTCCGAGAAACCCGAAGGTCAGAGGGATTTGCTGGCCTGCGTCGATAGCGACAAACACCAGCGGCACGAAGATCAGGCTGGCGCGCAGGATCGAGACCTTCCAACGGTACACGGTCAGCCCGAACAACAGCGCCAACACGATATAGATCATCGAGGACGAGGCGACGCCGCCCGACTTGGCAAAGGTGACCGAGGTCAGGTCGAGGAAGACGACCAGCACGTAGCAGAGCGTCAACCAGATGAACAGCAGCAGCAGCCGATAGCTCAACGGACTCATGTAGAGGGCCGCGATCTCGCCCACCGAGCGGGCGCGGTGCCGAATCGACGCCATGATCGAGGTGAAGTCGTGGACCCCGCCGATAAAGATCGCGCCCACCAGTATCCATAGGAAGGCCGGTATCCAGCCGAATGCCGCAGCGGCGATGATCGGGCCGACGATCGGACCGGCGCCGGCAATCGAGCTGAAATGGTGCCCGAGAAGGACCGGCGCTTTGGCGGGAACGTAATCCACCCCGTCATAGTGCGTATGGCTGGGGGTCGGGCTCGAGTGGTCCGTGCCCACCGCCTTCTGCAGGAACTGCCGGCCATAGGTGAAATAGGCTACAGCGAAGATGGCAGCTGCAACGAAAAAGAGCGCCGCGGTCATGATTGTGCTCCCCCCGATGGTTGCTCGCAGTATCCGACTGCAGGCCGGGGTGGGTCAACGCCGTCCAAGGCGCTGCCCCGTTGCCGGGCTGACCCCTTCGACGCAGGCAAGCCGATACGTACAGGTCCGGGCCGTATGGGTCGCGGCCATCGGGCCCGCCCGGGCGCCGGGAGGCACGACGCACCTGAGGTCTTTTCGAGCGGCTCCCTTGTCGCGGTTGGGTCCCAGGGCGCGTTAGTCTGCGGCTCGGGGTGTCGGTGCCCCAGGGATCCTGGGCGCATCAGCGACGGAAACAGCTTCGACAACGCCCGCTTGCGGGCTACGCGATGCAGCCGTGGAATACATGAGGGCCATGGCCGGTCCGCCAGGTGGAGATTGGGCTAGAGCGACTCCAGAATCGTCTGCGCCCGCGGGCTGGCGGCCTGCTCCAGCAGCATACGGCAGCCGTCGCGGTCCCCGTCTGCGATTCTGAGCAAGGCGAGCTCTTCCAGGGAATGGTGATAATCCGGGTCGCGCGACAGCGCCGCGCGAAACGCCTGCTCGGCCCGCTGCCGCCACCCCAGGCGGAGATAGGCCACGCCGAGATTGTGGTGTACGACGGCGCGTTTGGCATCGATCGCGAGTGCATGGGCGTACAAGGGCAGCGCTGCCTGACAACGGTCCTGGTCCTGCAGCACGTTGGCCCATTCATTGAGTGCCGGTGCGTAGCGGGGGTCCAGCGCCAGGGCTACCTGAAAACAGCGGATGGCCGCCTCGAAGGCGCCTTGGTCCCGCAGGCAGAGGCCGATATTGGACCAGTGTGCCGGGTTGTCACCGTTGTAGCGGCTGGCCCGGGTGAATGCCTCCTGGGCTTCAATGAACCGGTGCTGGTGCCAATAATCGAAGCCGAGGCTGCTCCAGGCCTGGTCGCACCCCGGGTCGGCCTCCAGCGCCCGTGAATAACAGCGGAGCGCAGCGGCGCGCTCGCCGCGGTTCCAATGGTCGTTTCCTTGCGCGGTGAGGTCCTGGCCGAGCTGGGGATGCGGCTGCCCGCGAGCCGGGGTGTCGCGCAGGAGCGCTGGCGCATAGCAGGCCGTAAGTGCCACCACCCGTTCGCCCTGACCCAGGGTCGGGCGTCGATGGGGGACCTGGGAGCCGCGGCCCACGGCCAGCATATTGCTTCGGGTGTCGATCCGATAGGCCGGTGGCTGGTTTGCCCCCGGCAAGGGGCCCAGAGGCCAGACTTCCAGGCTGAGGCCCGGTCCGGGCTGCGGGGTCTCGGACCATTCCGCCTCCAGAACGACGATCAGGGTGTAGGTGCAGTCGATGGCGCGGTCGAGATGGACGTTCATATGCCCACCGGGACCGTCGTAATAGGTGTAACAGGTGCCGGCATGGCTGAGCGCGACTGGCTCGCCCACCAGCTCTTCCAGTAGTCCGAGGACCTCGGGGCTTTCCAGGAAGCCCAGGCCTGCTGCTCCAGGCTCGGCGCGCCAGGCTTGGTGGGTAACGCTGGGGCGGCTGGCCTGGCCCCAGCCGGAGGCTCGCTGGGCGGCAGCGTCCTCGCGCAACGCTCGAAACAGCTCCGGGGGCAGGGCGGGGGACTGGATCGTGGCAAAGCCGTTCAGGTCCAGCTCCGAGCGCAGGCGCTCACGGGCTTGCCGGTCATGGAGCAGCTCGGCGCCGTTCATTGCAGCGCCTGCACGGCTGCCCCGAGCTCCCGGGCCAGCTCCTGGCCCAACGGGGTGGGCTGCATGCGGGGCTCCAGGTAGGACCAGGCGGTCAGTACCCGTTGGCGCTGGGCTTCCCGTATCTCCAAGAGGTATACGGCCAGGGTCGGCTCGGCCTCCGCCAAGCGCCGGTAAAGCTCGCAGACGTTGACGAATGCGTGCACCCCGTTGAGCAGGCCTTTGAGGGGGCGGAGGTCCTTGCGCCAGGGCGAGGGGTGGATGGCGGCTCCGTCGTCCTCGATCAGCGAATCGTGATGCAAAAACAATCCCAGCCGGGTATGGCTGCCTTCGTGGCACAAGGCGTCCGCCACCTGTATAGGATCGCGCATGCAGGCGACCAAGGTCCCTTGCAGCCGCCCCAGGCTGATGCTGGTTACATAGCCTTGCTCGGGCACGGGCTGCAATAACACGGAGTCCAGGTAACGGTGGGCCGCCAGCGCCGCTTCCGGCCAGACTCGTTGCAGCAAGCGCGCGCCGTTGGCCAGAGCGTCGAGCTGGAATGGATCAGAATGGTCCAAGGGGGGGTCGGCAGCTCGGCCAAGGGCTGAGCCAGGTCCGGGGTGCCGTTGAGCACGCGCCAGCCGGCCACAGTCGCCAGCCGGGTCAGTCCGAGGCTGGCGCCGCCCGGATCTTCGTCGGGCGGTGCCGTCGGCAGGGTCGCGCCCGAGCCATCCGTCCAGGTGAAGCGGACTTGGCGGAAATCGGCCTCCACGGCGAGGGGTCCCTGGCTTTCCAGCACCGTGTGCAGGTGGGGGAAATAGAGCCGCCCCGCGGTGCCGAATGCCTCCGCCGGGATCACCAGGGCCAGGGAGCGCGTATTCGGGCCGCCGACGAGAAAGCGGATCACGCCCAGGGCGGTGCCCACCGGATCCAGCTCCCGGCGCTCTGGGTCCAATGCCAGGCCTGCCACCGCGGGACGGAATGCGGCCACGATCAGCTCGGGGGGCATCTCGGCGAGCAATCGGTACAGCGTTTGCAAATAGCGCTGCCACCAGCCCGAAAGCCGCGGCTGCCAGGCTTCGCTCAGCGCCAGGGCCCGCGCATGCTGGCGTTGCGCCCAGAGCGCCGCCGCCAGGTCGGTGGAGGACCCCGGGGGCTGGGGCCAGCAAGTCCCCCGGGAATCGGGGAGCATCGGAGGTGCTGCGGTGGGGGGCGGCTCCGCGGCGCTATCGGGCAGGGTCCCGCTCGTCATCGGGTCTCAAGCCGCCAGAAAAGCCTGCTCGGCGATTTGGAGCTGATTGCGGCCAGCGAAGTATTGGCTGCGATTCAGATAGGCGACCGCCTCCGGGTCGTGGCTCAGCCAATGCATCAGGTACGGATACATCGCCTTGTTGAAACTGCATTCCGGTGTCTTGTGGCGGACCGTACCGTAGCGCTCGAAGGCCTGCACCGCACAGCCCGCCTGACAGGCTCCCGGTAATGGCAGCTGACGCAGTCCTCGAGCGTCTTGGGGCGGCGCTCGCGGATCCGCTGGATATACAGGTTGTTACGGCCGGGCCGGTTCAGGGCGAAGGGCTCTGTGAGCACGTCACCCAGCTTCAGCGCCGGGCTTTGGGTGGCCCGGCCGCAGGGATAGATACTGCCGTCGGCCGAGATCGCATTGAAGCTGTCACCCGCCCCGCAATGGCCGCGCAGACATCGGCTCTGGCGCTGCTTGCTCACCAGGTGCCGGGTCATGTCCAGCAGGTTGGACTCGAAGATGTCCTGGCCGGAGCTCACCAGGCGCCGCCCGAGGGTCTGGAAATAGTCGAGGATCTGATCCTGGCCCAGTGCCAGCCGGTCCCATTCCGAGCGGGCGGTGCCGAGAAAGGCGATGGGATTGAGCTTGAACTGCTGGATGCCGTTCTCGGTCATGAATTCAATCAAGCGTTCCGGCGCATGGATGTTGGAGCGGTTGAGTACCACCAGAATGCCATAGGCGACGCCGGCCTCGCGCATCAGGGTCAGGCCGTGCAGCACCTTGGAGAAGGACTCCTTGCCGTTGACCTGGGGGCGGCTGAGGTTGTGGGAGTCCGGATTGCCGTCCAGTGACAGGCCGACGATGATGCTGTTGTCGGCCATCCACTGCACCCGCTCCTCGTTCAGCAGCGTGCCGTTGGTCTGCAGGCAGATATAGACCTCCCGGCCTGCCCGGTTGGGATGGTCGCGGATGTGCCCGACCAGCTTTCGCATCAGGTCGAAGCGCAGAAAAGGCTCACCACCGGAAAACTCGAAGGTGATGCTCGGTTGGTCCATACCGTACGCCAGATCCACCGCTTTTAGGGCGATCTCTTCGCTCATATGCGGCAGCGACTGATTGGCGCCTGCCAGGCAATATTCGCACGCCAGATTACATTTTTCGGTGACCAGCAGCTCCACCAGGTGTCCTTCCTGGCAATTGGCGGAATCGTGGAAGATCTCGGGCTGCACGCTGGTGTGGCCGTTCAGGCGCACCAGCCCTCGGCGAAACAGGTTGCCGACGAATGCGGCCGCGGTGCCAGCGTCGCCTGCCGGCCAGTCGTCCAATAGCGAGCCGAGGGAGCGGCCCGGCGCGAGCCCGCGCAACAGCTCGCCCTCGGCGTTGGTGAGGAAGCTCCAGGAGGCGGTGTCGGGCTCCAGGGCGAGCATCTCGTCTTGCACCGGCACACAAACGGTGTCTGGTGCGTCCACCAGCGTGTCGCGCCCCATGTTGACGTCGCCTAGGGGGTAATAGAATTTCCCGAAGTCCCGGAGCAGCATTTCTGACTCGTAGGATTCCATAGCGGAGCAGGCCAGATAGCGCATGAGCGGTGCCCTTAGATTCAGGTGAGCCAGACCAGATGTCCGGGGAAGTCAGCGGTGCCGACCTTGAGATGCGACTCGCCAAAGGCTGCGGTAACCCGGGCGCCGGCTATCAGAGCCTTGCCCAACGCAGAGCCGGGCTCGGTGAGCAGGAGCTGCGCCGGATCGTAGGTCAGCTCCGACTCGCCCTCCCGGCACCGGATGCGGCCGCCGCGTGCCAGCGCTACGCCCATGGTTTCGGTATAAAGTACCGGGGCCCGCAGCAGCTCCCGGATGGCGGCGAAATAATCAGGCTCCAGGCGCTCCAGGGCCCAGGCCGCGCGCCTCGCCACGGCGGCGGACGCGGCGCAATCGAAGCGGCAGGGAAAGTGCTGGATCAGGGTGGCGCCGAAGTAGCGGCCAAAGACGTTCAGCCGCCAATCATGCGGGGGCGGGCCAGACACCTGCAGGCTGAGCGGCGCCAGATCACCCTGGTGATCGCGAACGGCGGTGGGCCAGCGCTCGGCGAAGCTGGCGGCGCAGCAGGATGGGTACCCCAACAGGCGGCCGAGCAACGCGTCCCAGCCGAAATGCAGGCACAGCCAGCCGAGGATGGCCAGATCCTCGTCCGGGCACACCAGCAGGCAGCGCCAGGCGCCGGAGCCCGCCTCGGCGGGCAGGTGATCGCTGGTGAGATTGGAGTAGCCACCCTTGCCGAGGTCTTCGTGGGGCTGCCATTGGTAGCTGGAAAGCAGGGCCGTGTAGCGGCGGCGCTCCGCCCAGGCGACCCAGCCCGTCAGATCCGCCTCCGGTCCGTGAAGCAGCGCGAGGGGCTTGCTGCCGTAGGCCAGCAGGCGCAGCTCCAAAGGGATATCCGGCGACGGTGTGGCTTGGCCGAAGCCGAACAGCTGGGCCTCGGTGATCAGAGGCGCAGCTCCAGTATCCAGGGGGAGCGGGCCGGGCTCCAATCCGGATAGGCCGAACGCCCTTTGCAGGAAAGGTCCGGCATCATCGGTGCCATGAGCTGCCTCCAAGAAACCATGAATACGGGAGGCCACCCGGCAACGACTCGGATTCAGGTCGAGGTGCAGCTCCTTTGGCTCCAACATCGATGCGGATGCACATTCTCGGTGGTGGGGCGGACCCATGGGTTCTCACGGGCCGGGCTCCTTTGCCGGTTGGCTTCGTGGCGCGCCGCGAATCGGCGAGCAAAAGCCCCGGGGGAGCCGGCTGTTCGGCCCTGTGTGACGGGCCGGGCGCTTTGCTGCCCCGGGTTGAGCTACCGCTTCATCGTTGCTGTGTCTCCCCGGGCAGTGTCTTGCCGGTGAAGTTGGCGTGTCCCGGGACGTTGGAGTGGCCGGTGGGCCCCGAGTTGACATGGGAGGCCGCGGGACCGCCGGGGCGCATCATCTGGGGCCGCTGCATCGGCATCTGTTGGGGCAGCGTCTTGCCGGTGAAGTTGGCGTGCCCGGGGACGTTGGAGTGGCCGGTGGGTCCCGAGTTGACATGGGAGGCCGCGGGACCACCAGGGTGCATCATCTGGGGCCGCTGCATCGGCATCTGTTGGGGCAGCGTCTTGCCGGTGAAGTTGGCGTGTCCCGGGACGTTGGAGTGGCCGGTGGGCCCCGAGTTGACATGGGAGGCCGCGGGACCGCCGGGGCGCATCATCTGGGGCCGCTGCATCGGCATCTGTTGGGGCAGCGTCTTGCCGGTGAAGTTGGCGTGCCCGGGGACGTTGGAGTGGCCGGTGGGTCCCGAGTTGACATGGGAGGCCGCGGGACCACCAGGGTGCATCATCTGGGGCCGCTGCATCGGCATCTGTTGGGGCAGCGTCTTGCCGGTGAAGTTGGCGTGTCCCGGGACGTTGGAGTGGCCGGTGGGCCCCGAGTTGACATGGGAGGCCGCGGGACCGCCGGGGCGCATGATCTGGGGATGTTGTATCGGCATCTGTTGGGGCAGCGTCTTGCCGGTGAAGTTGGCGTGCCCGGGGACGTTGGAGTGGCCGGTGGGCCCCGAGTTCACGTGCGCTGCCAGGCGCATCCTGCCTTCTTCGCCCGGTACTTCGTCGACGCTTACCCGACGGCCATCAGGGCTCTGCACACCCGTTTGGGGCTCGCCGGAAAGACGCTGCAGGTCGTCCGGAGGGAGGCTATTCGCCGTATCCGGTTGGTGATCGACAGCGGCCTGCGACTGGCCGCTGAGCGCGATGAGGAACGTCCCGAGCCCAGCCAGGGCCTTGCCCAGGATACCTTTAGACAGCATCGACATGGTCTGCTCCTCGTGCCGGACGAATCTGTGGGCTCGCCGACAAAACATAGCCGTTTAGTAAGGTATTGTGCACGTCTGAAGAGTAGTCCGCATTTCGCGGGCGTACAATCCGCCCGAAACAGAATTTCTTTTCAGCGCGAGGTGGGTCACGTTTCGCGCTGTTTCCCCGTTGATCTACTATCATCCTAGAAACGGCAGTTGACCGCTCCGAACAGCGATCGAGTGATGGGTTGGACCAAGGTGATGGACAAACTCGATACTCACCCATTGGGTGATGGCCGCTACGACCACCAGGGCACGCACCGCGCGGCGCCTGGCTGCGTTATAACTCGTTGGCATAGATCTACTATTACTCCGGGCATCCTGCCCTTCGCCCTGCGGGCCAGCGGTAGCTGTTCAAATCGCTCCCGGCGATTTAGTCCGCCTCGTTATGCCTTGCCAGACACCACGCGGCACGCACCCTGGCGGCCGTTCAACTGCCGCTTCTAGGATCATCGGTCGGTAGCTACCGTGCGCGGCGCCCGGCGGCAGTCCGCTGTGGGTTAGCGTAAGATTTCCTGGCTGTAGCGGCGCGGGCTTCTCCCGAGACCGAGCGGCGCCCTTTCGCAGACAGCCCGGCTCGCCGGAGGCTTCTCATGTCCAACCCCTATCTGGCCCAGGCGCTTGCTACCCGGCACTGTCCCCATTGCCATTTCCCGCTGTTCGCCAATCCCTACGACCCCGGGGATGCGGAATCCGCCCCGGGCCGGGACGCCTGGCTGGAGCCTTTCGTCATGCAGGTGGAGGATGCCTTCGCCGATCCTCAAGGCCTGATCGCTTGTGCCGAAGCCCTGCCGCTTTGGTCCCGGGCGGCAATCGTCGGTGACGGCGACCGGGATACCGCGGCCGAGCTTGCGGAGCGCCGCAACAACGACCGGCTGTCGGTCAGCGGCCTGTTGCATCCCCGGTTGGCCGATCAAGAGCAGAGACTGAAGCAATGTGTCCATGCAGCGGCCGCCCGCTATGTACGGGCGGCCGGTAGCATCGATCTGAGCAGCGATCTCGGCTTCGAGCTGTTGCGCTACGGTCCAGGCCAGCGCTACAGCGAGCACACGGACAGCATGCCGGGCTCCCGCGCCGTGTACGGACAGCGGCTGCTGTCAGCGGTCCTCTATCTGAACGACGACTATGAGGGCGGCGAGCTGCACTTTCCCCGCCAGGGCCTGACCTATAACCCCAAGGCGGGTAGCCTGGTGCTGTTTCCATCGAACTACTGCTATCCGCATGCCAGCCTGCCGGTGCGACACGGCGCCAAGTATGCCGTGGTGACATGGTTCGTCTGAGTCCGATCGGGAGGCTCGCTGCGCGTGCCGCTACGATGGGAATCGCGCCACCCTGTGCCTCGGTCTCCCGGCCGCCGGGACAGGGCAACGGGCGCCCGATGTCTCCTTGAAGTGGAGGGTAGGCGCGAATTCCATATACTGTCCCCGGTCGGATCAGGCTCCGCCTGGTTGCATTCGGTTGCGAATGATGCGGCCTACGGTTGCGAGATGAAGTGCGAAGTGCTCGGCAATTTCCCTGTAGCTGAAAGCGCCTGTTGCATAGGCAGCAACGATCGCTTCATTTCGGTCCGGGTGGCGTTTTGCAATCACCGCAAGCGACGGGGCCGGGGCCCGACGTTGCCTCTTCGGGATGGATAATTCGTCCCCTTTGATCGCCATTCTCTCCTGCATGCGCTCAACGAACGCCTCATCGCCGAGGTAGATCTGCTGGCGCAACGCAGCCCAGATACTCCCCGTGCCGGCCCCTTCGGACACGAAAGCCCGGTAGCGCCGACGCGCCACGCTCCTACGGGAGCCAAACTGGGCCAGCAATCCGTTAGCGGCGAGCCATTTCGGTACCGGCGCCTCCCCCACCGTTGCCCGAAAGCTGCTCCACGGCCAGTCGCCCGCCTGCTTGACCATCCCGGCGCGCACGGGATTCAAGACCACGTAGCGGGTCAGCTCCAGCAGGTAGCTGTCCTTGTCGACCAGGATTCCTTTGAACCGCCCCTGAAACAGGTGACCCGTCCTCCCATGCCGCCGGTTGCACGCCTGGGTGAACACCCCGTTGAGCTGACGCATGCCCTTGGAGAGGTTTCCATCGGGGGTCTCCACCACGAGGTGGTAGTGGTTGGTCATCAGGCAGTAGGCGTGGCACAGCCAATTGAACCGTTGCACGGTCTCCCCGAGTGTGGCGAGAAAGCTGTCCCGATCCTCTTCGTCCTCGTAGATCGCCGCACGCCGATCACCCCGGGAGGTGACGTGATACAGCGCCCCGGCGAGCTCAATTCGTAGCGGCCTGGCCATGGACGCATGGTAAGACAACCCGGGAGAGGTTACAATACGAGACCTGACCCCGTCATCCGTCATCCCGAGGTCAAGTCGACTTGGTGCCCTCCTTGAATTTCGGCTTCGTCCTTGCGTCAGGCAGTGAGTTGACGAAGGTGAGGCCGGCGCGGTGTACCGCTCTGCGGTGGCTGGCAAACCGGTCAGGGTCGCCGAACATGGTGTGCCGCGATGTAAACCATGAGCCGATGCCGAGAAGAATGGCCCCAAGAGCCACAATCGTAAGCAACGTAGTCATGACAGCGTTCTCCCAGTAGGTTTGTTGCGATGGCTGCCCCGTCAGCAGCCCGCTGACGAGCTTCCTGTCCCGGTGCGCAGCACGGCCTGCGAAGCCTTCCGACCACCGCTCGTAGCGGCTGTCCCCGGGGCGATAAGGGGATGCGGGCCAGCCGTGCTGAGGAGTGCAAGGCGCAGCATGCCCGCCATTCCGAATCCAAGTGTCTAATGCCTGGTATAAGTATATTATCGTCTGATAATATTGTCTAGGTAGAGTGCAGAAAAAGTGGTGCCGGTCGGGTAGGCCCGGGTGGGCGAAGTGTTCCGGCAGCCTCTTGGAGACCGGCAGATTGCTGCTGATGTCGTCCCGAGCGCGAATGACTCCTGTGGGTCGAGCTCGGGCATCCGCCTCAGCCAGCGGGGCTGCTTGCCTGAGGGACACCGCGGGGGTCGAGACATTGGCGGAGAGCCTGTCTCGTATCGCGTCCGGGGATTTGCAGGGTGTTGTCGCCGGGGTGGCGCGCCAGCAGAGCGGGCCGACCGGCTATTGGCTTGGGATGGGTGCAGTCGGTTCGTGCCGCCATCGCCGCGGGCGGGACCACCAGAGCGAAGGCGAGGACCGGGAATGTGCGGCGGAGGGAAAAGGCCAAAAAATAAATCTGTCCCCTGTCATAGGCTTTTCCGCCCTATCCCTCGCACGGCCGAAGGCGTTGCGGAAACCGGGACGCCGGGGCTGTTACAGTAACGAGCCCGTATCCGTCGTGGCGCAGCCCGTGCCGTAAAGGAGTCTGCCGGTGAAGAGCCTCGTCATTATCGCGATTCTGACGCCGTTGCTCATGATGAACATGCTGGTCGGTCTCGGTAAGGCCGCCGCGTCGCGCATCGGCCGGCGCTTGGTGCGGTCCGAGGCGCACCCCGCGGCGCCAGGCGCTCGCGTCGAAGCGGTGCGCGAGACGATGGACCTCGCGCTAATCTGGGCGCGGCGCGGCGTGACTCTGCTCGGGCTCGGCCTCGGCGCGTACGCCTGGGTGAACGGCGGCCAAGTGGTCAGCGTCGCCTGGCTCGCGGTGGTCGTTATGCTCGGTATCGCCTTCCGCAATGGTGCCGATTTCAGCCGCGGTCTCGTCTACGCGCGCCATGACGCAAAGCTGGTGCGGACGCGCCGTGCGGAGCTACCGCTGGGCCGCATCCTGGCGCCCGCACTGGCCCTCACGATCTTCACCGGCACATTGTTCCTGGCGCTGTGGGCGGTACTGTTTGTAGTGGCCAAGGGTGCCGCTGACGTCGCGTTGGGCGCTGGCGTTGGACGCTGGGCGCTGATCCTGTGGGGGCTAGGCGTGGTGGCGGGAGGAGCGGCGCACTCAGTGGTCGCCCGCCGTGAATCCGGGCTGCTGCTGGGCGACCACCTGGGCGTGGGCGCCTTCGCCGCTTTGACGCACGGGCGTGGCCGATCCCAGCTACCGACGTCTCCAGGAAGCGACAAGCGGCCCGAGCAGCAGGAAACGGAAAAGGGGTAGAGGTACAGGAAAAACGGGTCGGAAAGAAGCGGGGCCAGTGCGGCTCGGCAATGCCGCGTCTTCTAGCCGGTGGGTTTCCCCACCCGGGTAGTCGCCAGCGACGCGACGGGGATCGCGCCATGCCGTGCGTCCGGCGACGGGCGGGCGGTTGCGTACAAAAGAATTGGACACCCACCTGGGAGCCCGCTCGAAAGAGCTCCTGGCCAACTCGGCACGGTGTCCTCCAGGAGTGACGCGGGGAGCCCGAGCCCGGCTGGCCCTGTCCAGTTTGCCCGACAGGCCGCATGCACCCCGCGCGTGAGATTGTCTCGCGCCCGGCCGCGCTGCGCGCCCCGCGCTACCGCTGACCGCGCGTCACCACCGCGCGTGCCCACTGAATCTGCGCACTGAGTGAGCCCAGACCCAGGCGTTCCCTCAACAGCGCATGCCAGGCGCTGGGGCCACGCTCGCGCACACGCCGGATTTTTCGCTACAATCGGGCTAACCCCGCACCCGAACGGAGGTTAGAGGAAAGCCAATGAGGCCAGCGACAGCCAACAGGTCCCCTTCAGCGGCCGTGACGGCTGACCCCGGAGCCGTACCGACGCCCGGTCTCGCGTTAGGTTTTCTTTTCGATAGGGTGTCGAGCTCCGGGGTGCGGAAGCGGATTCGTCCGGCAGACGTCTATCCCCGTCGCACGTGGGTTTTCGGCCAGCGAGGTGCGTCTATCGTGCCTGACGGCAAGGCGCGGCGACGAGTAATAGCCAGCTCTATTGCGAAAGTGAGGCGGGCGAAGGAAAGGTCCGGTGGACCTTTGCTCCGCCGAACGGGCGTACAGGGACGATACGCCCTAGGGCGAAACGCGTAGCAGGACTGCGCAGCCTTTCGCCGCAACGCGGCTATCGGGTGCGAGAGGCGTGCATCGCGACCGAAAGTCCATGTGTGACGGGTATATACGCCACATCGGGCTTCGGAGCTTCGCCTGCGAGGACAGGGTGCTCGGCGCATAAATGATTATTTGTTAGGCGGCTGCGCCCCAACATTCTCCCAAACCACCACATTCAACCCGTCGTAAGAAAGAGGCTCTCAGCATGGCAATGAAACTGACCAAAAATATCGGAATGCTCTTGCTTGGCATCTGGCTGATCATAGAGGGGCTGATACCTATCCTCAATCTCAGCTTCTCAGGACTCGGCACGCTTATGGGTATCCTTGCCATCGCCGCTGGCGCTTTCATCCTGCTAGGGCGATAGGGATGGGACAAGGGGCTGGTCTTGTTTCATGCTTACGCAAGAAACAAGACCAGACCCGATTTTCTCTCACTTACGCAAGAAACAAGACCAGACCCAAGGTGCTCGGTATAGGTGTTGCGGAGCACGCTACATATTCAGCGAAATCAATAGGTTGTAGCATCAACTGGTCCGGGAAATATCTTTTTTGCAGTCTCTATATCTAACCCTATGATTTTCCCGATAAAGCGTGATAGCCAGCAACACCTTTGTCGGACGGCTTGGACCAGACCCCATTTTCTCTCACTTGCGTACTCGTCTCACCGTGTTGTTGCCCGCCTGGGTTCTTTGGGCAATCTGGGTTGGCTTCGGCGCCTTCTGGCTGGGCGTGGCGGGTCTTGTGGGGGGCTCTGGGCTATTCGCACTGCTGGGCGTCGGGGTCGTCATTCTATTCCTGCTGTTGAGCGTACCGCTCATCTACTGGCTGGGCGGACGGGTCTGGGCGGACGTCGCTATGGTATTGATGATCGCCACGGCGTTCGCTGTCGTGGCTTTGAAATACACCGTCTGGCTATGCGAACCGCTGGGTTACAGCGGTTTCACGGTTGCACAAGTCTGCACGGCTCGGCTCTACGCCGAGGGACGCGGTGGTGCGTTGCGCGATCCGCGCATCGCCACGGGTTGGTATCGTCAGGCAGCGGAGGCGGGCAGCACCAAGGCGCAATTTATCATCGGCACCACAAGCCCGGTCCGAGCGCAGCGGGAGCACTGGCTTCGCCAGGCCGCGATGTAGGGACATGGGCCATCCGCCTACGCGCTCTATGTGCTGCTCGGAAAACGCGACGAAAACATCGAATGGCTGCAGCTTGCTGTGAACCAGGGTGATGCCGACGCTCAATATCAGCTGGCGCGGCGGCTGATGAGCGGTAATGCCGTGGCCCGTGATGTTCCTCGCGCACGTGCGCTACTGCAGACAGCCGCCTCCGGCGGATCGGCCGGGGCGATGCGCGAGCTGGCGATCGCCCTTGCCGGCGACGGTATCCTCTTTGAGCATTCGGACAGACTGTCTCGGCAGTGGGAGGCTAAGGCTCTGGCAGCGCCGCAGCCGAACGAGCTCGCTCCGGCGGACGAACTACATTTTGTCGCCACATTTCCGCGCGAACTGCAGCGAGTCCGTACCCGGTATGCAGACGCCATCGGCGGAGATGCCGTGGCCGCACAAGCCATTGCGCGCGAGATTCTAGCCCAGGCGAATGGCGATGCGGCCCTGGAGGCCAAAGCATATGGCTGGCTGGAACGGGCCGCTGCGAGCGGTGCCACCGAGGCCCAATTTGCGTTGGCGGAGTATTACCTCGGCCAGCCAAACGCGAACGCCGCTCAGCAGGAGCGTGGCAGGCACTGGCTGGTCACGGCGGCAGACGCGGGGCACCGGCCGGCATTGTACCGTCTCATCGCAGCGTACAAGAAAGGCGAATGGGGCTTGCCACGCGATCTGGAGAAGGCCAGCGTTTACGGCGAGCGGCTGTTCATGGCCTTGGAAGCCGATGGGGTGCTACCCAACCAAGGCCCGTGGCTCGTCCCTTCCTGGGACTATGCCGACACGTTGCAGCAGCTCAAATGGGAACGTGAGCAATACCTGCCGCCGGAGGAACTGGCCCGCGCCGCCCAGGGAGATGATCCGCAAGCCCAGTATGAACTAGCACGGGAGGTGATGAGACGTGACCTCGACGACGGAGTCGCGCTGTTGTATACAGCGGCCGATGGAGGCTTTGCCGAGGCGCAGTACCACGCCGCACGCCAGGTGCGCAATGCGAAGAGCACGCCGGAGCTCAAGCGTTGGGCCGTGGGCTGGCTCACGGGGGCCGTGGCTCAGGGCCACCGTGGGGCGATGTTCGACCTCGGGTTGGTGTACCTGCAGGGCATCAAGGAAATCGGATTGGACCGCGATTCCTCAAGGGCTCGTGCGCTGTTCGAGCGGACACTCGATGGCGGTGGTGAGGTGCTCTACCGCTACACCGGCAGTGACGGGCACGGCTGGATCATCACTTCGCAACAAGTGCAGTGCATGCTGGAACAAATACACAGATCGAGCATCAAGAATGAAACCCTGCCGCCCGCCGAAACGGGCCGTTGAAAGCGTCAGTCGCGACCATTTCACACCGGGTGCATGCATGAAACAGAGGCCTAATCGCGTAAGGGCGGGTGTTTACCCCGCCCTGCGCACACCACCTAGCAAGCGGGTCCGCGCTAGGCGGTTCACGGAACGGGAGCACAGGACGATCTCAGCCATGACCACGCGCCCGGCTCTCGGATGACCGCTGCGGGTCGATAGGAGTCCTTCAGAATGCGCTTCAATATTTGGGGTCGCATGGCAGTCTCTCCCCGGCCAAGTCCGCGCATGTATCATAGCGACCAATCCTCTAGCGCGACACGGTGATGCGGCGCCTTTTTTAGGTATTATGGATCGGTTTGGTCTGGCAGGTTGCGCTCGGCGGCCAGGTCGGCATCCGCTGCCTCGGCACAGCGTCGACCACCAGGGGCAAAACGCCAGGGTCGTCTGGGCGACTCGACTCGGCAACGGGGCTTCGGCTGACATTCGCATAAACGATAAATACCTTGAAATGGCCACTACCAAGCTAGAACGGCATTTAGCCGAAAATCGCACCTGGGTCTATATCGCCTGCTATCAGGGGCGGCCAGCATGGACTGACCCGTTGCGGCGTAGCCAGTATCCGGCGCTGGTATCCCCTGATCCCTATAGCCTGATCAAGGACGAGTCGCCACGTGAAGACGACTGGTCACCACTACGAGCTGCGGAGCTGCAGTGGCTTACAATGCTGATTATGGGCCAGAAATGGACCGTTCAAGGCCAAAAAACACGTGTTTCTGGGCCAAGAATGACGGTAAATCGAAGGTTAGCTTGGTCCGACCCCGGTAGGCCCCGCTTGGTCCGACCCGGTAGGCTGCTGCCTCGGTAGGCTGCGCTGGATTCTGGCCAACCTTGGCAGATGCGGGGGCTGAATGGTTACGCCTAGTGCTTGACAACGACATCGTCTTTCTCGGCGAAGTCATGCCGATCGGCTCATAGCGCTTCGACCGAAGGGACTTCATCGTCGCCTGTCATGCGGGTCCGCGCCGAGGAAATTGAGCGCCACTTTTTCGTTCTCGATTTGCTCGGCCGATTGGCGCCGAGCTTCCGCTATGCGCGGCGGGGCATTCAACACGGGTCAATTCTGTCTGCAACCACCGGGCGCCATGCTGCCGGAGGCATACCGCGCCGATCTGGCCCCGTTTCTGACCGACCGGCAGCCACGGACTGCACGGGCGTCCCGATGTGTTCAAGGCCGCGGAACAAGGCTGCCTGACTATCTTCTCCCGAAGCGCTGCCAAGCAGGCGGCATCTCCCTGCGTGCACGATGAGTTTGCAATCTGGCTGGTCGCCATGGCTGGAAGCAGGGCGGGTGACTCCAGGCGCGTTGGCTCGCGGGTTCGGCGGTTCCGTCTTGGAGACCGGGTGGCCTGTCCATCACCGGCAACCCGGTCGACCACTTCATCGACGCGCGAATGACGCGCCGACGCCGCTCCAGGCCAAGCTCAGTTTCCAGCGGCCTGCCGTCGCCTGCCGGTGATCCCGGCGGCGACGTGCCGCCTGTCGAGCCGTCCCCGCCTGCCCTGGGTCATCCAGTCGCCGGCAGTTACCAGCGCTCCGCCGCCATCGCCCAGTGGAAACGGCTGCCGGGCATCAGTTCGCCTCCGTTCTCGCCGGCCACGAGCCGTTCGTGCAGCGTCGACGCTCGCCCCGTCAGTCAGAGCAGCATTTACGCCGTACGCCTCGGCGCCAAGACTCGCGCCGAGGCCAACGGCTCGCTACGCGGCTGACCGAAGCTGGCGGCTCCTGCCTTGTCATGACGGACTGAGGCTCGCTGCGGCGCGTTAGCGATCGCGGAGTCGGAAACGGTCGGGTACCTCCCGTAGGGCACTTGGCCCAACGTGCGCCGCTCCCACCCGGCAGATGTCTCTTGCTCGGCCAAATGCGGACATCCCTGCGTGAGCAAATCCATGGTGCGTCCCCATTCACTGGGGGCGGCCGTCCTCTGTGGGAGCGCCGCCACCGCCGCGATACTCGCGGGCATGGTGCAACATGGGTGTCGGTCGACCTCGCGAGACCGCCCGGTAGCCCTTGCAACTGCAATTTCGCTCCCGAAATGGCCCATCTAAGAGCCAATAACCGCCCTGCGTGACGGGAATTATCCGTTAAAACAGATGGTTAACGTGGTCCGACCCGGGCTTCACCGTCTAAAATCGGTCATTCGCAGCGAATAAACTGGCTGGCATCTAACGACCCCGATGAGATCCTGACCGCCTTCAAGGTCTACCACACCACCGCCGAGCTGTCCGGGGTGACCGACCCCGCCGTGCTGCTGGATCTACGGGTCAAGCTCGACGGCCAGGCCCGCTACGACACCTTCGAGGTCGAGCGCGTGGTCAAGGTGTCGCTCAAGAGCGGTGCCACTCAGAAAGAGCTACAAGCGGCGCTGGCCCCGGTCGCCGATCGGCTGCTCAGGCAATACCGAGCCGCCAAAGAGCGGTTCAAGAATGCCCCCGACGGCAGCCAGGAGGCCAAGGGCGTCAAGGACACCATGGACGCCCTGCTGCTGTTCAAGAAGGACATGGGCACCTTCGCCCGCTTTTACGCCTTCCTCTCGCAGATGTTCGACTACGGCAACACCGACATCGAGAAGCGCTTCATCTTCTTCCGCCTGCTGCTGCCCTTGCTGGAATTCGGCCGCGAGCGCGAGGGCATCGACCTCTCGGCCCTCAAGCTCACCCACCACACCATGCGCGACCTGGGCAAGCAGCACCTCGCCCTGGTTTACGGCGAGGCGCCGACACTCAAGCCGGAGGTCCCAGGCGTGGGCGAGGTGCAGGAGAAGTACAAGACCCAGCTGTGGGAGATTATCGAACGGCTCAATGACCTGTTCGAGGGCGACCTCTCCGAAGGTGACCGCCTCGTCTACGTCAACGGCGTCATCAAGGGCAAGCTACTGGAGTCCGAGACCCTGCAACAGCAGGCCATGAACAACACCAAGGACCAGTTTGCCAACTCCCCGGATCTCGAGAGTGAACTGCTCAACGCCATCATGGATGCCCTGGCCGCCCACCAGACCATGAGCAAGCAGGCGCTGGAGTCAGAGCAGGTTCGCGACGGGCTGAAGGATCTGTTGCTGGGGCCGATCGATCTGTGGGGGGCGTTGCGGGAGAGGGCAGGGGAGAAGCCGGAGGCGACAACGGAGGAGTAGCCTGCTCCGGTCACGCCTCTCGACACCGGTGCTTTCCCGGCCCGCTGCGCGGCGCCACGCAGGACGAGAGCGGTACGCATTCGCGAGAAGACTGGAATCGGCAGAGTAGGGTAGGGCTGCATGCGGAGCTTGGCCCGGACCTGGCCTGGATATGGAGGCCGCGCTAAGGTCTGGGGCATGTGTCAGATCGACCAAACTCGGACATGCTCGCTCCAAAGAGGGTCTCTGGCCGGTCAACGGCCCGTTCCCCCTTCACCTACGAGCCTCTACGTGCCATCGCGTGACAGATCTCAAGCCTTGATCTGCGGCTCTATCGGGCTATAGCTATACTCCGGCGAAACCTAAAGGAAATCGCGCAAAGAGCCGTCCGGCGGCGCCAGATGGGGCTGACGGTGACCTTGGTTATGGGGCGAGCAGGGGATGGCCCAGGGCAATCGCATTAAAAATACCATAGATTCAAGGAAGTTACGATAATGGCGTAGAGATAGCGCTGAAAGGACTGAACATTAGCAGGCGCATTCCTCATGATGACGTGGGTACGCACGTTCAAATGAGGATAGATCATGCAGGCACCAAGCCCCCAGTCGCTGATTTACCACTTCGCATCGTTGGAAGATCCGAGAGTATTGAAGAGGAGTCGGCACCAGTTAATAGACATTCTTGTGATTGCGATATGTGGCGTGATTTGTGGTGCGGATGACTGGGTATTCATTGCCGAATTTGGCGAGGCAAAGAAGGAATGGTTCCGAGGGTTTCTTGAATTGCCTAATGGGATACCCTCTCTCGATACGTTTGGCCGAACTTTCTCGCTACTATCGCCGGCAGCCTTTCAGGAGAGTTTCGCCAGCTGGATACGTTCGGTGACCGGGATTTTTGAAGGGTTAATCGCAATTGATGGGAAGACGTTAAGGCGGTCCCATGATCGGCGGGCCGGCAAAGCCGCTATCCATATGGTGAGCGCCTGGGCGAGTGAATGTGGTCTAGTGTTGGGGCAGGTCAGGACGGACGAGAAGTCGAACGAGATCACAGCGATACCTGAGTTGCTACGCGCGCTGTCAGTCAAGGGTTGTCTGGTGACCATAGACGCGATGGGTTGTCAGAAGGCAATCGCCAAACAGATTATCGACCAAGGAGGCGATTATCTGCTGGCACTGAAAGGTAATCAGAGCAAGTTGGCCGACGAAGTGGAAGCTATCTTCGACGCAGCTGACGGTGCCGGCTACAAGGGTTACGCGATCGACTACTACGAGACGAAGGAGCGCAATCATGGCCGACACGAAATCCGTCGGCACTGGTCGCTGGCGAGTGCAGGCCTGCTGGTCAATGCCGGGCCGTGGGCTAAACTCAACATGATCGGAATGACGGAACGGCTGAGAGCACATTGACTATTCGAGCGAGAGAGCGGTCTTGGGGGATGCGGGGCGGGAGCCCGGCGGAGGAGCACAGATGCAGGAAGAGCATTATGGGATTGTTATCGGGGTCAAGGTCAGCGCCGACGAGCCTCGGACCTGTTTCCTCGCCACTCCCTTCGGGAGACCATTCGACGATTTGTCATCGGTCGTCGTTAACGCGGCCAATCGAATCCAGCTCCAAACGAATCGCACGGACCAGGTCCGCAGGGGCGAAACCTTTTTGCAGGCTATATTCGAGGGGATCGCGCGTGCTCGGGTCGTCGTAGCCGTGTGCACGCCCGCTTCCGATACTCGCCAGGTGTCACGCAACGTACTATATGAACTTGGCGTCGCACACGCGCTCGGTAAGCCCACGGTCATCCTGACAACAGATCGTGAGACGTTGCCTGTAGACTTGCGCACGCGTCACGTGGACGTGTATGACCCCGAGGGAATCTCTAGCCCCGCGTTCGGACATTGGGTCGAGCTTGTTCTTCGGAAATCGATCGATCGCATGGCACCGCCATATCTCGTCAACCCCGACGCGACTGGGATCAAGGTTGCGCATGGCCGTCATCGAATGCTGCTCGAACCGGAGTCCTGGGACAGCATTCGAGATCTTTTGACGTACGGTAAAGCTGTGCACCAAGAGTTTCAGTCTTTGGATACATCCCACAGTAATGACTTGACGTTGCACGTCCGTAATGCAGTGCGGAGTCCGCGCGTACCTGAACATCGAACAGACTTGCTCAAGGCGTGGAATAACTATGATCGCCATTACCAATTACAGGCTCATGGAAATCAGATCGCATCGATTGCAGCCGCTGAATCAGCCGCGGCCAAAGCTCTTGAACATCTGGCCCGGGTCTCGGCCAATCGGGAGAAGGAACAGGTACGTGAAATCACAGGGGCCTATCATCAAATCCAGACGTTGCTGCCCCAGTACGAACAGATTCGAGCCCGCGTCCATGATTGGATTACCTCTGGAGCGTTTATCGAACAGGAGCCAATCCCCCGTCTGGAAGGGGAGGTAGTGCATCTACTCAACACTACACAGCGTCTTCTGGTCATCGCAGATAAGCTGCTCAAGGCATTGATTAATTTCATTCTTTAAACCGGAGAAGCCCGATGGCCGAACTATTGTATTCCACCGAGAAAAGCAGAATAGAGCAGCTGAAGCAACTTCACGACGCTCTTTTCGACGAGCTATTCGATGAGAAAAGCCGCTTCTCAATTATCGACAAAGACGGTCGGCGTCGGAAAAACTTTCTACGTGACGTAGACGATTTTCTTGGCCAGCTTCAGCATGCAACCGACACGGATATTAACGTCGATCAGTATGCGTGGCTGAGCGATGTGGCGCTCAAATGGCAGGTAGCATATTCTTCAATTCTCAACGTGCCTAATGCCGTGGAGATTCCGCCCCCACCGCAACATCTCAAACCGCCCCCGCGACGCCTTACGGACAAAGAGGTGAAAGGTCGGGTTGAAGTGTATGCGCAACGGAAGAGCGAGAACCGCCGGTTAGACCGGTATCGTGATATGATCCGCGCGATGTTACGGGAACCGAGCAGCAAGGATGATGAGCTTGCGGATTGGCACCACGGGGAGGTCCGTCTAGCGGTCGACGTATTGGACGGAACAATTGATTTTGTGACACAGCTTGGGTCGGACTCCTATAAGCGCCTTGAGGGGATTTGGATCAGTGAGGCGACGGAAGTGAAGGCGTATTTCATCTGGCGTGACGAAGGTGGTGGCATTGGCGAAGACATTGCGACGGAAAAGTACCTTAAAGCGTGCGGACAGTGCTGCCAGCGTCTATGTGACATCTCCAATAAGGTTCCCCGGGAAGAGTTCGACCCAGTAAGGGCTTATCTTTTGGCTAATTACATTGACTCGAACAAGACTCGTTCGTCACCTCGGAAGGTGCCGCCCACGCTAATCGAAGAGGGGTTGTTCACTTTGAAGAAGAACAACGATGCCCAAGAACTCATAGAAAAACGCGCAGAAAGATATGCAAGGATAAAGGGCGGGGAAGCCGAAGACCACAAGCAGATCGCACGGAAATATGTCGAGCTGTTCTATGAAAACATTATCCCAGCGGTGATGGACGAATGTCAGCCGAGTAAAGACAAAATAGTCGAGGCATTTGAGCTCAGCCAGTCTGCGGAAAGGAGTTGTCCAATAATGAACTGTTTCGAAGCCGCCATTGCTATCTACTTCCTTCGCGTGGACCATGTTCCTATTTGCGGGTCTGCCAACAAATGAAAGACGTCTTACAAGCGAACGGGGTCAGTTCTCGCTTGGTAACATTTCGTTTTAGGCAAGAGAGTAGAGCCCCGATTCTTGCCCGGTACGGCCGACCAAATGTAGGCGGCTCCCTCGCGATGCTGGTCGCCAGTCCGGTGGGCCAAAGGGGCCAGGCTCGCTTTAATTTCGATTTTCACGATGCACTATGTCGCTCCAGGTGGCATTGTTCAAATTAATCCGACCCTGGCCTTTTACTACTGGAGCGGCTCAATATAGGCACCGCTGCCTGGATACGCCTGGCTACCGAGTTCGAGGCCCGTTTCTCCACCTGGGTAGGGCAGGCCGAGCCGGTTCAGCAGACCTGCCAGTGGCTCGGCTACCGGCGGGCGAGGGGCATCGGCATCTGCCGCCAGTTGTTTCCCCCAAGCTAGCTCCGCTCCAGATCCTCAGAACTTTTCTCATCCGCACGGGGCCCACCGGTCCCGACGGCAGCCTTTACTCGGAATTTGCCCAAATCGGGCGATCCCGACCGATTTCCCTGTTCTTGGGCGAGCTTAGAGGCTATTGAGGCCGCACCGGGGCGCTGAGGGCCGGTCTCGCACGCCTGTCAAATTTGACTCCCATACGGTGGGTGTCCTGTTAGTGGCCACGGAGGATCTGGAGGAGGGCGAGGGACGAGTGGGGTCGTCGAGACCCCGTATCGAAATACCTTACTCTTCCGGGAACAGAATATTCTCGAAGGGCCGGTGGCTTTTCCAGCGGTAGGTATGGAAATCGCGACGATCCGTGGACAAGATACGTCCATGGCCCAGACTCTCGGCCAGCACGACCAGCGAGGCATCCGCGAGATCCATCGGCAGGTCCGCGTAATCGATCATCAGGCGATGGATGCTTGGAATGTGGGCCGATTCAAGCTGGAACAGCTCGAAAGCACCCGTTTCCAGACTCTCGATCAGCTTGATCTGTGCGCCACCCCCAATCCTGCTGACCAGCAGGTGGCAGGTCTCGGTAAGCACCGGCCAGGTACTGATGAGCGGTTCTTGAAGCGTCTCCAATATTTCGACGGCGCGCGCGTGGTAAAGGTCTCGGCGGTTTGCCAGGGCCAGCCAAAACCCAGTGTCAGCGATGACCATGCTTGGCCTCCAAGGCCTGCGACAGATCGTCCTTGTACGTCTGGGACAGTCCAGGCTCGGCGGTACCACACCCGACAAAGCCGCTATCGAACAGTCGGCTTCGCGCGCTGTCCTGCGCTTGTCTCACCCGTTGGTAGTACAGGTCGATTGCGTCTTTGACCACGTCGGTGACCTGGGCGTGTGTTGCCTCTTTCAGGTACTCGAGCTTGCGGGCGCTTTCTTCGTCAAGGCGGGCATTGATACGCATGGTCTATTGTCTCCTTCCTTCGACGCTCTGTAAGACATTGTCATACGCGACCAGGGTGCCGTCAAGCGGCTACCCCTGTGTCCCGTTCCCGTGTGCCGGCGGGCGTTGGTAGGAACGGGCAGGGCAAGGGGCAAGGGGTCAGGCCTTGTCTTTTGTCCCCTACGGGCGTAGCCTTCCGCCATGGCTCGGCCACTGCGCATCGAATTCCCCGGCGCCGTCTATCACGTCACCTCCCGTGGTGATCGGCGCGAAGACATCTTTGTCGATGACGAGGACCGGCAGGGTCTGTTGGCGGTCGTCGCGCAGGCACTCTCGCGCTTCGATGCCGAGGCCCTGGCCTACTGCCTGATGGGCAACCACTACCACCTCGTGCTGCACACCCGGCAGGCGAATCTGTCGTTGTTGATGCGCCACATCAACGGGGTCTACACCCAGACCTACAACCGCCGGCATCACAAGGTCGGTCACCTGTTCCAGGGGCGCTTCAAGGCCATTCTGGTGGACCGGGATGCTTATCTGCTGGAAGTGTGCCGCTACGTGGATCTCAACCCGGTGCGCGCCCGCATGGTACCCAAGCCTCAGGACTGGGCCTGGTCAAGTTACAGGGCGCACCTGGGACAGGCTGCGGTGCCTGCGTGGCTGGATACCCCTGGCTTGCACGGCTACCTGCTGGGCCGGCCGGCGAAGAGCTCCGGCGACCGGCGCCGGGCGGCCGATCGTTACGCTCAACTGGTGGCCGCGGTGCCCGATGCCAGTCTGTGGGACAGCGCGCTGCGCCAGCAGATCTATCTGGGCGACGAGCGCTTCGTCGAGCGCATGCAGGCACTGGCGGAACCGCGTAACAGCACTGACCCTGACATCCCCCGGGCTCAGCGCCGCAAGTCGCGCACGCTGGCCCAGTGGCTGGCAAGCTGCGAGAATCGGGAAGAGGCGCTATACAGGGCCTACACCGAAAGCGCGCTCAGCATGAGTGCGATTGCACGCGAGTTAGGGTTGTCGGTATCGCGCGTGAGCCGACTGATCGCGCGGGCGGAGGGGGCAAAATACAAGGCCTGACCCCGGACTCGACTCACGGACTCACGCGTGACCCCGGACTCAGAGCCAGACCCGCGCATGTCGATGGCGATATCACCCCCGATCATCACACCGTACTCGGCCGCGCGCCGCGCGATTCGGGCGGCATAGGCGCCCGCTACCAAGGCCTTGGTCGGGGTGCAGCCGGTATTGACGCAAGTGCCGCCGACGAGCTGGCGCTCAACGACCGCCACCTTCATCCCGGCGCCGGCTAGGCGGAATGCCAAAGATGGCCTGGCCTGGCCGGCCCCGATGATGATCGCGTCAAAGCCGGGCATGACGAGCCTCTCCAGCAGTAGGAGGCATCATTATAATAACCGGTTGCTTATATCGTTTTATGTACCGGCCGGGCACGAGGGGCCGCTTCAGCCATATCAAAGATCGAGATC
>CAVQCX010000022.1:0-10239 GCA_963711095.1 uncultured Gammaproteobacteria bacterium | reverse complement strand
ACCAAGCCGCTGAAAATCAAACAAAATCTCGGGCCGCCTCAGTGCGGCCTTTCCATTTCCGGGGGTCGGGATTCCAGCGGGGATTCCACAAGCGAGAAGGCTCCGGGCGGTTCCAGCACCTTGCCGCGCCCAGGTCCAGGGCGGGCCCAGGTGATCGGCGCCGACCTCCACCAGTACATGATCTGCGCCAGCTCCGAGGGTGCCCGGGTCGATCGGCGAGCCCTTGCCCAAGCCCCAGGGCTCGCCCAGGGAAGCCTTTCTGCGGTCCAGGTCTTGATGGTCAGCCAGGCGCAAGAGTCCAGCCGCAGGGCCTTGTAGGCCGAGCGGGGATTCCGGGATCAGGTGGGTGCGGTGCCGACCATCGACGGCGGGCAGGGTCTAGATCAGGGCCGGGCGCAGGGTTCAGGGCGGGTCGGTGGTCATATTGGAGCGGCCCCTGGTAAGGGCGGCGGGTCCTTCCTGGGGGTTTCCTGTACGGGTAATTCGGACCCCGTTTTGTCTGTAGTGAGTCGTACGAACCCTAACTGAATTGCCCTTACTGAATCGGCGAGGGTCCGGGCAGGCCTTGGGGGTCGGAGATATCTCCGGGGGCGAAGTCCTGCAGGTCCTGAAGTCCTGCCCTGGGCCGGGGCGGATCTCGGCTACCAGGACACGCAGGACTTCCAGGACATGCTCCTGGCAACTATCCCGGGCGCCGACCATCTCCTTGCCCTGGCTCAAGGTTGGGGTGCTGTTCCAGGTCGGGCAGAGCAGGTGCCCAGGGTGCCCTCGGGGTCTCCAGGGCCTCGGGGATGGGCGGCTTCCGGGGCCCGGATCGCCCGGGGGATTCTATGGACGCGCAGACCCCGGTCCGCGGACTGATGCCATCGGGATGTGACGCTCGAAAGCTTCGGTGATTGCTACCACTGCTCAACGATCTTCATTCCAGGGGCTCACCACAATGCGGGCACATCCTGGGCTCGTGCCCCTTCGCGATCTCCTCGACGAAGCCCGAGCCGATGATCCCCGCCGGCAACGCTACCATCCCTATGCCCAGGATGGAGATGATCGCCGCCAGGACCCGCCCTAGGCCGGTTACCGGGAAGACGTCGCCATAGCCCACGGTGGTCAGCGTAACAACCGCCCACCACATCGTCTGCGGAATATCGGAGAAGGCCTCCGGCTGCGCTTCGTGCTCGGCGGAGTACATCAGAGACGCCGAGATCACCAGCAAGATCAGGAGCACCAGCAGCGAGAGGACCAGCTCTTCGCGGCGCCGGGCGATCACCCGACCGATCAGGCGGAAAGCGCTGCTGTAGCGCCCGAGCTTCAACAGCCGGAAGATCCGAAAGACCCGCAGGAACCTGAGCACCCGAAGGTCAAGACCGAGGAACGGCAGGTAAGCCGGGGCAATGGCCAGCAGATCGATCACCGAGAGCGGCCGCACGGCGAACCGAGCGCGGCCGATCACGATGCCGCGGAACCGGGGATCAGCGGTCGCGCTCCAGAGCCGCAGCAGATACTCCACGGTAAAAATCCCCACGGAGACGACCTCGATGAGCGTGAATAGGCGCTCGTGTTCCGTCGCCAGTGGTTCGACCGTGCCGAACACGACCGCGACGACGTTGATGAGGATCAGCGCCATGATGAAGAGGTCGAACAGACGGCTTACCGTGTCGCCGGGTCGCGCGGCCTCGACGATCTCCCAGGTGCGGTGCCGGTAATCTTCGAGCGACATGGGGTTGGTGCGGCCGATTCAGGAGCCGACGGCTTCAAAGGGCGCCACGGGCCGGAAGATCCCGGTCTTGGTCATATCGCGCCGAAGCTCGAAGCGGCCGAGCGCCTCGACCGGGTCCACTTTGCCCAGGCTCGCGAAGTCGATGGCGGACCACTCAGTTCGGGACACCCGCACGCTGTAGAGATAATCGTCCCTTTCCTGGCCGGTGGCCGGATCGGTCCGCTGCGAGAACCCCGAAATGGCGACCTGCTCGACGGTCGGCAGCGCGGCGAACACCTCGCCGATGAGGCGGAAGCCGACCGCGTGGACGTGCGTCATGTAGGTGAGGCGCTGCTCGCGCTCGGACAGCGCTTTCTTGATCAGGCGATCGCCTTTGGCCGCCGGGCGGGCGCGCTCGGCGGGCATGTCCTCGATCTCCGGGAGATCCACATCTAGCAGAACCCGTTTTCCGACATCGGACACATCGAAGCTCACCTGGGTGTCGCGGCTCCATGGAATCGCCGCCAACCGTGCGCCCAGGAAGCTCTCCATGGTGACGGGGTCCATGCATAACTTCTCTTCCATTTGCCGGAGCCTCTGGTTCTCCTGGGCCGCATGCCGGGTGCTCGCATCGCGCCAAGCGGACCGCTGTTCGTCGTAGCGGCGGATCTCCGCGTCATTCTCCGTTTGGTAGCGTCGACGAAGCGGCGGAATCAGGCGCACCCAAAAACTGATTGGGTGGAGCTTCGGTCGCTCCGGCATCGGCCGTGCGAATGGCTTCTTCTCGTACGCTGGGATGCTGCGGGGCGCCGGAGTCGCCAAGTGCAGGTTCAGCAGCCGGTCCACCTCGGCATTGATGCTCTCTGCATGCTCGTTGAGCCACGCCCGGATTACCTGAGCGTTCTCCTTCAGGGCCAACCGCTGGACCTCTGGGGTGAAGGGCGTGCCGTCGGCGTCGGCCAATGCGACGGAACCATCCTCGTGAAGGGTGATCCGAGCGCTCATCAAGACCCGCTCGGAAGCGGCCCCGCGGCGGCTCGTCGGGCGCGAACCATAGCCTCCGCGGCCTCCCCCATCGAGCCGCGCTCTTGTGGCGAGTCCGGTGCCGGGGATGCCGACATTGCCGAAAACGCCGCGTCGCCCGATGGTCACTGACGCACCACGGGGGCCGAGCGAGAGACTGGGGGCTCCACGACTGAAGTTGAGCCGCACACCCGGGGCAAGCCGCAGGCTGCGACGAAAGCGTAGCGTCACGGCTACAACAACCCTAGAGCAAGCACGGGCCGAGCAACATACGTCCTCCTCGCCGCTGGCCCCCAAAGAAGAAGCAGTCGCTGGGTGCCGCTCGGCGCCACGTTATTCATGCTTCGGTCGCAATGTCGCTAGATGGTCTCCAAAGTGGTACCCCTTCGACCAGTACTGACATTTACGGGGCTTCGTGCACGCTGCACGCGCCGACAACGGACCGACGGGTAGGAGGCTGGGTAAGGCGGCGGGGCGGAAAAGATGCCCCAGAGCCTGCAACATTGCCAAACTGCGTCGGCGTTCGGCGCGGGCGTATTACGAGGAGGGTGTTCACCCGGCAGGCCTGATCCATGTCCGAGCGTCCTAGCGTTGCCGATCCGCGCACTATTGCAAAGGTACTCCACCGAAGTCAACGGAGCGGAGGGCCTCCATCCTTGTCCTGGCGCAAGATCGGAGGATGCCGGCTCGAAGGGGGCCAGGCCCCGGAGCCGATCGGCCGCCGACCTCCCGGCCCCGGGTACCGACCGGGTACAACGCCCTCGGGCGCTGGCGCCGATCCCAGATGAGAATGGGACCGCTGTCTTGTGTCGTACGCTCGTACTGTTGCGGAAGACGGTCCGGTTCAGGACGTGCGTATTGTCGTGGACATACGTCCGATAACGGCGGCAGTCGGGCCCTGATCGGGCTCTGGTCCGCTCCAGGCGTGCCGAGTCGTCCTCGGGGATCAGGTGGGGGTCGGCGGAACCTGGGGCCGGCCCCGACCTCAAGTCACTGGGGGGGCTCACCTTCACTGCGGCGCAAGCGAGCGGTGAGACCCCCCGCAAGCTCGACCGCATGCTTGCGGATGCGCTCGATGGTCGCCGCACCGGCCGTCTTCGCCCGATCCCGGCCCAGCGCAATGCCCTCGGTCTCGACGGACTGGATGATGCGCTCGGCCAGGGCCGGAACCTCGCGGGCAACGAAGCCGGCCCAGTCGCACAGAGCGCGTTCGGCATCCTCCGATGGGACCAGCGTGCCGAGCTTCTCGTGGTACTCCAGCCTGCCGACCGCTGCCTTGATCTCAGATTCGGCGGCCCGGGCCCGGGTGAGCGCCGCCTGATCATCGGCACCGCCACGGCCGGCGGCTTGGATGCGGATGTGCTCGCAGTAACCCAGCAGCCAGACCCGGAGCGTTTGCCCCGGCTGAAGCGTCCCACGCTCGACGTGGGCGGCTACCGCTTGGCGCGAAATGCCGATGATGGCTCCGAAGCGCTCCTGACTGATGGGCCGGTCCGGGTTCAGAGTCTGAGCGGTCTTCTGCAAGGCAATCCCCTATAGGGTGTCGGATCTGCAGCGAAATCGGGGTCCGAATTACCCTTGCCGGAAACCCCCTGGAAGGACCCGCGACCTCCGCAGAGCAGCAGCTCCCGGGCCCGGGCCGGGTCGGCGCTCATCGCCACGGGGCCACGTCCGGCTCGTGGACGGGCTCGACCCAGGCATGCGGATATCGCGCCCGGACCTCGGCCAGGGTCGCCGGTGGGGTGCAGGTCAAGGAGTCGATGCTGCCATCCGCGTAGCGCAACAGCCAGCGCCTGTGGGGGCCCACGCCAGCTCGCAGGATCTCTAGGACCGCGGCTTTGTACTCCCGCAGCCGCGGTGCCCACGTCCGTACCGCTTCTGGGTCGCCGCTGATCTTGGCGCCTCCCTCGGGGATCAAACGCACGCGCACTCCCTCTGCTTCGGCGGCTCGGATCAGCTCCGCGGCGACGCTCATAGGTCGATCTCGACCGATTGTGTAGCGGCTACAAGGGGGGCTGTAGCGGATACTGTTTTTGCATCCGCTACGCTCTGAGCCGCGCCGTTGCTGGATGTAGCGGATGTAGCGGATACAGAGGGGGTAGCTGGCAAGGGTATATATCGGGACCATGCCTCTTTGAAATCTTCCGCTTCGTAGCCTTTGCGGATCTCCATCCCGAACCTGATATTGCGGGACCGGATGCCATAGCCATCGAGCTTGCGCGCCAGCTGCCTGGTACTCATGGGTTTCCCGCGGTTGTATGTAGCCCAGGGCGCCTCGTCATCCTCGCAAAGTGCCGTCAGCAGATCAGTGGACGGGAGCCGCTCCACGCGCCGGGTATGGAATACCTCCTTGATGTCGGCGAGCAATTCCGTCCCAATACTCTCGGTTGGGCTCTCGGCTCCTGAAAGCTTGAGCGCAGCATCCCGCGCCCAGCTCGGCCAGCGGCCGCCGGCTACGTCTGCGATTGCGAGCAACGGTTCCCAGTTATCTTGTGCTCGGTCGTTCAGGCTTGGGGGAAGCTCAGGTCGGGCAAGACGGACACTCTCGCTATGGTCGCCAGCGAACCGAGCCAGCTTCGCCGCCAAGGTCTCGAAAAGGCCGGGCTCAACATAGCGCAGCCGCTCGACGGACTCATGCGGCAGCTTGCGCCGAAGCTCCAGGGTTATTGACCTATCCATGAGTGTATCGGCCAAGCGCCCAATGCCCGCGATAGCCTTGGCGCCCCAAACCGTAAACTTCGTCGGTGTGTGATCGTCGCCGACCACGCGGACGATGTATGCCGAGTCGCGGGTGTGCCCGCAATTGAGCAGTCCGCGCAGCTCTTCATTCTCTTTCATGAACGCGTCGGCCTCGTCCACGAGCAGTGTAGGGCGCCATGCGTCTATCGAGCGGAACAGCGCAGCCGGAGTGATATTGCTTGCCGTCAGGGGGCGGTGCACCAGCCGCCCCAGCAGGAAGAGCAGCAGGGACTTGCCGCAGCGCTTCTCAGGTGCGGTGATGACCGCCAGCGGTGCAATCTGAATCACGTCCATGAGCCATGTCATCGCCGCCCACAAGGCAACGGCGCGTGCTGTCTCGACTTGGCAGATGATGAACCGCCGGACCGTTGCAGCGATCTCCTCCAGAAGCTGATCCAGGTCTATGGCCTCGTGCCAGGGCTCGATATCGTCGAAGCCGATTCCCTCCGTCGAGTCCTTCGGTCTGAGCCGCTCCACCTCAGCATCCAGCGTGCGTACCCGAATACCCAGCTTCTTGGCAGCGTCCTTGCGTTCCCGGTCGTATTCCGCAGCGGGCAGAGCGGCTAGTTTTTCTATCTCCCCCGCTTCCGGGGTTTTATCCGCTACAGCGCTACATTCCAGTATTGGCGCGGGTTTGCGCGTAGCCGATGCGAAATCCGTAGCGGCTACATCGTCCGTATCCGCTACAATTACCGGAGCGATAGCGCCTGCTATAGCCAGTTGTACGGCCTCCGGGCCCTGAACTTGGGCCATGTCGTTGAAGTCCGTTTGCCCCGGTTCGCGGTCCGGCCCGAAGTCCGGGACGGCCAGCAGCCCGCCCACCGCTCGCGCCGCTTCGATGGCGTGCGGGTCGGGCTCTCCGGTTTCCTTGACCAGATCGGCCAAGATCACCAGCCGGCCCGCCGGGTAGCGTTCGCGCATGGTCCGCGCCACCGCTCTCAGGTTCGAGCTCGATAGGGCCGCTACCACGGGGGCGCCCGTCGCTTCTCTGCCACTCAGCACAGTAATGACCCCTTCGCCTATCGCCAGAAGCTCTAGCTCGTCCGGTAGCGGCTGCGCGGCCCAGAAGCCGCCCGCCTTGGTGCCACGCCCGGCCAGCGCCGTCTTGCGCCCATCGCGGTCAATCAGTTCCAGGGTCGGAATCTCGTTGGCTTGCTTGACCGGAATCACCAGCAACGATCCGGCCAGCTTGTCGCCGTCCGATTTGGGCACATAGCCAAGGATCGCCGCCGCTTGATCCGCGTCGATCTCCCGCAGGGTAGCGACGGGGGACACTCGTTTGCGCTGCAGATACGGATGATCGGGGCTAGCCGGTGTCGCGGCCCTCCAGATCGCCGCCGCCTTCCGTGCGGTTGCGGCGCGCTCCCGCGCTATCTCCGTTTCGTCTTGCGCCGCTCGTTCCGCAGCGATCCGCTTTCGGTCTGCAAGCTCTTCAGGGGTCGGCTTGTGGCGTGTGCCATCGTCGCGCCAGCCGCGCGCCTTGGCTTCATGGAACAGCGTTCCAGCCGTGACCATGCCGTTGACGCGGATGCTCTTCCACACGTCCCGAGCGTCGCGGGCATTGTAGGAGGGCGCCTGCTGGCTCCATTCATTCCATGTATCAAAGCCCGGGTCGCCGACCTCGGACTTGATCGCCATGCCCATGCGTAGCCAAGTGTCCCGATCATCGGCACAAACATAGGTCAGGGCGTCGCGTATCCGGCCGATCTCAGTCATGCTGGAGATACCGAGATACGATCCACGTCACCCACGTGCGGGGCAGCAGCCCTCGCCGACCGAGCGCCACGAGTGCGGCCTTTATGGCCGCGCGGGTGGTCATGGCTCAGGCTCCGGGCTGGCGCTGGCGCTCGGTCAGCACATCGCCCAGGCGCGCGACATAACCGTCCAGATCGGCGGCCCGATATTTGACGCGGCCGCCGTCGACAATCCAGGGCGGCCCCTGGATCTGCTCGCCGCGGGCCAGGCGCTCGGCGTCGCGGTAGCGCCGTTTGCGGCGGAGCTCGGGGGATTCGCTCAGGTATTGGGCGGCCGCTGCCTCGCCGAGCAGGGCGGGCCGCGGGGTGCGCGTGTCGGTCATATCGCGTCTCCGGTCTGGTGTATGTGTGCCTGACCCGGTATCGACCGGGATGGCCACACAGTAGACGGAGACTTGCGGATTGTTGCCGCGTTTCGCGGGACTTTTTCGGGCCTACGAAATGCAGATCGGTCAGGACAGGTTCAGCTCTTTTATCGCGAAGAGCGCCAGCCGGTCGACGCCTCGTTTGTCGCCTCCCGCTTCGTCCAAAAGCACAAGCAAGCAGGACTCGAACGGCCCTCCGCGCGTTGTCGTGGGCGTCAAGCCCAGGTGATCGCGAAACGCCTTGGCCAGCTCGACAGCGAGCGTCCGGCGCGCGGATCGCTGCGGCGTGGGCGTCTTATCGGGCAGGTCATCGGCGAGGCGTCGCGCCTCGATCAGCGCTCCGTTTAGCCTCGTCAGATCCAGGCGCAAGGATTTCAGAAACTCCGGCGGTGCGCCGCGCTGCTCCAGCACTGTCAGCAGAAGCCCGCCGGTCGCTTCATCGCTGCGGTATAAGTGCCCACACAGCTCCATGGACTCGCAAAGCAACTGATCGAAAGCGGCCCGGACGCGCGCCGCCCCTGCGATCTGATCATCGCGATACTGCGCGGAGCGATATTCGCCGATGATCCATTCTACCTTACGCAAAAAGCCGTCGGCATCATTTTTCGTCTTTCCAATTTTGTCTAGCGCGCTGCCGAGATTGTCTAGCAATTCATTGCGCGCGGTCTCGCTCAGCTTGACCGGCATCGGCATCGGGCTGACGGTCCGTGTAAAGAGCCTGCCCTTTCGCCCGCTCATCCCAGAAGGTCCACGGCTTGGCGCTTCACATCGTCGGCCAGGTGGCTATAGCGCTCAGTCAGCTGGACGGTGCTGTGCCCAAGCAGCTCTTTTATGGTGTTGAGCGCAACGCCTTCCATCGCCAATCTACTGGCATAGTCATGCCGACCGTCATGCAGGTGGAAGTCCACCACGCGGGCCTCGGCCAGCAGCGCGGCCCATGCTTTCTTGACCGTCGTGAATGCCTTGCCTGTCTGCGGATTGGGAACCACCAGATCGGACAGGACGGCGACCTTGCCGCCCTCGGTCTGGGCCGCTCGCCATTCGCGCAACAGGTCCCGGGTGCGGTCCCTGATCGGCACAACCCTGGTCTTTTCGCCTTTCGATGTGTGCGCCCTTACCGTGACCTCGCGGCGCTTCAGGTCGGTGTCACGCCAGGCCAGCCCGAAGATTTCGCCGCGCCTCAAGCCCGCCTCCATGGACAGCTCGGCGATCACGCGCAGGTAAAGGGGTTGCCGCGCCAAGGCGGCCATGAATCGCTCGCGCTCGCCGAGCTTCCTGCCAGTCTCGTCGTGGATGCTCTCGTCCTTGTCGCGTTGCCCCAGGTAGCGCACTCGCTTGTCGTCGACCTCGCGCAGCCGCTCGAAGCCGAGGGCGGGGTTGACGGCCAGCACCTTGTCCTTGACCGCTTGGTTGAGCAGCGCCAGAAGGGCCACGCGGTCCCGGTTCACGGTCTGGGGTTTCTTGCCGGCCGCCAGCCGCTCGCTGCGGTGCTTTCGCAGCACCGCAGGGTCCAGCGTCGCCATGTCCGCATCCAAGAAGCGCTTCCATGCGGCGAGAATGCGCTCCTTGGATGCCCTGCCTGAGCGGCGGTGCAAAAGCGTGTGCTGCCAATACGCACCCTCCAGATAGGCTCGGAGAGTGCGGCCCTCGGCCTCGGCCGCCTCCGCCTTGCGCTCGGCCTTCTCGCCGGCCGGGTCCTCGCCCTTGGCGATCAGCCCGTTGAGACGGCGCGCCTCGGCCTTGGCAGACTCGGCGTTGTAGAGCTTGAGCGGGCCGATACGGTGAAGCCGGCGCACGCCCTCGCGGTTGCGATAGCTCAGGTACCAGACCCTCGACCCGCCATCGGGCCCGACCCTCAACACCAGGTGGTCCACGGTCGCATCGCTGTAGGTCTCTCGCCGGGCGGTGCCCTGGAGTCCATCTAGCCATGCCTTCGTGATCTTGACGGCGCCAGCGCGCCGCGCCTTGACCTTGCCCATCGCTATGCCCTCGGTTGTCGTCTGCGGAACCTCGAAATCGCTTCTGCGCGAAAGGCAGTGATCCCGGGATTCCAACGGGGATTCCACGGCGTTCAATACCGCTGGCAACCCGACGTTTACCGATCAATACCACGAAAGCCAGTGAAAAAGCAAGAAAGATCAGTTAGTTGAGAGTCATGCCAATACCGCAATTTGCCTCCGGCGCCCTGGCGTTACCTGTCCATTTTTTTGGCCAATTTTGCCTTCACACGGCAGGGGTCGCTGGTTCGATCCCAGCATCGCCCACCAATAAAATCAACAACATACGATAGCAAGCTCGCCAACCGGGTTTTACGTGTCAGCGCAGTGTCAGCGACCAAGGGGAAACCGCCCCGCTATGTCGGCTTGAGGGCACATGGTATCTCTGGTGGCAACCTGGGCTCGCTGAAGACCTTCGCCCCCAACGCTAGGGACAACCTTGGAACAAGGTGACAGTCCCCGGTCATTCCGTTTTGGAGTGTTCTCGAAACGCAGCCGTTAGTCCTCACAAGCTTTCCCTTAAGATCGCATCTCGCCCGCCTCCGCGACTGGCGATTCCACGCCTGGGATGGACTAATCTAGTCGGCATGAGGCCCGCCACAAGGCTGTACCCCCCTGAGCGATTGAAGCCCGGCATCGGCTTCGGATGACTCATCCCGGCCGAT
>CAVQCX010000021.1:0-65319 GCA_963711095.1 uncultured Gammaproteobacteria bacterium | reverse complement strand
CATAAACGGCCACCGAAGGCGCGCAGCGCTGTAGGTGGTCCGAGTTGATGGCTTGGTTAGGCGCTCTTCCTAGATGCTGATCGCTCATGCGCAATACCCAGAAGGCCATCAATAGAGATGTCTTCATCTATCAATGGCCAATGTATACCGTAACCGGCGGGTGAGACCTGAATATCCTGTAGATCCTCAGCGTTAGCCGACGCGAGTAAGCTTGATATGTCCTTTAACGGATACTCATGTGGGTGGCCATCAATGGTGAGATAGAGGACGCCTCCCTTAACCTGAACCTCTTCTATATGGTGGTGTTCGTTCATTGGGCTCTCCGCTCTTGAAACTCTTGCCATTGACTGACGATGTAATCAAAGTGCTCGAATATTATTCGCCGCACTTCCTTCTTATCCTTCGGCGACACCTCATAGGAATACGCTTCTTCAATATCGAAGCTATCCACATTAATCCAAAACTTGCATTCCATGCCGCCCTTTCGACAATGGACATGGATTGGTTCATTGCCTTCATTGGCATAGAAGAACAGGCGCCAGCCCAGCAGTACAAGTATCGTTGGCATCGTGCCTCTCAGAGTTCTAGTGGTAGCGCATAACAAATAAGCATTTATACGCCGCGCACCGTGATCTTGCAGGAGAAGCTCCGAAGCCCAACGTGGCGTATAAATGTCTGTCGAGCTAAGCCGCTTCCACACTCCGAAGCAAGACACGTTATACCTGAAGGGAAAAGTATCGCGGGCTCCGTCGTCGGGACGGCTTGGCGTCGGCCGAAACGGCCTGTGAACGGGTCCTGCTGGCCGTCTGCGGCGTCATCTGCTTCCTTCTGGCCTCCATTTCGGTTCTGGTCTAGCCCGATTGTAGCCAAAAATCGGGCGTTTGCACGAGCGGGACCGCAGCGCCGCGTGGGCGCTGTGGGGCAACGGCTCGGCGCGGGCTCACTCGGTCGGCAGACTCAGAGTGCCCGCCGTCGATGGCCCGTCAGCGATAAGGCGCGCAGTCGAGTGCCGCCGGGGCGCGGCGGGATCTCGCGCACCGGGCGCATGCGCCCGCGCCGACACACCGGGTATGGCCAGCCCGGCTTGGGCTCGTGGTCTGCGTCCGACTCGGGCTCGCGCTGCGGCGGTGGCGCCGAGGATCTCGCGGATCTGTGCCAAGCGCTGCACCCGGCAGCGATTGCCCAGCAGCCCGTAGTGGCGCAACCACATCAGCCCCTTGGGCAGCACGAGCAGCAGGAAGCGGCGGGTGAATTCCGGAACGTCAAGGGTCAGCGTCTTGTGTTGGCCGTCGCGGTAATTGCGGTAGCTCAGGCTCACCTGATCGTCGTCCATGCCCTGGATGCGCGCGTTGCTGAGGAAGTTAAAGGGGCCGAAATCGCTTTAATTTGCATGTTCACGATGAACTATGTCGCCCTAGGTGGCATTATTCAAATTATTCCGACCCTGGCCCCTTTTATTCCAATCGAGTCTGACCCCGTTGATTCCGCCTTTCTCCCTAAACCAGGAGCCCCACCTTGCACTGTACTGTTAACCCTGAAATTGGCGACTTTGCCTTTCTGCATATTGTACCGTTGAGTGAGGTTTTTCTTTTGACGGCGCTGTTTATCAAGGTGCAGAATTAACCTACAGATCTCTTTGTTTCCCAGTAATTGCCTCAATATTTCACGTGTGTTTTCTTTGCTCTCTATTATTTTTGAGACTTTCCTTCTAAGTGGCTTATCCCGATTCAGAACTTTTCGATCATTTTCAGCCATTGGCCGGGTTTCTAGCACCTCCATTGATGAAAGGTAACTCTGAAGAAGTTGAAGTATATCCTTTATATTATTGGCTTTGCATCGAGGGCAATATTCGGGAGGATTAGCCCAATCAGGACTTACAAATAATGGTTCCCCACAGCGCCTACAGTTATTTCTTATCCATTCTGGCATGCGATATTGTCCGTGTGGCACAAAGGGAGGGTATAAATTGTAACTTAATAAACAATTCTTGGAAATAGTTAAAAGTCCTCGAGTTCAATATTCGCCCCTAATCGACTGTCGGAGCCGTATTGGATTAGCTGAAGAGCCTCCTCGATGTCGTATTCACGATGCGATCGCGATGCGATCGGGGTCAGGTGTCCCATGTCCCATCCTCTGCTCCCGCAGAATGAATTCGTCCCACGGCGTAACTACTCACCCCCTCCCACGGGGTCTCTCGGGTTTTCCCATTCTTGAATACGATCAGATAGAACAAAGCGCTTGACATCATAGCGCCTGGACACTATGGTTTTGATCCGAGACCTCGACGCGGATCAACCAAGATGGGCGCATATTTCGGATCGAAGGCGACCTCCGGGCTGTGCCAGGCGATTATCGCCCTGATGCCGCCACACGATACCTACATCGAGACCCATCTGGGCGGCGGGGCGATCATGAAGCGCAAGCCGCCCGCGCTGCGCAGCATCGGCATCGATCTGAATGCGCGGGCGCTGGCTCGGTTTCGGTGCGACTACCCCGTGCAGATGATCCACGGCTGCGCTCACCGGTTTCTGCGCGAGTACGACTATCAGGGCCGCGAGCTCGTCTACTGCGACCCCCCTTACCTGCATCATACCCGCAGCTCGGAGCGACGTTACCGCTTCGACTACCAGGAGCAAGATCATCTGGAGCTGCTGGCGCTGCTCAAGGGCTTACCCTGCAAGGTGATCCTCTCCGGCTACCCCTCGGCGCTGTACGATAAGCAGCTCGGCGACTGGGGCCAGCTCGAGATCCAGGTCATGAACCAGGCCGGGGTGCGCACCGAGAAGCTGTGGCTGAACTTCGCCCCGGACCGCGTCTTCTGGCCCAGCTTTGCCGGTAAGAACTTCACCGATCGCCAGCGCATCAAGCGCAAGGCGGCCAGCTGGGCACAGCGCTACCAGGCCATGCCCGCCCCCGAGCGCCTGGCAGTGCTCTCGGCGATGATGGCCGTGGAGGCCGAGGGGGCCTGAGCCCCGGGGCAGGGCTCGCCGGCATGGCCAGCATCAACAAGTCGTCTCTGCGCGAGGAGTTTGACACCCTCAAGGGCGCGCTCGAGCGCCATTGCGCCGCTGGCAAGGTGGCTCCGGAGACACGCACCCTGATCCAAGCGCTGCTGGCGCTGTTCGAGCTGCTGGTGGCGGTGTTCATGGAGAAGCGCACCCCCAAGAACAGCCGCAACTCCAGCCTGGCGCCCTCGCGCAACGATCAAGACGACGAGACCGCCACCCAGCCGGGCACCCACACCCAGGGCAAGGCCGAGCACAAGGGCCGCTCGGCTAACACCCGCACGGTCGAGACGCTGGAGATCGCCCCGGTCCACGACTGTGAGTGCTGTGGCAAGAATCTCACCGCCGAGCCCTGCCAGGGCCACGAGCGGCGCACCCTCCTCGACATCGTCTACGAGAAGCGCCAGCATCACGTCGATGCCCAGATCAAGCAGTGCCCCGAGTGCCTGAGGATCAACAAAGGCGCTTTCCCGGCCGGCCTGGCGGGGCCGTTGCAGTACGGGCCCGGCATCAAGGCCACGGTGATCAACTTCCTGGTGGCCCAGATGGTCTCGCTCAAGCGGGTACAGCACCTGATGGGCACCCTGATCGGTCAGCTCATCTCCCAGGCGAGTCTGCTGAAGTTCGTGCTGCAGCTCCACCATGTCCTGGCCGCTTGGCAGCAACAGGCCATCGAGCAGTTGCTCGCCCAACCCAGTGTGCACGTGGACGAGACCTCGCTGCGGGTCGATCGCAAGAAGCACTGGATCCACGTCTACAGCGCAGGGGAGATCACCTTGAAGTTCCTCCACCGCAACCGCGGGCACGAGGCTGTCAATGCCATCAACATCATCCCCCGTTACGGGGGCGTGCTCATCCACGACTGCCTGGCGGGCTACTTCTCTTTCCTGTGCTGCGGCCACGCCGTATGCGGCGCGCATCTGCTGCGCGAGCTCATCTTCGTGGTCGAGACCAACGGCTATGCCTGGGCGGCCAACATGAAGCGACTCCTGAAGCAGACCCGCAAGGCAGTCGCCGACAGCCCTGCCAAGTGCCTGTCGGAGAAAGAGTACAAGAACCTCAAAAAGCACTACCGCAATATCCTGACTCGCGGTGCCAAGGAGCTACCGCCGATACCACCCAGACAGAACGGCAAGCGCGGACGCATCGCCAAGACCGACGCCCACAACCTATGGGAGCGCCTCAAGCTGCGCGAAGATGCGGTGCTGCTCTTTGCCAAATTGCCGCACGTGGCTTTCACCAACAACCGCGCCGAGCGTGATCTGAGAATGAGCAAGGTCAAGCAGAAGGTATCGGGCTGCTTCAGGACCCTTATCTACGCTGAGGCCTATTGCCGCATCTCCAGCTATTTACAGACCATGGCCAACCGTGGATACGGCCCATTGGTGGCCATTCAGATGGCGCTTTCCGGGGAGATCTATGCGCAGACGGGTGAGTAGTTACCTCGGGAGACGATCCGGGCGACCGGGCAGCCCTTATCCCGATTTGCGTGATTGGCGAGGCGGGTGGTGGTGTTGTTGACCCCCTCACCCCGGCCCTCTCCCGGAGGGAGAGGGAGCATGAGGCGGCGGGGCTCGGCTGTGGTCGTCGGGCTTTGGGCGGTCGGCTCGCTGTCGCGGTGGGGGCGCTATGCTCTCGGGGGGCGATCCGGGCGGCCGCGCAGCCCTTATCCCGATCTGGTGTCGGCGGGCGCTAAACAAAAGCCCCCGCGGGGCGGGGGCTTTGGCTCGGGCGCTCGGATCGCTCCTAGGCGGCAGCGACACCCAGCTTCCGGCGCCAGCCCGGGAACAGCTGGTCGGCATCCTGGGGGAAGGACTCGAAGGCGCGGGCGAATTCCTTGTGGTCCTTGGCCCACTCGATCGGGTCGGCGCCGGCCTTCCAGCAATCGTAGGCCTGACGCAGGGAGATGGCACCCGCGGCCGGGGAGTCGATGTGGCCGTAAGCGCCGCCGCCGGCGGTGTTGATCAGGTTGCCGTGGCCCAGGTTCTCGAAGAAACCGGGCAGGCGCAGGGCGTTCATGCCGCCGGAGATGATCGGGGTGGTCGGGCGCATGCCGTACCACTCCTGGTGGTAGACCGGGCCGTCGGCGCTGTCGCGCTCGATCATATAAGCGATGTTCTTATCATCGGCCTCGCCTTCCATCTTGCCGTAGCCCATGGTGCCTACATGGATGCCCGAGGCACCCTGCAGGCGCGACATCTTGGCCAGCACGAAGGCGGTGTAACCGCGGTAGGCGCTCGGCGAGGTGATCATGCCGTGACCGGCGCGGTGGTAGTGCAGGTACTGGCCTGGGTACTGGCGCCGCGCGGTGGTGACCATGCCCGGGCCGCCCACGAAGCCGTCGACCAGGAACGCCAGCTTGTCGGCGTCGGGACCGAAGGCCTCCAGGGCGAAGTCGGCGCGGGCGCACATCTCGTAGTGGTCGTCGGCGGTGATGTTCATGGAGAACAGCTTGGCCTCGCCGGTCTCATCCATGGCCCGCTTCATGGCGTCATACACCAGCGGGATGGTCTTCTTCACCGGCGAGAACACCTGGTTGCCCTGGGGCTCGTCGTTCTTGATGAAGTCGCCGCCGAGCCAGAACTGATAGGCGGCCTCGGCGAAGGGCTCGGGACGCAGGCCGAGCTTGGGCTTGATGATGGTGCCGGCGATGTAGCCGCCGTCCACCACCGGGCGGCCGAGGATGCGCCACAGGTCGGAGATGTCCTTGGCCGGGCCGTCGAACAGCTGTATGGCGCGCGGCGGCACCCAGAAATCGACCATCTTGCCGTATTCGATGTCGCCCATGCCCTGGTTGTTGCCGATGGTCATGGTCAAGAAGGAGACGATCATCATGCGACCGTCGGTGACGTTGCGGTCGAACAGCTCGATGGGGAAGGCGATGCGCATGTCCTCGCTCGCCTCGTCGATGTGGTAGACCAGCGCGTCGACACCCTTGGTGAAGTCGTCGGTGGTGGAGACCTCGACATTGGTGCCGGTGGAGGACTCGGCGGCGAAATGGGCCGCGGCCTCCAGGTAGCCGACGCCGGCCTTGGGCTTCATGCGGTAGGCGCACAGGATATGGCGGCCTCCGGCGATCAGGTCTTGCTCGTTCAGGCTCAGGTCGGAGTAACGGGCGGACTGGTCGAGTGCCATCGTGCAATTCCCTCGGTTGTCTCGGCCCTTGGCGGAAGATCCGGCCCAGGGCCTGGGGTGGGCGGGGCCGCCCGGCAAAGGCCCGGCAAAACCCTATCAGTTCTTAGGCGTATACTTTACAGGGGTTTAGTACATAAGGGAAGAGTGACTTACTTATCTTTACAATAAGCTTTTGCTTATCCGTGATCCGACACGGCTCTGGCTGCAAACCGGCGCTGGGCTGGCCGCCGGGGGAGCGAGACAACAGCAGACTAAGCGGGCTTACCCCGGCCAGGCGATGACACGCCCCGCCTCGACCGACCGGCGGCAGCTCAGCTCCCAGCGCAGCCGCTCGGTCAGGCTGTGATATACGCGATGGATGATGGTGCGGCTGTAAGGGTGGTGCACGGTCAGGGTGCAGGCTACCGCCTCGTCAAGGCCGTTGCGATGGGCGGGGCGAAAGTCACCCCAGCTCAGCAGCAAGGCGTCGAGCTTGCGGTTCCAGCAGCGCCAATCCTGGGCGCTTAACAGGATTCGGTTGTCCCCCAAGTCGGTCAGGCCTACATCCACACAGCCTCCGGCACGCCGTTGGACCAGTCGGAACAGGTTATAGCAATCGGCAGGGACCTGGCAGCTGCTGACACTGGGCAGATTCTTGGCAAGCAAGGGCGGCCTCCGGGGTGTTCGCCTGCATGTCTCGCCCGCCGCACCGTGCGGTGTCGGCGAGCGCTGGAGCTCAGACCTGTGAAGGGTCGGCGCAAATGGCGCGTCAGGTACTTGACCTCGTTACTAGGATTCTACGGAGGGTGCGGGCAGGATCAACCCGCTCGATCTAGGTGAATGCACCCGGGACTACCCGGCCAGCTGGCCGGGCCGGAGCCGCATTGGACATCCCGTGCCGGGGCCCAGCGCTTGGCCTGCGCAGTGCGCCGGCCGAGGCTCAGGGTCCAGACTTGACCGCCGATTGTCGCCCCCGGGCGCCGTGCCGGGGCGCCGCGGGCAGGCGTTGGGATCGCCCCCAGGGCAGCGGCGTCCAGTAGGGCGAATAGGCCGGATGGCCTCCGGGATGCTCCGCGAAATCGGTATAGGGAAAGGGCCAGCGCCAGGGGTGCACCCCCGGATGGGTGATGATGTAAGGCTCGGGCGGGGCCGGCGGCTCGCTCTGCTGAACGATCTCGCTGGCGCGGCGCTCGCGCTCCAGGGTCGCCTGGGCCTCCAGACGCTCCCGCCACGCCTTCTCCTCCTGGATGCGCTGCTCCGTCATCCGGCGCGCCTGATTGACCACGGAAAAATATTCGTCACGCGGATCATGAGGGCCCGAGCCAAACGACGCGAGGGGAACAGGCTGGATATCCCCGGCCGCCGGATCGGCCGGCGGATGGTCGCCGAAATGCACGACGCCGTTCGGGTCGGTCCAGCGGTAGACCTCGGCGCCCGAGCCGGCGCCGGTGACGAGACAGCCCAGGGTCAGAGCGAGCCCGGTCAGCGCGAATCGGCGGCGAGCGGCTCGGTCGGTCGTCAGGCACACGGTTTATCTCTCCGTCCTGCGTAGGCCTCTGCTGACAACTCTAGCCCGTATTGCTCATCGGCGTTCGTCGCGAGGCGTCGGAGATGCGCGCGTATACAGCCTACAAAGGCGCGCGCGGGCGCGCAGGCGTAGCCGACACTACGTCGAGAGCCGGACCGAGCGCCACGCGGCAGCAGGGTCGTCGCGGCGTGCGCTCCTTCAGCGGGTCAGGTGCCGCGCACGAACGGGTTGGTACGCCGCTCCGCGCCGAAGCTCGACATGGGCCCATGGCCCGGGATGAAGCGCACGTCGTCGCCGAGGGGCCAGAGGCGCTGGCAGATCGAGTGGATCAGCTGGTCGTAATCGCCGCCGGGAAAGTCGGTTCGGCCGATGGAGCCGTGAAACAGCACGTCGCCGACCAGCGCCAGACGCGCCGCCCGGTCGAAGAACACCAGATGGCCCGGCGTATGCCCAGGGCAGTGCAGGACCTCGAGCTCGACCTCCCCCACCGCCACCCGATCGCCCTGATCGAGCCAGCGGTCGGGTACGAAGGGGCGGCCTGGCGGAACCCCGAACATCCGGCCCTGCTCGGCCAGCGACTGAATCCAGAGCTCGTCTGCCCGGTGGGGACCTTCGATCGGCACACCGAGCCGCTCCGCCAGCTCGGCGGCCCCGCCGGCATGGTCGATGTGGGCATGGGTCAACAGGATGCGCTCGGGATGGACCCTCTCCTCTTCGACGGCCCGCAGGATCGCATCGGTGTCGCCACCGGGATCCACGACCGCCGCCCGACCGCTCGCCTCGCTCCACAGTAGCGTGCAGTTCTGGGCGAAGACGGTGACGGGAAGTATCCTGAATCTCACGGGCGGGTCCGGGCGCAAGCGAGCTTGAGAAGTATGGACGCTGCGAGTCGACGACGCCAACCGGGTGCTTGGCCGGACGGCACTGATCGAGCGGCGAACGTGCTGGCTCGACATGATACCAGGCGAGCCATTTCCAGCATGTCCCCGGGGTGTACAGCGACCGGCACGTGCAACCGAGGGCACCGATGCGCGTTGGGGCGACCTCGGACGCGCCCTTGCCAGCGACTGAGCATCGCCTTCTCGATCTCTAACCAGGACCGGCACGGTGAGCCCGGCTGCGACAATGGGCGCCCGGATGTCGGCCCGTAGCGGTATGGAATGGCAGAACAGATTCATCCGGGGGTGGCTCAGACACCATGGTGGGGCACACTGCTCCCGGCAATTCCGCTGAATCCACCGGGTGATGGCTTGAGGCGAGTATGGGACCATATCATGCGGCGCCCGGAACCCATCGCAGAGCCCATGATGAGCATCAATAGAGACCGAGCCAGCGCAATGCGGGCGGGGCGCTACGCCTCCTCACTCGAAGCCGAGCCGGGGGAGGGCGTCTACGACGCCGGATTCGAGGCGCTGATCCGCCAGACCCTGCTACGCCTCGGTGAAGACCCGGAGCGGGAAGGCCTGCAGCGCACACCGTTGCGGGTGGCCAAGGCGATGGATTTTCTCACCAGCGGCTACGACATGGACATCGCCGAGCTGGTGCGCGACGCCCTTTTCTCCGAGGACTGCAAGGAGATGGTGGTGATCAAGGATATCGAGTTCTACTCGCTGTGCGAGCACCACATGCTGCCGTTCTTCGGGCGCGCCCACGTCGCCTATCTGCCCGCCGGCAAGATCATCGGCCTGAGCAAGGTCGCCCGGGTCATCGACGTGTTCGCGCGCCGTCTGCAGGTTCAGGAGCGGCTCACCCAGCAGGTCGCGGACGCCCTCAGCGAGGCGCTCCAGCCCCACGGCGTAGCCGTCGTGGTCGAAGCGAGCCATACGTGCATGATGATGCGCGGGGTGCAGAAGCAGAACAGCACCACCGTGACCTCGGCGATGCGCGGCACCTTCGAGCAGGACGCGCGTACCCGCGCGGAGCTGATGGAGCTGATCCGGCTATGATTTTTCAGGGACTTAGGATGCAAGCCTAGAGCCCAATCTGCAGGAACTGTTGAAGATCGGCTTTGAGCCCCGGGCTCGCCCCCTCCATGAGCTTGCCAGCAAAGCCCCGAATGCCAACATGCGCGGACGAGCTGAGGTCGATGTGCCCGGTTTTGAGCGCTACCCCAACCCGCGGGCGGACCACCCTGTCGGAATCGTCGGCGCCGCATTGGACGCGGCGCCTTCGAGTTGTTGTCCCTGTTCATGAGGGCCGCCAGGCTGTCGTCCCAAGTGCTACCGCAGAGCTGCCACCTTCCAAGCCCGCTCAGTCCTGCCCCGCCCGCTCCGGCACACGCGGGCCACGCAGCCGCACGGGCTGCGCCCCCCCACGGCGTACGCGTATGTTGAGCAGCTCCACGCCCACCGAGAACGCCATAGCGAAGTAGATGTAGCCCTTGGGGATCTGCAGCCCCAGGGCCTCGCCGACCAGAGCGACGCCGACCAGTATCAGAAACGACAGGGCGAGCATCTTGATGGTGGGGTGGCGATCCACGAAATCGCCGATCGGCCCGGCGGCCCACATCATGACCACCACCGCCGCCACCACCGCCGCCACCATCACCGCCAGCTGCTGGGCCAGACCGACCGCGGTGATCACCGAGTCCAGGGAGAACACAATGTCGATGATCCCGATCTGGGCGACTATGCCCATAAAGGACACGGCTGCACGCACCGGCTCACGTCCCTCCACCCCTTCGAGGTCGTCATGGATCTCCATGGTCGCCTTGGCGATCAGGAACAAGCCGCCGCAGAACAGAATGAGGTCCCGGCCGGAAACAGCGTGATCCAGGATGCTGAGCAGCGGCTTGGTCAGCCTCATGACCCAGGTGATGGACAGCAGCAGCAGTATCCGGGTGATCATGGCCGCGGCGAGCCCGAGCCGCCGGGCCAGGGGACGCTGCGCGGCGGGCAGCCGGCCGACCAGGATCGAGATGAACACGATGTTGTCGATCCCGAGAACGATCTCCAGCGCGGACAGCGTCAGGAACGCGATCCAGGCATGGGGGTCGAGCAGGAGCTCCATGGACGATCTCCGGTAAGCCGCGGGGGCACGGCCAAGCCGCGGACGGGAACTATACCAGCGACTGGTCGCGCACCGGTGCTCGCTCCGGGGGAGGCGCGGCCCGGCCCCGGAAGCTCTGGCTGTCAGACCAGGGGCTGGCCTTCGGCCTCGTCGACGTAGCTGTCTTGGAACGCACTCACCCGCTCTTCGACGTCCTGCGGGTCGCGGAAGCGGGCGATATGGAACAAGGCGTCGCCTTCATTGGCCAGCGGCAGCGTCGAGTGGCCGATGACGATCCCGGCCCAGGGGGCGCTGACGTTTTGTACGCGCTCGCCGAAAGGGTCGGCGATGACAGCCAGCGTCTGTCCCTTGACCACCCGCCGTCCCAGAGGCGTTACCAGGCGCACGATACCGCTCTCGGGCGCCCGCACCCAGCCGCTCGCGCGGGCCACCACCGGCGGCGGCGCGGCGCGCCGGCGCGTCCTGGCGGGGGGCAGCATCTCCAGGGCACGCAGGGTGTTGAAGATGCCGACCAACCCCGCCCGGATGCTCAGCTCGTCGAAGCGCAGCGCCTCTCCACCCTCGTAGAGCAGCATCCGCACACCCTCGGCCGCCGCCGCCTCGCGCAGGGAGCCGTCGCGCAGCTCGGCGTCGAGCAGCACCGGCACGCCGAACGCACGGGCAAGCTCCAGGGTCCTGTCGTCCTGGAGACGGGCACGAACCTGGGGCAGATTCGCCCGGTGCAGGGCACCGGTGTGCAGATCGATCCCATATTCGCAATGGCCGACGATCTCGCTCATGAACAGGTGCGCCAGCCGCGCTGCGAGTGACCCGCGCTCCGAGCCTGGGAAAGAGCGGTTGAGATCACGCCGGTCAGGCAGATACCGCGAGTGGTGGACCAGCCCGTGGACATTCACCACCGGTACCGCGATCAGGGTGCCGCGCAGGCGGCCGAGGGCGGAATGGCGCAGCAGACGGCGGATGATCTCGGCGCCGTTGAGCTCGTCTCCGTGGATGGCGGCACACACGAACAGGGCCGGGCCCGCGGCACGCCCGCGGGCGACGTGCACCGGCATTGACAGGGGCGCATGGGTGTAGAGGCGCGCCACCGGCAAATCGAGGGTGCGTCGCTCCCCGCGCCCCACCCTCTGTCCGCCGATCACGAAGGTATCGGCCGCTGGGCTCATCCCACCCCCCGGGTGCGGGTCTTGAAGGGCCTGGCGTGGGACTCGATGAAATGAACGATCAGGCCCGCTATGTCCTTGCCGGTGGCCTGCTCTATGCCCTCTAGGCCGGGCGACGAGTTCACTTCGAGCACCAGCGGGCCATGGCGAGAGCGCACGATATCGACACCGGCCACGTTCAGGCCGACCGTGCGTGCAGCGCGTACCGCCGTGGCACGCTCCTCCGGGGTCAGTCGGACCAGCTTGGCGGTGCCCCCACGGTGCAGGTTGGAGCGAAAATCGCCCTCCCTGGCCTGGCGCAGCATGGCCGCGACCACCCGCTCGCCGATCACGAAGCAGCGGATGTCCGCCCCTCCCGCCTCCTGGATGAATTCCTGGACGAGAAAGTTGGCATCCAGCTCTCGAAAGGCGTCGATCACGCTCTCCGCCGCCTTGTGCGTCTCGGCCAGCACCACGCCCTTGCCCTGGGTCCCTTCCAGCAGCTTGATGACCAGCGGGGCCCCTCCGACCAGCCGGATCAGGCCCTCGGTATCGTCGACCGAGTGGGCAAAGCCGGTCACCGGCAGGCCGATCCCGGCGCGCGCGAGCAACTGCAGCGAGCGCAGCTTATCGCGAGCCCGGGTGATCGCGACCGATTCGTTGAGCGGGAACACCCCCATCATCTCGAACTGACGCAGCACCGCGGTACCGTAGAAGGTCACCGAGGCGCCGATCCTCGGGATCACCGCCTGGAAGTGATCGAGGGCTTCCCCTTTGTAGTGGACGCTCGGGTGGTGGGAGGTGATGTCCATGTAGCACTTGAGCGGGTCGATCACCTGCACCTCATGGCCGTGCCCGCGGCAGGCCTCGACCAGCCGCTCCGTGGAATACAGCCTGCGGTTTCGCGACAAGATGGCGATCTGCATGGAAGCGTCTACCGGTGGACCCTGGGCCGGCGCGGCGGCGGCCCGAGAAGATAGGAAGCGCCGGGATCGACCAGACAGCGTCCCCTCAGCGCCGTGCGCCCGAGCAACAGGCGAAACCGCATGGAATCGCGGTCGGTCAACGTCAGCTCGATCCGCCATTGGTGGGGGCCGACGCACAGCTCGGTCTCGATCACCCAGCGCCGCTCGCGATGCCCTCCGGAGTCCGAGACGAGGCGCCGATCCTTGACCGGGGCGGTGCACTCCAACGCCGGATCGGTGCGCCGCTGGTGAGGGTGTATGCCGAAACGCACCCAGCGCTCGCCGGCGCGCACGAAAGGATCGACGAAGAACGCATGCAGAGCGGATGTCCTGGCCCCGGTGTCCACCTTCGCTTTGATGCCGTCGATGCCGAGCGCCGGCAGCCTTACCCACTCGCGCCAGCCCAGCGCGGGGCGGTTTGCGGGGTCGCGGCCGCCGCCGTCCTGCTCATCAAAGGATGCTTCCAAGTGCGTTCCCGGCCACCCCGCGAGCGCCCCGCCCCGGTGCAGTGCTGTGTCATTATGGACCAGAGTGCCGATTCGCGTGCACCGGCCCGAGGGGCCCCGGCGCGTTGCCGCGGGACGCATCCGCAAGCTCAGCCCGCCAGTGCCGGAAACAGCTGCTTCAGCCCGTTGGCGATGACCTCGACCGCGATCGCCGCCAGCATCAGCCCGAACACCCGGTTCAGGATATGTATGCCGATGTCGCCAAGCTGCCGCCCGATGGGCTCGGCCAGGCGCAGGATGACCCAGAGCACCCCGGCCACCGCCAGGATGCAACCGAGGATCGCCGCATCGTGATAGGGCGCATGGGAGCGCTGCATGGCAATGATCACCGTGCTCATCGCCCCGGGACCGGCGAGCAGGGGCACCGCCAGAGGGACCACCGCGATGGAGGCCTTGGTCGCCGCGCTCTGCTCCTCCTGGGGTGTAGTGCGCACGCGATCGGGCTGGGCTTGCAGCATGGCCAGCGCCATTATAAACAGCACGATGCCGCCGCCCACCCGGAAAGAGCCCAGGCTGGTGCCCATCCAGCGCAGCAGGGTCTCACCGGTCAGCGCCGCGACAAACAGCACCGCGACCACCGTGACCGTCGCGATGTTGACCACCCGGGCGCGCTCCGCGGGCGAGTAGCCCTTGGTCTGCCCGAGCAGGATCGGGATCGCCATGAAGGGATCGAGAATCACCACCAGGGAGATGATGAAGCGGCTGTATTCGGTCCATTTGTGCATCTTGGGGACCCTGTCCGGCAAAGGGGAATGCCGGGCCGGATGATGGGATAATCCTAGAAGCGGCAGTTGAACGGCCGCCGGGGTGCGTGCCGCGTGGTGTCTGGCAAGGCATGACGAGGCGGAATAGTCATTCTATTCCAACGAGTTATAACGCAGCCAGGCACCGCGCGGGGCGTGCCCTGGTGGTCGTAGCGGCCATCACCCGATGGGTGAGTACCAAGTTTGTCCAGAACCATAGTCCAAGCAATCACTCGATCGCTACGCGAAGCGGTCAACTGCTGTTTCTAGGATAATACGCCAGGCGGCACGCCCCGGCCCGCGGGTGACCCTGCAACGACACCCAGCACCGGATGGTCCGCAAAACGATCCGCCCTCGCCCCGCTCCACGTGTAGTCCATAGGAGAAATGACGATCTTCACCAGCAGCCAGACGCCGCCCCGCCTGTGCTCCGGCGCCGGTCCCGGGCACAGGCACCCAGCAGTCATGGTCCCATCCGCCGGCTCCCGGCCTCAGCGGGACCTCGGGGCCGCACGCCGGAGCGGGGGCGGCGCATGACCGGACGGCGCCTGCGCCGGGCCCTGCATGCCCTGCCCATGCTGCTGGCCGGGCTGGCCGGGGCCTCGACCTGGGGGGCCTCCGCGCCGGAGCTGACCATCGAGGGGGCCGGCGCGGCGCTCACCAAGAACCTGCGCGCCGGCCTGTCGCTCTCCGGCGAATCCTGCACCTCCCCCGATTGGCGAGTGCGGCGCCTGTTCGAGCGTGCCGACACCGAGCTGCAAAGCGCAGCACACGCGCTGGGCTACTACCGGCTCAGCATCCAGAAGGATCTACAGCTCGAAGCAGGCTGCTGGAAGGCCCGCTTCCGGGTGGACCCCGGACCGCCCGTGCTCGTCACCAAGGTCGACCTGAGCATCGACGGAGAGGCCGGCACCGACCCGGCGTTTCGGGCATTGACCCGGGCGCCCGGGATCAAGCCCGGGGATCAGCTCAACCATGGACGCTACACGGACCTCAAGCAGCGCATCGAGGATCTGGCGCTGGAGCGCGGCTACTTCGACGGCCGCTTCACTCTCGCCCAGCTGCGCGTGGACCCGGCCCAGGAGCGCGCCGAGATCCGACTGCGGTATGACTCCGGGGCGCGCTACCGCGTGGGCGCCATCAAGCTGCTGCAGGACAGCTACGACGAGGGCATCCTGAAGCGCTTCCTGACCCTCAAGCCAGGCGACCCGTACGACGCCAAGGCCCTGATCAAGCTCCAGCGCAGCTTCATGGGCAGCGGCTATTTCGCCTCGGTCGACGTGCGCCCTGGACTCAAGCAGGCCAAGGACCACCGGGTGCCCGTGGAGGTGCACCTGGAGCCGCCCAAGCGCCTCGCCTACCGCTTCGGCATCGGGGCCGCCACGGACACCGGACCACGCCTGAGCGCCGGCTTCGAGAATCGGCACATCAACCGCTACGGCCACCGATTTCAGTCCGAGCTACGTCTCTCGCCTACCACCTCCTCCCTGGGCGCCGAGTACAGCTTCCCGGTGGAGGGCCGTCACCTGGACAAGGTCGGGCTCGGGATCAAGGTCAACCACGAGGACACCGACTCGACCCTGAGTGACAGCGTCAGCCTGCAGGCCCGGCTCTCCGGTCAGCGCGCGGGCTGGACCGTGAACCGGCGCATCGAGTGGATCTGGGACCGCTCCACGATCGGCGGCAAAACCGAGCAGGTGACCCTGCTGGTGCCGGGCATCGGCTGGTCGCGCACCCAGGCGGACGACCTGATCCACCCCAGACACGGCTGGCGGCTGAGCCTCGACCTGCGCGCCGCAGCCCAGTGGTTGCTCTCGGACGCCTCGCTGCTTCAGGCCCACGGCACGGCCAAGTGGATCACCCCGATCGGGCCCGGGCGATTCATCACACGGGCCGAGCTCGGCGCCACCGAATCGGCCGACTTCACCCACCTGCCCGCCTCCTTCCGTTTCTTCGCCGGGGGGGACCAGAGTGTGCGCGGCTATGCCTACCAGTCCCTCGGGCCCAAGAATGCGGACGGCCAGGTGGTCGGCGGGCGCTACCTGGCCACCGGCAGCCTGGAGTACGAGCACCCGGTGCGCGGCAACTGGAGCGCCGCGGCCTTTGTCGATGCCGGCAACGCCTTCGACGGCGCCCAGGAGACACCCAAGTACTCGCTGGGGATCGGCGCCCGCTGGCAATCGCCCGTGGGCCCCGTGCGCGTCGACCTCGCCTTCCCGCTCGGCGACCCCCAGGCCGACCTGGTGCGCCTGCACTTGTCCATGGGGCCTGAGCTGTGAGGCGCTCGCTGGCGATCGCGGCAGCGGTCTTGAGCATCCTCGGCGGATGCGCTGCCTGGCTGCTCGCCACGCCTTCCGGCGGCGCCTGGCTGCTGGCGCGGCTGCTCGGCCCGGAGCTCAGCTTCGAGCGCTTCGAGGGGGGCCTGCTGCGCCACCCGGTGCTCACCGGCCTTGGCTACCGCGATGCGCAGATGCACCTGTCCGCCCAGCGGCTCGCCCTGCGCTGGCAGCCCCTGGCGCTGCTGAGAGGCCGGCTGCAGATCCGCTCCCTGGAAAGCGAAGGGCTGGTCTACGAGCAGCTGGGCGAAGGGGACTCCGGCGGACAGACCTCCCTGCCGACACTGCCCATCGACATCCAGCTCGACCAGCTGCGGCTGGTGAAGTCCCGCATCGTAATGCCCCAGGGTGCCTGGGCGATCGATCGGGTGCAGCTGGCAGGGACTACCCGCGGGGCACAGATCGAGCTCTCCGAGCTGGCCCTGGCGGCCTTCGGGCTCGAGGTCTCCGGCAGCGCCGAGCTGGCGCTGACCCCGGGCTATCCCTACTCGGCCAAGCTGGTGTGGCGGGGCGAGCTCCCCGGAGTGGGTCCGCTCAGCGCCTCCACCCGCCTGGCCGGGGATGCGCAGGGCTTGAGCCTCGATCAGCGCCTGGCACGGCCCGCAGTACTGCGCACCCAGGGCCGGCTGAGCTTCGGCAAGGACGGCCTGCGTCTCGATCTCAGGGGCAACTGGAAGGATGCCCGCTGGCCGCTGACCGGGGACCCGACAGTGCGCAGCCCTTCCGGCGAATACCGGCTGAGCGGCCCCTTGGAGGGGCTTGAGGTCAGCGCCCGGGGCGGGCTGGAGGTACCGGGTACCCCGGCACTGGCCATGGAGCTTACCGGGCAGCTCCGGACCCAGGCCCTGGAACAGCTGCGGCTGGTCGCGCGGCTCGGCGACGGCCGGGCCGAGGTCGCAGGCCGGCTGGCCTGGTCACCGCAGCCAATCTGGTCACTGCGCCTGGATGCCCAGGGCCTCGATCCATCGGTCTGGGCGGCGGACTGGCCCGGGCGCATCGACCTGCAAGGCAGCATCGAGGGCGACCTGGGGGACCAGGGTGTCCGCTCCACGATCCAGCTATCGAAGCTCTCGGGCGTGCTCCTGGACCGGCCTGTCAGCGGCCAGGGCGAAGCGCGGCTGGACGACCGGGGCCTGGACCTGAGCCGGCTGGCCCTGAGCTCGGGGCCGAGCCGCCTCAGCCTGTCGGGTCGGCTCGACTGGGCGACACAGACCGCCTGGCACCTGGCGCTGGAGACCAAGGATCTGGACCCCGCCCTGCTCTGGCCGGAGTGGCCGGGGCGGCTGGACCTTGCCGCAGGCATCACCGGCGGGATGGCCGCCGAGGGGCTGTGGTCGGAGGTCCAGCTGCGGCGCCTCACTGGCCAGCTCAACGCCCAGCCGATCAGCGGTCGGGGGCGGGGGGTCTATCGGGCCGGTCGGCTGGAGCTCCAAGATCTCGACCTGAGCACGGGTCCGAACCGGCTGAAGGCCAAGGGGTCGGTCGCCGACCAGCTCGACATGTCCCTCGACCTGAGTGCCCCGGATCTGGCCGCCAGCTGGCCCAGGCTGGGCGGCACCCTTCAGGCCGAGGCGCACCTCAAGGGCACACCGACGGCCCCCGAGCTGGACGCCCGGATCAAAGGCAAGGGCCTGCGCTTCGATGGCTCCGGGATCGATGTGCTGTCCGCTCAGGCCCTCTGGGCGCCGGGGCAGGTGGCGGTGAGCCTGGACGGAAAGGGCCTCTCGGCGGGCGGCGTGGACGCCGACCGCCTGAGTCTGCGGCTGCAGGGGCGACCCGAGGCGTTCGAGACCCGCCTGGCCATAGACAGCGCCGCTCCCGCGCCGGCCCGTGACCAGCCCCGGGGCGTCACCCCTGCCACCCGGGCCCTGCCCGTCTCCGCGCACGCGCGTCTTCAGGGCGGTTGGAAGGATGGACTCTGGCGGGGACGGCTCGAGGCGCTCGACCTGAGCGGCCTAGGGCTGGGACGCTGGAGCCTGGGTGCGCCGAGCGAGCTGGTCCTAGGGGCCGGGCGTATCGACGTCAAGCCGGTCTGCCTGGGCGCTGCCGAGGGCCACCTCTGTGCGTCCGGGAGCTGGTCCCCGGGAGCGGCCCAGCTGAGCACCGATGCCCGGGCCCTGCCCTTGTCGCTGTTGGACCCCTGGCTGCCGCCGGGGACCCGGACCCAGGGCTCCGTTAACGCCCAGGCGAGCCTCGAGCTGCACCCCGAGGGGGTTTCCGGCAGCGCACGGCTCGACCTGACCCCCGGCAGCCTGTCACTGCCCCTGGTCGCCGGGGAGCCGCTGAGCCTGCCCTTCGGCGCCGGCACGGCCCGGCTCGACGCCCAGCAGGGCGCGTTCTCCCTGGAGGCCAACCTGCCGCTCACCGCCGAGGACCGGATCACCGCCCGATTGTCCCTCGACCGACTCGGCAAGACCGCGACGCGTGCACTCTCGGGCCACATCGACGCGGGGATCTCGGACCTTTCCCCCGCCGAGATGCTGATTCCGGAGCTGAGCGAGGTCCACGGTCGGCTCTCGGCGCACCTGGACCTGCAAGGCAGCCTCGATCACCCACAGGTCTCCGGGCAGGCCTCAATCACCGACGGCTCGGCCAGGCTCAGGGCGCTGGGCATCGAGCTGAAACAGATTCGGCTCGCCGCAACCAGCCAGGGCGGTGACCGGCTGGTCATCAAGGCGAGTGCGCACTCGGGCGAGGGGCAGGTCGACGCCGAGGGGGAGCTGGCCCTCGACCCGCACCGGGGCTGGCCCCTGGAGATGCAGGTCAAAGGCTCGGATCTCCAGGTGGTGCGTCTGCCCGAAGCGGTGGCCAGCGTTTCCCCCGACCTGCACATCCGCTCCAACGGGGGCCTGGTGCACGTGGACGGCAGCCTGGTGGTCCCCCAGGCGACCATCGAGATCCACCAGCTGCCGGAATCCGCGGTCGCGGTCTCCCCGGACGAGGTGCTGGTGGGTGGGCCGACGCCGCCCGAGTCCGCATCCCCGCAGCGCCAGGTGCAGGCCGACATCCAGGCTCACCTGGGGGATAAGGTACACTTCAAGGGCTACGGGCTGACCGGGCGCCTGACCGGCAGCCTGGAGCTGTCCGCGGCGGGCGGACGCACGCTGGCCCAGGGCGCGATCTCCGTGAAAGACGGTCGCTACAAGGCCTACGGGCAGGATCTCAAGATCGAGCGGGGCCGACTGATGTTCGCCGGCCCCCCGACCAACCCGAGCCTGGACGTACGGGCGACTCGCCGCTCCCAGGACGAGTCGGTGACCGCCATACTCACGCTCACCGGCCCCCTGGCCGAGCCCCTGGCCCAGGTCTCGAGCGAGCCCGCGCTTTCCCAAGAGGAGGCCATGACCTACCTGCTCACCGGGCGGGCACTCTCCGGTAGCGGCAATGCGGCCACGACCGCCCTGCTCACTCAAGCGCTGGCGAGCGGCGGCCTGAACCGCAGCCAGGGTCTGCTCCAAGGCGTCGCCAAGGGCGTCGGACTGGACGAGCTGGGCGTCCAGGAAGGCGCGACCCTGCAGCAGAGCTCGTTGCTGCTCGGCAAGTACCTCTCGCCCGACCTCTACGTCAGCTATGCGGTCGGCCTGTTCGATCCCCAGGGGGCTCTGGTGCTACGCTACAAACTCTCCAAACGACTGCGCCTGGAGGCCCAGTCCGGCAAACAGCAGGGCCTGGATCTCATCTATGGCGTGGAGCAAAACTGACCGGCTTTGCTTAACCCTAGAAACAGCAGTTGACCGCTTCGAGCAGCGATCCAGTGACTGCGCGGACTGTGTTTATGGAAAACTTGATACTCACCCGTCGGGTGATGGCCGCTACGACCACCAGGGCACGCACCCTTGGCTCTGATACCAGTATCCGGACCGCGGACAGCAGTCTGCCCCAGATCGGGGCTGAGGAAAATCGCAAGCCCGCTCGCCGAGCCCTCCCCCGCGCAGTGAAGGGCGCACGACGCCCTCTGGACTCCGGCGCGCAGATTCGGTATTCATTCCCTCCGAGACTGCGGCCCGGGGATGCCCCTCGGACTGCCACCAGGGAGGAGATCATGAAAGGCACCAGGACGGTTGTCGCACTCAGCCTGCTGGCGGCGGTCGCAGCGGCCAGTGGCGGCTCGATCAAGAAATGGGTCGACGAAAAGGGGCAGGTCCACTTCGGAGACGCTCCACCGCCCGCGGCCGGATCGGTCATAGTGGCACCCGAGTCCGCCTACGAGTCGTCGCCCCCGCGGGGTCAGCACGCCGCTACGAGCGACGGGCTGCGCCCGGGAGAGCAGCGCATGCTGGAGCACATCGAGAAGCAAGAGCACGAGCACGTGGAGGCCCTGGACCGCTCCGCCCGGGAATCGGCCGAGCGCAAGGCCGGCGCATCCCGTGCCAAGAAGCTCAACCAGGCCCAGTGCAATTACTACCGCGCCCTGGTCCGGGAGCGCGAGCAGGCCTTGCGCCAGCCTTACAGCAATCCGCAGCGCCGGCTGCACGAAGAGACCAAGCGCGCCTTCTACGCCCGCCAAGCCGCGCTCTACTGTCCTTGACAAGGACGCTCGATGCAGCTGCGAGTGTGGGAGCGGCGCCCTCACCGCGATGGGCCCCGCGGGCCGCCACCCACCGATGGCGCTGACGATCCGCTTCAGTCGGGCGCCTGCCAGCCGCCTCCAAGCGCCTTGATCAGGGCCACCGCGGTCGTCAGCCGCTGTCCGTAGATCGCCAGCGCGCTGCGCTCGTTGTCGAGCTGCGTGGCCTGCACCGTGACCACGCTCAGATAGCTGACCGTGCCGGCTTTGTATTGGTTGAGGGTGAGCCGCACCGACTCGCGCGCCGCCGCCACCGCCTCGTCCTGGACCCCAGCCTCCTGCGCCAGGATCCTCAGCGCGGCGAGGTTGTCCTCCACATCCTGGAACGCGTCCAGGACCGTCTGGCGGTAGCTGGCCGCGCTCACGTCATAGCTGGCGATCGCCTGCTCCGTCAGGGCGCGGCGCAGCCCCGCGTCGAACAAGGTCTCGGCAAGCGCCGGACCGACCGACCAGACGCGGCTCGGCGTGCTCCGCAGCGCGGCCAGCGTCGCGCTCTGGAAGCCGGAGCTAAGGGAATAGTCGAGGCTGGGAAAGAACGCCGACCGGGCCAGGCCGATCTGGGCGTTCGCCGCCGCGACCCGCCGCTCCGCGGCGGCGATGTCCGGCCGGCGCTCCAGAAGCTCCGACGGCACGACGCCGGGGATCTCCGGGACTGGGATCTCCGTCCAGTCCGGGGACAGGGCGAGATCGGCCGGCTGCTTGCCCGCCAGCACGGCGACGGCATGCTTGAGCGCCGCGCGCTGAACGCCCAGGTCGATCGTCTGCGCCTGGGTGCTCTTGAGCTGTGTCTGTGCCTGGGCGACATCGATCTTGCCGGCGACCCCTGCGGCATAGCGGTTTCTGGTGATCTCCAGGGACTTGCCGAAGGCCGTGACCCGGTCCTCGAGCAGCTTCTTCTCCAGATCGAGCGCGCGCAGCTGGAAGTAGTCGGTGGCCAGCTCGGCCCTGGCCGAGAGCCGTGCCGCCGCGAGGTCGGCGGAGCTCGCCTGCGCGCCGGCCACGCTCGCCTCCCGCATCCGGCGCAGACGCCCCCAGAGGTCGACCTCCCAGGACGCGTCGAGAGACAGTGCGTAGCTCCGCAGCTCGGTGCTGCTGCCTGGGGCGCGGCTGCGGGTCATGGACATGGCGCCCGAAATGCTCGGCCACAGGCGAGCCCCTGCCTGGCGGACCAGGGCGCGGGCGGCCCGGTACTGGGCCTCGACGGCCAGCAGGTCCTGGTTGGAGGTGTCGATCTGCGCGAGCAATGCGTGCAACTGGGGATCGCCGAACACCGCCCACCAGTCCCCGCGGGGCGCTTGGTCCCGGGGCTGGGCCGGCCGCCAGCCGCCAGCCTCTTTGTATGCCACCGGGACCTGGACCCGGGGGCGCTGGTAGTCCGGACCCAGCATGCAGCCGCCGAGCACAGCGACCAGCGCTCCGGCGAGCAGATGATGCCCTCTGGTCATGAGGCGACCCCGCTAACACTCGCCCGCCCCAGTCGGGTGCGGCGCCACCGGGCCTGGCACCAGAGACGGAAACGATCGAGATACAGATACACGACGGGCGTCGTATACAGCGTCAGGATCTGGCTCACCAGCAGCCCGCCGATGATCGACAGGCCGAGCGGCTGGCGCAGCGCGCCGCTGTAGCCGCTGCTGAGCGCCAGCGGCAGCGCGCCCAGCATCGCCGCCAGGGTGGTCATGATGATCGGGCGAAAGCGCAGCAGGCAGGCCTGGTAGATCGCCTCCCGCGGGTCCCGGCGGCCCTTGCGCTCGATCTGCAGTGCCAGGTCGATCATCATGATCGCGTTCTTCTTGACGATGCCGATCAGCAGGATGACGCCGATCAGGGCGATGATGCTGAGATCGGTATCGAACAGCATCAGCGTGAGCACCGCGCCCACCCCCGCCGAGGGCAGCGTCGAGAGGATCGTGATCGGGTGTACGTAGCTCTCGTAGAGCACCCCGAGCACGATGTAGACGGTGGCCAAGGCGGCGAGGATGAGCCAGGGCTGGCTGTCGAGAGATTCCTGGAAGGCGCGAGCGGTGCCCTGCAGACTGCCGTGGATCGTCCCGGGCATGCCAATGCGTGCAATGGTGCGCTCGATCGCATCGCGGGCCCGCGACAGCGACACCCCGATCGGCAGGTTGAACGAGAGGGTGGCCGCGGCGAACTGCCCCTGGTGATTGACCGAGAGCGAGGTCGTGGTCGGCTCCCAGTGTGCGACGGCCGCGAGCGGCACGCGCACCCCGGAGGCCGAGATCAGGTACAGCTCCTTGAGCGCCTGGGGACTCTGGCGATAGCGGGGCGCCACCTCCATCACCACGTGGTACTGGTTGAGCGCCGAGTAGATGGTGGAAACCTGGGCCTGGCCGAAGGCGAGGTTCAGCGCCGTGTCGATGTCCCTGGGCGTGAGCCCCAGGCGAGCGGCGGCGTCGCGGTCGATGCTGAGGGTGGTCTGCAGGGCATCGAGCTTCCTGATCGCTGCTGACATCGACCAGCTGTTTCTCTTCGGACAGGGCCGACTGCAGGCGTGGTGTCCAGGCCCGCAGCTCGGCAAGATCCTCCGACTGCAGGGTGAACTGATAGGCGGCGTTGCCGTGTCGGCCGCCGACGCGCAGATCCTGCACCGGGGACAGGAACAGCCGCGCACCGGGTACGTGCGCGAGCCTGCCGCGCAGCCCGGCGATCACCTGGGCGGGCGACTGCTTGCGCGGCCCCAGCGGCTTGAGCGAGATGAACATGAACCCGGTGTTGGCGCCGCGTCCCCGTTGGCCGCCGCCCCCCGTGAAGCCGACCACGTTCTCTACCGCCGGATCGCTACGCACCAGCGTCATGAAGGTCGAGAGCTTGCGCGCCATCGCCTGGAACGAGATCGCCTGGTCGGCCTGGATCGAGCCCACCAGGCGGCCGGTGTCCTGCTCCGGGAAGAATCCTTTGGGCACGATCAGATAGAGATAGACGTTGAGCCCGACCGTCGCCGCCAGCGTCAGCATCACCAGCCGCGGGTGGCGCAGCGCCCAGCCCAGGCTGCGCCGGTAGAGCCCCAGCAGGCCGTCGAAGATCCGCTCGCTGGCGCGATACAGCCGCCCATGCGCCACCAGGTCGTCGGCCTTCAGAAGGCGCGCGCAGAGCATCGGCGTGGTCGTCAGTGACACCAGCAACGATACCCCGATCGCCGCCGTCAGGGTCACGGCAAATTCGTGGAACAGCCGCCCGACAATGCCACCCATCAACAGCACCGGGATAAACACGGCCACCAACGACAGGGTCATGGACAGCACCGTGAAGCCTACCTCCCCGGCACCGCGCAGCGCCGCCTCGAACGGCGCTGTGCCCTGCTCAATATGGCGCGAGATGTTCTCCAGCACCACGATCGCGTCATCCACCACGAAGCCGGTGGCGATGACCAGCGCCATCAGCGAGACGTTGTCGAGACTGTAGCCGCACAGGTACATCACCCCGAATGTCGATACCAGGGACACCGGTACTGCGACCGCCGGGATCAGCGTGGTGCGTGGGCTGCGCAGGAACAGGAACACCACCAACACCACCAGCCCGATGGCGATCAGCAGGGCATGCTCAACCTCCCGCAGGGAGGCGCGGATGGTCGAGGTGCGCTCCATCACTACCTCGAGATCGATGGCGCCGGGGATCGCGGCCCGCAGCTGGGGAAGCGCCTCGCGCACCCGGCTGGTGGTCTCGATGATATTCGCGCCGGGCTGCTTGTACATGATCACCAGCACCGAGGGCTTGCCGTTGAACAACCCGGCGTTGCGCACGTCTTCCACCGAGTCGACCACCTCGGCGACATCCGAGAGACGCACCGGCGCCCCGTTCACCCAGGCGAGCACCAGCGGGCGGTACTCGCTGGCCTGTCGGGCCTGGTCGTCGGCAGCGAGCTGCCACTGGCGATCCCCCGCCTCGACGGCGCCCTTGGGCCGGTTGGCGTTGGCCGCGGCCAAAGCTCTGCGCACCTGAGACAGGCTGATGCCCTTCTCGCTGAGCGCGTGGGGGTTGATCTCGACACGCACCGCCGGTAGCGAGCTGCCGCCGACCGTGACCTGGCCGATGCCGCTGATCTGGGAGAGCGTCTGGGCGATGACGCTGGAGGCGGCATCGTACATCTGGCCGCGGCTCAGCGTGTCGGAGGTCAGCGCCAGGATCATGATCGGCGCGTCCGCGGGGTTCACCTTATGGTAGGTCGGATTGGAGGGCAGCCCGGTCGGCAGCAGGCGGCGCGCGGCGTTGATCGCCGACTGCACGTCGCGCGCGGCACCGTTGATGTCGCGGTCCAGGTCGAACTGCAACGAGATGCGCGTCCCGCCGAGGGCGCTTGACGAGGTGATCTCTGTCACCCCGGCGATCCTGCCCAGCGTGCGCTCCAGGGGCGTCGCCACAGTGGCTGCCATGGTCTCGGGGCTGGCACCGGGCAGGCTCGCCCGCACCGAGATGGTCGGAAAATCCACCTGCGGCAGCGGTGCGACGGGCAGCAGGCTGAACGCCACCCCACCCGCCAGGAGCAGCCCCAGGGTCAGCAGGGTGGTGGCCACCGGGCGACGGATAAAGGGCGCCGAGACATTCACCCCGAGGTCCCTCCGTTCAGGGGGGCACGCCCGACCAGGCGGCTGAACGCCAGATAGATCACCGGCGTGGTGAACAGGGTGAGCAGTTGGCTGAGGATCAGGCCGCCGACCAGCGTGATGCCCAGGGGTTGACGCAGCTCCGAGCCCACCCCGCCGCCCAGCATCAGCGGCAGGGCACTCAGCAGCGCGGAGACGGTCGTCATCAGGATCGGGCGAAAGCGCAGCAGGCTGGCCTGGTAGATGGCCTCGCGCGGGGATTTGCCCTCCAGACGCTCGGCCTGGAGCGCGAAATCCACCATCATGATCGCATTCTTCTTGACGATACCGATCAGCAGGATGATGCCGATGATGCCGATGATGCCCAGATCCGTGCGGGCCAGCATCAGCGCCAGCAACGCGCCCACGCCCGCCGACGGCAGCGTGGAGAGAATGGTGATCGGATGGATGTAGCTCTCGTAGAGCACCCCGAGAACGATATAGACGGTCAGGATAGCGGCGAGAATCAACAGCAGCTGATTGTCGAGCGCGGCACGGAACGCCAGCGCGGCCCCCTGGAAGGCGGTATTGATCGAAGCCGGCATGCCCAACGCCCGCTCGGCCCCCCTGATCGCCTCCGCCGCTGCGCCCAGGGAAGCACCAGGCGCCACGTCGAAGGACAGGGTGGCCGCGGGAAACTGTCCGAGGTGGTTGATGACCAGCGGCGCGACCTGCTCCCGGGTCTGGGTCACCGTGCTCAGGGGCACCGAACTGCCGCCCGACACCGGAAGGTACAGGCTCGCCAGCGCCTGGGGCCCCTGGCGAAACTCCGGCTGGACCTCCAACACCACCCGATATTGGCTGGTCTGCGTGAATATGGTGGAGACCAGACGCTGGCCGAAGGCATCGTAGAGCAGATCGTCGATGGCCGCCGCGGTGATGCCCAGGCGGGCCGCCGTATCCCGATCGATGGCGAGGAAGGCCTGCAGGCCCCGGTCCTGCAGATCGGAGGTGACATGGGTAAGCTCGGGCAGCGCCGCAAGCGCGTCCACCAGCCGGGGGGTCCACCGGGACAGCTCATCGGCATCGGGCGTTTCCAGGGTGAGCTGGTACTGGGCTCGGCTCACGCGGGTCTCCACCGAGAGGTCCTGCACCGGCTGCAAGTACAGGTGAATGCCGGGTATCGCCTGCAGCCGTAACTGCAGCCGATTGATCACCTCGCCGATGCGCACCCGGCGCTCGGCGAGCGGCCTCAGGTTGATCAGCATGCGTCCGCTGTTGAGCGTGGCGTTGGTGCCGTCTACACCGATGAACGAAGACAGGCTGGCGACCGCCGGGTCCTCCAGGACCACGCCGGCCAGCGCCTGCTGGCGCTGCGCCATGGCGCTGAACGAGATCGACTGGGGCGCCTGGGAGATGCCCTGGATGACGCCGGTGTCCTGCAAGGGGAAGAAGCCCTTGGGGACCCAGACATAGAGCAGTGCCGTGAGCACCAGGGTGCCGAGCGCAACCGCCAGCGTCCCGGTCTGGTGCTCCAGCACCCAGCCGAGCATGCGGCCATAGCGCCCGATAACGCTGTCGAACACCCGGACGTTGGCCCGGTAGAAGGCGCCCTGCTCGGCCGCCGGCACATGGCGTAGCAATCTCGCGCACATCATCGGCGTGAGCGTGAGCGAGACCACCGCCGAGATCAGGATCGCCACCGCCAGGGTGATCGCGAACTCGCGGAACAGCCGCCCCACCACATCGCCCATGAACAGCAGCGGGATCAGCACGGCGATCAGCGAGAAAGTGAGCGAGATGATGGTGAAGGCGATCTGCTCGGAGCCCTTGAGGGCGGCCTCCAGCGGCGTCTTGCCCTGCTCGAGGTAGCGCGTGACGTTCTCGATCATCACGATCGCGTCGTCTACCACGAACCCGGTGGCGATGGTCAGCGCCATCAGGGTGAGGTTGTTGATGCTGAAGCCGGCGAGATACATCACCCCGAAGCTGCCCACCAGCGACAAGGGCACGGCAATGCTCGGGATGACAGCACCCGAGACGGTGCGCAGGAACAGAAAGATCGCCATCACCACCAGCGCCACCGCCAGCAGCAGCTCGAGCTGCACGTCCCTCACCGAGGCGCGGATGGTCAGGGTGCGATCGGTGAGCACCGCGACATCCACCGCGGCCGGCAGTGCCGAGCGCAACTGGGGCAGCAACCGCTTGATGCGGTCCACGACCTGGATGACGTTGGCGCCGGGCTGGCGCTGGATGTTGAGGATCACCGCCGGGGCATCGTTCATCCAGGCGGCGAGCCGGGCGTTCTCGGCCCCTTCGCTGACCCGGCCCAGATCGGCGACACGCACCGGCGCGCCGTTGCGGTACGCCACGACGATCGCGCGGTACTCCGCCGCCGAGCTCAGCTGATCGTTGGCATCCAGGGTATAGGCGCGCTCGGGCCCGTCGAAGCTGCCCTTGGCGTGGCTCACATTCGAGTCGGCGATGGCCGTGCGCACATCGGCTAGACCCAGGCCGTTGGCCGCCAGCGCCCTGGGATCGAGCTGGACGCGTACGGCGGGGCGCTGGCCGCCGGACAGGGACACCAGTCCGACCCCGGTCACCTGGGAGATCTTCTGCGCCAGCCGGGTATCGGCGAGGTCCACGATCTGCGGCAGAGGCAGGGTGTCGGAGGTCAGCCCGAGGGTGAGGATCGGCGCGTCCGCCGGACTCACCTTGTTGTACACCGGCGGTGCCGGCAGGTCCGCAGGCAGGAAGCTCGCCGCCGCGTTGATCGCGGCCTGAACCTCCTGCTCTGCGATGTCCAGGGCAAGCTCCAGGCTGAACTGCAGGGTGATCACGCTGGCGCCGCCGGAGCTGGACGAGGACATCTGTTTCAGGCCCGCCATCTGGCCGAGCTGGCGCTCCAGCGGCGCGGTGACCGAGGAGGTCATCACCTCGGGACCCGCCCCCGGGTAGAAAGTGACCACCTGAATGGTCGGGTAGTCGACCTCCGGCAACGCCGACAGCGGCAGCTGCCGGTAAGCCAGAACGCCCGAGAGCATGAGGGCGACCATCAACAGGGAGGTCGCCACCGGCCGCAGAATGAACGGCCGAGAAGGATTCATCTCAAGGCTTCTGGGGCGGGCCGGCGTGCGACGGGCGCGTTTGCGATGGGCGCTCTTGCTGGGAGTCGTCAGTAATCGGCATGACCTTGGCCCCATCGCGCAGACGGTCGAGCCCATCGACCACGACCTGGTCGCCCGGGGCCAGGCCCGAGCGCACCGAGGTCAGCCCATCTTCGCCCGGGCCCTCTGCGATGAGCCGTAGCGCCACCTGGCCCGCGGGTCCGACCACGAACACATATGAGCCCTTAGTCCCCCGCTGTACGGCGCTGGCCGGCACCAATGTGGCCTGGTGCAGCGTGTCCACCAGTAGCCTGACATTCACGAACTGGTTGGGAAACAGCCGGCCGTCTGCGTTGGGGAATTCGGCCTTGAGCTTCACGGTGCCCGTGGTCGTATCGATCTGGTTGTCCACCGCGATGAGCCGACCGGACGCAAGCGGGGCGGTTTGGTCACGACCGAAGGCGTCTGTCGGCGCCGGAATGCGGCCGTCCACGAGACCGAGCACCTTGGGAAGCTCCGCCTGAGGGATGGGAAACACGACACCGATCGGCTGCACCCGGGTGATCACCACCAGTCCGGTGGCGTCGCTTGCATGTACGACGTTGCCCGGATCCACCAACCGCAGCCCAAGCCGCCCCGAGATCGGGGCGGTGATGTGCGTGTAGTCCAGCTGCAGCCGGGCATCGTCGATCTGCGCCTGATCCAGCTTGACCGTGCCTTCGTATTGCTGGACCAGCGACGCCTGGGTCGCCACCTGCTGCTGGGCGATCGAGTCCTCCCGAAGCAGGCCGCGATAGCGCTTCAGGTCGACGCGGGCGCTGTTGAGCAGGGCCTGGTCGCGGGCCAGCTGGGCCTCCACCTGCTCGAGCCGCACCTGGAACGGACGCGCATCGATCTGGGCGAGCAGGTCGCCGGCGCTGACCGTTTGCCCCTCGGTGAAGTGCACCGACATCAGCTGGCCGTCGACGCGGCTGGACACCGCCACCGTCTCCAGGGGGGTGACCGTACCCAGTCCGGTCAGGTAGACGTGGACATCGCCGCTGGTGACCGTGGCGACGCGCACCGGCGTGGCCCCGGACTCATGCTCCCGAGCGCGGGCGCTCGGCGCCTGCCCCTGGCCGCAGGCGGCCAGCGCCACTGCGGCGGCCGCCAGCAGCAGGACGCCCAGGGGGCAGCGGCGACCGCTGACCGGAGTCGCCCACACCGATCCGGGCGACGCGGCCTGGAGCGGGGGCGGACGACACCTCGAGGTCATCAACCGACAGCGCGATGCCGGAACGTGCACGAGCGCTGCAAGCCAGGATCGCCGATGCAGCAGCCGGGTGGCCGGTGCCGCGGTCTCAGAGGGCATCCAGCCCGCGCTGCAGGTCCGCGCGGATGTCGTCGACGTCTTCAAGGCCTACGGCGAGGCGGATCAGCCCCTCCCCGATCCCGGCGTTGGCCTTGTCCTCGGCGCTGAGCCGACCGTGAGTGGTCGTAGCGGGATGGGTGATGGTGGTCTTGGCATCGCCGAGATTGGCAGTAATCGAGAGCATGCGGGTGCTGTCGATCAATCGCCAGGCGGCCTCGCGCCCCCCCTCGAGGTCGAAGGCGAGGATGCCGCCCGGCCCGCTCTGCTGGCGGGCGGCCAGATCATGCTGGGGATGCGAGGCCAGTCCCGGGAAATATACCCGCCGGACCCCGGGCTGGGCCTCCAGCCAGGCCGCCACGGCCGCGGCGTTGCGGCAGTGCGCCTGCATCCGCAGGGCCAGCGTCTCCAGGCCCTTGAGAAACACCCAGGCGTTGAACGGGCTCATCGTCGGACCCGCGGTGCGGATCACGCCGAACACCTCCTCGCCGACCAGCTTGGCCCCGCCCACCACGGCGCCCCCCAGGCAGCGGCCCTGCCCATCGAGGTACTTGGTGGCCGAGTGGATGACGATATCCGCGCCCAACGCCAGCGGGCGCTGCAGCGCCGGGGTACAGAAGCAGTTGTCCACCGCCAGCAGGCAGCCCCTGGTGTGGGCGAGTCCCGCCAGGGCCGGGATGTCGGCCACCTCGGTAAGCGGGTTGGACGGCGTCTCCAGGAACAACAGCCGCGTCTCGGGGCGGATCGCCGCCTCCCAGGCCGCGAGGTCGGTCAAGGCGACAAACGTGGTGGCGACCCCGAACTTGGCGAGGTACTTGGTGAACAGGATGGTGGTGGTGCCGAACACCGAGCGCGAGCAGACCACATGGTCGCCGGAGCGCAGCAGCCCCATGCAGGTCGCGAGAATGGCCGCCATGCCGGAGGCGGTGGCCACACAGGCCTCGCCCCCCTCCAGGGCGGCGAGACGCGTCTCGAAGACCCTGACTGTCGGATTGGTGAACCGGGCATAGATGTTCCCCGGCTGCGCCCCGGAGAAGCGCGCCGCTGCCTCCGCCGCGCTGGAGAACACAAAGCTGGACGTGGCGAAGATGGGCTCGGAGTGCTCGCCCTCGCCGGTGCGCTGGTGGCCCACGCGCACCGCGCGGGTGGCCAGCCCCCAATCGTCGTTGTCGTCTGTCATCGCAGCGTCCGTGATCCTTGCTGTGCCACAGGGGAAGAGGCTAAGTGCCCATGCGCGCCGGGGGGCCGCCACTCAGGCCGTGTTGTGAAGATCGATGATAGTCTCCCACGAGCCTTCCCGCCGACACTTGGCGTCGTCGCCGCGCAGCAGCTCGAGCTGCTGCAGATAGCGCGCGCTGACGTCCCCGGTGACGTACTCGCCGTTGAACACCGAGGTATCGAATCTCTGCACCGGCGACTTACCCTGCTTGCGCACTGCATCAATCAGGTCCGCGAGATCCTGATAGACCAGCCAGTCAGCCCCGATCAGCTCCCGAACCTCCTCATCGGTACGCCCGTGAGCGACCAGCTCGGATGCCGCCGGCATGTCGATGCCGTAGACGTTCGGATAGCGTACCGGTGGCGCCGCCGAGGCGAAATAGACCTTGCGTGCCCCGGCGTCGCGGGCCATCTGCACGATCTGCTCGGAGGTGGTGCCCCGCACGATCGAGTCGTCCACCAGCAGCACGTTCTTGCCCCGGAACTCCAGGTCGATGGGGTTGAGCTTCTGGCGCACGGATTTGGTGCGCACCTGCTGACCGGGCATGATGAAAGTGCGCCCGATGTAGCGGTTCTTGATGAACCCTTCCGTGTACTTGACCCCCAGGGTGTTGGCCAGCTCCAGCGCGGCCGTGCGGCTGGTGTCGGGGATGGGGATCACCACCTCGATGTCGTGGTCCGGCCAGACACGCTGGATCTTCTGTGCCAGCTTCGCGGCCCATGCGCGAGCGTGCCTTGTGGACAAAGATGTCGTCGATGATCGAGTCCGGCCGTGCGAAATAGACGAACTCGAAGATGCACGGGCAGTGCTCGGGGCTGGCCGCGCACTGGTAGCGGTGCAGACGTCCCTTCACGTCCACGTATACCGCCTCGCCGGGCTGGACATCACCGAGCAGCGCAAAGCCCTGCCCGTCCAGGGCGACGCTCTCCGAGGCGATCATGTACTCGGGTCCTTCGTCAGTATCGCGCCGGCCGTAGACCAGCGGGCGGATGCCGTGCGGGTCGCGAAAGCCGATGATCCCGTAGCCCGGGATCATCGCCACCACGGCGTAGCCGCCCCGGCAACGCCGGTGCACCCCGGCCACCGCCTGAAAGATGTCCTGCTCGTCGATGCGCAGCTTGCCCTGCACCTGCAGCTCGTGGGCCAGCACGTTGAGCAGGATCTCGGAGTCGGATTGGGTGTTGATGTGGCGCAGATCCTCGACGAAGAGGTCCCGTTTGCAGCTCTTCGTAGTTGACCAGATTGCCGTTGTGCGCCAGCACGATGCCGTAGGGCGAGTTCACGTAGAACGGCTGTGCCTCGGCCGAGGACGAGCACCCCGCGGTGGGGTAGCGCACATGAGCTATGCCCATGGTGCCGGTGAGCTGCAGCATGTGCGGCTCGGTGAACACGTCCCTTGCCAGCCCGTTGTCCTTGCGCAGGTGCAGTTTGTCGCCATCGCAGGTGACCATGCCGGCAGCGTCCTGCCCACGGTGCTGGAGCACCAGCATGGCGTCGTAGAGCGCCTGATTGACCGGGCCGTGGGCGACGATTCCGACGATTCCGCACATGTTCCGCAATCCTCAGGACGGGCGTTTCAACGCGGCAGGCCTAGATCGACCCGTAGCTGAACCAGGCCGCGATGTCCGGGGGCAGGAGCCCGCGCAGCCAGAGCGCGAGATCCTGGAAGTGAGGAATGAGCACGGAGGCCTTCCACCAGGGGTCCTGGGGAAAGGCGGTGAGTCCGGCCAGCAGCACCAGGATACCGACCAGCAGCACCCCGCGTGCCGCTCCGAACAGCATACCGATCAACCGGTCAGTGCCACTGATGCCGGTCTTGTCGACCAGCTGCCCCATAAGATAGTTGACCACCGCGCCGACGAGCAGCGTCGCCAACATGAGAATTCCGAAGGCCACGGCGAGTCTGACGGACGGTGCCTCGATCCAGGGCTCCAGGCGTACAGCCAGATTCCGAAAGAAGGCCCAGGCGACCCAGAACGCCGCAATCCAGGCGGCCAGGGAAAAGGCCTCTCGTACGAAGCCCCGCACCAGGCTGATCAGGGCGGAGATACCCACGATAGAGAGAATGGTGTAGTCAGCCCAAGTCATGCGAGCCCGCGCTGCCGGCCAGGACCCGATAAAGACCGAGCGGAGCATTTTAGCAGAGCCGTCCGGTCAAACGAAGGCATCAGGGATAGCGCACGATCAGGGCATCCTTGGCCTGCGCACCCAGGGTCTTGCGAACCGCCGCAAGCATGGCCTCGGCCCGTGTGTGATCGAGCTCCGGCCCTACCCGCACCCGAAACCAGACAGTGTGGCCGACCTCGACCTGCTCCACGAACGCCTCCTGATGGTCGTGTCTGAGACGCTCGACCAGGCTGTCGGCATTGGGCCGCCGCGCGAAGCTGCCCAGTTGGACCACCCAGGCCGAGACACCGACGCGCGGCCGCGGCGGGACAGCAGGCGGCCGCTCGCTGGCGCGGGGCGCGGGCGTCCCCGTGTCCGGGACTGGTGAGACCGGCGTCGGCCGGACGACCGAGATGGGCTCGGCCGGCGATGGCATCATCGGTTCAGGCTCCGGCGCCGGCTCCGCGTCGACCGTTACCGACGCCAAGGCGGGCACGCTCGCCTCGCGGGGAGGCCCGAGGTACTTTCCGGGTGACGGCAGGACCCCGGAACGAAACTGATCGAGCGCTTGCGGCCGCTCCGGAATGTTGCTGTGGCGGATCCCGCGCTCCAGCACTGGCTCGTTCTCCAGCAGCATCGGAGCGAAGATGACCACCAGGGAAACCAGAACCACCGCTCCGACAAGGCGCTGTTTGATCCGCTCATCCACCGCTTCTGTCCCTTCCCCTGCCACCGTTGCGGCGTAATCCGCCCGGCAGTCGATTATATCAGCCCACCCAGCTCGGCCACCGTCATGAACGAGCCGAAAACGAGGATCCGGTCGCCGGCCCGGGCCTGCGAGCGCGCCGCATCCAGGGCGCCGGCCAGGCGCTCGAACCCCTGGACCGGCCCCATGTCAAGCCGCCGTAGCTCGGACTCGGCCCGCTCGCGCGCCAAGGCGCGCTCGGCCGCCGGGGCCGAGACATACCAGGCGTTGACCTGCCCGGCCAGGGCGCGAGCCATGCCTGGCAGATCCTTGTCGGCCAACACCCCGATCACCGCCAGGGTACGTCCCACGCAAGGCCTGTCGGCCAGCGCCTGCGCCAGCACTGCCGCAGCCGCCGGATTGTGGGCCACGTCGAGAATCACGGGCACCGCGCCCGGCCTGAGCTCGAACCGGGCAGGCGCCCAAGCGCGGCTGAGACCGGTGGCCACCGCATCAGGCGCGACCGCCAGCCGATCTTGCAGGAGCGCCAGGACCATGAGCACCGCGGAGGCGTTGTCCAGCTGATGGCGCCCTGCCAGGGCCGGCAACGGCAGGCCCTCGTACGCGCGGGCCCGTCCAAGCCAGCTCCAGCCTTGCTCCTGGATCGCGTGGCGGAAGTCTCGTCCGGCCAGCGCGAGATCGCAACCGAGCTCCGCCGCGCGCGCCAGCACCGAGCGTGGCGGCTCAGGCTCGCCTACCACGGCTGCGCTCCCCGCCCGGAAAATGCCCGCCTTCTCGCGCCCGATCGACTCCCGGTCGGGGCCCAGCCAGGCCGTATGCTCGGGGGAGACGTTGGTCAGCAGCGCGACGTCCGCGTCCTCGATGTTCACAGCATCGAGGCGTCCCCCCAGCCCGACCTCGAGCAGCGCGACCTCGGCGCCCGCCTCGCCGAATATTGCCAAGGCCGCCAGGGTGCCAAACTCGAAATAGGTGAGCGTGGTCCCCTCCCGGGCCCGGTCCACCCGCTCGAATGCCTCGCAGATGCGCTCATCGGTCACTGGGCGGCCCGCCACCCGGATGCGCTCGTTGTAGCGGTACAGATGCGGGGAGGTGTAGGCGCCCGTGCGGTAGCCCGCGGCGTCGAGGATCGCCTCCAGATAGGCGACGCAGGAGCCCTTGCCGTTGGTGCCGCCGACGGTGATCACCAGCTTGCCCGGGCGGGCACAGCCCATGCGCAAGCGCACCGAGCGGACCCGCTCCAGCCCGAGATCAATCGCCCGAGGGTGAAGCCTTGCCTGCCAGTCGAGCCATTGCGCCAGGCTGCGCAAACGCGGGCCGATCGGAGCCGTCATCGGCGCATGCTCATGGACGGGGCGCGTACCGCCCGCGGCGCTCAGGGACTGGGACGATTGCAGAGCAGGCTCAGCAGCGCGGCCAGACGATCACGCATGTCGCGCCGGTCCACGATCATGTCGACCGCCCCATGCTCAAGCAGGAATTCACTGCGCTGGAAGCCCTCGGGAAGCGTCTCGCGCACGGTCTGCTCGATGACCCGAGGTCCGGCGAAGCCGATGAGTGCGCCGGGCTCGGCGACGTTCACGTCGCCCAGCATGGCGAGGCTCGCCGACACCCCGCCCATGGTCGGATCGGTCAGCACCGAGATGAACGGCAAGCCGCGGCGCGCCATCCGGCCCAGGGCGGCGCTGGTCTTCGCCATCTGCATGAGCGAGAACAGCGACTCCTGCATGCGGGCGCCACCACTGGCGGAGAAGCAGACCATGGGCAGGCCGCGCTCCATCGCCAGGTTGACCCCGCGCACGAAGCGCTCCCCCACCACCGAGCCCATGGAGCCGCCCATGAAGGCGAACTCGAACGCCGCGCAGACCAGATCGACCCCCTTGAGCCGGCCACGCATCACCACCATCGCGTCCTTCTCGTTGGTGGATTTCTGGGCCTGGACGATGCGGTCCTTGTATTTCTTGCTGTCCTTGAATTTCAGCGGGTCGGTCGGCTCAAGCTCCGCACCGATCTCCTCCCGCGGCTCGGGGTCCAGGAACACATCGAGCCGCCGCCGCGCCCCGATGCGGTTGTGGTGGGCGCATTTCGGACATACGTCGAGGTTACGCTCCATCTCGGCCCGATACAGGATGGCGCCGCAGCCCGGACATTTCGCCCAGAGGCCTTCGGGCACCGCCCGTTTACGCACCCCTTCGGTGCGAATCCGGGACGGCATGAGCTTTTCAAACCAAGTCATAAAGGCGTAGCTCTCGGACGCTGGCAAGGGCCGACCGACGGGACAGGGGCCAGCGGAGCGGCTAGCCGTCCATCGCCTGGCGTAGGGAGGCGACAAACGCCTGGAGCGCCGATGCGACCGCCTCGGGTCGATCCGCCAGGGCCTCGATTCGCGACACCACGGCGCTCCCCACGATCACCGCATCGGCGATCCCGGCCACCGCCCGGGCGGTGGCCGGGTCCTTGATCCCGAACCCCACGCCGACCGGCAACGAGGTCGCGCCCCGAATCTCCGCCAGCTTGTGCGCGACCGGCTCGAGCTCGAAATGGCTGGCGCCGGTGACCCCTTTGATCGAAACATAATACACGAAGCCGCTCGCAGCATCGCAGATGCTGCGGATGCGCTGCTGATCACTGGTGGGCGCTACGAGAAAGATCGGGTCCAGCCCGCGGCCCCGCAGGGCGCTCGCCAGCTCGCCGGCCTCTTCCGGGGGCAAATCGACCGTAAGCACGCCGTCCACACCAGCCGCGGCCGCCGCCGCGGCGACGGTCTCGTAGCCCATCACCTCGATAGGATTCAGGTAGCCCATGAGCACCACCGGCGTATCGGGATCGTCCCGGCGAAATGCCTCGACCATGCCCAGCACCTGCCGCAGGCTCACATGGTGCGCCAGGGCCCGTTCGGCGGCCCGCTGGATCACCGGCCCGTCGGCCATGGGATCGGAGAAGGGCACCCCGAGCTCGATGAGATCGGCACCGCCAGCGACCAGGGCATGCATGATTCCCGGGGTCGTCGCCGGCGTAGGATCGCCGGCGGCCACATAGGGGATCAGGGCCACGCGACCCTGCCGCCTGAGCTGCTCGAAGCGTGCCGCGATGCGACTCATATCTGTAGCCCTTCCAGTGCCGCGACCGTGTGCATGTCCTTGTCTCCGCGACCGGACAGATTGACGATGATGATGCCGTCCTTGCCCAGCGTCGGCGCCAGCTTGGCGGCATAGGCCAGGGCATGGCTGGATTCGAGCGCGGGGATGATGCCTTCCACCCGAGTGAGGGTATGAAAGGCCTGCAGCGCCTCCTGGTCGGTGATCGACACGTAGCGCGCCCGGCCACTGTCCTTGAGCCAGGCGTGCTCGGGCCCAACCCCCGGATAATCCAGGCCCGCCGAGATCGAGTGGGTCTCGATGATCTGGCCGTCGGCATCCTCCATCAGGTAGGTGCGGTTGCCGTGCAGCACGCCCGGACGCCCGGCACACAGCGGCGCCGCATGATGGCCGCTCGCCAGTCCTTCACCCGCGGCCTCCACGCCGTAGAGCCTCACGTCGGTGTCACCCAGGAACGGGTGGAAAAGCCCGATGGCGTTCGAGCCCCCACCGACGCAGGCCAGCAGCGCGTCGGGCAGCCGTCCGGCCTGCTCCAGAATCTGGGCCTTCGCCTCACGCCCGATCACCGTCTGGAAATCGCGCACCATGCTCGGGTACGGATGGGGCCCGGCCACGGTGCCAATGATGTAGAAGGTGTCATCGACGTTCGTCACCCAGTCTCGCATGGCCTCGTTCAGGGCATCCTTGAGGGTGCGCGAGCCCGACTTGACCGGCACCACCCGGGCGCCGAGCAGACGCATGCGATAGACGTTCGCCTCCTGGCGGGCGACGTCCACCTCACCCATGTAGACCACGCACTCCAGCCCCAGCCGGGCGGCCACGGTGGCGGTCGCCACCCCATGCTGACCGGCCCCGGTCTCGGCGATAATCCGCGTCTTACCCATGCGCCGGGCCAGCAGCGCCTGGCCCACGGTATTGTTCACCTTGTGGGCGCCGGTGTGGTTGAGGTCCTCGCGCTTGAGATAGATGCGCGCCCCACCCAGCCTCAGGGTCAGGCGCTCGGCGAAATACAGCGGCGAGGGGCGGCCCACGTAATGGCGCAGATCCGCATCGAGCTCGGCGAGAAAGTCGGCGTCCGCCAGGAAACGATAGTACGCCCGGCACAGCTCCTGGAGCGGCTCCATCAGGGTCTCGGAGACGAACATTCCTCCATAGGGGCCGAAATGGCCCCGTGCATCGGGCAACTGGGCTGCCTGAATCTGATCACTGGTCGGCACGAATCACTCCTCGCATGAATGCTGCGATCTTGTCCGGGTCCTTGATGCCTTTGCTGCGCTCGACCCCGCCGCTGACATCCACCGCGTAGGGCCGCACGCTGCGGATCGCCTGCTCCACGTTGTCGGGCGTCAGCCCTCCGGCCAGGATCATGCTGCCGGCCAGCTCGGCTGGGACCCGTTGCCAGTCGAACACGACCCCGGTGCCACCGGGGAGAGTCGGGCTGTAGGTGTCGAGCAGTAGCCCCGCCGCACCGGCGAAGCGCTCGGCCTCGGCGCGCAGATCCAGGCCTTCCCGCATCCGCAGGGCCTTGATGTAAGGGCGGCCGTGCCCGAGACACGCCTGCGGAGACTCCTCGCCGTGAAACTGCAGCAGGTCGACGCGGACCTCCCGCAGGACCTCCGCGATCTGCGCCCGCTCGGCGTCGACGAACAGACCGACCACCGTGACGAAAGCCGGTACGCGGCGCACGATCGCCCTCGCCTGCTCCACGCTCAGTCCGCGCGGACTGGGCGGATAGAACACCAGACCGATCGCGTCAGCCCCGCAGCAGACGGCATGCTGCACGTCCTGCTCGCGCGTAATGCCGCAGATCTTCACCCGGGTTCTCATCTGGACCCTACAAGATACCGGATCGAAGCCGCGCTAAAAAGGTACGCCGCCCACGCCGGCTGCCGCCGCCGACAGTGAGGGACCAGGTATGCCGAAGCGCCCCGGGTAGTCCACCCCCACCAGATAGAGGCCTTGCGCCGGCGCCGTCACCCCGCCCCGGGTGCGATCCCGATGCCCGAGCACCTCGCGGCTCCAGTCCACGGCGGCCTCGCCCCGACCGATGGTGATCAACACCCCGGCGATGTTGCGCACCATGTGGTGCAGAAACCCATTGGCGCTCACCTCGATCAGGACGCGCTCGCCGTACCGCTCGACTGCCAGCCCCGTGACCTTGCGGATCGGGCTACGGGCCTGGCAACCGAGCGCCCGGTAGGATGAGAAGTCATGCTCGCCGATCAGGTGCTGGGCAGCCCGGTGCATGAGCGCTGCATCGAGCGGCCGATGGATCCAGACCGCCCGGTGGCGCTCGATGGCGAAACGGGTCGGCCGATTGAGGATGACGTAGCGGTAACTGCGCCCGATCGCCGAAAAACGCGCGCTGAACGCCGCGGGCACTTCCCGGGCCCAGATCAGAGCCACGTCGTCGGGCAGGTTGGCGTTGCCCCCGAGCACCCAGGAACGGGGGCTGCGCTCGGCGCCGGTATCGAAATGGGCCACCTGACCCGAGGCGTGCACCCCGGCATCGGTGCGTCCGGCGCACTGCACCCTCACCGGGTGATCGGCCACCTGGGACAGCGCCTGCTCCACGCAAGCCTGGACCGTTCGCGCCCCTGCCTGAATCTGCCATCCGTGGAAGCTGGAGCCGTCGTATTCGATCCCAAGAGCGATACGCATCGCCGTCATCCCGGAGCGGGCAAAAAACAGAGGCGCACCCGGAAGATGCGCCTCTGATGCCGGCGGCAGCCGCGAACGAGGTCAGGCGATCCGCTGCATCAGACCGCGGGCTTCAGACTGCTGGGCCTCGCTGCCTTCGGCGAGCACCTCGTCGAGTATGCTGCGTGCACCCTCCTCGTCGCCCATGTCGAGATAAGCGCGGGCGAGATCGAGCTTGGTGGCCACCTCGTCGTCATCTGCGATCCCGGCACTCATATCGGCCGTCGGCTCCACCGGGGTGACCTCCGGACTCGTGGACGCCTCACCCAGAGAGAGATCCTCGGACGCCTCGAGCTCGGACATGGCCGAATCCAGGCCCTCCAGGCCGATGCTGTCCTCGCCCGGGATGGGCTCCATGCGATTGAAATCCAGATCCTGCGCCCCCAGCCCCGAGCCCATTTCCGTGGACGCGTCGTCTACCGGCTGGCGGGCCGGGCGGGATGGCTCCTCCAGACCCTGGTCGAGATCGGAGAAATCGCCCAGATCGAACTCGGCGACTGCAGGCTCGGGCTCTCCCAGGGCCGGCTCGGATTCGGCGATGAAGTCGGAGGAGGATTCGATCTCCACCTCGCCACCGGCCCCGGCCTCGCCTTCGACCTCGGCCTCCGGGGAGGGACCATCCTCGTTCACAAAGTCGAACACCGAGTCACCGAATTCCACGTCCTCGCGCTCCGCCTCGGCCTCTGCGCCCGCCGACGCGGCCATCCCGGAGGATGCCATATTGAGCTGGGACTCCAGGTCCTCGAGGTTGAAATCACCAAACTCCTCGGAAGTGTCCAGCCCGGCGCCCTGAACGACAGCAGTCTCGTCGCCGGAGAAGCTCGGGCGGCCCCGGCTCCGCCTTGAGGTCCTCGTCCGCAGTCTTGAGAAACAACGGATTCTCGGGGGCCAAGTCACTGCCGAGGGACACAATCTTCGCCCACTCCGCCGGATGATCCTGGGCCAGCCCGTCGCGAGAGGCCTTCTCGGCCTCCGCCACGAACGCGTCGACGGACTGAGCGGCCGCCAGGACCTCCAGTAGCTTGAAACGGAGATCGGCCCGGTCCGGCTCCTTCGCCACCGCCTGGCGCAACAGCTCCTCAGCCTGCTGATAGCGGTTGTAGGCCATGTAAACATCGGCCTCCGAGACCGGATCGACCTCGCCGGTCTCGTCCTGAAGCGCATCGATGTCGCTCGGTGAGAAATCGCTGAGGAACGACGTCTCGTCGGTCTGCGAGTCCGACTCGCCGCTGGTCGCCAGCAGCTGGGAGGAGGCCTCGCCGATCTCTTCGTCCAGATCGACGAGGATGCTCTCGTCCGACTGCACAGACTGTTGAGCCTTGCGGCGCCGTACCGCAGTCCAACCCAGACCCAGCACGAGCACCCCGAGCGCACCCCCCAGTATCCAATAAAGCATGCCGATCGGCTGAGGCTGGGGCTTCGGCATGATTGCAGCCTGCTCAGGCGCTTGGGCCTCGCTTGATACCGGAGGCGGCATGGACTCGGGTGCGGCGTTGGGCGGCTGCTCGGAACCGGTCGGCATTGACGCTTGCTCGCCGGACGGCTGCTCAGTCGGAGCTGCCGCCTGCGACTCGCCCGCGTCCGGCCGCTCCGCCGTTGCGGGCATTGCGACCGCCTCTTGCGCCGACGGCTGGCCTTCGGCTTCGGCGCCCGGCGCCGCGGCGCTGCTCGCCTGCTCGGCCTGCTCGGCCTGAGGCGTCGGGACCGGGGCGGCCGGCATGCTCGCGGCCTCGACCGGGGCGCCTTCGCCGGCCGGGCTCGGCGCGCTTGGTACGCCCGCGACAGGCATCCCGCCAGCAGGTTGGGCCGACCCGCTCGCCGACGGCGGAGCTTCCCCGGCCACGCTGGCCCCTGGGGGCGGCGCCTCTGCGGTACCCGCGGCAAGGGTCGCCTGCAGCTGCGCCAGCTGGTCGTCCTTGAGGCTGATCAGGGTGCGCATGTCCGCAAGCTGCGCCTCCAGGTCCTTGACCCGCGACTGCAGATCGGCCGCCTCCTGGCGTGCGCTGGCGTTGGCCTCGCGGGCCACCAGCAAATCGCTCTTCACCTTGTCGAGGTTGGCCTTGGATGCGCCTCCTTCACCGGCTCCGGCCTGGCCTTCCGTCGGCGCGGCGACGATCTTGAGCTCTGCCTCCGTGGGCGCCTTGGCCGCTGGGGCTGCCGGCGCTGTGGGCGCCGCGGCACCGGGCTGCGCCTTGGCTGTCTCGACGCCCGGCTTGGCCTCCGCTCCGGCGGTCGGCGGCGCCTGGTGCGGCGCCCGCTCTGCCTCCCAACGGGAGGTCTGCTCCATGAAGGCGGCGCGCGCGTCCGCCGCGCCCAAGGCATCGATCGACGCACCCTTGGGCACACGCAGGATCACGCCACGTTTGAGGTAATTGACATTACCCTTATAGAAGGCTTCGGGATTGGCGCGCTGCAAGGCGATCATCATCTGCTCGATGGTGACCCCGTCGGGGCGCAGCTTATCCGCGATCACCCAGAGGGTTTCATTGGCCCGGGTCGGTCCGTACTCGCCTGGCGTGCCGGTCTCGGCCACGGCCGGGGCGGGGGCGATCCCAACCGGTGCCGATACCTCTGCCCGCGCGGGCTTGGCCGTTGCCTTGGCGACCGGGGCGGCTACTGCGGGCGGGCGTCGACTCAAGGTCGCGGGAGGGTCCAACAGCACCGTGTACTCGCGCACCAGCTTGCCCTGGGGCCAGTTCACCTCGATCAGGAAATTGAGGAACGGCTCGCGTACCGCGTCCCGGGTCGTCACTTCGATCACTGCGCTGCCGTCCGGCCGGCGCACCGGGCGAAAGCGCAGCTGGGTCAGGAGATAGCTCCGGTCAACCCCGGCGCGCTGAAAGGCGTCCTGCGCGGCAAGCTCGATCTTGACGGTATCGAGCTTCCCCGATTTGACCGACAGCAGATCGATGTCGGCCCGCAGGTCCTGGTTGAGAGCGGATTTAAGGTGTATATCGCCGAGCCCCAAGGCATGGGCGCTGATCGGGCTCAGCACCGTGGCGATCACCAGTGCCAGGGACGTTTTGCGAACCATGTTTCCTCCTCGGACTCCGGCTTTTCCCGACCCGTTGTCGGACCGGGTACGTGCCCCACTCGTTCTGCCTTTGGCGTCTTGATCTAAGCGCGCCCCAGCGCTAAGAATGAACTTAACATTTTGGGGCTAACTATAGCTCACAGATGAGCTTTTACCAAAATTTCCGCAATTTGCACACTGTTCAGGGCATGGCTGCGCCGAATGCAATCCGACACCGACCAGAACTGCAGCCCCGGCGCCCGTCCCCGGCTTGCGCGGGCTCGCCCGATCCACAGGGTCTCGCCGAGAGCCGCGTCGCTGACAGGCGTCGGGCAGGCGGCTTCCGCCGAGCTCCCGGCGACTTCGATTCCAGGGACTGCGCGCCATAGGGCCAAGGCCTCGTCCCGGCTGAGCGGGGCCTGGGTCTGCAGGTGCACGACCTGGGCGTCGCCGTGAAACACCGGGGCGATGATCGTGGTCGCATTCACCTCGAGATCGGCGCCGAGCAGCCGATTGACCTGGCTCACCAGATCCCGCTCGCTGTCGGTCAGGCCGTCCGCACCCTGCGCGCCGTCCTGTCCCAAGAGATTAAAGGCGATCTGCCTCGCAAACACCCCCGGTTTGGCGGGGCGCCCGTTGAGCAGCTGGGCCGTCTGACCCGCCAGCTCCTCGACGCCCGGGGTGCCTCGGGCTGCGACCGACCTGCAAGTCAGCACATCGACCCGCGCCAAGCCCACGCGCGCCCGCAGCGGCGCGAGGGCCTCTGCGAGCTGGGTCGCGGGGCCATCCGGGACGGCGATCACCCCCGAGGACCCGACCTGGCTCAGTGCTTCGGGGCTCACCCCGGGCACCACCAGGGGCACGCTGGGATCCGCCCGGTACAGCCCGGCGCTGTCGATCAGCACGCAGCCGCCTGCGCGAGCCCGCTGCGCCGTCGTCCGGTCTGTCCCCGGGCAGCAGAACACCAGCCGGGTACCGGTAAAGTCGAGCTCGTCGGCGGGCTGGACCGTCAGCCAGCGCTCGCCGTACGCTACCCGCGCCCGCCGGGATTCGCTGCCATCCAGGGCCAGCACCCGCCCACAAGGGAAGTGGCGCCCGGCCAGCTGCTCCAGGATCGCCTCACCGACCGCTCCAGTGGCACCGATAACCGCAACGTCAATCTGCATCTGCGCCACCCGGCGTCGACTCAATGCTCGAGCAGGATCCGCAGCATCCGCCGCAACGGCTCCGCGGCCCCCCACAACAACTGATCCCCGACCGTGAAGGCCGCCAGATACTCCGGGCCCATCTTCAGCTTGCGCAGCCGCCCCACCGGGATCTCCAGCTTGCCGCTGACCGCGGCCGGGCTCAGCTCGGTTACGCTCAGGCCGCGCTCGTTCGGCACCACCCGGACCCAGTCGTTGGCGGCCCCGATGATGGCCTCGATCTCGTCCAGCGGCAGGTCGCGCTTGAGCTTCACCGTCAGCGCCTGGCTGTGGCAGCGCATGGCGCCCACCCGCACGCAGATACCATCCACCGGCACCGGGGTCTGCTCGCAGCCGAGAATCTTGTTGGTCTCCGCGCTGCCCTTCCACTCCTCGCGGCTCTGTCCGTTTGCGAGCTGGCTGTCGATCCAGGGGATCAGGCTGCCGGCCAGCGGCACGCCGAATTCCTGGGTCGGAAAATCGCCGCTACGCAGCGTCCCGGTGACCGCCCGGTCGACGTCCAGGATGGCCGAGGCCGGGTCCGCCAGCAACGGCGCGACCGCCGTGTACAGCGCACCCATCTGCTGCAGCAGCTCGCGCATGTTCTTCGCCCCTGCGCCGGAGGCCGCCTGGTAGGTCATGGCGGATACCCACTCCACCAAGCCCGCCTTGAACAGCCCGCCCACGGCCATCAGCATCAGGCTCACGGTGCAGTTGCCGCCGATGAAGTCTTTCACGCCCGCTCCGAGGCGATCCGTGACGAGGTTCATGTTTACCGGGTCGAGGACGATCACGCTGCCTGGCTCCATGCGCAGCTTGGAGGCGGCGTCTATCCAGTACCCCTTCCAGCCCGCCACCCGCAGCTTCGGGAACACCTGGGCGGTGTAGCTGCCGCCCTGGCAGCTGACGATGGCATCCATGGACTTCAGCGCATCTATATCCATGGCATCTTTCAGGGGCGGGATGGGCTTGCCGACCTCCGGGCCGGGCTGCCCGACCTGGGAGGTAGTGAAAAACACCGGCTCGTCGATCAGCGCGAAGTCGCCCGCCTCGTTGATGCGCTCCATGAGCACCGAGCCGACCATCCCCCGCCATCCGACAAAACCCACCCGTTTCATGAGATCAATCCGCCTCTGTGCGGAGACTGTTAGGCAGGACCGCCCCGGCCACGGTCCCTAACCGCATTCCAATCGGGTGTAACCGGCCGAGGCACCCAGGCGCACTGGAGATTCAGTCGCCGAGCGCAGCCACCACCGCCTCGCCCATCCCCGCCGTCCCGACCTGGCACATACCCTCGGACATGATGTCCGCGGTGCGCAGCCCCAGATCGAGCACCCGGGCCACCGCCCGCTCGACCCGATCGGCGAGCCCGGGCGCCGCCAGCGTGTAGCGGAGCAGCATCGCCACCGAGAGGATGGTGGCCAGCGGATTGGCGACTCCCTTGCCGGCGATGTCCGGCGCCGAGCCGTGGATCGGCTCGTACATACCCCGGCCGCTCTCGTTCAGGGACGCCGAGGGCAGCATGCCGATGGAGCCGGTGAGCATCGAGGCCTCGTCGGACAGGATATCGCCGAACAGGTTGGTGGTGACGATCACGTCGAACTGCTTGGGGCACTTGACGAGCTGCATGGCCGCATTGTCCACATACATGTGGCTGAGCTCGATGTCGGCATAATCGCGTTTGACCACGCGGGTCGCCACCTCGCGCCAGAGCTCGGTGCACTCCAGGACGTTGGCCTTGTCCACCGAGCACAGCCGCTTGCCGCGCTTCATGGCGATCTCGCAGGCCGCGTGCACGATACGCTCGATCTCGGATTCGGCATAGACCAGGGTATTGAATCCCTGGCGCTCGCCGGACTCCAGGGTGCGCACGCCTCGCGGCTGCCCGAAGTAGATCCCCCCCGTCAGCTCGCGCACAATCATGATATCCAGCCCCGCGACCACCTCCGGCCTGAGCGTTGAGGCGCCGGCGAGCTGCGGATAGAGGATGGCGGGCCGCAGATTGGCGAACAGCCCGAGCCCTGATCTCAGTCCCAGGAGCCCCTTCTCGGGCCGCATGGAGATGTCCAACGGCTCCCACTTGGGGCCCCCGACCGCGCCGAGCAGAACGGCATCGGCCTGGCGCGCCAGGGCGAGCGTCGTCTCCGGCAGCGGCGTGCCCGCCGCGTCTATGGCGGCACCGCCCACCAGCGCCTCTTCGAGGCTGATGTCCAGGCCGAAGCGCGCGCGCAGCGCCTCGATCACCTTGACCGCCTCGCGCATGATCTCCGGCCCTATGCCGTCGCCAGGCAGTATCAGAATCTTGCTGGTCAAACCTCGATCCCCCCGCTGGCCCCGGCGCCGGGGCGTCCACACCATACACGGCCCGGGGGCGCACCGGCCCGGCTGCGCCGCGCCGACGGACCGACTCGGCCCCCCGCCCCCGGTGCGCTCCCCATCAACCGAACAGCCAGGGCGCCTCGTGCCGACGCCGCTCCTCGTAGGCTCGGATCTCGTCGACATGCTGGAGCGTCAGCCCGATGTCGTCCAGACCTTCGAGCAGGCAGTGCTTGAGGAACGCGTCTACCTCGAAGCGGTAGACCTCGCCGCCCGCACGCAGCTCCTGGGTGGCGAGATCGACCGTCATGCGCAGCGGCGTCACCCCGCCGGCACGCTCGAACAAGGCGTCCACCTCGCCCTCACTCAGCACCACCGGCAATATGCCGTTCTTGAAGCAGTTGTTGAAGAAGATGTCCGCGAAGCTCGGTGCCAGGATCACCCGGAATCCGTAGTCCTCCAGCGCCCAGGGGGCGTGCTCCCGCGAGGAGCCGCAACCGAAGTTCTGACGGGCGAGCAGGATGGAGGCGCCCTGGTAGCGCGGGTCGTTCAGCACGAAATCCGGGTTGAGCGGACGCCCGCTGTTGTCCACTGCCCGGCTCACCGCGGTCCAGATAGCGCCAGTCGTCGAACAGATTCGGGCCGAAGCCGGTGCGCTTGATCGACTTCAGAAACTGCTTGGGGATGATCGCGTCGGTGTCCACGTTGGACCGGTCCAGCGGACAGATCACCCCGGTAAAGCTGGAAAATGGCTTCATGATCTATCTCGTAGATTTCTGGATCGCCTCACCGGCCTTCTCGACGTCCTTGCCCACGCCCTTGACCGTATTGCAGGCGGACAACAGCGACAGGATCCCGAGGATCACCGACAGCGCCATCAGTCGTCTCATGCTCGTGGCTCCAGCTTGGGTTGAGAAATGTCGATCAATAGCTGCGTACATCGACGAAATGCCCGGCGACCGCCGCCGCCGCGGCCATGGCGGGGCTCACCAAGTGGGTGCGCCCGCCGGGACCCTGTCGGCCCTCGAAGTTGCGGTTGGAGGTCGAGGCACAGCGCTCGCCGGCCTCCAGGCGGTCCGCATTCATGGCAAGGCACATGGAGCAGCCGGGCTCCCGCCATTCGAATCCCGCCTCGGTGAAGACCCGGTCCAGCCCCTCGGCCTCGGCCTGGCGCTTGATCAGGCCCGACCCGGGCACCACCATCGCGAGCTTGATGCCCTCGGCCACTCGCCGACCCCGCACCACCTCGGCCGCGGCCCGCAGGTCTTCGATCCGCGAGTTGGTGCATGAGCCGATGAACACCTTGTCGAGCGCGATCTCCTCGATCGGCGTTCCCGGGGCGAGCCCCATGTAGCTCAGGGCCCGGCGCCAGCCCTCGGCCTTGATCGGGTCCCGCTGGGTGTCCGGGTCCGGCACCGCGCTGTCGACGGCGACCACCATCTCCGGCGAGGTCCCCCAGGTGACCTGGGGGCGGATCGCGGCCGCGTCGATCTGAACGAGCTTGTCGTACACCGCCCCCGGGTCGCTCTGCAGGGTCTTCCAATAGGCCACCGCTCGCGCCCAGAGCTCGCCCCTGGGGGAATAGGGACGACCACGCACATACTCGATGGTCTTATCGTCCACGGCGACGAACCCTGCCCGGGCACCCGCCTCAATGGACATGTTGCAGACGGTCATCCGGCCTTCCAAGGACAGGTCGCTGATCGCCTCACCGGCGAATTCGATGGCGTGACCCGTGCCCCCGGCGGTCCCAATCTCGCCGATGATCGCCAGAACGATGTCCTTGGCGGTGACCCCGCGTCCCGCCCGGCCGTCCACGCTGACCAGCATCGCACGGGACTTCTTCTGGATCAGGCACTGGGTCGCAAGCACATGCTCGACCTCGGAGGTGCCGATGCCGAATGCCAAGGCGCCGAAGGCGCCGTGGGTCGAGGTATGGGAGTCACCGCAGACCACCGTCATTCCCGGCAGCGTGGCCCCCTGCTCGGGCCCGATCACGTGCACTATCCCCTGGCGCACGTCCGCCATGGCGAGCTCGGTGATGCCGAAATCCGCGCAATTGCGGTCCAGGGTCTCCACCTGAAGCCGGGAGACCGGGTCGTCGATCCCCGCCGCTCTGTTGACGGTAGGGACATTGTGGTCGGGCGTGGCGAGGTTCGTCTCCGAACGCCATAGCCCGCGCCCGGCCAGACGCAGGCCTTCGAAGGCCTGGGGCGAGGTGACCTCATGCACCAGATGCCGGTCGATGTAGATGAGCGCGGTCCCGCCAGCATCCTCGCGGACCACGTGGGCCTCCCAGAGCTTATCGTAGAGCGTCTTGGGCGTCGTCATCGCTGTCTCCTGCCGTCACGGATGACAAGATAGATGAAGATAGCCTATTACTCAAATTCATTATTAGAATATATTGCATGCTTTCTTGGAATGTTATGAGCGGCACGTCGCCCTGGGACGCCCGCGCCGTGCACAGCAGTCTCGGAGACCTCCCGGCATGGATATCAGCGCGCTGCACGCCTTCGTCGAGGTGGCCGACGCAGCATCCTTCTCCGGCGCCGCCGAGCGCCTGCATCTGAGCCAGCCGGCCGTGAGCAAGCGCATCGCCGCCCTGGAGTCTGAGCTCGGGACAGTGCTGTTCGACCGCACCGGCCGGCGGGTCCGCCTGACCCAGGGTGGACAAGCCTTGCGGGCCCGCGCCCGGGACCTGTTGAACCAGGTCGCCGACATCAAGCGAGAGCTGTTGAGTCTCTCCGGAGCCGTGAGCGGCATCCTGACCATGGGCACCAGCCACCACATCGGACTGCACCGCCTGCCGCCGGTGCTCAGGCAGTACTCCCACACCTACCCTCAGGTGCGGCTGGACATCCGGTTCATGGACTCCGAGACCGCCTGCCGGGCGGTGGAGCTGGGCGAGCTGGAGCTTGCGATCGTGACCCTGCCCAGCGAAGCCAGACGCGTGCGCCTGGAGTATCTGTGGGAGGACCGGCTGCGCTGCGTGGTAGCCGCCGCCCACGCCCTGGCGTCGTCGGCCGAGCCGATCACGCTCGCCGATCTGGTGCGCTACCCCGCGGTCCTGCCGAGCGCCGCAACCTACACCCGGGCCCTGCTCGATACTGCCATCGCCGACGCCGGTCTGAATCTCCAGATCGCCATGTCCACCAATTATCTGGAGACGCTCAAGATGCTCGCCGCAATCGGGCTGGGCTGGACGCTCCTGCCGACATCGATGATCGACGGGGACCTGATCGCCCTGAGCGTCGAGGGCCTCGACCTGTGCCGCCACCTCGGGGCGGTGACCCGCGACGGCGCCATGCTCTCCAATGCCGCCGGCGCCATGGTGGAGCTCTGCCGCAGCACCTCCTCTGGAGCCGGCTAGCCACAGCGCAGCGGCAGAAGACCGGCGCTGGCAGCCGGTTGGGGCTTGGGCGCGTAGCGAGCGCAAGCGGCATCGCGTGTTTGACGCCATCGAGCGCGAAATCCGGCCGATCGCCGTTTTGCCGCCGCAGGGCATCGCTAGCGTACCCGGGCCATCGGGTCCACCCAGCGCCAGGCGATGATGAGCGCGGCCGCGGCCGTGACGGCCGACAGCCCGAAGGTCATCCCAGGACCCGTGCCCGCCCACAGCGAGCCGGCACAAAGACTGCCGGCCGCCCCCCCCAAACCGAAGCTCGCGCTGCTGTAAATCGCCTGACCGCGCACCTGGTGGCGACCGACGAAATAGTGGTGCACCAGATGGATGGCAGCGGCGTGGAAGCTGCCGAAGGTCGCCGCATGCATCAGCTGGGCAAGCAGCAGCACCCAGAGATGCTCGGAGAGCTGCCCGATCAACATCCAGCGCAGGACGGCGAAGCACAGCGAGGCCAGCAGCATCCGCCGCGCGCTGAAACGATGCAGCAAGCGGTGCATGCCGAGAAACAGCAGCACCTCGGCCACCACTCCCAGGGCCCAGAGCGCCCCAATGGTGCGGCTCGCATAGCCCTGCTCCTCCAGGTAGATGGAATAGAAGGTGTAATAGGCGCCGTGACTCGCCTGCATGAGGAAGCAGGCCGCGAGGAACGCGATGATCTCCGGGCGCGCCAGCACCGTCCGAAGCGAGGTCTGAGCGCCGTGATGGGCCGTCGGCGCCTTCTCGGGCACGGTCAGACTGACGACCCAGATCCCCGCAAACAGGCCCAGCACCACTGTGGGCACCACACTTATCCCGACCCGGTCGAGCACTGCCCCCAGGACCGAGACGCTGAGGATGAATCCGATGGAGCCCCATAGACGCAGACGGGCGTAGCGCGGCGCCTGGGACCCCAGGTGGCTGAAGGTCACCGCCTCGAGCTGGGGCAGCGATGCGTTCCAGAAGAAGCTGAACAGGGCCACGGCCGCCGCCAGCCCCCAGAACCCGCGCGCCGTATAAACGCCGAGGAAGGTCAGCACGGCAAGCAGCGAGGCAAGCCGCACGATCGGCATCCGCCGTCCCGTGTGATCGGCAATCCAGCCCCAGACGTTGGGCGCCACGATCTTGGTGGCCATCAGAACCGCGGTCAGCTGCCCGATGGCCACCGCCCCGAACCCCAGACTCTTCAGGTACAGACCCCAATAGGGCACCAGGGCGCCCAACGCTCCGAAATAGAAGAAATAGAAGCCGGACAGGCGCCAGTAAGGCACGGGGGGGTCTCCTGGAGAAGGGGCTCCCGTGGTGCGGGCAGGCGAGAATGCTAACAGTCCCCCCAAGTAGAATCATCCGACCGGGAGGCAAGGCGATCGGCGACCGGGCAGAGCCACCCTGGCGGGGTGTCTTGCATCGCGCCGGGGGCGGTGCTGCCACGCGGGACGGCCGACCCGCCCCTGTCCTCGGCCTTGACAGCACCCGTGGAATGGCCGACAAGGAGAGCGCACCATTCAGATCGATCAGATCGAATCGCACCATGGCAGATCCCAAGCAACGCCCCGCGCGGTACGAAGACCTGTTCTCTCTGCCCGAGCATCTGGTAGGGGAGATCATCGACGGCGAGCTGCATACCCATCCGCGCCCGGCGCCGCGCCACGCCGTGGCCCTGACCGGCTTGGCCATAGAGCTCGGACCGCCGTTCCACCGGGGTCGAGGAGGACCCGGAGGCTGGTGGATTCTGGACGAGCCCGAGCTGCATCTGGGGTCGGACATCCTGGTGCCAGACCTCGCGGGATGGCGGCGCGAGCGCATGCCCGCCATCCCGGAGACCGCCTGGTTTGAGCTCGCTCCGGACTGGGTCTGCGAAGTGCTCTCGCCCGCCACCGCCCGGCTCGACCGCATGTCGAAGATGCCGCGCTACGCCGGGTACGGCGTACCGTACTGCTGGCTGGTCGACCCCACCGCCCGCACGCTGGAGGCCTTCAAGCTCAGCGACGGACAGTGGCTGCTGCTCGCAAGCTTCGTCGACGAAGCGGACGTGGCCGTGGAGCCCTTCGACGCCGTCGCCTTCCCCCTCACAGCGCTTTGGGCGAGTTGAGCTAGCAGCCCGCCTGGGGCGGGATCACCGGGGTCGACGGATGCACATCCGCATTCTGCGCCCGCTGACGCAGGGCGTGGTCCAACAGCACGATGGCCATCATGGCCTCGCAAATGGGCACGGCGCGGATCCCGACGCAAGGGTCGTGGCGCCCCTTGGTGACCACTTCCACCGCCTGCCCCTGTACATCGACGGTCTGGCCGCCCAGACGGATGCTCGAGGTCGGCTTGAAGGCCACCCGGCCGACGATGTCCTGCCCGCTGGAGATGCCGCCCAGGATGCCCCCGGCGTTGTTCGAGAGAAAGCCTCCCGGGGTCATCTGGTCACGGTGCTCGCTGCCCTTCTGGGTGACGGCGTCGAAGCCGGCACCGATCTCCACGCCCTTGGCCGCGTTGATGCTCATCAGGGCATGGGCGAGGTCCGCGTCGAGGCGATCGAAGATCGGCTCGCCCCAGCCCGGCGGGGCCCCGCGGGCCACCACCGTCACCTCGGCGCCCACCGAATCCCCGTCCTTGCGCAGGGCGTCCATGTAGCCCTCAAGCTCGGAGATCTGGGCCGCATCCGGCCAGAAAAAGGGGTTCTCCTCCACCGGCTCCCAGCTGAAGCTGCCCGGGCGGTTGGGACCGAGGGCCGACAGATAGCCACGCACCAGGACCCCGTAGCGCTCCTTCAGATACTTCTTGGCGATCGCCCCCGCCGCCACCCGCATCGCAGTCTCACGCGCCGAGGAGCGCCCGCCCCCCCGGTAATCCCGGAGCCCGTACTTTTGCGTATAGGTGTAATCGGCATGCCCCGGCCGGAACTTCTGCGCAATCTCGCCGTAATCCTTGGAGCGCTGATCCAGGTTGTGGATAATCAGCCCGATCGGCGTCCCGGTGGTCCGCCCTTCGAACACCCCCGAGAGGATCTGCACCTCGTCGGGCTCACGGCGCTGGGTGGTATGGCGGGACTTGGCCAGGGCGGCGCCGGTCCAGATCGTGCTGAAGATCCGCCTCGGACAGCTCCATGCCCGGCGGACAGCCGTCGACGATGCAGCCGATGGCCGGCCCGTGGCTCTCGCCGAAGGAGGTGACGGTGAAGATCTTGCCGATGGTGTTTCCGGACATAATCTGGGCATTCTGCCAGCTAGACACTCACGGTTGGCCGCGAAGCCGCAAGCGGCTCGAGCACTCCGACCCATGCAGATCAGGCAGCTGAAACGCTGGCTAACGCCACTGCTCCAAACCCCTCTACATCCGCAGTGGCTGATCCGCCGCGCACTCCAAGCGAACGATCTTGTCGACCTTCACGGCGTGGTCGTCGACATAGGCTGTGCCGAAGGCCAAGTGCGCGACACTGCTGCCGGAGGGCACTCAGTATATCGGCGTCGATTACTACGACACTGCGATCAGGTTGTACGGGACGCGCCCGGACTTGTTCGGTGACGCCCACGCCCTGCCGCTGGCCGATGCTACCGCAGACAACGTGCTGATGTTACACGTCCTGGAGCATCTCGCTAACCCCCAACAGGCGCTCAAGGAGTCGGCTCGTATCCTGCGCACCGGGGGCCGGCTGCTCATCGAAGTACCTTTTGCCTACCCCCTCCACGACTCGCCTCTCGACTTCCATCGCTGGACTGCCTATGGTCTCGCCGCGGATCTACGCTCCGCCGGCCTTGAAACCCTCGACGTGCGCTCCATCGGCCGGCCGACCGAGACCGCCGCCCTGCTGTTCAACCTCTCGATCGCCCGCCTCTGCCTGGACTGGGTGGGGTCGCGAAGCCCGTGGCTGATTATGGCTCCTCTGATCTTATTGCTGATCCCCGTGGTGAATCTGATGGGTTGGACACTGGCCCGGCTGGGTGGCTCCCAGGACTTTCTGCCCCATCGGGTGCGGGCTTGGTGTCGAAAGCCCCCATGAGCCACGCCCAGCCGGACAGACCCGCGAAACGCCTGCTGGTCCTGACGTCCACCTTCCCACGGTGGCCCGATGATCACGAGCCGCCTTTCGTCTTCGAGCTTCTGCAAGCGTCTCACCGGGAGCTTCGAGATCACGGTGCTCGCGCCTCATAGCGCCGGGAGCAAACGGCGCGAAGTCATGGACGAGATCAACGTCGAGCGGTTTCGCTATGCGCCGGAGAGGCTGGAACGGCTCGCTTATGACGGGGGCATACCCGCCAACGGTGCACCGCTGTCCCTGGCTGCTGCTGGTAACGCCGTTTTTCCTGATGACCCAGCTCGTTGCCGCTTGTCGTCTGGTGCGACGGCTGCGTCCCTCCGTCGTCCATGCCCACTGGGTGATCCCCGGAGGGCTGGTCGCATTGCTTGCTCGGCGCCTCTGTCGGATGCCTTTTCGCTTGGTGGTCACTGCCCACGGTGCCGACATCTATGGCTTGCGGCATCCGATCCTGCTCAAGTTGAAGCGCTGGATCGTTACAAACTGCGACCTGGTAACCGCCGTAAGCCCTGCCCTGGCGCAGCAAATCCTGCAGCTTGGCGTCTCAACCCCGAACGGGTCACCGTGCAGGCCATGGGGACCGACCTGCAGACCCTGTTCGTGCCGCTGGGCGCAAAGCCAGCTTCCCCAACCCTGGTCTATGCCGGCCGACTAGTGGCGAAGAAAGGCGTCGATGTGTTGTTACGCGCAACCGCACTGTTATTGCCGCGGGTGCCCGGCCTGCGCATTGTCGTGGCCGGACACGGTCCCGAGCAACAAGCGCTGCAAACCCTCTGCGACCAACTGGGCATTAGTGCAGCGGTCCGCCTAACCGGCCCCTACCGGTTACAGGACTTACCGCAGATCTATGCCCAGGCCAGCGTAGCGGTATTTCCATTCCGCACCGCCGCTGGCGGCGATCAGGATGGGCTGGGGCTCGCAGTGATCGAAGCGATGGGTTGCGGTGTGCCGGTTGTCGGTACCGCCCTGCCTGCGCTCAAAGACTTCGTGCAGGACGGCTTCACGGGCCTTCTCGCACCACCGGAAAATCCCACCGCGCTGGCCCAATGCATCCAGCTCACCTTGCTCCAACCCGCTGCAAGCGCCGTTCGTGCGAAGCACGCCCGGCAGTTCGTGCTTGCACACTACGACTGGGAAGGTGTAGCCGCACGCTATGCTGGACTCCTCGGTGGAGAGCTCTACTCCCCTTGTCGCTCCGCACAACCCTGCAGATAACTGAGAGTGGCGGCCAAACGCACCGCCGAAACCTTCAACCTAGAAACAGCAGTTGACCGCTTCGAGCAGCGATCCAGTGACTGCGCGGACTGTGTTTATGGAAAAGCTTGATACTCACCCGTCGGGTGATGGCCGCTACGGCCACCAGGGCACGCACCGCGCGGCGCCTGGCTGCGTTATAACTCGTTGGAATAGAATCACTATTCCGCCTCGTCATGCCTTGCCAGACACCACGTGGCACGCACCCTGGCGGCCGTTCAACTGCCGCTTCTAGGTTCAAGGACCAGGGCAGCCATCCCCGCTCTGTCGCCCAAGTCGCCAACCAGTCCAGCTGTCCCGACCATGCCGCGCCCAGCCTGGGCAGAACGGACCGGCGCCAGCGCACCGTCAATCCGTCCGACCGCTCTTGAGCGTTCCCTCCGCATACGCAACGGCCGCGGCGGCGCGTACAAGGGCGAGCCGGACAGGCCAGGGCAGGCCCGCGTGACCCGACGCCCACTCCCCAGCGCGCTCCAGGCATGCCCTTAGTCCGCCATCGTGCGCGCCGCCAGCCGGGGCAGCCGCCCGTCAGGCGAGGCATCCCACCACGAGAACGGTAGGCGTGCATAGATCTCGGGAAACCGCCGCCGAAACAGCGGCGCGGAGTACCGCCCGGCCTCGTTCATCTTCGCGCAGTAGGCCGCTACCGTGCCGCCGACCCAATGTACCACCGCCGCCTGCTCGCAATACGCCATCGCCGCTCCGGACTCCAGCAATCTCTGGACTAAAGCCCGGTCCTCGAAGCCGTATGCCCTGTACTCCACGGGGAAGCCCCCGACCTTTTCCACCGCCGTGCGCCTGACAGCTAGATTCTGCGAGGTAATTGCCGACCATTCGCCATGGCACAGCTGCTGGGCTCTCCGTTGCTCCACAATCTCGTGATACCGCTGCCAGAATCCCTGCCCTTCGCTGATGACCTTGCCGAAGCTCAAATCGAAGCCTGCCTCCAAGGTTCGAATGTGCCTGTCCAGCCAAGCGTCCGTCGTGGGAGCACAGTCCGCGTCGAGGAACACCACGCACGAGCCAGTGCCAGCTCGCATGCCAAAGTTCCGCGCGCCCGCCCTACCAAGACGGCGCGGCGCATGCGCCAACGTCGTCTGCGCTTCCGCGAAATCCCGGACAACCTGCGCCGTGCCGTCCGTCGACCCATCGTCGACCACTACCACCCGGCACACCCAGCCCGCCGGAAGCGTCTGGCGCTGAACGGCGCACAGGGTATTCCCGACGACGTCCTCCGAATTGAACGCCGGAATGACCACATCGGCGGTGCGGACGGATTCCCCGTGCTGCGGATCGGAGCCGCTCATTCGCGTTCGGACTCCCCTGTGCCCGCCGCCCGCAACCGGCCCCTGTTGAGCGACTCTGCGCCGCCTCGCGCCGCAAGGACCGCACGAGACTTGCGGTAGGCCAGATATACGGGCCAGTAGATCTCGTAGAGACAGGTCCATGCCATATTGGGACAGTACCTGTGCTGAACCAGCCGCTCCTCCCGGAAGCGCTCCCGGAGGCTTTCCCAATCCGTCGCCGAGCCGAGGCCCTGATCGCCCATAACGGTCAGCACCTGCCGCACTCGGTGGACCGATATACCCGAAACATGGGCCCGCATCCAGTACTCATAGTCCATAGCGATGCGCAGCGAAGTGTCGAAACCGCCCAGCGCCTGCATCAGAGCGCGCGGGAACAGCACTCCCTGATGCAGCAGCGGCGTCTTGAAGCGCGTCCACAGGTTGAAGGGCCGAGGGTAAAGCGTCGGCGCACGCTGCTCCGCGCCGTAGCGGACGCCGAAGGCCCAGATCCTGTCCAGACCGGTAACCTGGCTCATGGCCCGAGAAAGCGCTCCGCCATCGGTAAATCGGTCGTCGGAATGGAGATACAGGATCAGATCCCCGGTCGCCCGCGCCAGGCCCTTGTTCATCGCCTCGGCGATGCCCGAATCCGGCTCCGACACCCATTGGTCGATCCGTCCGGCGTTCTCCTCGATCACCCCGAGGGTGCCGTCGGTTGAGCCTCCGTCGATAATGATGTACTCGATGCTGGGGTAGTCCTGTTCTGCCACGCTCGCGATCGGTGAACGGTAGGCTCTGCGCCCGGTTGAGCACCGCAGTCACTACGCTGACCCGATAGGCCCGAGTTGCCATCCAGAATTCGAACTCCCGTCTGATCCCATTCCTCACCCTCACCGGGCCGGGGATTATGGATTCCCAGCACGTCGAGAGGACACCCGTCCATGGTCCCACAAACAGCTAGGAGACTGCATCACGTACGAGCGTGAAATGGGCGTCCACCGATATCGTAGGTCCACTACGCTTGATGCCCGGGCATGGTGAAGGTAATCTCTTCCCGCCGGCGCCGACTGCAAGGCAGGGCCTGGATCGGTCCCGCCTCGGCGCAACCGGGCTGGGAGGCGAGTGCGGGTGGGCAGGCGTTGCGGCGATGCCGTTCGCGGACGAAATTGCAACTGTGGCCCCCCGCCTGCTCCAGTATCTGTCCGCTCGGGACCCTATCTGCCGGCGAGATCCAACTAAGCTCTTCGGAACTCCGCACTGCCGCCTGAAATGCCCTACTACAAACTTCCAGCCACTGCACCCAATCCCGACAATCCGGGATCGGCGCCCGGGCCCTGAGCCGCTCATGAAGATCCTTCACATCAGCGAGTCGGATATCCGGGGCGGCGCCGCCCGCGCTGCATATCGCCTGCATCGGGCGCTGCGGGATGCAGGACTGGACTCACGCATGCGCGTACAGCGCCGGTTTTCGGACGACTGGACGGTCATGCGGCAACCTCGATGCGGTGGAACGGCAGCCGCCGTCCGGGAGCAGGTCGGCAGGAGGTTGAGCCGGCTGCAAGTCTGCGAATCCCGTGGTCCACTCGCCGGCCGCCGTGCCGTCCGGTCTGCATCTGTGGATCAACCGAAGCGATGCGGATGTCGTGCATCTGCATTGGATCTGCGGCGAGATGATCTCCATCGGCGAGATCGGGCGGATCAACAAGCCTTTGGTGTGGACGCTCCATGACACCTGGGCGTTCTGCGGCATGGAGCATTATTTCCCCATAGGCGATACGCGCTACGTGGAAGGATACCTTGCCGACAATCGTTTGCCCGAGGAGCGGGGGTTCGACTTGAACCGATGGACCTGGGGGCGCAAAAGGCGCGCTTGGTCGCGTCCCATGAACCTGATATGTCCAAGTAGATGGATGGCCGATTGCGTGGCAGGGAGTGCCTTGATGAGGAACTGGCCAGCGTGCGTGGTCCCTAACGCCATCGATATCGGGCGCTACAGCCCCATCGAGAAAAATCTGAGCCGAGACATCCTCGGGCTTCCCGCCCACGCCCCGATCATCCTCTTCGGCGCCGCGGGTGGCACCCCCGACAGGCGAAAGGGCTTCGATCTCCTCCTCGCAGCGCTTGCACAGGGCTGGGGTGGGCTCGAGCGCGATCCCATCTGCGCAATCTACGGCCAGAGCGAGCCCCGCCACCCGCCATCCTCTCCTCTGCCGCTTCACTGGCTCGGCCACCTCGACGACGACCACTCCCTGAAGCTGGCTTACAGCGCGGCCGACGTGTTCGTACTTCCCTCGCGCCAGGACAACCTTCCCCTTACCGGCATCGAAGCACACGCCTGCGGCTGCCCGGTGGTAGCTTTCGATTCGACGGGGCTCAAGGACATCGTCGAGCACCGCTCCACGGGTTATCTGGCGAGCCCTTTCGACCCTACCGATCTCGCCCGCGGGCTGCGGTGGGTCATAACCGACCCGCAGCGTCACAGCCGGCTCCGGGAGAACGCCCGTCAACGGGCCCTGGACCGGTGGAGCAGCAGCCGAATCGCCAGCCTTCACAGCGAGATATACCAGGCCATCACCTCGCTGGGATAGCCACTCTTCCTCTATCCGACCACAGACCGCGTAACCGCTTGTTGTCATCCGCACCCCTCTCCTAACGAAAGAGACATGGCTTACCATAGATGGCTACCATCGTGTGGCCATTGGTTTCAGTCCCCCTAATCGGCCATGCGTGCGCCGCCGCGGCCGCTAAGCGGGCGATTACCCTTCCCCCGAAAGACACATCTACCAACCGGTGCTGTCTCCCTAGGAAATCTCGGATTCTCTTCTGCCATACGGAGGAACCTGCCCATGATTCGTGGTAACTTGCCACGGGTTCCGTGTTTATGGTCACGACCTCCAGACCAAACAGACGCGCCAGAGCACTTAGCGTCTCTTTCCGCCAATGTGTCAGGTGATGCGGTGGCATATTCAGGATATCGTTCACGGCCGAACCGGCGAAGCCATCGTTATCCGGGACACCTAAGTAGCCGGCCCCCTGGTCGCAAGCAAGCGAGACAGTCTTCAACAAACGATTTGGGATCCTGCACATGTTCAAGTACTTGGAATGATGCAACAACGTCATATTTGCCCCCTCGCCGTGCATGCTGCTTTAAAGTCTCGTTACGCAGTTTGACTCCTCTCTCCGCCGCCAACTCTATAGCTTCCACACTAAATTCAAGCCCATGGTACTCGCAGCCCCCGACATAATCGAAAAAGGCCGCCTTCCCCGCACCTACATCCAAAACACGGCCAGTCTCGGGAAGGTAGCTAGCGGCAAATTCATATTCCCATTTCTGGTCCATATAGTACCAATCAAATTTTTGCAGAGCCGCGTACATTCTTGCAGGCCCTGGCTCTGCGGGGAAGAAGTATTTCAAGCCACACCGCCCACATTCCCGGTATTCAATCCAACGCGAAGATACCGCAACGGAAATACGGAAAGCCTTGAAATACAAATGCTCTAGCATCTTCCCGGAAATTTTGTCTTTTACTTTACCACCACAGTGGCCGCAAAGCGGACAAGTTATGGTTCGCTCTATGGACACAGCTAGCCTCCGGGCTGCATGCACCGCCAACTAGAATCAGAGAGATGAGCGGGAACTGTAAACAAACTGTTCTCCGTCAAGAGATTGATAACCTAATCGCTGCGGGGCCGTATCGGTGACACCAAAGTCATGGCTTCAGCCCGGTCCCGCGCCTCCAAACGCTAACGGAGGCAGACGGCTTTCGTTGAACATTAAGCCTAAGGCACCGCATAAAGAGCGCGTCACAGGGCACGATCGGCTCGCTGCTTGTGTTCCAGGCCTGCCATCGTTCTAAAGACGGCCCACACCTTTTTTTGCAAGCTTTTTCCTCGCGCTCCGATACCGAAACACAATTCGTCCGTATGCCGATCGGCCTCGACACTACGCACCATATGCGGAGGATGCCTTAATGGAAACCGAAACGTCCTTCAGGAATGCAAGCGAGCGGGCTGGCGTCTGACCGGGTATGTGTACCACGGCTGTCAAACCCAACATTTTTCACAAGATTCACCGAAGGCAGGCACGTGAGCCCACTGTACGCCCAGCATGTTAGCGTCCACCGGTAGGCCCAGGAATCGATTTCACCGGCTGCCGCCCGATCGAATATTCGCGCCCAGTACTCCTCGAAGCCCCTGCTGCCATCCGACCAGGCCGCTAGGCCGCCCAAAGCCCGAAACTCGGGCCAAAGCGCCATGTCCCGGTCGTATCGGCTCCAGGCACGACGCCAGGTGGCCCACCCCCAGCAATGATTGTAGCGGGAGAAGTAGTAGCTGTAGGGCGTTACCAAACGACCCTGCTGGAAGTTGTTGCCGGAGACGACCATGACTCTGTCGTCTTCGCGATAGCGATCGAGCAGTTCGCGGCAGTAAGGGAAGAACGCCGTCGAGGGCAGACAGTCGTCTTCCAGTATGATGCCCTCTTCCTCGTGCGCGAAGAACCAGTCGATCGCGGTGCTGACACCTACGCGACACCCCAGGTTGACGTCCCGGAACAGCGTATTGACCTCACACGACCCGCCAAGCCGGGCGACCGCAGCGCGCGTCTCGGCGCAGGCTTCCACGTCTTCCGGGTGGTTGGGCCGGGGCCCATCGGCGGCGACATACAGCCGTTCCGGCCCGGCGGCGACAATCCGCTCCAGGGACCGCGCCGTGAAGTCCGGACGATTGAAGACGACCAGCAGGACGGCCGGTGTTTTCGTCATCCGTCGCGGGTTGCCAGGGGGCGAGGGCCCGGTGATATGCATATGCAATCGAGATCGGTCAGCAGGGACGCCTGCCGCCCCGTGGCTCTGGCGAAGTCGCGCACCTCCGCAACGCTCGGGTATCCTGCGATCGTCCCGAAATGACGGGCGTCATCAATCAGAATGGCGTGCCCCTGCTCTTCCGCCGAAAGTATTGCGCCGACCTCCTGCCAGATCGGGGTATCGGATTGCGCCCTCGCCGTACCTGGCCCAGAGTAGTGTCCGTCCAGCCTAAACAACGCCGGGTCCCGCAAAACCGGGATCGGCTCCGCAATCCGGAAGGCACTATCCCCCCAAATCAGGTCAATGCTGTCGTTACCTCTGAACCTCGGGCTGGCCAAAGCGTGCAGCTCCGGGCTGAGCTCGATGGAGTAGATTCGCTTGAAATGACCTTTCATCGCTTCGACCATCTCACCGTAGTAGGTACCAGTTTCCACCAGGATTCTCAACCCGAAGCGCTGAGCATACGCCCGGAGCACTCTCTGCTTGACCAGATGGGGAGGCGGTGGAGGGCTTCCGAGTGCCTCCCAGACCCTCAGCTCTATCCTGCGCCGCCGAACTGCCCGCCGATTGTGAACAGGATAGAAGCCTGGAACCATCGCTAGGATTCGTCTGATTCTGCTGTTCATGCGCTGGGCGAACAATTCTGCGAGCGCGAGTGCATCCCCGCTAGTTCCGCGAAGAGTCCGTCGGCCCATCCTGCATGGAGGATCCGATAGTAACGTGCTCAATCTGGTGAATCTCCCACGCGGTTTCCGAGAAAGAGTCCTCCAGAAGCTGCCGATCAGCTTGCGACACCGAGAAAGAGCTACGAGGTCGACGGCCGCCTCGAAAATCGCTCGGGGATCGTCCCGGGCGTACGAGGACCCCGGCCGAGAGAGAACGCGCCCACCTTAGCGTTCCTCCACCTTCCTATGTACCAATGGATCATCGGACGCCAGGAAGATACGGGTGTTTTCATCCCGGTTGCACTCCGCATCCATGGCCCCGAAGAACCGTCCGAGGGTACTGACCTCGGCGGCCCTTCGGTTGTCAGTTCGGCGTATGTGTACCCCGACGATAGAAGCCCCGTCCCCGCGGCCGAAGGGGACCTCTTCTTCTACTGCCGATACGGGTCGGAATAACGAATACATTCCCGCCGCATCCAGGATCTTCGAGCAGGTCCTTATGACCAACCGCTCAGGAAGCCCTGGATTCTCCGCCGAAAGCTTCCGCAGCATGGCGATGCCGCGCTGGTCATTCACGACCAGCGCGCGCCGGCCCAGCCCCGACTGCAGTACCTCCCTCCCGTTGTACTTCAGCCTTCCCCACGGCGTTTCGCAGCTGTACTCTGAGACCATAACGCGGGGGTCGGTGATGTCGAACAGACTGTCGAGACGGCTGTTCAGGTCCGTTGTCCGACGCCAATGGATCTCAAGTCTCCGTTGAAGCTGGCCGGCGAGTAGGTTCGCCGAAGCCACAGCGCGCAGGCGGTTACACAGACCCCCTTCCGGAACGATGACGATCAAAGCAACCCACCCGCCGCCCGGTCGGCAGCCTCGCTGCGCATGCGAAGGTGCTCAGCCACGACCCAGCCGCAACCGCAGGCCTGATCCGAGTTCGGCCCAGGTGGCTATAATGGGGCCAAGACATGCAATCACCCAGTTTCTCCAGCCCTTCGGCCTCCACGGTGACCGTAACAGCCCATAAAGGCCACGCAGCGGCCGACTGCCTAGGCGGTACATGAGAAGCGCGAGATCGAGCAGCCGCGGCTCCCGGTCCAGGATTCGCCAGGCGTCCCGTCCCTGGTCACGAGCCCTCCGCAGCAGCCAGGCTAAATCCTGCTTCCGGCGGGAAACGAGGTGCTCCACCCGGAGCTCCGGGTCGCCTCCCAGTCGGTAGCCGCGACGCAACATCCTGACCTGGGGCTGCGTATCCTCCCCATAGGAGAACCTGTCTCCGGCGGGTCCCAGTGATTCCGGGAACCCTCCGACTGCTTTCAGCACGCATCGACGGAACATGCAGTTGCCGCCGCTGGCGAATCGACCTGGAGGCAGCTCGCCATACGCCTTGATCGCCGCGGCATTGCTGGCGTACTCGTCCCGGAACCAGCGCTCGCGGCCTTCTGCATACCAAGGCAGGTACACCCCAGCAACCCCGTCGAACTCGCACGTCGCAGCCAGCGTCACCAGGCGCCGGACGTAGCCGGGCAATGGCCTCGCATCATCGTCGAGGAACGCGATCCAGTCGCCGCCCGCCTCGGCCAAGCCGCGGTTCCTGGCCCTTGCAGCCCCCGGCTGAGCCTCGAACAGGTACCGCAGGCCCTGAAACTGCGCTCGCAAGCTCCTCCACGAGATCGGCGGTGTCATCGGTCGATCCGTTGTCGACCACCAGCAGCTCCACCGGAGCCTCGCGCAGCTCGTCCGACAGCGCCCGCAGGCACGGCCCGAGCCACGGCGAACGATTGCGCGTGCAGACGACTATAGAAACCGGGAGCGCCGCCATCAGCTTCCTCTCCCCGGCTCGATCGCCATGCGTCGCACCCGGGGGCGCCGTAGCGACACAGCCTGGGTGCCCGCCGAGGCGCACTGCGAGCGGTGTAAGGTCTGGGCCAGCACCAGACGCATCAGGACTCCGAGGGCGGACCGGGGAGCCGGGGATTGACGAAGCGGCGCCAGAAGCGCAGCGTCCGCCCGATCACGGCGTGGTCGTAGAAGCGCTGCAAAGCGCCCTCCTTAGCGCGAGCCTCAGACAGCCACCGTACAAGTGCCGCGACGACCAAGTCCCGCTTGGCTGCGTCCAGGCACCGCACCTCTCCCGTGAGCAGCCCGGCCAGCCAGCGCTCGTACTCCCGACTCAACTCATCCGGCTGGGCCTGGCACTTTGCCGCGGCGTGGATGCGGTAGCAGCCCAGCACTGCGTCGGTTCGCAGGGGAGAACCTACATTGAACATCTGCCACCACAGGTCCAAGTCCATCACATAATGCAGGTCCGTTCGCGCCGGCCCCGTCTCTTCCCACATCGGCCTTGTCCAGAACACTCCCTGCTGACTGAATCGGCGTTCGCCCCAACGGATGAACGTGTCCACGGTCAACGGCGGGCCGGCGTGGCACCGAATAGCGGCGCCCTGCTCATCCACAAGCCGAGTGACCCCAATGAGCCACTGCACCCGCGACGAATCCAGCGTTTCTGCCACATGCCGCAGCGCGCCAGGCTCAAGCAGATCATCCGAATTGAGCCACCCCAGAATCTGCCCCGTTGCTTGCCCAAGGCCCCGGTTGAGAGCGTCGGACTGGCCTCCATCCGGCGCGGAGGCCCAGTACCCGAGACGTCCCTCATACTCTCTGATAATCTCCGCCGACCCGTCGGTGCTGCCTCCGTCCATGACGATGAGCTCGACCTCAGGGTACTTCTGGTCCAGAACCGATTCGATCGCCGCGCGGAGATAGGCCGCCTGCTGAAAGGAGGGCATGACCACCGAAATCCTCGGCCACTGCGCACCGCCCGTCTTGTACATCATCACGGATTGAGAATCGGGTTTCTCGTATCGGTTCTGACATCGAAGCCCGACGCAGCCAGAACATCGCGCATGCGCTCATCAGGCAGCCGATTGAACAGTATGGCCGTAGCCATCGGGTAGGCGAACACCGGGGCATTCATCCTCCTGAGCAAGTTCTCCGTCCTCGACACCTCGTTCGTGAGCCTCCTGAATATCGGATCGGACTGATCCCCCCTGGAGAACTCGCAGCCCTCGATATAGCTGTCGCAGAAGCCCTTCCAAGCAAAACCCGGCAGATCGAGGCCTCGCACCAACTGCTCGATCTCGGGGTATGACAGGGCGTAGACATAGTTGCCCGATGGCTCGTACTGCGGGGGCTTGAACGGAACCTCCGGAGCGTGACTCCCCGCGTCTCTGCTGCGGCCCACGGATCCGGACAGCCATTTCTTCAGCATCCTGAGAATGTGCAAACGTCCCGGCAGAATCCAGAACTGCGGCTCTATCAGAATGACACCGATACGGGCAACCCTCAACATCTCGTATATGCTGATCAAGGGGCGCGGCATGTGGTGACAGGCTTCTTTGCAGAAGACGACGTCGAACGATTCGTCCGCGAAAGTCAGCTCTTCTGCGTTCTGGGTCGAATATGTGCTGAACAGCCCCCTCTCTTTACCCCTTTCCAGAGAAACGGCCGATATATCCGTCGCCAACACGGACCGCAGTCCAAACAGCTTTCCGAGACGGACACTGTCCAGCCCGTACCGACCATCTCCGACGGTGACCCAGGAGGCATCGGCATAAGCCTCGGCATAGGGCCGGATGGTTTCAGAACATCCCTTTCTC
>CAVQCX010000020.1:0-43849 GCA_963711095.1 uncultured Gammaproteobacteria bacterium | reverse complement strand
TTCACACGGCAGGGGTCGCTGGTTCGATCCCAGCATCGCCCACCAATAAAATCAACAAGATACGATAGCAAGCTCGCCAACCGGGTTTTACGTGTCAGCGCAGTGTCAGCGACCAAGGGGAAACCGCCCCGCTATGTCGGCTTGAGGGCACATGGTATCTCTGGTGGCAACCTGGGCTCGCTGAAGACCTTCGCCCCCAACGCTGGGGACAACCTTGGAACAAGGTGACAGTCCCCGGTCATTCCGTTTTGGAGTGTTCTCGAAACGCAGCCGTTAGTCCTCACAAGCTTTCCCTTAAGATCGCATCTCGCCCGCCTCCGCGACTGGCGATTCCACGCCTGGGATGGACTAATCTAGTCGGCATGAGGCCCGCCACAAGGCTGTACCCCCCTGAGCGATTGAAGCCCGGCATCGGCTTCGGATGACTCATCCCGGCCGATGAATCGCGCCGAGCGCATCTACCGCCTGCATGCTCTCCTTCAGGGCAAGCCCCAGCCCCTCGCCCGGCTGCAGCAAGAGCTGGAGGCATCGCGGGCCACCGTGGTGCGCGATATCGCCTACATGCGCGACTTCATGGGCGCGCCGATCGACTGGGACCGCACAAGCAACGGCTACCGTTATCGACCCAACGAGCCCCGATTCGATCTGCCCGGACTCTGGCTCAACGAGAGCGAGCTGCACGCCCTGCTCGCCAGCGAGCGGCTGCTCGATCAGATCCAGCCGGGCCTGCTCGCCCCTTACGTGGGGCCCCTCCGCTCTCGCATCCGAAAGCTGTTGGCCCAAAGCGGCCACCGAGCCGCCACCGTCAGCGAGCGCATCCTGTTGCAGCCCATGGCGGTGCGGCCCAGCCACCCGGAGCGTTTCGGCACAGTTGCGGGCGCCGTCCTGGAAGGCCGCCGACTCCTGATCCGATACCACGGACGCGAGAAGGACCGCATCACCGAGCGCACCGTCCACCCCCAGAGACTGCTGCGCTACCGGGACAACTGGTACCTCGCCGCCCATTGTGAGCAGGCCGATGCGCTGCGCATCTTCTCCCTGGACCGCATCCGCCACGCCGAGGCCCTGGTAGACCCCGCCGACGCCAGCGATCCGGACGAGCTGGACCGCTTTCTCGGCGCCAGCTTCGGCATCTTCTCGGGCAATGCAGCGGCCTGGGCCGTATTGCGATTCAGTCCCGATGCCTCCCGCTGGGTCGCCGACGAGACCTGGCACCCGGACCAGGTAGGGCAGTGGGTCGCGGAACGCTATGAGCTGCAGGTCCCTTACTCAGATCCGCGCGAGCTGATGATGGACATCCTCAAGTACGGCCCCCAGGTGGAGGTGGTCGCACCGGCGGAGCTGCGCACAGCTGTGATGCACCGGATACGACAGGCGGTGGACCTGTACAACGCCGACCCCCCGGACGAGCCGCCGATCCGGTAGTGGGGGGACAGGCTCACTCCCTGAGCCACCCCCCGTGGTAAACAAAGGGAGCCCCAATCGAAAAGGAGGTCAGCCATGTTGCGCCGCACCTTTTTCAAGTTACTGCTCGGCTCGGCCCTCATCCCGACCGCGGTGAGCGGCGCACGCGCGCCACGCACCCGACTCCTCCATGAGTCGCCCCTGGCCGGCTTCCAGTATTACGACGGCAGCCCGGTCTGGCCCGCCCTCGCCGTCGGCGACCCCCTGACACTGGAGCGCGAGCCCGCCAACCCATTTGATCCGCGCGCGGTGGCCGTCTATTGGCAGGCGCGCAAGCTCGGCTACCTGCCGCGGGTGGAAAACACCGCCGCCGCCCAGCTGATGGACCACGCCGAGCGGCTGCACGGCCGGATCAGCGTCCTCAGTGACCGCGGCGGCCTGTGGGAGCGGCTGCCCTCAGCCGTCTATCTGACTGCCTGACAGGAACACGCAGCTGCACACCACAATGAAAGATGGCGACGCCTTCGGAAAGCTCCGACGAGACGACAAAACCGGTCATGTGATCGCATGGTTGCCTCTGGTCGACCACATGACCGACGTAGCCCTGTGCTTCGAGCGGCTGTGCAAGTGCCTTTCGGTGCATCGAGCCCTTGAGCGAGCGGCAGGGCGAAGCCTGGATGGACTGGACATTGCCCGACTGGCAGTGCTTGTCTTTCTGCATGACCTGGGCAAGGCCAACAGCGGCTTTCAGTCCAAGCGTTGGCGCCCTGAAGATCGCCCAGCCCATTGGCCCTTTCCCGCCGGCCATGGGCGAGAGGCCATGTATCTCCTGAGCGAGGACGCCTTCGCACCCCTTGTCGATGCCTTGCCCATCGACGAAATGCTGTCATGGGGACAAGAGGCAGTGATCCCCCTGTTGGCGGCCACCATCAGCCATCACGGACGACCGATCATCGACGACGGGGCCGCCCTGGCGGTCGGCCTATCCAAAACGATCTGGAAGCCGGTCAAGGATGCCGACGGCAATATTCTCTACGACCCGCTGCCGATCATCCAAGACATGACGCGGTGGGCCCGGTCGCTGTTCCCCCCTGCATTCCGAGAGGCTTGCCGACCACTGCCGAGCGCACCGCCCTTCGGCCATCTCTTCGCGGGTCTGGTGCAGTTTGCCGACTGGCTCGGCTCCGATACGCGCCATTTCCCAATCCGGGTCGACGAGAACCGACGCGGATCGGCGCGCGGCTATGCAGAGCACGCCGTTCTCGCCCTTGGCCTGGACGCCCAGACCTGGCGCGAGGGCTTATCGGCCAGCCCGCCCACCTTTCAAACAGCCTTCGGGATCGACACGCCGCACCCCATTCAGTCGGCCATGGACCAGAATGACCTCGGACCACTGGTGCTCGTCGAATCGGAGACCGGTAGCGGCAAGACCGAGGCTGCCTTGTGGCGCTTCGTTCACCTGTTTCGTGCCGGGCTGGTGGACAGCCTCTACTTCGCCTTGCCCACTCGGGTCGCCGCCAAGCAGGTCTATGACCGGGTAAGGGCGACGATTGCGCGGCTATGGCCAGATCATCCGCCCCTCACGCTCCGGGCGCTGCCCGGCTATGCCGCCGCAGACGGGGAAGAGCCGGTGATTCTGCCCAAGTTCGAGGTGCAGTGGAACGACAACCCAGACGACGAAAAGGCCCACCGGCGCTGGGCCGCCGAGACCCCAAAACGATTCCTTGCCGCGCCGATCGCCGTCGGCACCATCGACCAGGCCCTGCTCGGCATCCTCAAGGTGCGCCATGCCCATATGCGCTATGCGCTGTTGGCGAGAAGCCTGTTGGTGGTAGACGAGGTCCATGCCTCTGACGTCTACATGACCGCGTTGCTCGAACGCCTGCTCAAGGCCCACCTGGGCAATGGCGGCCATGCCCTGCTGCTCTCCGCCACCCTCGGCAGCAGCGCCCGTACCCGCTATCTGGCCCTGGGTCGGTCAGTGGCTTCGGCGACCTTGCCAAGCTTCGACGAGGCCGGAAACACTGCCTATCCGGCCCTCTCCGATGGCAACGGCTTGCGTCCCATGGCCAGGACCGGTTACGCCAAGCACGTTCAGTGGTCGCTGCACGATTGTATGGACCATCCCGCCGTCATCGCCGCCATGGCCATCGAGGCCGCCGCGACCGGGGCAAAGGTGCTGGTGGTGCGCAACACCGTGCCTACGGCCATCGCCGTACTGAGGGAGATCGAGAGCCAACCGGGCGGCAAGGACAAGCTTTTCACCGTCAACGGTGTGGCCACCTTGCACCACAGCCGCTTCAGCCGCCAGGACCGCCCCCTCCTCGATGCCGCCATCGAGACCGCGTTGGGCATACAGCGCCGGAGCGGTCCCTGCATCGTCATCGGTACCCAGACTCTGGAGCAGAGCCTCGACATCGATGCCGATCTGTTAATCACCGATCTGTGCCCGATGGACGTGCTGCTGCAACGCATCGGTCGATTGCATCGCCATCAGCGGGGTACAGGCGAGCGCCCGCCCGAGTATGCCTCACCGCAGGCCCGCATCCTGACCCCAACCAAGCATGACCTGTCCCCCATGCTGGCCCGGGCCGCTCACGGACTGGGACGGCACCGCGACGGCGGCGGGGTCTATCCTGACCTACGCATCGTCGAGGCCACCCGTCGACTGATCGCCCAACGTCCCCTGATCGAGATCCCTCAAGACAATCGCGCGCTGGTCGAAGGCGCGACCCATCCGGACCGACTCACCGAAGTCGAGACATCGATGGGCGTGGATTGGGCGCGGCTTGGCCAACAGTTGGTCGGCGACACAGGGGCACACCGAACCGTCGCCAATCTGCATCTACTCGAGATTGACAAGGCGTTCGCCCAGGACGCCAACATGGCATTTCCAACGGACCACAAAATCGCGACCCGTTTGGGCGCAGAGGACAGGCTGGCCGTTTTCGAGCCGCCGCTGGCGGGCCCCTTTGGCGAGCCCCTGACCCAACTACCCGTCCGCCATCACCTATTGCCGAGAGGCCTGGACCCGGATGCACCTCCGCACGTTACTGCCTCAAACGAGGGCACAACCGAATTTGCCCTCGGTGCCGCCCGATTCAGATACAGCCGTCTCGGACTGGAGCGCATCGCCGATGACTGACCGCTACGATGCATTGCACAGCCCCGAGGGCCAGTATCAAGCCGGATCTAACGAACAGGTTTTGCGAAATAAGAGATGTATTACCAAAACGGAAACGATGGAGCGGCTGGAGTTCGATCTCCTGGCAGCCATGCAAGAACGCCTATTCGAAGAGATCGAGATGGATCAGCGACTATCCAGCAACGATCTGTGCGAGTGGCACGGTCTTTGGTTGCAAAGCGTCTACGACTGGGCGGGTAACTACCGCAGGGTGAACATGGCCAAGGGCGATTTCCCCCTTCGCTACTGCTCATCTGATACCGAACCTCATGCAGAGCTATGAGCGCGAGTGCCTGGAGCGATACACGCCGTGCGAGGGAATGCAAACGGATGAATTGGCAGAAGCGCTGGCAGTCTGTCACGTCGAATTCATCCTCATCCATCCGTTCCGAGAGGGAAATGGACGTCTGGCCCGTACTCTGGCGACAGTGATGGCCCTGCAGGCCGATGGGCCGCTGCTGAATTTCAGCAAGATGGAGCGGCAGAAAGGGCAATACGTTCTCGCCATCCACCAGGGACACGACCGCCACTACGATCCCATGAAGCTCATCTTTGCCGAGATTCTGGCCGACTCTCTGCCATAGCGCCATCACCATGAGTTTCCCGGTAACGCTCGATATAGATCTCGACCGGCTTCTCGGTCTCGACGGCGGTCGAAGAGGCCAAGTTCACCGCCATGCGGTCATCGGCGTCCGCTTGGTTGAGGTAGCGATTCGCCGCTGCAAGAGACTTGGGTTTCATGACAACGCCTTCCCCGTGAATGGCCTGAGAGCACAGCTTGGCCGAGTGACCGCAATCGCCGATGAGCCGGCCCAGGATACCAGGAGCCCACTATGACCTGTCACTACTCGCTATTGGATGACCCGCTGATCCGCGCCCGAAGCGTGGAGAGCGGTCGACAACAACATTATACCCTCCCGTCCCTGTTGGTTGACCTGCAACGGGACGCGGTGCGGGATTTTCCCGCCCTGCGCCCCCACCAGCGTCACCCCTGGCATGCCTTCCTGGTGCAGCTGGCGGCCATCGCCCTGCACCGCGCAGAAAGGTCCGAGCCCTTCGCGGACGAGGAGGCATGGAGATCTGCTCTGTTGGAGCTGACCCCTGACGATCCGGACGGGGCCGCCTGGTGCCTGGTCTCACCCCATGACCGGCCCGCGTTCATGCAACCGCCAGTGATCGGCAAAAAGTTGGACGGATGGAAGAACCGCATTGCAGCGCCCGACGAGTTGGACATGCTGATCACCTCGAAGAACCATGATCTCAAAGCCGCCCGCATGGCAAACAACGCGCCGGATGACTGGATGATGGCCCTGGTCAGCCTGCAAACTCAGGAAGGGGTGCTCGGCGCTGGAAAATACGGCATCTCCAGGATGAACGGCGGCTTTGCCAGCCGGCCAGCGTTGGGGGCGGTTCCGAATGGCCATTGGGGTAGGCGTTGGCAAAGAGACATCGGCCTGCTGCTCGAAAACCGTCGCGATACGGTGGAGCGATACGGCCTCAAGGATGATGGAATCGGGTTGGTTTGGCTGGTGCCATGGGATGGGGCCAAGGGCCTGGCATTCAGCGCGCTGGACCCCTTCTATATCGAGATTTGTCGGCGAATTCGTTTGACCCTCGTGGGCCAGAGGATCATCGCCAGGGCAACTGGCAGCAAGGTGGCCCGCATTGCTGCCAAGCAGCTCAACGGTCAAACCGGCGATCCCTGGACGCCGATCGACGTGAGCGCGGCCAAGGCGCTCACCATCACCGCTCGCGGGTTTGACTACAAGCTGGTGACTGAGCTTCTCTACGGGTCCGGTAAGTATCAGCATTGTGTAGCGCAGACGCTAACTCCGGACGACGGGACCCAAGGCATAGTGATTCTGGCCCAAGGGGTGACGCGCGGTCAGGGTAAGACTGAGGGCTATCACGAGCGGCGCATCCCTATATCGCCGAAGGTCCGCCGACTGCTAATGGAGCGCAAGACCGATCAGCTCGCCGCGGTCGCGGGAAAGCGAGTGCAGGCCATCGCTCGGATGCGCTCGACGCTTTGGAGTGCCCTAGCCGCCCTGTTCGACAACGGGGCGGGGGAAGACCGCTTTTCCGACGGCGCCAAGGACAAGGCCAATACCTTTGCCAAGCCTTTCGAGGCCGGCGAAGACCATCGCTTTTTTGCCGAGCTGAATGCGGAGATCGAGGCAGCCGATCCGGACGCAGCCTACCTGCAATGGCTCCTGGGCATGGTCGAGCGCGCCGAATCAACCGTGAGATTCGCCTTCGACGCAGGTCCCCGCAGCGGCGAGCAGCGCTATCGTGCCCGTGCCGCCGCTCTGTCGAGATTGCACGGCACCCTGCGCGGCGAGAAATCACCGCTCCCCGCCCTCCGGGACCACTACCGAGAACAGAAACTGCAAAAGGAGACTGCCCATGTCAACGATTGAGTCCGACCAAGCGCGCCAGCCAGACGCGCATTCCGAGCCCTCCGCTCAGGCTCATGCGAGCCCCATCACCCGGCTGGCCCGGGTGATTAGCCAGTCGGCCCGCTTTCCGGGCGATGCCTTCGGGCTGGGGGCCGGCGAAAGGGCGGCCCTGGCGCGGATGGATGCGGACGAGCCACGCCCGCACCAGATCGGTGCACTCGCGCGTGCCCTGATCCAGGCCGATCTGGAGCCCGAGAGGCGGCAGCCCGACACCTGGCGACGCTGGGCACTCATCGCCCACGGTATGGCCCTGGCCGGCCATGCGGGGCGCGATCCGCTTGGAGTGCAACTCGGCTGAAAGCAAATTCCTATCCCTATCTGCAGGAGCAGATCGGGCCTGTGCTGCTTGACCAGTGTGATCGTCTCGATCCCATTGTCCGCCTCGGCAACCAGCGTGACGGTCCCGATCTCGCTCAATAGTCCCGCCAGGGCGCGCCGCACGATCTCATGGTCGTCGGCAATGATCGCGCGATATCCCATCACGTCCCCGCATGACTAGCACCCCCCTCGAGTACACTCCCCCGGAGCAACTTTCACTCTCCTGTCGGGCTAGGCAAGTCCGCAATGACTGAAGCTGCCGGAAATGAACGCGAAACGGCCGGGATGTGGGAGGACACATCCCGGCCATCGTTTGGCAAGCGAGGGTCAGAAGGGATAGAGATCCCAGCTGTAGAAGATCGTGTTGATCTCCACGCCGAAACCGCCGCCGCCCGAAATCGTGATCCCATTGGGCTTGACGGCAGCGCCGCCCGGGAACTCGATCGAGAGGCCGGCACCGCCGATATAGTGGCCGCTATAGTCCACGCTCTTGCCCTGGTCCTTGGCCCACTTCCCGGTCGGCAGGGAGTCGCCGCTGACGCCCACGGAAAGATCGGCCGAGGCATTTTCACCGCCAGGTCCCCCGCCCAGACCGCCCGTCAGATAGAAGCGGCCCTTGGGGTGCGACTTGAGTTCCAATGCGTAGCCAATGGCGCCCTCGACCCCGCCGATCAGGACAGCCGTGCCACCCAGTTCGATGTGCAGCGTGTTGGAGCTCTGGCCGGTGGTGCTTTGGCCGAAGGCGCGCAAGCCTTCCCGATTGCCACCGCAACTTCCGATCAGGCTGTTGACGCCATTCTCCGACCTGGCGTTCATCGCTGCCCGCAGCCTGCCGAAATTGGCGGGGCTGTGCAGACAATTCATCAGGTTTGAGAGCGGGTTGTTCGGGCCGATCGACTTTGCCCGGTCGGAGACTTGGGCAGCCGCCTGCTTGACCAGATCCTCGTTGACCTTGCGGACGCAGCGGCCAGTGCCGGGAAGGCCCTTGGTCTGATATTGCAGCCCTTCATCGCACCATTTGGCGGGGTTGATGTTCCAGCAGCTCTTCTGGTTGAGGCCGCCACAGTCGCTCTTGGTTGTCTTCTTGATATCGGGGAGGACACAGCGACCCGAACCGGGGAGACCCTTGGTTTCATATTTGAGGCCAGGATCGCACCATTTGGCCGGGTTGATGTTCCAGCAGCTTTTCTGGCCTTCGCCGCCGCAGTTTCCGGCAGCCATGGCCTGGCTGGGCAGCAAGAGGGAGAAGACGATGGCCATGCCGAATGCGAACAGGCCGCGCAGGATGAACTTGTTCATGACGGAATACCTTCCTTCTCGCATATGGGATCGACACGACAGACGTGGCCCGTTGCGCCGAATGAGCGTCTTGCGGGCTCAGTTGTCCCAGGGATCGACAGTGCCGTTTTCGGACGGCGGCGTGTCCGCGCTTGGCGGGGCATCAGCGGGGGGAGCGCCGGCCGGCGGCGCATAGGTCGGCGGAGCACCGGCCGGCGGCGCATAGGCCGGCGGAGGCGCATAGGCCGGCGGCGCGGCGGGGGCACCAACGGCGGCCTGCGACACCCGATCGAGATGATAGGTCGCCGGAGCAATGCCCGAGCCGTGGGCCGTGATCGAGCCATCCTGTTCCACATGCATGTCAACCTGCTGGAGCAGGACGAGGTCATAGCCGGTATAGCCGCCCGATCCGTCGGGATGAATGTCCCTCATGGTGACGCGGCCAGGGTCGACCTTGAACACGACCATGTGAACCCAGGGGTCGATGTCGATGGAACGGCCATGATCGATGGAGACGCGCTTGCCATTTTCGCGGACCATCCAGACGCCATCGATCGGGAGAGCCTGTCCCGGAGGCACTTGTGCCACGGTCGGCAGCAGGGACACCTGTGGGATTTGCTGGCCCGGGAGCTGGGCCTGAGCGGGCTGCGCGGTCATTGCTGCAAAAAGGCAGATCGCCGCACCGCAGCCCGCCAGCTTGTTCCTGAAGATCGCTGTCATTTCAATTCCCTTTCCCAAGGGCCAGGATCATCGGCCCGATGAAGTGGGTTTAGGGGAAGGGGCCGGCGCCACGATATGGGGCGGATCCCCCAAAATGCCGCGATCCCGAAGTCAGGCGCCTCTCAGAGCCCCTACTCGATGCCTATCTTACGTACTCTCGCCAACGATTTCCAAGCCCTGTTTTCGGCCAACGACAAGGGCGAGGAGCGCTTTCGCTGGCTCATCCTGACATTGCAAGCGATCATCGTGCCGATCACCGCCTCGCGCACCTCCAACTTGTTGCGGGCCATCGAGACACTGTTCGGTGTGAGTATCGCCCAGTGGCGCTACTACACCTTCATGGCTTCAGTGAAGCTGCCCTGGGAGCGGCTGTGGAATCTGCTCTGGCGGCGTATCCCCAGCCCGTTGAGCGATGGGCGTCTGCTGCTGGCGCTTGATGATTCCATCAACCCGAAGACCGGCAAACACATCTTCGGCTGCCAGCGTACCTTCGATCATGCGGCCAAGACCAACCAGACGCGCTATCCGTGGGCGCAGACCATCCTCACCGTGGGGCTGCTCAAGAAAATCCACGGGCGCTGGGCCTGCTTGCCGCTGGCCTTCGCTTTTTATCTGCGCCGCAAGAGCCTGGAGGACGCCGATCTGAGGCTGCGTCGCGAGCCGTTGATCTTTCGCAGCAAGTTCGAGCAGGCCGTACAGCTGATCGCACAGCTTGGCAGTGTCTTCAACGACGCGCCGATGCTGATCGCCACTGACAGCTGGTTCGGCAACAACGGACTGATAACACCACCTACAACATAGCAAACTCTCGGGTAAAATGGGCGCTCAGTATCGCCCGCGCCTGTCTGGCGCCGGGATTTGCGGGACGCGTGGAGGCCAGAATCGTCCTGGTCGTTGACGTTGCCCGCACCGCTGAGGGAGAGCCCGAGCTATGAGCGAGCGCAAGCACCTGCGGGTGCGCTTGGCCTTCGAGCCGAATCGATTGGCGACCGAGCAGCTGATTCAGGTCTATGAGCAGATCAAGCCGATGGACTCAAGGACAAAGGCGGCGCCGTCCGTAACCAACGCCTCGCACGATCAACCCTCGTCGCTGCGCAAAGGGGGTAAGCAATGAAAGCGCCTTATCTGGTGGCGGTTTATGCCCGGGTCTCTTCCGAGCAGCAAGCTAAGAGCGGAACCATTGATAGTCAAATAGCGGCGTTGAAAGAACGAATCGCCGCCGACGGGGAAAGGATTGCCGAAGACATGTTGTTCATGGACGAGGGAGCGAGTGGTGCCACGTTGGTACGACCGCAATTGGAGAGACTGCGCGATTGTGCTGCACTGAGCTTGATTGATCGGCTGTACGTATTGTCACCGGATCGATTGTCTCGCAAATATGCCCATCAAGTGCTGTTGCTCGAAGAGCTCTCGGCGTGTGGTGTCGAGGTGGTCTTTCTCAATCATGCCATCGGTGCTACCCCCGAGGAGCAATTGTTGCTACAAATGCAGGGCATGATTTCGGAGTATGAGCGGGCCAAGATCATGGAGCGCCATCGCCGTGGCAAGCTCCATGGTGCCCGGAGAGGCAGTATCAATGTGCTGGGAGGAGCACCCTACGGGTACCGCTATGTGCGCAAGGGTCGCGATGGTGAACCGGCCCAATACGTGATCGACTTAGAGCGGGCCAAGACGGTACGTCAGATCTTTCACTGGGTCGGGGTCGATCGGCTGAGCATCGGCGAGGTCGTGCGCCGTCTCGATGAGGCCGGGATCGAGACGACGAGCGGGAAACAGCACTGGGACCGCAGTGTCGTGTGGGGGATGCTGCAAAACCCCGCCTATAGGGGCCGTGCGGCTTTCGGCAAGACACAATCCAAGGCGCCATCGGCGCGCGTGCGCCCCCAGCGTCACAGCGCAGAGATACCCAAGAAAGGCATCTCGACGGTTCGCACCGAGCGTAGCGAGTGGATCGACATTCCGGTACCGGCATTGATCAGCGAGGCACTGTTTGTGGCCGTACACCAGCAACTGGAGGAGAATCGAAAGTACGCGCGAGAGCGCCGCCGCGGTGCTGCCTATCTGCTTCAGGGACTGACTGTCTGTGGCCATTGTCGTTATGCCTACTACGCCAAGAAGGTCAGCCATAGCGCCGCAAAGGGCGGACGCCAATACGTATATTATCGCTGCATCGGCACCGACGCTTATCGCTTCGGGGGTGAGCGCATCTGTGACAACACTCAGGTGAGAACCGACCGGCTCGAAGAGCTGGTATGGCAGCAGGTGGTTGAGGTCCTGTCGGACCCTGGGCGCTTGCAGAGGGAATATGAGCGGCGTTTGGACGTTCTGGAGTGCCGTACCGGGGCTAGCGCTGACACGACCGCTTTGGAGAAGCACAAACGTCAGCTGCAGAAGAGCAAGTCGCGGCTGATTGATAGCTATGCAGAAGGTGTGATCGAGAAGTCCGATTTCGAGCCCAAGATGCGGCAAGTCAAGATTAAGCTCGAACAGATCGACGTTCAAATCGAAGAGTCGAAGGCCCATCAGGCCGGACAATACGAGCTGCTCCTGGTGATCAATCGCCTCGAGGAATTTGCAACGGCAGTGAATGATCGTTTGAGCAATATTGATTTCACGACCAAGCGAAAGATTATTCGCGCTCTGGTCAAGCGCATTGAGATTCACAAAGACGAGATCGTGGTCGTCTTTCGGGTCGATCCTGACCCTGGCTTCCGCTCGGGGTCCGGGTCCGACGGTAGCCAAGTGGGGAGACCAGTTATGCAAGATCGTACTAGGCGTGCATTCATCCGTGATGCCGAAAGGCGTTGAGCACTCAACTCCCCCCATGCTTACGTTGACCGAGCCCCGGGTCCATTCATCCGTGATGCCGAAAGGCGTTGAGCACGTGGTTACGATGGGACTGGTGGAACGGGAGCGGGGGTCCATTCATCCGTGATGCCGAAAGGCGTTGAGCACGCCAAGCCGCTGGTCAGGTTGCCGTGGTTGGCGATGCCGAAAGGCGTTGAGCACTTCAGGCCCAAGACAGCGCCGATACACTGCGCGTGGTCCATTCATCCGTGATGCCGAAAGGCGTCGTAAAGAGGTCAGACCTCTTTACGGGAGCTCGGCCACTCCCGGCTCCTCGGGTGGCCACGGCTCGCCTGCCCCACTTTGACCTTCAACGCCCGCTCGAGATCTCCCCGGAACCGATCATTGCCCAGTGGCGTGCCGGTCTGCAGGCAAGCCCGGATCCCGTCGATGTGTTGCTCTTCGACATGACCCCGAAACCACTGCCGGTATGCCGCTCTTCGTGTCTGCGCATCCTTGCCCAGGCCAAGATACACCTCATGAGCAGATACCGCAGGGTCCGCAGCTTCCTGCGCGTTGGCGCGGTTGCTCGACCACCGATAACCCCGCACTGCATCAACCATTCCGGCCCTTACCGGATTCAATTCGATATATCGGTAGCACCTGAGCAGATACTCCGAGGCATCGATAACACTCGCCTTGAATCTCCCCTCCCACAAGGTCCCCGTCCGCCCGTACCTGTGGTTGACATACGCCACGTACCTCCGCCCCACGTACTGCAGCAGCCGGCTTATCGAGTCCCTGTCCCGCGGCGTCAGCAACAGGCGAACGTGATTGGTCATCAGCACATAGGCGTGAATCGCGCCGCCATAGCGCTGCGCACCTTCTACAAGCCATCCCAGGTAGGCCCGGTAATCCGAGTCATCGTAAAAAACCGCCTGGCGGTTGTTGCCCCTTTGCACCAGGTGCGCGGGTACCCCCGGCAGGAAGAACCTCTGCTTTCTCGGCATCGTTGCCCCTTCTGTGACCCGACAACCCGCAATACTCTGAATGTAGCACAGAAAGGGCTCCGACCCCTTTTCGCCTTTGGCGTAGACAGGGGAGAGCGCACTCGCCGATCCGCATTCCATGGGATCGACTAATCAGCCCGCAGCTGCTTTGGGACCGTCCCCGTCGTTCCCAGACTTCGCATCCTCTTTCCGCTTCGCGGCACCAGCAGCCACTTCACGCAGAATGCGCTTCTTCTCGCCATCGGCAAACCGGGTCAGAATTTGCCGCATCAGCGGCTGATAGCCCAAACCGTTAAGCGCGGCGATCAGCTTGAAGTCTTCAATTAGGGACTTCTGTAACCGAATGGAGATAGGTTGCAGCTCAAGCGAATCGTCGATCGCCGCTTCGTCTACATCTTTGACAACCTCGGCGAAATTGGCATCAGCGCCGAGCTCACGGTTATCCCACGCCTCCTCGGTTCCAGGAATCTTTTCCTTGGAAGTCATTGCTCTATCTCTCTCTGCGTTGTGCTATCCGGACCCCTCCTTCTCGAAAATTGTCTTTTCCGTCGGGTTCGGGTCATAGGCGGTCTTGATGATCAGATCTCTACCTTTCTGAACAAAGACCACTTTCAACAAGCGCCCGAAGTCCGTCTCCGCAATGAACCACAGAGTCGGTGGATCGGTATGATGCTGTTCGCGTCGGTCCCGGAGGTAACAACCGGAACGATTGGCGAAACACTGTCGAATCTCTGATTCGCTGATTCGGCGACTGGTGGCGTTTTTCCGGCAAGCTTTTCCCGGACCTCTGGCAATATGATCAAGCCCATCTTAAGCCCTGCTTCTTGCTAAATGTATATACGGTCACTCGGGATAATCAAGTCACATCTAACCAATGAACCCGGCGAATGCGCGGGTTTTTCGCTCAAGTAGCGCTTTGTGCTGTATATACAATAGGAGGTGGAGTCAATCCCCTCGGGATGCCCAGGCCCTGCAGCGTCGCCTTTCCCTCGGGGCCTGCCGTCATCCAGTCTCTGGACCCATCCACTCGCTCGGGACTTTGCCCCGGCTCCTTGGGTTGTTGACCACTTTCGCCACGAAACGCCTCCTTTCCCCGCTCGGCACCAGCCGCAGGGGAGCCCGGAGCTCTCACGAGTCCTGGGACTCGGCCTCCATACAGCGCCCAGACGCCATGGGGACCTCGATCACTGGCGCCCGATCGCGCAGCGGCCCGCCGCCCTGTGTGTGCAGCTATGCGACCAGCGCGGAAACTACGTGTGCAATACCCATGGCCAGGGCGCCGAGCCCGAGCAGGATGAAGGCGAACGGCACACAGCACCCCATGGCTCGCGCGACCTTCCGCTGGCGGCCGGATCTGGTAAGCGGGATGCCGATCTGCCGGGATAGCCGGGCCTTGGCGGCCGAAAGCCCAATGGCGCGTTTCCACGAGAACGACAGCCCCGGGATGCCTCTGCGTCGCCGTGTCATGTTGCGCGCCTCCTCGGTCTGGGATCGCCTTGGCCCCCGAGTATGGCACTGGGGCTCGGAGAGAGAGAAGGAGCGTGAGTCGCCTGGGTCAGCAGCGCGGACCGTCCGCCGACCTCCCGCCGAAGCACACAAGGCGCCTGAGGGCCGGACCAAGCTCTGGGCCCGGTGCCCAGGCGGCCGACCAGCTCCACCAGCCCGCCGCCGACCATCAGTCGATCATCCGCCGACCGGGTGCAGCGCCCAGGGCGTAGCCGGCGGCTCTCGGGCCTTCACGGGGCGCACGCGACGGATGTCCGAACTTGTCGTTGCCGACTATGGTCCCGTTTCGGACGGGCGTTAGTGAGCTTCAGTTCTTTTCAACGAACGGCTCAGCGGGTGCTTGTCTGCGGCGCTGGCTCGCGCTGGTGCTGTCGAGCTGACCTCGTAGATCAGCTGGGAGTCGCTGCTCCGCACGGGCGGCTTCTCGCCGAAACGAATCTCGTACATCTTGCGCACCACCCTCAAGCGGGCCTGGTCGTCCAGCGCCAAGCGTGCGTGATACAGCAGGCGGTCAGACCGGGCGCCTCCAGGCTGGCCCGATGCGTACAGCCGCACCCTGCCTCGCCCACCCAGACCAGCAGTGTTCCGACCCGGGCGGCCAGGCCCACGGCGCGGTGGGAGACCCGGGTGCCGGGCTCCAACATGATGCAGGCGACCGAGCCGACCGGAATATGGGTGCGCACGCCGTTCTTGTCGATGACCACGAACGCGCCGTCCAGCACGTCGATCTCCCCTCGCTCGATGAAGAACATTGAGGTGCGCTCCTTCATGGCGATGGGCTTGAGGGGTGGAAGCATGTCAGGCTGCCGACCAGTCCCTGAGGTGCATCAGGTGCCCCGCGCCCGCGACCTTTGTCAGATACTTATCGTCTGCCGTCACGAATCGGCCTCCGGTTACGATAGCGAGCGCGTGGTAGCTCGCGTCATAGAAGGTCACTTCGTATCGCCTGGTCAGGTCGAAAATGGCCGCGTGCCAAACGGGGCTCCACGCGTACACCGTCAGGCCGACGCGGCGCAGCAGACGCAGTTGTTCCGATGCGGTTTCCGGGTGTTTGCGAGCCAGGGTGTTGCCGACCTCGAAATACCACAGGCTTGGAACCGCCAGGATGGCTGTGCCGGCGATCAAGCTCGCGAAGGGCGAGTGCCTGATCGGCGAAAGGCTCATTCTCGGGCGGCAGGGTCCACTTGAGGATGACCGATGCGTCTGGGACGAAGACGGGCATCAGTGCCGGTCACGGTCTTCCCGAATCCAGTCTTCCGAACGACCGGCTGCGGGTGAAAGTGTGCTGCGCAAGCGGTCCAGATCAGTTGCCGCCATTCGCCGCTCCTGCAGCTCGATCCAACGCGCTAGGGCATCGTTGATCAGGGCGCTCCGCTCCCCCTTGGGGATTGTCTTGAGAGCCTCCCAGATCTCGTCTTTCAAGATCACGTTGACACGGTGCGCCATGCTCTTGCCTCACGATTACACACGGGTGGTGTGTATCCATTGTGGCTTACGGGGTATGCCGACGCAGTGGACCAGACTCGATCCATCGGGCGCTGTGACCATGGCGTAGGAAGGGACGCATCCTCTGAGGTCATCGAGTATTCGCATCTATGCCGACGGTGGCTCGTTCATTTCGTAGCTGGTGCTGCGCCCGCCCGCGGCGGATTTGCGCAATGCGCCCTGAGCCAGCAGCTCGTTGATGTCGCGCAGGGCGGTATCAGGCGAGCACTTGGCGATGGCCGCCCACTTGCTGGTCGTGAGCTTGCCTTCGAAGCCGTCCAGCAAACGGTTGAGCAGCTTCACCTGGCGCTCGTTCATCGGCGTTTCTGCGAAACGACGCCAGAAACGTGCCTGCACCAGAACGGCATCGAGGGTGTGTTGCGCCTGATCGATGGCGCGATGCAGGGTTTCGAGGAACCAGGCGAGCCACTCGGTGACGTCGAGCGTCCCGCGCTGGGTGCGCTCCAGAATGTCGTAGTAGGCCTTGCGCTCCCGCCGGATCTGCGCCGAAAAGCTGTAAAAGCGTTGCGGGCTGCCGTCGGCACGTGCCAACAGCAGATCGCCGATGGCGCGGGCGATGCGGCCGTTGCCGTCGTCGAAGGGATGCAGGGTGACGAACCACAGGTGGGCCAGTCCGGCCTTGATGAGCGGCGGCTCACCCGTCGCCGCGTTGATCCATTCAAGGAACCGGGCCATTTCAGCTGCCAAGCGATCCGCTGGAGGTGCCTCGAAGTGCACCCGTTGACGGCCGATGGGGCCGGACACCACCTGCATGGGACCGCTGGCATCGTCCCGCCAGCCGGCGACCCTGATCTCGCTGAGGCCAGAGCAGCCGGTGGGAAATAGCGCCGCATGCCAGCCGAACAGTCGCTCGCGGGTGACAGGAGCCTCGCAGTTGGCCGTGGCGTCGAGCACCATCTCGACCACCCCTTCGACGTGCCGATCCACGGGTGCGAGGGATCCGATGTCCACACCCAGGCGACGGGCGATGCTCGAGCGCACGGACGCGACGTTGAGCTGCTCGCCCTCGATCTCGCTGGTCTTGACCACGTCCTCGGTGAGCGCCGAGAGGCTCGCCTGGTCACGCAGGGCCATGCCGACATCGGCCAGGCGCCCCATCAGCAGGCCTTGGGCGCGACTGACCTCGGCCAGGGGGCCGGCAAGCGCGCCCAGGTCACAGCGCCACTCGGGCCAGTCGCCGAGCTGCCAGATGAAAACGTGACCTCCGCTAATCATGCGGAGATTATGGGCGCCATTCGCCGCTTCCGCAAGACATTCGCCGCTTATAGTGCGGAGAAAATCATCCTTATTCTCCGCAGTGCAGGCGCGCCGTAACGGACCGCTGAGGAGGCTCGGCGCGCGGCAATCGAGCCGGCATCGGGAAGCGGGCGGCGTTCCTGTCGAGGAACGCGCTTCGCGGGCCCGCTGCGGTCGGGCTGCGATTGGTTTCCCGCCCGGTCGAGCGCGGCGTGTCGGACTGAGATCCCACCAAGAATCAGAACTGAATTGATAGCCTATCGACTCGTCGGGCGTGCCTTCAAGACATCGCGCCCCGCTGGCGTAATCCGATACGTCGTGCGTTTCATTTCAAGCGGCAGCCACAGCTGTTGAACTTGCTCTATCAAACCCAAGGACAGAAGACGCTGCAAAACGTGGTCCGCCGTGTTGACGCCGATCGAGCCTCTAGAGACCTCCTCAAGACGATCCAGCTCGAAGTGACTCAGCTCTTGCATGGTTTCGACCCTATGACTGCGGCAAATCCTTGACGGACCTTCCTCGGCAAACCAGCGGCGACGGCGAGTAGCGGGCTCTGGAGCCGAGCCGACCCCGGCCCCGTTGCCCGGCAGATGGCCGCTGTATGCATCTCGTTCCAATGGCCTCCGTTACGGCTCCAGCACAAAGCGATAGCCGACGCCCGACTCTGTTTTCAGATGCTTCGGTAGTGTCGGGTCGGCTTCCAGCTTGCGACGCAGCCCGGTCATGTAGACCCGCAGATAATGGCTGTCCTCGGCATGACTCGGACCCCAGACTTCGCGCAACATCTGCCTGTGGGTCAATACCCGGCCTGCATTGGCGATCAAGAGGCCGAGCAGGCGATATTCGATGGGGGTGAGATGCACCTCCTGCCCGCTACGGGTCACACGCCTATGGGGCAGGTCCACCTCGATGTCAGCAAATCGCACAAGCGGCTGCTCGGTGCCGGCCAGACGCGACCGACGCAGGAGCGCCCGAGCCCGCGCCATCAACTCGGCCACACCGAAGGGTTTGGTCAGATAATCGTCCGCCCCCGCGTCCAACGCAGCCACCTTGTCGGCCTCGTCGATCCGCGCCGACAGAATGAGAATGGGGACGGCGCTCCAGGCCCGCAGGTCCCTCACCACTTCGACGCCGTCCCGGTCAGGCAGCCCCAAGTCGAGGATCACCAGATCGGGCTTGCGGGTGCCCGCCTCCACCAGGCCCCGCTCTCCCGTTCCGGCCTCCACCACGGCGCAGCCCTCCGCCTCCAGTGCTGTGCGGACGAAACGACGGATCTGGGGCTCATCCTCGACGAGCACCACCATTGGTGAAGTCGGACGCACCGGGTCCATCAGGCCTCCCGGGGCATAGTCGGCGCCTCACCAGCAGGCAGGGAGATGATGAAGCGGGCTCCGCCCTCGGGTCGGTTCTCGGCGCGGATCATCCCTTTGTGAGCCTGGACAATTGCGCGAGCTATCGCCAGGCCCAGCCCTACCCCGGCCACCGACGACTCATCCTGGCCGCGAACGAATTTCTCGAACAACATCTCTTCCTTGCCGGGCGGCAGCCCGGGGCCGCTGTCCGTCACCGTGATGACGACCACATCACCCTCGGGATAGGCGGCTATCTCGATCCGGCTTCCGGGCGGTGTGTATTTCGCCGCGTTCTCCAGCAGGTTGCAGAACACCCTTTCCATCAGCACGGTGTCGAATTCCAGCAAAGGCAGATCGGCGGGCAGGTCCACGTGGATGCTGTGGCGTGCAAGCTGTACGGCCAGGCTCTGCAGGGCGGCCCCGATCACTTCATCCAATGGCTGCCACTCCCGCTTCAGCTGGATGCTGCCGGCCTGCAGGCGAGCCATATCCAGCAGATTGCTGACGAGCAGATTGGTGCGCAGGCATTCGGCGCGGATGGCCTGGGCGATCTCGGCCTGAGCTGCCGGCAATGGCGGACCCGCCAAAGGCAGGGAGTCGGCCAGCCCCGCGAGGATGGTCAGGGGCGTGCGCAGGTCATGGGAGAGCGCGGCGAGCAGACTGTTACGCAGCCGCTCGGATTCCATCCGGACCAACGCGTTCTGGGCGACATCGACGTAGTGCACGCGCTCCAGGGCCAGGGCGATCTGGCCCGCCATGGTCTCCAGCAGGCGGGTCTGCTCGGGCAGGAAGAGCAGGCGCCTCTGGCCCGGCAACAAAGCCAGGACCCCGCGGGTACGCATAGGGGCCTTCAGCGGCAGATAGTGCATCGGAGCCCCCGCCAGGCTCTGGGTGCCCATCCCCGCCGGCTCCTGGTGGTCGTACACCCATTGCGCGATGGCGACGTCCAGGGGCAGCTCGTCGGGCTCCGGCATGCCCTCGGGGGCATGGAGCTTGTCCTGCTCGTCCGGCAGCAGGATGCAGACTCTGGCTTGGAACAGGCTCTCCAGATGGTGCCAGGCCGTCTGCGTGATCTGTTCGGCCACCAGGGCGCCGGCCAGCTCCCTTCCCAGCTCGTTCATGGCGCGCGTGCGCCGCTCCCGGTGGGTGGCCACGCGGGCCTGAAAACGCAGGTTGGCCGCCAGCGTGCTGATGGTCAGCGCGACGGCCAACATGATCAGAAACGTCAGCAGGTAGCGGGTGTCAGCCACGGTGAGGGAGAACCTCGGAGGCACCAAGAAGAAGTCGAACGCCGCCACCGAGAGCAGGGAGCCCAGCACGGCGGGTCCCCGACCCTGGCTCGCGGCGACCCACACCACTCCCACCAGATAGAACATGATCAGGTTCGCCAGATCGAACCAGGGCAGCAGCAGCTGAGCCACCGCCGTGGCGACCACGCAGGCGCCGACGGCCCAGACATAGCTTCCCCAACGCGACTTGCTGGACGTTTCGCGGTCCTGGTCGAGCGGCATGGTCACCGGCTTGTCGCCGGGGCGGGCTTCGTCCCCGTGCGCCACCACGTAGACATCCACATCCTCCGCCAGCGCGGACAGACGGTCCGACAGGGGTGCTCGCAGCATGCGGGACACGCCGGTGCGCAGGCTCTTCCCAAGGACCAGCTTGGAGGTATTGCGGCTGACCGCATAGGCCAGGAGCGTCTGGGCCTCGTCCTGGCCGGAGAGGGTTGCGGTCTCCGCGCCCAGCTCCCGGGCCAGGGCGAGCGTCCTGAGAATCTTATCGCGGTCGCTCTCGGACAGGCGTTGCAGCCCCGGTGTCTCGACATAGGCCGCGATCCAGTCGGCACGCAGGCTGGCTGCGAGACGCGCCGCCGCACGCACCAGGCGCTCACCGCCGGCTCCCGGCCCGATGCATATCAGCAATCGCTCTTTGGCCTGCCATACGTCGCGGATGGCCTGATCGCTGCGGTATTCACGCATCTGCGCATCTACGCGGTCGGCCGTGCGGCGCAGCGACAGCTCCCGCAGCGCGATCAGGTTGCCCTTGCGGAAGAAATTGCGGATGGCCCGCTCGGCCTGCTGCGGCAGATAGACCTTGCCCTCCTTCAGACGCTGCAGCAGCTCGTCCGGCGGCAGGTCCACCAGGGCGACTTCGTCGGCCCGCTCGAACACCTTGTCCGGCAGGGTCTCGCGCACCTGGATGCCCGTGATGCCCCCGACCACGTCATTGAGACTCTCCAGGTGCTGCACATTGACGGTGGTCCAGACATCGACGCCCGCGGCAAGCAATTCCTCGACGTCCTGCCAACGCTTGGGATGCCGCGCGCCGGGTACGTTCGTATGGGCCAGCTCGTCGACGAGGATCAGGGGCGGCTTGCGTGCCAGAGCCACATCCAGGTCGAATTCGGCGAGCTGCCGCCCGCGGTAGGTGACCAGTTTCGGGAGCAGCCGCTCCAGCCCCTCCAGCAGCCGGGCCGTTTCGGCGCGACCATGGGTTTCGGCCACACCGACCACCACCTCGCCACCTTGGTCCCGCAGGACGCGTGCGGCAGTCAGCATCGCATAGGTCTTGCCCACACCCGGACAGGCCCCGAAGAATATCCTCAGCTTCCCCCGGCGGGCGCGCTCGGCATCGGCCGCGATGCGCGCCAGCAGCGCATCGGGATCAGGGCGGGATTCCGTCTCAACCATGACAAAGAGTCTAGGGTCCGGACGGGTGGTCGAGGGCGAGATTAAGCGCCAGGACGTTCACCCGGGGCTCCCCCAGGAGGCCGAGCGCCCGACCCTCCGTGTGCTCAGCGATCAAGGCGCGCACTCTGTCGACTTGCAGACCGCGGGCACGCGCCACGCGTCGCGCCTGCCAGTAGGCAGCTGCGGGGCTGATGTGAGGGTCCAGCCCGCTCGCCGAGCCGGTGACCAGGTCCACCGGGATGGGCGCTGGGTTGCCCGGATCAGACTCCTTCAGGGCCTGAATCCTGGCCTGGACGGCGTCCTTCAGCGCCGGATTCGTCGGCCCCAGGTTGGAGCCGCTGGACGAGGCCGCGTTGTAGGGCATGGGGCTGGTGGGCGAGGGACGAGGCCAGAAGTACTTCGGGTCGGTGAAGGGTTGCCCGATCAATTCCGACCCCACCACACGGTGATCCCGCACGATCAAGCTGCCGTTGGCCTGGTGGGGGAAGATAGCCTGGGCGATCGCCGTGACCAGCAAGGGATAAGCAACGCCGGTCAGGACCGTCAGCGCTACCAACATGAGCAGTGCGGGCTTGAGCTGTTTCAGCATTTCGGCACCTCAGGCGAGATGGAGGCCGACCAGAGCCAGGTCGATGAGCTTGATGCCGATAAACGGCACGGCGAGACCTCCCGCGCCGTAGATCCACAGGTTGCGCCGCAGGATCGCTGCGGCCCCCATCGGGCGGTACTTCACACCCCGCAGTGCCAGCGGGATCAGGGCGACGATGATCAGGGCATTGAACATCACCGCTGAGAGGATGGCACTTGCCGGGGTCGCGAGGCCCATGATATTCAGCGCGCCGAGCGCCGGGTACGTACTGGCGAAGGCAGCCGGGATGATGGCGAAATACTTGGCCACGTCGTTGGCGATGCTGAAGGTGGTCAGGGAGCCGCGCGTCATCAACATCTGCTTGCCGGTCTCCACCACCTCGATGAGCTTGGTGGGGTTGGAGTCCAGATCCACCATGTTGCCCGCCTCTTTAGCGGCCTGGGTGCCGGTGTTCATGGCCACCGCCACGTCCGCCTGGGCGAGCGCCGGGGCGTCGTTGGTGCCGTCGCCGGTCATGGCCACCAGCCGGCCCTCGGCCTGGTACTGGCGGATCAGCTTGAGCTTGGCCTCGGGCGTGGCCTCGGCCAGGAAATCGTCCACCCCGGCCTCGGCGGCGATCGCCGCCGCGGTGAGGCGGTTGTCGCCGGTGATCATCACGGTCTTGATGCCCATGCGGCGCAGCTCGGCGAAACGCTCTTTGATGCCGCCCTTGACGATGTCCTTGAGCTCGACAGCGCCCAGCACCCGGGTACGCCCGGAGGCGCGCTCCGCGACCACCAGGGGCGTGGAGCCGCGCTTGGCGACGTTGTCGACGATCGTCTCCACCTCGGACGGGAAGTGCCCTCCCGCCCTGGCGACGTAAGCACGGATCGCGTCGGCCGCCCCCTTGCGGATCTCCCTGCCACCCAGGTCCACGCCGCTCATGCGCGTCTGGGCGGTAAAATGAATGAAGTGGGCGCCCAGTTCCTGGACGTCGCGGGCCCGCAGATTGAACCTGCGTTTGGCGAGCACGACGATGCTGCGGCCTTCCGGGGTCTCGTCGGCCAGAGAGGCGAGCTGGGCGGCGTCCGCCAGCTCCGACTCCTTGACGCCGGAGGCATGCAGGAAGTCCGTCGCCTGGCGGTTGCCCAGGGTGATGGTGCCTGTCTTGTCGAGCAGCAGCACGTCCACGTCGCCAGCCGCCTCCACAGCCCGCCCGGACAGGGCGATGACGTTCTTCTCCATCATGCGGCCCATGCCTGCCACCCCGATGGCGGAGAGTAGCCCGCCGATAGTGGTGGGGATCAGGCACACGAGCAGGGCCGTGAGGACGGTGACGGTCACCGGGCGGCCGCTCCCTGCGGCGGCGACGCTGAACAGTGAGTAGGGCAAGAGGGTAGCGGTGGCCAGCAGGAAGATCAGCGTCATGCCCACCAGCAGGATGGTCAGGGCGATCTCGTTGGGGGTCTTCTGCCGCTTCGCGCCTTCCACCATGGCGATCATCCGGTCCAGGAATGTCTCGCCGGGATTGACCGTAATGCGGATCACCAGCCAGTCCGACAGGGCCCGGGTGCCGCCGGTGACAGCGGAGAAGTCCCCGCCCGCCTCGCGGATCACCGGGGCCGACTCGCCGGTGATGGCCGACTCGTCGACCGAGGCAACGCCCTCGATCACGTCGCCGTCGCCCGGGATGAGCTCGCCGGCGGTGACGAGCACCACGTCCCCCTTGCGTAGCTCTTCCGAGGCGACCACATGGGTCGGGGCATCGTGGCGCGGCTCTCTCAGCTTCTTCGCCAGAACGGTCTTGCGGATACCTTTGAGTGCGGCGGCCTGGGCCTTGCCACGGCCCTCTGCGACGGCCTCGGCGAAGTTGGCGAACAGCACCGTGAGCCAGAGCCAGAGCGAGATTGCCAGGATGAACCCGGCGGGGGCTTCGCCCCGGCGCACCAGGGCCTGAACGAACAGGGCGGCGGTGAGCAGGCTGCCCAGCCAGACCACGAACATTACCGGGTTCTTGACCTGGTGGTGGGGGTTAAGCCGTTTTACCGCATCCCAGGCGGCAGCCCTGAGCAGGGCGGCGTCGAACAGGGTCTGCGTCTTGTGCATCGCCTTTCTCCGAACAGGACTTTCGAGGCGCCGAGTGCGTCGGGCTTCGCCGTACTGAGCCGAGCCTACCGGGCGCCGGCCCCGATCATCTGCTGGTGCTCCACCACGGGTCCCAGGGCAAGCGCGGGCACGAAGGTGAGTGCGCCGACCAGGATCACGGTGCCGACCAGCAGGGCCACGAACAGCGGTGTGTGGGTGGGCAGGGTGCCGGCCGACACTGGCACAGTCTTCTTGGCGGCGACAGCCCCGGCGATGGCCAGCACCGGCACGGCCAGCCAATAGCGAGCGATCAGCATGGCGAGACCCAGCAGGGTGTTGTAGAACGGCGTATCGGCCGATAGCCCGCCGAAGGCGCTGCCGTTATTGTGGCCGGCCGAGGAGAAGGCGTAGAGAACCTCAGAGAATCCGTGCGCGCCAGGGTTCAGGATGCCGGCCTTGCCGACGTCCAGCACGACCGCGATGCCCGTAAACGCCAGCACGACCAGCGGCGGCACCAGGATGGCGACAGCGGCCATCTTGATCTCGAAGGCTTCGATCTTCTTGCCCAAGTACTCCGGTGTGCGACCGACCATGAGGCCGGCGATGAACACAGCGATCAAAGCAAACACGATCATGCCGTAGAGGCCCGAGCCGACGCCCCCGTAAATCACCTCTCCCAGCTGAATCAGCGCCAGGGGAACCAGGCCGCCGATAGGCGTGAAGGAGTCGTGCATGGCGTTGACGGAGCCGTTGGAGGCGGATGTGGTTGCCGTGGCCCAGAGGGCGGAGTTGACCACGCCGAAGCGGGTCTCCTTTCCCTCCATGTTGCCGCCCGCCTGGAGGTCCGACGCTTCCGTGGCCAGCCCGAGCCGGGCAAACAGGGGGTTCCCCGACTGTTCCGCCCAGACGCACACCGCCAACAGAGCCACGAACACCAGGGTCATGGCGGCGAGGATCGCCCTGCCCTGCCGCATATCTCCGACCCAGCTCCCGAAGGTGAAGCACAGGGCGGCTCCGATGACCAGTATCGAGAGCAATTCCAGAATGTTCGAAAACGGTGTGGGGTTCTCGAACGGATGTGCGGAGTTGACGTTAAAAAAGCCGCCGCCGTTGGTGCCGAGCTGTTTGATCGCGACCTGGGAAGCGGCCGGACCCAGGGCGATGGTCTGCTCGCTGGCCCTGAACTGCTCCATGACAGGCTTGCCGCGCGCATCCACCAGGGGCTGGCCGTCCGGCCCCGCTTTGGTCTGCGCGTACTCGACCGGCTGCACCAGCTCTGCCTTGGCATAGGGCGAGAGGGTCTGCACCACGCCTTGGCTCACCAGCACGACGGCCAGAATCAAGGACAGGGGCAGCAGGATGTAGAGGACGGAGCGCGTTATATCCACCCAGAAATTGCCGATGCCCGACGCCTCCCTGCGGACGAAGCCGCGCATCAGAGCCACGAGCACGGCCATACCAGTAGCGGCAGAGATGAAATTCTGCACCGTGAGACCGAGCATCTGGGTCAGGTAGGAGAGGCTCGTCTCGCCCCCGTAGCTTTGCCAGTTCGTGTTGGTGGCAAAGCTCACCGCACTACTGAACGCAAGGTCGGGCGTGGTGCTGGCCCGTGCCTCGGGGTTGAGGGGCAACCAGACCTGCAGGCGGAGCAGCGCGTAGACCGTCAGGAATCCGAGCAGGTTGAGCGCCAGCATGGCAAAGGCATAGCGGGTCCAAGGCATGTCGCCGTCGTGCTCGACCCCGCAGACGCGGTACAGCCCCGCCTCGACCGGCCGCAGCCAACGCATCCAGGCCGGGATCCGGCCCCGGTAGACGTCGGCCATGTAGAGCCCCAGCGGCCACGCCAGCCCGAGCAGAGCGACCAGGTATAGGGCGAGCTGTAGGTACCCGTTGCCGGTCATGAGAAACGCTCCGGAAAAAAGAGAACGGCTACCAGGTAGACGAACACCCCCAGAGTGACGATCAGTAAGACGAGATAGAGCGGGTCCATCAGCGCCCCCTGAGCTTGTCGAAGAGGAGCACGAGCTTCGCTGTCGCGGCGAAGAAGCCGACGGCCAGACCAAGGTAGAGCAGATCCATGTCGCCTCCCCGAGATCGCTTTGAATAGATGCACTCTAAGTGCTTGCCCATAAAGATGCTGAAAAGATTCACGGGCGGGGCATTAAGAAAGCGATAAGACGCAGTTACAGTCCCCAGCGGGGCGGGTCGTAAACAGTGCGTTCGCAGCCCGCAGGGAGCATCCAGAGCCTCGACAGCAGCCGCCCGAGCATGCCCCCCGGCGGATCGTTGTTACCGCTGTCGGTGACCTCTTCAGGATTGATGACAAAGGGGCGCCGGATTCCGCGATCCCTTCGGGTGATGTGCGGAAGGACTTTACCTGCCCACTGTCGTGGGCGATCGTAAACCCAGGGACTTGCCTGAGTTTGGCTGGATCAATACGGTGCTGGGCAATCTCAAGATTAGTTTCGGTGGCGCTTGCCATTCGTTCGATTTTGCCAAGTACGGGTTACGCTATTTGGCCGCATTTGTTTATCGCTTCAACCGTCGCTTTCATCTCGAAACACCCCCCCAGCACCTCCCCGCCGCGGCCGTTTCCACCCAGGCGCCTCCTGAGGCCTGGCTCCGCGGCGCTGAAGCATCTTGCTAATCAAGAGCACTTTTGTCACAGGGACAATGAAATTCCGGGTGATGCGGCGTGCTCGGAAATGACGCTAAGTGATTGTTCTTGCATTTGTTATTATCTAACCCATTGACCCAGAACGGGTGCGATAACGCGTTCACACGGCAGGGGTCGCTGGCTCGAGCCCAGCATCGAATCGATCGAGATCGGAAAGCGCCGCCAAACGCGGCCCTTGCGGTTTCCGACCGCTGGCCCACGCGAGCCCCGCGGCGGCACAACCGGCATCGCAGGTCGTACTTCCTAAGAGGCTTCCAGGTTGCAGCGCATTTGCGTACGATGTGCATAGCCCCGTCGAGGCAGCCTTTGGCACCGGCGCGCCCGGGGCTCGCGCGGAAACCACGATCGGGGCGGATCGATCAGGAACAGCGCCGGCGTCAAGCGGCTGCAGACCACCGCGTGCACGCCTAGACGCGGGCGACGTGGCGAGATCTCCCGGGCCGATAGCGGCACCTGGAGCAGCGCCCACTCCACAGGGGACGGGGTTGAAGCTGGGGGCTTCGGACCGGGACGAGGATGTCGGCGCAGTGAATAGCGCCGCGGCGGTCGAGTATTCCGCCGCGGATTTCCGCAAGCGGTTCGACGTGCTCATTCTTCTGGCCTGGACGGTGCCGCCCGTCTTCGGGCTCTCCTTTCTTGTCTATATCCGGATGTTCACGCCCCCGCAGATGCTCGCCATCCTGAGCACCCCGCTGGAGCCGGCCTTCGTCGTGGGCAGCCTGATCTTCGCGTTCGCCTACTTCCGGCGCTACGCGGCGCCGATCGTCGCCTACCTGGCCCGTGCACCCGAGCCCGGCGCTGCCGAGGCCAGCCTCGCCCGGATGCGTCTCTTTCCGCTGCATTTCTGGACGATCTTTCTCTCTTATCTGCTCATCGCACCCACCTCGGTGATCCTGAGTGCGCGGCTTTACACCCATTTTCAGCCCGCCCCTGTCGACTGGTTTCGCATCCACCTGGTGGCGCTGATCGTGTCGATCGTGGTGGGACTGCCGATCTTCTTTCGGATGCTCGACCTGTTCGGCCGCTCACTCCGTCGGGCCCGGGCCCAGCGTCCGCACGTAACGATCAAGGCCAAGGTCTTTCTCATCGGGGCCCTGGTCCCGCTGCTCATTGACACCATGATCGTCCAGTACTACTGGACCCGCACCGGCTACTTCACGTCGGAGACGTTCTTCGTCTGGCTGAGTCTGGAGGGCCTGGCAATCTTCGGCAGCATCATGTTCGTGCGCAGCCTCGAGCAATCGCTCCAGCCGCTGCGGGTAATTCTTGGCCACAGCGCCGGTCAGGCTCCGGAGCCCGGCGAGATCCACCCCCGGTCCACCGACGAGCTGGGCATTCTCGCCGGGGGCGTCCGCGATCTGCTCACGGACCTGAAGAATCACCGGGACCTGCTCCAGACCAGCAACCGGCTGCTCAGCAAGGCGAGCGCCCATGGAGCCCTGGACGATGTCATCGACGAGGTGGCAGCCCTGTGCCGGCGCACGATCGGCGGCGATGCCGTACTTTTCATCCTCTACGACGACGAGAGCCGAGAGCTGGTAGGGATCTCCGACGCCACCAGTCGCGACGACCCGACCGGTCACTTCCGCATCTCGGTCGACGAGCCTTCCCTGGCCGGCTGGGTGTTCCGGGAGGCCAAGGCTGCCACGGTGGCGGATTGCCGGAGCGACGCGCGGGCCAGTGCCCAGCTGTCCGCCCGGCTTCATGCCCGGGCGGCGATTGCCGCCCCACTGATCGTGGAGGAGAGTGTCATCGGGGTGATCCTGTCCATCTACTGCACGCAGGACCGGCGCTACGGCGACAAAGATATGACCTTCCTCGAGGCGCTTGCCAGCGAGGCAGCGCGGATAGTCCAGACCCGCACGCTGTACCGCCGGCAAGCGCAGGCGGAGACGTTGCGCCGCGACCGCGAGGAAGAGATCCGTCTGCTGCTCGAGTCCACCGAGCAGGGGATCTTCGGCGTAGACCTCGACGGCAACTGCACGTTCGCGAATAGGGCCTGTCTGCAGATGCTGGGCTATGCCCACGAGACCAACCTGCTCGGCCAGAACATGCACCGCAAGATCCATCACAGCCTGGCGGACGGTACCGCCTATCCCCTGGAGCGGTGCGCCGTGAGGCTGGCAACCCGGCGCGGCGAGCCGGCACACTCCGCCGAGGAGGTCCACTGGCGCGCCGACGGCAGCTGCTTTCCGGTCGAGTACTGGGCCCGGCCCATGTACCGGGACGGCCAGATCGTCGGCACCGTGGTCACCTTCGTAGATATCACCGCGCGCAAGCAGGCCGAGGAGGACCTGCGGCGCCTGGGCGAGTACAACTGGCTGCTGCTGGAGTCCACCGGCGACGGCATCTTCGGCGTCGACGCCGAGGGCCGATGCACTTTCGTCAACCGCTCGGCGGCATCCATGCTGGGCTACAAGCCCGGCGAGCTGCTCGGGCGGGACATGCATGCGCTGATCCACCACAGCCGCGAGGACGGCACCCTGATCGAGCCAGAGGCGTGCTTCACCCGCCGCGCCCTGCACGACGACAGCCCCATCTGGTCCGACGACGACGTGCTCTGGCGCCACAACGGCGAGTGTTTTCCGGTGCAGTACTCGGCCAATCCCATCCATGAGGACAGCGAGGTCACGGGCGCTGTGGTGGTGTTTCGCGACATCGCCGAGGCGCGCGCCATCACCCGGCGCATGGATTATCTCGCCAGTCACGACCCGTTGACCGGATTGGTAAACCGCCGGGAGTTCGAGCGGCGCCTGCAGCAGGCTGTGGACACAGCGCGCCGGGAAGGCGCCGAGCACGTCATGTGCTACCTCGACCTCGACCGGTTCAAGATCGTTAACGACAGCTCCGGTCACGTCGCCGGCGACGAGCTGCTGCGCCAGCTGAGCGCACTGCTGCAGAACCGGGTGCGTAAGAGCGACACCATCGGCCGGCTTGGCGGCGACGAGTTCGGGCTGCTGTTCGACAGCTGCCCGGTGGACCGGGCGCTGGTGCTGATCGACGAGCTGCGCCAGGCGGTGCACAACTACCGCTTCGTCTGGGACGACAAGACATTCTCCGTAGGCATCAGCGTCGGGGTCGTCGGCATCAACGTCAACACCGAGAGCATGGCGAGCGCGCTGAGCGCTGCCGACGCCGCCTGCTACATGGCGAAGGAAAGCGGTCGCGACCGGGTGCACATCTACCAGGATGACGACCAGGAGATGTCCCGGCGTCGGGGCGAGATGCAGTGGGTGAGCCGTATCCACGACGCGTTCGACAAGGGCCACTTCGAGCTTACCTTCCAGCCGATCCTGGCCTTGCGAGCGGCAGCCGGGCCACCCGGCGTGCACCTGGAGATACTGACCCGGATGCGCGACCGCAACCACGGAGCCATCCCGCCCGGGGCCTTCCTGCCGGCCGCCGAGCGCTTCCAGCTGATGCCCCGCATCGACCGCTGGGTGGTGCGAGAGACCTTTCGCTGCCTGCGCGACCATCAAGCCTGCACCGACGCCCTCGCCATGTGCGCAATCAACCTCTCGGGGCATTCGATCGGGGAGCGCGAGCTCCTCGAGTTCATCCTCAAGGAGCTCAAGCGCTCCCGCCTACCGCCCGAGAAGATCTGCTTCGAGATCACCGAGGCCGCGGCGGTTGCCAACCTGTCCCAGGCGGTGCCCTTCATCAAGGGTCTGCGCTCCCACGGGCTGCGCTTCGCCCTGGATCATTTCGGCAGCGGCATGTCCTCCTTCGCCTACCTGAAGAACCTGCCGGTGGATTTTCTGAAGATCGACGGCGACTTCGTTCGGGAGATCGCCCGCGACCCGGTCGACCGCAGCATGGTCGAGGCCATCAACCAGGTGGGACACGTCATGAACATCCGCACCATCGCCGAGTTCGTCGAGTCCGACGCGATCCTGGGTGCGGTACGCGAGATCGGTGTGGACTTCGCCCAGGGCTATGCGATTGCAGTCCCGGCGCCGCTCTCGCATCTGCCCGAGCGGCTGAGCCACCTGATCGACGCCGCCAGGGCGGGCGCGCTCTAGGCTTCCTGGGTCCGGATCAACTGCTCCAGCAGCCCCGCGAGGGTCTCTCGCTCGCTGGCCGTCAGAGGCGCCAGAAAGCGTTCCTCGTGCTCGAGCACCGCCGCCGAGGCCTGCTCCACCAGGCTGCATCCGCGCGGCGTCAGCCGCACGAGACGACTGCGCTGGTCCTCCGGGTTGAACGGTCGGTCCACCAACCCCGCGCTCTCCAGGCGCTGGAGGATCTTGCTCAAGCCCCCAGAGCTCAGCAGCAGGGAGCGATAGAGCACCGTGGGGGTGAGCTGATACGGGGCGCCCTGGGAGCGCAGCGCAGCCAGCACGTCGAGCTCCGCCGGCTGCAGGTCGAACGGACCGAGACAGGACCGCAGGTCGTCGAACAGGTATTCCTGGGCGCGATAGATGGCCAGCACCGCCGGACTCATCCCGGCCGCCATCTCCGGCCAGTTGCGCGACAGCGTGGCCATCAGCGCCATGAGAGACAGTCGCTTTGCGGCCATGTCGGTCCGACCCTATCAATGCCCACGGCAACATTAACAGATATCTTGCCAGCAAGATAAATAGTCGACTACGCTTTTCGCTCCGGCGCTCCCCGGACAGCTCTGCATCCGTTTGCGGTGCCCCGCAATGCCGTCCGGCGCACCGCCTCCCTGGAATCCCACCATGATCAAACGCCTGATCCTCGCCCTTCTGCTGCTCGCGGCCATCTTCGGAGCAGTCTTCGGTTGGAAGCTCTATCTGATCAAGATGCAGGCCGGGATGCTTGGTCATGCCATGCCCGCCACGACCGTGGCCGCCACCCAGGTGCGCACCGAGACCCGGCAGCCCCAGCTCTCGGCCGTGGGCAGCGTCGAGGCCATCCAGGGGATCTCGGTGACCAACGAGATCGCCGGAACCGTCAAGCAGATCCTGTTCGAATCGGGCCAGAGCGTCGCCCAGGGCGATCCCCTGCTCAAGCTCGACGACAGCGTGGACCAAGCCGAGCTGCGGGGCCTGACCGCCGAGCGCGACCTGGCGGCGGTGCAGTACCGCCGGCTCGCCAAGCTGCTGAAGGACAAATCAGTCTCCACCGCCGACGTGGACCAGGCCAGGGCCACGCTCGACAGTGCCCAGGCGCAGGTGGCCTCCAAGCAGGCCCAGATCGCCAAGAAGCTGATCAGCGCACCGTTCGCCGGCCGCCTGGGCATCCGCCAAGTGGATCTCGGGGAGTATCTGGCCCCCGGCTCCGGGATCGTGCCGCTGCAGATGCTCGACCCGATCTACGTCGACTTCTCGCTGCCGGAGCGCCACCTGGCCGAGCTGCACACCGGCCAGGGGCTGACCGTCGCCGTTCAGGCCTGGCCCGGGCAGACCTTCCAGGGCCGCATCAGCGCCCTCAATCCCGGCATCGACACGGCCAGCCGTACCCTCAAGGTCCGCGCCACCCTGGCCAATCCCGACCAGCACCTGCGCCCGGGCATGTTCGCGCAGGTCCGTGTTCTGCTGCCGGCACAGACACAGGTGCTGACCCTTCCGGACACCGCCATCACCTACAACCCCTATGGCGATTCGGTGTTCGTCATCTTGGAGGACCCGAAGGGACTGACCGTACAGCGACGGCAGGTGGAGACCGGCGAGACTCAGGCAGGCCGGGTGGCCGTGCTCAAGGGGCTGAAGGCCGGCGAGCGGGTGGTAAGTGCCGGACAGGTGAAGCTGCGCAACGGCATGGCGGTGACACTGGACAGCCAGCCGGCGCCCGGCGAGCGGGCCCCGCAGCCGTGAAGCTCACCGATCTGTTCATCCACCGCCCGGTGCTGGCCAGCGTGATCAGCCTGCTGATCCTGGTGGTCGGTCTGCGCTCCATCGCCTCCCTGGAGGTGCGCCAGTACCCGGCCACCCGCGACACCGTGGTCAGCGTTACCACCAGCTATCCCGGGGCGAGCGCCGACCTGGTCAAGGGCTTTATCACCACCCCCCTGCAGCAGGCCATCGCCGAGGCCGACGGTATCGACTATCTGTTCTCCAGCAGCACCCAGGGCCGCTCGCTGATCGAAGCGCATATGCGCCTGAACTTCGATCCCAACGGGGCGGTCGCCGAGATCCAGGCCAAGGTCGCCAGCCAGCGCAACGTGCTGCCGGCGGAGGCCGAGGATCCGGTGATCAGCTCCCAGACCGGCGACCCCACGGCGCTGATGTATATGGCTTTCTTCAGCGACGCCATGCAGCCGTCCCAGATCACCGACTACCTGTTACGGGTCGTGCAGCCCAAGCTGCAGGCGGTGCCGGGGGTCGGCAACGCGCGCCTGATCGGCAACAAGACCTTCGCCATGCGCGTCTGGCTCGATCCGGAGCGCATGGCCGCCCTGGGCGTCACCGCCACGGACGTGGCCGACGTGCTGCGCGCCAACAACTATCTGTCCGGCATCGGCGAGACCAAGGGCAACTATGTGACCGTCGACCTGGGCGCCACCACCGATATCGCCCGCGCGAAGGATTTCCGCAACCTGGTAGTGCGCAAGGACGGCGGGGCCCTGGTGCGGCTGCGCGACATGGCCGACACCAAGCTGGGTGCCGAGGACTACGACACCGAGACCTGGTACAAGGGCAAGACCGCGATCTTCGTCGGCATAGAGCAGGCACCCGGGGCCAACCCCCTGACGGTGGCCAAGGCCGTGCGGACCGCCCTCAAGGACATGCAGAGTCAGCTCCCGGAAGGCCTGGAGGTGCGCCTGCCCTACGACGCCAGCGAGTTCATCCAGGACTCCATCGACGAGGTCTTCCGCACCCTGGCCGAGGCGATCGCCATCGTGCTGATCGTGATCTATCTGTCCCTGGGCTCCATGCGCGCCGCCCTGATCCCGGCCGTGGCGGTGCCGCTGTCGCTGATCGGCGGGGCTTCCTGATGCTGGTGCTGGGCTTTTCCATTAACCTGCTCACCCTGCTGGCCATGGTTCTGGCCATCGGCCTGGTGGTGGACGATGCCATCGTGGTGGTGGAGAACGTGCACCGCCACATCGAGATGGGCGAGACCCCCTTTCAGGCCGCCATCAAGGGCGCCCGGGAGCTGGCCGTGCCGATCATCGCCATGACCACCACCCTGGTGGCGGTCTATGCACCCATCGGCTTCATGGGCGGCCTGGTCGGCACCCTGTTCACCGAGTTCGCCTTCTCGCTCGCCGGGGCGGTGCTGATCTCCGGCGTGGTGGCCCTGACCCTCTCGCCCATGTTGAGCGGCAAGGTGCTCAAGCCCCACGGCGCGCCGGGCCGCTTCGAGCATGCGGTGGAACGCTTCTTCACCGGGCTGGCCAGGGGCTATCAGCGCGTGCTTCACAGCCTGCTCGAGTATCCCTCGGCGATCCTGCTGTTTGCCTTCGGTGTGTTGGCGAGCATCTGGCTCATGTTCACGACCGCCCAGAAGAGCTGGCGCCGACCGAGGACCAGAGCATCCTGTTCTTCATCGCCACCGGCCCCGAGACCGCCACCATCGACTACGACGCCGTGTATACGCGAGAGATCGTCAAGGCCTTCGAGAGCGTCCCCGAGTACAACGAGAGCTTCCTGCTGCTCGGCTTCGGCGGCCAGAAGAACCAGGTCTTCGGCGGCATCAAGATGCCTCCACCCTCCCAGCGCAAACGCTCCCAAATGGAGATCCAGCCCGAGGTGCAGGCCAAGGTCGGGCGCATCGCGGGCTTCCAGACCGGGGTCATCCCCCGCCCCAGTCTGCCCGGCGCCGGGCGCGGCCTGCCCTTGCAGTTCGTGATCACCAGCGACGCGGACTACGACCGCCTGGACCAGGTGGCCGACCAGCTCATCGGAAAGGCCATGCAGAGCGGGCGGTTCATGTTCCTGCAGAAGGACATCGAGCTCACCCGACCCAAAGTGACTCTGGTCGTCGACCGAGACCGCGCCGCCGATCTCGGCATCTCGATGCAGGAGATCGGGCGCAGCCTCGCCACCCTGCTCGGCGGTGGCTATGTCAACCGCTTCAGTCTGGACGGGCGCAGCTACAAGGTAATCCCGCAGGTCGCCCAAGACTTCCGCCTCGACCCCGAAAAGCTCAAGGACTACTACCTGCGAGCGGCCAACGGCGCCAACGTGCCCCTGGCCTCCCTGGTGCACTTCAAGACCTCCGTGGAGCCCAGCAAGCGCACCCAGTTCCAGCAGCTCAACAGCCTCACCGTGCAGGGGATCATGACCCCGGGTGTGACCCTGGGCGATGCCATGGACTACCTGGAGCAGCAGGCGCGCGAGATCTTCCCTCTCGGCTTTACCTGGGACTATACGGGCAGCTCTCGCCAGTACGCCCAGCAGGGCAGCGCGCTGGTCGTGACCTTCTTCATGTCGCTGCTCATCATCTACCTGGTGCTCGCCGCCCAGTTCGAGAGCTGGCGCGACCCGTTGATCATCCTGGTCTCGGTGCCCATGTCGATCGCCGGGGCCCTGGCATTTCTCACCCTCGGTTTCGCCTCGGTGAACATCTATACCCAGGTGGGCCTCATCACCCTGATCGGGCTGATCGCCAAGAACGGCATCCTGATCGTGGAGTTCGCCAACCAGGTGCAGATCCACGAGGGACTGGGCAAGCGCGCGGCAGTCGAGCGCGCCGCCGCCATCCGCCTGCGCCCGATCCTGATGACCACCGTCGCCATGATCGTCGCCATGGTGCCCCTGCTCACCGCCAACGGGCCCGGCGCCGTAAGCCGTTTCGACATCGGCCTGGTGATCGCGACCGGTCTCGGCATCGGCACCCTGTTCACCCTGTTCGTGGTGCCCGCGGTGTACCTGTTGATGGCCCGTACCCACCGGGAGATCGCTGTGGACGAGGAGCAAGCCCCGGAAGAGAGCCGCGGCGACCAGCCTTCTGGCGCCTGAGTGCGCCGCCGCGCAATGCCCTCTTCCCCTTTGAGAACGGCGCCCTCCCCGCGAGGGATAACAGGCTTTCATTCGGCGCCCCGATGGCCTGGCAATGCGTTGTAGGAGCGGCAGTCTTGCCGCGAAGACTTTGATTCTGCACCTGCACCTCGTTTGATAGCCAAGCGGTGCAGCCGGCCATACCAGTACGCTGCACCCGCTGACCCATGCTCTCGCAGGCCTTGGCGACGTGGCGTAAGCAGCGACGCCCGGCCGCTGTTTCGGTGGAAACACCGTAGGTCACGATGATCAGCATCTACGGACACCTGCTAAGATGGATTCACGTGATTGAATCGCCGGAGGATTCCATGAGTGCGACCTTGGACGAGCTGGAGGCCCAGGCCATGAAGCTGTCTCCGAGAGAGCGAGACGAGCTGGCCCAACGACTGATCGTCAGCCTGCACGGCGAGCCCGAAGACACGCCCGAAGCGATCGCCAAAGCCTGGGACGAGGAAATTGCCAGACGCGTGGCCGACATGGAGGCCGGGAGAACCCAATGGATCCCCGCCGAAGAGGTCTTCCGGGAAACCGACGCGATCATCGCGAAACATGCGCGGTGAAGATCGCATTCGTGCAAATCAATGGGGTCAGACTCGATCGAAACGCACTGCTTGACGCCACACCAATCGAGTCTGACCCCATTGATTCCTGCGGCCCAACGTCTATTTAAAGGAAGCGATTCGCTTCCCCGTTTCATCCTGCAAATGATAGCCATACAGCCAAGCATAGGTGTTTTGCTGTGTTTTGATCAAATACAACGGGTAATGGGTTCTGGTTTCCATCTTCTTGGAGAGTATCTCTACTTGGTCGCCTAACTTCAAAGTGACCGGCACAACCTTGTTGCGATAGTGCGCACCCGCACTGGCAAAAACGGATTCGGGAATATAATCGCCCTCTTTCTTCGGCCGATTCATGAACTCAACGAAACCCGGGTCATAGCTGTTTTCCAGTGGAATCAGCGTCTTCATGGAGGGCATATCCGGCTCCGCTATGAGAACCACCGACTTCCAAAGCACGGGCATCGCGCTCAACTCGTCAATCCTTTTCTCGTCGGGACTCGCCACGCATGCGGCAATAACCAATACAGCCAACAAACCGCCACATTTCTTCAAAACCCGCCCCCGGATTTTCAGGGTATGCATCATACATGACCAAGTATCGTTTTGAGCAAAATCGATCCGGTCCATAACTCCTCCGTTTCTCGGGCGGTGGGGAGACGTCCCCATGCCTGGGGGCGTTTAACGCCGCGTTAAGCCGCGCCGCTTTTTAGCGTCGGCTTTAGCGTGTAGTTAGGGCGTAGTTTCTGGTAAAGAAATTCCGGCGCAAAATCGGCCCCGTTCGGCCATACGATAGTCTCCAGTTCCTCGTCCAGTGAGAACTCTGCAAATCGCGCCTTATCCCTCAAAGGCTCGAATATTTCTCCCCATAGTTCGCCTTCTAAATCAACCTCGCCCTCGACATCATCTTCAAAGGCAAGCCAGATACGGTAGTCACCTTGATACTTGGCATTCAATATTCTGGGAAGCATGACATTACTCCAAAGGTTCGATCTTCTTCAGGGCCTTTCGCGCTCGGGCCAGATTCCAATCTTCTGCAAGTTCTGTTTTGTGATATTCACGCCACTCCTGAACAAGGCCCAGGACACGTGGAGACAACCGCCCGTCAATGATTTCCCCCGTATCAATAGCGATGACTGCGTGGAAGTTCCCGTACCTCGCATGAAAGTGCGGAGGATTATGATCGTTGTAGTACATCGCTATTATGATTCCGAGGAATCTGCTTATCTCAGGCAAGACGTTCCTCCTCTCTCATCCAGCCCCAACGTTTGAACGCTGCCGCTGCCGGAGGAGCGCCAGCGACGGAGGTAGTCGGCAGGAGTGCCTTGTTATATGCCGCTTTACTCATGTGTTGAACGTTTGAGTATTTCGGATACCCACTGATTGATACTTTTGCCAGAAGCTGTTGCTCTCGCCGCAATTTCACTATGCAACATGGGTGGTATCCTCAGGTTAAACCTACCCGAGTACTCTTTCACTGGGGCAACACCCTTCTCTTCGCAAACCTCCAGATACACCTTCAACGAGCTTTTAAATTCCTTTCGTAGACTTGCAGGGCTTTTCCCATAGAAGTCTGCACTTCCATTCAATCCGAGAATCTCCCCTCGAAATTGATCAAGCTCAGGATCGTACTCAATTTTTGCCTTGTAACCATCAACTTCCATAATATTCATGGCTTCACCTCATATAACTCTAACCATTTGCGAATACTAGCTATCGCTCCTTTATCAGTATTCGGTGATGGGTGTGGCCTATGAAATACGCGGACTTCGCTGAATAGCACAACGGCTACCCTGGATCCTGCTCTTTCTGATACATCCGCACCCAGCGCTTTGAACAGGGACTCAATATCCGTCCATGGGATATTGCCGCTAGTAGGTCGTTTGTAGACTTGTTCTAGCGTTTTCTGATGCTTGCGCTTCATAGTAAGAGGGTACCATACAGTGGTACCATGTCAAGCCCAAGGTATATAATGACCGCGCTCAGCCGACCGAAAAACGCGTAGCGTTTTTCGATCGGACTGAAGCGCCTTGTTGGACGGAGCCGCTACGCGGAGAAAAGCCCACTGGCGCTGTCGCCTCTACAATGTGGCCTCACGTCCCCGCTTGCGGGGGCATTATTCCAGTAATCGTGAGGTTACTTGCCATGACAGCGCCATCGGACGCACATTTCAAGCGCCAGTACCCGGCCCACCTCAAGCACCTGCGCCTCAAGGGCCTGCAGTCGAAGACGATAGATGCCTATGCGCGGGCCATCCGGCGCGTCGGCGGCTACTTCAACGGCCAGATCGATGAGCTGTCCGAGGCGCAGCTGCTCGACTACTTCACCGATCGGGCCCAAAGGCGGGCCTATGACAGGAGTCAGAGCCCTTTACTGGAGCTCGGCCACTCCCGGCTCCTCGGGCGGCCACGGCTCGCCTGCCCCACTTTGACCTTCAACGCCCGCTCGATATCTCCCCGGAACCGATCATTGCCCAGTGGCGTGCCGGTCTGCAGGCGAGCCCGGATCTCCTCGATGTGTTGCTCTTCGACATGACCCCGAAACCACTGCCGGTACGCCGCTCTTCGTGTCTGCGCATCCTTGCCCAGTCCAAGATACACCTCATGAGGAGATACCGCAGGGTCCGCAGCTTCCTGCGCGTTGGCGCGGTAGCTCGACCACCGATAACCCCGCGGCAGACCAACCATTCCGGCCCTTACCGGATTCAATTCGATATATCGCTAGCACCTGAGCAGATACCCCGAGGCATCGATAACACTCGCCTTGAATCTCTCCTCCCACAAGGTCCCCGTCCGCCCGTACCTATGGTTGACATAGGCCACGTACCTCCGCCCCACGTACTCCAGCAACAGGTGAACGTGATTGGTCATCAGCACATAGGCGTGAATCGCGCAGCCATAGCGCTGCGCACCTTCTACAAGCCATCCCAGGTAGGCTCGGTAATCCGAGTCATCGTAAAAAACCGCCTGGCGGTTGTTGCCCCTTTGCACCAAGTGCGCGGGTACCCCCGGCAGGAAAAACCTCTGCTTTCTCGGCATCGTTGCCCCTTCTGTGACCCGACAAGCCGCAATACTCTGAATACTCTGAATGTACCATAGAAAGGGCTCCGACCCCTTTTCCGCTTTCCGGCTCCTTTTCCGGCTTCGCGCGATCTAACCTTATTCGTTAGCTGAATTGTCATATTAATGTGAAAATCCTGATAGCTAGAGCTTATCAATATCAACTCTTGCTTCACACCCAAACACAAACTCGCCATTCTTTTCTTTGACCCAGTATTTTCCGACACCTCTTGGGTCTGCTATAAATTTTTTCTTCTTTCTCTTTATTAGTCTTTTCATGATTACGATCATTTCTTTTGGAGCGCCTTCTAATGTTTTCATTAAGCTCTCTTCAAATTCACTTGACTTGTTCCATGAATCTATTACAACGGCGTTCCATGCGCTAACTACTACTCTCATGGCAGCCTCAAAATCGTCTTTTGACGCATTCTCAGGCAAACCCAGGATTATATCCTTGCCAAACTCAAGAATTGTTTGAGAAATCTTTGTATTCGGAATCATGGCTAAAACACCAATGTGTATTTCTCAGCGCCGGGTGGGTCAGGGCCTCGCGGCCCCTTCCCCCCTCAGAACCGTACGTGCGACTTTCACCGCATACGGCTCAAGCATGACAAACGCCGTTATGACGCGACGACGCGGTTAGACTATCTGGCTCCTTGCGCTTCGATGGATGACAGTCGGTGTGGTAAAAGACCACGTTGGCGAGCTGATAATTCTTGCTATCGCCGTCCCGATGATGTAGCCGGATGTCCGCATCCGGTTCGATCATTTGCCAGCACCAGGGGCAGATTCCATCCTGTACCGTTAGCACTTTGGCCGTGTAGACGGGGGTCATGGCGCGTATCTCCTTGCGGTTCCGTGATTCGAAGTAGTCGTCCCACTGAGGATCGAACGGGTTGGCGGCGCCGCGGATCTTGATATGCGGCGTGCGCTTCACCAGCTCCGCAACCCTGATCAGGCTTTCGCCCGTATCGGGATCGCGGAAGCGCCAGCAACGCGATTTCCCGTCGAGGAAGTAGCGTTGGGCAATCCATCGACCGGTCTTGTCCGGGTGGCGCTTCTTACACCAGCGGTAAAGCCTTCGCCACGTGTAGCTGTCGAGCGCTGCCAGTTTGTCGGCACAGAGGATGTGCCGATGGTAGTTCGCCCAACCACGCAGTACGGGATTGAGTTTTTCAATCAGTGCCTCGGGTCGTGCGCCTTGGTGGCGTTTGATGAGAAGTTTAACCTTGTCCTTGATGTTGCGAAAGCTCTTCGCGCTCGGCGTAATCTGGATCTTTCCCAGGCGCCCATCCTGGCGATGGTGCTTTCGGATGTTCTGTCCCAGAAAGTCAAACCCCTCGCTGATGTGGGTGATCTTCGTCTTCTCCTTGGAGAGGCTGACGCCTCGCTCGGCAAGAAAGGATTCCACTTTTGTGCCGATCTGCTCCAGCACCGCCCGGTTGTTCGCGGTGATCACGAAGTCATCCGCATAGCGGACGAAGTTGATGTTGTGCTTGCGACGAAAAGACTCCGTCTCGCCGCGAACCACCTGCTCCAAGCCATCCAGCGTCATGTTACCGATGACCGGTGAGATCAGCCCCCCTTGCGGGACGCCTGCGGTCGTCGGATGGTACGCCTGCTCGTCCATGTAGCCACATCGTAGCCACTTCGACAGCAACCGCTTGTCCATTGGGACGTTCCCCTCGATCCATGAGAACGATATATTGTCGAAGAACCCTGCAATATCCGCCTCGTAAATCCATGTGGCCGAGCTTTTCTGACGCAGAATCTTGAATAACTGGTCGATGGCATCGGCGCAACGGCGTTTCGGACGAAAGCCGTACGAGTTGTGATCCGCCACCGTCTCCGCGATGGGGGTGAGGGCCTGTAGGTAGACCGCCTGAAGCCCCCGGTCCTTCATGACCGGAATCCCCAAGGGTCGTTGCTTGCCGTTGGCTTTGGCTATATATACACGCTTGAGCGGCAGCGGGTTGTACCCGCGAACGCTGGCCAGCTCCGCCACCGCCTGCACCTTACGCTCCGGGGTATCCCAGAGCACACCGTCTACACCCGGGGTTTTTCGTCCCCGGTTTCCGGTGACCCGCTTTACCGCCAATAAGCGGGCGGCGCGGGATTTCGCCAGAAGATAGCTCAGACGCTTGACCTTGCGCCAAGCTCCTGCCTTTGTCGCCTGGACGATTCGCCGTTGCAGGGACCGTACACGCCGGTGACAATTGGACCAGTCAATCCACTTCCAATCGAACAGCGACGCATCGAAGGACGCTTGAAACAGTAAGCTGTTTCCCATTGTAAACTGAGCCTTCGTTCAGGTTTGCTACGAGGTTGTCGTCCAGTCACACCTGCATAGGAAGTGGGCGCCCCTTTCGGGTAGGGCAAATCTTGAACCCCTATCCACGGCCATTACAGCCGGGCATTCGCTTTTTCCAGCATCCTCTACCTGCACCGCCGTTCTTCTTCCTTGCGGAAGACCGACTCCTACACTACGGACATCGCGCCCTACGGAGAGCGGTACAGGCTTACCACGTTCCACATGACTTACAAATAGATCGGGTTAGGGCGGCTCTGTATACCGACCGGGACTACAGGTGTGTCGGCTCGCCGTCAAAACTCACCGACCTGCCCGGCATTGCCATTTTGGCTCTGGGGCCGAATGGTGGCTCTAGCCCCGCTGGCTTTCACGATACGTAACACCAAGCCTTCACTTACGTTACCCATACCAACCATTCCCCGAGGTCCCGATACGACGTGCCACTCGTCGTCGTGACTTTTACCGAGTGCTTGATACCCCGCCGTTGCCAGCGACGCACCCCCGGTTCGGGAACAGGTGACACCACACCTGTCCAAGCTCGCAACTCCCAGTTGCTGCTTAGCAGTAAATCATGCGACTTCGTGTCGCAGTAACGCCTGCCATAAACGGCCACCGAAGGCGCGCAGCGCTGTAGGTGGTCCGAGTTGATGGCTTGGTTAGGCGCTCTTCCTAGATGCTGATCGCTCATGCGCAATACCCAGAAGGCCATCAATAGAGATGTCTTCATCTATCAATGGCCAATGTATACCGTAACCGGCGGGTGAGACCTGAATATCCTGTAGATCCTCAGCGTTAGCCGACGCGAGTAGGCTTGATATGTCCTTTAACGGATACTCATGTGGGTGGCCATCAATGGTGAGATAGAGGACGCCTCCCTTAACCTGAACCTCTTCTATATGGTGGTGTTCGTTCATTGGGCTCTCCGCTCTTGAAACTCTTGCCATTGACTGACGATGTAATCAAAGTGCTCGAATATTATTCGCCGCACTTCCTTCTTATCCTTCGGCGACACCTCATAGGAATACGCTTCTTCAATATCGAAGCTATCCACATTAATCCAAAACTTGCATTCCATGCCGCCCTTTCGACAATGGACATGGATTGGTTCATTGCCTTCATTGGCATAGAAGAACAGGCGCCAGCCCAGCAGTACAAGTATCGTTGGCATCGTGCCTCTCAGAGTTCTAGTGGTAGCGCATAACAAATAAGCATTTATACGCCGCGCACCGTGATCTTGCAGGAGAAGCTCCGAAGCCCAACGTGGCGTATAAATGTCTGTCGAGCTAAGCCGCTTCCACACTCCGAAGCAAGACACGTTATACCTGAAGGGAAAAGTATCGCGGGCTCCGTCGTCGGGACGGCTTGGCGTCGGCCGAAACGGCCTGTGAACGGGTCCTGCTGGCCGTCTGCGGCGTCATCTGCTTCCTTCTGGCCTCCATTTCGGTTCTGGTCTAGCCCGATTGTAGCCAAAAATCGGGCGTTTGCACGAGCGGGACCGCAGCGCCGCGTGGGCGCTGTGGGGCAACGGCTCGGCGCGGGCTCACTCGGTCGGCAGACTCAGAGTGCCCGCCGTCGATGGCCCGTCAGCGATAAGGCGCGCAGTCGAGTGCCGCCGGGGCGCGGCGGGATCTCGCGCACCGGGCGCATGCGCCCGCGCCGACACACCGGGCATGGCCAGCCCGGCTTGGGCTCGTGGTCTGCGTCCGACTCGGGCTCGGGCTGCGGCGGTGGCGCCGAGGATCTTGCGGATCTGTGCCAAGCGCTGCACCCGGCAGCGATTGCCCAGCAGCCCGTAGTGGCGCACCCACATCAGCCCCTTGGGCAGCACGTGCAGCAGGAAGCGGCGGATGAATTCCGGGGCGTCAAGGGTCAGCGTCTTGTGTTGGCCGTCGCGGTAATCGCGGTAGCTCAGGCTCACCTGATCGTCGTCCAGGCCCTGGATGCGCGCGTTGCTGAGGAAGTTAAAGGGGCCGAAATCGCTTTAATTTGCATGTTCACGATGAACTATGTCGCCCTAGGTGGCATTATTCAAATTATTCCGACCCTGGCCCCTTTTATTCCAATCGAGTCTGACCCCGTTGATTCGCCCGCTAGCATTCTCTTGGTGCATACATTTCATCTGGATACGGTAACCGGCTATTGATCATTCGAACGAACTCTAGCAAGCGCGTAAGGTTGCTATGCAACTCTTCGGTGGTTCCAATCGGCTTGAGTATATATGCGTGTATCGCGTTCCGTC
>CAVQCX010000019.1:0-42748 GCA_963711095.1 uncultured Gammaproteobacteria bacterium | reverse complement strand
CGATACGTCTGTAACTTCCAACGAAGCCATCGTGCAGCAGATTTTCCGTCTGAACGCCGATATGAGATAAACACATCCCAAGAAGCGTCTTCTGCAGTTGAATATTCGGTTGATGTCGGAACCATCGCGGCGCCTGAATATTCGGTTGATGTCGGAACCATCGCGGCGCCTCCGGGTAGGTCGGGGGTCTTACGACCCCCTTCCCCCCTCAGAACCGTGCAAGCGACTTTCACCGCACACGGCTCAAGCATGGTCAACGCTTTTACACGCGACGGCTCGGTTGAATACAAGCTTTTGGCATTTGCACCTACGGCTTGCCCTCACCACCTGAACGATTCAACGCTGCAGGGACTTATCCGACTGCTGCCGAACCGGAGGACGCTTATACTATGAAATGCCATAGTACCCATTGTAAACTGAGCCTCCGTTAAAGTTTACCACGATGTTGTCGTCCTGCCACACCTGCCGGAAGTCTGCACCCTTTCGGGTAGGGCAAGTCTTGAACCCTTATCCTCAGCCATTACAGCCGGGCATTCGCTTTCTCCAGCATCATTTACCTGCACCCCCATTCTTCACCCTTGCGAGTGACCGACTCCACTTGCCAGAGCATTGCACTCAACGGAGAGGGATTCAGGCTTACCACGTTCCGCAAGTATTACAAATAGATCGGGTTAGGGCGCCTCTGTATACCGACTGGGACGACGGGTGCGTCGGCTTGCCGTCAAAACTCACCGACCTGCCCAGCATTGCCATTTTGGCTCTGGGGCCGAATGGTAGCTCTAGCCCCGCTTTGCTCACGATACGTAACGCCAAGGCTTCACTTACGTTACCCATACCAACCATTCCTCAAGGATCTGCCTGCGTGCTACTCGCCGACATCTCTTTTACCAGGTGCTTGAAACCCCGCCGTTGCCAGCGACGCATCCCCAGTTCGAGGACAGGTGACACCACACCAGTCTAAATCAGGCTTCCCTAGCCAGTTTAGCAGTAATAAATGCGACATCGTGTCGCAATAACGCCTCAAATCACCGGCAGCAAAAAGCAGAGCGAGGAACGAGCGGCGCTTTTTACTGTCCGAATGCATGTGATTGTTATGTGATTTAAGAGACAAAAGCCTTTATATCATCCCAATTAAATTATTGTTTGCCTTTTCTGATTCAATTACAAATAATTCTTTACTATGCTTAAGCTCCAGAAGTGCATTAACAATGTTCCCGATAAGATCCAGAATATTTTCCGTGATGAGATAATTGACAATTTCTTGCGGCATTGGATCTAAATTTAGGCATGAAACATACTCTTCTGCTGGTTCCATAAATATATTCGTAATCCAAGTCCATCCATTCACTTTCACTAAATTTGTGCTTGCGATAGTATCCATTTGTCTCTGAAGAAAATCATAAAGAGGTTTCAGGTGCACATATATCTCTTCTATTTTTCGCATAGGATATGATTTAAAGTAATGATATTAAACCCCGTTTCCGCCCAGCCAATAGAAGAATATACTTGCGCAACCAACTTGGAAACCAGATCGTTGTCTTGGCTATCGGTAAGATTCGATATGGCTAACTCAATTGATGGCACGAGAAAATATTTTGAATATAGAACCTCATCCATTTCTTTGCATAAAGACAAGAAGTTATCGATTTCATTTAGCGACGATAGCGATTGAGCCAGCTTTGTATAAATAGTTTCTTTTTGGTTTTCGTTTAACTCCTTTATAAATGAAGCTGCAAAATACTCTTGTAGCGACTTATGTGAAAACTTAATCTTATTGCCATCTTCAACCCATAAGGCGACCGCCAATTTTAAATCACTGATAAAGTGATGCGAGTTTAGATCCTTGTGCTCTGAGTTTTGTTTTATCTTATTGAGTGTCTCTAACACATAGTCAAGCTCAAAAGAATATTTTTTATCAAAAAAAGACAGGAAGCTGAATTTCTTCAGCATCTCTTCGAAAGCTTCCTGAGGCAAGTCACTGGACTTTTCTCTTAACAAATCCAATCTTAGATTTGCTGTCGTGCTCTGAAAAAAGAAGCTTGAACAACTCTTCTATAGAATATGTACTTCTTGCTTGGAATATCTGGGTTGCTTTGGAAAGTGAGTACATATAATGACAGAAGAAGCGGATTAGTCAGAAAGCTTGATAAATATGTATTCGGATTAGTCTCTATTGAATTTATGATCTTCCTTGATAATTCTGTCTCATTTCCTAATTGAAGCTCGACAAATCGACTAACTTCTTCCTTTTTCAGAGCTTGCATATGGCAGTTATGAAAAAGCGGCAGAAACTCGATATTAGCATAGGGTCTTGAGGTTAGGACGTATTTGTTATGATCGTACTTATTGATGAAAGAGCCAATCTGTTTGATCGTTAATTCGTGCTTGGCCCCTGAGATTTCATCAAATCCATCCAAAAAAAACACAAATCGACCTTTTTCAAGCAGCCTATCAAGGATGCTCCTATTTTGTGATAATTTGTTTTCAAAAATTACCTCAACAATGTAATTCTCGATAGTTTCTTGGTAGTCATTTAAATATCTCAACTCGATAAGAATTGGGATACCATATTGTTCAGCAATTGAAGACAGAAATAGATGTCTGATTAGTATCGATTTCCCGCTCCCGGCGCTGCCAATTATGGTAATAAAATTTGTGTCGGCAAATAAATTGCTCACTTTATCAGTGCTTACCTCCTTAGCTTGCTTCACAACATTAATAGGAAAGTAAATGTCGTATAAGTATGCGGGGGTATTGCCACGCAATAGAGTTTTTATGCGAGAGCATTTATTCTTCTGTTTTAAGAAGTACTTATCTATTTCTTTTTTATACAATTGTGCAATTTCATCACTTATCGCTCCAAGGATAGCAAAAGATTCGTTCAGAATCTTAGACGTAAATGTTTTTATTGCAGTGTCTATTAGAATCTCTTGCATTGGCGTACTCCACTCACAGCCGGGTAGGTCAGGGCCTCGCGGCCCCTTCCCCCCTCAGAACCGTACGTACGACTTTCACCGTATACGGCTCAAGCATGACAAACGCCGTTATGACGCGACGAACCGGGACAGCAGAACGAGCTGGCAAACCCGCACACCCGGCCCGTCTGAACGTTTCCCCAGCGCAGGGACTCATCCAATCCAAAGACTGGACCGAAGGACGCTTGCGATAGTCTCCTATCGCCCATTGTAAACTGAGCCTTCGTAAAAGTTTGCTCCGACGTTGACGTTCAGTCACACCTGCATAGGAAGTGGGCTCCCCTTTCGGGTGGGGCAAAGTTCGAACCCCTATCCCGACCATTACAGCCGGGCATTCGCTTTTTCCAGCATCCTCTACCTGCACCCCCATTCTTCTTCCTCGCGGAAGACCGACTCCTGACAAGCAGGAGAGGAATACAGGCTTACCACGTTCCGCATGATCCACAAACAGATCGGGTTAGGGCGCCTCTGTATACCGACCAGGACTACGGGTGTGTTGGCTCGCCGTCAAAACTCACCAACCTGCCTGGCATTGCCATTTTGGCTCTGGGGCCGAAGGGTGGCTCTAGCCCCGCGCTTTTCACGATACGTAACTCCAAGGCTTCACTTACGTTGCCCATACCGACCATTCCCCAAGGATCGAGCACGTGTGCCACTCACAGCCGACCTCTTACCGAGTGCTTGAGACCCCGCCGTTGCCGGCGACGCACCCCCGGTTTGGGGACAGGTAACACCATACCATGGTTAAATCAGACAGCCTCCAGGCTGTTGTTTAACAGTAAATCATGCGACTTCGTGTCGCAGTAACGGCCAAGCTAAGGCGTGCCGTACCGCGCCTTACCACAAGCCTTAATCAACCACTGAGCTCGATACGCGGTACGGCATCGCCTTGAGCTTTTTGTTAGCCGCTATTTTCATGCAACCGACCCTCAACATACTTGTGAAGGATGCTGGCAATTAACGTTTGGTATGGAATGCCTTCGGCAAGGGCTTTCTTTTGTAGGCCACGAAGATCCTTAGATGGGAGCCGAATATTGATCCGGGCATCCTTCCGGAACATGGCCTCTGCGTATTCTTTATGCCGTTTCTGAGTATCGGTTGCATCCTCAGAATGTTTTACGTTACCTGACTCAAACGCCTCCAGGATTTCGCTTTCTTCTTGATCTAACTTGTTCATTTATCGCCACCTCGGTAGTTTCTGGTAGCTTTCCGGCTCGGAATAATGGTCTTCAGGAAAACCTCATCTTGAGATTCGACAAACGGGACGAGGTATACATATTCCTCGATTGCAATAACGTGAATTTGCTGACCGGGATAGCGATCTTGATTAGGATGGTCGATTGTGTCGAGAATATCGCCGGCCATGATGTGGAACACGACATCTTCAAATGAAACTTCTCTCTGAGCTTTCAGAAGAGCATTCTTCTCCGGATTCCACGAGATTGGCTTCATGAGCCAAGTTTAGCACATTGTGTGCCGTTTGTGATGCATGCGGCTAACGGTCGTGCTCACCCGAACGAAGGGAGCGGTAGCGACCGGAGTGTCGGGTGAACCGCATTGTTAGCACACGCACTCAGCTTAATTTATAAGAGACATTATGCTCTACAGTCCGGTGGCCAATTGTCGCGCGTAAATAACTGTATACATTTTCTTTCTTTTTTTGCTCGCCATTTTCATCAACCCAAGACACGCGTTCTCCCTCGTTTATGAAGTTACGCATCTCGTAAGATCGAATGTTCAGTAGAAATTCACCCGGACTCTCAATATAAGAATTTGTCCGTTGCTCATGTGGAGCAATTTTCGATGTCATATTTCAAGACAAACTTAACCAAAACCTCATCAGGGTCAGTTGTGGCGAAATACTCGGCATCCGTTTTAACTAAGGCTTTGACCTCGAAACCCTTGCGGTCGGCTAGCTTAATGACATTATTGTACGTTTTTTCTTCGATTATCGTTACCAACCTGTCTATGTCTGGCCCAAAATCCACTCTAATTTCAGAAAGCAATTGTTTTAGGTCATGACATATTGATACAGGGTTGGGCGATGATTGCGCTTCTTTAGAGAGGTTTTCGGCGAGTCCCTTTTCATACTTTCTCTCATTATAAAATGCTTTATCTTCAGTAACCAGCACGACTTCGTTTTCGTTTGCAAGGGTAACACAGTTGGCCCATATAACCCCATCTTTGAACTGCTGGTTGTGCTCTGAGTTTGGCGGCTCTTTGGCCATTATTCTCCTCAACGAGTCTCTGGCGCCTTCTTCATCAAAAGTAATTCTTATGATTCTATCCGAGTGAAAATCAAATATCTTATCCACTTTCTTCTCAATGTCTTCGTCTGTAGGTAGAACTAGTTCCTCCATCTGGCCAAAAATCGCCAACATTCTATCGTAATTCTTCTTAATAGTTTCTCTATATTCGTAAAGATCTTGTTTAAAATTCTGTTTCGCTTCTATTTCGATAACCTCTGGGAGTCCGAGTCGAAAACCACTCACATTTAGATAATGGCTAAGAGCACATCCTATTGGGCTCATCAGCGCGAGTTCCTTTAGCCATATATTTGTGTCTAGAACTATTGTCTTCATGGGTGCTTGTATCGTGCTAACGCCTCGCCTCAGCGGCGCGCGCCTTTGGCGCGTCCGCTGTAGGCGATTGTTAGCCACATATTGCTTCGCTTAGGACAACGAATAGAATCAATGATGCCGATAGAAACGACACCATCTGCTTTAGCCAAAGCAGACATTTCGCAACTTGTAAGTCATTGACCTCCTAGAATAATAAAAATCTTCCGGATTTAATGTTTTCTGAGAATCAATATATGCAAAATAGTATTGAGAATAGTCAATCAATATTGCCGCCGTAGAAAATGATCCGGCCCAACAGAATAATGGATTTGTAATGCAACACCAATGATTTGGCGAAATCTGAATTAGCAGTAAGAAGACTAAACACCAAAGCGGTTACGCCAAAGGCAATGTATCTCGAAAGATCGCTTATCTTTCCAGAAGAATAATTTTTATCTTCTTGGACTGCTGCTTTTCTCTGACTTGCTTCGTCGCTCATGACCGACCCCGAATCCTTGGCCCTGGATCAGTTGTTTTATCCTCTTCGCTAACTACAGCATCATAATTTAAACCGCCAGATTCAGAATTGTAATGGAGATCATTGAGCGCGTTGATAATACTGTGAAGTGTTTGAGGTGTTGCATTATGATGTTTTTCGACACGTGTAATGGTAGATCTGTCAACGCCTGCCGCTTTGGCTAAGGTAGATACCCGTATCCCAGCCCTTTCTCGGATAGCTCTCAAATTGTCGAAATATGGCATATTGGTTCAGCTTTGTGAAATATCTGGGCTAACATGTAATAGTCTGCGCCGCCCCTGCGGCAAAAATCCCTACATCTAGATATTTATATCTACATCTAGATATCTAGTATCTAAATGTAGATATCTACATCTGGATATCTATATCTAGGTACCTACATTTAGATATCTAGATATAGATACACGACTCCTTTGCTAAGAATTGTCGACTTCCTGCGCAACCACTCGCGACTCCAAACCTAGGGCTACCACGTCCGCGTAGCGCATCTCCCATAGCTTCTGCCGAGGTCTCCAGATTCCACCTACCGCTTTGACCTGCTCCCGAAGCTCGTTTTCCCAGTACTCGACGCGAACGCCGAGGCGCTGGTCGCCTCCCGGATCTGGGGCCTGCGCTTCGGCCGGAGCCAGGATGGACCAGGGCACATCTTCCTCGATCAGCTCGACCGTGGTGTAGCGCCTGCCGGCCTCCGGGTCATAGCGGTAGCGCACGCAGACGAGTCGCTCGCCATACTTGTGCGCGAGCTTCTTGGTGCCGTTCTGGCCGGGCTTCAATGTCGCCTTGATCTCCATGGAGCCTTGGCCGTGGGTCAGGGTGCGAGCAATTGGTTGAGCGGGCTGCGCACGCCCATTGGCCCCTTGTTCATCACATGCGTATAGATCATCGTGGTTCGAACGTCTTTGTGCCCGAGCAGCTCCTGTACGGTACGGATGTCATATCCGTCTTCCAGCAGATGGGTGGCGAAGCTGTGCCGCAGCGTATGGCAGCTGCCGTGCTTGTGGATCTCGGCGGAGATCACCGCCTGCTTGACAGCGCGCTGAACCGCGGATTCGCCGATGTGGTGGCGGCGGATCTTGCCGGACCGGGGGTCGACGGCGGTGGCGCTGGCCGGAAAGAGGTATTGCCATCCCCATTGGCGGGCGGCGTCGGGGTACTTACGCTCCAGGGCGTAGGGCAGGTAGACCTCGCCGAGCCCGGCCGCCAGGTCTTGGCGATGCAGCGCCTGGGCGACGGTCATCTGGTCCCGGATCGGCTGGACGAGCCCGGGGGGCAGAAGGGTGGCGCGGTCCTTCTGGCCTTTGCCATTGCGCACCAGGATCTGGGAGCGCTCGAATTCGATATCCTGGATGCGTAGCCGCAGCGCTTCGAGCAGACGCAGTCCGGCGCCGTAGAGGATCAGGGCGACGAGTCGGTGCACGCCTTCGATCCGGGTGAGCAGCCGTGCCACCTCGCTACGGTCGAAGACGGCGGGCAGGCGCTCGGGTCGCTTGGCCGGGGTGACGTTGCCGAGCTCCAGATCTTCACGCCCGAGGACCTGCTTGTAGAGGAACACCAGGGCGTTCAGAGCCTGATTCTGGGTGGACGCGGCGACCTTGCGGGAAACGGCGAGGTGAGTGAGGAAGGCGGCGATCTCGGGGCCGCCCATCTCGTTGGGGTGGCGCTTGCCGTGGAACAGGATGTAGCGCTTGGCCCAGTCGAGATAGGCCTGCTCGGTGCGGATGCTGTAGTGCTTGCGACGCAGCAGGTCGCGCATCTCGCCGAGGAGCCGGGAGCGCCCGACGATCCCGTCGGTGTCCACCGGGACGTGGGCACTAGTCCTTGCCAGCAGGGGTGGGCGCATGGCGTGCTCCGGGTCCTTGGGGCCGTTTGTCTCGGGAAAGTCTAGCGGCCCGTTGGCGAGCGGGCAATGCGCTGGTGCGGATCAATGGGGCCGGACCCGGCGGTGGCAGCTCAGAAAGCAACCGGCTCGCGCTTGCGGACCCCCGGCGGCTCCTTGCCTCGCGAACAGATGTAAGAATTCGATCGCGGCGAGGGCGCCGCTCCCACAGGGCGGAGGGGACGCGGCGCGCAAGGCGATTCTCGAAGTGCTCGCCATCCTCGGCAGCACCGGCGATGGGGTCAATCGCTATCGGACACGGATGTTCAACGCCCTGCACTGATGTACGCTCAAACATGCAGACGTGGCCCAGGCACAGACCTGGGGCGGGCCACACTGGCCAGGTGGGCCCAACAAATCGCTACGCGGGGCGGAGTCGGGGTACCGCTCGGGCGCTCCCCCGGATACCTTAGTCCGACGACCGAGATCCGGAGCCAGGGCCCTGCCCAATCGGTAAGCCATGCCTGAGGGACCGCAGCAGCCATGCCCATGAGCAGCGCGCGCTGGAGCGCGATCAGTGAATCCCAGTTCCCCTGGGAGCGCGAGGCGCTCGACTGGCTGCGCGCCCACCTGCCGGATCACCCCCCCTGGCATGCCTGGACCAACTTCGAATTCATCGACGAGGAAGGCAAGGTCAACGAGATCGACGCGCTGATCCTGTCGCCCGCGGGACTGTTCCTGGTGGAGATCAAGAGCCGCCCCGGCGTGCTGACCGGCGATCCGCACACCTGGACCTGGACCACCGACGGCAAGACCTACAGCTACGACAACCCCCTGATCCTCGCCAACCGCAAGGCCAAGCGGCTGGCCAGCGTGCTGCGCCACCAGCAAGCGGCGATCAAAGTCCAGGAGCCGGATCCCGTTTGTCACCCCCTGCATCTTCCTGTCCGCCGCCGGACTCACCTGCAAGCTGACCGGCACCGCCGCCGCGGGCGTCTATCTGCGCGACCGGCCGGGTGTGTCTGACGACAGAGGCATCATCGGCGCCCTCACCAACGGGCCAACCGGAGCCGATCGCAGACCCGTCGATCATCAGCAGGCACGCACCCTGGCGCAGGCCCTGGCTCAGGCGGGCGTTCGCCCCTCCAACAAGCACCGCAAGGTCGGCGACTATCGGCTCGGGGCACTCATCGCAGAGGCTGAGGGTTACCAGGACTGGGAGGGCCGCCACACCAGCATCGACACCATCCGACGCCGGGTCCGGATCTATCCGTTCGCAGCGGCCGCTACTGAGCAGGCACGCAAGTCTCTGGTCAGGCAGGCCGCACGGGAATTCCAGATTCTGGAGGGCATCGACCACCCCGGCATCCTCAAGGTGCTGGACTACAAGGAGAGCGAGCTGGGCCCAGCCCTGATCTTCGACCACGACCCCAAGTCCCGCCGTCTGGACTTCCTGCTGCGCGAGCAGGGCGGCCGGCTCAATGTCGGCCAACGCCTGCACCTCCTGCGCCAGCTCGGCGAGACCCTGAAGTACGCGCACCAGAAGAGGCTGTTCCACCGTGCGCTCTGTCCCCAGAGCATCCTGGTGCGCGACCCGGAAGCTGCCCAGCCCAGCCTGCAGATCATGAACTGGCAGACCGGGGCGCGCGACGCGGGCACCGGCGGTACCGCCATGCGCACCGTGGGGACCCTCCACGTCGATGACTACGTCGAAGACCCGGGCCGGGTCTACCTGGCGCCGGAAAGTGGGTGGAGACAGATCGAAGACCCCGCCGCCCATGGGCCGCAGCTCGATGTCTTCTCCCTGGGAGCCATCGCCTACCACATCTTCTCGGGCCAACCGCCCGCCGGGAGCGCCATCGAGCTTCACGAGCAGCTGCGTACCAGCCTTGGCTTGCAGATCTCCGATGTCATCGACGGTGCCGGTCAGTGCCTCCAGGACCTCATCCAGTTCAGCACCATGGCCGACACCAGCGCCCGTTTCGCTTCGGTGGATGACTTCCTGAAGGCGCTGGACGAGGTCGAGGACGAGCTCACGGCCCCCGAGCCTGAGGTCACGGTGGACCCGAGCGTCGCCACCGTCGGCGACCGCATCGAAGGGGCCTTCACGGTCGTGCGCCGCCTGGGCAAGGGCTCGTCGTCCGATGTGCTGCTGGTCAAGCAGGATGGCAGCGACGAGGAGCTGGTGCTCAAGGTCGCCTCCGATCCCACCCACAACGACCGTCTCCTGGCCGAAGGCAGCGCACTTGCCAAGATACGCCACCCCAACGTGGTGGAATGGCGTAAGACGCTCAGCATCGCCGGCCGCACCGCGCTGCTCTTGTGCCGCGCCGGAGAGCACACCCTCGCCGAGCGCCTGCGCGATGACTCGGGCCTCTCGCTGGATCTGACCCGCCGCTTCGGCGAAGAGCTGATCCAGGTCGTCGATACCCTGGAAGGCCTGCGGCATCGCCCATCGCGACATCAAGCCGGAGAACATCGGCATTGCCCCATCCGCCGCCACCGAAGAAACTGCAACTGGTCCTGTTCGATTTCTCCCTGACCGGCGCCTCTCCCGAGAACATCTCCGCCGGCACCCTGCCCTACCTCGACCCCTTCCTCGCGCTGCGCAGGCCTCCACGCTGGGATGTCTATGCCGAGCGCTTCGCGGTCGCCGTCACCCTCTACCAGATGCTGACCGGTGGGCTCCCGCGCTGGGGCGACGGCAAGACCCCGCCTGCCATGCTCGACGCCGAGGTCAGCCTCGACAGCGACCGTTTCGACCCGCACCTGCGCGATGCCCTGACCCGGTTCTTCGAGAAGGCCCTGCGCCGGGACTACCGGGAGCGCTTCGACAACGCCGAGGACATGCTGCGCGCTTGGCGCAAGGCGTTCGAAGACACCCTGACCGCACCCGCCGAGGCCGACACATTCGCCGCCATCGCCCAGCTCGCGACCGTCGACACCACCATCGCAGACCTCGGCTACGGCATCGAGGCCCAGAACGTGCTCGAGGGCATGGGCATACATAGCGTCCGCGACCTGCTCGCCGTGGAGCGCGTCAAGTTCCGCTACCTCACCGGGGTCGGCGACCGCATTCGCCGGGAGATCCGCCTGAAGGCGAAGCGCCTGGCCCAGCTGCGCCCCGATCTGGCTCAGGGACGCTCGACCCTGCACGGCGTCGACAACGCAGGGCCGGGCGTCGCCTGCATCGACGAGCTCGCGGCGCTGCTGCTGCCCAAGCGGCCCGCCGGAGACGACCGTCCGGAGGAGCGCGCCCTCGCCCTGTATCTCGGGCTGGAGCAGGCGGAAGGCGGAGCCGGGCTCCGACATACGCTGGCCCAGCCTCGGCGACGCCGCCCGGCTCGGTCACCTGCCCCGGTCGACCCTGTCGAGCGAGCTCTTGAAGGGGCGCGAGCGCTGGCTCAAACAGCCCCCTCTGACCCAGGTCCGGGGGGAAATAGAGGTCCTGCTGGACTCCCAAGCGGGCGTCATGACCACCCGGGAGCTGGCCCTCGCCCTGCTCGCTGCGCGAGGCTCCACCACCCAGGAAGATGATCTGCGTCTGCGCCTGGCCACCGCCGTGGTACGCGCCTGCCTGGAGGCCGAATCCGCTCTGGCAAGCCCCCGCTATCAGCTCTTCGACCACGACCCCGTGCCCCTCCTAGCCCTGGGCGCCGACCAGGCCGACTACGCCAAGCGGTTGGCGGCCGGGGCGGACAAGATTGCCGAGACCGAGTCCCCGCTGTCCCCTCGGCATGCCCTGACGACCCTGGAAGCGGTGGAGCGGCCGGCATCCATGCCGCCCCTGTCCGCGCAACGCCTGCTGCGCCTGGCCACGGCCGCCTCCCGCACTGCCGCCCTCTCCAGCCGCCAGGAGATCTATCCTCGGGGTCTGGCAGCGAGCCAGGCCGTCCGTCTATCTCTGGGTGCGCTCGCTGGCCCGCGCTTCTTCAAGGACGACGACATCGTCGGGCGTATCCAGGGGCGCTATCCGGAAGCCGAGCGCATCCCTGGCCGCCCCTTGCTGGACACCCTCCTGACCGACGCCGGCTCCGCCCTGACCTGGGAGCCCGAGCGGACCCCAGGGCCCCGGCTACTACCTCCCTGCCGGCGGCTCCGGGCCCGTCGCTGGGCGTGAGCAGCCATTTCGCGCGCCACGAGACCCAATCCGAGGCCGCTCTGGAGGTCACCGCGGAGATTGCCGAGGCCCGGCAGTTCGAGGAGCGCATGGACTACGCCCGCAAGGCCGGCGGCTTCCTGGCCCTGACCGTCCCACCGCGCCTCGCGCGCCAGGCCGAGGCCGAGCTGCAGCGCCGCTATGCCCCCGAGCGTCTGAGCTTCGACGCCCTGTTGATCCAGGCCCTGCGCGAGCAGGCCGAGAGGCTCAAGATCGCCTGGACGACGGTGCTGCAAGCGGACGGCGCGGCGCCCGGCAGCCGGGACTGGACCAACCTCACCCGTCTGGTGCAGAAGGCCGCTGCCGATCCTCAAGCAACGGCTTGTGGCAGGCGGACAAACCCATCCTCCTGGTCCACCCCGGCCTGCTGGCCCGCTACCAGGCCATGGGGCTCATCGAGGAGCTGCGCGACGCGCTTGGGCCGCCCCGGCGCGCCGCCGGCCCTGTGGCTCCTGGTCCCCATGTCCGCCAACGGCCTGCCGGCGATCGACGGGGCGCCGGTGCCGGTGATCTCCTCGGCCCAATGGGCCCGCATCCCCAAAGCCTGGATCGAGAACGCGCACCGGGCGGGAACCGGTCGGGCTTGAACAAAGCAGCCGACGTATATACATTCTGTATATCTCTCGATTCCCTGGAGGCCCGCCATGACCTACGCCCGCGTCTTCAAATCCGGCAACAGCCAGGCGGTGCGCCTGCCCAAGGAATTCCGTTTCGAGTCGGACCAGGTGGAGATCTTCCGCCGCGGCGATGAGATCGTCCTGCGCGAGCGCCCCACCAGCGCCATCGCCATCTTTGACGCCCTCGCCAGCCTGCCGGAGGACCTCATGGAGGAAGGTCGCCAGGATGCGCCTCCGCAGGAGCGGGAGGCCTTCTGATGGCGGTGCGCTATCTGCTCGCGACCGACATCTGCATCTACATCGCCAAGCACAGCCCGCCCGAGGTGCGTGCCCTGTTCGAGCGCCTCAGCGCCAGCGAGCTGGCCATGTCGGTGATCACCTTCGGGGAGCTGTGCCACGGCGCGGAGAAAAGCCAGGCGCGGGAAAAGGCCCTGGCCACCCTCGATCGACTGGCGGCCAGCATCCAGGTGATGCCCCTCTGCGCGGCGGTCGCCCAGCACTACGGCCAGATCCGCACCGAGCTGGAGACCATCGGCCGGCCCATCGGCAACAACGACCTCTGGATCGCCGCCCACGCTCGGGCCGAAGGCTGGACGCTCGTGACCAACAACGGCCGGGAATTCGAGCGCGTGCCGGGATTGATGGTAGAAAACTGGGCCGGCCGATGAGCACGCGCGACGGACAGACCGACCCGAGCCAGGCCCAGCGCGTCATCCGCGCAGCGACCGATCTGTCGGGAGATGTGGAGCGGGCGCTCTTCTGGTATCGCAATGAGCCCCTACAGCCGTTCGGTTACAAGACCGCGGAGCAATTGGTCAGCGACGGCCGCACCGACGACCTCTTGCGCTACATCGAGTCTCTGAAAGCCGGGGCGGCCGGATGACCCTGAGCCGAATGCGACTGCCGGCGGTGGTCGGTTCCCGGCTGCGCTAACCGCTGGCCTCCCTGGAAACGACCGGTCCTGGGCGACGCAAAGCTCGGACGCTCTGGGTGCCGCTCACAACGCGCCCGCAACCGTTTGAGCCGGTGGCGCGCCCATGATCCACGCCCCCACCCTGCTCAAGGACCTGCAGCGCCTGCTGAAGACCCTGGAAGACGACCTGCGCGGGCGCATCGGCGAGAACGCCGATCTCAATGGCTCATCTGCAAGCCGAGTGGCAGGCGGCGCGGGAGGCCGGGCGCAGCGGCGAGACCTTCGAGGCCTGGCGGGATGCGGTCATCACCCAGGCCGGCGGTGCACTGGCTGCTGTCCTGCGTGTTCGTGCGCTTCATCGAGGACAACGGCCTGATACCCCGGCCCTGGCTCGCCGGCCCCGGCGAGCGCCTCGGCCTGGCCCGCGACCGGCACGAGGCCTAGTTCCGCGCCCGCCCCCACGACTCGGACCGGGACTATCTCATCGCCTGCTTCCGGGAGGTGGAGCGGCTGCCCGGCATGGGCGCGGTCTTCGACGAGCGCCACAACCCGGTGTTTCGCCTCGGCATCTCGGGCGACGCCGCCATGGCCCTGCTGGCCTTCTGGCAGAAGGTGAACCCGGACAGCGGCCTGCTCGCCCACGACTTCACCGACCCGGCCTGGGGCACCCGCTTCCTCGGCGACCTCTACCAGGACCTCTCCGAGGCCACCCGCAAGCGCTACGCCCTGCTGCAGACCCCGGAGTTCGTCGAGGAATTCATCCTCGATCGCACCCTCGGCCCGGCCCTGGACAGCTTCGGCTACCGCGAGGTGCGCCTGATCGACCCCACCTGCGGCTCCGGCCACTTCCTGCTCGGCGCCTTCCAGCGCCTGCTGGACGTCTGGGCCCGCAACGAGCCGGCGCGCAACCCGCGCGACACCGTGCAGCGGGCCCTGGACGGCGTCTACGGCATCGACCTCAACCCCTACGCCGTCGCCATCGCCCGCTTCCGCCTGCTGCTGGCCGCCCTCAAGGCCTGCGACATCGAGCGCCTGAGCGAGGCCCCCGCCTTCCAGCATCCACCTCGCCACCGGCGACAGCCTGCTGCACGGCCGCCGCTTCGGCGAACTGGACCTCGACGGCGAGCACCAGGCCGGCGAGCGCCACGGCTATGCCCACGCCTACGCCATCGAGGACCTGGACGAGGCCAACGCCATCCTCGGCCGCCAGTACCACGCCGTGGTGGGCAACCCGCCCTACATCACCGTCAAGGACCCGGCCCTGAATGCCGCCTACCGGGCGCGCTACTCCAGCTGCCACATGAAGTACTCCCTGGGCGTGCCCTTCACCCAGCGCTTCTTCGAGCTGCCTGCCCCCTCGCCCTCCGGGAGAGGGGCCGGAGTGAGGGATCGGACCGACGGCGCCGGCTACGTCGGCCTGATCACCGCCAACTCCTTCATGAAGCGGGAGTTCGGCAAGAAGCTGATCGAGGCATTCCTGCCCGACTGTCGACCTCACCCACGTCATCGACACCGCCGGCGCCTACATCCCGGGCCACGGCACCCCCACCGTCATCCTGTTCGGCCGCGACCGCGCGGCCGCTGGGCGAAACGGTGCGCACCGTCATGGGCATCAAGGGCGAGCCGGCGACCCCGGCCGATCCGGCCCAGGGGCTGGTGTGGCGGGCCATCGTCGAGCAGGTGGACAGAGCCGGCAGCGAATCGGCCTATGTGTCGGTGGCGGACACGCCGCGCGCAACCTTTGCGAAACACCCCTGGAGCATCGGCGGGGGTGGGGCGGCGGAGTTGAAGGAGTTGATCGAGGAGCGGACGCAGAAGCTCTCGAGAACTTGTCGGATCGTCGGTATCGGCGTGCGTTACCTTGCGAAGACGAAGCGTTCATCGTCCGGCACAGCACTTCAATACGGCGCAGGTTTCGCAGACAGCTGATTCGTGCGCCATTGGTGGTCGGCGACGTAGTTCGAGACTGGACGCTTAATCCGGCATCGAGTTGCTCTTTCCCTACGACGCAGATTCACTCTGTTGCAAACATTACGCCTGGCAATACACGAGCTGGCTTGTGGCCGTACCGAACGAACCTTGGCAAGCCGCATGCGATTTTGGAACAACCGCAAATCGAGACGCTGGACTGCACGTGGTGGGAGTATGGCACCAGATTCCGCACCGGAACGCTTCGCACCCCCCTCTCCATCACCTTCGCCTTCGTCGCCACCCACAACCATTTCGTCCTCGACCGGGGCGGCAAGGTGTTCAAGCGAACCGCGCCGGTCATCAAGCTGCCGGCGGGGGCAAGCGAAGAAGAGCATCTGGGACTGCTGGGGCTGCTCAATTCGTCGGTGGCGTGCTTCTGGCTGAAGCAGGTGTTGTCCATAACAAGGGCAGCACGGTCGATCAGGAAGGCGCGCGTCAGCGCACGATGCGTGGGAGGATTGCTACGAATTCAACGGCACCAAGTTGCAGCGAATTCCCGTTAGTCGAGCCACGGCCCGTGGACATCGCCCGAGCCCTGGACCGCCTCGCCCAGGAGCACGCCGCCTCCCTGCCCCAAGCGCTGGTCTGCCGCCCGCCTCCCCACCCGCGCCGACCTGGACGCCGCCCGCGACCGCGCCGCCTCCCTGCGCCGCCAGATGATCGCCTGGCAGGAAGAGCTGGACTGGCGCTGCTATCGGCTCTACGGATTGATCGGCTCCGCCCCGGATTCCGCCCCGGGTTTCGCTGCGCTCAACCCAGGCTACGAGTGCTCCGAACCGCCGGAAATCAATTTTGGCGAGCGCGCCTTCGAGATCGTCCTGGCCCGGCGCATGGCCGCGGGCGAGGAGGAGACCACCTGGTTTGAGCGCCACGGCGCCCGCCCGATCACCGAGCTGCCCAGCCACTGGCCGGAGGCCTATCGGCGGGTGGTGGAGGCGCGCATCGCCCTGATCGAGTCGGACAAATACATCGGCCTGATCGAGCGGCCCGAGTACAAGCGCCGCTGGGCCGCTACGCCCTGGGCCGAGCAGGAGCAGGCTGCCCTCAAGGGCTGGCTGCTGGACCGGCTGGAGACCGAGCGCTACTGGGCCGGAGGGCTCATGGAAGCCGATCCCGTAGGTTGGGTTAGCCCGCAGGGCGTAACCCGACATGACGCGGCTGGCACCTCAACCGAAACGTCGGGTTACGCTGCGCTAACCCGACCTACGGAGCTGGCTCTGACCACCACCCACAGACTCGCCGACCGGGCGCGCGCCGACGCCGCGTTCATGCAGGTGGCCGAGCTGTACGCCGGCCGCGCCGACTTCGACGTGGCGGCCCTGGTCGCCGGGCTGGTCGCCGGCGAGTCGGTGCCCTTCCTGCCGGTGCTGCGCTACACCGAGGCGGGCCTGCGCAAGCGCGAGCAATGGGAGGCCACCTGGGCCCTGCAGCGGCAGGAGGATGCCGAGGCGGCGCTTGCCGATGACGCGGCCCCCTCAGCCCCGGCCCCTCTCACCTGAGGGCGAGGGGAGGAATATTCCGGTCCCGCCCAAGTACAAGTCCGCCGATTTCCTCAAGACCGATTACTGGCGCCTGCGGGGCGGCCTGGACGTGCCCAAGGAGCGCTGGGTCAGCTACCCCGGCTGCGAGCGCGGCGCCGACGGCAGCCTGGTCATCGCCTGGGCCGGCTGGAATCACCTGCAGCAGGCCACCGCGCTGGCCGCCTACTACCTGGCAATGAAGGAGAAACGAGGGCTGGGAGACGGCGCGCCTGCAGCCCCTGCTCGCCGGCCTCCAGGAGCTGGTGCCCTGGCTCAAGCAGTGGCACAACGACTACGATCCCGAGCACGCCACCCGCATGGGCGACTACTTCGCCGCCTTCGTCGCCGACGAGGCCCGCGCCCTGGGCCTGAGCCCGGAGGACCTGCGCAGCTGGAGAGCCCGCCCCGACGAAAGCGCGGCGGGGGCGGAGGCGCTCGGCGTGACCAGGCTGCGCCGCTTCGCCATATGATCCGGCGTGTGCTGAAGGGCCAGCGGGGCACCTCGGTGGAGTGCATCGGCCGGGGACCAGGGGCGAAGTGGCGGAAGACCGCAGGCGCTGCGGATCGGGAGAAGGGGTAAGGTCTCTCATAAAGAGGGTAACAGAGAGGGTAATAATTTGGCCCCTTGTAATTGGGGAAGTCGCCGATGCGGGCATCGCCGTGTCTGAGACTTATCGCGGCGGGGCGCCGCTCCCACAGGGGGGCGAGTCTTGACTGTGCCGGGGGCTTTGATGTGGGAGCGCCGCCCTCGGCGCGATGGGTCCTGAAAGCAAGCGGCGAGTGTACGGCCCCAATCTTATTGGGACTGACCATTCACGCCCGCCACCCGAGCATGAGCCGGAAGCCGGCGCCAATGGCCGCCACCGCACATGGAGCTACGAGATGACACTGATCAAGGACCTCATCGCCATCCCCGAGCGGGTGCACCAGGGCGACTTCGTGCTGAAGCTCACCGAGGGGGTGAGCCATGCCGAGCAGACGCTGCGCGACTACGTGGTGACGCCCCAGCTGGTGCAGTGCTTCGACAACGCGCTGGGCTTCGTGCGCCAGGCGCGTGGAGTCCCACAGCAGCAAGGCGGCCTACCTGCACGGCAGCTTCGGCTCGGGCAAGAGCCACTTCATGGCGGTGCTCAACCTGCTGCTCGCCGGCAACGCTGCAGGCGCGCTCCATGCCGGAGCTGGCGGAGGTGGTCAGCCGCCACAACGGCTGGACCCAGGGCCGCCAGTTCCTGCTGGTGCCGTACCACATGATCGGCGCCCGCGACATGGAGTCGGCCATCCTGGGGCAGTACGCCGATTTCGTCCGCCACTCGCACCCGGAGGCGCCGGTGCCGGGCTTCTATCTGGCCGAGGGCCTGTTCCAGGATGCACAGCGGCTGCGCGGACCAGTTGGGCGACGAGCACTTCTTCGCCCAGCTCAACGAGGGCGCAGGTGGCGGCGGTAGCGGCTGGGGCGACCTGGGCGGCGGCTGGGACGCCGAAAGCTTCGAGGCGGCCATGCTGGAGCCGCCCAAGGGCGAGGAGCGCATGCGCCTGGTGGGCGATCTGATCGCCCGCTTCTTCTCGGCCTATGCCGCCATGGCGGAGAGCCGGGGCGAGGCCTTCGTGTCCCTGGACGATGGCCTGTCCATCATGAGCCGCCATGCCCAGGCGCTGGGCTACGACGCGGTGATCCTGTTCCTGGACGAGCTGATCCTCTGGCTGGCCAGCCGCGCCGCCGATGTCTCCTTCGTCAGCAGCGAGGGCACCAAGCTGGTGAAGCTGGTGGAGGCCACCCACGCCGACCGGCCGATCCCGCTGGTGAGCTTCGTCGCCCGGCAGCGCGACCTGCGCGAGCTGGTGGGCGAGAACCTGGCCGGCGCCCTGCAGCTTCAGTTCGCGCGATGTGCTCAAGCACTGGGAGGCGCGCTTCCACGTCATCACCCTGGAAGACCGCAACCTGCCGGCGATCGCCGAGAAACGGGTGCTGCGCCCGGTATCCGAAGCCGCGCGCCAGGAGCTGGAGCAGGCGTTCCAGGAGTTCCTGACGGTGCGCCAGGACGTGCTGGACACGCTGCTGACCACCACGGCCGACCGGGAGATGTTCCGCAAGGTCTATCCGTTCAGCCCGGCGCTGGTGCAGGCCCTGATCGCCGTGTCGTCGGTGCTGCAGCGGGAGCGCACGGCGCTGAAGCTGATGCTGCAGCTGCTGGTCGACCGGCGAGACGACCTGGAGCTGGGGCAGATCATCCCGGTGGGCGACCTCTACGACGTGATCGCCGAGGGCGACGAGCCGTTCTCGGATGCCATGCGCATCCACTTCGAGAACGCCAAGCGGCTCTACAACCAGAAGCTGCTGCCGATGCTGGAGCGCAGCCACGGCGTCACCTGGCAGGACATCAAGGCCGGCATCGCCGACGCCGGCAAGGCGCCGGAACCTGCGCAACGACGCGCGGCTGCTGAAGACCCTGATGCTGGCCGCGCTGGTGCCGGAGGTGGAATCGCTCAAGGCGCTGACCGCGCAGCGCCTGGCCGCGCTGAACCACGGCTCCTTCCGTTCGCCCGATCCCGGGCCGGGAGAGCCAGGACGTGCTGCGCCGCTGCAGGGACTGGGCGGCGGAGGTCGGCGAGATCAAGGTCACCGAGGACGCCAACCCGGTGATCTCGATCCAGGTCACCGGGGTGGACATCGAGCCCATCGTGCGCGGGGCCGAGGCCCAGGACAACCCCGGCAACCGGCGCCGCAAGATCCGGGAGATGCTGTTCGAGCAGCTCGGCATCGACGACTCCAGCGAGCTGTTCACGACCTACGCCTATGCCTGGCGCGGCACCCGGCGCGAGGTGGAGGTGGTGTACGAGAACGTGCGCGAGCTGGCCGACGACCGCCTGCGCGGGCGCGAAGGCAGCTGGACGGTGGTGGTGGACTACCCGTTCGACGACGCCAACCGGACCCCGGCCGACGACCTGGCTCGTCTGGCCAACTACCGCGGCGGCGATACCCGCACCCTGGTCTGGCTGCCCTCCTTCCTCTCCGACAAGCACGCTTGCGCGATCTGGGCCGGCTGGTGGTGCTGGACTACATCCTGACCGGCGAGCGCTTCAACGATTACGCCGGACACCTCTCCCTGGTGGACCGGGGGCCGGCCAAGTCGCTGGCGAAGAACCAGCGCGACCAGCTGCAGAGCCGCCTGCGTCAGTGCCTGGAAGTGGCCTATGGCATCGCCAGCGATCCGCGCGATGCCGTCGCAGACCGGCTCAGCCCCGATGACCAGTTCCGCTCCCTGGACCCGACCCTGACCCCGCGCCCGCCGGTGGGCGCGGACCTCAAGCGGGCCTTCGAGAGCCTGCTGGATCAACTCTTCGGCCATCAATTCCCGGCCCACCCCAAGTTCGATACGTCGAGGTGAAGACGGCCGCGCTCAGGAAGGTGGTCTGGCCGGAGATCGAGCGCGCCCTGGAGGCGCCGGATGGTCGGGTGCTCGTGCAGGACAAGGCATCCGGCAGCTCGTGCGCTCCATCGCCAACCCGCTGCGGCTGGGCGAGATGGGCGAGACCCATTTCGTGCTGGGGCACCACTGGAAGGTCGCATTTCCTGCAGGCCCAGGCCCGCGACGGGGGTGCCATCACGGTGGCCAGGCTGCGCCGATGGATGGACGAGCCCCAGCGCATGGGCCTGCCCAACGAGGTCATGAATCTGGTCGCGCTCAGCTTCGCCGGCCAGACCAACCGGTCCTTCTTCCTCAACAACGGCCCGTTCCCGGCCACGCTGGACAATCTGATGCCGGAGCTGGAGCTGCGGGAGCAGGCGCTGCCCGACCGAGCAGGACTGGGAGCAGGCGCTCGCGCGGGCGGGAGCCCTGTTCGGCCTGGTCGTCCCCCAGACCCTGAGCGCCGCCAACCTGGCCAAGCTGGCGGAAGGCGTGAGCGGGAAGGTCAAGGAGACCCGCGAGGCGCTCGCCAGCCTGGTCACGCAGCCTGGAGCAGCGCATCGCCGATTATGTGCCCGCGGGCACCGCTGCCCCCAGGCTGACCACGGCGCGCTCCGCCCATGCCCTGCTGACGGCGCTGAGCGGCACGGAGCCGGGCCAGCTCGTCAGGGTGCTGTCGCAGAGCGCGATCGAGACCTCCGAGGCGGCCATGGCGCAGACCCTCGCCAAGGCAAAGATCCTGGACGAAGCGATGCGCAGCGCGGGCTGGCAGATCTTCGAGGCGACCATCCCCGCTGTCCGACCACCGCCGGCAGGCCGCGCTGGCCATCAAGTCCCGCATTGGCGAGATCCTCGCCACGGATGAGCATGCCATCGCCCTCAAGCCCGCCCTGGACGAGCAGCAGACCAAGGCGCTCAGGCTGCTGACCGATGTACCCCGGCAGCCGAACCGCCCGCCGGAGCCGCCCAGGCCGCCGAAGACCGCGGCCCGAGACGGTCGTGGTGCGCGAAGCCGAGGCGGTGAACCTGGCCCCCGCCCAGGCGCGAAGCTGTTTGCGGCACATCGGGCGCGAGCTGGATCAGGACAGCGAGCTGCGCCTGTCCATCACCTGGCGGCTCTCGAAGACCCGCAGGCCTGTCTGATGGTGCCGACCAGCAATCAGATCGCCGCCCAGGTCGAGGCGATTCTGGCCAGGGACCCGGACACGCGCTGCATCGCCATCCGCTCACCGGCAAAGGATGCCTGGCCGGAGACCCTGTCGATAGCCGGGCGATCCTTCCGCCTGCGCTGGTGCCCCTCGTCGCTGGCCGCGCGAGAGGTCCTGGTCGAGACGGAGTCCGGGGCAAGCGACGCCGCTCGTCCTGCTGACCCACCTCGGGGATACCGATCTGGGCAGCGACCTGATCGCCCGTCTCTCCCGGGGGCGGGTGTTCCAGGTGGAGCGCTGGGACATGGTCCGCCAGGTTTTCCAGGCGAACGAGATCGACTCGCGGCTGGCCAAGCAGAGCTGGATGGCCAATGCCCTGCTGGATTACCTGCCGCCGGAAGGCTATCCGCCGGTGGCCGGGCGGTTTTCTCGACCTCGATACCGCCTGGCGACATGTGCTCGAACGGCGCACTCGGCATAGCCGAGGCACGGCCGGATCTGGTGAGCCTGCTTCGCTGGAGCTTGCGCCGAGCGACAGGTCGGGCGCTTTGCCCATTTGGCCGAGCCTGCCCAATCCCAGGTCATGGAATGGCTGAGCGATTGCGCGGGCCCGGTCGGCAAGCTGGTGATGGGCTGCGTGGCAGCTGGCAACGGGCTGGATGCACTGCCCATCGGCCTGGTCTGCAGCGTCGTGCTCGCCCCCGGAAGTCGAGGGCCAGACGGAGCTGACCGCGGCCGCCGTGCGCCTGGAGCGCTACACCGGAAACAGGCGCATTGCGCCCCGATGAGGGCCGGCGCTGGGCGGACGCCGCTGCCTGGCTGCTGCGCAGCCTCGCCCGCCGATGAAACCCGCCCCTTCGTGGAACGGGCGGAGGGCCTGCTGCGAGAACTGCGATCTGATCGAGTTTGCGGTCTTGAGCGAGCTGCTCCCGAGCGGTTTCGAGGCACGTCTAGCGACGTTCGCGAAGGCCATTCAGGGCGTTCTGACGGAGCCTTCTGCAGCGACTCTGGCTGCGCTGGAGCATGCCGCCGGCAGCGCCCTGGCGCATCGCCTGGGCGGCACGCCTGGCAGCCGCAACGAGCGGGTCCACATGGCCAGACGGCTGGCGCGCTGGCTGGTGGGCCTGACCAACGATTCCGGCCAGCGGCAATCGGCGAATCTTCCGCCTCTGGCCCAGGGCTATGCGCGGGACGCGGCCTATGTGGACTGGGCACGGCTGAAGCTGCTGGGGGGCGATGAGCTGGCCGCCCTCTCCGCCGCCTATGCGGACCTTGCGCAGTCGATCCGGGAACAGCGGGAGGCCTTCAACAAGCGGTTTGCCGCCGCGCTGAAGGCATGGAACGCCGATCTGGCCATCTCCGATGACTGCCTTGCCGGTGGAGGCCATTCTGGACCGGCTCGTTGGTCCCGCTGGCGCAGCAATCCCCGTGTCTGTTCCTGGTGGTCGATGGCCTGAGCTACGCCATCTTCCGGGAGCTGTGCAGCGACCTGGCGCGCCGAGGGCTGGGTGGAACACATCCCGGAGCACGCCCTGGCAGCTCAGGTCGGAATCGCCGCTTTGCCGACGGTAACGGAGATCAGTCGGGCCAGCCTGTTGTCCGGGCAGCTGACCATCGGGTGCCGCGCACCAGGAAAAGTCCGCTTTCGCGGCCCACCCGGCGCTGCTCGCGGCATCGAAGGCGGGTGGCAAGCCCATGCTGTTCCACAAAGGCGAGCTGGGCGATGCGACGGGCCTGGCCCAGCCGGTGCGCGACCTGGTCGGCGACCCGACTCGCAAAGTGGTGGGCGTGGTCTACAACGCGGTGGATGATCATCTCAGCGGCTCGGACCAGCTGCACCTGCGCTGGACACTGGACGACCTGCGGCTCTTGAAGCCTTTGCTGCATGAAGCGCGGGCCGCCGGACGGGCGCTGATCATTACCGCCGACCATGGCCATGTCATCGACGAGCGCACTACCCAGCGCAGCGCCGGGGACGGCGATCGCTGGCGCAGCGTCGGCAGCCCGGTGCAAGAAGACGAGATCCTCCTGGAAGGCGGACGGGTGCGGGGCCCGGACGGCGCCCACCGCGTCGTCTGCGCCTGGAGCGAGCAGCTGAGATACGCGGCCAAGAAGAACGGCTACCACGGCGGGGCGTCCCCGCAGGAAGTCGTGGTCCCTCTGAGCGTCTTCTTGCCGCCCCTGTGTCATCTGGACGAGTGGAAGCCTGCACCGCCCAGTCAGCCGGAATGGTGGGAGGACAGCCTCCCCGCCTTGACGGCTACCCCGACTCCGCCTGTCCGCAGCAAGTCGAAGAAGCGCCCGAAAGAGGCGGCGACGCCGGACCTGTTTGGTGGCGAGGCGCCCCCGGCCAAGGCGGATTGGATCAGCGCCCTGCTGGCCAGTCCTACCTACGGGCAGCAGCGGCAGCTCGCCGCGCGGGTTAGCCCGCAGCGACACGGAGATGCGTGCCTTGCTGGAGGCGCTCGATGCCCGGGGCGGCAAGCTCAGCAAGACCGCGCTCGCGCAAAGGATGGGAATGCCGCTGCTGCGCGTCAGCGGATTCGTGAATGCGGCGCGCCGGGTCCTGAATGTGGACCAGTCCCGGGTGCTGACCCTGGACGAGACTGCCGCGCAGGTGCAGCTCGACAGGGAGCTGCTGCGCGTGCAGTTCCAGTTGGCGGGCGCAACATGCTTAGTCCTCAAAGACGGGCCGAGATCATCGATGCCCTGCGTCGCGGGACCGTGCCCCGGAACGGGCTGGACGCCCTCGCCGTCGGGGCTCAGCGCTTCGAGCAGACCCTGGATGACGAATTGGCCGCGGCCGCGCTCGGCCGGGGCATGTTCAAGGCGGTGCGCGGGGAGTACGGGGCCGGCAAGACCTTCTTCGGCCGCTGGCTGCAGGAAAGAGCGCGCGGCCGGGGGTTTGCGACCAGCGAGGTGCAGATCTCGGAGACCGAGACGCCCCTGCACCGCATGGAGACGGTCTACCGCCGCCTGGTCGAGCGCATCGCCACGGCGGATTCCGGCGAAGGCGCCTTCCGCGGCATCCTCGACGGCTGGTTCTACGCCCTGGAGCAGGATGTGCTGGCCGACGGGAGCGTGGACGCCCTGGACGAGCAGACGCTGATCGCCAGCACCGAGGCCTTGATGGAGATCCGCCTGGCCACGGTGACCAAGGTGGCCCCGGCGTTTTCCGCCACCCTTCGCGCCTATCGCAGGGCCTTGCAGAGCGCGGACCACGCGATGGCCGACGGTCTCATCGCCTGGCTGTCCGGTCAGCCCAACGTGGCGGCGAGCATCCGCCGGGCCGCCGGCGTCAAAGGCGACATCGATCATTTCGGCGCCGCGAATTTCCTGGCCGGGCTGCTGGTGATCCTGCGCGATTCCGGGTTTCTCGGGGCTGCTGCTGGTGCTCGACGAAGTGGAGATCCTCCAGCGCATGCGCGCCGATACCCGGGAGAAAGGCTTGAATGCGCTGCGCCAGTGGATCGACGAGATCGACGTCGGGCATTTTCCCGGCCTCTACCTGCTCATCACCGGCACCCCGGCGTTCTTCGATGGCCCCCAGGGCGCCCAGCGTCTGGCGCCCCTGGCCCAGCGACTGCATACCGACTTCACGACCGATGCGCGCTTCGACAATCCCCGGGCCGTGCAGATCCGCCTGCCGGGCTTCGATCTGCCGCTGCTGGCCGAAGTGGGGAGGAAGGTCCGCGACATCTTCGCCGAGGGCTGCCAAGCCCCGGAGCGGGTGGCCGGGCGGGTGGACGATGCCTATATCGCCTCCCTGGCCCAGGCTGTCACCGGCAACCTGGGAGGCCGGGTCGGCGTGGCGCCACGCCTGTTCCTCAAGAAGCTGGTCGGCGATGTGCTCGACAGAGTCGACCAATATCCGGATTTCGATCCGCGCCAGCATTACGCGCTGACGATCGCCGAGTCCGAATTGACCGCGCAGGAACGGGCGGCTGCCGGAGCGACCTCCGTGGATGACATCGAACTGTGAGCCGCGAGGCGTTCGAGCAACTTCACCCCGCTGTTCAGTACCACGTCGTCAACTCCCTGGGCTGGCAAGACGCTTCGCCCCCATCAGCTCGCAGCCATCGAACCCATCCTTTCCGGCAGCCATTGTCATGGTGCTGGCCCCCACAGCTGGCGGCAAGACCGAAGCGGCCATCATCCCGGTGCTTTCGCGCATGCTCGCGGAGGACTGGCAAGGTCTCAGTGTTCTCTATGTCTGCCCCATCAAGGCGTTGCTCAATAACCTGGAACAGCGCCTGAGCCGTTATGCCGCGTTGATCGGCAGACGGGTGCAGGTCTGGCATGGCGATGTCAGCCAGAGCGCCAAAACCCGCAGTCTGCGCGAGGCACCGGACATCCTGCTGACTACGCCGGAGTCGCTGGAAGGCATGCTGATCTCCCTTGCGCGTCGATCGGCAGGCCTGGTTCGGCTCGCTGCGGGTCGCCATCGTCGATGAGTTGCATGCCTTTGCCGGGGACGACCGGGGCTGGCACCTGCGGGCGGTGCTGGGAAGGCTCGGTGCGTTCTCCACCTTCCCGATCCAGCGCATCGGCCTGTCCGCCACTATCGGCAACCCCGAGGAGCTGCTGCGCTGGTTCACGGCAGGACGAGGCGGGCGCTGTCGTCGGCGAGCCCGCACCCTCAGGCGATGCAGACGTCACCATCGACTACGTGGGGACCCTGGCGAACGCCGCCACGGTCATCTCCAGGCTGCACCGCGGCGCCAAGCGTCTGGTGTTCTGCGACAGCCGCAGCCGTGTCGAGGAGCTGGCCGCCGCGCTGCGCGAGCTGGAGGTGCGCACCTTCGTCTCGCACTCGTCGCTGAGCCTCTCGGAACGGCGTCAAGCAGAACAGGCCTTTGGCGAAGACAGCAATTGCGTGATCGTTGCCACCAGCACCCTGGAGCTGGGCATTGACGTGGGCGACCTCGACTACGTGATCCAGATCGACGCGCCCAGCGACCGTCTCCTCCTTTCCTCCAGCGCATGGGCCGCAGCGGGCGGCGCAGCGGCGCCAGGCGCAATTGCCTGTTCCTGGCGACCACGGAGGAGTCTCTTCTGATCGCCTGCGGGATCACCAGATTGTGGCGCGATGGCTTCGTCGAGCCGATAGAGCCGCCTCCGGAGCCATGGCACCTGGTCGCACAGCAGGCCATGGCCATAGTGCTGCAGAGCGCAGGAGGAATCGAAGCAGGGACGTGTCCGCGCCCAGCTCGCCGCGCTGTTTCCCGAGCTGCCGGCGGCCGGAATCACGGAGGTCCTTTCCTTCATGCAGGCGACGGACATACTGGCGGAGAGCAACGCCTTGCTGGGCCTCGGCCTGCGCGGAGAACGGCTGTACGGCCGTCGGCATTTTCTGGACTTGCTGTCATCCTTTGCCGTTCCCAGTCAAGTCCAGGTGAGGTACGGCGCGGTCGATCTGGGGACGGTTGACCCCTTGTGTATGAATAGCGAAGCGGGCAGCCCCGCCATCCTGTTGTTGGCTGGTCGGAGCTGGCGCGTGACGAGCGTGGACTGGCCGACACGGGTTGCCTGGGTAGAGCCGAGCAGCGAGCAAGGCAAGGCGCGCTGGATGGGAACGTCCCGGGCGCTCAGCTATGCGCTATGTCAGGCGGTCAAGGCCGTCCTCTGCGGCCTCGTACCCGACGTGACCTGGTCGAAGCGGGCGCTGGCGTACTTGCAAGAGACGCAAGAAGAGCTGCCCGAATTGCGCTTGGCAACAACGACGGTAGAGCACCTCGGCGACGGTCGGGTCAGGTGGTGGACTTTTGCAGGGATACGGGCCAACACAACCCTGGCGCAGCTCTCGGGCACCCTATTGCGCAATGCCCATGCGACCGATTTCTACCTGGATACCCAAGGCTCGATCGAATGGGAACGGATTCAAGACAGCGCGTCCGACGACGAGCTGGCGCGCTGGGCGGAGCGGATGGCGAGACCCAGGTCGCTCAACACAAAGTTTGTGGAATGCCTGCCGCCATTTGCGATCCAGATCATGATGATCTCACGACTGCTTGACGCACCAGCGGCGAAGAAGATCGCTACACAGCAACGGGGGCTATCATCCGGGACCATCTCGATCCGCAGCTCGCTTTGACCCTGTGATCGGCGGCATCGTCACGCGCTGGACCCATCTCGCCTTTGGGTCTAACCGCATGCTGCAACGCTGCGCCGCCACAAGCGCGGGAGACCATCTGATGGCGGTGCGCTATCTGCTCGCGACCGACATCTGCATCTACATCGCCAAGCACAACCCGCCCGCCGTGCGCCCATACGGACAAGAACGACCCCGGGAGCAACCCCCCGGCTCCGGGCGCCATGCGGAGCCCCCGTGCACCTCGCTGCCGGCGAGCGGCCTATAGACAAAGCATTCGGCAATGCGACCATCGGCTCGGACCCCCGGGGAGTCGAACGCACACCCGTTGTCGGCGAATTGCTTGAGATACGGCCGAAAGCCGGAATTCATTCCGGTGCCCTCTTGGCGTGGGCACAGCCGTGCCGCAGGCGGGGATCGATGGGTGTCCGCTCGACCAGATCCGCCCGCTTACTGCGCGGAGGCCGGGGTCAGCTCGCGGTTTTCAGCATCTGGCACAGCGCCGCCTGAGCCGAGCAGATGTTACAATTTCGGACCTGACCCCGGCTTTTTGACCCCGGCTTTTGCGGTGACCCCGGCTTTTGAGATTTCGAGCCGAACGTGGCGGTGGACATGGGCTTTCCAGGCTTGCTTTACTGCCGGGTAAAGCATGGCCCTACGTCGCCCGCAATGGCCGAGCCGCTCCCTCGATCGACCCCCACCGTACCCGGTAGCCCCCCCGACCCGAATCAAGGCCAGACCGCCCCGCAGCCCCGCAGCCCCGCAGCCCCGCCAGTAGGGCGGGATAGCGCAGCGTATCCCGCCAGCCGAGTAGTAGAGCAGGATAGCGCAGCGTATCCCGCCCGCCGAGTAGTAGGGCGGGATAGCGCAGCGTATCCCGCCAGTCGCGGTACCACCGACTACGATCCCATGGCATTCTCTCGAGCCATGCCCCGCTACATCCGCGCCTCCATCCCCGGCGGTACCTTCTTTTTCACCCTCGCCCTTCTGGAACGCCATCGCACCCTGTTGACCGAGCATATCGACGCCCTGCGCAGCGCCATTACCGAGGAGCGCAGCAAACGCCCGTTCACCATCGATGCCATCGTCGTGCTGCCCGACCACCTGCATTGCATCTGGACCCTGCCCGAAGGCGACAGTGACTTCTCCACCCGCTGGCACGGCATCAAATGGCGTTTCTCGCGCGCCATTCCGCCGGGCGAGCGCTTGAGCCCGCGGAGAATCCGCAAAGGCGAGCGCGGTGTCTGGCAACGCTGATTCTGGGAGCACGCGATCCGGGACGAGACAGACTTCGCCCGGCACGCGGATTACATCCACCACAACCCCGTCAAACATGGTCTCGTGCCACGTCCCGCGGATTGGCCGTACAGCAGCTTTCACCGTTTTGTGGCGGCCGGGAAATATCCGGCGGATTGGGCGGCCCCCGCGGATGTGCGGGAGCAGGAGATGGAATGACGCGAACGGCGGGATGGGTCGGCTCGACTGGCGGGATACGCTGCGCTATCCCGCCCTACGCAGACACACCGTAAAGCATCGCCGCGGGCCTTTCGGCCCGCGGAAAAGGGTAAAAGGCAAAAGCGCAGAGGGTCATCGGTGACCATTCCCCAACCGCGTACAAGCCCTCCCTGGCGCAGCATCGGGACCTGAGCCGACTCCAGCCCCGCCCTCCCTGGCGGGGCGTTCGTCGTGCTTCCTTTGTCCGCTGGACAAAGGGTCACTCCTCACCCTGGGCGAGACGAAAGCCGAGGTCGTGTCCGGCGTCGGCGGTGTACCTGTAGCGGTCGCCGAGCGGACGTCCCTCGGTCCGCTGCTCCAGGAGCCGCCCCGCACCACCCGCAGGGCGCAATCTCCCCCGTTCTCTTTCAGCCAAGCCGAACCGTCGCCGGGAGCGCCCGTGTAGCTGCCGTGCCAGCAGTCCTCGACCCACTCCCAGACGTTGCCCAGCATGTCGTGCAGACCCCAGGGATTCGGCGCGAAGGAGCCGGCCGGCGCGGTCTGCTTAGCGTCCCCATCGCTGCCGCAGCCGTTGCAGTTGGCCCAGACCTTGCCGTCCTGGCGGATCTCGTCGCCCCACCAGTAACGCGTGGTGGTGCCGGCGCGCGCCGCGTACTCCCACTCGGCCTCGGTGGGTAGCCGGTAGGGCCGCCCGGACTCCTTCGACAGCCACTGCGCGTAGGCGCTGGCATCCTCCCAGGACACGTTGATTACCGGGCGGCGGCCCTTGCCCCAACCGGCATCTTCCGGCGGCGTCCGGCCCGTCGCCCCACTGAAGCGCTCATACTCCTCGAAGGTCACCGCACAGCGGCCGAGCGCGAAGGGGCGCGGGATCCGGACCTCGCGCTGTGGCCCCTCGTCGTCGTAGTGGCCTTCCTCCGTTCCCGGCGAGCCCATCATGAATCGCCCCTCGGGGATCACGACCATCTCCGGGCCTTCCGAGCCATCGCGAAGGCGATCGCGGAAGACGCTTCCGGCTCCCCGCCGGTCCTCGTTGGCACGAGACGGGGCAGTCTCGACCGGATCAGGCGAGCGGCTTGCCTCGGTTGGAGACGAAGGGGTGCCCCGCTCGGTTTGGCCCTTTGCCGAGACTGCCGCGCCAAGCAGCTTGCGTACCGCCGGAAGCAGCTCACTGCGGAAATACGGATCCTGCCCGTTCCCGTCCCAGTTCCGCAGATCCGCCGTGTGCATGGGCCGGTAGATCAAGGGCAGGCGGCATCCGTCGAAACGCACGGGAACCAGGCAATGACGCTCCAGGCCCTCATGAGCCTCGGCGCGCACCCAGTGGGACTCGGCCGAATGGTCAGACCATACGACCAGGACGCAACGGGCCGCATCCAGCGCAACCTCTATGACCTTGTCGAAGACCTCGCCCGCGCTCAGCCGGTGATCCCACCACACCGACCAGCCTTCCTCCTCCAGCGCATCGGCCAGCAGCCTTACCCGCTCCCGGTCCTCCCGTGCGTAGCTGATGAAGATGTCGGCCATGAGCTCGAGGTGATCCCTAACATCGCCTTCCAGCGATCGTTTGCTCAGTCCACGTCAAAGCGGCGGCGGGGCGTTCGGCGCAGCCTACCAGCCCCGCTGCCTGCCGTCCTGGCAACGCTATTCGGCTCTCCCCTCCGTGCGAGGCCGGGAGGCGGGCTCATGGACACCCGCGCACCACGCCCGGCCCGTCCGTGAACGGGCCGGCTCCGGGCTCGGCCCATCGGGCCGCGCGGGTGGACTGGGCGAGACGAAAGCCGAGGTTGTTGTTCCGGTTGTCGGCGGTGTTCCTGTTGCGGTTCGCCGAGCGGACGTTCCTCGGTTTGTTGTTCCAGGAACCGCCCCGCACCACCCGCTGGTCGCCTCTTGGCCCTCCCCCTGCTGAATATTGTCGCCGAGAAGATGCGCCGGCGCAGCCCCTCGGTGTCGGCATGCAGGGCGTGGCCGATCCAGCTCTGCACCGAAGGGTCGAAGTCCGGCCAGCGCATCCGACCCGCCGCGTAGGCCCGGGCGAAGCCTCGCAGCTTGCGCGCGAACCGGTGGCCGTTGTCGTTTCGCAGCAGCCGGAAGTCGGGATAGACGCGGTAGCCCAGCAGGTCGAGCCCATCCCGGGTGCGGGTGATCTCGGCCTTTCGGGGATGCAGCCGCAGACGATCCCGGGCCAGGCGCTCGCGCACTGCCTCGCGGACCTCGCCGAGCCATACCTTGTCGTCGCCCAGCGCCACCATATCGTCGACGTATCGCAAGTACGCCCCCACTCCCAGGGCCTCCTTGAGGTAATGATCGAGGTCATCGAGATAGAGGTTGGCGAAGAACTGGCTGGTGAGATTGCCGATGGGGATGCCTCGGCGCCGCTCCAGCGGGGTCAGGAGGTCGTCACCTGGAAAATACGACGGCGCATCGTTCGAGGCCGGGGAGGTATCGATGATCCGCTCGAGCAGCGCGAGCACCTCTCGGTCTTTGATCCTGCGCCCCAGCTTTGCCTTGAGGATGACGTGATCGATGGACGGGAAGTAGCGCGCTACGTCCATCTTCAGCGCGTAGCGGTAGCGGCGTGCCCATCCCTGGTAACGCTTCACCGCGGCATGAACGCCCTTGCGCCGGCGGCAGGCGTAGGAGTCGTAGATGAAGGCCCGGTCCAGGGGCGGCTCGATCAGGTTCATCACGGCATGATGCACGACCCGGTCGCGAAACGGCGCCGCCGCGATCACCCTCGGTTTGCGCTCGTAGAGGGTGAACAGCCGGTAGGCGCCGGGCCGATACTCTCCCGACATCAGCTCGCGCTGCAGGCGCAGGCTCCGGCTCCAGATCGAGGGCCAGCTCGGCCACCCCGGCGCCGCGCGCCTTGCCCCGCCGGGCCTTGCGGTAGGCGAGCAGCAGGTTCTCGAAGCTCACCAGCCGCGCCCATAAGCCGCCGACGCGCTTCACGGGCCCGCGCCGCCCGACTGGCTGCGCAGCCAGCCCCCCACCTGGCGGCCCAGATCGTCCATCAGCCTGGCGCCTGCTCGTAGCGGCGGGTGGAGACCGCCGCCAGCTCGTGGGCCAGGCGCCACAGGTGGCGACCCACCTCCAGGCGCAGGTTGGCCCGCCGCAGGCCGGGGCTTTGGCTTTGGTGTAGGCGGCCTCCAGCAAAAGCTCAACACCTTGAGCAGTGCCCTCTCCAGCCGCTCGCCCAGGTGAAACGCCGCACCCGCGGAAACTTGTCGAGCTGGGGGATCATCCACAGCAGCAGCTCGTGGCAGAGCTGGACGGCCTGGGGAACCGGCGCTGTCACCCACCCACCCTCAGAGCGCCGCCGCGGGCCTTGCGGCCCGCGGAAAAGGGTAAAAGGCAAAAGAGCAGGGTCACTCTGCGAGGTCCTGGGCGAGACGAAAGCCGACGTCGATGATCCGGTAGCCGGCGGGGAGCCAGAGCGGGCGCCGAGCGGACGACCCCGGATCGATGAACCAGGAACCGCCCCGCACCACCCGCCGGGCGCAACCCCCGCCGTTCGCCTCCAGCCAGGCCGAGCCGTCCGCGGCCTTCACCCTCATAGTTTTCGTGGTAACAGTCTCTACCCACTCCCAGACATTTCCCGCCATGCGACCCGGCCAAAGGCGTTGGCCGGGAAGCTCCCCACGGAGCGGTCTGCTCATGTCCCATTGGCTGCCGCAGCCGCCGCAATTGGCGCAGACCTTTCCGGCCGACAATGTCCGTACCCCACCAATAGGGCGGGCGTGCCAGCCCGCGCCGCGTACTCCCACTCCGCCTCGGTCGGCAGCCGGTAGCCCTTTCCCGTCTCCTCCGACAGCCACGCCGCATAGGCCCCCGCGTCCTCCCAGGACACCTCGATCACCGGCCGGCAGCCCGGCCCCAGCCTGAGTCGCTCGGTAGAGCCCGCCCCGTCGCGGGCGGCAAAACTGATCACAGCTCGGCGTAGACCGACCTCGCGCTCGCCGATGGCGAATGTACGCCCAAACGCCTCCCCGGGTGTTGCGGACCGTCGTTGGAGTTCGCGCCTGATCCCATAACGAAGCTGCGCGCCGGGACCCGCACCGTCTCCGGCGCCCCCACCGGGCATACAGCCCATGCGCGTCAGCAGCCCGCGGGCCTCGCTCGCCAGCCCCTAGCCCTTGTCCGTTGCCCACCAGAGGAAGCCACCCTCGCCGACGACCAGGATGGTCAACGCCAACGAGGCGAAGGCGAGTTGTCGGTAACGGGCCAGCTCTCGGCGCGGCCGGTTGCTCGGTGATCCAGCGTTCATCGAAAAGCTGCCGGTAGCCGGTTACGCACCACCAGCGCACCTTCGCCGTTGCGCTTGACCAAGCCCGAGAGCTTGAGCTCGGCGTGCGTCAGGGTGGTGCGGTCGAGTCTTGGCCTCCCGCGAGTATGCGTTCGTAAAGCGTGAGCGCGGCCTAGGCCGTCGCTCAGGCGATTCGCGACGAAGCGCAGGATCTCGCTGGAACTCAACCTCACCGCCCGCTTCATCGAGGCGCCCATAGTGCTGCTCCACGTGGTGGTCCACATCGGCGACGGTGGCGGCTCCCGCTTCCGCCAGGTCGATGTACATCCCTACGGTGAGGTAGGGGTGTCCGCCGGTCCAGTACAGGACCCGGTCGAGCAGTTGTTGCCGACCTCCCGGTCGCCGCCGAGCCAACGGGCCATGGGCGCGAAGGTCTTCCGCCGCGCGGTCGAAATCATCCAGCTTGAGGGTCTGGCCTATATTGTAGGGCGTGGTCCTGCGGTCCTTGATCAGCTCGTTCGGTGCGGCGACACCCTGAAGGCAGTACCCCAGACGCCCGTACACCGGCTGCAGGACGTGCTCGTCCTACATCCCGCTAATGGCGGTGAACAGATCGTCGGTGAAGGAGAGCTTCAAGGGCGCTGTCGATCTCGTCCAGGAACAGGACGATGGGACCCGCGACGCCTGCCGCAACGGGCTCGCGGAAAAAGCGCAGCAGGCCGTCTTGAGGTTTCGTCGCCGCGCTCGCCCCACCAGGCTCCGAGGTCGAGCGGGAGCCCCGAGCGACCGCGCGATCTGGCCGATCAGCACCGAGATACAGTAGGCGCTCCGCCCCGAACAGGCCACCACCGAGGCCGCCCGTCAAAATCCATCATCGACGGTCCTGCATGCCTCGCGCCCCGCGCTTCGCCGCGGTCCTTACCATGAGGCTGGACTTGCCGATCTGCCGCGACGTGAGAATGTTGACGTACTCGCCGGCGAGCAAAAGCTCCAGCAAACGCTGGTCTTGGGGGCGACGGACATAGACGTGACGTCGCGGGTTGAGCGTACCACCCGCCTGCAGCCGAAGCCGATCCTGGGGGCTCATTTCAGCTCGCCGAAGAAGCGCGCATAGAGCTTGTTGGGCGGGAAGGATGCGGCCATCCTGGCGGGTTACCAGCCCGGCTCCGCGCAACCGATAGAGGTAGGTGTCCTCGTCGCGCAAGGTGCCGATGCCGGATCGCCTGGCGAAATGCGTCCAGCAGTCCCGGATGCCTTTTGAGCTTCAACAGGAGGGCCTTCAGATGGTCACCGAACGGGCCTTCGCTGCTGGCTGCCACAGCCCAGATCCGCTTCAACTCGTCGCTGGCGGACCAGCTAGACAACAACAGGCGCCAGGCGCGTGAATACAAGGCTGACCGGCGAGGATATTAAAGGGGCATCAAGCGACTGGCTGTCGAGCACATTGCCATAGGCAAAGTTCAGCCGGTCCAATGCCTCGCGCGAGAATCCCTTCAGGGAACAGGGACGCTGACGTTGAACGGCTGAACTGGTCTGCAGAGTCGACGACAAGGTACGGCTCCGTTGCGATAATCAAGGCAAGATCGACGTCTTGCCAGACGGAGAGCCCCGGCGCGGCGGTCGTGCCCCACCCGCAACATAGCGAAAAAATCGCCCTGGTAAGGCCTGCCCAATACTCGATCGACCTCGTCAAAGGCGAAGGTGCCAGGCCCCGCCAGCTGTTGCAGGATCCGGCCCTCCACGAACTCCGTGAAGTCGAAGCCGGCACGACGGGGCAGGAACCTCCGCCACGGACAGCTTCAGGTTCCGGAGCAACGCGGAGGCGAGGCGTTGCAGCAGGGCCGGGTACGCCACCAGATCGGACTCGCCGAAGCTCTGAAAATCGACGAACGCGGAGCGCTTACCCGGATCCTGACAGCCCTGGAGATACGGGACCAGGAAGACTCGACTTCCCCACCTGTTGGGGCCCTTGATCACCAGGGTTTCACCGAGGTTTGCGGCAGCGTGTCGACGCGAGTGTCGGCTTCGCGGCGGATGTAGAAGGGATCGTCGGCGCGTAGTGCCCCTCCCGGCGCACGCAGCACACGTGGATCTTGCGCGGGCAACGGGCGGCCAGGATCGGGCAGACCTGTCCGCCCGGAATCGTCTGCCATGCCTCGACTGCCGCCGCCGACGGCTGCGATGGCGAGCACGTCCGCGAGCACCCGCTCGGAGTCCTCGGGAACCGTCGCAGAGTGCTGTCGGAATGGTGAAGAAAGCTGTCGAGTCGTAGCCGAGTGGACCTTGGTAGCAGACGCGGATCGGCAGAATGCCGGGGCTGCCGACCTGTCCATAGCGGTGGTGGGCGCGGCGCACTTCGCCCTGCACCATCTCGCTGTGGATAGAATCCTCCGAGAGCAGGACCACCAGGTAGTCGCACCACGCGATACGCCGCTCGATCTCCGCGACCCAGCGCGTCCCGATAGGCATCTCGACGTCGACGAAACCCGCGTGGTGAGCCCGCTTCAACCTGTCGACAAGCAAGTGCGCGAGCCGCGGTCTGGGTCGGCTCGGCGGCGATAGGAAACGAAGAAGCGCTTGCGTTGATCCGCCGCGGCACTACTCATCCGCTGCCCCCTCGCTCGACTCCTCGCAACCGGCTTCGACGCCACGCCGGCGACAACCACACCATGTTGTGTCGGCACTCCCAGAGGGCGCCTGACCGCTCTGACCCACCCCCGCCGAAAGACGGTCTGCGCGGCAGGCGTTCCGGAGAGAAACAGGTGGCTGTTGCCTGTCGCTAACTCGACCGCCCGCGCCACCTGCCCTTCGTCGTGCCCGCTGGGTGTCCACCTTCGCGGTGCAGACAGCGCCGCTTGCATGGTCACCGCCCCGCCGCGCCGCGCCGCCGCGGCGAGGATGTCGAGCATCGCGCCGTCGTCGATATCATTGCGCAGGTCCACCCAGGTGTTGAGGCCCAGGAAGCCGAGCGGGGCTTGCTGTCGGGCAGCAGCACGGGGAGGACGGCGAAGGACTTTTCGCGGGCCTGGCGATCCAGCGCCAGCCATTGCTCGCGCTGCTGCCAGCTACCGAAGCCGTTCGGGCCGACGAACACCGCCGTCGCCCGGGTAGCGGACAGTGCCCGCTCCAGGGCATCGGGCCAGGGCGGCTGGGTCAGGTACCAGGTATCGAGGAAGACGTTCAGGCCCCGTTTGCGCAGGGCTTCGGCGACACGCCGAACCTGATCCTGGTCCCGCCGGTTGTAGCTGGCGAGAGGTCCCAGGCGCTTGGAGAAGCGTCGTTCCTCATCTAATACAGCGCGGGGACGGCTCGGGTGGTTATGGCGCTGAGCTTAGCGGACCTATCCCGCCCACGCAGGTCCACCTCGCGGCCTTCGAAGAGGCGCCAGGCCCATGAAGCTTCCTGGGAGCTGCCGCAAGCCCCACCGGAGTTTGCAGTCACGGTTGCGGTATTGGCCCAAGCCGTCGAGAACCGGCCCCTTTGTCCCAACGCGAACGACACCCTTCCCGGCGAATCCGGACCCGTACCCGCTGACATGCCGACTCGGGTTCCGAACTGACGTCTGTTGCGGCTGGCCCCCTTCTGACTCGCCAAGAAATCGCGAGTACCTCCGGGGGAAGCTGCCGCGGCCGGCATTCAACAGAGCGACGTCCCGCGGAAGCCGCCAGGATGGCTCACGAACGGTGGGGACAAGCCGCGTGGGTGGGGACAACGCGCGATCGGCCGGTGGCTGAACAGGCGCCCACCATCACGCCGATGCCTGAAGCATTGCGCTAGACTTCGTGCAACATGCCGATCGGGCCGGCATGAGCGGCAAACCCCTTCAATGGATGATTGTTTCTGGCCCCAAATCCACGTTCTGCTGCACGAGCAGCGCGTCATACCCGTAGTGGGCCAGACCCTCTCGATGTGGAGGTGGACGGCCGGCCCACCGGACTCTGATGAGCATCTGGCCGGTCGGCTGGCCGTACGCTTCGGCATCGAGGGCCAGGCACCGCGGAGCCTGGATGAGCTTGCGGGCCGGCACCTCGCCCAAGGGGGCGCGCTCGAGGACATCTTATCCGGCCCTCAAGCAAGGAGAATGGCCGCTGAACGGGGTCGAGCCGCCGGCGGCGCCGTCGACCTTGGCCGGGATCGAGGCCTTTCGCCTCTTCGTCTCCACCACGTTCGATGATCTGCTGTGGCGGGCCGTCGACCGGGGTGCGCTGCAACGGCGAGCGGCTGGCCCACTCCCTGGCCTACGCCCTGAACAACGACTTCAAGGACCTCCCGGACGAGCTGGGGAATCTGCAGCGCCCGGTCGTCTATCAGCTGTTCGGGCGGGTCTCGGCGATCCAGGACAGCTACGCAGTCACCGACGAAGACCTGCTGGAGTTCGTCCACAACCTGCAGATCGAGGATCGGCGGCCCAGACGCCTGTTCGAAGCCCTGGCCTCGAATCACCTGCTGGTCCTGGGCGGGGGCTTCCCGCCCTGGCTGGTGCGCTTCTTCCTGCGCGCGGTCAAGCAGCGCGGCGCACCGGCTCTGGCAGGTGCGCGGTCGCGCGGGCTTCGTGGTCGACCGCACCGCCCGTGCCGACGGCGCCTTCGTGGAATTCCTCCACCACTACAGCGATCGCACGCTGGTCTACTCGGTCGAGCGCCGAGTTCATCGCGGAGCTGGGTCGCCGCTGGCGCGCATCTCCATCCGAGTCCCCGGACACCGGCCGGACCCGCACCGTCGACCGCCAGCGACACGCCCCGCCACGCGGTGTTTCTCAGCTACGCGAGCGAGGACCGGACGGTGGTCGAGCGCATCAAGCGGCAGCTCCAGGGTGCCGGCGTCGACCCCGGTCTCGACTGCGACGACCTGAAGCCCGCCAGTGGCTGGAGGAGGCCATCCGGACCAACATCGACAGTGCGGCCGCCTTCGTGCCCGTGATCTCCGCCAGCGTGCTGCGCGGGGGGGCCGGGAGTTCCGCGTCGAATGGGAGGCCGCGGTGGAGGCACGCAAGCGCCGGCCGCGGGAGCCGGACGGCTCGCCGGCCCGCTTCATCCTGCCCGTGGCCGTGGACGGCACGGACATGCAGGCCAATGAGGTGCGTCCCTATTTCGGCGGAACCCAGGCCCTGCAGCTGCCAGGCGGCACCGACGAAGGCTCTCTCGTGACCGCGTTGCGGGAGCTGGTGCGGGCCGCGCGGCTCGCTGCGGAGGGCCGCGATGAGCGCCCCCGAGACCAGCTCCCAGCGGTGCTCGGCCCGACGCTCGATGCCGACATCCTCGCCGGGCTCGCCTCGTTCCGGGAGCAGGACGGCGCCTTCTTCAAGGGGCGCGACCAGGAGATCGCCGAGCTTCGGCGCATGGTGCAGTCCCAGCGGCTCACGTGCTGTTCGGCGCCTCGGGCCTTGGCAAGACCTCGCTGTCGCGGGCGGGTCTTTTTCCGGCGCTGAGGGAGCGCGATGAGCTTCCCGTGTATCTGCGGCTCGACTATGGCGGCGCGCCCCGGGACCTGACCGAGGACGTGATCGCTGGAGCTGCTCCGGGAGGCCGACCGCCATCAGGTCGATGGACCCGGCGCCGGGACAGCGAGAGCCTCTGGAATATCTGCACCGGCGCGACTCCGCCCTGTGGAGCCGCCGCAATTGCCTGCTGATGCCGGTTCTGGTCTTCGATCAGTTCGAGGAGCTGTTCTTTCGCGGGGCCGAGCGGCCCGGACTCGGCGCCGCAGCTGCAGCCAATTCCCCGAGGACCTTCCGACTTCGCCGAGGGAGCCCGCCCGGAGGCCCTGAAGGCCCGGTCGAGCAGCAGGTCGAGGCCTCGCGGGACTACGACTTCACCCGCCATCGCTACCGGGTGGTGCTGAGCCTGAGGGAGGACTATCTGGCCTTTCTGGAAGAGCTGCGCGAGCGCATGCCTTCCATCGGACACGGCCGCTGCCGGTGCGCCCATGGGCGGCACCAGGCACTGCAGGTAGTGGGCCTCACCGAGGGGCGCCTGGTCGAGCCGGCGGTCGCCCGCCTCATCGTGCGCTTTGCCGCCGGTGCCGAAATGGACGGCGAGCAGCCGCCGACCGGGGACCTTCGCGTAGATCCATCGCTGCTCTGCCTGTTCTGCCGGGAAGCCGACGAGCGTCGCAAGGCCGCGGGCGCCGCACAGATCAGCGAGCGGCTCGTGCGCGAGAGCCAGACCAATATCATCGAGGGCTTCTACCAGGACTGCATGAGCGGCGTCGCGCCGGCCGTGCGCCGCTTCGTCGAGGACGAGCTTCTGACCACCCGCGGACACAGGGACAGCCGCGCCTATGAGGATGCCCTGCTGCGACCCGGGGTCACCGCCGAGGACATCGACAGGCTGGTGAACGGCGGCTGCTGCGCACCGAAGACCGCGGTGGCGCCCGGCGGATCGAGGTCAGCCACGACGTGCTGACCCCGGTGGCCCGCGCCGGCCGCGACCTGCGGGCCGAGCAGGAGCGCGCAGAGGCCGAGCAGGCCGCGGAGCGGAGCGCCTGCAGCGCGAACAGGACAAGGCCCAGCGCCGCCGGCTCATGATGCTCATCGGTGGGTTGTCGTGGGTCGCCGTGGCCCTGGGAGGCACGACCTGGTGGGCGATGACCGAGGCCAAGCGGGCGAAAGAGCAGACCATCATAGCCAGGGAACAGAGCGAGCGGGCGGAGACAGAGCGCCGGCAAGGCTCTGGCTGAGTCCGAGAACGCCCGGACCTGCTCAGCGATCTCGACGCCCGAAATCAGACTCTGCAGGATACCCTGGACCGTTCTGAGAAAGGCCGAGGCCGCTGCTGCGCAGGGCCCTTCAAGCATTAAGACGCGAAACGCGCCAACGCCCCGGCCTACCCGAAGCCGAACGCTATCTGGAGTCCGCACAGCGGATGCGCAGATCGCCGTCGCAAAGGCGGTGGCGGCGCTCAAGCCGCGGGTCTACATACACATCCGCGGTGGAGACGGACCGCGCTGCCGCAAAGCAGTTGGGCTCGCCTAGCCCAACGGTCGGGGTCGCCTTTCAGGGCGTGGGACAGGTTTCCACCGGCCCGAATAACACCGAGGTGCGCTACTTCCGGCGAAGGAGCGAGACGAGGCCGAGCGCATCGCCGCGGGCCTGCGCGGCTGGGGTCCAAGGCGTGAAGGTCAGCTACATCGAAGGCTACGAGGACGCCACCAACATCCGACCGCTCCACTACGAGATCTGGTTCGCGCCGGGCGCGCCGGTCGAGCCCTGAGGCTGTCCCCGACCCAACGACCCAGCCGCCGGGGGCTGCCGTCAGACCCGCCCGGCAGGCCGACATCGATCGGCCCGCAAGCGCGCTGAACTCGCTCAAATGTGCACCTTGCTTCCCGCGGGAAGATCCCGAAGCAGCACGTCCCGGCGAGCTGTGGCCGGAGCGGTCGACGTGAGCTCCCCAAGGACCCCGACGAAGGGCCACGAGGCCTGGACCGCGGGCTGCCCGAGCCCGGCCAGCCCGCCGAGATCACGCTGGAACGCTTTCGCCGCCATCTGGTAGCCGCAAGCCATGAGGGCGTGGCACTCGTCCTCGCTGAAAGCGTCCAGATCGGTGCGCAGCTCAGCAAGCGCCTGCTGGAGATCCTTGCGAACCCCTGCCGGGGATAGCGGGGCACGGCGGACCTCGTGGACTTCCTGTGAGAACCGCGAGCGGGATCGGGTCGGCGTCGAGCCCCGCCTTCATGTGCAGGAACATCAGGCCGCGCAGCAGTCCGGAGCGCTGGCGCGCGGCCAGTTCCCCGTAGTTCGCAAGGCGCACACGCTCCATCAGCGTGTCCATGGAGCGCTTGGCATAGCCGCCCAGGCCCTTCAGGCCGGGCTCCGGCGCCTGCTCCAGCAGGAGCTGCCCCGCCGCGTCGCTGACCAGCAGCACGTTACAGTTCATGGCCAGAAGCGACACGGTCCCTGGTTGTCGTGCACGCCGCCGTCGACGAGCTGGACCTCCAGCCCCTCATAGGCGCCGTCCAGCCGCACCGGGGAGAACACCCCCGGCACGCAGGCGGAGGCCGCTACTGCTCGGCCGAGCGCCATCCGCCAGCCGGCCTTGGGCGCATACCAGGACCACTCCAGCCGCGGGATGCTGTCCGCGGCTTCGTGCACCGCCCAGGGCGACTCGCCCATCCAAGTGGGGGTGAACTGCCAGGCATGGGCTGTATTCACGGTGGTGGCATTGAGCACCAGCACCGGCACCTTGTGCGCTCTGAGCCAGTTGTGCTTGCCGGGGTGAAACTCGTCGCTGCCGGCCAGCGCCGGGTCGTGGTCTGCCGGCGTGAAAGGCAGCTCGTGCATGAAGAGGCGATCCCGTCCTGGGAGCAAGGGGCGGTAGAAATTCGCCTCCAGCGCTTGGGCCGTTTGTTCGGGATCCAGAACGCCCTTGTCACCACGCAGCAGTCGCCACACGGCGGCGGCCTTCGAAGGCTGGACCTGCCCTCTCACGTCGGTCGCGACCGCCGCCATGAAGTGAGCGATCGACTCTTGAACCAACCTGACGTAGTCGGTTGCGGCGAGCGGCTCGGGGTCCAGCATGCGCCGGCGCAAGGCGAGCCAGTAACAGGCGCCGACGATGCTGCCGCCCCTGGGGATCGAAGCGCTGGAGCAGCTCCAGGGTCTCGCGCTCGCGGCCGACGAAGAAGGACGCGCGCTCCGCGGTGTACGGCTCAAGCCCCGGATACAGCACGATCGCTGGGACCTCGATGCGGGGTGCCTCGTCTCCGTCAGCGCAGCAGCGCTTCATGGTCCCGCGCCAGGCGGTCGTAGTCCTCCTCGGTTGGGGCGGCGCCGAAGACCTTGGCCTGGAACAGGCTGAGGAAGGGCGGCAGATCCTCAGCGACTCGTTCCCGGCAGGAGCACCGGCAGTATGGGCAGGCCTTCGTTGACGTGGCGCGCGAACGCGACCTGGGCTCGGTAAGCACCCAGGGCCGCAGGCCCGCGGCCCCGATGACGATCACGTATGCCCTGCAGCCGGCAAGCGCCTGCTCAATGGCGGGCAGCCACCGGTCACTGAGGTGGATGCCATCGACATCCATCCAGGCCCCGGGCAGCACACGCCTGACGGCCTGGTAGAGGGGCAGCACGCGCTGTGTATCGCTGTGCGCGTAGCTGATGAAGACTTCGCAGGGCTGGGTGGAAGCGTCGTTCATCCTGAACACAGCGGGCGGACGTTTCGGGTTGTTATGGGGCTGAGCTTAGCGGGGAGAGCTGCGCAGGTCTATCGGGCTCTGCTCGCACCGCACCTATCAACTCCTCCCCCACGGCGTGGGGGAGGTCGGGGAGGGGGAAAACAATCAGGCACCTCCCCCTCCTGCCCTCCCCCGCCCGCGGGGGAGGAAAGGTCGTCAG